>NZ_BMYF01000010.1 GCF_014652135.1 Mongoliitalea lutea
CATGTGTAATTTATGTTGTCGTAAACACAAAGTACACAAAATAGGGTAGGTTTAAGCAATTGAATCTACCCTTATTTTAAAATCGTTTCTCGGACACTAGTGATAATTTTTTAAAAATAAGGTACAGAGATTAAATAAGAAAAGAATAGGGATAAGATAAACGTTTAATTTCGGGTTTGCTGAGCTATAGGAGATGTACTGCCCCTTGAGGGCAGAGAAGGGGAGTGTGGTTTTCACCATGGGTTTGAGAGCCCATGGTTACTGTGGTGTTGCTCTTTCAGAGCAGGGTGACGTTTAGAACTGTAGATCTGTCCTTCGTAGATTCAACTAATCCGAAATGAACGGTTAGGGCCGTAGGCCTATGGTCTTCGTAGGAGGGAGTAATTCGTGAGAAAAGGCTAGGAGCGTAGCCCTGAGGTCTTATGATTTTTGAAAAAGTAATGTTGAAAAATGGCTTATGGAAGCCTAGTTATTGGTTTTTGGTATATTATGTGGAATGATGAATATCAAACTGGTTATTGCAAGCATTTGCCCCTACTTGTATACAAGCGGATAATCATAAAGAAATAACATTGCAACAAAGATGAGTGAGCTTTACTAGGGCTACTCATCTTTGATTTTCAAATAAAACTGGGATTTTATTTTTAGATTGTTCCAGTTTTCGAACCAAATTAACCAATTATTATTCAAGGAAGAATTATGGTTAGAGGTTTTGGTTTTTTGAAGCCCTGTATTTGATCGTGGCATAAGCCAAGTAGCATGATCCGCCGATAATCAACAAGGTAGAAATCAAGGAGCTAAAGCTTTCAATATCTAGTAATTCAATTATGGTCCTCATAAGAACTATATTTTTTTTAGACAATGGTCGTCATACTTGTTTATCACTCCACTAACAACAGAGGATGCAGCAAACCAAACCTTTGGGTTTGACCAGATACCGGGTGCCAAAAGTGCTGATGCACCTATTCCAACGGCAACACCTAAACCCAAAGCAACTACTGCTCCACATTTGGTTCCCCCACTCACCAGTCCCATTTTTTCAATACTTAACTCTTTCATAACAAATTTAGTTTTTTGGTTGAACATTTATTTAATTGTTAATGAAATTTATTGCGGTATCGGTGAAATAATCTTTCACTCTAGGAAGAATTTTCGATAAAAATGTAACTTTTTTTGTCTTTGGAGTACGAAATATCCTTTCCAAGGCTTAATCGAAGGTCATCGATTATTAAATAGACCATTCTTTTGGAAACTCCTATGTTTCTAGCTAGGTCACCTGGCCCTCCTGTCTTCTTTTTTTCAATCAACTCTATCAAGAGTTTGGTCCGGTCGTAATACTTCAATCCTGCCATAGTTGTATCAGTTTAGTGGTACTAAATGTTGATATGCTTTAGAAAATTGATTCTCTGATTGTAATAAATCGACAGCTGTTCCAAAAGCTTTTATTGGCCCATCTTCCAAAACCATCAAATGGTCCATCAAATGGGAGTTGTTATTATACTGCCCCTTCAGGGCAGCGGAGGGGAGTGTGGTTTTCACCATGGGTTTGAGAACCCATGGTTACTGTTGTGTTGCTCTTTCAGAGCAGGTTGACGTTTAGAACTGTAGATCTGTACTTCTTAGATTCAACTAATCCGAAATGAACGGCTAGGGCCGTAGGCCTGTGGTCTTCCTAGGAGGAAATAATTCGTAAGAAAAGGCTAGGGGCGTAGCCCTGGGGACTTATAATTTCTGAAAAAGTGATTTTGAAAAATGGCTTATGGAAGCCTAGTTTTAGGTTTTTGGTATATAATTTCGAATGGTGAATATCAAACGACCTTTTCCAGAATCTTAGTAGGTTATCATGAATCTCCTTTTTTTCCTATTTTATTCGTTGTGTTAACTGATACAAGGGACATAATTGCCAATACAAAATAAATAAGCACGGCAATAGGCCTCGTTGTTTCAAAGGCTCCTAAAACTGCAAATTGATTACAGTTTGGACTAAAGAAGGCAATATCAATAGCAGCATAAGTCCAACATAAGAAGATAAAGAAGAAGAAAGCCATTATAATTTTTCTCATAAGATTTTTTTGTTAATGATTACAGTTTTGACAGATTTAAGGAAGCAATGTTGGTAAGTTCAATCCCATATAGTGTGTTTGAGTAAATCCTGATGAAAAATAATGGATAGGCCTCAATTTAGAAAAGAAGGTGGAAAAGATAAACGTTTAATTTCGGGTTTGCTGAGCTATAGGAGATGTACTGCCCCTTGAGGGCAGAGAAGGGGAGTGTGGTTTTCACCATGGGTTTAAGTACCCATGGTTACTGTTGTGTTGCTCTTTCAGAGCAGGGTGACGTTTAGAACTGTAGATCTGTCCTTCGTAGATTCAACTAATCCGAAATGAACGGTTAGGGCCGTAGGCCTATGGTCTTCGTAGGAGGGGATAATTCGTGAGAAAAGGCTAGGGGCAAAGCCCTGAGGACTTATAATTTCTGAAAAAGTGATGTTGAAAAATGGCTTATGGAAGCCTAGTTGTAAGATTTTGGTATATAATTTCGAATGGTGAATATCAAACGACGAATTCCGGAATCTAAGTAGGTTATCATGAATCTCCTTTTTTTCCTATTTTATTCGTTGTGTTAACTGATACAAGGGACATAATCGCCAATACAAAATAAATAAGCACGGCGATAGGCCTCGATGTTTCAAAAGCTCCTAAAACTGCAAATTGATTACAGTTTGGACTAAAGAAGGCAATATCAATAGCAGCGTAAGTCCAACATAAGAAGATAAAGAAGAAGCAAGCCATTATAATTTTTCTCATAAGATTTTTCTTTTGTTACTCTCCAAAAATAAAACCACCTATAAACCAATTTTTTCTCTCCCAAAAGCAAAAAATATTAGTTTAATTTAAACTAATCTATTAATTTTTTTTTAATTATTTTATTTTTACAAAAACTCGTTTAACTTTTTCTTCCGTAATAGTTAATGAGTCTCCAGAGATTTGATAGGTTGACTGCATGGTTTGACTAATTGATGGAATTTCTGTGTATAAAATAGCATGATCACTGGTGGACCAGTAAATAGAAGGTATATCTGAAAATTCAAATTTGTGCCCATGTTTTTTTGCTAAATCTCTAAAAACTCGCGATTCCGGTATGATTCTTCCATCATTAGTATATGTGAATTTGTAATTTTTAGAGGAATTGTCTAGCTCTTTATCAAGTATTCCTTCAAGCGTAAATGTTTGTTTTTCAACCCAAGTACCTATAAGACGTTCATCTTTTAAATGGTTGGATGATATGCTTTTACTATCAAAAGATGTTTTTCTAACTGGTTCAAAATATACATGATATGTCTTTTTTTCTAATTCAAACACTAAGGAAAGGAGTTCATCTTTTCTAGAAGCCACCACTTCGAGTTCTTCGCCACTGTCAAGGGGAAGACCAAACTTGATTTTATTTTCTGTTTTTTTTCCTATCATTATGATTGAATGATTTTTCCCAGATTGTATGGTAACCAAGTAATGATCTTTTTCTTTTTCGATTATGAGCATATTCTGCTCTCCAATTAAATCTCCCATGTAAACTCCCTCAAGCTTTTGACCATGAGAAATAGTGGAGGCGAACAGCAAAATCATTAAGATAAAATATCTCATGTCGGTTTGGTTTGCAGATTTAATAGCGATAAAATTAATTTTATTGGATTTAGTTGATGCTCCGGTAATTTTTAACCGGAGCAGTTCAACTACATACAATTATATAATTTATGTAGGTATAGTCCAGAAAGTAGTGAACTCTTACCAGCATAATATACAGAAAGTGATGCATAAAGCATCATATCCTCAATACTACAACCTCCATTCACGCACTCTAATTTTTCAAAATTTAGTTCTTTCATAACAAATTTAGTTTTTTGGTTGAACATTTATTTAATTGATAATCAAATTTATTGCTGTATCGGTGAAATAATCTTTCACTCTAGGAAGAATTTTCGATAAAAATGTAACTTTTTTTGTCTTTGGAGTACGAAATATCCTTTCCAAGACTTAATCGAAGGTCATCGATTATTAAATAGACCATTCTTTTGGAAACTCCTATGTTTCTAGCTAGGTCACCAGGCCCTCCTGTCTATTTTTTTTAATCAACTCAATAAAAGTATAGTCCGTTCGTAATACTTTAACCCTTCCATCATCTCATTGCCGCGATAAGATGATGTTGGTAAGTCATTAAACAGAAAATAATTATAGTTAAATCAAAATGGTCATACCCTTTTGAATGAAATGTTGTGCCGTGAGATGGTAATTATAAAAAACATAAGTTTGAATATTTTTTAAATTAAAAAATCTGACTTTTCGGAATGTTGCACGTATGGATAAATTGCCGCAAAAATTAATCTGTTGAACAACTTTTCACCAAAAAACTTTCTATTGAGCTTATATACAAACTCATAGAGGTAATTCTGAAGATACTTTTCACTTACCATGTGATAGATTCCCAGCAGATTCCTTTTTAAGTTACTTATTGCCACATGGACCCAGTTAAGAGCTACTTTTGTAGAGTCTGGGGAGGACTTTATCTTGATGTGCTCTTCCACCAATCTTTCGAGGTTTACACATGCAGTGTTTTCATTAGTAAACAGAACTGATTCTGTATCTATTGATTCTTCTACAAATTGTTCCACAGTTTCTTTGGTCACATCAGTTAGTACTTTCATTTAAAAAAAACCACAATGACGGCTCCTCTTACCTGTATTTGGATCCCCCAATGGCGTTGATTCTGAAGCGACTGCAACAATTGCCTGCTTTTGGCTCCCCTTACCTCGCTTCAGACGTTCCTGAACCTCCTTTCTTGTTGCTTTTTCCACATATGCCTCATCATATTCCACCATTCCTTTGGTTAGATACAGATCATCCCGCTTTCCCATTACACCTCTGATATTGTGCATGAGGTTGAACCCAGTCTCATACCTTTTAAGTCCCAACTGTCTCTGGAATTCTAGGCAGGAAAAGCCTTTCTTGGTGGCTGACATCAACAGAAAGGCGGTCAACCATGTCTGCAATGAAAGATTGCTCGATTCCATTACAATGCCTGCCTTAAGGGAAGTCCTCCTTTTACATATTCTGCACTAAAAAAACTTCTTTCCACTAAAGCAGTACTGTTTTGAGAAGCTTTTATAGGTTTTACAATAAATCCCGGTGTTCTCACGGTAGGTTTTCAAGAAATCCTCACTTGGGAAATAGTTTACAAATTCTAAGATGTTCATGCTTTTGTGTGTTTTTAGCCAAGAAATACCAATTAAACAAACTAATAAAATAATTGACACAAATTAACAAACTATATTTGGCTACGTGTATGATTCCGAAGAGTCAGATTAAAGAATAAAATTCCCTTCCTGGCAATTGCTTACAAGGAAGGGTAATGAAGAAGAAGTTTAAACTACACTAAACTTCTTCTTTTTTTTTAAAATTTAAATAAACTAAAAGCATGGCTAATATTAAAAACAACAAAATTGATAGACCTGTTTTGCTAATGATGTTGTGCTCATTAGATAACCAAAAGTACGCTGCACTAATGCAAGTAACGATAAGGAAAATAATTGAAAACACTTTACCCATATTATATCATTTAGTTGCGTCCAGCAATGGTGTCAGCACAGCCATCTATTGCTATAGCTGTGCTTACAGCCCATATTCCATAACCTCCTGCAACAGCCCATAATGGTCCTGTGGTATATGTAAGTGCTACAAAACCTAAAATCGATAACCCAACACCTACACAATCACGAATGCTACCACCACTCACCATCTCCATTTTTTCAAAATTTAGCTCTTTCATAACAAATTTAGTTTTTTGGTTGAACATTTATTTAATTGATAATTAAATTTATTACTGTATCGGTGAAATAATCTTTCACTCTAGGAAGAATTTTCGATAAAAATGTAACTTTTTTGTCTTTGGAGTAAGAAATATCCTTTCCAAGACTTAATCGAAGGTGATCGATAATTAAATAGACCATTCTTTTGGGAACTCCTATGTTTCTAGCTAAATCACTTGGCCCTCCTGTCTTCTTTTTTTCAATCAGCTCAATCAAGAGTTTCGTGCGCTCATAATACTTCAGTCCTGCCATAGTTTTATCAGTTTAATGGTACTAGATGTTGATATGCTTTAGAGAATTGATTCTCTGATTGTAGTAATAGCGAGGCTGTTCCATAAGCTTTTATTTGTCCATCTTCCGAGACCATCAAGTAGTCCATCAAATGGGAGTTGTTATTATACTGCCCCTTCAGGGCAGGGGAGGGGAGTGTGGTTTTCACCATGGGTTTGAGAACCCATGGTTACTGTTGTGTTGCTCTTTCAGAGCAGGGTGACGTTTAGAACTGTAGATCTGTACTTCGTAGATTCAACTAATCCGAAATGAACGGTTAGTGCCGTAGGCTTGTGGTCTTCCTAGGAGGAAATAATTCGTGAGAAAAGGCTAGGGGCGTAGCCCTGACGTCGTATAATTTCTGAAAAAGTGATGTTGAAAAATGGCTTATGGAAGCCTAGTTGTAGGTTTTTGGTATATAATTGCGAATGATGAATATCAAACGGCGAATTTCGAAACTAGGTAGGGTATCATGAGTCTCCTTTTTTTCCTATTTTATTCGTTGTGTTAACTGATACAAGGGCCATAATCGCCAACACAAAGTAAATAAGCACAGCAATAGGCCTCGATGTTTCAAAGGCTCCTAAAACTGCAAATTGATTACAGTTTGGATTAAAGAAAGCAATATCAATAGCAGCGTAAGTCCAACATAAGAAGATAAAGAAGAAGAAAGCCATTATAATTTTTCTCATAAGGTTTTTCTGTTAACGATTACAGTTTTGAAAGATTTAAAGAAGCAATTTTAGTAAGTTCAATCTCACATAGTGTGTTTGAGTAAATCCTGATGGAAAATAATGGATAGGCCTCAATTTAGAAAAGAAGGAGGAAAAGATAAACGTTTAATTTCTGGTTTGCTGAGCTATAGGAGATGTACTGCCCCTTGAGGGCAGAGAAGGGGAGTGTGGTTTTTACCATGGGTTTGAGAACCCATGGTTATTGTTGTGTTGCTCTTTCAGAGCAGGGTGACGTTTAGAACTGTAGATCTGTATTTCTTAGATTCACCTAATCCGAAATGAACGGCTAGGGCCGTAGGCCTGTGGTCTTCGTAGGAGGGAATAATTTGTCAGGTTAGGTCAGATCCGGATGTCTTTTTAAGTCCCCTGTAAATTTTAAAGTATGACTTTACAAACATGTTATCTGGAGTTATGAAAGATTTCCCCATTATTGTTTTCTGCCTTTTTCTTCCCTATTGGTTTCTCTAATTGAAATAATGGCTATTATAACTAGCAAGAAATAAATTAGAGATGCAATTGGTTTTGATGTTTTTATTGAACCCATAACATAAAACTCATTAATATTTGGGCTTAGGAAAAAAACATCGATAAATGCATATAGCCAACATAAAAGAAGAAAATAATAAAATAATTTTATTGCTCGTATCATTAACTCTATAATTTAAATCAAGGGAATAATTAAATTCCCTTGAAAATTGTTTTAAGCTCTATAATGCGTTGGACCAGCTTTAGATAAATCAGGCTCCTTTAAACATTCACAATTATAAGAACCCCACCCATAACCTACTTGATAACCTCCGAAGAGAGCAGCTCCAACTCTCAAGATTAGATTAATATATCCTCCTTCAATAGAATTTATTTCTTTTTCTTCAAGAGGATGAAAGACTTTTTCTATTTTATTTTTTTTCATAGCGTAATCAAATTTTAAGGGTAACGTAATCCTGTTGGTCCATAAATTTTACCACCTTGGTAAGAACTGTTTACTTCACTAATTCTATTTTTTAATGCACACCAAGCTTTGTGTGCAAAATAGCCTATATTAGCTAGTGGATCTGAACCCATTGGGGCTCCTCCATTTAGATTATATTTCTCTAAATAATCTAATTCTTTAAACTTGTCCATAATTTAAATAAATTTTCATTTTTCCCCAACCATTTCCAGGCGTTGGGTTTTCCCAATCTCATCCAAACAATTCTTGGTAGCTAGCATAAAGACTTGTTGTTTGATCATGATACTAAATTAATCTTGCTCCGTGCTGAAAAACAGCACGATAGAAATTTTTTCAAATTTTTTACGGTTCGTAAAAAATCGCCAAAGGAATCAATAAGGTGGCATTGTAGACACCATGGAAAATAATTGCCCACTTCATGCCGTAGGTTAGCCGAACATAGCTTAGAATCAACCCTAAAACAATCTGAATCCCCACCAAAAAGGGTACTAGATAGAAATGGTTGCTATAGTCAAATTCTGTATAGTTTCCCATATGAACTAATCCGAATAAGATGGAAGATACCCAAATAACCATTTTGAGAGAAGGTTGCCTTCCTTGATTGAGCTGTATGAAAAGATAAGCTAAATACCCCCAAAATATGATTAGAGGATACCAAACTTCACTCAGAAGCAAAAAAGAAAGTCCAAAACTCCAAGCCAAAGAGCTGTATTTCAAGTTTTGATGTAAGCGATATACAGGCTCCTCTAGCAAAGGTGCGATAAATATCCCCGCAAACACTATGAGCCAAAGATGATTTTCCAGCATGGCTTCTATTTTATGATCAAATTGCTCTATATCAAATAAGTGTAAGAGCAGACCTAGTGGAACGATTGCCAAAAACGTGATTAGCAGCAATTTCAGAAACTCCTTGGGGGTCATATCTGCAAAGGTTTCAGGTCTGTGTGGATTTTTGAGAAAATTGATAATGTTCTCAATTGTTTCTGTGATTTGTGCCTTAAATGTAGAGTTATGCACAGATTGAGTTGTAGAATACATAAGTTTTAAAGTTTAGTGATTGAAAATTTCTTCCTCCATTTACATTGGTGATCTGAGTGTTTTCTAAAATTTCAAATTTCCAGTCGATCCGAACTTGTTTTTGACAGGCAAAGACAAAGCTGTTTAACCTCCTTGAAAATTGAATGTCAAGCCCCATATCTTTAAGGTATTCTACATACACATAAAGCTGACGCCTGCTGATCCCTAGCCTTAAGGCTAATTCCTCAGGGCTGCCTGTTCTCTCTTCTCGAATGAGTTTATTGATCAGCTGTAATCGCTCGATTTGTTTGATGAATTCCATGGTTGGTTGTGTTGTTGGTGAAGTAAATTTGTGATTAGTTAATTGGGTTACTTAGTGATTGAGTGGTTTTTTGATCTCATGATTACGGTTTTATGAGTAGTCCAAATTCAAAGTATGACCAATTGCTTGCGGATCATTTCGAAATATTTCCCCTCTTGCATTATCAATTGATCATGCGTACCTTCTTCAATGAGTTTTCCTTTGTCAAGGACATAGATTCTATCAAAGTCTTGAACTGCTGCCAGTCTATGGGTAATGAAAATGATGGTTTTGCCCTCAGTTGCGAGCATTCGGATGGTTTGCTGTACAAATTGTTCGGAATCTGGGTCTAAGGAGGCAGTTGCCTCATCCAGTATTAATATGGAGGGATCTCGATAAAGTGCCCTAGCTATGGCAATTCGTTGTTTTTGGCCGCCTGACAGGGAAGCACCATTCTCCCCTAGATAGGTGCCGAAGCCATTTGGTAAGCTTTCAATAAATGGCATCATCCCTAATTTATTGCAGATTTGTACTACCTTTTGCATATCTGGCAGATAATCTCCCAGGGCGATGTTTTCAAGGACATTGCCCGCAAATAAATCAATCCGTTGAGGTACCACAGAGACAATTTGCCTCAAACTTGCATTTGAAATAAATTTAATATCCTGTTCTCCGATGTAGATATTTCCTGATTGTAGCGGGTAGAGATTTTGCAGAAGAGATACTAATGTGCTTTTACCAGAACCACTTTCGCCCACGACTCCCAATATTTTGCCCTGTGGGAAAACCAGGTTCAAACCGTCAAAAACATTGGCCCGTGAACCATAGCGAAAACTCACGTTTTTGAAACGGATATCTCCAACATCTTCTTTCTTGAGAGGAAAGGTGTCATCATTGCTTTCTACTTCTAAATCCATAATTTCAAAAAGACGATCAGCTGCTATTAAGGCATTTTGAATGGTTTTATTCATGCCAATCAGACTTGACACAGGGCCGGTAAGGTATCCGGTTAATGCATAAAAAGACATGAGTTCTCCAGGTGTAATTTCATTTTTCAACACATAGCCTGCACCGACCCATAATAATATGATTGTAAATACTCTTGAGACCATCTCTGATGAGGTGCCCGAGAAAATATTGTTCAGTCCAGATTGATAAATTGTTTTAAGTAAGGAAACAAATCGTACCTCGGTCTTGATATTGGCGTGGTCTTCTGCGCCAAACCTTTTGATGGTGCCAGCCGATGTGATGGATTCTACCAATTGGGATTCGAGTTCCGCGGATTCCTCCATGAGTCTTCGCTCAATTTTTTTATTGAGACTATTGGTAATGAGATAGATGGTCACATAAAGAGGGATCACCAATAGCATCACTAAGGCCAATTTCCAGTAAAATGTAAACATTAAAGCGAAGGAGAAAATGACTATGAAAATATTTACCAACAAGCCTATGGATACCTCGTTAATGAATGCTCTGATTTTTACAGCATCATTAATCCGTGATATGATTTCTCCTACTCTCATAGTGTCAAAAAACCGTTGTGGGAGGGTAAGTAAATGTTTGTAATAACCTAATATCAACCGTGCATCGATTCGTTGGCCTACTTTGATTACAAAAAGTGTTTGGAACACCCCGATCACTACCTGTAATACCAATAAGACAAGCATCGCTACCGAAAGCAGGTTAAGCAAGTTTACATTTCTACCGATAAAGACATGGTCAATTATCTTTTGAACATAAATCGAAGTGGAAAGTCCCAAAATCGTATAAACAATAGCACCAATTAATGATTGAAACATCACTCCACGGTGCGGACGAATAAGAAACCAAAATCGACTCCAAGTGCTAACTTTTTGGTTGATGGCTTTGAATTCATCATTGGGCATTAATAGTACCAATACTCCCGTCCACATTTCTTTGAATGCATCAGGACTGACCTTGTGCATTTGGCCATCGCCAGGATCCATGTATTCCACGGTCTTATCACCTACATTATAAAGAACTACAAAATGATGCAGTACTTTTTTGACGATTACATGAGCGATTACCGGCATGGGTACATCTTTAAGTGCCTCAAATTCTCCTCTCACTCCTTTAGCAGAAAACCCCATTTTAGTAGCAGCTTCAATCATTCCCAAGATGTTGGTCCCTTTTTGGTCAGTGGAGGCCATTTGCCTGATCTTGGAAACCGGCATTTCCAATTTATAGTAAGATGCTACAGAGGCTAAACAAGCAGCACCGCAGTCGGTAATATCCCTTTGTTTGATTTTGATACTCATGGCAGTAGTGATTAGGATGGAAGTTGAACTTGCGGATTGATCCAATTATCGACTTTGTCATAAAGCAATTGATATAATGATCTTCGAGCTATTACAAACCGTGCATTGAAGGTCATCCCCTTTTTGATTAGCCCCTCCTGTCCTGTTGTCAGGGTTAGATGAGGAGATGCCAATGCACAGGTAACTAAGAATCCGGCCTCTTTTTCATTTATCAAGGTCAGATCATCAGCGATATCAATAACTTTTCCTGTGGCAAGTCCCCATTGATTGTAATTGTATGCGTCAACTTGGAAACTGACCTCCTGGCCTATTTCTACAAAAGCAATGTCCATGGGAGAAATGTAGGTCACGGCAATCAATGTGGTGTCAGGAGATATTTCCGCTAGTTTTTGATGCGGGTGGATAAAGTCTCCTTTATTCAGATTCAAGACATTGATAAGAGTTCCATTGGTGCCCGCGATAATCTTGTATTGATCCATTTGTTCGGAGAAAACATCCAGCTGACTTTTAAGTCGAATCTTTTCCTGTTGATAATTGACCAGTTCTTGTTCCCATAAGTTGATTTGTTGTTTTTTGAGAAGCTCCAATTGTGTTTTCGCCTGCATGTACTGAGCTTCTGTATTGTCGTATTCAGCGAATGCTATGGATTTACTTTCGAATAATATTTGAGCCCGCTCATAGTCTCTAGTTAATTTCTGAAGACTTGTTTGATGATTGGATAGTTTTGATTGAAACTCTAGGAATGATGCTTGGTAATAGTTGGACTGTAAGCGAAGAGGAGCAAGTGAAGATTCTTCTAAGTCTATGTTTACCAGTTTTTGCAGGTCATTCATGAAGCTTTGCACTAAGGTTAATCGTTCTTCGAAACCTATCATTTCTAAATGAATTTGTTCATTTCGGATCAATGCCAAAACGTCCCCTTTTTTGACCTTTTGGTTTTCTAAAAGATTCCACTGTTCGATCCGCCCGCCAACAGAGGCAATTAAGGAATTGCGCTGAAGTGCTGATTGAAATGTTCCCCTTGCTTGGACAGCTACATCTACATACACTAGGGGTAGCGCAATTACTGCACTTACCAAAAAGCCCAGTATGATCAAGTAAATAATACTGGATCGCACGCTGATTTTAGAATCATAAACTTCGACGGTTTGCTGCGTGATGGAGGCAGGGAATAGGTTAGTTTCCATAGACTAAAAGATTTAAAAGGTTGATGTCCAGCTTTCATTTGAAAATGCTGTAATCGAAAATTAAAAAAACACCCACTAATTTCCTCTTATCCCACCCAAGTTAAACGTTTAAATAAACGTTTAATTTAACCACCTGCTCTTTGGAGATTTATCATTAGTTGACAATCGGGTATGTACTTAGGGTTTAAAACCCTAGCGTTAAAAATACATCAACTTCAAAAAGTCTGTGGATTGCCAAAAAAAACAACCAATTTACAGCGCTCCTATCCACCAAAGCCCTACTCCAATAAAAATGGCATAACCTAGTCCGTAAAGCATGAGTTTCTTTTTGATTTCGTTTTTGGTCAAGGTTCTATGGTGGGGTTCCAATTTGTATAGGGCTAAGCGACAGCTTGCATTGACGATAAAAAGTACCCAAAAAGCTTCACTGTTGAATGATTGCTCACTTATCCAAGAGCTGATCAAGAGCACAGCCATAATAGCTAAACTCACATGATATCCTGTCTTCAAAAATACCTTCATTATTAACTGAAATTAAATTAATAATGAAAGATAAAAAAACCTGCGAAATTATCCGCAGGCTATTTTATTGACACGGGTGGCGTGGCGGCCACCTTCAAAGGCTGTTTGCAAGAAGATATCCACCATCTTGGAGGCTGTCTCGAAAGGAATAAATCGGGCAGGGATAGCTAGCACATTGGCATCATTATGTGAACGGGCCAAGGCGGCTAGTTCTTCATTCCAACACAAGGCAGCGCGGATACCTTGGTGTTTGTTGGCTGTGATCGCGACACCATTGCCACTGCCACAGATTAAGATTCCAAAATCAAACTCACCAGCTTCCACAGCAGTAGCCAAGGGGTGTACATGGTCAGGATAATCTACTGAACCATCAGAGTAGGGGCCGAAGTCTTTGACTTCCAAACCTGCTTCCTGCAATTGTTTGATTATGGTTTGCTTGTATTCATATCCGGCATGGTCTCCGCCGATTGCAATTTTTTTCATCATCAAAGGAGTTAAACGTTATCTTCTAGTGCTTCTTTTGCGCGTTTTTTCTCTAATCTCTTGGCAATCTGAATCCCCGCTTCATACAAGACCAAGATTGGCATGGCTATCAGGATTTGGCTGATGACATCGGGAGGAGTAATCACAGCTGCTAGGATAAGAATGACAATGATAGAATGCCTTCTGTAGGTTTTCAACATAGCCGCACTGACCAATCCTGACATGGATAAGAAGTAGATGACCATAGGCAACTGAAACATAATCGCCGAAGCCAAGACCAACATACTCAAGGTACCTACATAAGAGGTTATATCAAATTCATTGGAAATCGTAGGGTCCAACTGGTAATTGGCCAAGAAATTCACCGAAATAGGGGTGAGAATGTAGTATCCAAAGAGTGTACCCAAGAAAAAGAGCAAACTTACAAAAAACACTGCCCCTCTTGCTGCCTGACGTTCCTTGGCGTATAATCCTGGACTAATGAATCTCCATACTTCCCAAAATATATAAGGAAAGGACGCGATGATCCCCACCACCAAAGAGGAGGTGATATGCATGGAAAACTGCCCCGTCATTTGACGGCTTTGTAAGATAAACGGTAGTTCTGTGATGCACAGAACAGGTGTGTTAAAGATTTCTGCCAATTGACAGAGCATGCGATAGGTGAAAAAATCAACCCGGGAAGGGCCCAAGATGATTTGTCCAAATACGATGCTTTTGGCGAGAAAGGCGATAATGGTGAAAATTAAAATAGCAGCAACTGAGCGCAGCAAATGCCACCTCAGTTGCTCCAAATGGTCCAAAAAGGACATGCCTTCATCTTCCTCTTCTTCTCTATACTGATCTAATGCCACTTTAATTTTGAGCGATTAATTTATACCTGCGGTCTCTTGCGAGTCAGCACTTATGTGGTTTGTGTATTTTGTTTAAGTCACAGTGGACTGGAACACTTTGTCTGTTGACGATTATCCGCGTGGTTGTAATTGAAGAATTGACCTCTTATACCTGCGGATAATCAAATCAATACAATGGGAATTGAACCATCCACTCGTTAACTTGGGATTTGATGCTTGCCAAAGCAGCTTCATCTGCATGATTAACCAAAGCATCATCGATCAAGGCTACGATTTTCTTCATGTCGGCTTCTTTCAATCCTCTGGTGGTGACAGCAGCAGTGCCGACACGCATACCGGAGGTTACAAATGGAGATCGCTTATCGAATGGGACCATGTTTTTGTTGATGGTAATATCAACCTTGCCCAAAGTTTCTTCAGCGAGTTTGCCTGTGATGTCTTTATTTGTCAGGTCAATCAACATCAAGTGGTTATCCGTTCCTCCGGAGATTAATTTGTAACCTCTAGCCACAAACTCCTCCGCCATCACGGCTGCATTTTTCTTCACCTGCACTACATAGGCCATATATTCGTCAGAAAGTGCTTCTTGGAAGGCTACTGCCTTAGCTGCGATGATATGTTCCAATGGCCCACCTTGCGTACCTGGGAAAACACCAGAATCTAAAAGCGAAGACATTTTTCTTAACTCACCTTTTGGAGTTTTCAGTCCAAACGGATTGTCAAAATCTTCTCTCATCAAGATCAAACCACCTCTTGGTCCTCTCAAGGTTTTGTGGGTAGTGGTGGTGACAATATGGCAAAACTCCAATGGGTCATTCAATAATCCACGGGCAATCAAACCGGATGGATGGGAGATGTCCGCTAATAACAAGGCACCTACTTGGTCAGCGATGTCTCTTAGACGCTCATAATCCCAGTCACGGCTATAGGCAGAAGCACCACAGATCAATAATTTAGGTTTTACTTCCAAGGCTTTGGCTTCCACCTTATCATAATCGATCAAACCTGTTTCTTCTTCTACCCCGTAGAAATGAGGCTGATACAATTTACCAGAAAAGTTCACTGGGGAACCGTGGGTCAAGTGGCCACCGTGAGCCAAATCAAATCCTAAGATAGGATCACCTGCATTTAATACTGCCAAGAAAACGGCGGCGTTAGCCTGTGCACCGGAGTGCGGCTGCACATTTGCCCAGCTAGCTCCAAAGAGTTCTTTTGCACGATCAATGGCCAATTGCTCAATCTGATCCACCACTTCACAACCTCCGTAATAACGCTTATTAGGCAGACCCTCAGCGTATTTGTTGGTCAACACACTTCCCGCCGCTTCCATCACCTGCTTGCTGGTGAAGTTTTCAGATGCGATCAATTCAATACCCGTCTTTTGACGGTTTTCTTCTTTTGCAATGAGGTCAAAGATTGCCTGATCTCTTTTCATGGATATGATTTTTAATAGGTTGCCCAAAATTAGTTTTAATCAATGGATAATCCAATTCAAAGGGGAGTTAAGTGAGGAGTGAATATGGAGGCGAGAGTTTAGAAGTGAGAAGCGAGAATCAAGAATGAAATATGCTTACTCGAAATAATTTGATATATTCCTATCGGCGAAATAATGGTGGCGTGTAAACAAGAGAATTATTCTTAAAGAGAGTGTCAGGTATTTTCAGGACGAGACAAAGTTCACGCCACGTGCGCTACGATTGATCGCAACGCTCGCAATGGCTGTCGGTCCACAGATTTCGCAGATTAGCACAGATTCGATGTCCAAACTTAGCGACCTTTGCGCTAACCTTAGGGTTCTTTGCGGTTTCTGTCCTCAATCTAATTAACGTTTTTCAAGAATATCCCCTTATTCACCAGACCCTAAATTATATCGCCACTAGGCATAGCTTATCCAACTTTAGGGGATTTCAACTTTATTTCGCACAAGCCTATTTCATCCTTCCTCCCTCATCCTTCTACCTTATTTTTTTGATTCTTGGCTCTTGTCTCGTCTCTCGCTTCTACCAGTTGTCCACAGATTTCGCCGATTAGCACAGATTAAAATGAACAGTCTCTCAGGTCTCATATACGCCCCGAGTCTCGCTTCTCGCCTCCCGTCTCTCGCTTCTACCAATTGTCCACAGATTTTGCAGATTAAAAGAGACAGTCTCTTAGGTCTCATATACGCCCCGAGTCTTGGTTCTTGATTCTTGGCTCTTGTCTCGTTTCTCGCTTCTCGTCTCTCGCTTCTACCAATTGTCCACAGATTTCCCAAATTAAAATGAACAGTCTCTGTTCATATACGCCCCGAGTCTTGATTCTTAATTCTTGTCTCGTCTCTCGCTTCTCGCTTCTCGTCTCTCGCTTCTCCTAAAACGGTATTCTCACATTCACCGCCACATTTCTACCCAACTGATTCACGCCAAATGGTCTGAAAAGTGACATGTGGTCAAGATAGGTTCTGTTCAATAGGTTTGTTCCGCTGACAAATACATCAAGCATGTTTTTACCTACCGGAACACTTCCGCCTACATTCAAGCCAAGTAAGTAATAGCCTGGGGTATCGTCCTCCAATGGCGCAGATCTGTTTTGGTCAAATACCCAGTTTCCTAGGATACTGATGTATGGGTTTTTGATGTAGCCTGTGTTTTTTAACTTGAAATCCACTGTTTGCGTCCATTGGAAGGCAGGAATATAAGGTAGGAAACTCATATCCGAGCGTCGCTGACCGATTACGGCGCTGTAGCCTGTGGAGGCAGCAATCCATTTCATGCTGCTAGGATGGATGGTTAACTCCATTTCACCACCATACAAGCGGGCATCTGCTTGTTCGAATACCCATACGGTCAACTCTTCCACACGCTCATCCGTAGGGGCAAAGAAGATGTAATTGTCCACATGGTTGTAAAATACCTCTCCCGAAAGTGTAAAATTTGTTTGACTGTATCGAACACCAAAGTCTGTTTGAATATTTTGCTCTCTACCAAAACTGGCATCACCACGCTCAAAGCGGCTGGTACCAGGATGTGGCCCGTTGGAGAATAATTCAGCCAAATCAGGAGCGCGGAAACCTTGAGCAACATTCATTCGGAATCTCCAAGTGCTATTTGGGCGATAAGTTGCGCCTCCACTTGCTGTCACCCCATCAAATGTTCTTTCTAAGGTGCGGTCAGTAGGATTTTCTGGAAGAATGAAGCCATAGTCTACAAAGTGCTGTGCGGAAGCATCGGCAGTTACTTTTCTGTAATCATAACGCAAGCCACCTTGCAGCACCCATTTGTCTTTGTTGTAGTTTAAAAGAGCGTAAACCGAGCGGTCATCTTTTACTGCATCTGGAATTAAAAATTCACCTGCATCTTCATAATTGATGTTGCGCAAGTAAAAACCCTGAACACCCACAATAGCCTCCAAATGAGGTGTAAGCCCCTTGTAGTATTTCACGTCATACATGAAATTCTGAGAAATTAAGCCTAAATCAACTTCATCAAAATCATCTTCAACTTCTTCCCTGAAATTGAGGTGATAACCAAAGGTTGCCTTTATTTTATCTTCCCTTAAGTAAATATTGGTTTCAGAATTGATGAAATGATCGGTCACATCTTGCAAAGGTAATTGAATGCTTCTATCGCCTCTAGTAGTCACCAATTCGTCCAGTTCATCTTCTTCCAAGATTCCTAATTTTTGCTTGAGGTAAGTGTAGCGAATTCGGGTATCTCCCCAACTCCTACGGATGCCTGCTCCAGCTTTGAGGTTTTGGGTATTGAACCGGGTGTTGCCTACGGCATTGCCATCACCATCCAAGTAATCGGCATGGGACTCGGCGGCCCCTCGTAAAGACCAGAAGAATCCATTTTCATTGGCGCCTTTAACACCTACTTCCGAGCGAAGTCCTAGGGAATTGCTGAAAAACCGCAAATTGGCATCTCCTTCAATCACACCAGCATCTGCATCTTTTTCTTCAATCAAGTTGACCACACCGGCCATGGCACCCGAGCCATAAATTAAGGATGCAGGTCCTTTGATCAGTTCAATGTCTCCAATGCCTGTTTCTGCCAAACCCAACCCATGGTCTGCGCCCCATTGCTGATTTTCAAATCTTGCCCCTTGATAAAGGGATAAAACTCTGGAGAAAGATAAACCTCGAATTACAGGTTTGCTAATCCCTGGTCCCAAAGAGATTTCAGAAACTCCCGGTGTACGTGCAATGGAAGACATCAAGGATGGAGAAGGCATTTTCAAGATCTCCGTTCGGTTGATCTTTTCTATGCTGATGGGAGAACTCTCTTTGCTCATTACATAAGCACCGGAGATCACCACTTCTTCAAAATTGGTAATGGACTCTTCCAGCTCAACAACCAAATCACGACCAAATTGACCCGGTCGGATAGTCTGAACCTTATTGGAATATCCCACAAATGTCACTTGAAGGGTAATATTTCGGTCGGGAAGTCCTTGAATGATAAACTTTCCATCAAGATCGGTAACTACCCCTCGATTGAGTTCGGGAATGAATATGGATGCTCCTGGGATAGGAGAATTCGTGTTTTTATCTAAAACCCTACCGGTCAAAGAAATATCTTGGGCACCTAATATACCTGTGTACAGGAACATCAGTGCAATAGCAATAACAAAGCGCATGCTTGAATAAGGTAAGTAAAGGAATTTGTAAAATAAATTGGTAAGCCCCCGTGGAGGGTGGAAGTAGAAAAATCAGGAAATGGGTGGACCTCGATGGTCAAACCCTACAGGGAAGTGGTAGTGGACTGCTTCTGAAACGAAGCTGGAACCCAAAAATTGTTCTAAAGTAGCTGTTTCAGGTAAAACAACTTGATAGTCATACAGGAAGAAATTGGCATTGGATATCAAATCCAAAATGATCAACTCCATCTCACTATGCCCGTGGTCAGGAAGTTCTTGCTGTTCTTCGGTAATCAGTGGGTGGGCATGGGTGATAATTCTCCCACATTCCAATTCATGCGTGTGGAAAAACAATACACCATTGGCCAAGATGCTAAGCATCAGGGCTAGCGCAAACTGGCTAAATAGGGGTAGTATTTTTCTAATTGTTTGCATGATGGTTTAATTCTCAAACCTGCTCAGTTGGAATTTGTTGCAAACATAGGAAAGAATGTTGATGAAATAAGAATAATTTACGTTCGAGCTGTAATTCTTTGGTTGAATGGGGGAAATATGCTTTTTTTATCAAAAATCTATAAAAAATGAAAATCATCTATTTCTAAATATGACCTATGATGCCAAGGTTCAAACGGCCTTCATAGATTTAAGAAGGGATTTGACTTCTAGGATATTTAGTTTGCGGGCGGATAATGGATTTTTTCGGTTTGTAGGCAATCCCCGTCTTTTAAACGCTGAGGATGAAGTTGTTTTTATCATCGACCCAGAAAAATTCCAATCCTATCAGACAGAGAATGATCCTGCTTGTGTGCAGAGAATTTTAAATGCTGTAGCAATAGATGAAGATAAAGATCTAGTGTATTTGGAGCGAATGAAGATTGCAGAAAAAGATTCAATTAAATAAAACCAAAATGTCGAGTTTTGATTTAACAATATAGTTGTTTTTTATTGATAAAAGGCACGGAGTTTTAAGAAAAAAATCAAAAAGCAATTGAGATACACTCCTGTCATTTTTTTACCTTCACACCATGATTGATTTCAATTACAGGCCTGAAACCTATTTTAACGGCACTGGCCCCAATACCCTGATTTGCAAGTTAAGTTATCCCGAAAGTACTTGGGGAGATGAAATCAGCATCTTTGCCAATGTCTTGGATGGAATATATTATTTGGAGGCAGTGGATTTTTATGGGAATGAGTTTAAGCTCAACCCTGAACAAACAGATCAACCGCTTACGCTTCAAGAGTTGATCTTCCTGATCGAGACCATGGACGTGGACTTGGAAACTGCTCAAGGAAATGCAGCCTTGACCATCGGGGGAGTTCCTGTAGCAGAGAGCCCGCTCTACCCACAGTTAGAAGCGTACTTTGCTGAAAAAAGAAAATTATTCGGGCTGGATTAAAAGTCCAGCATACTGGAAAATCGGAAATTCAAACTGTGATTGGTACGAAACCAACACTCGTAGGTCTCATACGCAATGCAATCGTTTAGCTCCATACCCTGAAACTCTACTTTTTGGATGCTGTTTTGGGGAAGCCAGCTGCGGATATCGTTGGATTCATCTATGCTCAACTGAGAAAGCTGTACGATTTTTTGGCCTTTTACTTCTAGTGGTATTATTTTGTTCATAGCTTATCGTAATTTACACCACAAATGAAGCTTATTTATTCAGGAAACTGGTTAAGAGTGAATTATGAGAATGTTAAATTTTAGAAACCTACATGCTTAACCTGCTTCAAATCTTAATTTTTCTAATCTTAGGGTTATCCTTGCAGCGACTTCTTCAGTCACCTGATAAGCTTGCTGCATGGTTGAATCAATTATTAATTTCAGTGATTCTTCCAGCGCTTGCTTTGCGCTATCTGCCACGAGTAGAACTTTCACTTCAGTTGCTATTGCCAGTTTCTGTAGCCTATATCAGTTTCTTCCTCTCATGGTTCTTGTTTTCACAAGTAGGGAAGTGGAGGGGTTGGACGCGATCGGTGACGGGGAGCCTGATCATCACCAGCGGTTTGGCAAATACTTCATTTGTAGGAATTCCTGTCTTGCAGGCCTTGTATGGAGGCGAGGCAGTTAAAATCGCTCTGCTGATAGATCAAGCAGGTTCCTTTATTTTGGTCAGTACCTTGGCTATCATTGTGGCATCCATTTATGCAGCAGGGAAAAAGCGAAAACGTGATATTGCAGGCAAAATCCTCCGTTTTCCTCCGTTTATATTTTTCAATCTGGCGCTTGTTTTGAATTTAGTTGGTTGGACTGCGACTGGTTGGGTGGATGAATTGTTGGCCTGGATTGCTTTGGCTTTGACTCCCGTGGCACTCACTGCTGTGGGCTTACAAATAAAGATCAACTTGGAAGCCATTTCAACTAGGTTTCTTTGGTACGGATTAGGGTACAAGTTGTTATTAATTCCTTTGGTCACTTGGATTTTTTTGGGACCCCTGATGGATGTGGAAGGGTTAATGCTGAAAGTTCCCGTCATGGAAATGGCTATGGCTCCCATGATTACAGGTTCCATCATCGCCATCTCCCATGATCTCGAACCCAAGCTAGCGTCCCTCTTAGTGGGGATTGGGATTCCGTTGTCTTTCTTGACACTTGGGGGTTGGTATTATTTCTTGGAGTTTGGACAGTGAACAGTTGGCAGTGAACAGTGTAAGTAATTAGGAATGTGGAATGAAGAATGTGGAATGATTCGATTGTCGTTGTGAACCTGCGGGGTGGTTACAAGATGTTAATAGTTAAGTGTTAAAATGTGGATCAGTGGAACTAGCGCTGTATACCAGTTAGATATGCCGTTTTGTGGGTTTTAACCCACGTCCGTAATCGAATTTTTGAGACAGAATTTAATCGAATTTCCAACGAATACACCCAATCAATTGCCGTGGCTTTTAAGCCCCGGCATTGTAAGAGGAGTGAACAGTTGACAGTGAACAGTGTAAGCAATTAGGAATGTGGAATGATGAATGTGGAATGATTCGATTGTCGTTGTGAACCTGGGGGGAGGTTACAAAATGTTAATGGTTAAGTGTTCAGATGTGGATTAGGGGTACTAGTCCCGCATACTTGTCAGACATTCCCGCATGTGGGTTTCAACCCACGACATTGATCGAGTTTTTAAAACAAATTTTTCGCAAATTTCTAAGAATACACCCAGCAATTGCCGTGGTTTTTAAGCCCCGGCATTGGTAGTACAATGTATAATGTGAAATGAAGAATTTGGAATGATTTGATTGATCTTATGAACCTGCGGGGGTGGTTACATGATGTTAATGGTTAAGTGTTAAGATGTGGATCCGGGGTGCTAGTTTCGACACAAGTCAGATATGCCCTTTTGTGGGTTTTAACCCACGACTGTAATCGCGAATTTTTAAAACAAAATTTATCTGAATTTCAAAGGATACACCCATCAATTGCCGTGGCTTTTAAGCCCCGGCATTGGTGGTACAGTGTGTAATGAAGAATTTGGAATGTGCCTTTCCGGAAATTACATGATACTTTTTTCTAAGTATAATTCTCTTAACTACACGCCACTATAATATCGCCGAACCTGTCTACCACAGGTGGAGGTATATTTCAACTGTATTTCGCGTTAGCATATTTCTTTTCACCCCTGTCTTGATTCTTGTGTCATTGTCTAAACTCTCGCTCCTGCTTGCAGTAGGCAAGTCGGCTACCCGACTCCCTACTTGGTACTTTGTACTTGGTACAATTCCGTTCCTTTAATTCTTCTTCGTCGTATCTGGAGCCGTATTCCTCGGTCTTATCAAATTCCGAATAACTCGGGTAGCTTCGTCTGTAGCTTTTCCCTTAGCCTCGTTGACTTTGCGCTCGGCTTCTCTGCGGGCACTGTCCTGAAGTTGCTCGGATCGGACTTGGAGTTCTCTTTTGATACTGTCCTCTGCTGCTCGGAATTGTTGGGTGGCTTGTTCCTGAATGTTTTGGCGTTCGGTCTGAACTCTGCTTTGAACCGCAGTAGCCAGAAGATTTTCAATGCTATTACCACCCGCTAAAGAGAATCTTGGACTGGCATACGAACCTCCAAGATTGATTGCTACAGGTATCAATGTGCTAGTAGAGGCCTGGGTTCCTGAGATGGTGGCAAGTAGATTATTTGCAGTACTTCCAAATTTACCTGCTGGCACTTGCATGTTGATGAGGTAATTGATACTGCCATCAAAACCTGTGCTTCCTTGAATGTTGGCTTGATAGTCCCACAGACGCACATCAAATGGCTGCACATTTAATACCCCTCTTTCTATTTGGATTGGAATAGCAACATTTCTAAACACAAGTGTATTGGTTTCATTCAGTCTGGTCAAACTGGTGACTCCTTGCACCAAGGCGCTGTTTTGGTAGGATGCTTCGGCCACCCTCAAGATGCCTCGGCCATCCAAACTCGATAAAATCGGCATCATATCAGCACCCAATGTTCCAGAGAAATTCAAATTGGTATTGACAACACCCGTCAAATGTTGTGCAATTGGTGCGAGAATCTGAACCGTATTAAAAGCTTTGAACGATTCTGGAATGGAAAGGCTATTGATTGCCAGTCCAAAATCAAAGGTGGGTTTTGTTAAGTCACGTGGATCATAGGCACCATTCATGGTCACTTGTCCGCCGAGCAAACGCATACCAGTGTCTTTAAATGAAAGCACACCATTACGCAAGGTCATATTTCCCCGCACATCTCGCAAACTCAGATTGTCGTATAGCACTTCTGTGGCCTGTACATTCATGGTGAAATCAATGTTCGTGGGCAACGGAATTACTTCCAGAGCTTCATCGGATGAACTTGAGTCCTCCATCCATTCATTGACATTGAATTTATCCGATTGTATGCTCAATTGTCCACGAAGGGTGGCATCTTTCTCGAAAATATAATTCATATAATTGGAAAGAGAACCCGTAGCATTGACAGGGCTTTGTCCCAATTGTGAAGCAAATTCGGATAGGGTAACTCTGTCAGGGTTGAATTCTGCTTGGGCACTAGTGATCAAAATACCCTGAGGTACATCTGCACTACTAAAAGAGAAATTGGAAAGCTTGGCAAAGCCACGTGTGTCCAAACGGTTATACTGTTCTTTTTTCACTGCATCATAACTGCCTTTAGTAGTGATATCTGCTTGAATCTTTCCGGCTATCTCCATGCCCTCTTGGGGGAATATTGCCATCATCTTCCCTATATCCAACGCACCTTTGATCGCTCCATCCCAATTGAGAAGCTCGAAGTCTGAAATGCGCATCTTACCCTCTACCTTTTCGTTTTCCAATAGGAAACTAAATGGTTCCAGATTCACACGGAAATCATTCATCTTTCCACTAGGATTAAGGATACTCGCCTGAACATTTATTTGCTCTAAGGCAGTTGGGATATCACTATTCTTCACAAAACCATCTTGGAAAGCCAATTGAATATCCAGATTAGGCAGTTCTTTCTTTGCTTCATCGTAACGTCCTTTGGCAAGCGCCCGGACATCAAGCAATCCTCTGACTTGCATGCCGTCCACAGGGAAAATAGAGGTAAGTTCTTGCAGATTCAATTTCCCTCGAACACTGGCATCCATGTCATAGCTGCGAAGATTGGCAATGAAAAACCTGCTTTCAATGGGATTAGTACCCATGCGAAGGTTAAAAATCGGGACGTTGATGGTTGTATATGATAGGTCTGAAGTATTATTTTTTAAATGCATTTCCAGCTGCACATCAGATACCGGAAGTGGGAGGTCAGGGTATTGGAACATCCCGTCCATCACATTTAAACCAATGTCGAATGAAGGGAAACTTTCCTCACTGTACGAGCCTTTGAACATGCCCCTGAAATCTATCGTGCCCTCTGTTTTTAAACCTGAAAAACTTTCGGTGTACATCCCGGGAACTAAGGATAGCAAGGTTTTAAAAGAGCTTTCTTTGGAGAAAAATACCAAGTCAAAATCAATGCTTTCTTCTGGTAAAGCAATCATGCCTTTTAAATCAAACAAAAAATCATTCAGGGCGAAGGAGCCATCGCCCAACGTGAACTTCATTTCGTTAAGATCAATCCCTAACAAGGTTTCCCCTTTGAACTTTTTGTTGCTTAAATAATTGACACCTTCATAAGTCATAGTCAATATATCCGCACGCGCTTTCAAAGGCATTTCATATACATCCAAAGTAAAGTCTCCCGAACCCACAGCAGCTAAGTTTCCAAGTGCCATTAAGAAATTCAGCGAGCGATCATCGTACACCAAATTCACATCGTTTACTTCCAGTAAGTCAATGCCAATCTGAAGGTCACTTTCCGTTGGGGCCTCATCCGATGGATAGGTGATGTCATAGTTGGCCCGACCGTCTTCCAAGACTTTGACCAAAATATCTGCTCCGTCCAAGTGTACCCCCGTAAGTGTAGGGTAATCTCCAAAAATAACTGAGCGTAGATTGAAGTCTACCTGAACCCTGTCGACATGAATAAGCGTATCCTGTGCAAAAACCTCACGGCCCACAATCCCAAAGTCCCCAATGCTAATGGATATATTGGGGAATCGTCGGAAAAGACTTACGCTGACATTTCCCGGATTGTAATAAACATCCGCATTGATATTCTCTTCCAATGCCTGATCGACTTTCTCAATGATTTTACCCTTGAGGAAGGAAGGTAAAACGAATGCAGTGATCAATAAAAATACAAAAATTGATGCGATGATGATCCATGTCTTTTTCATAAGTATCTATGTTTTTGATGGTCATATGGAATAATCGGATTGATGGGTGGGTGTATGCGACAACCTTCAACCCGAATTCCTTTAAATTAAAACTTCAATTCACGGAAAAGACAAGTCTAATCTCAGCTTTTCCAATGCGTAGATAAAATATCTTGAATTTCTCTGTAGACAAGCGGAGTACTTGCGAGAATTTCCTTTCCAAAAAGGTAGTCTTTTCCACCTTTGAAGTCAGTTACTGTACCGCCTGCCTCTTGTACAATCAAAGATCCTGCCGCAACGTCATAAGGCTTGAGGTCATATTCATAAAATGCGTCAAATCTGCCTGCCGCAACATAACAAAGGTCCACAGCTGCACTGCCCATTCTCCGGACTCCATGGCAGGTTTCCATCAATGCTTTTAATACAGCTAGGTACTGATCCAATTGTTTAAACGCACTGTAAGGGAATCCCGTTGCCATCAAGCCTTCTGACAAACATTTGGAAGGGCTTACCTTGATAGGTTTTTCATTGCAAAAAGCGCCATGTCCTTTGACAGCAGAGAAACATTCGTCTTGATTGATCTCATAGACTACGCCCAACACGATTTCATCTAAATGCCGTAAACCGATGCTGACAGAAAAAACAGGTACCCCATGGATAAAATTCGTAGTCCCATCCAGGGGGTCAATGATCCAAGTCCAATCTTTTCCACTGGTACCTGCACTGCCTTCTTCTGCAATAAAATCAGCTTCTGGAAGTACTTGTTGCAAGCGAGAGACGATGATCATTTCAGCTTGTTTGTCCACGTAGGAAACTAGGTCATTCAAGCCTTTTTGTTCGACTTTGTCCAAATTAAAGTTCTGACGCTCCTTGCGGATAAATGCGCCAGCTTCTTTGGCAATGCTTTTTACTTTTTCTACAATATGGGTTAGGTCTTGCATGAGTTAGTCTTCTTCAGATGATTGCCATTTTTTTCGTTTGGCTTCGGATTTACTTTCTTTGATTTCTTCGGCTCCTTGGAGCAGTAATACAATTTCTCCTTTGGGAGGATTTTCAGAAAAATGGCTTAGCAATTCTTGTAATGTTCCACGTAAGTTTTCTTCGTAGAGCTTACTGATCTCCCGAGATACTGCTGCCATTCGCTCAGGGCCAAAAACTTCCGCAAACAGTTCCAAAGTTTTTTCTAGTCGATGAGGAGACTCATAGAAAATCATGGTTCGCGTCTCGCTGACCAAACTTTCCACTTTTGTTTTCTTTCCTTTTTTGTGGGGAAGAAATCCTTCAAAAACAAAGCGGTCTGTAGGAAAACCCGAATTGACCAAGGCAGGTACAAAGGCAGTGGCTCCTGGCAAGCAAGAGACCTCCAATCCAGCTTCCCGCGCTGCACGCACCAATAAGAAGCCAGGGTCTGACACAGCAGGTGTTCCTGCATCTGAAATCAGCGCCATCACTTCTCCTTTTTGCATACGCTGAATCAATTTTTCAATGGTCTTATGCTCATTGAAAATATGATAGGATTGCAGAGGACGCTGAATTTCGAAATGCTTCAAGAGTTTGCTTGACGTACGGGTGTCTTCGGCTAGGATGACATCCACGGACTTCAATATCTCGATAGCTCGAAAGGTCATATCCCCTAGATTGCCCACAGGAGTTGGTACAAGGTGTAAATGAATATGCTGATCAGCCGGCATATCCTAGTTGGTCGATGGCAGCTGCAAGTTTTCTATCCTTTTCAGTCACCACGTTTCCTGCATCGTGTGTGGTCAGTTCGATGGTGACGGTATTGTAGACATTGCTCCAATTAGGGTGGTGATTATGGGCTTCCGCCAAAAAGGCTACCCGTGTCATAAATGCAAAAGCTTCTTGGAAATCAGAGAATTTAAATTCCCGACGAAGTTTATTGTCTTGTTCGGTCCACATAGTTTTGGTGTTTTAAAGTGCGATGACGCCAGAGATTTTGGCTGCCTTTTCATAAACTGCAATGATGGCGTCACTGTTTGGCATCATGGCTTCGATGGTAGCACTGACATAAGTCCCCTTGGAGGATTGTTTAAACTGAATCGCATTATTGGGAAGTAAAGCTGCCAATTCATCCTGCTGTGCCACAGGGACGATAAATTTAAACATGTAAAGTGAGGGGAAGGTCGTTTGTGCTTCCAGTTTTTCTTTGAAAGCTTGGGTATCGAATTGTCCTTTCATGTTGCAAATTTAAGGATTTAAGTGGGGAAATGGTAATAGGGTGTGCTGAATAGATTTTTATGTTCTAGAAAAACAAAGAATGATATTTCTTGACGGAGTGCTGAAAAAAAATAATCCCATAACTATATGGTTAAACACAAGAAAAATTATTTCGTTTACAAAAAGAACTTATTCATGTATTTTGTAAAAAAAATCACAATAAACTCTTGCATTACACACACACACACACACTATTTTAGTTAAAAAAAGATGTAATGCTAAGGTGGGATTGGCAATCCGTATGACTCAAAAGGAAATCATTAGTCTTGTGTGTAAGACAAAATATTCACAAAACCATTAAATTAAAAAAAAACATGAAACGAAAATTATCTTTATTGATTGGCGGAGTCCTAGTATTTGGAGGGCTTTCTTTCGGTAATTTGACTATGGCTTCTGATGGCTCAAAATTTCAAAAAGAATATTGTTCCATAAGTCAAGCCGAAAAATGTAAACAAACAGGAACAACTTGCGATGGCAAAAAAATCTGCTTTTGGAAAGATGTTAAAGATGTCGTAACCATTGCTGCGGCAGCGGCAGCCATTGTGGCTTCTGTTTCATCTAATTAATAAATAAGTCTTTTATTTAGTTGTCTTATTGAGTTAGAAAAACATTGAAGATATTACAACGTAAACAAGTTAAAATACATAAGTAAATTGTACTTAGTGAAGATGTAGTAATAATGTTTAACTGAACTTCTATAAGGCAACTTTTCTTTTTATTTATGAAAAAATTAAGATTGATATATTTCATCCTCTTAATAGTCTCATGTTCAGGTGTAAATACGGCTATTGAATCTGTTGAAATTATAAACCGGGATACAAATTTTACCCAAAAAACGGTAATGATTGATAACTATATCATCACCATTGATTCCTTGACGCTCCCATTTTACGATTATTTTCAGTTGATCGAGGAGAATGGGGTTTCTTATCTGCTAGGCTTCAATCGACAGCAGGTTTCTTTGGATTTTATCCCCTTGGATGATGATAGTATCCCAATTCGCCACATCTTTTTTGAAGAAGATGGACCGGGAAGTATAGAGGCTGATTTAGATATGTTTTGGTACTTCAATTCTGACAGTATTGTAATGATGCAAGATAGAAGTAAGCGGATGAAGGTTTTTAATGTACGTGGTGAGGTAATTAGTTCACCAGCAGTTCAATTGCGGGATAACAAAGGAATGCAGCTTTACCCGGTAGCTTATGCACATCAAGGGCAAAGGCCTATTTTCGGATCCTCGAATTGGATATTGCCTGTGTATCCTGATACCGATGTCAAATCGACCAACTATTACAAAAAAGATAAGTTTGTAGTGTGGGATCCTGTAAATAATGAAACGAGAACTACCTTCGGTTCGTACCCGGAAGTTTACAGAGGAGATGCTTATTACGATATTTTGCGTGAACCGACCCTTACCCATTCGCACAGGAATACGTATTTAGTTACTTTTCCAGCAGACCCAAGTATCTATGAATATACCTTAGACAGTTCAATTGTACTCCAATACCACTATCCCAAATTGAAGCAGTATGAAAATATAGGTGTAAAAAGGGATGCTGATTTTCAGCAATTCGTCAACCATTATATTTCTTCTGCCTGGTTTCAGCAACTCCTTTTTGATCCCTATAGGCAGGTTTATTACAGGTTTTTGAAGGAGAAACAGGATTTAATAAATCCGCGGGGTACTAAAAATACTGCTTTGGATGCTCAATGGAAAATATTGGTAATGGATAAAGAGTTAAACGTAGTCGGTGCTATAGACTTGGATACCCAGGCTTACAACCCCATGTTCACATTTGTAAGAGAAAATGGCCTCTATATAGTTAGTAATGAACGGAAAAATGATGATGAAATGGTTTTCGGAATCTTTAACTGGGAAGAGTAATAAATTGATATACCTTCTTTTTCTTCTTGGTTGTGAGTCTAATGGTTTCAGCCCATATGCATATGGGCAAGATTTAGAATATTATCTTAAAGAATTAAATGTTCAGGTAACTACTGCGCAGGTTTTATTGTTGCCTTTAGATAGTTGTGGACTGTGTGTCGATGAAGTACTGGAACAGTTGGTAAAAACTGAGCACGAGATTTCTGTGGTTCTTTCAGGGAATGTGGTGTCAAAAGATAGGCTTGAAAAATCTAAAAGGTTAATTTCAAAAACAAACTTAAAAATCGTGATCGATGAAAACAACCTCATGAAATCGTATGATTTGAATGCATTTAGTCCTGTATTGATTAATGTTTCCGCTAAAAAATACAGTTATGTTTCGCTCTCTCTTCAAAACGCTGCTACTTATTTATAGTTTTTGCATGCTCGCCACAGCTATCAATGCCCAAGATGCTGTGCCTGAATTGGTTTATGGCTGTGAAAACTGTGTTCTGACATCTTATCTGCCCATGGGTGAACAGAAAGTGTTGATCTATGCCTCTAATAATAGGCCCGCGAAAAGGACGATGTACTTGTTGGATAAAGCGAATCTTGTAGTAGATGAAATGAAGATTGATGCCGCTCAAAGTTTTGTAAAGGTGAATGACTCCATTTTTAGTCCTTTGGACGTGAGTTATTCACTGATGATTAAAACATCCAATAATCGGTTTGAAGTGGTAGAAGCCTACGAATTTTACAATGGAAAGCAGCATGGGATCAATACTACGAACACATTTTTGAATCCAGATTATATTGTTGGTCGGGAATACTTGGAAAAGGGTCCAGATGAAACAGGAACACAAATTATTTTGATTAAAAGGCCTGGAGATAAAATTATCAATCCACGCAGAAGACTTCAGCACATAGGGTACGGTTTTACAAAAAATCCACCTTTTGATTATGGCTTTGTTTCGGCACAAGATACTACTGTAATATTTCATCCAAAAGGTGAAAAGATAGGTAAAGATAGTGAGACATTTGGCGCTTATTATGGATACAAGAAGGGGTTTACATTCATTTGGTCATCTTCGCATAAGACGCTAATTCGATTGCATAAGGATGGTAGTATTCAACGTTCAACGGTTCCCGTAAAGGAAGAAAATACAGAAATGAAAATGCTGTTTGATCACGAATATGGTGAGGTTTACCTGCTTTCATGGGAGTCTGGCTTAGGTGAGGATGCAAGCAAAACCTATACACTTCATAAGGTAGATGATGCCAATCAAGTTAGACCAATTTACAATCTTTCATTTTTTCCTTTGGTCATAGATAATGGTTACGTATATGAAGGAAGGCAAGGGAGAAAATCCTTCGATGTGTTTCGCTACCCTCTCAAAGGACAAGTACCCGAAAAGGTAGTTCCTTATGGGTACTAACTTGTCCTACACCACCACCCCATTGAAAGGATTAAACCTCCTTCTACCCACTTGCATGCCCACAGCCCTGCACACGGTCTTGTCTCCAAACTTGCCGTTGATGCGGTCCAGGGCTTGGTAGAGGCGGATTTGCTCGGCGGTGTCCTCAAAGAGGTTGATCTGATAGTTGCCATGGACCAGGTTGCTGAAGCGCACACCGATAAGCCGGATCAGCATGCGGCGGCTGTAGAGTTTTTTGAATAAGTCCTTGACCACCTGTATCAGCGTATGATCTGCAGAGGTGTAGGGAACGCGCTGCTGCACGGTATGGGTATCGAAATCGGAATAACGGATTTTCACGCTCACACAGGCGGTGAGCTGCTGATTTTGCCGGAGTTTGCCCGCTAACTGTTCCGTCATGGCGATCAGATGGGCTTCCAGCATTTTCACATCGATGGTGTCCTGCTCGAAGGTGTTTTCGGAAGAGATAGACTTGGCCTCCGAATAGGGGACTACAGGGCTGCGGTCTATGCCGTTGGCCTTTTCCCAGATGCTGAGTCCATTTTTCCCAAACGTAGCTTCCAGCAATTCCGAAGGCATCACTTGTAGGGTTTTGACCGTTTTGACTCCCATGTTGAATAAGGTGTTGGAAGTCTTCTCTCCGATCATGGGAATCTTCCGCACGGATAGAGGGGCGAGAAAAGGCTTCTCGTCTCCCCGTGGGATTTCCCGGTAATTGTTGGGTTTGGCCTCTCCGGTGGCTACTTTGGAGACGGTCTTGTTTTCGGACAGTCCAAGGGAAATGGGTAATCCGCTTTCTTTCAAGATACGCTCACGTAGTTCCCGAGCCATCTTCAGGCAGCCAAAGAAGCGGTCCATGCCGGTGTAGTCTATGTAGAATTCATCGATGGAGGATTTTTCAAAGAGGGGTACAGCCTCTCGAATGATTTCGGTGATTTCATGGGATTTTTGGCTGTATTTTTCAAAATCCCCCCGAATCAACAATGCCTCAGGACAGAGTTGCCGCGCTGTCCGCATGGGCATGGCGGAGTGTATGCCAAATTTCCGTGCCTCGTAACTGCAAGAAGCCACTACCCCCCGATCTCCCGAACCTCCGATGAGGATGGGCTTCCCTACCAAGCGATTGTCATACAAGCGCTCTACCGACACAAAGAATGAATCCAAGTCCATGTGCACAATGCTTCTCCCACTTTCCATCTTGTTAAATATTTTGACATTTTTGTGTTTATAATTTAAACATCATTTTTTATATTTGAAAGGTGTATGTGCACGCATGACAGCAATTGACGGAAAAATGTATCTGAACGCGAATATTAAATTTCTACGCAAGCAAAAGGGCCTGACGCAAGAGACGCTCGCCCATGCCTTGGGGATTAGTCGGTCTAAGTTGGCAGGTTATGAACTCAATATTTCCCCTCCTTTGGAGAAGCTGCTGGAGTTTGCCGATTATTTTGGGGTATCGGTGGATATTTTATTGAGAAAAGAGTTGGCTTCTCTTTCGGAGTACAAGCTAAGACAGGTATTGGAGACGGATCAGTTTCTTCGGGGTCGCAATCTCCGGATTCTGAGCACGACGGTGGACCAAGATGGGAGAGAGTTGATCGAGGTGGTTTCCCAAAAAGCCAAGGCCTCTTACTTGGCAGGGTTTTCGGATCCGGATTTTATTGAGGAATTGCCACGTTTTTCCTTGCCTTTTCTGCCGCAGGACAAGAAGCACCGGGTTTTTCAGGTAGATGGGGATTCCATGTTGCCCATTCCTGATGGAGCTTGGCTTGTCTGTGAGTATGTGGACGATTGGTTGGCTATCAAGGATGGGGAAAAATACGTGATCGTCACCGAGCAGGACGGTGTCACCTTCAAACTCGCTTACAATCAGATCAAGGAAAAAGAGCGGCTATTGCTTTGTTCCTCCAATCCTATTTATAAGCCCTTTTATGTGGCAATAGCGGATGTGCGAGAAGTGTGGAAGTTTCGGTTGATGATGGTGTAGGGAGGGAGACACGAGATGCTAGACACAAGACATAAGACAAATTTGTCCTGGAGAGACGATTTTAGTCTAATTGAAATAAGATAGAAATAAATGGAAATAAGGTAGAAATAATTGGGAATGGATATTGGGCATTTGGATGGAGAGGTTTGGGGGGTGGTGCAGAAATGAATTGAAATAATGTCCAGGTAAATTTGAAATAGCTTAGGGCATCCATAGGGCCGCTAGGCCTGTGGTCTTCGTAGAAAACAAATGTCTCATCTCAGCAAGAGGGCCTTTAGGCCTGAGGTCTTGGAGTGTGTCCCCATGGATGTTTTTTTGCGAGGATGGATATCGGTAAAGAGGATCCTGTAGAAAATATGGTTAGGTTTTATTTGCTGAGTGTTGAGAGTTAATGTTATTGTAATTGGGTTAGTAATTTCTATTTTTTCAAGTTGTAAAAAAATAGAAACCAATTACTTTGAGGAGCTTTTGGAGCTTGCTGAACTAAATGTTGAAAAATTAATAGTAGTTCCATTTGACTCTTCTTGTTCGGCTTGTTATCAAAATCTATTGACGTCAATACAAATTGATTCTCTTGATCTTACTGATAAAGGTTTAGCTTTAATTATCACAGGTGATGATAAGTGGGAACGAAATCGACATCAGAAAGTATTGGCTTCAAAGAATATACCGAATATATTTATTGAACCACAAAAATATTACAATTGGTCCTTCGTGAAGGATAATTTAAGCGAGTTATCTATTTTGTTGATTGATGGTAGTCAAGATGCAGATATCCGAATAGAGCCCTTAAAAGCTTCCAGTCAAAAGGATCAGGTCATTCAAATTAGCTCTTTTTTTGGGTTTATTGAGTAACAGCACTTCAATAACCATATTACTGTAAATGTAAAGTAGGTAATGCAAATCAAGAGACAAGAAACAAGAATCAAGTATTTTCAGGACGAGACAGTTTGTCGTTGAGAGACGATTTTAGTCGAATTGAAATAATTGGAAATAAGGTGGAAATAAAGTTGAAATAATTGGGATTAGCTATGGGACATTTGGATGGAGAGATTTGGGGGTATAGTGTGGAGGTAATGTTGAAATAATGTCCAGATAAATTGGAAATAGCTCCAGTATCCATAGGACCGCTAGGCCTGTGGTCTTCGTAGAAAACAATGGGATTGTGAAAAATAAAAAATCTGTGAAAATCTGCGAAATCTGTGGACCATCCTTTTGCGGACCTTGACGCTCGATCGTTGCCGGCGTGGCGTGAACCATAGAAGGGAATTGGGTTAAAATGTCGATTAAAACCCACAAAACAGTATATCTGACTTGTTTCTGGAATTAGCACCCCTAATCCACATTTCAACACTTAACCATTAACATTTTGCAACCACCTCCGCAGGTTCACAACGACTATCGAATCATTCCACATTCCCAATTCCATACTGGTCAATGACTCCACTCAGCCATCGATTACTTTCAATTACTCTAGAAGTCCATCGATCATGAGGTTTTTCCAGCTTGAGACCTTTATTCCATTACTTCTGTTTTGGTCCATTTGACCTCCGTAAAGGACGATTCCATTGGTGGCTCCACTCAGTTCCATCCAATAACTAAGATTTTTGAAATATTCACTGGTGACTGTTTTTCCGGATTTAATTTCAACTGGTAAAAGGTTTAATCCCTCATCAACGATGATGTCAATCTCTCTTCCTGTTTTATCTCGCCAATAAAACAGGTTAACTTCCTTGCCTGCATTGGTTCTTTTTTTCACTAATTCAGAAACAATGAAGGTCTCAAAGATACTTCCCCTTAATGGGTGAATGGATAACTGATCTTCCTTTAAAACCCCAAGTAAGGAACAAACCAATCCAGTGTCATAAAAATACACCTTGGGCCTTTTGGTAATTGTTTTGTTGAAATTTCTATAGTGTGGTCTGATCAGAAATACAATAAAACTACTTTCGAGGATCCCGATCCAGGACTGTATTGTTTTTGTATCCACTCCTACTTCAACAGCTAATGAAGTCATGTTTAATTCCTGCCCGGTCCTTCCTGCAAGTATTCGGATGAATCGCTCAAATACAATCAGGTCTGTTACATTTTTGATTTGTCTGACATCACGCTCAACATAGGTTCTGAGGTAGTTTGGGAACCAATCAGTTGGTGGAATTCCACGGTCATGTACAGGAGGATAAAAGCCGGTAAACTGAATTTTATCCTCAATCAATTCATTCTGTGGGTCCGACCCATAAAGTTCACTCAAGCTGAAAGGAAGTAATTGCAAATAGGCAACTCTCCCGGCAAGGCTTTGACTGATAGTTTGTTGCAATAAAAAATTATTGGAGCCGGTTAATATGAATTGACCAGATTCATCACTTTTATCAATGATTCCCTGCAAATAGGAGAACAGGTCTGGAGTTCGTTGGACTTCGTCTAAAACGGCTCCTTGAGGGTAGTTGCCCAAGAAGCCTCTCGGATCTTGCAGTGCATAATTTCGAGTATCAGGATCTTCCAAAGAAACATATGGCTTTTTAGGGAATAGGGATTTGACCAACGTTGTTTTTCCAGATTGTCTTGGTCCAATTACAGCAACAGCTTTAAACATGGAAGCTAGTTGCACTAGTTTAGAGGAAGCGGTTCGTTCAATCATAGGATAAAAATACGGAAAAATATGGAATCTGATTCCATATTTTTCTAATTTTTATCTTAATGATAGTTCGAGACTTCAAGATGTAGTTCCTGATTTTACTGGAATTTGGTTGAATGGAAAGCCTCGGAAGTGAGTTAGAAATTAGAAATAAAGGATGAAGGAGGACAGAGCGTTAAGAAAAGCTATTTTGATAACTTTTTAACGAGGAGCTAGGTTGGAGGGTAGGAAGAAAAGGAGAAAGAATCAAGACAATTTTGTCTTGGAGAGATGATTTTAGTCTAATTGAAATAAGTGGAAATAAATGGAAATAAGGTAGAAATAAAGTTGAAATAATTGGGATTAGCTATCCATTTGGATGGAGAGGTTTGGGGGGTGGGGCAGAAATGAAATAATGTTCAAATAAATTAGAAATAGCTCCGGTATCCATAGGACCGCTAGGCCTGAGGTCTTCGTAGAAAACAGTGGGATTGTGCAAAATAAAAATCTGTGAAAATCTGCGAAATCTGTGGACCATCCTTTTGCGGACTTGGCGCTCGATTGTTGCCGGCGTGGTGTGAACCATGGCGGGGAATTGGGTTAAAATGTCGAATGTGAAGGTCTTGGGGGACGTTTCAATGGATGTCTTTCAGTGCTAGGGACGTCCCTAGTTTTGCGGCTTTGCGCCTTGGCGTGAACTCTTCATCATTCCAAATTCTTCATTCCACATTCCTAATTCCAAACTACTCACTGGCTTCGACTCCGCTGACTTCGACTCCGCTCAGCCACCCACTAATCACCTAATCTACTAATAACTAATCACCTCATCCACTATTCACTAATATTAACACCTAATCATAGACAAAAATGCCAGAAATCCGTTATACCTTTGACAACTCTCCCGAGTTAAGTTGATTGGCATACTGAATACGCATACTACACCCTTTAAACAAGTGCGAAGATGAAAGATTATGCAGTGATGGAAACGCCATTGGGGAATGTCAGGGCTGAGGTCTGGGATGGATACTTGGTTCGCTTACAGTTTACAGAGGAACCTGCTACTGACAAATTTTTAGATGGCGTCTTAATGGATGTAAGAATACAGTTAGGATTATATTTCCAAGGAAAACAAGAGACTTTTGATGTTCCTGTTGCCTTGGGCGGTACCGATTTCCAACATGAAGTTTGGAAATTGATCAACACGATTCCTTTCGGGAAGACCACTACCTATGAAGATATTGCCAAACGTATGGGTAAGCCCCAAGCAGTCAGGGCAGTTGGTACGGCTGTTGGTGCTAATCCAATTTTAATCATGATGCCATGCCACCGCATTGTTGGTAAATCTGGACAATTAACCGGATATGCAGGAGGAATCTGGAGAAAGGAAAAATTATTGGAATTGGAAAGGAAGGAAAAAGTGGGGGTTCAGGTGGTTCTAAATTATTAGACGATATTTAGATATTGGATATTTGGATATTGATTTCTCCCTGAAAAGTTAAATTCGATTTTAAAAAGTAACGAACCCTTATTCGAAGTATGTGAAAAGCCTTCGGAAGGGTCGTTACTTTATTTTTTGTCCTTATTTCGTAAAGATTTCTTGAATGGGGTTGCCATCCGAGCCGTTTGGAAGTCGGATGTTCAATAGCATGGATAGGGTAGGAGTAATGTCTGTAATACTGGCGTAGCGGGTACTTTCACCTTGAGGAATGTTCCAGCCCATAAATGCAATGGGTACATGGGTGTCATAGGTGTAACCTGTACCATGAGTAGTTCCTTTCCACGAACTGCTTAGCCAAGCTGGCTCTAGAATCAATAACAAATCCCCCGAAGCTTTGTGATTGTAACCCATCTGCAACAAGGCTTTTCTTCCGTGGATGTACTCTTCTTTTCTTAAATCTGTAGCGGTATAAACTTCTTTAACACCTTCGAAGCGTAGTAGGAAAGAAGCTAGTTCCCGTTGGATGGTTTCTATAGATATCCCTCGTTCTGCTGCCAATTTATCATTTAAGAATACCTGTTCATTCGAAAAATTGAGGATCCAGTCACCTTCTCCAAACTTTTCGGAGGTAAAACCTTTCATCTGCGTCAGAATAAATCGGGTATTGAAATTGCCAGCCGGGACTCGCTCACTTTTCATATACTCAACAATATCCGCAACGGCATGATCTGCTGTAAGAAATATGAGGTAATTGCCTTGACCGTAAGTAGCGTCCAAATAGGTGAAAAACTTCTCTAAATCCCTGTCCAGCCTAAGGTAATTGTCTTCCAATTCTACAGAACTAGGTCCAAACCTGTGCCCGATATAGTCTGGAGATGAAAAGGAAACTGCTAAGAAATCTGTTTCTCCTCTTTTGCCTAACTGCTCCCCTTCAATGGCTGCGTATGCCATATCTAATGTCAATGTATTTCCAAAAGGAGTTGTTGAAATCAGCCCGTATTCACCATTATTTTCCATCAAACTTTTCAAATCATAAGGAAAAGCAGGCTTATCCATGCCAATAAATGGGCCTTCAAAATCATTGTCATCCGCAATGCTCTGAACGTAAGTTTCTAAAGGGAAAAGTGGTTCCCATGCTTGGGAAAGATATTTTTCAGCCAATTTTCGTTCATTGAACTGCTGTACCCAAGTTGGGAGGGTTTCATAGTAATAATCGGAGGTCATAAACTCCCCAGTTTTGCTATCAAACCAATAGGCATCGCCCAAGTGTCCAGCAGGTAAGGCAGCACCCCGATCTTTGATGGCAATGCCTACTACCTTAGATCGCTTATTGGTGGCGAATCGGAGTTCGTCCGTGATCGTGGTGGTCAATAGATTTCTTGGGGAAATTTTTCCATTGGATGCCGAGCCACCTACAGCATTCACAGTGCTATCAGAAGCACAGTAGATGGTTCTTCCTAAATTTTTCACATACCAATCGTTGGCGATGATTCCATGAGTGGCAGGGGTAGTTCCTGTGTAAACGGAGGCATGGCCAGGACCTGTATAGGTAGGGATGTAGTTATAATGTGCATTTTTCATCATAAAACCCTCCCGCATCAGGCGTTTGAATCCCCCGTCGGTGTAACGCTCTTCAAATTTGTAGAAGTATTCCTGACGCATCTGATCGACTACTAAACCAATGATGATAGCCGGTTTTTCTGCCTCTTGTGCTTGCCCCAACCACGAATAAAGGGCAAATGATATACTCAGAATAATTTTTTTCATCGCATGTTATAGATTATTCACTTGTTTAACCTTCCACAGGTATAGATTCGTTTAGATTTTTTAAAAAGTCATAGTATATTTCAAAACTACAAATTTGAACACGAATGAAAAATAAATTTCTTTTGACGGTTTGCCTGCTCATGATGAGTTGGGGTTTTATTGATGCACAATCGTATTTTGCTGACGGCTTGTCTGCTGCTTTTCATCAAGAAAGAAGAGAAGCGCTCCGGACTTTGATGCCTGCTAATAGTGTGGCGGTATTCTTCAGCAATCCTGTCAAAAACAGGTCCAATGATACAGAGTTTATGTACCGCCCCAATTCTGATTTTTATTACTTGACAGGCTTTCGCGAGCCCAATGCAGCTTTAGTAGTTTTTAAAGAAGCTCAGCTAATCGATGGTCAATCGGTCAAGGAAATTATCTACGTGCAGCCCCGTGATCCCCGTAAAGAGCAGTGGGATGGCGAGCGCTTGGGTGTGGATGGTGTAAAGACGAAGTTAGGTTTTGAAGTGGCATTTACTTATGCAGATTTCATGAAAAAGCCTGCTGTCAACTGGAATGGAATGCAGCAAATCCTTTCGTTCCCCATAGGAGATTTTGAGGGTGGGTCTTACAATGCTCCGTTGAAAGACATGGTGGCCACATTTAAAGGAATGAATCTCCGTACAGAGGCTCCAAGTTCGCCTAACTTGAATGAGTTGATGAATGCTTTGAGGGTGGTGAAAACAGAAGAGGAATTGGTTTTGTTGACCAAGGCCATAGAAATCAGTGGTAAAGGGCACATGGAAGCCATGCGTTCCATCAAACCTGGCGTTTCTGAAAGAGCTATTCAAGGTGTTCATGAGTTTGTCCACAAGGCTATGGGGGCAGAGGCAGTTGGCTACAATTCTATTGCTGGAGCAGGTAACAATGCGACCATTTTGCATTATGTGGATAATTACCAAGTAAACTTGCAGGAAGGCTTACTTTTGATGGATATAGGGGCGGAGTATAGAGGGTATTCTGGTGATATCACACGTACAGTTCCTGTAAAGGGTGTTTTCTCACCTGAAGAAAAAGCTATCTACGAAATTGTGTTGGAGTCTATGGAGGCTGGCATTGCTGCCTGCAAGCCAGGTGCGGACATGCGTGATGTACAGCAAGTGTCCAGAAAAGTGATAGATGATGGCTTGGTTCGTCTTGGAATAATCAAAAAAGGAGAGCGCCATCCGTATTTTCCTCATGGCATTGGGCATCACTTGGGCTTAGATGTGCATGACCGTGGAGGCAATGTAAAATTTGCCCCTGGCATGGTCTTGACTGTAGAACCTGGAATTTATATTCCTGAAGGCAGCAATACAGATCCAAAATGGTGGAGAATTGGTGTGCGGATCGAAGATAATATTCTTATCACTGAAAATGGACATATCAATCTTTCCAATTTCGTTCCAAAGACTGTGGAAGATATCGAAGCGATTATGAAAGAAGAAGGGGTGTTGCAGAAGTTAGCAGTTCAGTGAACAGGGAGGTGATTTAGAATGTAGAATGAGGGATGTAGAATGATAGGGTGTAAGTGAACACTGGGGAAGTTAGGATGAGAAAATAGTTGCGAAGAGGTAAGTATTAAGACTCAAGATACGAAGATTCGATAACCTTAGATGTGATTTGACATGTTTTAAAGAAGTTTTTTCTTGCGTACGAATGAGCACAATAGTCTCGTAGAGACGGTCAACATTTTAGCCGAGGGTTTCAACCCTCGGGTTAAAATTTAGTTGATACCCCCAAAGTCCCATAGGGACGGCCGACATCAATACCTTTAGCCCGTGTAAATCATGTCTAGTATGAAAAATCAATAGATTCGGATTTTAACCCTGGTCATTGGAAGAGTGGTGTGGAGTTGGAAAGTTAAAAGTTATTGGTCAACAGTTTTTTAAAATCTGTGCCTAATCAGTTAAGATCACTTATCTTTTCGAGAGACAATGGTGCACGCAACGTATGCTACGATTAAGCGCAACGATTGCAACGGAAAAAGTTGTCCAGAGATTTGCAGAATGTTTTTGTCTCGTCCTGAAACTGCTTCTATTTAGAGGGATAAATCCCAATCTTTACAGTTTTCAAAGATATATTCCGGTGATTTGCGTGTTTGCTGACATTCCATGGTAGGTGGTTAAAACCCACATATATGAATTTAGATATACTCCGATTTTCCCATGTTAAAAATATAGGGCAATTGATGGAGTCAACAATCTGAATGTAATATGTCTTTTTGGACACAAATTTTCAATCTGAATTTTTCTGCGTTCTCAGTGTATTCTGCGAGTTCACTCTTGATTCTTGGCTCTTGCTTCTAGCTTCTAGCTTCTCGCTTCTAAACTCTCGCCTCTCTACTAATCTCTCTTCTTCAAATCCCCTCTCTTGATGGATTGGATGAATTTGTTCCAGGCAAATGGGTCAAGCAGTGTAAACGGTCTCGGTCCGTAGCGGTCCTGGATCTGCATGACTTGGTTTTGTCGGAAGTAGCGCATGTTTTCATTCCCGGAAGCTGGCATATTTTCAGCCCATCGGAGTAGGGTTTCCGAACTCATATTACCCCTTGTGTCTATGGCCATCGGGGCTTCATAGTTCATGGCTAGAATTTGACGTTTAAATTCGTCTTCCGTTGGGAAAGGCATGACCTCGATTTCAGCAAGTGCGATTTCGTCTACTTGCATGGTTAAGATAAGTGATATCTTATCATCCTCTAGCTTCTCAGGAACTTTGAATGTTTGTTTTTGTAAACCTATAAAAGAGAAAATCACGCTATCACCTTCCAAAACAGGTAAAGAGAAATAACCATATCTACCAGAACTGGTACCACGTCCCTTTTTTGGAACATATACGTTTACGCCAGGTACGGCATCTGTACTGTCTGAATTTAAGATTATCCCCGAGAGCTGTATAACTTTTCGCTCCTCTTTTGTTTGCGCATGTGCTTCCTGCGACTGGCTTAGCAACAGTCCAAAAAATACAAGGGTAATGATATGGTAAATATGTACTCTCAATGTGTATTAATTCTTTCGTTGAAAATAGGTTTTAGCCTTTCAGCTAAATTTCCCATAATATTAGCTCAATTTACATTCTATTCCTTAATTTCATACCATAAAAATTGGTTAAAAGTTACAAATGCGCCTCAAAAACATCAGTTTGAGTTATGGAATGCGAATTTTTAAAGCCCTTTCTGAAGAAGCGAGGGTTCGGATTTTGCATCTATTACTGGAAAATAAAGAGCTTTCAATTTCGGATTTAGAGCATATTCTCGATTTCACTCAAACCAAGACTAGCAGACACCTAGGTTATTTGAAAAACGCAGGCTTAGTCGGAAGCAGGAGGGTCGATCAGTGGATTTTTTACTACATTTTGGATGAGGCACAAGAGATCATCGGTCAGATTTTTACATTTATTCAAAAAGATGTGAACCTCATCCGAGATCAGGAGGTTTACAAAATATTGGATTCCAACCGGGAGTTGGCCAAAAACAAAATCCAAAATAATCCATACAGAAGATAACCGTTCTTTTTCTTGAAAAAATACACCCATATCCTCTTTGATCTGGACCATACCCTTTGGGACTACGATCGCAATGTTCAGGAATCTCTCAGCGAGCTTTATGAAGTTTATCAATTAATCGAGTCAGGCTTTGCCTCTGCTCAGGACTTTATCCAAGCATTCTACGCCGTTAATTTTAAGTTGTGGGCCATGTATGATGTGGGTAAAATTGATAAAAAAGGCTTAAGAGAAACACGTTTTAAATTGATTTTCCAGCATGCAGGCCTTGATGATGTTTGGGCTACTCCAGCGATGGAAGCGGATTTTATGCATCGCACCTCGAGCAAAAATCATTTATTGCCTTATGCTTTTGAAATCTTGGAATACCTGAAACCTCACTATGGCTTGCACATCATTTCCAATGGATTCAATGAAAGTCAATTTAAAAAAATGGAAGCTTCGGGACTGAGTCCTTATTTTGATTTGGTGATCACTTCCGAAACAACTGGTCATAAAAAGCCTGATCCGCGGATTTTTCAATATGCTTTGGATCAATTAGGGATTCGACATACAGATACGATTATGATCGGGGATAACCCTAATTCAGATATTTTGGGAGCTATTCGAGCCAATGTGGATTCCGTGTATTTTGATCCTTATGAGAAAGGAATTGAATATAATCCCACGTATACCATTCGTCATTTAAAGGAGTTGGAAGGGATTCTTTAATTTTTTTGTATGACCAAAAGCCTTATTTTTGCGTAGCTTATTTGAAAATCAAACATTAAGAATATGTCTTCAACAAAATATGATGTAATTGTAGTAGGGTCTGGTCCTGGGGGGTATGTAGCAGCAATCCGTGCAGCACAATTGGGCTTGAAAATAGCGATAGTAGAGGCTGCTGAATTGGGCGGTATCTGTTTGAACTGGGGCTGTATCCCAACCAAAGCTTTGATCAAAAGTGCACAGGTGTTTGAATATATCAATCACTCCGAAGACTACGGTATCAAGGTAAGCGGTGCTGAGGTTGACTTTGGAGGCATGATCAAAAGAAGCCGTGATGTGGCTGCTGGTATGTCCAAAGGCATTCAGTTCTTGATGAAGAAAAATAAAATCGACCAATTGTTGGGATGGGGTAAAGTTCAGCCTGGTAAAAAGATAGAGGTTGCTGATAAGGATGGTAAAAAGACGGTTTATTCCGCAGACCATATCATCATCGCAACAGGTGGGCGTGCAAGAGAGTTGCCAGCATTGAAAATCGACGATAAAAAGATCGTGGGTTACCGCAAGGCAATGACTTTGGAAGAGAAGCCTAGCAAAATGATTGTCGTAGGTTCCGGTGCTATTGGAGTGGAGTTTGCCTATGTGTATAGCTCTATTGGTACAGAGGTGACAATCGTTGAGTTTATGGACAGGATTGTTCCGAATGAGGACGAGGAAGTATCTAAAGCTTTGGAGAAAATCTACAAGAAGAATGGTGTAAAAATCATGACTTCAACCGAAGTGACGGCTGTAGATACCAAAGGTAAAGGCTGTAAAGTTACTGTTAAAGATAAAAAAGGAAACGAATCGGTGTTGGAGTGTGATGTAGTACTATCTGCTGTAGGTGTTGTTTCCAACATTGAGAACATTGGTTTGGAAGATGTCGGTATCTTGGTAGAGAAAGGTAAAATCAAGGTAGACGAATATTACAAAACCAATATGCCGGGTTATTATGCAATTGGTGATGTGACTTCAGGTCCAGCATTAGCACACGTAGCCTCAGCAGAAGGCATCATCTGCGTGGAGAAAATTGCCGGTCATCACCCCGAAGCTTTGGATTATAATAACATCCCAGGATGTACCTATTGTATTCCGGAAATCGCCTCAGTTGGGTATACGGAAGCAAAAGCAAAAGAAGCAGGTTATGACGTGAAGGTGGGTAAATTCCCATTCTCGGCATCAGGTAAGGCATCTGCGGCAGGTGCTAAAGATGGTTTCGTGAAATTGATTTTCGATGCCAAATACGGTGAGTTGCTAGGAGCACACATGATTGGTGCCAATGTGACGGAGATGATTGCTGAGATTGTAGCTATCCGTAAACTGGAAACTACTGGTCATGAGTTGATTAAGACTGTTCATCCGCATCCAACCATGTCTGAGGCAGTGATGGAAGCTGCAGCGGCTGCATACGATGAAGTGATTCACTTATAATTATTGAATAAATTTTCTTACATTCGAAACACAAGGTTAAACAATTGACCTTGTGTTTTTATTTTATAAGGGATTTCCCAAATATTCTAACCATTGGAAGAAAAAGAACTAATAGCAGGTTTACGGGCAAAAGACCGAAAAACGGTCGATTACCTGTATGAGAATTATTCTAGGGCCTTGTTTACAGTCATCAGCCGGATCATTACCGATCAGGAGATAGCGGAGGAGGTTTTTCATGATGCCTTTATCAAGATTACCAAAAAGGTTGATTCCTATGATGAGTCAAAAGGCCGATTGTATACGTGGATGGCCAATATTTGCCGTAATGCAGCCATTGATCGCACGAGATCCAAAGAGTTTTCACAAGACAGTAAGACCAATACCATAGATGACTACGTATATGGATTGGAGGGCACCGAAGGTACGGTAGCATTTACCGATGGTATAGGTGTCAAGGAACTGATGGATCATCTCAATTTGGAGCAGCGTTTTGTGATCGAGTGTATGTACTTTAAAGGATACACGCACTCAGAGATTTCAGAGGAATTTGACATACCTTTGGGGACCGTTAAGTCCCGTATCAGAGCAGCCTTAGTCGTATTAAAAAAGAAATTAGATAAAATATAGTGGACATTCAATCATACATAGCATCTGGAAAACTCGAACTCTTTGTGTTAGGAGAGTTGAGTGAACGGGAAGAAGCCGAGGTGTTGGAAATGGCTGCAAGGTATCCTGAAATCAGGGAAGAGCTCAATCAAATTGAGGATGCTTTTTTCCAGTTGGATAACCAAACAGGCAAAGCTCCATCTGCTGGTTTGAAATCCAAGGTAATGGCAACTTGGGAAAGAGAAGTTTTGGGCGCCGCCGAACAAGCTGAAACCAAAATAATTCCTATGCAACCTTGGAAGACCTACTTTGTTGCCGCAAGTATTGCAGCGGTTTTTGCTTCAGCGGTAGCGGTTTATTTTGCTAGTCAGTACTTTAGTTTGGATCAGCGTTTTATGGCGCTTTTGGATGAAAAGGCCGTCCTTGTAGAAGATTTGAATCAATACAAGGTAAACTATGAGCAGACGGAAACTCAATTAGACGTATTACTGACGGGCAATTTCACTAAAATCCCTATGAAAGGTGAGCCTTTTGAAATCCAAAAAGAGGCTAAAGTTGATGTTTGGTGGGATCAATCGGCTGCAAAGGTCTTTGTTTCTGTCAATCAGTTAGCCTCACTTTCGGAAGATTTGGATTATCAATTATGGGCAATCGGTGATGCAGGTCCGATAGGAATTGGATTAGTAAATCCGGGCCAAGCATATTCTTTGCAACAAATGGAATCCGTATTGGCCGCAGGAGCTTTTGCAATAACCATAGAGCCTAAAGGCGGTAGTGAAAGCCCTACCTTAGAAAAGCTGGTGGTAATTGGAAATGTGGGGTAAACTCAGAAAAGTTAAATCAAAAAAAGCCAGTTAGCAAAACTGGCTTTTTTGGTTTAAAAATTAACGTAAATGTAATTATGCTCTCCATTCGCAAACAACTCCATAATCGCATATCCTCTATCCGTAAGCTCGTAAGGTTCATCTTTCCACCAATTGCCACAAACAGCGCCACTGCAATGATACATGATGTCGTGATACTTTAAGCTTTCAACGAGGTGAATATGTCCCGAAATGCAGGATTTGATATTTTTATGTTTATAAAATAAGTTGATAAGGGATTTGGCATCGATGTGCATCCAAGCACCTGGAACTACCCAGTCACCTGATTCAGCATTATCTCCATCTAAAAACGGGGTCGCTCCCAAAATTGGAATGTGTGACACAATCAAAATAGGCTCCTCTGATGGGATATCTTGTAATGTTTGTTCAAGCCAGTTGCGCTGAGCTAGGTCAAGTTTGGCAGTATACCATGTGCCGTCGGGTTTTTGTTGGGTACTATCCAGCACAATAAAATGCCACCCTTTTTCTGAAAACGAATAATAAGGTCGGTCCAACCCATGTTCCCGTAACGCCCAAGCTTTTCCTGGGTAAGGCTCTTGAACGGGAGTCTTTCCCCAGACATCATGGTTTCCCAAACAATGATAAAACTTCAATTGAGGATAGTCTTTTTTAATAGCTCTCCAAACTGCCCATTGGGCTTCTGTAGTTGCTTCATCTTCCCTTAAGGCATCCATAATCAAATCACCTCCATTGATGAAGAAATCTATGGGTTTTTCGTCTCGTAAAATTTGATCTAAACACTTCCTTACTCCAGCTTCTGAAACTTCCCCAGGTTGAAGATGCATGTCAGTCAAATGTGCAATTCGTAAAATAGGCTCGATATCATTGCTGGAAGGGATTCCATGAGCTGCCGTAGATAGCATTACAGAACCTGCTGTTCCAATTCCAAGTTTTTTTAGTACGCTTCTTCGGGTGGCTGATTTTTTCATGAGAGTTTACTTGACCGCATAACTCAACCGCATGGTAATGGAGGCTGTTTTTTCTTTAGAAGATGTATTAAAAGTCCCTCCCCAAGAATAATCTTCTGTGGAATTTAAGCCTGTAATCTGGAAAATACCCATATTGGCAGAGAATAGCTTTCCTAATCGGGCGCCCGAGTTTTCGGCGGTTTTTTCGGCACGAATACGGGCGTCTTCGGTAGCACGGGAGATCATTTCGATTTTCAAACTCTCCAATTCAGTGTAGTAAAAACGCGGAGCTTGAGAATAGAATTTCACACCCTGAAGTAGGAGTTCGGTTATTTCTCGGCTGATCTGTTCTACTTTTTCCACCTCCTTGGATTCTACTTGCAAGGTTTGGTTGAGTTCATAACCCAAAAAAGTCTGTCCCATGTAATTCCCCGAGCTGCTGTAGTTTTGTCTGTATTGCGGGATAGTACTTACTGCTTGAAAAATGATATTTTCCTTAGGAATACCTTTAGCTACCAAATAGGCCAATACCTCCTTTCTGTCCCTCTCCAAATCAGCATAGGCTATTTTGATATCCACATTGTCCCGGCTAAAATTTCCTTCCCACACGACCAAATCAGAGGTGAAGTTTTTTTGTCCAAGTCCCGTCACATCCACAGTGCCGGATTTTTTATTTCGGTTGATGATGGCATTTCCCAAGAGGGCTGCTGCTACGATGATTGCAATTGCAAAAATGACCGCGGATACATGTTTTTTCATAGGAGTATATGCTGGAAAATTTCATGGAAGTTACGGAAAAAGTCTAGGAATCGCTAGTTTCCACAGCTCATAAAAGATGAAAATAAAAATGGCTGATTTGTCGTAAACCAGCCATTTTTGAGTAATTAGACTATCTTGATAGACTTATACAGTCATGATATCGGCTTCTTTTTTCACCAACAATTCGTCGATTTTTGCAGAATATTGGTCTGTTAGCTTTTGTACAGTGTCCTCAGCTCTTTTGACATCGTCTTCTGATGCTCCGTCTTTTTGAAGTTTGCGAAGACCCTCATTGATATCTTTTCTTACCGAACGGATGGAAATTTTACCTGTTTCACACTCTTGTTTGGCTTGTTTTACCAGGTTTCTTCTTCGCTCTTCTGTTAATGGTGGAATCGTCAAAATGATGATTTCTCCATTGTTTTGAGGAGCAAGGCCTAAGTCTGAGTTGATAATAGACTTTTCAATTTCACCGATCAGTGTGCGTTCCCAAGGCTTGATAGTCAAGGTACGGGCATCCGGAGTATTTACAGAAGCTACCTGCGCCAAGGGAGTAGGCGCCCCATAATAGGAGACCATGATGCCATCCAATAAGTTAGGCATTGCTTTACCCGCACGTATTTTTACCAATTCGCTAGCAGTATGGTCTACTGCTTTCTGCATGAGTTCTTTAGCTTCGTCTAGATATAATTTGATTTCTTCCATGAGATATTAATTGGTTGTGATTAGCGTCCCGATAATTTCACCTTCAATCAATTTCTTGAGGTTACCGGGTTTATTCATATCAAATACAACAATTGGCAAATTGTTTTCCTGACAGAGCGTAAAGGCTGTCATATCCATGATATTGAGGTTTTTTTCGTAGGCCTCTTGGAAGGAAAGGTTGTCGTATTTGGTTGCTGTTTTATCTTTTTCAGGATCTGCTGTGTAGACACCATCTACTCTAGTGCCCTTCAGGACTACATCTGCTTCTACTTCAATCGCTCTTAAACTTGCGGTAGAGTCCGTAGTAAAATATGGGTTACCAATTCCTGCGCCGAAAATTACAATTCTTCCTTTTTCTAAATGGCGGATAGCTCTTCTTCTGATAAAAGGCTCACACACACTCTCTACTTTGATACCGGACATCAGACGGGTGAACATGCCATTCTGCTCCAAAGCACTTTGCAAAGCCATAGCATTGATAAGGGTAGCCAGCATGCCCATATAATCTCCCTGAACTCTATCGATGCCAGTGTTTTCAGCCTGAACACCTCTAAAAATATTACCTCCTCCGATAACGATGGCAACCTCTACGCCCAGTTCTTTGATTTTCTTGATTTCTTGTGCGTATTGGTCAAGCCTGTTGGGGTCGATGCCGTAGTTTTTCTCTCCCATCAGCGCTTCACCGCTGAGTTTCAGTAATATCCGTTTGTATTTCATTGTTTTGGTGTTTTTGTACGTAATCAGGTAACCTGCTTTTTGTCTTGGAAATTGGACAAAGATATAAGCTAAGCTACAGATATGGAAAGGGATTCCCTAAAATTGAATGAGAATTTGATTTTTCTCTACGCTGTCACCCTTTTTGATTTTGATCTGTTTGATGACACCATCGCCTGGAGATTTCAAAATATTTTCCATTTTCATGGCTTCCAAAATCAATACAGGGTCACCTTTTTTCACCGTATCACCCTCCGCAACTTTGATGTCAAAAATCAAACCTGGCATTGGAGCTTTGATATCTTTAGCAGCTGAACCTTGATTCATATTTATCCCCAATTTTTCAATCAAACGATCAAATTTATCCTTGATCAAAATGTCGGCAGGTTTATTATTGAGTTTTACTTTGATGGTTTTGGTACTTTCTTCGATGCTGACAAGCTCCAATGTGTGGGTTGAACCGTTGTTGGAGACTTTAAAAAATCGATCGTCAACCTTTTCGATATCAAAATCAACTAAATTTCCTTCCAAACTGATTCCTTTTGTACCTTTCTCAAGGTCAAAGGCGTTATTTTTGATAGTTACTGAGTACATTTCGGTTATTTTGCGTTAAATATACAATTAATCTTCAAAAAATATTTTCATGAAATCTCAATATTCCCTGCTTTTACTAATCTTCTGCTTATTTTCTATAGCTTCTTGTAAATCTGTGAAAACTGATATACAAACTGAGGATTCTGTAATCCAACTTGGAGTAAATGAGCAATTGGTACCAAGGACCTCCTCTTTGCTTGCGAGAGAATGGGAATCTAAGGTAGCGGATTACCGGGCAACAGATACCCGATATTTTGATATCTTGCATACAGCGTTGGATTTGCGTTTTGATTTTTCTACCCAACAAGTATTGGGCTCAGCCGAACTGGTAATGAAGCCCTATTTCTTTGAACAAAAAGAAGTGGTTTTGGATGCTAAAGATTTTGATATTCATCGAGTGGACTTGTTGGAAATAGGAGGGGCACTACCTTTGAATTATCTGTACAAAGACAATGAGCTCACGGCTTATTTGCCTCGGGTATTCCATGATACAGATACCTTGCGATTGAAAATCAACTACACAGCCAATCCCAACGAAAATAATGCAGCAGGCAGTAGAGCTATCACAGACACCAAAGGCTTGTATTTTATCAACCCCACAGGAGAAGAAGCAAAACCCACCCAGATATGGACACAAGGAGAAACTGCCCACAATTCCAAATGGTTTCCAACCTTTGATAGCCCAAATCAGCGCATGACTCAGGAAATTAAATTGCGTGTCCCTGAAAAATACAGGACACTAAGCAATGGCGTTTTGCTGAGTTCGGAGTTGCATCAGGATAGCACCCGAACAGATCATTGGTTGATGGATAAGCCACACGCACCGTATCTGGCAGCCATTGCTGTAGGTGAATTTGTGGAAATTCAAGATGAATGGAAGGGTTTGCCCGTGAACTATTATGTGGAGCCTGCTTTTCAGGAAGGAGCTAAAGAAGTTTTTAAAAATACTCCGGAAATGATTGGTTTTTTCTCCAATTTGTTGGGTGTGGACTATCCTTGGCAACAATACAATCAAGTGGTAGTAAGGGATTTTGTGTCTGGAGCTATGGAAAATACTACCTTATCCATTTTTATGGAAGACTTGAATCTTACTCCTCGTGAAGCCATTGATAGTGAGTGGGATGGGATTATTGCACATGAACTCTTTCATCAATGGTTTGGAAATCTGGTTACCACAGAGTCCTGGGCTAATCTGACCCTCAATGAAGCTTTCGCTAATTATTCTGAATATCTGTGGTATGAATACAAGCTAGGCAGAGATGAAGCGAATATGCATCATATAGCAGAAATGGAGAAGTATTTTGGAGAAGCAGAGCAAAAACAGGAGGATCTGATTCGTTTCTATTATGATGATCCCGAGGATATGTTTGATAATCATTCCTATGCTAAGGGGGGGAGAATCCTTCACATGCTTCGCAGGCATTTGGGTGATCGAGCCTTTTTTGCCTCACTCAAACATTATTTGACCAAGCATGCATACTCCGCAGTGGAGGTCCATGATCTGAGATTAGCTTTTGAAGAAGTGACTGGTATGGATCTCAATTGGTTTTTTAATCCTTGGTTTTTAGCCTCTGGACATCCAACACTTGCTTATGAGGTGGATTACTCCATTCCTGATAACTTATTATTGACTATCCGACAAACTCAAGACCTGACAACTACACCCCTTTACCGGATTCCTTTCAAAGTTAGCTGGTATCATGAGGGTAAGCGATTTGAAAAGGATTTAGTATTGGATAAAGCATTTCAGCAGTTTGCCATTGAAAATAGCGTTCCTGTCAATCAGCTATACTTGGATGAGGAAAAAGTCTTGTTGAAAAAAACCGTCACCAACAGGCCGAAGGAATTTTTCATCAAACAATTGCAAGAGTCTGAGTTTGCAATCGCCCGTTATGAAGCCTTGGATAGTCTGATGACTTATTTTCCTAATGAATTAAGATTACCTTCTTTGGCGGCGAATACCTTGGACGATACATTTTGGGCTAATAGGGAACTGGCAATTATGTATTTTGCCAAAGCACCCACTTTAGTTCCGGCAGGACTTGAAGAGAAAATCTATGAACTTGCGGAGCAGGATCCACAAAATACCGTTCGATTGGCAGCGATAGAATTGTTGGGGATGCTGGATGGAGAAAAATATGCACCTGCCATGCTTCGCTGGATGAATGACCCTTCCTATTACGTCGCTGCGGCAGCACTAGGAACTTACTTGGTGGAAGAAACGAATTCAAATAGAAAAGAAATTGCCGAGCGGTATACGTCCGATCCAAACATCCGAATGACTGTTGCTTTAGCTGAGTATTTTATTCAGGAATCTCTACTCGGGAAAGGGGATTGGTTTCACGAGCGATTGGATGCCTATAATCGCAGGTCTTTGTATTACTTTATAGGATATTATGGGGAGTATTTCACCAAACTTCCTGAAGAAGGCATGGAAAAAGCCATTGAGCGATTGACTAAAATCGCCAAGAGTGAGGAGCCTTTTTATATCAAAATTGCTGCCTTCTCTGCCTTATTCGGATTTGTAGATCAGCCAGGAGTCTTGGATAGCCTAAAGCAAATGTATGATGCGGAGACTGATGAGTCCGTCAAACGTTACCAAGAGTATTTCCTTATGCAATACTTGGATTAGGATTTCTTCAAAGGGATATTGCCTTCCAGTTCGGCGACTTCATTCTTATTGGCTAGCTGACCGCAGGCAGCATCGATATCCTGTCCTCTGGACTTACGGACTTTGGCGATGATGCCCTGTCCTTCCAAGATACGGATATACATGTCCACAGCCTCCTGCTTGGCCTGACGGAATTCTCCTTCGTCAATCGGGTTGTACTGGATGATATTGACTTTGGAAGGGATGATTTTACAGAATTTGGCCAATGCTTTGGCATGTGCCTCATCGTCATTGATGCCATCCCAAATGACGTATTCGTAGGTGACTTTCCGTTTGGTTTTCTGATACCAATAGCGCAAGGAATCTGCCAAATCTTCCAATGGATTGACATCATTGATGGGCATTAATCTACTTCTCGTCTCATTGATTGCGGAATGCAGGGATATGGCTAAGTTGAACTTTACTTCATCATCAGCCATTTTTCGGATCATTTTTGGGATGCCTACGGTGGATAGGGTAATCCTTCTCGGGGCCATTCCCAAACCTTCAGGTGACGTAATCTTATCGATGGCATCCACTACATTGGCATAATTCAAGAGCGGTTCACCCATTCCCATGAATACAATGTTGGTCAAAGGACGATTGAAATAAGTCTCAGCCTCTTCTTTGATCGCAACCACTTGGTCATAGATTTCATCCGGATTCAGATTACGCATGCGTTTCAAGCGGGCCGTTGCACAAAAGTTGCAGTCCAGACTACAGCCTACTTGGGAAGATACACAAGCAGTGATACGTTTGGTAGTTGGAATCAACACGGATTCGACAATCTTGCCATCGTGCAGCTTTACGGCATTTTTGATGGTGCCATCTGTGGAGTGCTGCATCAAATCCACTTTGACATGGTTGATAGAAAAATTGTCTTTGAGCATCTCCCGGGTCTCCTTGGAGATATTGCTCATGTCATCAAAGTTTTTCAAAGACTTATTCCAAAGCCAGTCATAGACCTGCTTGGCTCGGAATTTTTTATCTCCCTGTGTTACAAAAAACTCTTCTAATTGTTGAAGAGAAAATTTACGGATGTCTTTTTTACTTTGCTCCATGCGGCAAAGGTAAGAAAAAGGAAGGGGAGCACGCTTATTTCTAGAGAAGAAATGAGGAAGTGTTCAGGGGTTCTGTATTAATCAAATTCGTAAGGTGTTGGTAGTAATGTAAAAACTTTGTTCAAATAGAAAATCAAACACTTTCATAGTTTGCTGAAATTATACGCTATTCCTACTTGTTGTATACATTAAATTTATGTAGACTAGCTTTCCCATTGCTACTTGTAAATGAAAAAAATTCTTTTGACCATACTTTACGGCATAAAAAGTAAACTTTCTTCGATCAAGGTCTTTCTAGGGTTGAAGTTGAGATTGATTCAGTCGATTCAACTCATGCCTTATAAAGGCTTTGGGAATGCTCAGGAGATTTTTTTTGTGGGGCGGGTGCTTCGGGATCGAGGAATTGGCATCTCGACCATTGAGGACAGCAAATGGAGAAACTTTGTAAATATGTACAAGCGTTTTGCTAGTTGGGAAATACCAGGTTTACAGATTCAGGCGAGGTTTCAAGGAGAAGAAGTTACAGTAATTTCCGATGACGAAGGGTATTTTGAGGTGCATCTTTCAAAGGCAGGCGGTTGGAAGCTCACACATTTTTGGAATCAGGTGGAGCTCACTTTATTAGATAATCCACTGAAAGATGCTCCTTTGGTCCAAGTGTACAACCCTGTGTTTATACCGTATGAAGCCTGTGATTTTGGAGTGATTTCTGATATCGATGACACCATCGTGCCTACGGGAGCCACACGATTGTGGGAAATGGTGAAGACCACCTTTTTTGGGAATGCGCACACCCGATTGCCCTTCGAGGGAGTTGCTGAGTTTTATCAGGCTTTGCATCGAGGGATGGATGGTTTAGACTCCAATCCCTTTTTTTATGTGTCGAGTTCGCCTTGGAATTTGTATGATTTTTTGATGGAGTTTTTGGATGCCCATCAAATTCCAAAAGGACCTCTAATGCTGCGGGATTTGGGTCTTTCGAGAGAACAGTTTATTGCAGGCAGCCATTGGGAGCATAAGTTGAGACAAGTGGAAAAGATTTTTGAAGTGGAGAAAGAACTCCCTTTTATTTTGATTGGCGATAGTGGACAGCACGATGCAGAGATTTACCTCCAAGTCATCAAGGACTATCCTGGAAGAGTAAAAGCCGTATATATCCGAAGCGTATCCGAAAAGCGGGAGGAATTGATGGAAAACATCGCCAAGGAAATGTTAGCCTTAGGTGTTGAGATGATTCTTATTCACAACACCGCGCAAGCCCTTTCCCACGCCCGCCTCAATTCTTGGATTCGGTAGGAGGGCGATTGATGTTCTTTTGCCAGGAACTTGCTTGCAGCAGGTAAGTAAAATTTATTAATATGTCATGAATATTGCTGCGAATAAGTATAATTGAGAAAAAAAATAAAAAAAGTGTTTAACCGTTGGAGTATTCGTTTTTTTTTTTGAAACGTTAAGGATAGGTGTTCTTAATGGGTCAAGTTCTCCCGCATGTTGCAAAGAACATAAATCAATAATTTCATGAAAAAAATAATGTCAGTAACTTTTGCTCTTGTGTTGCTGGGGTCAATTGATGCCAATGCTTGGTGGTGGAAGGGTCAAACAATTGAATGTACAGCATCTTACAAAATCAAAGCTAGTTTAGGCCCTGTTGAGGTGGAGATTGGTGATGAATGGATTGGTACAAAAACCCAATGTGTAAGTGGAGATTCCTGGTGTTTCACCGGTGTTTGTTATTAAAACTATGAGGAATACTACATTTGTCCAAATGGTAGCCCTAGCCTTTGGGGCTACCATTTTTATGATTTCCTGCACAAATCAGCGATCGCAACATAGCAGAAATACGCTCTTTGACTGGGTGACCGATGATTCAAATGTCAATGACATTCCCTTGCTTGAAAATCATTCTATTGCAATTGACCTCTCTGGGGCCGATTTGAATCAGTCGATTGCTCTGTCGGAACTGCTTGCAGGGGTGAAACTGGTCCAATTAGATGAGAGCCCCCACTTTTTAATTGGGGATATTGATAAAATTATTTTCAATGATTCCCTTATTTACATGCTTGACCGATATGTACACAATTCACTCCAAGTTTTCGGCCGCAAAGGCGAATTTATTAAGGCAATAACCCCTACAGGTAATGGGCCAAATGAGTTGCAATCAATATCAGATTTTGATGTAGATGCCGATGGAGTGTACATCTATGATAATTGGGGCGCTAAATTTCATCATTATTCACATCAATGGAGCCTAATTGAAGAATGGAAAGTGCCTTTGAGGGTATCCACGTTTCGAAAAATTGGGGATAAAAAATGGTTATTTTCAAACATTGATAATCCTAATGGGCATTTTCTAAGTTTAGATGATGGCGATATCGTGGTGTGGGATCAGGGTGGTGAACATTTTTTAAAATTTTCTTCGCCCTTGTTTAACCACCATGCAACAGATTTTACGCCAAGGGATGTTACCAGAAATAATTCAGGAATCATCACAGCCATGCTTCGGTTTCATCCTGAAATTTATCGCTGGGACAATGAGACTAATTCATTTGAAACATTGATTACAATTGATCTGGGAAATAAAGGTCTTACCGCAAAAGAATATCAATCGATAGGACCGAGTTTTATCGAAGAAAGAAAAAAGGACCAAAAGTTTTATTCTTTTGGACGGCATTTCGTGACTGAAAAGTGGATAGGAGTGGAATTTAGTCGAAGTAAAGGAAATCCCTTGTTCATTTTTCATGATAGATTGACGGGTCGCACACTTCATGGAACTGCAATAAAATTTGATGTTCCGGGCTTACTTTCATTCAGTCTTCCTTGGTCTTGTCAAGGGAATACATGTATTGCCCATATTGAGCTGCCAAGGATAAAAAAATCCGATGTAGAATCATACATTGCTCTGCTCAAAGAGAAAAAACTACATTCTGATGAACTGGAACGGTTGATAAGGACAGTTGATGATATTGAAACTCCAATCCTTGCAATTATGACACTTCAATAGGGGGGAGTTTAATTCAATTAAAGTTTATTCAACTGTTGTAGGGGTCTTTTTTCAACGTTAAAAACAGTTTTTCTATTTCTTCTAACATTTGCATGAATAGCCGATAAGGCATCAGTATTAATACCCCGCCTACTGCATTCGCAGCTGCCCATTATCTACATGCCAAAATTGTTCTGACCAAGGGATGTTCCAATGAAGAATATTTACAAGTTCTTCGTTAGTGGCTTGGGATAGACGACGGTAGCGGAGAACCTGATTATCTAATCTCCAATGCAGGGATTGACCTGCTTGGAGTCTTTCGGGGAATTTTTCGGGTTGGTGTTCCTCTAGCAGCGTTACTCCACCCGAGCCTAGGGCCATGGCTTCTCCGGAAGATGCTACACAAAGAGCTGTGCGCTCATCCACAGCAATTCCCCGCAAAGCCACAGTTTGACTAGGGCTTTTGAGGCGTGCTATAAAGGAAACTAAGCGGCCTTCTCTTCCTCTTTCCGTAAAGTGCTGATCAGTAATCAGATTAGGCAGTAAGGGGTGATTGATTAAGGAGGATTTTCTTACTGTCAATCGTGAATCAAAGGGATTGCTCAATGCTTCCGTACTGATGATGCTTCCGTTTTCACCCGTATACACAAATTCTCCCATAATCGCACAGCCAGCACTTGTTCCACCGATAGGGACTTTCTTCTCATGAATCAAATAGTGGATAGCCTTTTCTGTTTCAGTTCCTTCCCAAGCCTCAAGGTATACAGACTGATCCCCTCCTGCAATAAAAAGAGCCTCTGCTTTCCGGATAGTTTCATAAACACGGGGATCATTGGCAGCATTTTTATTTCGAATAAGAAGGGTCTCTACCGAGTTTACGGAGCCAAGATTTTGAATGTAGCTATTGTAGCCATCCCCTCCGGAGGCTCGTATAATCAAAAAGTCCCCACCACCTGAGCGCTCGATCATCCATTGCATAGCAGCATCTACATCACTTCCTCCACCCATTAGTACAAGGCCTCCTTCGGAAGCTGTATGGACATCCTGCTTGTTGCCAACCCTACCCAATGAAAAGGGATTGGATTCTTCCGCATGCTCAGTGGATTGGCATGCAGCTGTTCCACAAAGCATAAAAAAACTAATGACAAAGCGTATAATATTTCCCATGGTTTATAGTTTGAATCTCAAATGTGCCAATTAAATTTGACCTATGAAATATTTTCCGGTATTAGTTCTGCTATTGATTTTTTCTTCCTGTGTTCAATCCAAAATCTTCCCAATCGGTCCATCTCGAGCTTGTTTTGAACCAACAGATGGAGTGGTATTGGCTCCTTTTCAGGATATAGGCTTCAATGAGGCAGTCAAATTGGAGGGAATCATTCAAGAGGAATTGAAGAAAGCGGGTTTTGGTAATGTAGAAACCGCCCCTGATTTGGAATATGAAATGCTCGCAGCAGGCATCAAGGATGTGGATGATCCGGATCAATTTTACCGGTTTTTTTCAGAGCTAAAAAGGCAGTGGTTTATCCAAGTGGATATCGTGGGATGGAAGAATGAAGGTGGTTTGGCCTATGAACAGGAGGATTTGGGAAGAAAGGGCTCGGATCCTTATTACGTGAGTCCACAAATCTCTAATAGTAATGTGGTCAAAGTGCGATTCATCGTGTGGGATACGCAGCAGGATGTCAAAGTTTATGAGTTCGAATCCCAGACTACAGCATCCGGTATTCCGATTCCAAGTGGCAATGATGAGGATATGTATTCCCTAAACTTATCCTCCATGTCCATGGTCCTGCAAAAATCGGTAAGAAAAGGAGCGATTCATCTTGGGAAAAAGATGAAGTGTATCTAATCAGTCCAGACCTGGCAGATTTTAAAAACCTGCCAAGTCTGGTACTAGTAAAATAAGTTTATTAACCACGCGAGCACTACTATCATGCCTAAAGCGCTTACTCCCATCAAAAAGGTGAGCAGGGTATAACTTCTCAGTGCCTCAGCAACACTCAGTCCTGTAAACTCCTTTACAATCCAAAAATAAGAGTCATTGGCATGGGATACACTCATGGCTCCCGCACCAATGGCACTTATCAATAAACCCGTTTGCATAGCTGAAAAACCAGTTTCTGCCGGCAGCATACTAATGAGCAGAGAAGCGGAAATAATCATCGCGGAGGTACTGGAACCCTGTGCTGTCTTCAAAAAAGCACTTATTCCAAAGGCCAATAAAATCCATCCAAAAAGTGAAGAGGGCTGCATGTTCCAGGATTGAAGGATTTCCTGCAAACCAATTTGTTTTAAAATGGTTCCAAAGCCAGCACCGGAACCGGTTAATACAAGTATTGGTCCAGCGGTGACTATTCCTTTTTCAAAAGCAATCCGCATTAAATTACTCCCATCAGGAGCTTTTAATTTCCAAAAGCCCAATGCCAATCCACAGCTGATCGCTAGGAAGGGATTGCCAGCAGTTTTTAATACTTGCCCAAGTGCTTCATTGGTTATCAGGGAATGTAGATTCCCGATGGCAATCAGTAGTAGTGGTAGGGATATTACAGAAGCTGACCAAAAGAATGAGGGTATTGGTGTCGCAGTGGGTGTATTAGCAGTAGCTTTTTCAGGAAGTTGCTCATGTAATTTTTGATTGGCAAAACGCTTAGCCCACCAGGCCACCACAAGCAGAACAGGGATCATCAGAAGTATTCCCAAAAGCAACACTACTCCTAATTGTTGCTCCATCTGCATCATGCCCGCCACAGCCAAAGGCCCAGGTGTGGGAGGGATAAGTATATGTGAAAGGTAGAGTCCTCCTGCTAAAGACAGACTGAAGGTCAAGGGTGATATTCCGGAGGTTTTGGAAAGATTCTTCCCTACAGGATCCAATAATATAAATCCAGCATCGCAGAAAACAGGGATTCCGACCACCGAACCCATCAAGCCTGTACTCAAAGCGGGGAACCTTTTACCAATGCTGGACCATAATTTTAGCGCCAGACTCATGGCTGCCCCAGATTTTTCTAATAGGTAACCAAAAACACAACCTAAAATAATTATCAGCCCAATCTGTCCAATCAAACTTCCAAATCCCTTACTGAATTCCTCAATGGCACTAGAAACATGCATGCCTGCAGCCACTCCCACCCACACAGCCGCTACAGCTAATGCAATCAAGGGATGGATTTTCCATCGGGCGGTTGCCAAGATTATCCAAAGGATTGATAGAAATAGATGAAAAACAACCATTGAGAAATAAGTCTGAATTGTTTACCGAGGTGCATAAATATCCCAATAATCTTTTGGAGAAACAATTCTAGTGGTTTTATGCTGCTGAAATGTGAAATGATTGGTGTTTCCTGTAATGATAAATGAAGCTTGGGATGTTTCAGCCAGCTCTAAAATCTTATTGTCATTTTTCAATTGATATTGATAAAACTCGCGATCCCAAATCGTACACCACTTCGCTGATAGCTGCTGTTTTCGAAGCCAACACCCATCTCCAAGCGGAACAATCGGAACAAATTATCCAAGGAATATCCCGCTTCCCAATAATGTGGGCTGTTTTCAGTCTTGAGGTAGTTGAAGAAGATATTTTCCCGAATGCCTGAGAAGCGCAGCATGGGCAGTTGGGTGAGGAGGAATTTTCGGAACTGGTAGTGAACGATGGCACTGACATAATTGGAACTCGTGCTGTATTGGTAATAATCCAAAAACCGGTAATTGGTCGCCACACCCATATTGGCAAAGACCGTACGATTTCCTCCAAAATGCTTAAAATCCATAAAGCCTACCCGGTTATTGTTAAGAAAAGTACCAGCAGTTAGGTTGTAGTCCAGTTTTCCGCTGACGCCAAAATTGAAGAAATGTTCGATTCCGACTTCGGCCCAATCAAAGTCCGCTGCATTGATGTCATTGGTCAAGCTTGGGATAGCTTTTCGATATTTTAGATTGATTAGTGGAGCAGAATCGTAAATTGGCGATTTACGTCCGTTTCGGATGCGGTATTTCATTCCTGGTCTCCAATCAATGGAACTTGACCATATAAATGCCTGATGGTTTTCAAAGGCCGCAGGACCTGCTTCTATATTTTCAGGAGTGTTGGAAGTATACACCCGTTCCGGTCTTCTATAAAAGCTGAAATCGGAATTGTTATCCAACATTCTCCGCTCTGCCCAGGAAATTTGTGTTCGGAAGGTGAAGGCATCGGTGAATCTGCGGTAGTAATAGGCTCTTATAAAATCCTGCTCAAAAAGTTTCATGTAGTTGAGTCTAAAAAGTAGGGAGTAGAGCATATTCACTTGTTCCTGAATAGGATTTTCCGTGTTGAATTGATAGATGTACCGACCTCCTTGAACCCCGAAAGTAGTGCTTTGGCGTCCCATAGTAATGGAACGTCGAATGCCCATAGTTCCATAGAATTGTTGACTGGCAAAACCATAGCGGAGTTCTGGACTAAAATTCCATGAACGCACATGTCTTGTCACAGAATCGGCTAACTTTTCCACTTTTTCTAAGCGATAGTAACCCGATAAACCCACCTTAAACCCTTCTACTGTATTGAAGGAAAATTTGGTGAAGTTTTGGTCAAAAGCAAGTGTTTTTCCTTTGCCAAAGTTGTAGCGTCCTCCTGTCAGGATATCTCCGGGGCTGAATTTTCTTCGGGCTTTTTTGGCAATGCTATCTACATCAGAAGTCTTAGCTGCTTCAATGACTGCCAAGCTATCATCCCGGATGTATCCTCTGATTTCTTCATCAGTTAATTTCACAGGACGAATACTATCCCAATAGCTCAAGTCCCGTTTGGTTGCCAAGGAGTCTATGCTGTAATTCCGCTCTGAGACAACTTCCAGTTCTTCCATTTCCTGTGCAGCCTCTTTTTCATACTGATTGATCAGCTTGCGGAAGTCCTTTTTGGTCATTTGGTCGGCATTGGCCATTTGCTCCAAGGCAGATTCTTTGCGGTTGAATGTGGTGATTTCCTTGGGTACCTCATCTACTTTTTCATCGATGATTTTGGTCTCTACCAATAAGTCAGGATTGAGTGTGATTTTATAATCTCTGGTAGATGCCAAGTAGGTGTATTCCCCTGCAAAGCCAAAAAACTTTCCTCCAAAGGTGTACGTATGGGTGGCTGGCATCCATACATTGTCGGCAACAGGGGTGTAGAGCTGTTTGACTCCTATTTGAAAACCCAATAAGGAAGTGGTTAAGTCCAGACTATGAATGGCCCACAAATCATCAATGATGTAAATCGTCCCTTCAAAGACACGTTCACCTCTGGAGCGTGGTGTGACTTTAATTCGGTTGACCATAACTCCTTGGTCGATGAAAGAGCCTTCGTATTTAAAGCGGTAATAAGCAAAGGCATTAGGTGCCAAAGGGGAGACTGCTTCGTTGATTTTGGGATTATAAAAGCTGGTAGCTATATAAGGAGCAGGGGAGGTCTGATTATTGTCGCCGCTGCTGCGGATGCTGATGACTTTTTCGGTAACGGTATTGGGTTGGCGAAAGGTGATTTGGGAGACTGATTCTGTGGTATAGGCTTCGTTTAGTTTAAGTCCATCTTTTTCCAGTTCTTTTTTGAGAAAAAATGGCGCATTGGTCAGTTTGCCTGTGCCTTTCAGATAGACCATCATACTGTATTCCTCCACTTGCAGTCTATGGAATTTGGCTTTGGTAATGGCCTTGCGCATAATGGTCAAGGCCGGGTCTTCCTGTCCGGTCTTTACCGTCACTTCTTGCAATGCATACACCTGTTCGTCTAATACAAAATCCAATTGAACCCAGCTATCTTGGATTTCTACCGTTTTGATTACGGATGAATAGCCTAGGTATTGGGCTACCACATCGTAAAATCCAGGTTTCAATTTGTATTCATAATATCCATTTTGGTTGGTAGGAACGCCATCGCCAAGGTTTCGGATAAAAATAGAGGCAAATGGTAATTCCTCTCCCCGGTCATTGCTTACTTTGCCACGGATACCCTGTGCAGTTCCTACAAGTGGCAGGCTGATTATAAAAAGCAACAGGAGGAAGGTATGTTTCATGCAGTCAATGATTAAAACTCTTGAACGAGTGTGAAAACTGTTAAGTTTAGTAATAAATTTCATAAAATTAGTAGACAATCATCCTTTTATTAAGCGTAAATCATTTTTAGTATTTATTCGTTACCTTTAGTGTGTAAAATAACAATCGATTTGGATATACAATCTGTCAAGATCGACCTGATTCATTGGCTTACCGAACTCGAAGATACTTCAATCCTTAAAAAGCTTCAGATTATAAAAGAACTGGAGGAGAATACTCTTTTATTAAGTGAAGAACAACAAAAGGAGTTGGATATCAGATTGGAAAAATATGAAAATGGACAGCTTGAATTTACTTTTTGGGAAATAGTTAAAACTAGGATAAAAAGTCAAATCAATTAAAGTAATGCACATAATAAATTTGAAATCCTGCAACTGATTTTTTAGTATGCCACTTCGCTTCAATTAAAGAAACTAATTCCTTTTGTAATTCTCCAGTAAAAAATTAGTTTTGTAGAAGAGTTTCGTTGAAACCTTCCCTGCCAAAACTACTATGCGGAGATTATTGCTCTCATGTGTCTTGATGTTCTGTTTTATTACAGACGGCATCGCTCAAAATGAATTTAAAGAAATTCGGTTTGAATATGAGGGTGGGATAAAAAAAGCGCAATACCTGCTAACGGGTAAAGTCACTAGTAAGGAAACTGGTCTACCTTTGGATAATGTAGCCATTCATATTGACGGATTTTTTACAGGAGTCAATACCGATAAAAATGGTTTGTATGTTTTTCCTTTAGACTCCGGGAGACACCGGATTGTTTTCAGGCGCTTTGGGAAACAAGCGGATTTTTACATAGTCCATATTTACAGAGATGCAGTTTTGGATGCTTCCATTAGTAATTTGGACTTTCAATTGGAGATGTTTACGGTCATGGCAGAAGAGCGGGATAGGAATGTCAAAAGTCCCATCACAGGAGTGACCAAGATGAATATTGAAGAATTGAAATTAGTACCAGCATTGATGGGGGAACCGGATGTGTTCAATGTTTTACAAAGTATGCCAGGCGTTACTTCCGTAGGAGAGGGTTCAGCGGGCTTAAATATCAGAGGAGGCCAAGCAGATCAGAATCTTATTTTGATGAATGAGGCGATCGTATTATCCAATAATCATGCACTTGGGTTTTTATCAGCATTCAATGGGGATGTGGTGCAAAATTTTGCTCTTTATAAAGGAAATGTTCCGGCTCAATTTGGAGGAAGAAGCGCTTCTGCACTCAATATTGATATGCGTAAAGGAGATTTTGAAAACTGGAAAGGTTCGGTCTCCCTCGGTACAGCAGTTACCAAGTTAATGTTGGAAGGACCAATCAAAACAGATAAGACCAGTATTATAGCTGGGTTGAGGAGGTCTAATCTCAATTGGAAGCTGGGTACAGTAGATCAGTTGGATGTAAGCAATAGCCGACTTAATTTCAGTGACGTTTATGCCGGGCTTACGCATAGATTTTCCCAGAAGCATACGCTAGAGTGGAATGTCCTGCACACAGGAGACCGATTTCAGTTTTCTGACCAATTTGGTTTTCGCTGGAATAATACCGTAAGTTCACTGACCAGTAAGAATTTACTTTCAGACAACTTTTCACTTATAGGTATGCTTGCTTACGGGGATTTTACCAATCGTTTTTTTGAACCTTCGCCCAACGACGCTTTTGAAATAGCTAATGGATTGCAGTATCAGCAGGGTAAATTGTCTGCACTGTGGACCACAGAGACTGTTGAATTTACCTTTGGGGTGGAGGCAGTTAATTATCAGATGAAACCTGAGAGAAGGGAACCATTAAATGAGCGTTCTGGAATTTCTCCAGCCACAGTTAACAAGCAACAAGGATTGGAATGGGCGCCATTCGTAGGTTTGGACTGGAATGTTTCTGAAACATTCTCTTTCTCCCTAGGAGCACGATATTCATTTTACCAGCAAAATGGTCCTGATTCTGTCTTTATTTACCGAGAAAACCTGCCAATTTCACGCCTGAATATTGTCGATAGAGTAGCGTTTGAGTCGGGACCAATTGTAAATTATGGAGGGTTTGAGCCACGGTTTTCTTTCCGCATTGCTTTGGATGACCGACAGTCCGTCAAAGCAGGTGCCTCTGTGATGAATCAGTATCTACAAACTATTTCGGACGCTACGGGGCCTACACCCATAGATCTATGGCAGGTCAGTACCAGTTATATCCTGCCGCAACGCTCATTTAATTATTCCCTGGGTTATTTTAGGAATTTCAAGGAGAATGATTGGTCAACTTCTGTGGAAGGATTTTACCGGACTACGCAAAATCAATTGGAGTACCGTGATTTTGCCCAATTATTCCTCAATCCACATATCGAAACTGAGTTGGTGCAAGGGGAGGGAATGGCTTATGGAGCAGAGTTGATGATCCAGCGCAATAGAGGGGGAGTTACAGGTTGGCTATCCTACACCTTTAGTCGCTCCCTTATCAGAACTACTGCGCCTTTTCAGGAAATCCAAGTTAATCGAGGAGAATGGTTTCCTACCAATTTTGATAGGCCACATATTCTGTCCTTGGTGGGGAATGTTAATTTGGGGAAAAAGCGCTTTTTCAATGCTTCTTTCAATTATTCTACCGGCAGGCCTGTAACTGCTCCGACGGCCAACTACATTATCGCAGGTATCTTTGTGCCAGATTTTGGAGATAGAAACCAATTCCGTATTCCAGATTATATACGCTTGGATTTCTCGTACCTGACCAACGGCATTGTTAGAGAATGGAATGATTCTTTCAATTTCTCTATTTATAATGTATTAAGTCGCAGGAATGCTTATTCGGTTTTTTTCGAACGGGAAAACCAATCCAGACGCCTCCGTCCATTTCAATTGTCCATCTTAGGGTCCATTTTCCCTACGATGGCTTACACGGTTAATTTCTAAGCGCTATGAAAGACAAGATGTATAGATTTTTGATCGCAAGTGTTGGTTTACTTATATGGAATTCTTGCGTAGATCCCTTGGATTTTATTGGAGAAACGGAAAGAGGTTTTGTGGTGATATATGGATTGTTTACAGATGATTCAGAAAGTGTACATAAGGTAAATGTTGGGGTCACACAAAATTTCGGTTTAGTTCAAGCTCCAGTAAACAACGCTAGGGTTTCTTTACTATCAGATACTGGGCTGCTTCGGCAGTATAGTCCTTCGGGTAACGGAGATTATATATTAGAAGGTGTTGCCGGTATCCCTGGTACATCTTACTCCCTAATAGTCGAAATTAATAATGAAGTATACCAGTCATCTTTTGAGCGAATGCCTGAATCAAATGCCGAAGACCAAGTGGATTTTAGATTTACCAGTATCCTAACGGATACACGGATCGAAGTACCAACCTTCGAAGTCTTTGGATCTTCTACAATTGAAGATGCCGCTGAGCCTTTGTATCTGAGATGGAGCGCCGAGGAAACGTACCTTTGGACTTTGCTGGATATACCGGCTTCTGGCCCATCTACACCGGTAATTGAGCCTTGTTTTATTCAATCTGTGATAGAGCCTAATAGAATCAATTTGTTTAGCACTGCTGGTACACAGACACGCTCGGTGGAGTTGTTTTTTGGTAGAAGGAATGTGGATGATTCTTTTTTGAATCCTTTTTTTGTTACCATCCTTCAATACAGTTTGAATCAGGAAACGTATGAATATTGGGAAAAAATCAGGGTTGCCATCAGTAACCAAGGAGGGATATTTGATACACCACCGGCACCTGTAACTGGGAATTTCCGAAACATCTCCGATGAAGAAGAGCGGGTGTTAGGGATTTTTGAAGTGGCCAAGGTTCAAAAGACACGCTTTTTTACAACGTCAGACGATGTTCCATTTTTTTTACAGCGACCATGTGTGTTTTCTCCGACTCGCTCGATTACATCTTACCCAGCATCCTGTCTCAGATGTGAGGAGAGAGCGCAAGGTCGGAGGATAATCCGTCAGCGACCATCTTGGTGGGTGTTTGAATAATGATACTTTCTAATCTTTTAACTTTGTAAGTCTAAGGGCAAATGGTTACAGGATTATTCAAGGACTGTGGTCCAATCCAGCTATTTTTTATTGAATCGCCTTATTAAGATTTGGATAGCACTTGACCAACTTAGAATTGATAGCAAATCTTTTGTTAATCGGCCCTGTTTTCATGCTTTTTTTGCTTTAATTTTTAAGAATAGTAGTCAAAAGAAATTTAATTTGGACATGAGGGGTATTTCCAAAAGAATGGATTTAAATGTAGGGAGGGGTTGGCTGCTAAGAATTTTCACTTTTTTAAAAAAAACTAAAAATTTTAACTATTCGAAAAATTCAAACGTTTTCGGTTGAATAATCACTAACAAAAACTTTATTTGGTTACTGATTATTAAAAAATACCAATATTCTGTTAACATCATTTCTTGCAAAACCGATATGTGGCATTTGTTAATAATTGCAAAATTCAATTTAATCGCTCATTTTAGATTTGAAATTAACTACATAAACCAAAACCGTTTTTTTCAAAACAACAAACCCTATGAGAAATTATTTACAACAAGTAAAGACGTATGTGTTAGTTGCTTCGCTGATGATGTTCAGTATAGCAGCAGCATTTGCGCAAGGCAGGGAGGTAACAGGAACCATCCTGGATGCTACCTTGAAGGACCCGCTTCCGGGAGTAACTGTCCTAATCAAGGGTACCACAAGAGGTACTACTACTGATTTGGATGGTAATTTTAGATTAACAGTTCAGCCTGGTGATCAGGTGTTGGTTGTTTCTTTTGTTGGATTTACAGCACAGGAGATCACCATCGGTAATCAGTCTACCTTTAACATTGAATTGGAGGAAGATATTCAAAGTCTTCGTGAAGCGATCGTTATTGGTTATGGTACACAAGATAAAAAGGAAATCACATCAGCAGTTGCCTCTGTAAGTTCAGAGCAATTTAACCGAGGTAACTTCCCGAATCCTACCCAGTTATTACAAGGTAAGGTAGCTGGTTTGAACGTATCAAGACCGGGTGGTAACCCAAATGCGCAACCTGAACTTCGACTGAGAGGTATCTCTTCCTTCGGTGCTGCACAATCTCCATTGATTGTATTGGATGGCGTCATCGGTGCTTCTATCGATGCAGTGGATCCAAATGATATCGAATCTTTTGATGTATTGAAAGATGCATCTGCTGCGGCTATTTATGGTACTAGAGGTGCTGCCGGTGTAATCTTGATTACTACCAAAAAAGGCACTTCGAAAAAAGGAATTTCTTCTGTAACGATCAATACGTTTGGTTCTGCTGAGCAGCCAACCAACTTTATTCCAGTATTGTCTCCAGAGCAATTTGTAGAAAGAGGTGGTGTTGATTTCGGTTCCCGTACAGATTGGAGAAGAGAAGTAACGCAGACAGCATTGAATGGTACAGTAAATGCTTCTGTTACAGGTGGATTTGAAAATACTTCATTTTTAGCATCTGTCAACTACCGTAATAACGATGGTATCGTAAAAGGTACAAACAGAGAGCAATTGAATACCCGATTCAACTTAAATCATGGTGCATTAAATAACCGATTGAGAATGAATCTGAACTTGTCTTATACAAATATCGATGAGACCAACGTCAATGGTGAGGCTGTAAGGTATGCGACTATCTACAATCCAACAGCGCCGATTTTCGAGGATACAGAAGCCGCTCAGCGATTTGGTGGATATTTCCAGAGACAATTGTTTGATTTTTATAATCCAGTGGCTTTGATAAATCAGCAACGTTTTACCAATGAAATTGCTGCTACTATTTATTCTTACAGAGTTGAGTTTGATATTACAGATAATTTGACTGTTGCATCTCAGTTTTCTCAGGATAGATTTACAAGATTAGGAAGTAACTTCTGGTCTCGTCAGGACTTCGATGTGGGATTCGGTAGATTTGGTCAAGCTGGACAAAACATGGAAACTAGAACTCAATCTATTTGGAATGGTACCATCCGTTACCAAAATGAGATCGCTGACAATTTGGACTTCACATTCTTATTAGGTGGTGAAACACAGACGTTCTATGAGAGATCTAATAACATGGAAGTCGCAAGATTCCTATTTGATGTAGGCCCTAATAATTTGGGCGCAGGTGGTTTGAGATTTGGTCCTGGTACAGCTTTAAGTTCATTTGCAGAAAGATCTGTTTTGAACTCTCTATTTGCAAGAACAAGTTTTAACTATAACAATACTTATTTCTTGAATGCATCCGTAAGAGCGGAAACATATTCAGGATTTGGTAGAGATAATCAAACAGGTATATTCCCTGCGGTATCCTTAGGTGCTGATTTTACCCAGATTTTTGATATGGGTATCTTCAATCAATTCAAACCAAGAGCATCCTTCGGGGTCGTGGGTCAATTGCCTCCATCTGCTACGTTAGCTTTAGGTGTGTTTGGTAATGGTAACAGAATTCCGTTAAACCCTGATCAGCCTATCAACTCTGTTTTTGTCGGCCCTCGTCAGTTATCTAACCCTAACCCTCAGTTGCGTTGGGAAACTACCAGAGAATTTACGATTGGTTTAGACTACGGAATCATGAACGGAAAAATCACTGGTCAGATTGATTATTACAAGAGAACTATTTCTGACTTGTTGTTCAATGTTGAAGTACCTGTTGGTGCGCCTAACGAATTTGCTCCGGGTAACTTCTACACAGCCTCTAACATTTGGGCAAATATTGGTGAGTTGAACTCCGGTGGTTTTGAATTTTTGGCTCAGTTAAACGGTACTAAATTAGGGGTGGTAGATTGGATTCCTTCCTTGAATTTCACCATTTATGAAAGAGCAAGATTTGGTAATATTGGTGTTGGCTCTATTCAGTTACCTGAAATTAGACAAGGTATTCCAGGTTCTCCAGGACAAAACAATAACCCGATCGTATGGAATAGAGAAGGTGAAAGAATCGGTGATTTCTGGGGTCCACGTATGCTAGGTTTGACAGATGCAGGAGAGTATATTCTATCAGGTGAAAATCCAGAAGAATTTGAAAGACTAGGAAATGGTTTGCCAATTGGTGATTTCGGTTTCTCAAATACCTTTATCTACAAAAATTGGGATTTGAATTTCTTGTTAAGAGGTAGTTGGGGTCATCAGATTTACAACTCCTTCAGAGGATTCTACGAAAATGCTGATGGTGCTTCCTTAACATGGAATTCTGTATTGACTCGAAACACTCCTACCAATCCTTTGGTTACATCTACACCAACGTTCTCTGACTTGTACTTGGAGCCAGGAGATTTCATGAGATTGGATAACCTTCAAATTGGTTACAACGTACCATCTACATCGGCCTTTATCAATAACTTACGTCTGTATGCAGGTGTTCAAAACTTGTTTACTATTACACAATTCTCAGGTGTAGATCCTGAAGTTAGATGGACGGATACAGAAGACGTGTTTAATCCAAATCCGTTGGCCCCAGGTATTGAGCGTAGGAATACTTATTTCTTGCCAAGAATCTGGACTGCGGGTTTAACAATAACCTTTAAATAACATAAACCTAAATTATATATGTTACGATCAATTAAATCATTATTCGTCGGGAGCCTGGTAGCGATGACCATGGGGTCATGTTGGGAGTTGGAGCAGGAGGTACTTTCTGGGATTACCCAAGAGCAATTGAACAATAACGTGACTCCTGAGCTTATCGAGGTGTTGAAGCAAACTGCTTATTCGGCAGTAGTAGGGAACTGGGGTAGCCACGGTGGCTTATACAGTGTATTAGAAGTGACAGCGGATCAATTGGCAATTCCTCAAAAGGGTGCTGACTGGGAAGATGGAGGTATCTGGTTAAGAGCGCATAGACATACATGGTTGTCAGTAGATGGTCCTTTGAACGGTTCATGGCAATATCCTTTCACTATAGTTGCTGAATGTAATCTCTTATTGCAGCAGTTTCCTGATTTGGAAGAGTTAGGTGCAGAACTTAGAACCCTTAGAGCACTAGCATATTTATGGTTGATCGATACTTTTGGAAATGTGCCAATTATTCGTGAAACTGATAGAGGTGGTAGTCCTGCTCAAAATACAAGAGAACAAGTGTTTCAATTCATTGAAAACAGTATTTTGGAAAATGTGGATTTGCTAACCAGAAACAATACAAGAACTAACTTGAATTACTGGACTGCACATATGATTCTTGCCAAATTGTATTTGAATGCAGAGGTGTATACAGGAACAGCAAGATGGGCAGACGCTGAAAGAATTTTAGATGTAATCATCAATGAAGGTCCTTACAGCTTATCTCCAAATTTCTTTTCAAACTTTTCTGCGAATAATTCCAATTCGCCCGAAAACATGTTTACACTTCCTTATGATGCTAACAATGCAGGTGGTTTTAACATTCATCAAATGACTTATCACTATTCTTCTCAGTTGACATTTGACTTACAAGAGCAGCCATGGAATGGTTATGCTGCTTTGGAAGAGTTTTATAATAGCTTTGAAGATGGTGATACCAGAAAAGCTTCACTTAGAGAAGGTCCCCAGTTTGAGTCTGATGGTGTTACACCAATCATTGATGATTCTGTTGAGCCAGCAGATCCTGATGGACCAGCAATTAATTTTACTCCAAATATTAATATGCTAGCGCCTAATGCTTTGAGACAAGCAGGTACAAGAATTAACAAATGGGAAATTCCTGTTGGACAAGGTCCCGATTTGGACAATGACTTTGCAATCTTCCGTTATGCTGATGTCTTGTTGATGAAAGCAGAGGCTGCTTGGAGACAAGGAAACACCGCTGTTGCGCTTAACTTTGTAAACCAAGTTAGAGAAAGAGCCAATGCACCTGCTTTGACTACTTTAAATGCTGACCTATTATTAGCAGAAAGAGGTAGGGAATTATTTGCAGAAGGTCACAGAAGATCTGACTTGATTCGTTTTGGTAGATTTAATGCTCCATGGTGGGAGAAAAATGCTTCTCCAGCCTTTAGAAACTTATTCCCAATTCCTGAGAATCAGTTGCAGGCTAACCCTAACTTGAGACAAAATCCAGGTTATTAATATTTCTTGAATAACTATAAAAGAAGTGTGCCTTTTTGGTACACTTCTTTTTAATTTTTATAGCTTCTTAGTTATCTTTTTTTCAACTTCACTCCCTGAAATTGGCTGTAAAGCAGGTATGCGATTTAAAATTCCACTCACAATAGTTCTTGGTTCAGTAATGAAGGCAATTGATGATTTATTTGTCTGTGCTGTAAAAGATGCTAGTCGTTTAATCGCTTTAGTCTTTATTGGAAGTTGCCTTTTTGCCTGTAATTCTACGCGCTCTTCAGAAGACGAGACCTTATTTGAGTTGCTACCATCCTCCCATACGGGTATTGATTTTAGAAATGATTTGGTGTATGATGAAAAATTTAATCCCTACACATTCCGAAACTTTTATAATGGGGCTGGTGTAGCCCTTGGGGATATCAATAATGATGGATTAGTGGATATTTTTTTCGCAGGGAATCAAGCCGAAAATAAACTTTACCTTAACAAAGGTAATTTTCAATTCGAAGATATTACAGCACAGGCTGGTTTGGCTGTGCCCGGTATTTGGTCCACAGGTGTAAGTATGGCAGATGTGAATGGAGATGGATTGCTGGATATTTATATTTGTAAATCAGGCCCTCTAGGTGGAGAGGAGCGCCACAATGCTCTCTACATCAATAATGGTGACCTGACATTCTCTGAAATGGCCCATGAATATGGATTAGCAGATACAGGATTATCCCAACATGCGGTGTTCTTTGATTTTGATCTAGATGGGGATTTGGATATGTACCTGCTCAACAATTCAGCACGTTCAGTCGGTATCAATGATCTGAGAGTAGGGCAACGGGATATTAGAGATCCTGATGGAGGCAACAAACTCTATCGAAATGATGGAGGATATTTTGTAGATGTCAGCGAAGAAGCCGGTATTTACGGTTCCGCGATTGGATATGGTCTTGGTGTGACTGTGGCTGACTTGAATCGTGATGGATGGCCTGATTTATACGTTTCCAATGATTTTTTTGAAAAGGATTACCTCTATCTCAATAATGGTGATGGTACATTCACAGAGGCCTTGGAAAACATGATGACTGAAATCAGCATGGGTTCTATGGGGGCAGATATTGCTGATTTGAACAATGATGGCTGGCAAGATATTTTCGTTACCGAGATGCTTCCTGCAACTTGGGACCGGGTCAAAACCAAAACCCCTTTTGAGGATTGGGATAAATATCAGGCGAATGTCAAGGCTGGGTATTTTCATCAATTTACCCGCAATACTTTACAAAGGAATTTGGGCTATAAACCTAATTCCAAAGAAATTCATTTTGCCGAGGTCTCCCGATTTGCCAGTGTTCATGCCACAGATTGGTCTTGGGGAGCTTTAATCTTTGATGCCGATAATGATGGTCTGAAAGATATTTTTGTAGCCAATGGAATTGTAAAAGACCTCACAGATTTTGACTATGTAGATTACTATGTCAATAATCAGAATCTAATCGCACAGTTTAAGCGGGATTCCATTCTCCTGACCAAGATGATCGATGAATTTCCCTCCAATCCTTTGAGGAATTATCTGTTTAAAAACCTCGGAAATTACCGTTTTGAGGATATAGGGCTGAAAAGTGGCCTGGACCAATTGACCTTTTCCACAGGTGCAGCGTATGCTGATTTGGATAATGATGGGGATTTGGATCTGGTCATCAATAATCTCAATGGGGAGGCATTTATTTTAAAAAATAACGCTCGTGAACTGCATGATAATTCCTACATCCAATTCAATCTTGGTGGATATTTTGGAACGCAGGTAAGTGTGCATGCTGGGCCGGAGCTTTATTATGCAGAACACAACCCTGTCAAAGGCTACATGTCATCGGTTGATCATCGGCTACATTTGGGGCTAGGTATTCATACCAAAATTGATTCGATTATTGTGCGTTGGCCTAGTAAGCAAGAAACTATCTTAAGGGATGTGGCAGTGAATCAGATACTGGATTTATCCCCTTTATCTGCGCAGCAATCGTATACTTTAAGTAAGCCTGTACATGTAGCCCCACTTCTTAGATTATCACCGCAGCAAATTGATTGGAAGCATGAGGAGAGTGATTTTGTTGATTTTGATCGGGATAGGCTTCGGATGAAAATGGTATCCAATGAAGGCCCAAAAGCTGTCATTGCTGATTTTAATCAGGATGGGCTGGATGATGTTTTTCTACCTGGTGCCCGTGGACAAGCCTCTCAAATTTGGATTCAAGAAACCAATGGCTCCTTTAAGCTCTCCCAAAGCTTTGCAGAGGATGCACTTCCTGAGGATGTGGATGCGCTCGTGCTCGATGTCAATGGAGATGGTTTCCCTGACCTGTATGTGTTGAGTGGTAGTTTGGAGTTTTCTCTGAAGAATCCCAATTATCAAGACCGATTGTATGTCAACGATGGAAAGGGAAAATTTTCTAAGCAGGATAAGTCACTACCCATACGTTATGAGAGCAGCTCTAAAGCTATTGCTTTAGATATCAATCAAGATGGGTTTGATGATATTTTAGTAGCTACCCGAACCATTCCTTTTGCGTATGGTGTGCCTGTTGGGTTGAGTTTGCTAGTCAATAAAGGGGATGGAACCTTTGCAGATGAAACATCGGCACGTATCCCTGAATTAGCTTCTATAGGGATGGTAAGGGACCTTTGGTGGGGGGATTTATTGGGTAATGGACGTAAGCAACTGGTAGTCGTCGGTCATTGGATTCCAATTTCGGTGTATGAGAGGGATGGACAGATGCTTGAAAATATCAGTAAATCCCTTGGTTTGGGTGATTTGAATGGATTTTACAATCATGTATTGGTAGAAGATCTTGATGGCGATGGTAAACTCGATCTTTTTGTTGGAAATTTTGGGGAGAATTCCAGATTTGTAGCTGCTCCTTCCAAACCCTTAAGGATGTTTGTGAATGATTTTGATCAAAATGGAAGTGTGGAGCAAATCATCACGCAGTTTGAGGGTTCGAATGCGTATCCCATTGTATTGAAACAGGCATTGCTCAAACAATTACCAAGTTGGCGAAAGCAATTACTCAGTTTTGACAGTTTCAAAGATAAGCGCTTAGAAGATTTGGTAAGCGATGAAATCTTAGGTAGAAGTGTAGTATGGGAAGTGCACGAATTAGCATCCAAGCTTTATATCCAACAAGAGAATGGTACATTTGTGCGGGAAAACCTTCCCTCAGAACTTCAATATTCCCCCATTTTCCATGGGCAACTGGTAACAGCACCGGATCAAAATAAGTATGTGTTAGTAGGAGGGAATCATTCCCGAATCAAGCCTGAGTGGGGCATACAAATGGGAAGTTACGGATGGCTGATGGAGCGCAATGCAACTAACTGGAAAGTCGTGGATGCAGCAAGTTCGGGGATTTATATACCGGGTGAAATCCGATCTATACAACAGCTAAAAACAAATACCGGCACCAAGATTTTGGTGACACGATCAAATGAAAGACCGTTAATTTATGAGTGGAGTAAATAAAATTGCTATGGCTAGAACTAGTGTAAGAGAAAGAATAACGATCAAGGGATTGGTTACAGGGGTCTTGCTTATCATCTTTTTCTTGGCGTCTTGTACCTCTAAAACCGAATATGAGCAAGTCAAAGAGCGTGAGTTAAAGTCTGGCAAAGTGGTAGAGGAGTTGTTTTTGGATCTTCGCTTAGGTATGGGCAGAAAGGATTTTTATGGGACCTGTTGGGAGCATAACAAAAATGGTATTTTGACCAATGGGGCGCATTATTTACAGGTATTGTATAATCCCATACTACCATCAGGGAAGGTTGCCAATATGCATTTTTATCCAAAATTTGAAGAAGATCATTTGTATTACATGCCCATTGAAATTCTTTATCAAGACTGGTTCCCAACCAATGAGGAGTTTTCTATTGATAATTTAATGAAGGATGTAATGGCTATGCTGGAGAAATGGTACGGAGAAGGTTTCTTCGAAGTAAGCAACAAAGGAAAAACCGTATCTGCCATGGTCAAGGTGGATGGTAATCGAGTCATTCGTGTTCATAAGAAAAATATAAATACAGTCCGAGTTGAAATTTTAGATCTTCGCATCAAAGATTTTACACAATTGAATAAACAAGATGAAGAAGTTTAACGCATACAAGCTTTGGCTGATTGCTGTTGTTTTTGGAGTAGCATGTAGTAAAAAAGAGCAAGCAGCACCCCCAAACACGTTGTTTGAAAAAATTCCTGCTTCAATTTCTGGAGTGGACTTTCGAAATGACCTAAGCTTCGATGATCAGTTCAACATTTTTACTTACCGAAATTATTACAATGGAGGAGGCGTAGCCGTTGGAGATGTCAATGGAGATGGCTTGATGGATATCTACCTGACAGCCAATATGGGCCCAAACAAACTCTACCTCAATCAGGGTGATTTTACCTTCAAGGATGTGACCGAAGAGGCGGGCGTTGCTGGTACGCGCGCTTGGAGTACTGGTGTAGCCATGGCAGACGTCAACGGAGATGGATTGTTGGATATCTATGTGTGTAATTCTGGAGATGTGAAGGGCGATAATAAGCAAAATGAACTCTTTATTAACAATGGAGATGGTACATTTACTGAGATGGCAGAGGCTTATGGCCTAGCAGACGAGGGATTTTCTACCCATGCCGTATTTTTTGATTATGACAATGACGGTGACTTGGATTTGTATCTACTCAACAACAGCTACCAAGCAATCGGGAGTTTTAATAAAATGCAAAATGAGCGTCCGAGAAGAGATCCTGTAGGTGGAGATAAATTATTTAGAAATGATGGGGGGGAAATTTACCGATGTTTCAGAAGAAGCGGGTATTTATGGTTCAGTAATCGGTTTTGGCTTAGGAATTACCATCGGTGATGTGAATCGGGATGGTTGGATGGATATCTTCATTTCCAATGATTTCTTCGAGCGGGATTATCTGTATATCAATAATCAGGATGGGACCTTTTCCGAGCAGCTGACAGATTATATGGTTTCAACTTCTGCGGCTTCTATGGGGGCAGATATAGCAGATCTGACCAATGATGGGTATTTGGATATTTTCGTTACCGAAATGCTTCCCGAACCACCTCAGCGCCTGAAGCAGATTACTACTTTTGAGAGTTGGGATAAGTTTCAGTTCAACTTGGAACACGGGTATCATTATCAGTACACTCGAAACATGCTCCATATCAACAATGGAGATGGTACTTATTCAGACTTGGGAAGGATGGCAAATGTGGAAGCTACCGATTGGTCATGGGCAGCCTTGATGTTTGATATGGATAATGATGGTCTGAAAGATATTTGGGTTGCTAATGGAATCTATCAGGATTTGACTGATTTGGATTACTTGAATTTCATTGATAATGAAGAGACCAAGCGTGCCATTATTTCCAAAGAAGGAGTAGACTACAAGGCATTGATTGATCCAATGCCTATCAATCCAGTTTCCAATTATGCCTACAAAAATAAGGGGAACCTGATTTTTGAAAATGTGGTGCACCAATGGGGATTGGGGGATCCGATTCATTCCAATGGGTCTGCTTATGTGGATTTGAATAATGATGGGGCTTTGGATTTAGTGGTCAATAATGTGAATAGAGAAGTATTGATCTTTAAAAACAAAAGCAGGGAGATGCATCCTGAAAATAACTTCCTGAAAATCGAACTGAAAGGGAAAGGTGGAAATACAGATGCTATCGGAACACAGGTTCGCTTGATTGCCGGTGGGCAGGCGTTTTATCAAGAGCAAATGCCCAACCGAGGCTTTCAGTCTTCGGTAGATCCTCGCTTAAACTTTGGTTTGGGGTCCATTTCCTCCATTGATGAGGTTCAAATCAGATGGCCTGATGGTACTTTTACGAGATTGTCTGATGTGGCAGTCAATCAGACTTTAAACTTGAACTGGTCCGATGCTACAGAAGAGGATTTCCCATTTTTTACCGAGCCAAAAGAACAGATTTTCAAAAAAGTTGAAAAAGCTGCTGTTGATTTTATCCATCAGGAAAACCGTTTTGTGGATTTTGACAGAGATCGGTTGACCTATCATAAACTTTCCACAGAGGGTCCGGCCGTAGCTGTTGGAGATGTGAATGGAGATGGATTGGAAGATATCTTTTTCGGCGGGGCAAGAGGTTTTGAAGCATCCCTGTATCTGCAACAGCGGGATGGTACATTCAAAAAGTCAACGCAATCGGCCTTTGCAGAGGATAAACTTTCAGAAGATGTGGATGCTGTATTTGCTGACTTTAATGGAGATGGATGGTTAGATTTGTTGGTTGCGTCGGGTGGGAATGAATCCGGTTTTGGTTCCATGGAGCTTGCGGACAGACTCTACTTGAATGCCGGGAAAGGAAACTTTAGCAAATCTGCTAGTTCAGGTTTAAATACATTTAGAAATAGTACTTCTTCCCTACAAGTCATGGATATCAATGGAGATGGTCATTTGGATATTTTGGCGTTTTCCAGAGTTGTTCCATTCCTTTATGGCGTCAACCCGAACTCACTGGTTTTACTGAATGATGGGGAAGGTTCATTTACGGATGCAACAGCTACAATTGCTCCTGAATTCAAGGAATTAGGCATGGTAACAGATGCAGTCCTTGCTGATTTGGATGGTGATGGGAGTTTGGATGTGGCAGTAGTAGGTGAGTGGATGGCTCCAACGATTTTTTGGAATAGGAACGGAAAATTGGAAAAGGATATAGATTCAGAGCTCAGTAAGCTGAAGGGTTGGTATCAGGCCATTGCTGCAGGAGATATCAATGGGGATGGAAAAGTTGATTTAGTGTTAGGGAACCATGGACTCAATACCCGTTTCAAAACTTCCTTTGAAAGCCCTATTCGGATGTTTGTCAATGATTTTGATCAAAATGGCTCTGTTGAGCACGTGTTTGTTCAAAAGGCTGGAGATAAGCATGTGCCTTTCACTTTGAAGCATGAATTGGAGCGACAGATTCCGTCGATCAAGAAGAATTTCTTGAAATACAGCTCATTCAATGATAAGTTTTTGGAAGAGATTTTCACCCCACAGCAATTGGAAAAAGCGATCATACAGGAGGTGAATTTTTTTCAAAGTGCTGTTTTGCTCAATCAAGGAAGTGGTTCTTTTGAAGTGAAAGCGTTACCTCGTATGGCACAGCGAAGTTGGATGTACAGCATAGCCCTAGAAGATGTGGATGGAGATGGAAATTTGGATATCTTGATGGGAGGAAATCTCTACGGTGCCAAACCGGAAGTTGGGCAGTATGATGCGAGCTATGGTGAATTGCTTTTAGGGAAAGGCGATGGCACATTTGAATACGTGCCCAATAGGAATCATGGCTTGCAAATCAAAGGAGAAGTACGTGATCTAAGAGTCATGCAGCTTCAAGGAAAACGGCAGTTAATGGTGACTAGAAATTCGGATAAAGTAGGATTTTGGGAGTTTTGAGTCATCTCCAATAAAAAGCCTATCTTTACAATAGAAAAAAAACATTGGGTGATGAAAGCAATCAAAGGAGTTTTACATAAAGGAAAAATTAAATTTGACAAGCCATTCGATAGTGGAAAACCGGTCAGGGTTACTGTCATTTTTGAGGAAGAAACGATGGCTGAAGGGGAAATACTTAAGAAGTTTTCCTTTGAGGAGTCACAAGAATTCCTAAAAGATTTGAATGTATCTTTTTCTGATGAGGTCATAAAAGAAAGAAATCTTTCAAGATGAGATTGTTTTTAGACACATCTTCATTATTTAAGCTTTACCATAGTGAAGATGGTACAGAAAGTTTATTAGAGTTTTTTCGGAATGAAAAAATCAGTGAAATATCCTTAGCTGAAATTTCGAAAATTGAGTTTCATTCCGTTGTATGGAAAAAGTACAGAATGAAAGAGATTGAAAGGATTCATGCTGATTATATTATTCAAAAGTTTTCTAACGATTGGGGGTCGTATTTATTTGTTAAATATAATTTCCACCAAACTGATCTTGCCATTTCATTACTAGGTAAATACTGGGATTTGGGATTAAGAACTTTGGATTCAATTCAATTAGCTGCTTTGATTGTTTCCAAAGCAAACATTTTTTCAACTGCTGATAAAGTTTTGATGGACATAGCAAGGCATGAAGGGGTTGAAATACTGAAATTATAATGAATAGATTTACGTATTTAATAGTTTTTTTAAGTTGGCTTTGTCTTTCTTGTAAGGATATAAATGATCCAAAAGACACCCTATTTCAACTACTTTCGAGTGAAGAAACGGGGATTGATTTTTCAAACAAGCTAACATCCACGGATGAACTCAACATCTTAGAATATCTCTATTTCTACAATGGTGGAGGAGTAGCCCTCGGGGATATCAATAATGATGGATTGGTCGATATCTATTTTACCTCCAATCAAGGCTCCAATAAATTGTACCTAAACAAAGGAAACTTTCAGTTTGAAGATATTACCGATATTGCCGGAGTGGATGGTAATGGAGGCTGGTCCACGGGGGTGACTATGGCAGACATTAATGGTGATGGCTTTTTAGATATCTATGTCTGCCAAGTGGGAGATTACAAAGGATTGAAGGGAAGTAATAAATTGTACATCAATAATAGGGATAATACCTTCACGGAATCTGCTGCTGCCTATGAGTTGGATTTTGTAGGATTTTCTACCCATGCAGTATTTTTTGATTATGATCAGGATGGAGATTTGGATATGTATCTACTCAATCATTCTATAAAAAAGCCAGAAGTTTTCTCTCATGCCGATACCAAATTTGAAAATATTGATGAGAAAGGAGGAGACAAACTCTTCAAAAATATGCTTGTGGAGGGCCAATCCACGTTTGTGGATGTGACAGCAGAAGCGGGTATTCTTTCCAGTAGTTTGGGTTTTGGATTAGGAGTAGGTGTGGAAGATGTAAATGGAGATGGCTGGTTGGATATCTATGTATCCAATGATTTTACGGAGGATGATTACCTCTACATCAATAATCAGGACGGGACATTTACAGAATCCCTTGGAAATTATATTTCGAATACCAGTCGCTATAGCATGGGCAATGATCTGGCGGATATTAACAATGATGGTCTGCCTGATATTTTCACTACAGATATGCTACCGGAAGATCCTGCTATTTGGATGAAATCGGTAGGAGAGGATAAGCAGGAAGTATTTGATGTCAAAAAGCGCTTGGGTTACAAAGATCAATACGTACGAAATCACTTACAGCTCAATCGGGGCGATGGTCGATTCTCCGAAATAGCCTTATTGACGAATACCTTTGCTACTGATTGGTCCTGGGCGCCTTTGATTTTTGATATGGATAATGATGGGCACAAGGATATCCATGTCACCAATGGTATAGTCAAGCGTCCCAATGACTTGGATTTTATCCAATATTCACAAACGCCCACTCCAGAACTCACAGAAAAGCAACGACAGGCTAGGCAAATCGATATGTTGCCAAGTGTAAAGCTCCCAAATTATGCCTTCCGAAACCTAGGAAAGCTACAATTTGAAGAGGTAGCCAAGGCATGGGGCTTGGACCAAGCATCTTACTCCAACGGTTCTGCCTATGCGGACCTGGATAATGATGGGGATTTGGATTTGGTGGTTCATAATACCGATCAGGCATCCTTTATTTACCGAAACCAAAGTGAAAAATTGGCCAATAATTTCCTCCAACTAGATCTAACAGGTCCTGGATTCAATACTTTCGGCATTGGAGCCAGTGTTTGGGTGTTTGCCCATGGGGAGCTTTTTCAGCAGACCCTTTCTACTTCTCGAGGGTTTCAATCTGGGGTATCTACTACACTCACGTTTGGGTTGGGGGCATTTGATAGAGTAGATTCCGTAATAGTTTCTTGGACAGCGGATCAGGTGGAGCGATTTGTAGATATTTCAGCCAATACGAAGGTTCGTTTAGAAGCAGGCAAAGGCCAATTAAGTCAGCGACCAAAGATTGTGAACGCTAGTCCAATACTTGCCATAAGTGCTGCTAGGATAGACTGGAAACATGAGGAAAATACAGATTTCGATGAGTTCAGAAGAGAGTACCTCATGCCAAGAAGGTATGCAACAGAAGGTCCAGCGGTAGCCGTCGGCGATGTGAATGGAGATGGATTAGATGATATCTTCTTGGGTGGTGCCCGATTACAGGCAGGTAGCCTATTTCTTCAGCAACAAGATGGTAGCTTTAAAATTCATAATCCAGGGATGTTTGAGCCCTTCAAGCCAGCCGAAGATGTAGTAGCAGCTTTTGTAGACTTAAATGGTAATGGTCATTTGGATTTATATGTAGGTAGTGCAGGGAATGAGTTTAAAAGAGGCGAACTTTTCAATTTTGATCGTATCTACTTCAATGATGGGAAAGGTAATTTTTCATTTTCCATGAACTCCTTACCGCCAATTGGAGAAAACACCTCTGCTGTTGCTTTCCATGATGTCAATGGAGATGGTTTTGTGGACATTTTCATTGCAGCATCAGTCGTTACTGGAAATTATGGAGCAGCTCCGCCAGCCTATTTGTTGTTGAACGACGGAAAGGGAAGGTTTCGAGATGCTACTGCACAGTATTTTGGAGAAAATTTCAGGCCAGGTATGGTGCAATCAGCCGAATGGATCGAGGTTGAGGATCAATTGACCTTGGTTTTGGCAGGGGAGTGGATGCCTGTTTTGGGATATTCTTTGGACGATCAGGGAAAGTTTACAGCGCGTGAATTAGGTCCTGCTGGCTGGTACACTGGGATGAAAAAAATAGATTTGCCTACCCCACAGCTTTTGTTAGGGAATTTAGGTCTGAATAGTAAGCTTAAAGCCAGTGAAGAAAAGCCTCTTTGGTTGTATCATGTAGATGTGGACGGAAACTCGCAAGATGATCCATTGATTTTTCATTACATGGACAATCTATTGGTTCCTTTTGCTACTCGGGATGATCTGATCAAGCAGGTGCCAGCAATCAAACGCAAACACGATTCCTATGTGAGTTACGCGAAGATTCAAAAGCCTGAAGACGTCATTGCTTCTGAGGTAGTCAATGCTGCAAGGAAATTATCCGTGACTAATCTGGCAACCGGAGCTATTTCACTATCCAAGGAGTATGATTTTCAGCCTTTCCCTGTAGAAGTTCAATTTAGTCCAGTTAGGGATTTTGTTTCTTTTGAGTACAATTCCCAGCGATACTTGTTAGTAGCTGGTAATTTCTATGGTTTCCGCAATGACCTGGGTAGATCAGATGCCCAAGCACTCACACTCTTACGCTGGGAGAACGGGAAGTGGGTATATCAACCCTTAGGGATTCCAGCCTATGAATACTGGGGTTCCTTCAGGAAATTAGCTATGCTCAATATTCAGGGAAAACCGAGCATTTTGGCCATTCGAAACAATGATTCCCCATTGATTTTCCGGCTAAACCCTTGATTTCCTATGCAAAATCATCTATTCAAAATATTGGAATTTGGGAATAATCCATACATTTGAAAGCCTAACCCATTCCATTTCCTTTCGTTAACTAGGTAAGTGATTTGGTCAAGTAGTATTACAGCAATCCTATGAGAGTATTAGTAAAAAACAGTGTATTTATCCTTTTTTGGAGTTTCTTAGTAGCTTGTCAAAGTTCGGATTCCTATAAGGACACCTTAGCAGATGGAGAGTTGCTTATCGCCGCTCAACTTCAACTGACGGATGTGATTATCCATGATATTTTTTCTCCACCTGTGGCCAGTAGGATTTACGCATATTCTTCCATTGCAGCATTTGAAGTTGCCGCTTTGGGAGATGCTTCATACCAAAGCTTAACAGGCCAATTGAGAGGCTTTGAACCGAAAGCTTATGATATTCCTGAGGAGGTGGATTATTCCCTAGCTGCACTCGCTGCCTATTATCAAGTGGCAACTGCCTTGATTTTCAGTGAAGACATGATGGACAATCATCGAGATGGAGTATTTGCTGCCCTTCGCAAGCAAGGTATGCCAAAAAAACTATTTGAAAATTCGATTGCTCTAGGTCAACAGGTAGCAGGGCATGTGTTAGCGTATTCCAAAACAGATAATTACCATGAAAGCCGGTCATTTGAAAAATACAGTGTATCCAATGATCCGCACTCCTGGCAGCCAACCCCACCGCATTACATGGAGGGAATAGAGCCGCACTGGAATAAAATCAGAACGATGGTGATGGAGCGTGCAGATCAGTTTATATCTGAGCCGGCAACTCCTTTTTCTACTGAACCAGGTACCCCGTTTTTTGAAGAGGCAATGGAGGTCTTTACGGTTACTCAGGATATGACCCAAGAACAAAAGGATATTGCCTATTTCTGGGATTGTAATCCTTACAAAGTGAATATCAAAGGTCATGTGATGTTTGCAGAGAAGAAAATTACCCCAGGAGGACACTGGATGGGGATTGCTTCTATTGCCAGTAAAACAGCAGGTCAGGATTGGAAAGGTATGGCTGAGACTTTAGCCTATACCTCCATAGCGCTCTTTGATGCCTTTATTGCTTGTTGGGATGAAAAGTATCGTTCTGTATTGATCCGTCCCGAGACATATATCAACAAATATATTGATGAAGACTGGCTGCCTTTGCTACAAACCCCGCCATTTCCTGAATATACTTCCGGTCATAGTGTGGCGTCAAATGCAGCTGCTGAAGCCTTGACCAAACTTTTTGGAGAGCCCTTTCACTTTGTAGATTCCACAGAAGTAGCTTATGGTTTACCAATCCGAGAATTTGATTCATTCCGTCATGCCGCTGACGAAGCAGCCATCAGCAGATTGTACGGAGGGATTCACTACATGCCGGCAATTGTACATGGGTCTACTAAAGGGAAAAAACTAGGAGAGTATATTAAAAACCAGGTGGAAACCAGGAGTGGGCTTGCAGAGAACGCAGAAGTCGTAGGAAAATGAAATGATGTTGAAGTGGATATTGATTGAAATTGGATAGTAGGATATTGTCGGTAGGTGTAAATCTAAACGCTAAGATCTAAAATCTAAAATTTCACATCCAAAATCCGTTTCCTCCCCGCAACTGCATGCTTCCTAATCATCCGCATTCCATTTATGCCAGGGATTACGTACTTTTGCGGGATATACTAGACACATGGAGTTAATCAAAACATATTTTCCGGAACTTACGGAGGCACAATTGGAGAAATTTGAGCACTTAGGGTCGCTTTATCAAGAATGGAATGAAAAGATCAATGTCATCAGCCGTAAGGATATGGATCATTTTTATGAGCGCCATGTGTTGCATTCTTTGGCCATTGCAAAAGTGATAAAGTTTGAGCCGGGTACCAAAATCTTAGATATCGGTACGGGTGGAGGTTTTCCAGGAATTCCTTTAGCTATCATGTTTCCGGACTGTCATTTTCACTTAGTTGACTCGATTGGTAAAAAAATCACTGTAGTCAAAGAAGTTGCTAGAGCCTTAAAACTATCCAATGTGGAGGCTCAGCAGGCAAGAGTCGAAACCTTAGTCAGAAAATATGACTTTGTCGTCAGCAGGGCAGTAACCCGCTTCAGTAATATGTTTCCATGGGTCAAAGGGAAGTTTAGAAAAGAAGATTTCAATGAATTTCCTAACGGCCTATTTTTACTCAAAGGTGGAGATGTGGACGAGGAAATGGAGGAGCGCGATGTTTCTTATGTGACTTACCACATTGACGACTACTTTAAAAGCGAATTTTTCGAAACCAAAAAGGTGGTGTTTGTTCCTTGGGAAGGGAAGCGGTAGTGGGCAGTTGACAGTTAGCAGTGAGCAGTTGGAAGTGAACAGTTAACAGTGAGCAATGAACAGTTGAAAGTGAACAGTTGGCAGTGAGCAGTGAATAGTTGGATGTGAACAGTAAACTATACTTGGGCAAATTAGGAATGTGGAATGTTCGATTATTCTTGTGAACCTGTGGGGGTACGTATAAAATGTTAATTGTTAAGTGTAAAGATGTGGATTAGAGGTGCTGATATGGAATTCCTGTAAAACACTCCCACTTGTGGGTTTTAACCCATGAATAGCATTAAAATTTATAGTAGTTAATTTTGCGATTTCTGAAAAATAATCCAATCAATAGCCGTGGCTTTTAAGCCCTAGGTAAAGCGCTTAGTGGATTGGTATTGTTTTCGTATTTTCTTGCGGCGTAACTCGGGGTTGGGAATGTATTAACAGATCCATATGCTCGCACGAGGGTTGTCTTCGAGCCACCTTCGCCTTACGCGCTAATTTTCTTTAGATCGATGAGATGGTGAATTGCAATTATTTAACTGAATTGTTTTTAATGAAATTTATATGCTGCGAATTGATCTTCAATCATTGATGATCTTTACCTACATTGTCGTTACTTTTTGCATCGCCCAAAAAGTAACCAAAAAGGCTAGTCAGAAAAATCCTTCTCCCCGCAGGGCCCACGCCGGCCCGGTTTTCTGACGTCCTCCCCGCAACAGTACTGCTATCGGGCATTCTTAATAGACACGATTGGGGGGTAAATCTAAAATGGTAAATCAGTGCTGGATCCGTTCAATCTCCTAGATCTGTGAGAGGTTCGTTTAAACCCTCGGCTAATATGTTTACCGTCTCTACGAGAATATTCCGTTAATCAACAAGTAAAAATGAATTGCTTTGAAGTATACGAATCATATCTTGTTTCTTGACTCTTGAGTCTAAACTCTCGCTTCTCGCTTCTCGCCTCTCTAATAACCCACACTTTATACAATTTTTCATTATAACTCTCGACTATTTATCAAAAATCCTTACCTTTGCAATCCGTTCGGGTGAACGGGGTTTCTGATTGGAGATCAGAGACTTAATGTAACACTAAAAAACCTCAGTCTCATGACCCTAGGGCTGTTGAAAATCAGGGTTATTCTTAATATTATGTCTAATCAAAAAGATTTTAACTGGGAAGATTTCGACACCAAAGGTTTCGGAGAAGGCTATTCCAAAGACAAAAGAGCTGAAATGGAAGCTCTTTACGCTGGTACGTTGAATGAAATCACAGAGAAAGAAGTAATCAAAGGTACTGTAGTAGGTATCAATGATAAGGATGTGATCATCAACATTGGATTTAAGTCTGATGGTTTGGTTCCAAGAACTGAATTCAGAGACCTACCTGATTTGAAAATCGGTGACGAAGTTGAATTGTTCATCGAAGAGCAGGAAAATGCTCTTGGACAATTGGTACTTTCCAGAAAGAAAGCCAAAATGGTAAGAGCTTGGCAGGACATTGAAGATGCGTTTGCAAATGACAGCGTAATCGAAGGTCTTGTGAAGAGAAGAACTAAAGGTGGTTTGATCGTAGATATCTACGGTGTTGAAGCCTTCTTGCCAGGTTCTCAAATCGACGTGAAGCCTATCAGAGACTTTGATGTCTATGTAGGTAAAATGATGGAAGTGAAAGTGGTGAAAATCAACCACACCAACGATAACGTAGTTGTTTCTCACAAAGTATTGATTGAGAAGGATCTTGAGAAGCAAAAAGCTGAAATCTTGAACAACCTTGAGAAAGGTCAGGTATTGGAAGGTGTGATCAAAAACATGACCAACTTCGGTGTATTCATCGACTTGGGTGGTGTAGATGGTCTATTGCACATCACTGATATCTCTTGGGGTAGAATCAATCATCCGGAGGAAGTATTGAACTTGGATGATAAAGTACAGATTGTAGTTCTTGACTTCGATGATGATAAGAAGAGAATTTCTTTGGGTATGAAGCAGTTGACCGCTCATCCTTGGGATGCACTTTCTGCTGAATTAGAAGTTGGTTCTAGAGTTAAAGGTAAAATCGTTAACGTTGCTGATTACGGAGCATTCTTAGAATTAGCTGCTGGCGTTGAAGGTTTGATCCACGTATCTGAAATGAGCTGGTCTCAGCACTTGAGAAACCCTGCTGACTTTGTACAAGTTGGTGATGAGATCGAGGCTGTGGTATTGACCTTGGATAAGGATGAAAGAAAAATGTCTTTGGGTATCAAGCAATTGACTGAAGATCCTTGGACTAAAGGTGACATGGCTGCTAAGTATGCAGTAGGTACTAAGCACAAAGGTGTGGTAAGAAATTTAACAGGTTTCGGTTTGTTCTTGGAATTGGAAGAAGGTATCGATGGACTTGTTCACGTATCTGACCTTTCTTGGACTAAGAAAATCAAGCACCCATCTGAGTTTGTAAAAGTAGGTGATGAATTGGAAGTGGCTGTGTTGGAATTGGATGTTGATAACAGAAGATTGGCACTAGGTCACAAGCAGTTGGAAGAGAATCCATGGGATACTTTCGAGACTGTGTTCCCAGTAGGTTCAGTTCACAAGTGTACAGTAGTTTCCAAAAACGAAAAAGGTGCTGTATTAGAGTTGCCTTACGGATTAGAAGGATTCGCTACTTCTAAAAACTTGGAGAAAGAAGATGGTTCATCTGTAGAAGTAGGTGAGGCATTGGATTTCAGAGTAACTGAATTCTCTAAAGACGATAAGAGAATCGTTCTTTCTCATACAGCTACTTTCAAAGAAGAAGCAAAAGCTCCTGCTGCTCCTAAGAAAGCGAAGAAGCAAGCTGACGCTCCTGCGGCTGCTGCACCTGCAGAGAAGTCTACCTTCGGTGACATCGATGCATTGGCAGAGTTGAAAGAGAAGATGGAAGGCGGGAAAAAATAAGATGCGAGAAGCGAGAGACGAGAGTCTAGACTCGTGAATCCTATTGTTAAAAGTGACTGTCGAAAGGCAGTCACTTTTTTTTTGAACCTTTGAGGTTTTTCAAACCTCGAAGGTTTTTTGTTTTCACCAATAGCACAAATCTTCACGAATAAATGAGTGTAAAAAATGTAGGCTTCAGGGGCGCAGCACTGTGGCCTTCGTAGAGATTTATGTAAGTTGGGCACCAGAGGCGCGTAGCGCTGAGGTCTTGGCTTGCTGGGTTTGATTTTTAGACACAGATTTATGTTTTGATTTTCACAGATTGACACAGATGGGTTCCTGACGGAAACTTGGGCTCGCAGAAGGTGCGGAATCCACAGAAAGGAAGGGAATTGAACCTTTGAGGTTTTTCAAACCTCGAAGATTTACTGCCAAGCTCCAAAAGTGCCTGGGATTCTTTTGAATTAAATGCCTGAATATGGTTCTCTTGATAGCAGTGGAATTTTTTCAAATTAAAATAAATCCTTTTTAGGTGATTTTTCAGTGGTTTTATGTATTCTTACTTTAGTTATCACTAAAACCATATGAAGCAACTTTGTTATTTTTCCCTGATGGCATTTTGGTTGATTTCCTGTTCCAAGCCAATAATGGAAGAGTCTGATACTAAGCAGGACTTTTCATTTGGAGTTGTAGACTCGTTAGATGTAGATGTGTTGGGGAGTCTTATGCTTGTGGATGTAAGCCCTAAGGGTAAGCACTTCGTATTTTTCGATTTTTCGAGTAGAGGGTTTGTGTTTACGGATGATTCGGGTGAGGTGCCCCATGCCTTTTCCAAGACCGGGGATATACCGGATGCACACGGTTTCCTTTTGGAGTTTCCAGGTTTTGTGGATGAAAATAGCATTGCGCTATCTGGGATGAATGGAATATTTCTGTATGATTTGAAAGGTAATATGCTTCAGCGACTAGCTCATCCGGAATCTTTGGAGGGGGCTTCTACTATGAGCTTTGTTGGGAAAGGTATGGAAACAACTAGGATAGGAGGGAAAACTTTTTTGCTTAGTAACTCTGTGCGCACCCGTGGTACATATCCAGGCGAACAGCAGTTTTACGATAGCTTTAAAGCTCTTGAACTAATCGATATTGACCGAGGTGAATTTTTGGAAATTGTACCTTTTGAAAAAGGAAGTAGGTTTCTGGATGGGAACGGTTATTTTGCAAGTGATTATGCGCCTGCTTTAGAAGCCGTAGGAGACAAGCTTTATATAGCTTTAGGTGGTGATCCTAAATTGTACGTTTATACACTAGGTTCGGATGGTGCAATTTTGGAGAAATCCGTTTCTTTAGACATTCCAGGCTTCGAAAAGCTGCCCATTACCTCCCGTGATGAATTCTACGAAGGAGCAATGTCCGTCAAAACCAGTACTCCATCACTCAGAAACATACATGTGGTAGATGAGTATGTTTTAATCCAGTATTACGGGGGATTTTCGGAAAATAAAGAGAAAGAAATAAATGCCCTGATGGGTTCTGGTGATTCCAAAGGATTCCTTGAACTTTATAACAGATATGAAAAGGAAGTGAGTAAGGGGATTTTAGTTTTGGATAGAAAAAACCTACATATAGTTGGCAACGTGCCATTACCAGAGGGAGTCAATAATGCGGGGTTTGCTTCCAGTGGTGATTATCTCTGGATGGAGCGAAGTGGAAGTAAAGAGAAGGAAGAGGATTTCTTAAGGATTTATAAAGTAAAACTACAAAAGCATGACTAGAGTCTGGATTTATCTGTGTTTGTTAGTAGCTTTTGGTTTAGCTTGCTCCAGTGCTGATCAAGAGAAAAACTTAATTTTAGAAACCAATAATTGGGAACTGGTTATTTTGGATTCTATTCAAGTGGATTATTTGGGGACAATCAGCGGTGCAGAATATAAAAATGGCAAAGGTGTTTTTTTTAATTACAAAGAGAATAAGCTAGTAGCATTTGATTCAACTGGAAGAATACTAAATGAGAATTCTTTTCCTTATGAAGGTCCAGGCTCTTTGTATTATCCTTCAAAATTAAGATTTACCGAGACAGGGGCACTTTTTTCTGCGAGTTTCATAGGTTGGTTATACGAATTGAACCCTGATTTAACCCTCAAGCAAGAAATAAAACTACCATTTCCAACCGAAGCAAGAGATGGTGGCGGGTTTTATCGAACGTTGGAATATTGGAATAACTCCTTGATTAGTTTTTATCCGGGAAGAGACGGTGCAAATCCTTATGACCCTCATTTTTTTAGAGACCATTACTTATTGGAAAAAATCAACCTTGAAACCGGGGATGCTACCCCAATCATTAAAATTCCTTCGATATCAAGATATGCTTCTGATAAATTTTATGAAAGACCTTGGTTACAATTTGGTGTCAAGGGAAATACACTTGAGCTAGTGTTAAGTAATGAGACATTTATCCATAAGTATGACTTAACCAAAGGAGGGGAGTATATGTATTCCATAGATTTTATGCCAAGTAAATTTTTGGATAATGGGGAACATTCACAGAAATATCAATACATATCCGGTACAAGAATGCTTGATGGGAATATTAGGCAATTCTTTGTCACAGAAAAGGGATCTGTATTAATTTATACAGAAGGGATAGAAGAGGATGTCTTTTTACAGAATGAATTAAAGCTTCCAAAAAACTTCCCTTTGTACAAGCAGTTTCAAAGGCAAATCTTGAGAATCGTTTTTCCAAACGACTCTCTTTCGAACGAAATCGTGGTTCCATATAAGATTGGAAAAATCTTAAACATCGAATCAGTAGAAAAACCATTCTATGCCCTTAGAGATGATGAATTCATTGGGGAGGAACAAGACTTTTTAACGTTTTATAAGCTACAGTTGAGGAGACGGGAGTGAGAATTGAAGATGCGAGACAAAGAAAGCTCTCAGAATTCACGGAAAACGCAGAAAAATTTGCATTGAAAAATTTGTGTCCAAAGAGAGAAATTAAGAATCGACCAATAAACTCCATCAATTGTCCTAGTTTTAACCCTGGTAAACGTGGGTATCTCCTTATTCAAATACCTGGGTTTAATGCAAAAGTCTCATAGAGACGGCCAACATATTAGCCGAGGGTTTCAACCCTCGGGCTAAAATTTAGTTTATGACCCCAAAGTCCCATCGGGACGGCCGACATAAATGCCTTTAGCTAATGTCTATCGTATTTATGAAACCACACATAGGATATGTTTAACATTAAAAGAATGAAGTCTGCTGCTAATAATGTAGTCGTTATTATGGTCCATTTTTCTCTTAAATTACCAAGTAGTGATTCTGGGAATAAAAAATACGAATAGGAAGCCTTCTCCTGCACAAACCGTTGACAGTTAACAGTGGACCTCTAACTACTAATCACTTAATCTACTAATCACTAAATCCCCCTAAGCTTGTAGCGTTTTGCACGTAACTTACGTCTAGTAAAATACAGAGCAAAAAAAGATGAAAAAACTCATTTGGGGATTGTTGATTTTTGGGGTGATGATGCAGCTTCCGACCCTCGGGCAATCGGATTGGCAAGTCAAAGCTTTTGCTGGGGTGTCGGATGCTGCTTTTTTGGGAGCAACATTGATAGGTGGTCCCTCGGTCAATGTGGACAGATTTCAAGAATATGGCGTCAGACTTTCCTGGCAAGGGAATAGCAAATGGGGCATGGAAACTGGGTTTACTTATTCCAAAGCAACCTTGCTGGTAGAGACTTTATGGATTCCTACGGGAAATCCACCTCCTCGACCTGGCAGCTTTACAACGATCGCACCTACGCCTTTTGAATACATTAGTGTTCCATTGCTTGCCACCTATGAATTAGTTAGTTTTCTCTCCCTGCAGGCAGGTCCTTTGCTTGGCTTTCAGCAGTCTGAATACAGTAGCTGGATGGAACAATCAGGAGTTGGCTACTTAGTGGGTGTTAATTTGCAACACTATTTTGACCGGTTAGGTGTTTTTTTGCAACCCAACTTTAAGCAACATGCCGCCATAGGCTTTAATCAAAGCAATACTCGGCTGACTGAGTTTGGGTTACAGCTAGGAGTGGCTTATAAATTAAGTTCTAAAAGAGTGAATTAGGAAATGTATTTATGTAATTTAAGAGTTAGTCATGAGAATAGATTTGAAGAATAGGCTTTTTGGGTTGATTATTGGGGTTTCTTTTCTTTTCACCTTGGCTTCCTGCGAGGAGCGCTGGGATGATCCTATTCCTGAAGGGGTATCTTTAGCAAGAGCTACCTTACTTTCGGAATTGACTGAAGAAGGAAATATTTTGTTGATGTGGGGAAATTTCCGGATTTGCAATGGGTGGAACTGTGTTCCCCTTGCAGAAGCAAGTTCGTATGATCTATTTTTGAAAAGACATGGGATGCAAAACTTCGAACGATTGGTTCGTTTGTCCAGAGGTTCCAATGAATACTTATTTACTGATGTTGACTTTGGAGGAACGTATGAGTTTTTTATCCGATCTAATCGTGCAGGCAGGCAAGAGGACTCCAATACAGTAATGATTGTTCCAGGAAAATCCCCTGAAATAGAGCCAATATTCGATTCTGATTTTGGCCCACATGGTATTTTGCACCCTAGATTAAGCCCATCAGGGAATCAGGTAGCGTATGTCTCAGATGTGAGATTCACGGAGAATGGTGAAGAGCGTCGGGCTTTGAGCCTATTCATTTTTGATCAGCAGACACAGGAACACCGCTTGATACGAAGAAATGCCAACCAACCGAACTGGTCTTCAGATGGGAAGCGATTAATTTACAGCGTTACTGCTGGCTCTGGTCAAACGCCTCAGGGAATTAGGCCATCTCATTTGGAGATTTTTAATTTGGATACCGAAGAATTCAACCTATTCAGTGGAGGTTTGCACCAACAAGCAACTCCTAGTTTCAGTAAAGATGATCAAGAGGTGTTTTTTTATGCTGACTCTCTTGTGAGTGGTGATTTTGGGGTGTGGAAACGTGATTTCGCAGGAAATATGACTCCTGTATTTACTTCCTTTGGTGATGGTGTCAATCTTGTGACTGGTCTGCCTGTATTCCGCGGACTAGATGTTTCGCGCATTAATGAAATGGTGGTTGCGGATCATTTGCAATTGTATAATGATTTTCCTGTGTACCATATTTTCGGGTTTGATGGGAGTAGAGGAGGGCAAAAAGTTGACGTCTTGGTGTCCCAATGGAATGATTCTGCCCCTTCTTTGTCACCTTTTGATCCCAACAAAATGGCATTTGTTTCCGATCGATCGGGAATCCCTCAAATTTGGATGCTGGATATGCTTACTGGTGCTGTCAACCAAGTGACTTTTTTTGGTGTAACCCAGTCTGGAATGCGTGTATCTGAATTCGGGATGGGTATTTCTTGGGCCGATAATGGTCGGGCTTTAGTATTTCCCGTTAGAGGCACTGCTGGCTCCACAGCTTTGGTCAAGGCGACTTTGGTTGATTAATTTTTCATTTTTAGTTAGTCCTTCAATGGTTTGAATTTTTTTTCCCTCAAAAGCAGCACATGGTATCCTACACGTATAGCTCGCTTCTCCATCCGATAATACCATACAGGAACCGCATTGATGCAAGCCGCATCCAAATTTGGGACCTTTCAGCGCTAAATCATTTCTCAGGATATATAAAAGGGGTTCTTGAGGATCTGCTTCCAGTACTTTTTTTGCACCATTTACATGCAATTCAATCGATTTATTCATGAGAATCTCTGACTATTGAACCTTAATATTCTGATTCTCATCTTAAAAAACATCTGTTTTTGTGTAAACGGAGAGATAAGTTGGTCAATGGAAGCCAAAAATTATAAAAATAAAAAAGCATCCAGTATATGGATGCTCTAAAAGGAGGTCGCGAGCGGATTCGAACCGCTGTACAAGGTTTTGCAGACCTCTGCCTAGCCGCTCGGCCACGCGACCCTATCTAAGGGAATGCAAATGTATGAATTTACTATGAGCTGCCAAAAAAAAAATTACAAATAAAATTTCATGCATAAGCTCAATTTATAATGCATATAAATTGCATTAATATGACAAATGGCTTGGAATTCACAAAAGGAGCTAGTTGTGAAAGGCTTGCCAAAGATTTATTTATTTATAATTTTTCTAAATAAGCTGAAAACGTGTGGTTCAGCTAATAATATACTGTTTTTCAGTTCATTATAAAAAATAAACTTTTTTTCTTCGCTATTCGTAGGGTATTTGTCCTTAGTTTGAAAAATAGAATTGGGGTAGTACATTTGCAGGGATTATCCGTATAGGTGAAAAAACTGTTTAATAAACAATAAATATGTCGATCAAGCGCTCTTTATTAAGTGTTCCCTTGAGATTTGGTTACGTTATGATGTTTTTCTTCCTATTGCTTGGAAGTGGGGTCATGGCAGCTAATCCTGAAGTCTCAGACAGTGAGGAGGCAATTTCTGCCGGTAAATCAATCTTTAATTCGAATTGTAAAGCTTGTCACAGGCTAGACCAAAACAACGTGGGTCCTGCCTTGAGAGGAGTTACAGAAAGAAGAACTTTAGATTGGGCTACGAAATTCATCCGAAATTCTCAGGCTCTCATCGCATCCGGTGATGCAGATGCAGTGGCCCTTTACAACCAATGGAATCAGACCTTGATGCCTGCCCACGAGTTCTTGTCAGACGATGATGTGATGAACCTTTTGGCTTACATTGAGTACGGGGACAAAGCTGAGGCTGTGGCAGCTACCGGTGACGGTGGTGGTGCTGTTGCCGCCGGCGGTGCTGGGGTTCCAAGTGAATACTTGACCATCATCCTAGCTGTGTTGGTTATCGTATTATTGTTGATCCTTATCGTTTTAGGGTTGATCATCTCTATTTTGACCAAATATCTTGGTACTCAAAATTTAGAGGAAGATGATAAAGAGTTTATCAATCAGCGATTTAACTTCTCCAAATTAGTTAAAAGTGATGCTTTTGTACTGATCGTTACAGCGCTTGTAGTAGCATTGGTAGCGAAAACTGCAATCGATGGCTTATATTCAGTAGGTATTCAGCAAGGATATGCACCTACTCAGCCAATTGCATTCTCTCACGCTTTACACGCTGGACAATATGAAATCGAGTGTCAGTATTGTCACACAGGCGTTGAGCTAGGCAAATCTGCCAACATTCCTTCTGCAAATATTTGTATGAACTGCCACATGCACATTCAAAACGTAGGTGGTCAGGATGGAATGTCTCCTGAAATCGCAAAAATTTATGCAGCGGTAGAAGAAAATAAACCAATTGAGTGGGTTCGAATTCACAACTTACCTGATTTGGCTTATTTCAACCATGCGCAGCACGTAGTAGTAGGTGGCATTGAGTGTCAAACTTGTCACGGACCAATTGAAGAGATGGAAGTTGTGTATCAGCATTCCACATTGACAATGGGTTGGTGTATTGACTGTCATAGACAGACTGACATCAAAGCTCAGGGTAATGAGTACTATGATAAATTAGTTCAGCTTCATTCCGGATCCAAAGGTTCACTAAAAGTGAAAGATATCGGTGGATTGGAATGCTCTAAGTGTCACTATTAATTTAAATCAATTAGGAACCTACTTTTCTTGAATATACAATGAAAGAAAATAAAAAAACCTACTGGAAAGGGTTAGAAGAACTGACCAATGATGAGTCAGTTATCAGAAATGCTGAAAGAGAGTTTCCGGAGGGTCCGTCTACTTTAGATGGCTCTTCTCGTAGAGATTTCTTGAAAATGATGGGATTCAGCTTAGCAGCAGCTTCTTTGGCAGCTTGCGAAGCTCCTGTTAGAAAAGCAATCCCTTATGTAAATAAGCCGGTTGATATCAATCCTTCTATTCCAAACTACTACGCATCAACATTTGCTTCTGGCGGTGATTATGCTTCTATCGTAGTGAAGACGCGTGAAGGTAGACCAATAAAAATTGACGGTAACGAACTTTCTCCAATCTCCCAAGGTGGTACTTCTGCAATCGTAGAAGCTTCCGTATTGTCTTTATATGACAAGCAGCGTGTGGCTGGTCCAATGGCTGATGGAGAGCAAGTAGAATGGTCAGCACTAGATGCACAAGTGAAAGCTCAGTTAGCATCTGCTGGAACCGTTAAGATTGTTACCAATACCATTCTTTCTCCTTCTACTGAAAAAGCGTTACAGCAGTTCGCGGATGCTTTTGGTGGAGCGGAAGTAATTACTTATGATCCAGTTTCTGCTTATGGTATTACCAAAGCAGCAGAAATGACCTACGGATCTGCTATCCTGCCTACCTATCACTTCAACAAAGCTTCCGTGATTGTTAGCTTCGCGGCTGATTTCCTAGGTACTTGGATTTCTCCAATTGAATTTGCTAAGCAGTATAGCAAGACAAGAAAGATTACCAAAGAAAAGCCAACGATGTCAAGGCATTTCCAATTTGAGTCTAATCTTTCTTTGACTGGTGCGAATGCGGACTACAGAACTCCTATCAAAGCTTCACAAAATGGTTTGGCAGTATTAGCATTATACAATGCTATTGCAAGAAAAGCTGGTGCTGCTACTGTTTCTGGTGCGGCGGTAGAAGTTGAATATTTGGATAAAGCTGCCAATGAGTTGTGGGCAAACAGAGGAAAGTCTCTTGTTGTTGCTGGTTCCAACGATCCAAACGTACAAATTGTCATCAATGCAATCAATGATTTGCTAGATAACAATGGTGCTACAGTTGATTTCTCTACTCCAACCTATTTCAGAAAAGGAAATGATGCAAAAATGAATCAGTTTGTTGCTGATTTGAAAGCTGGTAGAGTTGGTGGTGTAGTATTCTACAACTGTAACCCGGTTTATGATTTTGTAAATGGTGCTGAATTAGGTGAAGCAATTGCTAAAGCAAAAGTTTCTGTTGCAACGAATGGTACTTTGGATGAGACTGCTTCTTTGGTGAAGTTTGTTGCTCCTGACCATCATTACTTAGAGTCTTGGAATGACTTCAATCCAAGAAAAGGACACTACAGCTTATCACAGCCTGTAATTTCTCCTTTGTTTAAAACCCGTCAAGCTCAAGAGTCTTTCTTGATTTGGGCAGGAAATGATACTAATTACTACGATTTCTTACAGGAGAATTGGAGAACGTCTCTTTTCTCTACTCAGTCTGAGACTTCAAGTTTCCAAGAATTCTGGGATAGATCCTTATTCAATGGTGTATATGCAGTAGAAAGTACATCTACTTCGGTAACAGGGTCCGCTGATGTATCTGCTGCTGCAAGTGCTATCAACAGAGTGTACAAAGCAGATAATGCAGGTACAGAATTGGTAGTATATACAAAGGTAGGTTTAGGAAATGGTACTTTTGCCAACAACCCATGGTTGCAGGAAATGTCCGATCCTATCTCCAAAGCTACTTGGGATAACTACTTGACAGTATCCCAGTCTTGGGCTTCTGAGCAAGGCTTAAAAATGTTTGAAGGTGCTACCAAAAAAGCAAAAGTAACGATTGGTGACAAGACTATAACTGTTCCTGTACTTGTTCAGCCTGGTCAAGCAAAAGGCACTGTAGGTTTGGCTTTAGGTTATGGTAGATCTAAAGCAGGTAGAGTAGCCAATGGAGTAGGGGTAAATGCTTATGAATTGCTAACCAATGCAAATGGCTTTACCTCGTATGAAATCACTGAAGGCGTAAGTGTTGAGCTTACAAGTGATTCTTACAAGATTGCTCAAACGCAGACGCATCAGACATACATGGATAGACAGTATGTCATCCAGGAGTCTACATTGCCTGAATACAAAGAAAATCCATCTGCAGGTAGAGATTTCCCTAAAGTGTACATGGAAGGGGAGTTTGTAAAACCAAACAAGATTTCTTTGTGGAAAGGTCACAGATATTCTAATCACCATTGGGGATTAGCGATTGACATGAACTCATGTATCGGTTGTGGTGCATGTACAGTAGCATGTCAAGTAGAAAACAACGTTTCTGTTGTTGGTAAAGAAGAAGTGTTGAATAGAAGAGAAATGGCGTGGATCCGTATCGATCGATACTATTCTTCTCCAGAAGGTGCTTCTAGCAACAAAGAATTGGAAGCTGCGGCTGATAATCCAGAAGTTATCTTCCAACCGATGATGTGTCAGCATTGCAACAACGCTCCTTGTGAGACTGTATGTCCAGTAGCTGCTACAACGCACTCTTCAGAAGGTTTGAATCAAATGACGTACAACAGATGTATCGGTACAAGATATTGTGCAAACAACTGTCCGTACAAAGTGAGAAGATTCAACTGGTTTAAGTATCATGATAACAAAGCTTTTGCTGCTGTTAACGTTGCCCAAAACGATGATATGGGTAAAATGGTATTGAATCCAGATGTGACGGTTAGGGTTCGTGGTGTGATTGAAAAATGCTCTATGTGTGTGCAGCGTATTCAATCAGGCAAGTTAACTGCTAAGAAAGAAGGCAGAAGAGTTAAAGACGGTGAAATCAATACTGCTTGTGCTACCGCTTGTCCTACGAATGCGATTGTTTTCGGAGATATGAATGATCCTGAAAGCAACATTACCAAAATGTTGAAGATCGAAGATAACAACGATTCTCCGACAAAAGAGGTAGGTGAGGAAAGAGCATATCACGTATTGGAGTACTTAAATGTGAATCCAAACGTGTGGTACTTTACCAAAATCAGAAATAAGGATAAATCAGAAGCGTAATTAATAATTTTATAAGATATGCAGGTAACTTCATCCGTACGCGAGCCGCTAATAACCGGCGGTAAAACCTTAAAAGATGTAACCCATGATATCTCAAGACAGGTAGAAGGTAAGCCGTCCATCGGCTGGATTCTTGGTCTTTTGGTTTCCGTTGGTGCCTTGGGCTTAGGGGGACTTGCTTTGGCAGCCACTCTTTGGGAAGGTATTGGAATGTGGGGGTTGAATAAAACTATCGGTTGGGCTTGGGACATCACCAACTTCGTGTGGTGGGTCGGTATTGGTCACGCTGGTACATTGATTTCCGCAGTATTGTTGCTATTCAGACAGAAATGGAGAATGGCTATTAACAGAGCTGCTGAGGCGATGACGATTTTTGCTGTAATTTGTGCGGCAATGTTCCCAATCATTCACATGGGTAGACCATGGGTTGGTGCTTATTGGGCTTTGCCTCTTCCAAATACTTGGGGTTCATTGTGGGTAAATTTCAACTCTCCGCTCTTGTGGGACGTGTTTGCGATTTCTACTTATTTCTCAGTATCCCTTGTGTTCTGGTACATTGGTTTGATTCCTGATTTTGCGACAATCAGAGACAGAGCTACAGGTTTAAGAAAAACTATCTACGGTGCATTGGCATTCGGTTGGGATGGTGCTGCAAAAACTTGGAGCAGATACGAATCAGTTGCCTTGATTTTGGCAGGTTTAGCGACTCCATTGGTACTTTCAGTTCACACGATTGTATCTTTTGACTTTGCTACCTCCGTAATTCCAGGTTGGCATACTACAATCTTCCCTCCTTATTTCGTAGCTGGAGCAATTTTCTCAGGCTTTGCCATGGTATTGACCTTGATGATCATCACTAGAAAGCTATTCAAGTTGGAAGATTATATCACAATCGGACATATTGAGTTGATGAACATCGTTATCATCATCACAGGTTCTATTGTAGGTATTGCTTACATCACTGAGTTCTTTATTGCTTGGTATTCAGGTGTGGCTCCTGAGCAATATGCGTTTGTCAACAGAGCTTTTGGTCCATATTGGTGGGCATATTGGGCGATGATGACTTGTAACGTAATTTCCCCTCAGCTTTTCTGGTTTAAGAAAATTAGAACTTCCATTGTGCTCACATTCATCTTATCGATTGTTGTAAACATCGGTATGTGGTTTGAGCGTTTTGTAATCATTGTTACTTCCCTACACAGAGACTTCTTGCCTTCTTCTTGGGCGATGTTCTATCCAACTTGGGCTGACGTAGGAGTGTATTTGTTTACGTTCGGTTTGTTCTTCACCTTATTCTTGTTGTTTGCTAAATTCTTCCCAGTAATCAACATGGCTGAAGTTAAGTCAATTGTTAAATCTTCATCTGAAAAAGTTACTAAATAAGACATGGAAAGAGATAAGAATTTTATCCTCGGTGTGTACGACGATGAGGATGTACTATTAGACGCAATTACAAAGGTTCGTCAAAGTGGAGTAAAAATCCACGAGGTTTATTCACCTTTCCCTGTTCACGGAATTGACGATGTCTTAGGATATAAAAGAAGCAAATTGCCTATCGCAGCATTCCTTTTTGGAATGTTGGGAACAAGCTTAGCTTTGTTGATGCAGTTTTACATGATGAAATGGGATTGGCCTATGATCATCGGTGGTAAAGATTATGCAGGTTTTCCAGTATTTGTTCCGGTAACTTTCGAGTTGACGGTACTTTTAGCTGCTTTCGGTATGGTGGGTGTGTTTTTCGTATCCTCTAATCTGAAGCCTTGGGGACAAGCTAGAATCTTTGACCTAAGAGTTACTGATGATAAGCATGTGATGGCAATTGATTTAGCTGTAAACAGTGGAATGGAGGAAGAGAAGCTAGCGGAAGTTTTAAAATCTTCTGGTGCTTCTGAGGTGAATAAAAAAAGTTTTGAATAGAACATTGAGAGCTATGAAAATTACGAATTCTATATATGTACTTGGGTTGTCAGGCCTTGTTTTCTTGGGTGCCTGTACAGCTTCTGGTGACCATCCTGGATATGAGTATGCACCTCAGATGTATAACTCCGTAGCTTATGAGCCATTAAATCAGATTGTAGATGAATCCCAAGGTTCTTGGTTGTCTACAAGAGAAGATGGAAAGGGTGAATTCTTCAACAGTAACATTAATAATCCTAACCGCATGAATATGCGTGAACCGGTTGCTAATACTGTTCCAAGAACCAAAGATGGTGCGCTTCCTTACCGTTTGAAAGCATTTGAATTGGAAGAAGCTGCAAAAATTGAAAATCCAGTAGAACTAACGGAGCAAGTGTTAGCTGAGGGTAGAGTGTTGTACAGACAGTATTGCTCTACTTGTCATGGTAATAATGGCGAAGGTGATGGTAAGGCTGGTGAAGTAGTAGGTGGTGTTGCCAATTTAAAAGGTGGTGCATACATTGATTTGCCTGAAGGTCATATTTTCCATGTGATCATGAAAGGTAAAGGCAGAATGGGTGCTCACGGTTCACAAATTCCTCAAGAGAGAATTTGGAAAATTGTTCACTATGTTAAACAAGAAATTCAGAAACAATAATCATGGGTCACAGTACAACTAACTACAATTTGGACCAAAAATTTGATTTTTCGGCTGCGCTGAAAAAATCAATCATGACTGTACTTGGAATTGGTGCGGTACTTTTGGTAGCTGGTATTATCTTGAGTATGACTGGAGGCCATGATCATGGTGCTGAGGAAGGTGCTCATGCGTATCATTGGTATCAGCGTCTATTTGCCAATTTATGGATTAACAACGTTTACTTTACTGGTATTGCAGTAATCGGCGTTTTCTTCTTTGCTATTCAATATGCTGCTCAGGCTGGATGGTCTGCTGGTATTCTTAGAGTTATGTTATCTCTTGGTTATTGGTTGCCTATCGGTGCTGGATTATTGATTGTATCTTATTTTATTGTAAGCCATGACATTTTCCACTGGACACACGCTTATCTATTTGATAAAAATGATCCGCAATATGATTACATCATCGATGGTAAAGGTGGGTTCTTTTTCTGGCCTTTAGAAAAAGGTACGTTCCCAATTTTCTTTGTTGTAAGAATGTTTGTATTCCTAGGGGTTTGGATTTTCTTTTTCAACAAGTTGAAAGCTTTGTCCTTTGAAGAGGATAGAGTAGGCGGTACAGAACATTGGAGAAAAATGAGAACTTGGTCTGCATTTTTCTTGGTATTCTTTGCAGTATCTTCTTCTATTGCTGCTTGGGATTGGGTAATGTCTATAGATACTCACTGGTTCTCTACTTTGTTTGGCTGGTATATGTTTGCGTCTTGGTTTGTTGCAGGTCTTTCGGCAATTACTTTGATTACGCTATACTTGAGAGATAAAGGCTATTTGGAAATGGTCAACGAAAACCATATCCATGACTTAGGAAAGTTTGTTTTTGGTTTCTCTATTTTCTGGACTTACCTATGGTTCTCTCAGTTCTTATTGATCTATTACGCCAATATTCCTGAGGAATCTGTGTACTTCGTAGAAAGATTACAGTCTGATGTGTATGGACCGTTTGTTTTTGTAAATTTAATCCTAAACTTCTTCTTGCCATTCTTTGTTTTAATGACACGTGATGCAAAGAGACATGGAATTTTCTTGAAAGTTGTTTGTTCTTTGATCATCTTAGGACATTGGTTTGACTTCTTCTTGATGGTTCAGCCAGGTACTTTGGGTCACAACGGTGGCTTTGGTCTAATGGAGATTGGAATGTTCTTGGTATATGGTGCAGGTGCTGCTTGGGTTGTAATGAGCAATTTGGGTAAAGGTAATCTTGTAGCGAAGAACCATCCAATGTTGGAAGAAAGTTATCATCATCATATTTAATTATCCGAAAAAATTAATTCTATGTACGGATTTCTGATTGCAGTTGGAGTTTTACTATTACTATCCATCATTTGGATGGTTTATAGAATTCAGACATTGGTCTCTGTCGTTAAGGGCAGTGACAAAAAGGTTGTAACAGGTAGCAATAAGGTGAATGCCTTGATGTTTATCCTGTTTTTGGTAGGTGCAGGTGGTTTGATGTTTTGGTATTCAATCAAGGAGTTTGATAACTACAATCTACCAGTTGCGTCTGAACATGGTGTGGTAACAGATCAGTTGTTTTGGGTTACAATGGCAGTGACTGGCATTGTATTCATCATTACGCATATCTTATTATTCATTTTCCCATACAAGTATCAGTATTCTGAGAGAAGGACTGCTAGCTTCTACCCTGACAACAATAAATTAGAGGTTATTTGGACAGTTGTTCCGGCAATCGTTCTTGCTTTGTTGGTAATTGGTGGTTGGAGAGCTTGGACAGATATCACTGCTCCTGCTCCGGAAAATGCTCACGTAGTAGAGTTGATGGGATATCAGTTTGCTTGGGAAGTGAGATACCCTGGAATGGATAATGTACTTGGCGCGAACGATTACCGTTTAACCAATGCTTCTAATGTTTCTGGTGTTGATTTTACGGATAGAAATTCATTAGATGATTTCTCTTCTCCGGTAGTTTATATCCCTAAAGGTGAGCCAGTATTATTTAAAATCCGTGCAAGAGATGTATTGCATTCTGTATTTGCTCCGCATATGCGATTGAAAATGGATGCTGTTCCTGGTATGCCTACTCGTTTTTGGTTTGTTCCTACAAAGACTACGGCTGAAATGAGAGCTGAACTGAACAATCCTGAGTTTAACTATGAAATCGCATGTACTGAGATTTGTGGGAGAGGTCATTTCTCTATGAAAAGAGAAATTGTAGTGGTAGAGCCGGATGAGTTTAGAAAGTGGGTTGCTGATCAAAAACCTTACATCGTTAACAATCCAGCATTAGTTGCGGATCTACCTTTGGAGTTAAAAGAATTAGCTGAAATTACTATCAGCGAATACAAGTAATAAATAGCAATAAATATGGCGACAGCAGAATCAGCTTTACACAATGCCACTGCACATGATCACCATGATCATGAGCATCATGACAATTTTATTACCAAGTATATCTTCAGTACCGATCACAAAATGATTGGTAAGCAATTCCTGGTAACGGGGATTTTCTGGGCTATCATTGGTGGTGCCTTGTCTATTATTTTCAGATTACAGTTAGGTTTCCCTGACATGGAGTTGCACTGGCTTAAGCCTTTGCTTGGAGGTTGGATTGATGAAGGTGGCAAACTGGATCCGAACTTCTATTTGGCATTGGTAACGATGCACGGTACCATCATGGTATTCTTTGTGCTTACTGCTGGTTTGAGTGGTACTTTCTCAAATTATTTGATTCCACTTCAAATCGGTGCCCGTGATATGGCTTCAGGTTTTATGAATATGTTGTCTTACTGGTTATTCTTTGTTTCCGGTGTGATCATGTTCATTTCCTTATTCATTGAAACAGGACCTGCATCTGGCGGTTGGGTTGTATATCCTCCATTATCTGCCCTTGAGCAGGCAATGCCCGGTTCAGGTTTGGGTATGACATTATGGTTGATTTCCATGACTTTCTTTATCGCGAGTTCCTTGCTTGGTGGTATTAACTATATCACTACGGTAATTAACTTGAGAACCAAAGGTATGTCTTTCTCAAGATTACCTTTGACCATATGGGCCTTCTTCTTGACGGCAGTTATTGGTTTGTTGTCATTCCCTGTATTGTTCTCCGCTGCATTGTTGTTGGTGTTTGATAGAAGTTTTGGAACTTCCTTCTATCTATCTGATATCTATATAGGTGGAGAAGCGCTTCCTAATACTGGAGGTAGTGCTGTTCTTTATCAGCACTTGTTTTGGTTCTTAGGTCACCCAGAGGTATATATTGTATTATTACCTGCTTTGGGGATTACTTCTGAAATTATTGCTACTCAATCCAGAAAACCTATTTTTGGTTACAAAGCAATGATTATTTCCATGTTGGGTATTGCAATCCTTTCTTTCGTTGTATGGGCTCACCACATGTTCGTGTCTGGTATGAATCCATTCTTAGGATCTATCTTCATGTTCCTTACATTGATTATTGCGATTCCATCAGCAGTTAAGGTATTTAACTATTTGACTACATTATGGAGAGGTAATTTGATTTTCACTCCAGGTATGTTATTCTCAATTGGTCTTGTTTCCTTCTTTATTTCTGGAGGTTTGACAGGTATTTTCTTGGGTAACTCTGCTATCGATATTCAATTACACGATACTTATTTCGTAGTAGCTCACTTCCATTTGGTAATGGGTTCTGCCTCTTTCTTTGGATTGATGGCTGGTGTGTACCACTGGTTCCCTAAAATGTTTGGTAGAATGATGGATGCTCGATTGGGTTATATTCACTTCTGGTTGACATTTATTGGAGTTTACATGGTATTCTTCCCAATGCACTACATTGGTATAGCTGGTTTCCCTAGAAGATATTATTCTTGGACAAACTTCGAATTTACCAACATGTATACTGATTTGAACATGTTTGTATCTGCTGCTGCTATTATTACATTTGCTGCACAGGCTATCTTCTTGTTCAATTTCTTCTATAGCATGTATAGAGGTCGTAAAGCGCCTATGAACCCATGGAGATCTACCACACTTGAGTGGACTACTCCAGTTAATCCTGGTCATGGAAACTGGCCTGGAGAGATTCCTGCGGTTTATAGATGGCCTTATGATTATTCTAAGCCTGGCGCTGCTGAGGATTTCATTCCTCAAACAGTTCCTTTGTCTGCGACACCTGAATCTAACTTACCACATGAGCAGGAGCTTGTGAAGTTGGAGAAAGAGATTATTGCAGAGGAAGAAGCTATGTTAGTGGCCGATGAAACAAAAACCGTTTAATCATTCTATAAACAGCTTTCGCAGTATATCTTTGATTACTGTGATAGCTGTTTATTTTCTTATTCTGGTCGGTGGGGTTGTTCGAAGTACCGGATCTGGTATGGGATGTCCTGACTGGCCTAAATGTTTTGGGAGCTTGATTCCACCTACTAGTGTGGATCAGCTCCCAACTAATTATCAGGAGATATATCTTGAAAAGCGCTTAGTTAAAAATGATCGCTTTGTTGCTAACCTAGAGGCTTTAGGTTTTAATAAAAAAGCCGAGGAAATCAGAAATGATAAAAGTATCCTGATTGAAGAAGAGTTTAATCCTGTGAAAACTTGGATTGAATACTTGAACAGATTAGTAGGAGCGGTTATTGGATTATTGGTTTTGATAACGATGATCCGTTCCTTACCCTTATGGAAAACTGATAAGGTTATTCCTGTTTTGGCAGTATTCAATTTATTGTTGGTTCTCTTTCAGGCTTGGATTGGTTCGATTGTAGTATCCACCAATTTGATGCCTTGGATGATTACTATTCACATGGTATTAGCTCTAGTGATTGTTTGCTTGTTGATTTACTTGTATTACCGCTCCAATCGATTGGTCAAAGATCGTCTTGAAGTTACAGACAACCCTAATTACCTATTTAATGTTTTGGTGATTGGTTTTGTGCTTACGATCGGACAAATTGTATTGGGAACTCAGGTAAGAGAAGCAGTGGATCAAGTGGCATTTCAATTCGGCGGTTTATTGAGATCGGAGTGGGTTGACAATTTGGGTTTATCCTTCCTGATTCATCGTTCTTACAGTATAGTGATTCTAGCCATACATGTTTATTTTGTATACAGGATTTATAAACTTACCGTAAGAAACTCCGTAATATTTAAGCTCACGCAACTTTTGTTTGTAGTGTTGGTGGTGGAAATTTTATCCGGTGTTGGTATGGCTTATTTTGCTATTCCTGCATTTCTCCAACCAATCCATTTGTTGTTTGGGGCTTTATTAATTGGAATTCAGTTCCTGTTGTTAATGAAATTATCTGATCAAAAACAATTAATAGCTGTTAAACTAAGTTCATGAGAACTTTAAATATATCGAATGACACGCTGCTTGATTTCATAAGTTTTCGGTTGAAGGCTTATGCTGATCTAGTGAAATTAAGGCTTTCCGCCTTGGTTACCTTCTCTGCGGGCTTTGGGTTTATCCTAGGCGATAGTGGTGTTAATTTCTCTTGGGTAAATTTTATTGGTTTGATTATCGGTGGGCTTCTTATTAGTGGAGCTTCCGGTGCTGCTAACGAAATTTGGGAAAAAGATTTTGATAAATTGATGAAGCGTACCCAAAATAGGCCGCTTCCATTGAACTTGATTTCCTTAAAAGAGGCCTATTGGTTCACTACGCTAATAGCAATTGCGGGTGTTGGGATTCTATGGACATTAACGAATCCATTGACCACTGCCTTGGGTGTGCTGAGCATGATATTATACGTGTTCGTGTATACCCCATTAAAAAGAGTTGGTCCTATTGCCGTGTTTGTTGGTGCTATCCCTGGTGCTATGCCTCCGTTGTTGGGATGGACAGCTGCAACAGGTATGATTTCCCATGAAGCATTAATCATCTTTGGTATTCAGTTTATCTGGCAATTTCCGCATTTCTGGGCGATTGCATGGGTAGGTGATGATGATTACAAAAGGGCTGGATTCAAATTGCTTCCGAGTGGTGGTAAAAAGGATTTAAATACGGCTATTCAAATTATGATTTATACCTTGTTCTTGTTGCCACTAGGTCTCTTACCTACCTATTTTGGTTTGACAGGAATCAATTCAGGGATAGTCGCTACTTTATGTGGGGTATTGTTTCTAGCTCAGACATTCTCTTTGATGAGAGACTGTTCTAGAAAATCGGCTCTTCGGATCATGTTTGGTTCATTCTTATATTTACCAATTGTACAAATAGCATATCTGCTAGATAAAGTTTAATATGGAAGAGAAATTTGCATATGTAGAAGGGGCAGAACAGCCAATTTCCATGCATCCTAAAAAGTTTGCATTATGGTTGTTTATTGTAACGGTGGTGATGATTTTTGCGTCTCTTACTAGTGCCTACATTGTTAGACAGTCAGAAGGTAATTGGTTGGAATTTGACTTACCTCAAATCTTCTGGTATAGTTCTGGGATTATTATATTGAGTAGTTTAACATTGCATTGGTCTTATCTTTCAGCGAAGAAAGATGAGTTGAATGCTGTAAAGACAGGTATGATAATTACCACTATCTTGGGAGTTGCATTCTTGGTTTCTCAGTGGTATTCGTGGGTTGCGTTGGTGGATAGGGATGTGTACTTTGTGGGGAATCCTGCGGGTTCTTTCTTGTATGTCTTTACAGGTTTGCATGCAATACACTTGATTAGTGGTGTGATATTTCTAATTATTGTATTAATTTCGTCCTTTAATTATAAAGTACATTCCAAAAACATCGTCAGTCTTGAAATGTGCATGAACTATTGGCATTTCTTAGGGGGGCTTTGGTTGTATCTATTTATGTTCTTATTATTGAATCATTAAAAGTAACTTACACATATGTCGACAACTGCAACTACTGTTGGGTTAAGCCCAAAAAGAGGAATTTGGGGAGGAGGTAATGAACCTCTCAAAGCGAGTTATGGAAAACTCATGATGTGGTTTTTCCTACTTTCCGATATCTTCACTTTTGCCGCATTTTTGATTGCTTACGCTGCGATCAGAGTCAGTTATCCAGGTTATGCTGGTCCTGCTGATGGATTTGTTGGATCGAATGAATATTGGCCTGTTCCTGATTTGGTTTTTGATGCATTCCCTTTCTTCCATGGTATGCATTTACCATTGGTGTTTGTGACCTTGATGACCTTCATTTTGATTATGTCTTCTATTACTATGGTATTGGCAGTAGAGGCAGGTCACAGAAATGATAGAAATGATGTAGTAAAGTGGTTGTTGTGGACCATTTTGGGTGGTGCTACTTTCTTAGGTTGTCAGGCTTGGGAGTGGTCTCACTTTATTCACGGTACTGACGGTGGTTCTGTAATCACTTATGTTAATAAAATGGGGCAAGTAGTTACTGAAACAGTTTTTGGAGCTAATTTGATGGTTAATGAATATGGCCCTGCCGCATTCGCCCAATTATTCTTTTTTATAACTGGATTCCACGGATTTCACGTTACTATCGGTGTATTCTTATTGTTCTTAGCCTTCTATCAGGCAGCTGTAGGAGTATATGAAAGAAGAGGTCATTATGAAATGGTTGAAAAAATCGGCTTGTATTGGCACTTTGTTGACCTTGTGTGGGTATTCGTATTCACCTTCTTCTATTTGATCTAACCTAATTAATTGAACTATTATGGCTTCTCAAGAAAATAAATTGGTTGTAATTCCTCGCGACGAGGCAAAAATTAAAAAATTATGGAAGACAGCAGGAATTCTGTTTGTTTTAACATCAATTGAGTTAGTTTTCGCTTTTACTCTTCCAAGAGGCATCTTTCTTTACTTGCTTTTCATTGCTCTAACTATTTGGAAAGCTAAGTATATCATGATGGATTTTATGCACTTGGGTGAAGAGGCAAAACCATTGTTCTACTCAATCGTAGTTCCATTGATTTTCCTACTTTGGTTTGTTATTGCAATGATTAGAGAAGGTAGTGATATCTTTATGGTGCGTTGGTAACAAAACAATAAAATCATAAAAAAAAGTAGGTTAAGGTGAGAACTTTAACCTATTTTTTTGTTTAACATTCAAAGGGCTTATGAAAAGTTTACGCATATTACAAGGCTTCGTATTACTCTGTATCCTGTTGATACCAATTGTAATCATTGTCTTCTTACGGACATTTGGTTCCAATAAATACGATATTGATGTATTCTATGTGGATGGCATTCCAAATGATTTATTCATGGAGTGTGACCACAAACAAGGGGTTCAGCACATCATTCCTGACTTTACTTTCACCTCCAATAAAGGTTTACAAGTAGGTAGGTTTGAAATGGAGGGGAAAATCACCATCGTTGATTTCTTCTTTACTTCCTGTCCCAGTATTTGTCCAGTGATGTCTTCTGAAATGGAGCGGGTGGATGATGCTTTTAAAGATAATCCTAACGTTCAGATTTACTCTATCTCAATAGACCCTGAATTCGACACTCAGGAGGTATTAGATAGCTATGCGCAAAAACACTTAGCTTCCCATAAATGGCATTTCCTTACAGGAGATAAAGAAGAAATTTATAATCTTGCGCGCTGTGGGTTTGTTTTACCTACCTTTGATGGATATGGGGTGCCTGATGACTTTGTGCATAGTGATAAATTTGTCTTAGTGGATGAATTTGGACGTATTAGGGGTTATTATAGTGGTACTACAAGAGAAGAAGTTGATCGATTAATATTAGAAACAAAAATCCTGTTACATGGAAAATAAATTAACCTTCGAATCCGAAGATAAAGGTATCCTTAAGTGGATTACGGTTATAGCGATAGCTGTACCTGTGGTAGTAGCTATTCTATTGTTTATGCCTTCCAAGATAGATGTAGCTTCTGATTGGGTGTTTTTTCTTCCCCATTTGAATGCGGTCATCAATACTGCGGCTACTTTGGCCCTTGTATTGGCTTTAGTGTTTATCAAAAATGGCAATATCCAATTACATAGAACGGCAATGACAAGCGCATTTGGACTTGGTGCGATTTTCTTGGTTTCTTATGTCATTTATCATGCAACAGCAGAAAGTACAACATTTGGTGGTGAGGGATGGATAAGACCAGTTTACTACTTTATCTTGATTTCACACATCATTCTTGCAGCAGTTGCTTTATTTCCAATTCTCCTAGCCTATTACTATGGGTACATGGATAAGCGTGCTCAACACAAAAAAATTGTTAAATTTGCATATCCTATTTGGTTATATGTAACTGTAACGGGTGTTTTGGTGTATCTAATGATAAGTCCTTATTACACCTTTTAATTGATGGAAGTATGAAGCGTTTGCAAAGAGTAGTATTATTGGCCTTAGGGTTTTTATTAATCCAATTGCCTGCCTATGCACAGTGTGCGATGTGTAGAGCGACGGTAGAAATAAACGTTAGTAATGGTGATACCACTATTGGTGCGGGTTTAAATAAAGGGATTCTTTACTTGTTAGCTGCACCTTATACAATTGCCATTGTCATAGGATATCTCTGGTACAAAAACGCAAAACAGCGGAAAAGTAAGTTCGTTTTTCACGGTGATAAATTTTAAAAGAGAAAGCAAAGTTTGAATCTAAACTTTGCTTTTTTACTTTTAATCCATGAATACACGAACCAAACGATTATTAGTCACTATTGCTCTTCTAGCGATCGGGTTGGTGTTTGTATTTTTGTTTGACTTTTCCTCTTCAGATCCGGAAAAGCGTTTTGCAGCTCCGATTTCTGAAAAAATTCAACTAATTGAGTCCTCTTTTGATACGGATTTCATTGATATTCTCATGAAAAACCGTCCTGATGATGAGATGGACTTTACAAGCCTCTTCATAGATTCCAATTATCCGTATTTTGTGTATACTGACACAGGTGAATTAATCTTTTGGTCAGATTTTCTATTTATCCCAGATTATGAAAATGTTCAAGGTAGTGTAAACCCGTATATATTAGAAACAAGAGAAGGTATTTTTTTTAGTAAATCACGACTTTTTACTCGAAACAATAGGTCGTATCGATTACTTCAACTTTATCCCTTAATTCTTAATTCCTTGGTGGAGAACGAGTACCTGCCTTCTGGTTTTAACAAAGAGATATTTGGTACCGGTGATTTTGTTATTGTTAGTGAGCAAAGTGATCGAGGTATTCCTATCATAGGAACCAAGGGAGAGCCTCTATTTTATGTTTCTTTTCTGGAAAACTACCAGTCTATTGGAGAGTCTAGGAATATTCCTGTATTAGTATTCTTTTTTTCGTTGCTTGGTTTGATAGGAATTTTGTCCCTTGATTTAGTCCGTTTTCTTTGGAGGAAAGAGCAGCATTGGAAAGCTATAGTATACACTAGTTTGATATTGGCAATTGTTAGAGGGGCTATGTTAGTCTTAGGTTTTCCAAAAAAGTATTTTGATTTCACATTATTTGATTCTGTTAAATACGCATCCTCTTGGCTGAATCCGAGTTTAGGAGACTTATTTCTAAATATGCTTTCCATTATGCTCGTATTTGGTATGATAATTAAGAAGTTTGCGTTTTCTGACTTTCATTTTTGGAGGTTGAGAGCTAAAGCAATGGTTCCTTATTGGTTGAAATTGGTAGTTGCTAATTTCCTTTCTTTTGGCTTATTGGTATTATTCTACAGTTTGCATGTGAATATTCTGACTAACTCTCAATGGGATTTAAATATCCTAAGCCTTCCTTCATTTGACTTGTTTAAAGCACTTTCATTACTGATTGTATTTTTCGGTGCCTCCATTTATTTACTTTTTAATCTTTTTGGGTTTAAAGTTCTCTTTGAGGAAGGCTCTATTTCTAAAAAACAGGGCTTGCAAGTACTTTTCATACTGTTTTTACCAGTAGGAGTCCTGTTGTTTTGGTTTAATTGGATATGGTCAATATTAGTTGTATTGCATTTAGTATTTATAGGGTCTGTTATAGGGTTCCAGCTATTTAAAAATGTAGGGAGGATTGGATTGTCAACTTTTTTAACTTTCTTTTTCGGTTGTTTTATAGCAGCATTGATTACCGGAATAGCTTCTTACGAAGTCTATCTTGAGCGTGAAATAGAAAGCAAAGAAAGATTTGGGAGTCAACAGCTACTTGAAAATGATCTGATGGCAGAGTTTCTTCTTACAGATGTAATGGATAAGGTTCGACATGACTTATTTATTAAATCTTCTATCAATGATCCATTTCAACCAAAAGAGGCGATTGAACGAAAAATCAGACGGATTCATTTGCCAAACTACTTTGATCAATATGCTGTCAAAATCAAAGTATTTAATGTTAATGGAGATAATATATTGAATAGGGAAGATGCTGTCACACTTCAAGACCTTCGATTAGCATATGTGAAAAGTGATTATGCTACTTCAGTCCGTGATTTGTACATGCCTAGCCAGACTAGTGGAGATGTTTTAAGTAAATTATATGTGGCATTTGTTCCTTTATACAGGGAGGGAAATCTTTTAGGAACTGTGTTTTTTGAGTTGCAGCAATTAAGAGTATTACCCAGTGCTGTATTCCCTAAGTTGCTATTGGATAGCAGGTATTCTAATTTTTATTATGAGCAGTCCTATGATTATGCTGTACTTGTGGACGGAGAGCTACAGTATTCGGTAGGAGTGTTTAATTATAGAATGGCATCTTTAGAGACGCTTTGGCAAGAATCAGGATTGTTTGGACGAGGAATTTATAGAAAAGGATATCACCATATCGGTGTTCAGGACGGAGTAAAGATGGTGATTGTGTCATCGCCAATTTATCCAATGTATTACATCCTTGCAGATATTTCGCTTTTGTTTATCTTTTTTATCCTATTGACCTTAGTTAGTGTTTTTATTTACGCTTTGATCAAAGGCCTAGGCAAATTTGAGTTTAATTTCGCTACCAAACTTCAGATGTATCTGAATTTTGCATTTTTCTTTCCCATATTGATTATTTCTATCATAATTATTGGGTTATTATCCACCTCATACAAGGAGGAATTGGATAGGCAATATTTGGAAAAAGTGACCATTATTAGGGATAATTTGACCACTTCATTGGAAAGACAAGACGCAGGAATAAGTCTTCGAGATGAGTTTCCTGAAGCAGTAAATAGTCTTTCGTCAACTTCAAATACGGAAATCAATGTGTATGCTGCGTCTGGAGGTATGCTTTATAGCTCCCAGCCTACAATTTTTGATAAGCGGATTATTTCCAGAAAAATCAATCCAAGGGCAATCATTGAGATAGTAGAAAGGGAAAATAATATAGCATTACTTTCTGAGAGTGTAGGAAAGTTAAATTTTAAGACGGTATATGCAGCCATTAGAAGTTCTGATGGTGAAAGAATACAGGCAATTATTGCTGTTCCATTTTTTGAAAGTGAAGAAGAGTTGGATCGACTAATAGCAGATGTATTGAGTAATATTGTCAATATTTTTGTCTTGATATTTGTCCTCTTTTTGTTTGTGTCCTATTTCGTCTCCAAGCAAATCACCAATCCGTTTAAGTTGTTGACACAAAAATTGAAGATGACAGGATTAGAAAACAATGAACCTATGTACTGGCCTACCAGAGATGAAATAGGTTTATTGGTGAATGAGTATAATAACATGCTTTTTAAATTGGAAGAAAGTAAAAAGGTGCTTTCGGAAACTGAAAAAGAGTCGGCATGGAGAGAGATGGCCAAGCAGGTAGCACATGAGATCAAAAATCCTTTGACACCGATGAAACTGACCTTACAGCACTTGTTGCGCTTACAGGCAGAGAATAAAATAAACGACCCATCGATGCTCAAGCGTCCGATAGAAACGCTGATTCATCAGGTAGACACCCTAAGTGATATTGCCACCTCTTTTTCCACATTTGCAAAAATGCCTTTACCGAAAAATGAGGTAATGGATTTCAAAAAAGTGGTTTCCGATGCTATTGAGCTCTTTAAGTCCCGAGATAAGGGTATGATCCGATTCTCCGATGAAACCGATCTGCCAACGGTCAATATCAAAGGGGATGATCAGTTGTTTGGACGAATTATATCAAATTTGATCATTAATGGGATTCAGGCTGTCGAGGGCAGAAAAAAACCGGTGATTCAACTGCGACTGTATCTGGAAGAATCCTGTGCCATTCTTGCAGTGAAGGATAATGGGAAAGGAATTCCAGAAGAGTTGAGAAACAAGATTTTTATTCCAAATTTCAGTACCAAAACCGAAGGGTCTGGTTTGGGCTTAGCGATTGCTAAGCGAGGTGCAGAAACTGCGGGAGGCCAAATTTGGTTTGAGACAGTTGAAGGTGAAGGCAGTACCTTCTTCCTCAGCTTTCCTCTAATTCAAGCCCAATAGTTGTTCTCATGCGTGCTATTGGTCAAAAATTGTATCTTAGGGAATACTAATCCTGTATTCATGATTCATTTAAGGTTTTTCTTCTGTATCCTATTGCTTGTGCTGAGTACCGCAGCAAGTATGGCCCAGGAGCCAACCTGTAAATGGGTCCCTCGGGAGGTGTTTCGAGAAGCCTTTCTTTTGGATAGTCTTTCTGTACTGGAGGAAAGCATACAGATAAGGGATCAATCGGGTAAGTCCTTTGAATTCAACTATGATTTGCAAACAGGAAGGATTCAAGTGAAACTCGAGTCTTCTATGCCGGATTCTTTAAATTTTTGCTACCGTACTTTTCCCATAGCTTTTCATCAAAGTTATGCCAGAAGGACATTGATGACAGATTATGATTCCATGGCCCAATTTAGGGACCGAAGAGTGGCTGCTATTCCTGCTTTTGATTTTAGGGAAGAGTTGTTTTCATCCTCTAATTTGACCAAATCAGGTAATCTGACGAGAGGAGTTTCTTTTGGGAATACCCAAAACCTATTTGTCAATTCCTCTCTTAACTTGCAAATGAGCGGAGAACTGGCGGAAAATCTCAATATCCGGGCGAGTATTTCAGATCAAAATGTACCCTTTCAGCCTGAGGGAAATACACAACAATTGCAGGATTTTGACAATGTTTTGGTAGAGTTATACAATGATCAGTTTAACCTTGCAGCTGGAGATGTGGTATTGCAGCAGCGGAAATCTGAATTTCTTCGCTATTACAAAAACGTGCAGGGGGTTCAAATCACTACACAATACAATGTAGGAGATAAGTGGAAAGCATCTACCCAGGCAGCTGCTTCTGTGGCCAAGGGGAGATTTGCCTCTATAGAATTGGAGATACAGGAAGGCACGCTGGGCCCTTACAGAATTCAAGGGCCGGGAAATGAGCGCTTTGTAATCATTATGGCTAATTCAGAGCGAGTGTTTCTTGATGGGGTGCAGTTGCAGCGGGGTTTCAATTACGATTATGTGATTGATTACAATCAGGGTGAAATCACCTTCACTCCCAAAGTTCTGATTACCAAATATTCCAGGGTACGGATTGATTATGAGTTTGCAGAAAGGAACTTTCAGCGGTCTATTTTGGCAGTGAATCATATTCAGGAAACGGATAAGCTCTCCTTATACATGAATTTCTATAGAGAGCAGGATAATAGAAATAGGCCCTTATTTTTTGATTTCACGGAAGATGAGCGCAGACTCTTAGCTTCTGTAGGGAATAATGTACAGGATGCCGTAGTCCCTAGAATAGATTCTGTTGCATTTGACCCCAACAGGATTTTATATCGACGAGTTCAGAGTGTAGACGATCAGGGAAGCCTAGTAGTTTTTTTTGAGTATTCGACCAATCCGGAAGAGGCTTTCTTTGCTATTAGTTTCTCAGAAGTAGGTCAAGGCAATGGAGATTATGTACGGGAGCAACAACTGGCCAATGGACAGGTGTTTGTCTTTCGCCCACGTATCAATGGGGTACCCCAAGGAAATTTCTCCATCGTTTCTCCTTTACCAGCGCCCAACAAAAATCAGATGTTTACAGTTGGGTCCCGTTACAAATTGAGCCCTTACGAGCAAGTATATACAGAAGTCGCTTTTTCCAATTCGGATAGAAATCTTTTTTCCACCATCGATAATGAGGAAAACAGAGGAGTGGGTGTCAAATCAGGTTTTCTGTCAGAAAATAGACCTCTAGAAAAACTGAAAGGGTATCGCTTCAGTTCACTGACGGAATTTGAGTACAATTCGGCACATTTCAGCTTTATTGATCGATTGCGTTTCATTGAATTTGATCGGGATTGGAGTTTGTCTACCGAAGACATGCTCTTGGCAGGACACGAGCGGATTTTCAATACCGAGCTTGGAATAGTAAAAGATGCCAATAATCGCATGAAGTACCGGCTTAATTGGAGGAATAGGGGAGCAATCCAGTCGGGATTCCAACACCTAGCGACCTGGAATCAGGAAATCGGTTCTCGCTTGGTGATGAAAAATGACTTCTTTTACTTGGACTCAGATATCCGGGAGCTCAACTCCAGTTGGCTGCGCTATACAGGAGATATCAGCTATCGTTCCAAAGTGCTTGTTCCTGGCTATCGATTTATGCTGGATGAAAATGCAGTTAAAAATGTAGAAACGGACTCTGTGATCAGTACAGCGATGAATTTCCGTGAGCATTTGGTGTATCTCAAAAGCAATGACTCCTTAACCTATTCTTTTTTTGTTAATGCTTCTATGCGGGAAGATAAGTTTCCTGTAGCAGGTGTACTCGAGGCTGATACGGAAGCATTTCAAACTATGTTTGGGCTGAAAAGACGCTTCGGTACCCATGATGTCAGTGCTACCTTTACCTACAGGGAATTGGCGTTTCTGCGATTGAATAATGAGCGAGAGACTACGGTATTGGGTAAAGTAGATTATTTGGGTAATTTCTGGAAGGGAAATATTCGAAATGAATTAAGCTATGCTCTGGGAAATGGACGGGAGTTTCGTAGAGAATTTATTTTTCTACCAGTTCCCACGGGGGACGGTACGCATACTTGGAGAGATGATAATGGAGATGGTATACAGCAGTTGAATGAGTTTTTTATAGCCATCAACCCGGAGGAAAAGAATTTTATCAAACTATTTGTCCCCACGACTGAATTTGTCCAAGCCTACACGACCATATTTAACTATCGGGTCAATGCCAAATTTCCTGATGCTTGGAGAAAAGAGCAGGGGATAAGAAAGTTTGCTCAAAAGTTTTCTAATACTACCAGTGTAAGCATTGAAAAAAAGATCACATCGGATGGTTTTTGGGATCGCATCAATCCCTTTGTAGGCGCTTTTGCGCCGGAAGATCTGATTTCTGTAAGGCAGGTGATCCGTTCCAGTTTTTTCTTCAATAGAGCTTCTGCAAAGTATGGTTTTGATTTTTCGATCTTCGATAGTCAGAATAAGCAGTTATTGGCTGGAGGTTTTGACGATTTGAAGCAGCAGGATTTACGATTAAATACCCGTACAAGCTTTGGGCAGCAGTTTAATGCACGGATGCTACTCTTAAGCGGGTCGAGGATTGCAGATTCGGATTTTTTGGAAAACCGAAGTTTCAATATTGCCCAACGTGCAATTGGGCCAGAGTTTGCATGGCAGCCCAATACCTTTTTTCGGACCACCATGATGTACCAGTATACCTTCAAGGAAAATCTGGCCAATGTGGAAATCAATGAGCGGTCCAAATTGAATGAAGTATCACTCGACTTACGTTACGCAAAAGCTATCAAAACCACCATCAATGCCCATGTGAAATATGTGTATATTGACTATAATGGTCAGCCCAATACACCAACGGGATATGAGATGTTACAGGCCTTAACTCCTGGAAATAATGTCACTTGGACCTTCAATTGGTTGCAAAAAATTGGAGAGGGGCTCCAAATGAATGTAGTGTATGAGGGTCGAAACTCCCAAGGACTCAACCGATTGGTTCATATTGGACGAATGCAAGTGACGGCATTGTTCTAGGAAGGAATTTGTTATTAATCCCGTTCACTCGAGCAGCAATTAATTTTTACTAGCATTTTTATTTGAATTCAAAACATGATATTAATCATGTTTTGACCTTCTTAATGTCACCTTCTCTCAGAAGCATAGCCTTTAGATTTGTAAGAAATATTTTGGTTATGCAGGGAAAAGTGGATCATAAGTTAAGATTTGTAGTGCCAGAGGATATTGTCTCTACGCACTACTGTGAAAAATTGCCCTCGGGTTTTTCAGAACATCTGTTAGCAGATGGGGAGTCCTTGGCTTGTAGCCCGCATCAAGACCCTACCTTATTTACAGTACACTTACCGGAGGTGTTGGATTGGCTGCATCAGCATGACCATCCTAAGGCATTGGAAGATGAACCATGTCATATTCCCGTATTGCTTTTCGATAAGCATTTGTCTATGGATAGGTTACTTTTTCATTACGACGGTACTCCTGCATCAGCCAAATTGATCCGCAACTTTATCTCCTTATTTGAAAACAATATTCAGCATAGCAAAGCCACGATCATTTCTCCTTCCTTTATTCCAAAATCTAAATTGAGAGAAGAGCAGGAGATTGTACAATTGGTGACTGCGGCAACGGAAGAGACTTCTTTTATCAAATTTAACTTCTCTAGGATTGGCGATTTTTGGTCTTATGCAGTGAAGCATCAGTGTACCTTATTGGTCACAACTAAAAATTACCAAGCTGATTTAGCTAAGGTGCTATTCCACTTTTATAAAGGAGGGATGTGGTATGATCGTTTGGCGTTTTACCTCTCGTTCTGATTAAAATATATGACAAATGTTATATTTTCAAAAGAATAAATTGTAAATTAGGAGAAATGAGTAACCCAGTACCAGTGAAGTCGATTACCGAATACCAAGCCTGTTATCATTGCGGCGAAGCGTGCAAAGAAGAAATACTCCATTTCGATGGGAAGGAATTTTGCTGTTCGGGCTGTAAATTGGTATATGAGGTACTTTCTGAAAATGAGTTATGCAGTTACTATGATATTGCCGAAAATCCAGGAATCAGCCAAAAAACCAAGCAAGGAAAAGATAATCGGTTTGATTATTTAGACGATCAGGACATCATCAATAAATTGGTGGATTTCAAAAATGAAGATGAAATCCATATTACGTTTTTTATTCCGCTTATTCATTGCGCCTCCTGTATTTGGCTACTTGAAAACTTACATAAGTTACATGCTGGAATCGTATCTGGTCGGGTAGATTTTATCAAGAAAAAAGTTCAGGTAAAATATCATCAGCAACACATCAGTTTGAAAGAATTGGTGCAGTTGCTGTCCAGAATAGGCTATGAGCCTTCCATCAACCTGGCTGATTCGGATAAAAAGAAGCCAGAGATTTCGGATAAAAATCTGATCAAAAAATTAGCCGTTGCAGGTTTCTGCTTCGGGAACATGATGTTGTTTTCACTTCCCGAGTATTTTGCGGAGGCTGAATTACTTGGTGATGGTTTCAAAAAGACCTTCAATTATTTGAATGTGTTTTTGGCCTTGCCGGTTTTTTTCTATGCTGCTACGGATTACTATCGCTCTGCATGGCTTTCTATCCGCAATCAAGCAGTTAATATGGATGTGCCTATTGCCATCGGTATTATTACGCTATTTGGCTATAGCCTCTTTGATATTTTCGCATTGGGCAATGAAGGGTACATGGATACCTTGGGAGGCCTCTTGTTTTTCTTATTGATAGGTAAGTACTATCAGCAAAAGACCTACGATACACTTTCGTTTGATAGAGATTATAAATCATACTTTCCAATTGCTGTCACTAAAGTGGTGCGTGATCGAGAAGAAGTCATTCCATTGATTAAGCTTCAAGTGGGAGATATCATCAAGGTTCGCAATGAGGAATTGATTCCTGCAGACAGTATTTTGTTGGAAGGGGAAGCTTATATTGATTACAGTTTTGTGACGGGCGAGGAAGTGCCTGTTGCTAAGCAAAAAGGTGAGCTAATCTATGCTGGAGGTAGACAAAAAGGGAATGCCTTGACATTGACTGTACAGAAGTCTCCTTCCCAGGGATATCTGACAGACCTGTGGAATAATGAAAGCTTCGAAAAAGATAAAATGCAGGATTTGGCTTCCTTGGCCAATCGTATATCAGGGAAGTTTACATTTACCGTCATTTTTATAGCAATCCTTGCTTTTGCCTATTGGGCCTATGCCGGTCAGGTTTCGACTGCTGTGCTGGCTTTTACCTCTGTATTGATTATCACCTGCCCATGTGCTTTGGCCATGTCCACGCCATTTACCTTGGGGAATACACTTCGGGTTTTTGGACAAGGGAAGTTTTACTTAAAAAATGCACAAGTTATCGAACGCTTGGCAAGAGTGGATACGGTTGTTTTTGATAAAACAGGTACACTTACCGATCCTGCAAGAGCATCGGTTACTTATACGGGAGAGGCTTTATCAGAAGAAACCAAGTCTTTGATCAAAGGAATGGTTGCTCAGTCTACCCATGCGTTGAGTAACCGTATCAACTCGTGGTTGGAAGGAGTGCAAGGGCTGTCCATCTCACAGGTTTTGGAAATCCCTGGAAAAGGATTGGAAGCCACTTATAAAGGACAAAGCATCAGATTAGGGTCGGCGACATTCGTTGGCGCTTCAATGGAGAACCTTCCTTCCGGTGGAAACCTAGTATTTGTAGCAATTGAAGAGCAGGTGCTTGGATACTTTTTCATTCTTTCCGGATTGCGGGAAGGAATTGCTGAGGTAGTGGAGGAGATTCAAGGACAAGCTTCTGTGCATTTGCTTTCGGGTGATCAAGATCATGAGCGGGAAAACCTCCAACTAACTTTTGGTCAGGATGTATTGATGAATTTCAATCAAAGTCCTAAAGACAAGCTAGCTTATATCAAAGACCTCAATCAGTCTGGTGTTCAGACCTTGATGGTAGGTGATGGGTTAAACGATGCAGGTGCCTTGAAAGAAAGTCAAGTGGGTATAGCCTTAACGGATCGTATTACTAATTTTTCTCCTGCTTCTGATGCTATCATGGATGCCGCCATGGTACAGAAGTTACCTCGCTTCTTGCAGTTTGCGAAAACCAGTAGAAATATCATCAAAGCCAGTTTTGGACTGAGCTTTACATATAACGCATTTGGAGTATTCTTCGCTGTGCAAGGCTTGGTCAGCCCTGTGTTCTGTGCGATTTTGATGCCCATCTCCAGTATTTCAGTGGTGGTGTTTACCACTGTGACGACCAATTATCTGGCCTACAAGCGTGGCCTTAAACCTCAAATCTGGTAAGTATGGAAGTAATCTTTGTACTCATAGCCATCAGTCTTATTCTGGCAGGAACTTTCCTTTTTCTCTTTTTCAAAGCGATGAAGGGGGGGCAGTTTGACGATAGTCATACCCCTGCAATTCGGATACTCTTCGAGAATCAACCAAACAAAAATGATAAAAAAGTACCATCAACAAAAAAGAAGTAACGTATGTCAGGAACAACTCTAGAACAGTTTAAGTACGATAACAAGATTGTTAAGTACTTCGGCGTAGCCACCATCGCTTGGGGTATCGTCGGGATGTTGGTCGGGGTATTAGCTGCCACCCAGCTATTTTTACCCGAGGCTAACCTAGGAAATCCCTACACTACATTTGGTAGGATCAGACCATTGCACACCAATGCGGTGATCTTTGCCTTTGTGGGTAATGCAATTTTTGCAGGGATCTATTATTCTATGCCTAGATTATTAAAGGCTCCTATGTGGAATAAAGCTTTGAGCTGGTTTCACTTTTGGGGCTGGCAATTAATTATCTTATTGGCGGCAATCACCCTTCCTCTTGGAATCACATCCTCTAAAGAGTATGCAGAATTGGAGTGGCCAATTGATATTTTGATTGCAGTAGTATGGGTAGCCTTCGGTGCCAACATGATTGGTACACTGATTAAGAGAAGAGAAAAACACATGTACGTGGCTATTTGGTTTTACCTAGCCTCATTTGTAACTGTTGCGGTACTTCATATTTTCAATTCCCTTGCATTACCAGTTAGCTTCTTCAAAAGTTACTCTGCTTATGCAGGGGTTCAGGATGCCTTGGTACAGTGGTGGTATGGTCACAATGCGGTAGCATTCTTCTTGACTACTCCTTTCTTGGGATTGATGTACTATTACCTACCAAAAGCGGCTAATAGACCAGTTTATTCTTATAAGTTGTCCATTGTTCACTTTTGGTCTCTGATTTTCTTATACATCTGGGCGGGTCCTCACCACTTATTGTACACCTCACTTCCAGAGTGGGCGCAAGTTTTGGGAGTGGTGTTCTCTGTGATGTTGATCGCTCCATCTTGGGGTGGTATGGTGAACGGTTTGCTTACGCTTAGAGGTGCATGGGATAAAGTACGTGTAGATCCTGTGTTGAAATTTATGGTGGTAGCTGTGACTGCTTACGGTATGGCAACCTTTGAAGGACCAATGCTTTCTTTGAAAAACGTCAACGCTATTGCCCACTACACTGACTGGATCGTAGCGCACGTGCACATTGGAGGCTTGGGTTGGAATGGATTCTTCACCTTCGCAATGTTGTACTGGTTATGGCCTAAGATGTGGAAGACAAATTTGTACTCAACCAAATTGGCCACTACACACTTCTGGCTAGGTACCTTGGGTATCATCTTCTACGCACTTCCCATGTATGTAGCTGCTTTGACTCAGTCTTTGATGTGGAAAGAATTTACAGAGGCAGGCCGTTTGGCTTATCCTAACTTCCTTCAGACAGTCATTCAGATTGTACCTATGTATATGTTGAGAGCTTTTGGTGGACTACTATACTTATCAGGTGCATTCTTGATGGTGTATAACATGGTGAAGACAGCCAAGCAAGGAACATTTATGGCTGAGGAGGCTGATGAAGCACCTGCATTGAAGCCACATGTGGCACATGATGGAGAGTTTTGGCATAGAGCATGGGAGAGAAAACCAGTTTTCTTCACTGTATTAGCTACTGTTGCCATCCTGATTGGTGGTGCTGTCGAGATTATCCCAACCATTTTGGTGAAATCCAATGTACCGACCATCGCTACTGTGGAGCCTTATACGCCATTAGAATTGCAAGGTAGAGACTTATACATCTCTCATGGATGCGTGGGCTGTCACTCACAAATGATCCGTCCGTTCCGTTCTGAAACAGAGCGTTACGGAGAGTACTCTAAAGCAGGTGAATTTGTCTATGATAGGCCATTCTTGTGGGGTTCTAAGCGAACAGGTCCGGATTTGCATAGAGTGGGTGGTAAGTATCCTGATAGCTGGCATTACAACCACATGGTAGACCCTACAAGTATGTCCCCAGGTTCCTTGATGCCTCCATATCCTTGGATGGCAGATAATCTGATGGATCACTCTGTAGTTCCTGCCAAAATCAATACACTTAGAAAATTGGGTGTTCCTTATCCTGACGGGTATGAAGAGCAAGCAAATGCAGATTTGATGGTTCAGGCAGACGGTATTGTTAAGAACCTGAAGGAATCAGGGATTTCAGTTATGCCGGAGTCTGAAATGGTAGCATTGATCGCATATCTACAGCGCTTGGGTACGGATATCAAAAAGACAACAGCTTCTAACCCTTAATCTTCTGAGCTATGAAAAAAGATATTTTAAATTCCATCGAGCATATAGAAATCTACCCAATCATTTCCTTATTGATCTTTGTGATCTTCTTCGTAGGGATGTTTATCTGGGTGATTACGACTGATAAAAAATATATCAATTACATGAAAGATATGCCTTTCAGTGATAAACCAGAAAAGAACAGCGGCTATGAAAAAGTTTAAAGTCTTATTATTACTACTGACGGGGATGTTTATGGCCCTGCCAGGATCTGCCCAAACCAGTGATATCGGTTGGGTAAGTGGTCTTCAAGACCTCGATAGCAGTCAGCTAAGTATCTTAATCATTCTAGGAGTAGTACTCTTCGTGATTATCCTATTGCTTGTGCTGATGATTTACTTGATGAGCTTTATGGTAGCTGTATTCAAGAAGGAAAATCCTGAATTAGCGGCGCAGCCAAGCTGGTGGGATGAGTTCAAATTGAACTATATCGTCGGCAGAATGAAGCCGGTAGGAAGTAAAGAGGAGAAAGAATTGATGTTGGACCACTCGTATGATGGTATCGTCGAATTGGATAATCACATGCCTCCTTGGTTGGCGAATGTATTTTACATCACCATAGCTTTTGGTATAGGCTACTTTGTCTACTATTCTGTACTAGGTTTAGGTAAAACCCAATTGGAGGAATATGCTGAAGAGCAGCGGATAGCAGCCATCAAAATTGAAGCATACCAGGCTACTTTGTTGAATTTGATAGATGAATTCAATGTAGAGTTTGATCAAAGTGCATCAGCTTTGGCAGCGGGTAAAAGTATCTATGATATGAACTGTGCTGCCTGCCATGCTTCTGATGGTGGAGGGGGAGTAGGTCCTAACTTTACAGATGAGTATTGGATTCACGGTGGAAGTATCAATGATATTTTCCGAATTGTGAAATACGGTGTCCCTGCTAAGGGTATGATTCCATGGGACGATCAGTTGAGTCCTGAGGAAATGCAGCAAGTTTCCAGTTATATCAAAACCTTGGTGGGTACGACACCGGCAAATCCGAAGGAGCCACAAGGTGAAAAATATGTACCGGAANCAGTTAATTCCCGATGGTCTTATGGGCCATCGGGATATAATTGTCCCATCGCACCACAACTGAGACAATTTAAACACCACGTTTATCATGAGCAAAATTAATCCCAATCTAGATCCTGAGAAATTTCGGGATTCTCTAGGTACTATAAGTGCTGAGGGGAAACGTAATTGGATCTACCCCAAAAAAGTCAGCGGTAAATTTTACCGTTGGAGAACTTACCTTTCTTGGGTATTGCTTGCTATTCTCTTTGTGGGACCATTTATTACAGTAGATGGACGGCCATACATGCTGTTCAATATATTTGAGCGGAAATTCATCATTTTTGGAGCTGCCTTTTGGCCTCAGGATACGCATATCTTGATTTTCCTGCTGTTGATTTTCTTTGTATTTGTCATTCTTTTTACGGCTGTTTTCGGGCGAGTCTTTTGTGGATGGGCCTGTCCGCAGACACTCTTTTTGGAGATGGTCTTCCGTAAAATCGAATACTGGATCGAAGGAGATGCCAATCAGCAGCGAAAATTGGATGCTATGCCTTGGAATGGGGAAAAGATTCGGAAGAAAGGGTTGAAGATGACCATTTTCACACTGATATCCTTATTGATTTCCCATACAGTAATGGCTTATTTGATTGGTATTGATCAAGTAAAAGAAATCGTATCCCAACCTCCAACGGAGCACATGGCAGGATTTATCGGTTTGATGGCCTTTACCGGTGTTTTCTTATTCGTCTTTTCATGGTTTAGAGAGCAGGCCTGTATTGTGGTCTGTCCTTATGGACGCTTGCAGGGTGTATTATTGGATGCTAATTCCATCAATGTGACCTATGACCATGTAAGAGGAGAGCCTAGAGGCATGATCAGAAAGAATGCTGTGGAGGAAAAACCCAAAGGAGACTGTATAGATTGTGGGCTTTGTGTGCAGGTTTGCCCTACGGGAATAGATATCCGTAACGGTGTTCAGATGGAATGCGTGAATTGCACGGCTTGTATAGACGTTTGCGATGAAGTTATGGTGAAAGTAGAAAGACCTACAGGCCTGATTCGCTATGCATCTGATAATAGTGTCATCGAGAAAACACAAAAACTGCTTACCCCAAGGGTTATGGCTTATAGCGGGGTGCTTGTGGTACTTGTTGCCGCATTTGTAACCTTATTGGCTACCCGAGCTGATTTAGATGCGACGGTAACCCGGTTTAGGGGAATGACCTATCAGGAAAGAGAAGGTGGCCAAGTAAGTAATTTGTACGAAGTTACATTCATTAATAAGACATTTAAAGGACAAGATGTATCCTTCAAAACCGAAAACGAAGGCTTCCAAGTTGAAGTCATCGGAGATCAAAACTGGCATTTAGATGGTCAGGCAAAGTTTGAAGGCAGGTTCTTCCTAGTCAAAGATCAACAACTGATCTCCAAAAATCAGGAAGATGTAGTTTTACTTTTACTTCAAAATGGAGAAGTAATTGATAAGATTAAAACGAGCTTTGTGGCGCCGGTTAGATGAAAGGATGAAGGAGGAGGGATGAAGGATGAAAGCTAGAGGTTGTACTAAGTACGAAGTACCAAGTACCAAGTAGGGGGTAGGAAATAAAAAAGAATAATCGTATTTGAACAACCACTGCAACCGTTGACTGTCGACAGTGGACTGTGGACCTTTAATAAACCAATCACTAACTCACTAATCACTATGATGTACCAAGTACGAAGTACCAAGTACCAAGTAGGGATTTGTGTAAGAGACATAAGATACAAGATGCTAGACATAAGACTCGATTCGTGTATCAGATGGACGATAGACCTTGCCGTATAGCGCTGTTCGAGATTTGTAATCTCGGACAAGAGATAATGAGGATTTGTAATCCTCTAGGGGAATTGAAGAATTAAGGAAGAATAAAATGTCGAATGATGAATGTCAAACGTCGAATGATGAACTTTTGGCTAACGCTAACTTATAATTTAGAAAATAAAAAAGAATAATCGTATTTCAAACACACCGAAACCGTTAACTGTCGACAGTAGACCGTGGACCTTTAATAAACTAATCACTAATCAACCAATCACTAACTAAACACATGGACTGGGGAAAAGGAATCATATTAACTTTAACTGCTTTTGCTGGGATAATTATCAGCATGGTGGTGATTTGTGTACGTCAGGATGATATACACTTAGTTACACAAAACTATTACGAGGAAGAGATCAAGTATCAGGATCAGATTGACAAAATGGTCAATGCAAGTATGCTGAACTATGAAGCGTTGGCTTTTGATGCCCAACGTCGCCTGATAGAGCTGAATTTGCCCAAAGGTGCCAAAGGTACGCTTCATCTGTTCAGACCTTCGGATGCGCGCCTGGATCAGAAATTGGATTTCGAAATTCAGGATTTGGAAGCCAATGCGATCAATTTAAGTGAGTTGAAGCCGGGCTACTGGAAGATCAAAATGACCTGGGTGGAGGATGAGACTTCCTACTACATCGAGAAGAAAATAAATATCTGATGATCTGGACGGCTTTTTTACTGGGATTTTTTGGGTCTTTCCACTGCTTAGGTATGTGTGGGCCCATTGCTTTGGCTGTATCTGCCAAGGATAATTCCCGGTTTATAGCCAATAAAATCATCTATAATCTCGGCAGAACGCTGACCTATGCTGCCTTAGGTGCAGTGATAGGTTTGGTGGGCTTCTCCCTCGCTTTGGCAGGCATCCAACAATGGATATCCATAGGTATGGGAGTTCTCATTCTGTTGATGGCTTTTTTTTACAAACGATCCGAGCGGTATATTACCCAATCTGGGTTGTTTGGTTTGGTCAATCAATTGAAGTCCAAACTTGGGTTTTTCCTGAAAAGGGGAGGAAGCCAAGCTTTTTTTGCCTCAGGTCTTCTTAATGGATTACTGCCTTGTGGCATGGTGTATATCGCACTGATTGCCTCTTTGGCATTGCAGAGTCCTTGGGAAGGTGCTTTGTACATGTTATTTTTTGGGATAGGTACGATCCCCATGTTGCTTGCGGTCATGCTGTCCGGTAAGATTCTCCCCTTAGTGTGGCGGGAACGTTTTGTGCGCAGTGTCCCCTATTTTGCCATGTTTATCGGTATTTTGTTTATTGTTCGAGGTCTAGGGGTTGGTAATCAATGGAGCCCTAAACCGCCTGTAGTGGAGGTTGATGGAACAGTTACGGAGATGACGGTTTGTCATGGGGATTAAAAAAAGCCCCGTTTCTTCAGGGCTTTTTCATTGGTTAGGCTGGGTTGAACTGTCAAATTGCTCTACTAAAGCTGAATTGTTCTTGGTTTCTTGCTTGCATACGTAAATCAAACACCATGCAGATATTGCGCAAGAAGGGCAAACCTGCTGGTAGTACCTCGATACCTGTGGCATCAAACTCAATCAGCCCTTCCTCCTTGAATGTTTTTAGCTTTTCCCAATTTCTCTTTCCTAAGAGGGAGTAATAGCAAAAATTCCAAGTGGCCTGCTGATTGCATATCAGTTGTAAGATCAAATTTCTGTTTTCTATGTCTTCCGAGCTCATGCAGTGTCCTTTGCTGATGGCAAAATGACCGGAAGCAATTTGTTCTTTGTATAAATCGATTTCCTTGACATTCTGTGCATAGGCATAGTATACATCGGAGATGGAGCTATTTCCCAAACCGATCAAAATTCGAGACGGTGAAGTGGTGTAGCCCATAAAGTTCCTATGCAAGGTTTTGGTTAATTTGGCGATATAGAGTGGGTCTTGTGGCAAGGCAAAATGGTCCATGCCGATTTCCACATATCCCATACCTGCCAAAATTTCTTTTCCTTTTTCGTACAAGCTTCGCTTTTCGGATTCCTTTGGTAGGAATTGCTCAAAGCTCTTTTGCGCAGGGAATGAGTTTGGAAGGTGGGCATAGCTATAAAATGCGATTCTATCAGGCATCAATTCGGCTACCTTTTCAAAAGTAGCAGCGATGGTCTCTGCGGTCTGATGGGGTAAGCCATAAATCAAATCAAAATTGACTGAGGTATAGCCGATTTCCCGCGCTACCTCTGTGGCCTCTTTTACGCGTTCGAAGGGTTGGATTCGGTGAATTGCTTTTTGAACTTCCTCATTGAAGTCCTGAATACCATAACTTACCCTTCTAAACCCTAGATCAAACAATACCTGCAAGTGTTCCCGTGTGGTATTGTTAGGATGCCCTTCAAAGCTGAATTCCGCATCCTCCATCGGAATGCTGCTATTGATGATAAAGCTAAGCATTTCCTGAAGGGACTCAGGCGAGAAAAAAGTCGGTGTGCCTCCGCCCAAATGGATTCCTTTCAGTTTGGGCTGCTCCCCAAGCAAATGAAGGTATGCATCCCACTCATTCATGATGGAGGTGATGTATGGAGTTTCTACCGCATGATTTTTGGTGATGCGCTTGTTACAACCACAGTAAGTACATAAACTTTCGCAGTAGGGCAGGTGAATGTATAAGGTAATGCCGTCTTCTTCACCAAAACTATCGTATGCCTTTTGAACAAATCCCTTCCAACTTTTGGGGTTCAGATCATCTGACCATAAAGGGACAGTAGGGTAGGATGTGTAGCGAGGTGCAGGAACGTTGTATTTTTGAATTAAATCAATGGAAGGACTAGCCATAGGTTCATCAGTATTTCCTACAAATTTGAAGGAAATTAAGCATGAATTACCTGATGAAAATCCCGGTAGAAACTGATAAAAATCAGTTTTTCATACAATTCATCGATTTATGCTTCTTTAAATTCCACCTTGGAGATGATATCATAGGTTAAGTGAATCATAATTCCGGTGACCAAGCTCATCCCAATGGCCATTCCTAACATGCCATAAACCGTCTGTTGGCTGATTAAGTAAGTGAAAAAGCCTACCCCAACCGATGGTAGTACGCCAAAAAGAACGACTCCACCAATGATCAAGGGGCGGACAAGTTTCCGGTCCCAACCTTCATCAAAACCTACATGCGTCACAAGCGCAATGGAAAATCCCGTGATGTAATACATGCCTAGTAATAGTGGGAAGATGATAACCAAGCCCCAACTCAGCTGAGCAATGAGTACAGTTGGAATAATTAGCCCTAGAGCAAACAAAAGTGTTTGGATCAAATCCAGTCGGATCATATTCCAAAACTTGGAAGTCCAAGAGGCAGGAATCAAAATGAAGTAAGGCTTTTTCAAATCACCGATATTGGTTCTCCCCATACCAGAAAAGAAATACATGACGATCATCAAAAACATATAGCCGTAGATCACCTTATGTGAGAACCAGTCAAAATGGGATAGAATAGCCATAATTGATCCGATTCCAGCAAAAATCAACGCATAAAGGCCAAATAAAGGATGAAAATCCTGTCTGCTGGCATGTACATAATTTCTCCAGTACAAGGCCGTTGATCCTGTTCCAAAATTTTTAAGATCCAGTTTCTTCTTAGCGTTCAAACTCATGGCAGACTCCGAAGCTTGCTGTTTTTGTGCCTGCTCTTTTACTTGCTCGTTGGATTTGGTGGATTCTAAAACGTCCTCGTAATAGTAGCCTGAGTGATAAATTACTTGTTGGACAATTAACAAGAAAAGCAGGATATACGCCGACACAAATCCTCCTACAATCCATAAATTCTCATGTCCTATGTATGTGGAGATAGCTCTGCTCCATCCTACTAAGGGGAAGAAATCAAACCAGGGAGAACCGATCCACATAAACATTCCTTGCCAAAATTTCTCTGCCATCAATCCTGGAATTACGATCATCAGAGCCAAAATTAATCCCAAGCTAAAAATCACGCCTTTGATAGCAGGGAGAATATGGTACTTGGTATTCAGGGTGTATATTAGAAACTTAATGGGGGATAGCATGAAGAAAAATAAAGTAAACCCTGAAGCCGTAATCAGAATATTTCCCACAGTCAGGTCAAAGAATTCATTGGCCTGTGCAGTACTGTAGATGACAAAAAAGATGGATCCACCAAGGGCAGGAATGATTGACCTGACCATGTAATACAAAAGAATATTAGAAGGTACAACCGGGCCGGTAAATAAAAGATTGACATCTGCCATACTGAAAAAGCTGATGTTCTTTTTAGTTGCATTGTACAATTGGAACATTAAGAAAAGCAAGGCAATCAGCGTTACACCTCCTTTGATGTTCAGTAGTTCATAGTTTACTTCAGAAAGTTGATCAGTTACTTGATCCAGATCGTTGGAGTTCATAGAAGCTTTTCTACTTCCCCGATTGAGGTAAAAAAAGCTGAAGTACCCTAAGATCAATGCATAGGGGAGTAAACGAACTGGATTTTTTAAAATCAACTTGATATTGTTGATGACAATAAACCAGTCCTTCCGAAGAAGTAATTTTATCTCATTCATCTTTGGTCAGTTCTAAAAATAAGTCTTCTAAGCTGGAATCTTCTGCTTGACTAAAGGTAGCCTTTAAGTTTGCCAAGGTATCGTTGCCAATGATATTCCCATCTTTCATTATCATAATCCGATCAGCAATAGTCTCAACTGAGTCGATCAAGTGGGTACTGACAAGAATTGTCTTTCCACTTTCTTTTAATTCTTTAAAGATTCTTTTGGTGTTTTTGATAGCCTTAGGGTCCAATCCGATCATAGGTTCATCAAAGAACAGCACTTGTGGCTCTGGAAGTAATGCACAACAGATAGATACCTTTTGCCTCATCCCTTTAGAAAGGTCCCTGCCCAATTTGTCTTTTTTATCAGTCAATTCATACACCTCCATCCAATGTTCGGCTTTTTCTTTCCAGTTGGGGACGTTGTATGCTTGCGCAATAAATTGTAAGTGTTCCCAGGTGGTCAACAAATCATAGACGTGTGGAGTCTCTGGGATATATGAAAATAATTTCTTGGCTTCCACAGATAAATGGTCATGGCCCCCAATCGTTATTTCACCGGCTGTTTTCCGAAGGAGTCCGACAATACATTTCATGGTGGTACTTTTACCCGCACCATTGGGGCCCAAAAGGCCGACCACTTCGCCACCTTCCAAGGAAAAAGTAATATTGTTGACGGCATTTTGCTTGCCGTATTTTTTTACCAATGCTGTAACTTGAAGCATGTATACAGGAGTTTAAAATTTCATTCTTCAATATTAATCTTTTACCACATAAAAGCATCAATGGTTCAACTATTTTCTTACTTTTATCAAATAATTTATTCAAATCCTTTTATGAAGAAAATCTTTGTTTTTGCCTTTGTAGCTTTTATGATGAGCTCAGGCGCATTATTGGCCCAAGAAGCTGGAAAGTTTAGAGTGGGCCTTGATCTTGGACCTGCTATTCCACAAGGTGGGGGCCTGGGGTTTGGGTTTTATTTAGAACCCAAGTTTAACCTAAATGATCGGATGAATATTGGAATTCGCTATGGAGGTGCGGCAACTTTTCGAAATATTGAATTAAATCAATCTTCTTCTGATGTTCGAGCGGAGGTAGGGGGGACAGGTACTTTGGGGCTAACCTTTGATTATTACTTTTTGACGGGAAGCAAGTTTGTGCCATTTGTCGGAGGTGGAATAGGTTATTATGGTTTTGCAAATATCGAAGTTGATTCTAGTGTTATAGCTGATGATACCATCCTAGATACAACAATGGCTATTGCTCCCATGATTCGTGGAGGTTTTGAGTTCCGTAAATTTAGGCTGTCCTTAGATTATAATATTCTGCCAAGTTCAGCCTTGGTTAATTTACAAAATCAGCAAGTGGGAGTAGTTGCGAATTCCTATTTAGGTTTTACGCTTGGATTCTACGTTGGGGGAGGTAAATGGTAAATGATTACCCTTCAAATGCATCTTTGGTAATATCCTCAAATAAGATGTAGGTTGCATAGAAGGTAATCGGAATGGTAATCATCAAGCCTAGGAAATACAAAAGCGCTCCCAAAATGTTGATGCCGATAAATACCAGTGTTAAGATAAAGAACTTAAACCATCGGACGGTAATCAGTTTGCGGCTTTCTTCCAAGGCTTGCCAAAAGTTCATTCCTCCGAAAATACTCATCAGGACAGAAAAGTTGTAACTCACCATTAGGTAAACACCTGGTACAACCAAAAGTAATAAGCCTATACCGGTGAGTAATTGTCCAATCATCCAAATGGCGACTACGTGGATATAAAAGGAAAACCCACCATAGAAATGTCCATAGTGTACAGGCTGATCATTGTTTAATTTATTGGCAACGATGTAAAACCCGGTAAATAAAGCGGGTAAAAGCAATACGGAAACAGCTAATTGTGCTTGTGGGAGGTACTGCTTGGTCAATAGTGCGAGCGAGATAATGAGCATGGTAAATGCTGCACTATTGATCGCCTGCTTTTTATACATGACCCAAGCACGACCCAAGATGTTTACTACATCAAAGTCGTAGCCTCTTTCCCGAATGTTTGCTAATTTTTCCTGATACATACCAATTAAACAAAGAGAGGCAGTGATACTATTCACTGCCTCATTCTTTAAGCTTTTTTCAGTGAATTATTTGGTCATTGCTTCCAAGATGTCATGCTTGGTGACAATTTGTATGCCATGATGCTCATCTCGCACGAGTACAGCTTTTTCTTTCTCCAACATAGAAGATAATACATCCAAGGTACTGTCCAAGGCTACAAATTTCATAGAACCTTCCATCACTTCTGATACATCAGCATCTTTCAATGAAGGGTTTTCTATAATTTTATTGAGGAGTTTGCTGTCTGTGATGCTACCAATCACATGGCCGTTTTCCATAACTGGAATTTGAGATACGGATTTTGTGTTCATGAGGTTGATCGCATTTTTGACAGAATCGCCTTTTTGAGCAGTAACCAATTGATAGCTTCCATTTCTTGCTGCAATAATTTCTCTGGCTGTACCGAAGGTTTTATTTTCCATAAAGCCATGGTTACGCATCCAGTCGTCATTATAGATTTTACCTAGGTAACGCGTGCCATGATCCGGTAAGATGATGACCATTACATCGCCTTCTTTTAGGTTTTCCTTGGCGTATTCCAATGCTCCATGAACTGCTGAACCGCAAGACCAACCAACAAATAGCCCTTCTTCTCTGGAAAGTCTTCTGGTCATCACAGCGGCATCTTTGTCTGTTACTTTGATGAAATGATCGATCATGTCGAAGTCTACATTCTTTGGAAGAATATCCTCCCCAATACCTTCTGTTAGGTAAGGATAGATTTCGTTTTCATCAAAAATTCCAGTCTCTTTGTATTTCTTGAATACAGAGCCATAGGTATCGATCCCAACTGTTACGATGGAAGGGTTTTGCTCTTTCAGGTATTTTGCAGTTCCACACATGGAACCTCCTGTACCCACCCCTGCAGCATAATGCGTAATTTTTCCTTCTGTATCTTTCCAGATTTCAGGGCCAGTGGTCTCATAGTGAGCCAAGGCATTGGACAAGTTATCGTATTGATTAGGATAAAAGGAATTGGGAATATCCTGATTGAGTTTTCTAGCCACAGAATAATAGGAGCGAGGATCTTCTGGAGCCACATTAGTCGGGCATACCACCACTTCGGCACCAACTGCTCTTAAAATATCAATTTTTTCTTTAGACTGCTTATCGGCCATTGTGAAAATACTCTTGTAGCCTTTGGCGATAGCAGCAAGCGCCAGTCCCATACCGGTATTACCGCTTGTTCCCTCGATGATGGTTCCTCCTGGTTTTAAAATTCCGGCCTTTTCGGCATCCTCTACCATTTTGATCGCCATTCGATCTTTCATAGAGTTACCTGGGTTGAAATATTCTACTTTGACGAGAATTTCGCCTTTTATCCCCTTATTTAATTTATTGAGTCTGATTAATGGTGTATTGCCAATGGTCTCAATGATGGAGTTATAAATCATAACAAGTTGAGTTTATAAGCCTGCAAGTTACAAATTATTTCCATGCCTTAGTTTATAGGATGTTGTAAATCCGAAGAATATTTGGTTTATCTTTCGGAGATTGCTTTCATTGGGATAGCAAATTCATCTATCAAGGCCACTGCTCCATGGATGCCTGTTTCATCTAAATCAGAAATAAGAATTTTTAAATTTTGACTTACAGAAGGGTATCGGAATGAGGCGATAGAATTTACCATACTGTCTTTGAAAAGTGGATATGCTTTGCGTATAGATCCTCCTAGAATAATTGCCTGAGGAGCCAAGGTGTAAAGAATATATTTAATCAATTCCCCTAAATGATGGCCGTATTCTTGGTATGCTTTAATAGCATGTCTATCACCTTCTAACGCTTTTTTTGCCATAGACTTGGCTTTTATGCCATATTCTGAAATAAAAAACTTGCTGCTGCAATAATGTTCAAAGTCTTTATCTAAGTAAGGAACGGAGCACCATTCTCCTGCTGCATAGTTGAAACCGCAGTACAAATGGCCATTGGCAATGATACCTGCACCTAGACCTGTCCCGAGAGTGACGCCTACTACATTTTTGAATATTCGAGCTTTTCCAAATTTGTATTCTCCAAGGACAAAACAATTAGCGTCGTTGTTGATAAACACAGGTCTGTTGAAGCGTGCTTGAATAAAGTCCCTTAAATGGACTTTTCGGAAAGAGGGAATATTGGAAAGATTCAAAACTATGCCATCTTCTGCATTGATTAATCCTGGTATCCCAATACCTATGGCGAAAAAATCATGATGGATATAGGATTGAATGACATCCGAAATGGTTTCCAAGATAAACTCCTGAGTCTCCATGGAAGGTGTAGGAATACTACGGATATCAATTAGCTGGCTACCTACCAAAACTCCTGTCTTGATGTTTGTACCTCCAATATCAATTCCTAATATAGGTCTTTCAGTTTTGAACATAAAGCGATTTTAACAAAATTTATAAAAGACGGAATCAATATCCGTCTTTTTGTATAGGTTTGAGGATGATTATTATAACATACCCTCAATTGACTTTTCTAGTTCCCTTGCATGGGCTAAAAATTCTTCCACATTCATGTCCTTAAAGAAGATTAAGCCATGACTAGATCGAACTTTTGCAGTTTCATGTAAATAGAAGTAGTTTTTTCCCAATAGTAGCTGGATATCACTTAATTGATTTACCCACACTTTTTTGGCAACCGTGGAAAATTTTCCATTGTGAGAATAACTTGGAAAAGAAGCATTGACCTGAGAGAGGTAGCAGTTAGCGAATGAATCCTCCATTACAGACATGTCCCCAAGTGATACTGGAACGATGACATTGGCCTCATGCGGCTCAAACTTAAACCAAACATTTCTGTATCCTATAATTCTTAGATCGCTTAAATCTTTTTCTTCCCCCCATTGTCTGACAGCTTCAGCTGTCGCTTGTAATACTTTATAATGTGTGTCTGGTCCAGAACCTTCTGGGTCTAAGGTTAGACTTATTTTGGTAGGATTGACTTGCCTGAATAAATTGACAATGGGCTCCACATCTCGCTTTTTGTCAGGCTGCTCCGTAAAGATGTCTCCTGTATAGAAGCCTAGTCGCAAGTGATGTACATTTTTTACCTGAACTCCAAAATGTGCCCATACCAATTCTTCCTCAAACTCACGGATCATTCCTTTTAATTTTTGGATTTTAGCGGGATTTTTTTCTCCATCATAGCTATTTCTGAGAATGCTGATGACATCATTGATGGTTTCTCTCAGTTGTTGTTTGTTTTTTACTTCAAATATATCCACCAAGGCTCTTACCACTCGGTGACTCAGTCCACGAGCCCTTCCCAAGCTATCTTCTGCAGCCACTTTTGTTAGGTAGTGGTAAACATCCTTATCTGTCTTTAGCTTATATCCTATACGGAAAAAGTCCTCATAATGGACCATTTGAATTTCTCCATTATCCAGAAGTTTTTTGGTATGTAAGAGCGTTTCTATGACAAATGTGTTGGTCACAGCGGTGAATCCTGAGGTTAAGACTGAAAAATGTGCCTCATTGCTGTTTTCATTGAGTTGATTGGTGATATGAGGAAGTATTCCTAAAGAGATGTCATCGTGATGCGGTCCTGTGTGAAGAAGTACCTCATTTTTCTCTTTGCTAATGCCACGATTGATTTTTGCAATCATGCTTTCCATGACTTGAGACACGGTATCTTCGGATAAGTCTGGAATTTTAGACGCATAGCGATCATTCTTCAAATCTTCTAACTTTAGTCGTTGGCCGTATTTCTTTAATTTTTTACATAGCTCGATGACAGCACGTTCGGTTTTTTCCCAAGTCCATTCTCCATTGAAAAAATAGGAATCCACTGAGTCAGATAAGCGAACAGCCGCTCCTTTGGTCAGATAAAAGCGACCATTTTTTAGTTTTTGTAACACAGTAGCAGGATAGATATTAGTCATTTCCTGCTCTAAAGAATCTTTCACGATTTGAGCTTTTGCTTCCCCCGCTGCGATGATGATTCCCACTGCATCTTTATTATACACTATTGTATCCAAGCCGATAGTGATTACTAGTCTATTGGCAGATACTTCTATACCTCCTAGGTCTCCCGCAGCTACTGCTTGGGTTTCAAAGTTCGTTTCGGTCAGTCTGGTTGTAGAAAAAAGATGGGAGCCTCGGGTATTAAAAGCAATATGACCATCAGGACCAATTCCCCCTAGAAAGAACCCAATTCCTCCTTTGTCCCGAATGCGTTGCTCGTAATCTCCGCACCACTTATCAATTAGGTAAATTGAATCCTGCTGAAGCTTTTCCAGAGGGGTCTGTGCTTCCCTAAATCGCAAAGAAAGGTCTACTTTTAAGTCAGGGAAAACTTCTTTAAAGTGCTTCCCTTCAGCCAAAGGGATTTCATCTGAATTGATAAGGATTGCTTTCTCTTTACTTAATCCAAATCCTTCTAGATAAAACTTATTCACATAATCAAAAAAACTGTTTTTTTGCTTGGAAGAAATGGGGTAAAACTCATCGATTTGCACGAAGGTGAGATCTTTCAATTCAGGCTTTGAGGTTTTTTCCAGTCCATACTGCTTCCTGATTTCTTTTCCTTTGTGGCTATCCCAGTGTTCAAGCAGGTATTTCGTCCATTTGATAAAGTACTCAGGGGTTTTACCCGTTGGTAGGCTGATTACTCCAGATGGATTGGAAGAAACCCATTCAAGGAATCTACAAGCGGTGATCAATCCTAATTTTGGAAAGTTGTCTACTACTAAATATGGTATTTTAGTACTGATTTTTTCAATGCCTGATTCTTTTTGAAATGCTTTTTCTACTGCAGAGAGTGGATAGTTGCCTAGCATAAACTATGTGATTATTGGTGTTAGTGAGCGTTGATTCTTCCACAAAATAAAAAAACTTTTCTTTAAAAACACAAACTTTAATAAAAAAATTAAAAAAGATATTTTCCTATTTGCTAAAATATAGTGTTTGTGAAGTTGATTTTTACCTTAAGTTGAAAGCTTTTGATCACTTTAAAAATTTCAACCAAGGTGACTAGCTGCACTTTGGTCAATTCTTGAAGACTTATGAAATTATCGACTATGGTGCCGTTTTTCATTAATTGAACAGCTTGTTTTTCAAGTCTTAGGGACATGAGGTAGTAGTAAGCATGATCCAATTCTTGTGCTTCTTTCTCTGAGAATATACCATTTGCCCTAAGTTGTGCAATCCTTTTACCTGTATTGGTTGGATGAATACCATTTTTCAAGGCAAAAACCCGAACTAAATCAACAATAGGGTTCATCATTTCTTTACTGTTGATTTTTTTATCTCCATCAATTTTTACTGATTTGATGCCTTTAAAGATGGTTAAAGGGGGTTCATATTTTAATGCATTTTCACCCATGTGGACCCAAAAGCGCTCAGTGGTATGCATCAATTGTTCGTCGGTGTATGTCTTGAGTTCTTCTAATAGTGCGAAATCTCCATAAATCGCTCTGCAATCAAAAAATGTAGCATACTTCATGATGGTGTCTTCCGAAGATTCTTGGATCCATGTGAGATAGTTTCGCTTCCAGTGGCTCAGTGAATGGGTCCATTTAGGGTTTTTAGCCATAAATCCGCCTTTACAAAAGTCTATACCAATAGTATCTAATTGTGTAGATACCTTGTCAGCAAATTCCAAAAAGTAAGCACGCACTTCTTCTCGGTGTTCGTTGGCTTTGTCCTCATAGATGATGGCATTGTCTTGATCGGTTTTAAGTGTTTGTTCCTCTCGTCCCTCAGAGCCTAGTACAAAGAAGACAAACGCTGCGGGGGCAGGACCAAGCACATGCATGACATTTTCAATTACTCGAAGGGTAATGGTGTCAGCAATACTCGTAATGATCTGATTGATGATGGAGGCTTTGAGTCCCTGTTGAATCAGACGGTTGACCAAGTCCGGTACCTGTCTCCATTTTTTAGCGAGTTCAAAGGTGTCCAATGCCTGTCTTACTGATTGTATAAAAATAAAAGGGCTATTTGATTGCTCCATCAATATCTTTGTTCTGCTGATCCAACCAATGTAAGCTTCCTTTTTTTTCACCAAGAGGTATCTGGTTTTGGTTTGGAACATGAGTAACAATGCTTCATAAAGAAAATCATCTTGATTGATGGAGATAATGTTTTCTTCCATTATCAAGGATACGGGTTGATCATAAGGAACGCCTTGTGCCAAGACTTTATCTCGAAGCGTGATATCTGTGAGGTAACCAATTAGGTTTTGTGAGGTATCTGAGACAAAAAGAATGGAGATCTTTTCAGTCCTCATAAGAGAAGCAGCGGATTGTATACTTCTATGACTGTCAATTATGGTCAGTCCATGGTAATGCAGATCACTCAATCTGCGGGAGAAAAATTGTTCGGAAAAGGAAGCGTTGAGTGTCGTCATAAAACCCCGTTAATTGTTCTCGTTGGTCTCAAATTTGCTTAAAAATAAAGAGACCAAATACATATTTGGTCTCTTTACTCTCTTCTAGGCTGGGTAACTTACTTCTAAACTTTTTTAACGTTTATTGCATTGGGGCCTTTTTTGCCATCTTTCACATCGTAGGTTACTTTGTCGTTTTGCGCTACTTTGTCAACTAAGCCTGTGGCATGGACAAATACATCGGATTGTGATTCATCATCTACAATGAATCCGAATCCTTTTGCTTCATTGTAGAATTTTACTATACCGGTAAGCATGATAAATTGGATAAATATGTGGTTAAATGCATTATAAATGTAAAAAGAGAAATTTATAATTCAAACAATTATTTCGCTAAATTAGTGAAATGAAAAAACTTCTGCTAATCAGACATGCCAAATCCTCATGGGAAAATCCCTTCTTAAGTGACCATGCAAGACCATTAGCATCCCGTGGATTAAGAGATGCTCCCCTTATGGGCTTGCGATTGAAAGATAAAAATATCCGCCCTGATTTAGTGATTTCTTCAGATGCAACGCGAGCGAAGGAAACTGCTTTTTTGATTAGCAAGGTCTTGAATTATCCCAAACAAACAGTGGTTTTGACAAGAGCATTGTATCATGCATCAGCAGATGAAATGTTAGCCGTAATTAGACAGGTAGACCAAGAAATAAATACCGTATTTTTATTTGGGCATAACCCGGGGATGAACGATCTGATGTGGAAACTAAACGGCACTTTGGACAATTTACCTACCACAGGGATTTTCGCAGTGAAAGCGGCTATTGCTGACTGGAAGGATTTTAATGAAAGGAATGCAGCGTTTTGGTTTGAGGATTATCCGAAGAAGGGGTGATTTAATTAATTTATGTGAAAGAAGCCCTATCCGAGAAGACGCTTTTTCCAATCTTTGGGTGCTAAAAGATGCCTATCAAAAAAGGCTTTATTGTTAGGAAGAGATGAAGCAACTAAATCAAAAATCTGCCTTCTAAAATCTAAAATTAAAATTCCCTAACATCCTGCAAGACTCCTTCAAACTCCCTGAAGTGTTCAATCAGATAAATGATTTTCTGAGCAGCGTGAGAGGGACTACTGAGCTGATTATTTTGATACAGCCCTTGGAATTTGGCCAAGGATGAAAATGACTCCGATTTGGCTGAGCGTATATCCGTTTGCATGGCGGTATCAACTACCCCAGGTGCCACAGCAAAATATCGAATACCATTTTTATTTAGGTTTGATTCGTTTTGAGCAGCTTCAGTGAATAAGTTAATGGCTGCCTTGGATGAAGAATAGCCAGACCAACCATCTAAGCCTTTTTTGGCAGCTCCTGAGCTGATATTGATGACAATTTTTATAGCATTAACCTGTTCATAAGCTTTTGCAAAGGCGTTGCTTAGGATGGCAGGTGCAATAACGTTTAGGTTATAAAGGCTAAGGATGTTTTCAGGTTGGAGATGTCCTACATGCGCAATTTCGCCAATCCAGCCTGCATTGTTGACGAGCACAATTCTTTCAAATGAATTAGAAGGGAAAAAGTCCTCAACTTGCTTTATAAGGAATTGGATATCAGATAAGTCTGATTGAAAATGTTGGTATCGCTCGTGTGCCAAAGGGCTCTCCGAACGAGCGATACCAATGATGTGATTAGATGGATGCTCTAACAATTGCTTCACCAATGCAAGACCTATTCCCTTGCTACTGCCGGTAATGATGAAAAGAGAATCCATGCTGGAATTATAAAATGTATTGCGATAAATCGCGATTTTTCACTAATGAACTCAAACGTTCTTGAACCATATCCCGAGTGATCATAATCTTAGAATTTGGCTCAATGCTATCCGGTACATCAAATAAGAAGTCGTTTAGCAAATGGCTCATGACCGTATGAAGTCTTCTCGCTCCGATGTTTTCCACTTCTTCATTGATTTTGAAAGCCAAGTGAGCAATTTCTTCTATGGATTCATCATTGAAGTCCAAATACACCTCTTCTGATTCAAACAATGCCTGATACTGCTTGGTAAGGGCATTTTTAGGTTCCTTCAGGATTTTGTAGAAATCTTTTTCGGTCAAACTTTGAAGTTCTACGCGGATAGGGAACCTTCCTTGCAATTCCGGAATCAAATCTGATGGTTTTGCAACATGGAATGCTCCTGCTGCTATAAATAATACGTGGTCTGTATTGATCACCCCATACTTGGTATTCACTGCTGAGCCTTCTACTATTGGAAGTAAGTCTCTTTGAACTCCTTCGCGGCTGACATCAGGGCCACCTCCACCTTTGCTGCTTTTGGAAGCAATTTTATCGATTTCATCGATAAAGATGATTCCGTTATTTTCTGCCAATCGCAAAGCCTCTTCTTTCAATTCATCAAAGTCAATCAATTTGGAAGTTTCATCTTCCAATAAGGTCTTCCGCGCTTCTGCAATGCTAACCTTGCGTTTCTTGGTTTTCTTAGGCATCATTCCAGAGATCATGTCCTGCAATCCCTGCATGCTGGCATCATCCATCATGCCGTTACCGATCATGCCAATGCCTACCGGAGGAGATTGCTTTACTTGGATCTCAATTTTTCGATCTTCTAGCTCACCATTTTTTAACTTTTCTCTGAAACGCTCTCTTGTACGTTCGTTCAGTTCATCGTCTCCGGCTTGTGCAGGGTCAAAATCATTTTCCTGAGCATAACCTGTTCGTACAAATCCGGGGCTTTTTACCGGTGGAATGAGAATATCCAGCAATTGTTCTTCTACGGCAAGTGCTGCTTTTTCCTTCACTTCCTCATTCTTTTTTTCACGAACCAGGTGCACAGATTGCTCCACTAGGTCGCGGACCATGCTCTCCACATCACGACCCACATATCCAACCTCCGTAAATTTGGATGCTTCTACTTTGGTAAATGGTGCATTGGCGATTTTGGCAAGTCTCCTAGCAATTTCAGTTTTACCCACACCTGTGGAACCGATCATTAGGATGTTGTTTGGGACAATATCCTTCTGGATATCTCCCTTGACATGCATTCTACGGATTCTGTTCCGCAAGGCTATTGCAACGTTTCTTTTGGCATCGTGCTGCCCAATAATGTATTTGTCCAACTCCGCAACAATCTGTTTAGGAGTTAAGTCTTGAAAATCTTGTCTCATACGTTTGTGGGCTTACCCCTCCTTTTTAGTTGACTCTGCCGGGAAAACAAAATGCATTGGGTCTTCCACTTTAGTTTTGAGCAGAGCAATGTTTAATACTTCCTCAACCTTATCGACGAAGTGGAATTGAATTCCCTTTAAGTATTCTTCATCGATCTCCTCAATATCGCGTGCATTCTTCTGACAAAGAATGATTTCTTTTAGACCAGCTCTTCTAGCGGCAAGAATTTTTTCTTTGATACCCCCTACAGGCATAACTTTACCTCTCAAGGTGATTTCACCTGTCATGGCAATTTTAGCTTTAACCTTACGTTGGGTGAAAATGGATGCCATAGCCGTAAGCATGGTAATACCTGCAGAAGGACCATCTTTAGGCACTGCTCCAGCTGGTACGTGTATATGCAGGTCATAAGTGTCAAAAATCCGATAATCTATTCCTAGCTTATCTGCTTTGGATTTCAAGTAGGAGAGGGCTGTCATGGCAGATTCTTTCATGACATCTCCTAATTGGCCGGATAATGTAAGTTTGCCTTTTCCTCTGCTTAGGGAAGTTTCAATATGTAAAATTTCCCCACCAAAAGACGTCCAAGCAAGACCAGTAACTACTCCTGCAACGGAATTGTCTTGATAAGATTCTTTATCAAAAATCTCACCACCAAGAATTTTCCTTACGGCAGCAGGCGTGATTTTTTTATTGTATTCCTCCTCCATAGCTATGGATTTGGCAACGTTACGGATAATTTTTCCAATTGCTCTCTCCAAACTCCTTACGCCCGATTCTCTCGTGTAGTCTTCAATGACTTTTACGATGGCAGTCTTATCAAACGTGATATCTTTACTCTTCAGCCCGTGCTCCTTACGTTGCTTAGGGATCAAGTGATTTTTGGCGATTTCAACTTTTTCCTCCATGGTATAGCCTGTCACTTCGATGATTTCCATTCGATCGCGCAAAGCAGGCTGAATGCTGTCCAAGGAGTTGGCTGTAGCAATAAATAGGACTTTTGATAAGTCGTACTCCACTTCCAAGTAGTTGTCTACAAAGGTGCTGTTTTGCTCAGGATCTAATACTTCCAAGAAAGCTGAAGAAGGATCTCCTCTGAAATCGGCTTTTAACTTATCAATTTCATCCAATACATACACAGGATTGGAAGTTTTGACCTTTTTCATATTTTGGATGATCTTTCCTGGCATAGCTCCTACATAGGTTTTTCTATGACCGCGGATTTCAGCTTCATCATGAACACCACCCAAAGACATTCGAATGTATTTTCTACCTAAAGCAGCTGCAATGGATTTACCTAAGGAGGTTTTACCTACTCCCGGAGGGCCATACAAGCATAATATTGGGCCTTTCAGATCATTTTTCAGCTTCAATACTGCCAAGTATTCAATGATCCGCTCTTTGACTTTCTCTAGACCAGTATGATCTTTGTCCAAAATGGCTTTGGCATTTTTAAGATCAAAGTTATCCTCTGTGAATTCATTCCAAGGTAACTCAACCATGGTCTCCGCATAATTTAGCGCAATAGGATACTCTGCCGCTGATGGATTGATACGCAGAATTTTATTAACTTCTTTTTCGAAGTGCTCGGCGACGGTTTTAGGCCATTTTTTCTTAGCTGCTTTGGCACGTAATTCTTCGACCTCTTTTTCAGGTCCCTCTTCACCCAACTCAGTTTGAAGTACTTTCATTTGCTGCCGCAAAAAGTAATCTCGTTGCTGTTGGTCGATGTCGGTGTGAACTTTTCTGTGAATTTCACTCTTGAGTTCCAACATCTGAATATCCTTCATCATCAATTCTAGCAGCAGCGTCGCTCGCTCCAGGCCATCGTTGATTTCTAATAGCTTTTGTTTGGCTTCGACAGGAGCATTGATATTGGACGAAAGAAAATGTGTAAGAAAAGCAGTATTGTCAATATTATCCAGAGCTACTTGTGCCTCCCTTGGAATCTCAGGATTTAAGTGAAGGATTTTAGCGGCGGCTTCTTTGATAGACTCTTCCAAGGCTTGAATTTTCTTACTGTTTTTGGGGAAATTTTCCTCCAAAAACTCAACTCTTGCCGTGAAATAAGGGTCTTCTGAAATAGGCTCGCTTATTTTAAATCGTTTTTTTCCTTGAATAATGATAGTGGTATTGCCATCCGGTAGGACAATCATTTTGATGATCTTGGCAATCGTACCCACATGGTAGATATCATCCCAAGAGGGGTCATCATTATTTGGGTTTACCTGCGCACAAACACCGATGAGTTTATCACCCTTTTGGGCTTTTTTCACCAATTTGATGCTGCGCTGTCGACCTACTGTAATTGGTATGACGACTCCAGGAAAAAGAACTGTATTTCTGACCGATAAAATGGGAATAGCATCTGGATAGGAATCAATCTGATTGGAAGTTTCACCTTCTTCCTCTGTAATCAAATGGATCAAGTCTCCTTCTCCCGCAAAATCTCCCAAGAATAATGATTGATATGGATTGTCGTTGTGTTTGTTCATAAAGGACAAGATGACAGGTTTACTGCCATGTTAATCGTATAAATAGAAAGAACCTTCAAGTTAAGAAGGTTCTTTTAAATATTTCAATGAATATGCCAATGTTTATCAAAGTACATTTTGGCAGAAAAAAAAGCAACGGAAACCGTTGCCTGTTACTATTTACAGGTATTTATAATTAACTGGTAAATAATTTAAGAATATCATTACCAATGGCAAATACCATCAATGCCAATAAAACCACCATTCCGACTTTTTGGGCATTTTCCAAGAACTTATCTGAAGGTGCTTGCCCTGATATCATTTCATATAATAGGAACATTACGTGACCTCCATCCAAAGCCGGAATCGGAAGTAAGTTCATAAAAGCTAGAATCATTGAGATCAAGCCTGTGATACTCCAAAATTTCACCCAATCCCATTGATTACCATATATTTTGGCCATTCCGATTGGACCGCTTACATTTTTAGCAGAAACCTCTCCTGTAAACATTCGGCCAAGCGCTTTTGCATTGATAATGACCACCCCAAATGCACGTTCGGTTCCTTTGGTTATGGATTCAGCAATACCATATTTTCTTACGACAGGTTCAAGGAGAGAGTTGACCGCAATGCCAATGGTGCCCTCTGCACTTACCGTAGCTGTTTTTTCAATTGTTGTACCATTACGCTGCACGGACAGGTCAACTTCTTGTTCTTTTACTTCTGCGAGTGCTTTTTGCAACTCATCAAAATAAATAATCGGTTGACCGTTCACAGCTACAATTTTATCGTCCGCTTGCAGGCCAATCTGTTCGGCCACAGATCCTGCAGCAACATCCCGTATTTCAAATGGGAAGCGGATATTGATAAAGCTTGCCATAGCCTGTTCATTACTGAACGAATTGATAAAACCTCTCGGGATTTGGATTTGGATGATTTCTCCATTTCTATTGACTGTGTAGTATCCACTGCTCAATAATGCCTCACCGCTGCTCAGCTCTGCAAAACTAGTGTAGGTCTCTCCATTGATGTCCAGTATTCTATCTCCATCTTGGAAACCGATTTGTTGACCGATTTCATAGGCTACGATTCCGTGCTCCAATACTTGATCTCGTGAAAAGAAGGTTTCACCATTTTGATATACCAAAACCACAAAAATGATAATACCTGTTACCACGTTGACTATGATACCTCCAAGCATAACAATCAAGCGTTGCCAGGCTGGTTTGGCTCTAAATTCCCAAGGTTGAGGTTCTGAAGACATTTGCTCCGTATCCAAGGACTCGTCTACCATTCCGGAGATTTTCACAAATCCTCCCAAAGGGATCGCTCCAATGGAATATTCTGTCTCTCCCCACTGAAATCCAATAATCTTAGGTGGAAAACCGATAGAGAATTTTTCTACACGCATGCCAAACATTTTGGCGGTAAGGAGGTGGCCAAGTTCATGCAAGCCCACCAAGATTGACAACCCAAGCAAAAGCTGGGCTATCATAATCAAAGTATCCATTATATTTTACTCGTTATTAGTTCTGTTGCCATCAACCGCGAAAGCTTATCTGTTTCTACGTAATCTTCTAAGCTTGGGTGTTGAATATAATTCATTTTTACTAAGGTTTCTTCGATGATGTCTGACATCTCCAAGAAGCCTACTTTATCCTGCAAGAATGCTGCCACAACAATTTCGTTCGCTGCATTGAGAATACAGGCTGTATTTCCGCCTTTTTCCAAGGCATCATATGCCAATTGGAGATTTCGGAATGTCTTTGTGTCAGGTTGCTCGAAGGTCAGGTTTGGGTAATTAATAAAGTCAAATCTAGGAAAATCTGATGGAAATCTATCAGGGTAACTCAAAGCAAATTGAATAGGGATACGCATATCCGGTAACCCGAGTTGTGCTTTGATGCTTCCATCTTCAAATTGAACCAATGAGTGAATGATGCTCTGAGGGTGCACGATGACTTCTATTTGCTCTCTCGTAACACCAAAAAGCCATTTTGCTTCTATTACCTCCAACCCTTTATTCATCAAGGAAGCCGAGTCAATGGTGATTTTGGCTCCCATATCCCAATTAGGATGTTTCAAGGCTTGTTCCTTGGTTACATTTGCCAAAAAGGCCCTATCTTTTCCTCTGAATGGGCCTCCGGAGGCTGTTAGAATCAGTTTTTCAATTGGGTTATGGAATTCTCCTACGAGGCATTGGAAGATTGCTGAGTGCTCGGAATCAACAGGGTAAATATTGACTCCTTTGTTTTTCGCCAATTCAGTGATCATTTCTCCAGCTACCACCAATGTTTCTTTATTGGCCAAAGCGATGTGTTTCCCTGCATTGATTGCGTGGATGGTTGGCAAGAGTCCGGAATATCCAACCAAAGCTGTCAAAACAATATCAATGCTCTCCATTTCTACCACTTGCGCCAAAGCTTTTTCTCCTGCATAGACTTTTATATCCAGCGGGTCCAAAGCTTCTTTTACATGCATGTAAAGCTCCTCATTGACAATGACCACCGCATTGGGTTGAAATTGCTTGGCCTGGGAAATCAATAAATCTGCATTGTTTTGGGCAGTCAAAACTTCTACTACAAACTTGTCAAGATGTGCCTGTATGACATCCAAAGTCTGTGTTCCTATGCTTCCTGTCGACCCTAAGATGGCGACGTGTTTTTTTTCTGACATCAACGAATCCCTGAAGAAATTATTTGGGTTACTTAAATAATCTGACAAAATTACAAGGTTATCTTACTTTTCCTGCTATTATTTCTTTTGTTTTTGCCGAATACAGGATTTGGCATGTAAATGGGAAAAGTATTTGTAAATTGACATATTAATAACTGTGTGAATCGCATTTTCGTTAACAAGTTTATGGCAAAGAACCTAAAATTTATAGCATTGGCTTTTCTCGCTGGTTTAGCGGGAGCTTGGACCTATCAGCAGCTGTTTGTTTCTGAACAATTTTCCACCTCAGAAGAAGCTGTTTCGATGCAAGCACCTTTTCAAGTAAGTTTTGATAGGGAAGACAGTGCCCCTGTGTCAGTCAATGCTCCAATGTCTTTTGTGGAGGCATCCGAAAGAAGTACTCCCTCTGTTGTATTTATCAAAAACTTCTCAGGGACAGACCAGCGCAGATACAGTATTTTTGATTATTTCTTTGGCACAGGTCCTACTCAGCGCGTAAGCACGGGATCGGGTGTGATTATTAGTTCTGACGGTTACATCATTACCAATAACCATGTAATAGAACGAGCGGAGACGATCGAAGTAGTCCATCAAAAAAGAACCTATCCTGCCCGATTGATTGGGACAGATAAAAATACTGATATAGCTGTGCTTAAAGTAGAGGCGGCGAATCTTCCTGCGATCAAACAGGGGAGTAGCAGAGATTTGAGAATTGGGGAATGGGTGATTGCTGTCGGTAATCCTTTCAATCTTACATCTACGGTGACTGCGGGAATTGTATCAGCCAAGGAGCGTCAAATCAATATACTTGGTGGGGAATTTCCTTTGGAGTCTTTTATTCAAACAGATGCCCCAATTAACCCAGGGAATTCCGGTGGTGCTTTGGTAAATGTGAAGGGGGAATTGGTGGGAATCAATACCGCTATTCTATCACGCACAGGTTCCTACACAGGTTATGGTTTTGCAGTACCTGTGGACATTGCGGTGAAAATTGCCAATGACCTGATTAAGTTTGGGGAAGTACAAAAAGCAATCCCAGGGGTAGATGTCGTGGAGGTAACGCCAGAACTAGCGGAAGAAATGGCTTTGAATTCACTGGATGGAGTGATTGTTACTCATGTGATTCGTAATGGGGCAGCAGAAAAGGCCGGTTTACAACGAAATGATGTGATCACCAGAATTGAAGGGTTTGAAGTAACAGGTAAAGGGAGTTTTGAAGAGGTGCTTTCCTACTATTATCCTGGAGATAAAATCACCGTTCACTACAGAAGAGGAAAAGATTCCCGTACAGCCCAATTGACGCTTCAAAATCTGGAAGGTGGTACCGGTGTTTTACGTCGAGAGTTCTTTACTTCCAATATCTTAGGTGCCAGACTAGAGACTATCAATACTTTGGAGAAAGATCGCTTTAATATTGCTTACGGAATAAAAATAACAGGATTGACCCGTGGCTATTTGAGGGATTTAGGCTTGAATAATGGTTTTATCATCACACAAATCAATGGGGAGCCTGTAAAAAACCCTGAGCAAACTGGTCAATTCTTGGAGAAATTCAGTGGTCGCCTACGATTGGAAGGATTCACTGCCAATGGTCAGCCATTTATGCAATCCTATAATGTTCGCTAATGAATCCATAAACCCAATATAAGAGTATCATGAAATTAACTAGCTCCACTACATATACGCCCCATGCAAAATTTCAGGAAGCATTGGCTGAACTGAATGAATACGTTCGCACATCCGAAGCCAAAAAGAGCGATGTCAAAAAGTATCGCAAACAGGTTATTCGTTTGTTTGAAATCACTCATGAACAAGCTTTGCTTACCATGGAGGAATTTTTCCGTAAACAGGGGAAAGGGCCTTTTTCAGGTTCCAGAGATCTAACAGTGGAGGCTTTTCACGCAGACTTGATTGATGATGGAAAGGGTTGGTTAGACATGGTAATCGATCGGATCAAATTCAACCCTGTCTATCCCGAAGATCATGATGCAGAGCTCGCTGAAAAAATCATTCAGCAATACATCAAGCTGATGGATAATTTTGACCGGAAGTTTACTAAGATTTGAATACTGTTTACAGCTCCCTACTAACAGCCAACAGTTCGTTGGCTTCGACTTCGCTTAGCCAACAGTAAGTGTAAACATACGAAGTACAGCAGCCTGTCCCGACCCTCGGGATACCACGAACCAAGTAGGGATTTAGGAAAAAAAATGAAAAGTAAGTCTACCACTAACGAAACCGTGGACTGTCGACAGTGGACAGTTGATCTCACGTGACTAATCACTTAATCAACTAACTGCTCACTGTTCACTGCCCACTGTTTACTCCTAATACCCATACTTTCCTTTCCACTTATCTTTTAGATAACGTTTGAGTTCTTGTTCTCGGGCATTGTTGCCGGGTCGGTAGAAGGGAGTGTTTTTGAGTTCGTCGGGAAGGTATTCTTGGTTGATAAAATTGCCCTCATAATCATGGGCGTAGTGATAGTTTTTGCCATAGTTCAAGTCCTTCATCAGTTTGGTTGGGGCATTACGAAGGTGGAAGGGAACGGGTAAATCACCCGTTTGGCGGACGGCTTGCTGTGCTTCATTTATAGCCATATAAGCAGCATTGCTTTTGGGGCAGCTGGCAAGGTAGGTGACACATTGGGAGAGAATAATTCTTGCTTCTGGATAACCGATGATTTTTACCGCTTCAAAACAGTTGGTTGCCAACAGTAAGGCATTTGGGTTGGCATTGCCGATATCCTCTGATGCCAAAATGACCAACCTTCTCGCAATAAATTTTACATCTTCTCCACCTTCAATCATTCGGGCTAACCAATATACAGCTGCATTGGGGTCAGAGCCTCGGATAGATTTGATAAAGGCTGAGATGATATCGTAATGCTGCTCACCGCTTTTATCATATAAAGCCACTTTTTGTTGGGCAATCGTACTCACTTGGGCATCGGTGATCACACATGGGTTTTCCTCAATGGCATTAACGACGATTTCAAATAAGTTGAGGAGTTTGCGTCCATCCCCTCCCGATAATCGCAGTAAAGCTTCCGTTTCTTGGAGGTCAATAGTTCTTTTTTTCAAATCAAGATCTTTTTCCATAGCCTGCTTCAGCATAGCAAGTAATTCCTCTTTGCCCAAAGCATTGAGAGTAAACACCTGACATCTGGAAAGTAGTGCAGCATTGATTTCAAAAGAAGGGTTTTCAGTAGTAGCGCCGATGAGTCGGATGGTCCCTTTTTCTACGGCAGCCAGTAAGGCATCCTGTTGGGACTTGTTGAAGCGATGAATTTCATCAATGAATAAAACAACTCCTTGTTGAAATTTAGCTTTTTCGATGACTTCCCGGATGTCTTTGACCCCACTGCTGATGGCGGAAAGCGTGTAAAAAGGAACTTTGATTTCGTTGGCGATGATATTGGCAATCGTTGTTTTCCCCACCCCTGGAGGTCCCCACAGAATCAAAGAAGGGACATTCCCAGATTGAATAGCTCTATATAGGAAGGTGTTAGGTGCGCTCAAGTGTTCCTGTCCAATCAATTCTTGCAAGCGAATGGGTCGCATGCGTTCGGCTAGAGGAGTGGGGTTCATTGGTTTTTTGCTTGAAGGAATCTCAAAGATAAAAAAGCTCAAGGTTTTCTAGGGTATATTTTTGGTAAGTATTGATGAGCTGCCAACATTAAATTTTTCAGCCCGTTAAATTCGCTTATTAGGCAAGGTTTTTTGTTTAATTTTGTACGATGAATTCCATGACAGCCACTCCCACATTTACGATTAAAGGCCTGCTGAAAATTAGTAGACCTTCCAATTTGCTGATTGTGGTATTTGCACAGCTGATGACTGCGCATTTTTTGGTGGAGACCACCCGTCAGGGAGTGCCTGTGTTGCAGGATATCAATTTGTATTTGATCATTTTATCCACAGTTATCATTGCCGCTGCTGGATATATGATCAATGATTATTACGATGTGAAGATTGATTATGTCAATAAACCTGCAGAGGTGATCATTGGCAAAGGCATGAAGCGCAGGGTAGTGATTTTTTTGCATACCATACTCAATTTTTCTGGGATTGGAATTGGTTATCTCGTGAGTCCTCGGGTAGCGGTAATTAATTTCTTTGCAGCTTTTTTACTTTGGTGGTATAGCAATGCATTAAAACGTTTGCCATTTGTAGGCAATCTGACAGTAGCTCTATTGACGGGAGCATCGATTTGGATCATTGGTTATTATTATCAAAATGCAGAATTGTTAGTGCTTACTTATGCTATTTTTGCTTTTTTCCTAAATTTGATCAGAGAGATCCTTAAGGATATAGAAGACCGACATGGGGATAGAAAACACGGATGTCAGACCCTGCCAATAGTCTTTGGCTTCCGCAACACCAAGTATATTATATTTTTGATTGCCTTTGTGTTTGTGATTGCCATTTTGGTGGTAACTTTTAAAATCAACAAGTTATCACTCTTCTACTACTTTGGAGGGCTGAGTTTCTTGTTCTTTTTGTTTATGTACAAAATCTACCAGGCCGATCGCAAAGCTCATTTTACACAACTGAGTTTGCTATCCAAGCTTTTGATGTTGGCGGGGATACTGAGCATGGGACTCATCTAAACTGTCAACTTCTCCACAAATAAGGGAACAAAATATAAGCAGCTGCTGCAATGATGGCATTGATGGCGGCAAGCGTGATCAATTTGTCTACGCTCACAGAAAAATCCAAACCGTCGATTGCATTTTTGGATACCCTGATGGCCATTAAGAGAATGGGGATAATCACGGGGAAACTCAAAATAGCCATCAAGGTTGCGTTATTACTTGCCTTGGAAGCAATGCCCGAAACCATGGTCAAACATGCAGAAAAGCCTATAGACCCCAAGAATAGGTTGAGTACAAATAAGCCTTGATCTTCAACTGGATTTCCTAATATGACACTGAAAACCAAGTACCCTAGCAAGGCCAAAACCAATGTTAGCAGGGTATTATACAGCATTTTTGAAATAATGATGGCTTCAGGTGAGGCAATCATGTAATAGTATAATTGCCGGCCTTGATGTTCCTGTATGAAACTCTTGGCAACAGCATTCACTGCGGAAAAAAGTATAATGATCCAGTAAAGTGCATTCCAAGTGGGTACGCCGATATTTCCTTGCTTTGCCCCAACACTCAGATATACAATAAAGACAGCCGACACTACGTAAAGCAAAATACCATTAAGGGCATATTTCTGTCTCCACTCAAGTGTGAATTCTTTGATGATAAGCGTTTGGATCTGTTGCAACATGGGGCAAAGATAGGTCTTAAATTAATTTGTTGCATTTATCCATAGCTGTAATTAAATTGAGCAATTATTTTTATTACCGTCTAATGGAAGATTCTCTAATAATTAAATCTGACCGGAGGGTAATTTTGTTTGTGTTCTGAAGAAGCGTAGTTTCTGATTCGTCTAAATAATTGATTAAATTTTTCATGGCAACTTCACCCATTTCAAAACCAGGATAGTTGATAGTTGTAATTTTTGGCTGCACAAGTCTTGAAATCACCTCATTATTGAACCCTACAATGGCGATGTCCTCAGGCACACGTATCCCCTTTTGTATAAGCTGGTTCATGCAGCTTGCTGCACAAGCATCGTTTGAGACAAAAAGCCCATCAGGTAATGGGTTCATTTGAAGTACTTTATCAATAACAAATTCCGCTGCATTCTCATTAATTTCATTAAGAACAATGATTTGATCTTCATTAAATTCTATTCCTTTATCAATCAAGGCGTATTTAAATCCTTTTAATCTTTCCGCATAGACACTTATTTTAGTGCTTCCCAATACATGTACTATTTTCTTACAACCTTGATCAATTAAGTGGTTAGTTGCTAATTGCGCAGATTGGATATTATCAATAGTTACTCCTACACTATCTCTGCTATTGGCGATTCTATCATAGAAGAGTACTGGAATCCCTTTTTTATGAAAGGGCTCAAAATGCTCTAGTTGCTCGGCTTCACTTGCTAAGGATACAATCAGTCCATCCACTCTACTTTTAAACATAGATCTAGTATTGGCAATTTCTTTTTCGCTTGATTCAAGTGATTGTGTAATGACAAGATTGTATCCGGCCTCATTAGCTACTTTTTCCATACCTGCTAATACAGAAGCTTGGAAACTGCTGTTAAGACTTGGTACAATAACTCCAATATTATTAGTTTTTTTGCTTCTGAGATTGGCGGCAAAAACATTTGATTGATAACCCATTTCCGCAGCAGCTTGAAAAATTTTCTTTTTAGTTTTTTCTTTAACTGCTGGATGGTTATTTAGAGCCCTACTTACGGTGGTAGGTGAGACACCAATATTTTTAGCTATATCATAGATTGTAACTTCTTTATCCATAATTAAAACTGATGAGAAAACGTAGATATCGTATTAGGTACTAATTAAGGTTTTTTTTTCAAAAAAATTTAAAGACCTAATCAAATGTATTTGTTTTTTTTCTCTCATCAAACTTTTAAAGATGAAATCGATTTCTTGTAATTTATCCTTGCGCGAAGTCAAATACACTAATTTTTATAAAAATATTGTAAATTTAGACGAGTTCATTTGTCATTTTTTTTAATCCAAACTTGGTCTTCGCCAATAAAAAATGATCAATATTTTGAAATAAAATGAAATCGGTTGCATTTTTCTAAAAAAATCTCCAAGTTTAGGTCGAAAATGAGAGATCAGGTGTTTGATTATCGGCTACATGCATGATTTATAAGTTCCTCAATTTTTCAATTTTCAACTATAAAATTGTGAAAATAAGTAGTTGTTTTCTTTCGCGATCAGAGATATGAAATCAGAGTGTCGTTTTAGAAACAAGGTTAACTTACGGTAAGATAAACCCAAAAATGTGAGTAATGAAAAATAACCTAATTCAGTCTTGGAGGTGGTTTGGTCCCAATGATCCTGTAAGCCTTAGTGAGATCAAACAAGCAGGTGTAACGGGTATAGTTTCTGCATTACATCATATTCCCCATGGAGAAGTCTGGAAATATGAAGATATCATTCAAAGAAAGCAAGAGATTGCTAAGTTTGGGTTAAGCTGGGAAGTTGTAGAGTCTTTACCGGTACATGAATCTATCAAGACGAATGATGTCAACGCAACTTTTTACCTATCAAATTATATTGAAAGTTTAAAAAACTTGGCTAAGGCAGGCTTGACGACTGTGTGTTATAATTTTATGCCAGTATTAGATTGGACCCGAACCGATCTTTCGTTTACCTTAACTACTGGATCCAAAGCTTTATACTTTGATTGGACAGATTTGGCATATTTTGACTGTTTTGTTTTGAAGAGGGAAGGAGCCGAAAAGAGTTATTCAAAGGCTGTCTTATCAATGCTCCAAAGTAGATTCAATGATTATACAGTAGAAAAGCTCAAAGCATTGGAGGAAATCATTTGTATGGGGGTTCCAACAGAGGCTGCGATCAGTATTCCTGAATTGAGATCGAGTCTAGAAATATACACATCCATTGGTAAGGATGGATTAAGACAAAATTTAAAGCTTTTTTTAGATGCTATTGCTGATACATGTGAGTCTTTTGGTATTCAAATGACTCTTCATCCCGATGATCCACCGTACCCTATTTTAGGTCTTCCCAGAATCGCATCATGTAGCGAAGATTTAGAATGGATTTTCTCCAATCAACCCAAAAAATTTAATGGACTCTGTTTCTGTACAGGCTCATTAGGGGCAGGTCCATTCAATGATATTCCCAAAATGGTTCAGTCTTTTGGGGATCGAATTCATTTTGTGCATTTAAGAAACGTTAAGAGAGATCAATTTGGAAACTTCTTTGAATCAGATCATTTGGATGGAGATGTAGATATGTTTGAAGTGATGAAAGAGTTGGTACAATTAAATAATTTAAGAGAAAAACCTATCCCATTTCGGCCAGACCACGGACATCAAATGCTTGATGATCTTCAAAAAACAACCAATCCTGGATACTCTGCTATTGGTAGATTAAAAGGCCTTGCAGAATTACGCGGCTTAGAGTTAGGGATAGCCAGAATGTTTTCTGTGCTGTCTGATGAATAGTATAATCCAAACCTAGAAATAAACCTATTAAACCAAACACATACATGTTATTAGAACCTATTGATCTTATTGTTTTTATCGGATATTGTTGTCTGATAGTGGGCATGGGTCTTTTTGTCTCGAGGGAGAAAAAAGGTCATGTCAAGGATTCCAAAGATTATTTCTTAGCATCCAAAGCATTGCCATGGTGGGCTGTTGGAGCTTCTTTGATCGCATCCAATATTTCTGCAGAACAATTTATTGGGATGTCAGGTTCTGGCTTTGCACTGGGGCTTGCGATATCCACGTATGAATGGATGGCCGCAATTACACTTTTAGTGGTGGCTATTTTCTTTCTACCTGTATTTATGAAAAAGGGGATTTATACCATGCCCGGGTTTCTTTTTGACAGGTATGATGCAAGGGTACGTACGACCATGGCTATTTTCTGGTTGGCATTGTATGTTTTTGTAAACCTTACTTCTGTGCTCTATTTAGGAGCATTGAGTTTGAATACCATCATGAATGTACCGATGACTTATGGGATTGTTGGGTTGGCACTTTTTGCGATGATTTACTCTATTTATGGCGGCTTGAAAGCAGTCGCTTGGACAGATGTAGTCCAAGTCTTCTTCTTAGCAGCTGGTGGTCTAGCAACCACCTACATTGCTTTGACCATGGTTGGTGAGGGAAGTGCTTGGGAAGGCCTTGGTTTACTAAGAAAAGAAGTGCCTGGGCATTTTTCTATGATTCTTTCCAAAGGAGAAATGATGATTTCAGATGGAAAAGGTGGATTGAAAGATGCCTATTTGGATCTCCCTGGATTGAGTGTCTTGGTGGGAGGTATGTGGATTGTAAACCTCAATTATTGGGGATTTAATCAATATATTACCCAGCGTGCGCTAGCAGCAAAGAGTTTGGATGAAGCACAAAAAGGGATGATTTTTGCTGGATTTTTGAAACTTTTGATGCCTTTGATAGTGGTTATTCCTGGCATAGCTGCTTTGGTAATTGTCAACAATGGAATAGACGCATCTTTTGTTGAGTCGATGAAAGATCCTGTTTCTGGACTGATAAAATCAGATAGAGCATATCCAACCTTACTTCAATTATTACCAACGGGACTTAAAGGCCTAGCATTTGCGGCATTGACGGCTGCTATCGTTTCCTCCTTAGCCTCCATGGCCAATAGTACATCCACGATATTCACCATGGATATCTACAATAAGTACATTAATAAAAATGCAGCTGAATCTAAGCAAGTATTGATTGGTAGAGTTACCGCAGCAGTAGCCTTTATTATTGCAGCTATCGTTGCGCCAGCTTTAGGACAATTAGACCAGGCTTTCCAGTTTATTCAAGAATACACAGGTTTTATAAGTCCAGGGGTTTTTGCGATTTTCTTGTTGGGTGTGTTTTGGAAAAAAACCACATCAAATGCTGCTCTAACGGGTGCTGCTTTGAGTATTCCACTTTCTGTGGTGTTAAAAGTTTATTGGCCTGATTTACCTTTTTTGGATAGAATGGGAGTTGTGTTCCTTACGTTGGTTGCGTTAATGGTAGTTGTAAGCTTAATCGAAGGAAAAGGCAAAGATCATCCAAAAAGCATACAAATTGACAAGAGTTTATTTACAACAAGTCCAGGTTTTAAGATTGGAGCACTATTCATAATATTAATTACGACAGCGCTCTATATTTTATTCTGGTAATTATAGCGATATGAGAAATTTACTTCTAGGATACGATTTGGGGAGTTCTTCGGTAAAGGCAAGTTTGTTGGATGCCGATACTGGCAAATTGGTCGCTTCCGAAACTTTGCCAAAAGTGGAGATGCCTATTCATTCTCCGCAAACTGACTGGGCAGAACAAGATCCTTCCATGTGGTGGGAATATGTGGTAGGTTGTACCAAAGCCTTGGTTTCCCAAGCTACTATACAGAAGGGAGAACTGAAAGCGATTGGTATTTCATATCAGATGCACGGACTGGTTTTGGTTGATAAAAATCAAGAGGTATTAAGGCCTGCTATTATTTGGTGCGATAGTCGTGCAGTGGAGCTTGGCAATCAAGCATTTGAAAAATTGGGGCCTGCCTATTGCCTTCCGCATTTGCTCAATTCTCCAGGGAACTTTACAGCATCTAAACTTAAGTGGGTCAAGGATAATGAGCCGTCCATTTATGAGCAAATCCATAAATTCATGCTTCCTGGGGATTTTATTGCCATGAAGCTGACTGGAGAGATATTGACTACCGAAACTGGCTTGTCAGAAGGTATTTTCTGGGATTATCAGGAGGGTAAAGTCTCTCAAAGGTTATTAGATGTGTATGGTATCGATAAGGCATTAGTACCTGACTATACTGCATCATTTGCACATCAAGGAAAAGTTTCTGCTGATGCTTCTGCTCTTTTAGGAATCGAGGCAGGAATTCCTATTTGCTATAGGGCAGGAGATCAGCCAAATAATGCTTTTTCATTGAATGTATTGAAAGAAGGGGAGTTAGCTACTACCGCAGGGACCTCTGGAACTGTCTATGGAGTGACGACACAGCCGTTATTTGATCCAAAATCTAGGGTAAATACCTTTATTCACGTCAATCACCAAGAAAAAAATCCTAGCTATGGTGTTCTTCTGTGCGTCAACGGGACAGGTATTCTGAATTCATGGACAAGACGCTTACTTGGAGGAGATTCTCTTTCTTATCCAGAAATTAATGAATTGGCAGCAAAGGCAGCAATTGGTTCTGATGGATTGAGTTTTATTCCATTTGGTAATGGTGTGGAGAGAATCATGGAAAATAAGCCTGTTGGGGCAAGTTTGGTGGGGCTAAATTTACTCAAGCATGAGCGTGCACATGTTTTGCGAGCAACACAGGAAGGGATTGTATCAGCCTTGACTTATGGGTTTAATATCATGAAGGGGATGGGGCTTAATCTGAATACGGTAAAAGCAGGACATGCCAATATGTTTTTAAGTCCATTGTTCCGGGAGGCTTTTGTGAATATGAATGAGGTGTCTTTAGAGCTTTATGATACAGATGGCTCTCAGGGGGCTGCAAGAGGTGCAGGAATCGGACTCGGCTTGTATGCTTCGACTGATGAGGCATTTGAAAGTTTGGAGAAAATTGCTTCTCTTGAGCCAAAACAGATCTTGATAGAAGCTTATGCTGAGGCATATGAAGTCTGGAAATCCCGTCTAGCTCAGTTAACAGTTTGAAATTGAATAATTAAAATAAAATAAATCTATTACGCATATGTCGAAAACCTATTTTCCTACGATCGAAAAAATTAAATTTGAAGGAAGGGACTCACAAAACCCTTTGGCTTTTAAATTTTATGATGAAAACCGGGTTATAGCCGGAAAAACTATGAAAGAGCACTTTAAGTTTGCCATTGCCTATTGGCATACTTTCTGTGCGACTGGTGCTGATCCATTCGGACCTGGAACGATGACTCATCCTTGGGATTCAAGCGAAGATGCAGTGCAACGTGCCAAAGATAAAATGGATGCTGCATTCGAGTTTTTTGTAAAAATTGGAGCTCCATACTATTGCTTTCATGATATAGACTTAGTAGATGAGGGGGCTTCCATTGAGGAGTATGAGGAGCGTATGCGAATCATTACTGACTACGCTTTACAAAAACAGCAGGAGACAGGTGTAAAACTATTGTGGGGAACTGCCAATGTCTTCTCTAATCCCCGTTATATGAACGGTGCTTCCACCAATCCTGATTTTGATGTGGTGGCTTGGGCTGGTACTCAAGTGAAAAACTCAATTGATGCTACTATCAAATTGGGTGGTGAGAATTATGTGTTTTGGGGTGGTCGTGAAGGGTACATGTCTTTGTTGAATACCGACATGAATCGTGAAATAAACCACCTGGCAAAATTCCTTACGATGGCAAGAGATTATGCCCGCTCCAAAGGATTTAAAGGTAATTTCTTGATCGAACCGAAGCCAATGGAGCCTACTAAGCATCAATATGATTATGATGCTGCTACGGTTGTTGGCTTCTTGAGACATCATGGATTGGATAAAGATTTTAAATTAAACTTGGAGGTAAACCACGCTACTCTTGCAGGGCATACGTTCCAGCATGAATTACAAATGGCTGTTGATGCAGGAATGTTGGGGAGTATCGATGCCAATAGAGGAGATTATCAAAATGGTTGGGATACAGATCAGTTTGCGATTAATCTACAGGAATTAACAGAGTCAATGCTTGTCATTTTAGAAGGTGGAGGAATAGATGGAGGAGGAGTTAACTTTGATGCAAAAATCAGACGTAACTCCACAGATATGGATGATCTGTTTCACGCACATATAGGAAGTATGGATGCATTTGCGAGGTCTTTAATCATTGCCGATGAGATTCTTCAAAAATCCGCTTATAAAAATATGAGGAAAGAGCGTTATGCATCTTTTGATACTGGTAAAGGGAAAGAATTTGAAGAAGGTAAATTGACTTTGGAAGATTTGAGAGCCCATGCTTTAACAGTTGGTGAGCCAAAGAAAACCAGCGGTAAGCAGGAGTTGTATGAGAATATATTAAATCAGTTTATTTAATGTAAAAATCTTGGTTTTTTCTATTTTAAGGCCGTCTCATTTAATTGGGGCGGCTTTTTTTTATGCCCCTTACATGATTTACACTTCTTAACTTAGGGATAATTGGATAAAAAAATCCCTGTAAGGAGCTTACAGGGATGATGGTAATCGATTTTGATTTGGGTGAAATCGCAACTTTTTGAAATCAATTAATCATCGGTACTAGTTCGAAAGGATGGGGTCAATTGTTTGAATCGTGCCATCAGGATTATGGGTTAATTCGGTCATTTTCACATTTCTTAAATAGGTTTGACCTGAAAGCTCCGTGTCATGATAGAAGATATACCACTTGCCATCAACTTCTACAATTGAATGATGATTGGTCCATCCTTGTACCGGATTTAAAATTACGCCTTGATAGGTAAATGGACCATAAGGAGAGTCTCCTGTGGCATAGACGATTTTATGAGTGTCCCCCGTAGAGTAAGAAAAATAGTAGGTGTTATTGTATTTATGAACCCAAGCTGCTTCAAAAAACCTTCTTTCATGGTCTCCAGCCTTGATAGGATCACCATTTTTATCTTTGATCAAAATAGGTCGTGGGTTTTCTCCAAACTCTAACATATCGGCACTTAACTTTGCTACCATAGGACTAATAGCCGGTTCGTCATCCGCAGGTTCGTCATCGTATGGAGAATCTCCTGTAGAAAGATACTCTCCTGTTCTCCACTTTTGTAACTGACCTCCCCAGATTCCACCCCAATAAATGTAATAGTCATTACCATCTTGGAAAACAGCTGGATCAATGCTGTAAGAACCTTTCATCGGTTCAGGCTGTGGAGTAAATGGTCCAGTTGGGCTATCACTTACAGCGACTCCCAAACGGAAGATATTGTCATAGTCCTTAGCAGGGAAATAGAGGTAATATTTTCCATCTTTATGTGCTGCATCAGGAGCCCATAGTTGTCTCTTTGCCCAAGGAATGTCATCTACATCCAATACTCTTCCATGATCTACAGGAACTGAATTGATATCATCCATGCTGAAAACATGATAATCTCGCATGTTAAAGTGTGCTCCTGAATCATCCTCCTCTACCTCTGACATGACATCATGAGATGGGTAAATGTAAATTTTACCATCAAATACATGTGCAGAAGGATCTGCAGTGTACATGTGTGAAATTAATGGAGCACTTAGAAATTGTGTGTCAGCAGCAGTTTCAGTGTCTTCCGTAGTACTGCTTTGATTGCATGAAAACACCATCAATGGAGCTGTTAAGAGGAAGGCTATCCCTCTAGCATATTTTAGGTTCATAGGTCATTGAATTTTGTTGCTATCAAAAATAGAAGAAATGAAATCGGTTTCAAAATTATAAAATGTAATTTTTACACTAAAATTTGTCAGATTCATAATTTCTGATCGGCAGTTCATTTCTAATTCGTTTGGAAGATATCAGATCAGGTGGGTTTTTTATCTCAAAAGAATCAAATTTCCTCTTATGAATTTGTCTTTTCATTCGTCGTTAGCGGTTAAATTAAAGTGATTTCTTGCTTCTTATCAAATCTATTTTGAATTTACTATGACAAATGTCATGTTTTGGACGGTTTTTGATCAAACATTCCTAAGTTATGACTTCCTAATTTTGACCTATTAAATGATTAATTCATGAGATATAATAAGAGTGTTTTTATCGCTACAGCCCAGCCCTTCAGTGGAAAATCAATCATTGCTTTGGGCCTCGTAGATATGTTGTTGGCCAAAGGCCAAAAGATAGGTTACTTCAAACCTATTATCAATAATAGTCCTGAAGTGAAAAAGGATGCACATATAGAAACTTTAATGGAGTATTTCAAACTCCCCTTAGATTATGCTAAATGTTACGCATTTACAAGAGAGCAGGCAAATACGCTCATTGAAAATGGTATGCAGGGAGAAATCATAGATACTATTATCGATAAATATAAAAATCTGGAATCTGACTATGACTTCACCATCATTGAAGGCAGTGATTTTTTAGGGGAGGGTACAGCCTTTGAGTTTGATGCGAATATCACCATAGCTAAAAATCTCGGAACTCCTGTGATTGCAGTTGTTTCGGGTGAAAATAAGACGGTTGCTCAGATTCTTAATTCAGCAGCGGTGACCGTGCAGAACTTTACTTCGAGAAAAGTGGATGTATTGGCTTTGGTAGTCAATAAAGTAAAAGAAGAAGATGTAGAGGAATTAACCAAGGCAATTGGAAACCATATTCAGGCTGCTATAAAAATTACAATAATCCCGCAGATTGTAGAGCTCAAAAGCCCTACCATGAACGAGGTGAAAAAATACTTGGATGCAGAGGTCTTGTTTGGGGGGCAATTTCTCCATAACAGGGTTGATCATTTCATTTTTGGAGCCATGCAGATTTCAAATTTCTTGAATCATATCAAGAAAAATGTGCTCATAGTAGCCCCAGGGGATCGAGCTGATATCGTTTTGGCTTCTTTGCAGGCTAGCTTGTCTCAAAACTATCCAAAGATAGCTGGGATTGTGCTTACAGGTGGCTTTGAACTCGCCGAGTCGGTGATCAAACTCATTGAAGGTTCTGAGGTGAATTTGCCCATACTGTCCGTCAAAGAACCTTCTTTTTATGCGGCAACCAAAGTGGCTGGGATTCATTCTAAAATATCGCCTGACAATCAGGCGAAGATTGAGTCAGCAGTGAATATATTTAGAAAGTATATTGATGTAGAAAGTTTGGAGACTGCCATGGCAAATTTTGTCCATGTAGGCATGACTCCGCGTATGTTTCAATACCAATTGGTAAGCAAGGCCAGAAGTACAAAAAAACATATTGTTCTCCCGGAGGGAAAAGACGATCGTATTTTATTGGCTGCTGACAGGTTAGTGAAGCAAGATATTGTGAAAGTCAGTATTCTAGGTGAGGTGAAAGAAATGAAGGCAGCGATCAACCGTTTAGGTTTGAATTTGAGTGAGGAAAACTGCCAATTAATCAACCCCGTTGAGTCTATTTACTTTGATGATTATGCCAATACTCTGTTTGAGTTGAGAAAAGGGAAGAATATGCCTTTGGGTGTAGCAAGAGACTTAATGTCCGATGTGGCCTATTACGGTACGATGATGGTGTACAAAGGACATGCTGATGGAATGGTCTCAGGTGCTGCACATACTACAGCACATACAATCCGGCCTGCTTTACAATTTGTCAAAACCAAGCCTGGAATATCCTTAGTATCCTCCATTTTCTTTATGAGTTTACCGGAGCGTGTATTGGTTTTTGGGGATTGCGCGATTAACATCAACCCGAATTCAGAAGAGTTGGCTGAGATTGCCATTTCTTCCGCAGATACTGCCAAAAGTTTCGGAATCGAACCGAAAGTAGCTATGCTTTCGTATTCATCTGGAGCATCGGGTACAGGGGAGGATGTGGAAAAAGTTAGGAAAGCAACCGAGTTGGTAAAAGAAAAAAGACCCGATATTTTGGTGGAAGGGCCCATTCAGTACGATGCCGCAGTAGATCCACAAACGGGCCAACAAAAAATGCCAGGCTCACCGGTAGCGGGTAAAGCGACGGTTTTAATTTTCCCTGACTTGAATACTGGTAATAATACCTATAAGGCTGTTCAGCGAGAAACAGGTGCTATGGCCATTGGTCCTATGCTTCAGGGGTTGAATAAACCTGTGAATGATTTGAGTCGAGGCTGCACGGTAGATGATATCTTCAATACCGTAGTAATCACATCCATACAAGCACAAGAGTAGTTTTTATGAAAATATTAGTTATTAACTCGGGAAGCAGTTCCTTAAAGTATCAAGTATTTGATATGCCTAATGAAAATCCAATTTGTACGGGTTTGGTGGATAGAATTGGTTTAGATACAGGCAGTGTTTCGCACAAAGTTTTCAAAGATGGAGCGCAACAAACATTCTCCATCCAAATGCCGATTCCTGACCATGAGGTGGGACTGCAACAAGTTACCTCACTTTTAGTAGATGTGGAGAAAGGCGTTTTGGAAACTTTGGATGAAGTAAAAGCAATCGGTCATCGAGTGGTCCATGGAGGTGAAGAGTTTGCTTCCACCACCGTTATCGATGCACAGGTCAAAGATAAAATCAAGGAGCTATTTGCATTGGCGCCCTTGCACAATCCGCCAAACTATACAGGGATTGAGGTGGCGGAGAAAGTTTTTCCAAATGCCACCCAAGTAGCTGTTTTTGATACAGCATTTCACCAATCCATGCCTCCTGTGGCCTATCGCTATGCGATACCTAAGGAATTATACGAAGAAAAAGGTGTCCGGGCTTATGGATTTCATGGCAGTAGCCATCAATATGTAAGCAAAAAAGCTTCGGAGTATTTAAAAGAAAAGTCATCTAAATTAATCGTTGTTCACCTTGGTAATGGCAGTAGCATTACGGCGATCAAAGATGGGAAATCTATAGACCACAGTATGGGCTTGGGCCCTATGGGTGGTTTGGTGATGGGTACACGTGCTGGGGATATTGATCCATCAATTATTTTTCATTTGATCAATGAACGGGGATATTCAGCCAAAGAAGTCAATGACCTGCTAAATAAAAAAAGTGGATTATTAGGCTTATGCGGCTACAGTGATATGCGAGATGTCAAGCAAGCTATAGAAAGTGGCGATAGCGACGCAACCTTAGCATACGAGATCTATGCTTACCGTATCAAAAAGTATATAGGCAGTTATGTTGCTGTCTTAAATGGCCTGGATGCCTTAATTTTTACGGCAGGCATTGGTGAAAATGATGCAGAGATGCGCGAAGCAGCCTGTAAGGATTTGTCTTACCTGGGAATTACATTGGATAGTGATAAAAATAAGCTTCGTAGCAATGCCATTCGAGAGGTGCAAGCAGCCGATAGCCCCGTGAAAATATTGGTTATTCCTACCAATGAAGAGTTGGAGATTGGGCAGCAAACTTATGAGTTGGTGAATACATAGATATTGGTAGATACTGGATATTGGGATATTTGGGGTGGAGAGATTTATTGGTGTAGTAAGAGGAAATAAGGTTGAAATATGGTGGAAATAAATTGAAATAATGGTTCAGGGGTGCTAAAAGCAATTTTTCTACAACAAAAAATCTGTGGAAATCTGAGGCATCTGTGGACCGGAAGGATATTAGTGGATACTGGATATTGGGATATTTGGGTTGGAGAGATTTTTTGGGATAGAGAGAGGAAATAAGGTTGAAATATGGTAGAAATAAAGTGGAAATAATTGTTGAGGGGTGCTGAAAACAATTTTTCTACAGCAGAAAATCTGTGCGAATCTGAGTCATCTGTGGACAGGAAGGATATTGGTGGATACTGGATATTGGGATATTTTGGGTGGAGAGATTTTTTGGGATAGAGAGAGGAAACAAGGTTGAAATATGGTGGAAATAATGGTTGAGAGGTGCTGAAAACAATTTTTCTACAGCAGAAAATCTGTGCGAATTTGAGTCATCTGTGGACAGGAAGGATATTGGTGGATACTGGATATTTAGATATTTGGGGTGGAGAGATTTTTTGAGGTAGAGAGATGAAATAAGGTTGAAATATTGTGGAAATAAATTCAAATAATGGTTGAGGGGTGTTAAAACCAATTTTTCTACAGTAAAAAATCTGTGGAAATCCGTGTTGATCTGCTATTTATCTGTGTTAAAAAATCTTCTCAATCACCCGGGCTAGTTTTTCTTTCACATCAGCGGCAAGTGGCTCAATATCGGAATTTCCGAGTCCGCCCATGGCTGCTAAGGGGTCAATGGCAGCAACTTCTATGGTTTGCTCATCAATCGATCTGAGGACTACATTGCAGGGAAGCATCACACTCATACGAGGATCTAAACTCAGCACCTTATCAGCATAGACAGGATTGCATGCGCCTAGTATCAAAAAAGGGCGATAGTCCTTGTCTAGTTTCTTTTTCATGGTTGCCTGAATATCGATTTCGGTAAGCACTCCAAAGCCTTCTGATGTCAGTGCAGCTTCCACTTTTGTTTTAGTTGTTTCAAAATCGTTGGTTGGGATGGTTTTGGAAATAAAGTATTTCATAGAAAAGAGCTTAGTTTAACAACCACTAAAATAGGAGTTTTATTCTCCCAGTTTTGTGACTTACGATACCAAGGGAGCCAACTCTAAAGATAGATAATAAATATGACTTTGGTTTTTACTTATCATTCTTTTTGCTCAACTTATGGTTCTGTTTGATTATTAATAGTTTGCATAAAGTAAAAAATAGAAATAGTCCATAAACGTAATCACCCAATATAGACGCTATGAAGCAAGCACTTAATTCGATTATTTTATCAGTTCTTATTTTATGTTCCTGTCAATCCAAGGAAGGCGAAGGACCTGTATTTGAAATTACCATTGCGGAATCTTTGATTGAGCAAGCTCAAGACGGTAGATTGATCTTGATGCTGTCTACAAAAGAAGGTTCAGAACCTCGGTTTCAGATTTCTGATGGACCAGAGTCACAACTTGCTTTTGGGATAGATGTGGAAGATTGGGAGCCGGGTAAACCAATGGTAATAGATTCTGATGCATTTGGTTACCCGATAAGAAGTTTGAAAGATATTCCGAAGGGGACTTATCAAGTGCAGGCATTGCTTAATCGCTATGAAACCTTCAACTTAAAAGATGGTAGAATCCTTAAATTACCACCTGACAAAGGAGAAGGTCAGCAATGGAATCGCAAACCAGGTAACTTTTATAACCTGCCTATAACTGTGGATCTTGAAAAGTCAGGGAAAGTAGCGATTGTTTTAGACCAGGAAATACCTCCAATACCGGCTCCAGAGGATACCAAATACATCAAGCATGTGAAAATGAAAAGTGAGATGCTGAGTGACTGGTGGGGGAGTGATGTCTATTTAGGGGCAAATGTACTTTTGCCGCATGGATTTGATGAACATCCAGAAGCACGCTATCCTTTGATGATTTTTCATGGGCATTTCCCATATACCTTTGGAGGTTGGAGAGAGACACCGCCAGATCCAGATTTAGAGCCGGATTATGCTGCCCGCTTTGGGATTAGTGGATACAATATTCTTCAGCAGCAAGAAGCCTATGATCAATACAAACAGTGGGTTAGTCCTAATTTCCCACGATACTTGGTAATTGAAATCCAGCATCCCACACCTTATTATGATGATAGCTATGCTGTCAACTCTGCTAACCAAGGTCCTTATGGGGATGCGATAACCTATGAGTTGATCCCATACATTGAGGAAATGTTTCGAGGAATAGGAGAGGGGTGGAGCCGATTCCTTTATGGTGGATCCACTGGCGGCTGGGAGTCTTTAGCCGTAATGATCAAGTATCCTGATGAGTACGGTGCCTGTTTTGCAGCTTGTCCTGATCCAATCGATTTTCAAGCCTACACCGTGGTAGATATCTACAAAGATAAAAACGCTTATTTTCTGGATAGTCCATGGAAGAAAACTCCGCGTCCCGGTAAAAGGGATTACTTAGGGCATGTCAGTGCTACCTTGGAGGAAATGAATCACAGGGAATTGGTTTTGGGTACCAAAGGAAGAAGCGGTCAGCAATGGGATATCTGGGAAGCGACCTATTCTCCTGTTGGACCTGATGGTTATCCTGCCAGGCTTTGGGATAAGGTTACTGGTGAGATTAATCCAGAAGTTGCCGCTTTTTGGAAGGAAAATTATGATCTAGGCCATATTTTGAGAAGAGATTGGGAAAAAGGCTTGGGTGAAAAACTCAAGGGCAAAATTCATATTTATTGCGGCGACATGGACAACTATTATCTTAACAATGCTGTGTACTTGGTGGAAGAGTTTTTGGAGAGCACTACCAATCCATACTATGCAGGTGAAGTCGATTACGGTGACCGTGCAGAACATTGTTGGAATGGAGACCATGATAACCCCATTTACATTTCAAGGTTGCGATACAATACTTTCTATTTGCCAAAAATCCTTGAAATTATAAAAAGAGATGCTCCTCAAGGGGCAGATTTAAGCAGTTGGAGATACTAATAAAAAATCCCACTCTTGGATAAAACCCTATGAGTTTTGGGAGAGTGGGATTGTTTAAAGTGGAGCTGGCGAGATTCGAACTCGCGTCCAGATAGGGAAACACCGTACCGTCTACATGCTTAGTCACCTATTGGGTTTTCGACTGTTGTTTGCTGGGTGACACACCGGACAACAGCTTAGCCACTAGTCTTAATTCCGCTTAGTAGCCTCACGGAAAGCAGCTCTGTCTGATCGACACCCCAAATCCTCCTGGACAAAACAACAGAAGGCGGGATGTGGCTGGGGAATCTCTATCGAGACTCAACCCTTTAAGCAGTATCTATCCCCTGAGGGTTAGATTAGGCAGCCATGGCGTAACGAGTTTCGCCAATTATGTTCGTATGAATGATTCAAGGCCGTACATACTCCAGCCTGCATGCGAGCCCAGTCCTTACACCTACTGTCAAAACCGGTCAGCCCCATGTTTTGGGATGGCAAATATAGCTCAAAAACCGTTCCCTTCTAGAAATAAGTTCCTATTTGACATAAATCTTCCTTTGCTATGAAGGTTCCCTGTCAACTTATCCCATTAAAAATTCCATCAACCCGCATTTTCGGTTAATTTTACAGCGTGAAACACCTATTTGTTATTCTAGTTTTTGTTTTCTTCTGCAGTTGTGGGAGAAATTCTCCTCCTGCCGGCCTACTCTCCGAAGATCAATTGATCAATGTATTGATTGATATACATTTGGCAGAGGGCTATGTTACTACTTTCCCGATTCACTACGATTCCTCACGCATGCTGTACCCCCTATTAGAAAAAGAGGTTTTTGCTAAACATCAGGTGGAGGATTCAGTTTTTAAAAGCAGTCTGGAGTTTTACATGCGGGATGCCAAGCATATGGATAAAATCTACGCACGTATCATCGACTCATTAAGCATCAAAGAAAAAGTAGGAGACCAATAACTGATGATGATTTACCCCAAAAATCTGGAGGAAAAAATAAATTTTACCAAAATCCGGGAATTGCTCAAAGAAGAGTGTGCAGGACCACTTGGAATTGAGTTTGTAGATAAGATGTCCTTTACCAAGGACCCCAAACTGCTTACCCGATTATTGGAACAAACGGCTGAATTTAAGCAAATCTTAGAGTCGGGAGATTTTTTTCCAGCTTCAAACTTTACCAATATCCACCCATTTTTGGATAAGGCTAAAATCGAAGGGACTTTTTTGTATGAAGAAGAATTCCATGAACTGAAACTCTCCCTACAAACATTATTTTCTTGTGTTTCATTTATTTTAGATCGATCTGAGCAATATCCGCAACTGTTTGAGCTTTTGGGTTTGGTGCATATGAACTCAGACCTGCTCAAAGCGATCGAGCGCGTAATTGATGAAAAGGGAAAAATCCGTAGCAATGCTTCGAAGGAACTTTCCATGATTCGCTCGCAGATTTTGTATGAGGAAAATAGGCTTCGAAAAGTATTGGAAAGAATCTTTCGAGATGCTAGATCCAAGGGATTGACCCCGGAGGATTCCTCCATCACTATCAGAGGAGGGAGAATGGTAATCCCTGTTTTGGCAGAATACAAGCGAAAAATCAGTGGTTTTATTCACGATGAATCTGCCACAGGCCAAACAGTCTATTTGGAGCCCGCTGAAGTGCTGGATATCAATAATGAATTGAAGGATCTAGAGTATATGGAGCGTAGGGAAATCCAAAAAATCCTCACCAAACTGACCGATCAGCTCCGTCCAACGATTCCTGATTTGCGTAAAGGCTTGACTTTTTTGGGCCTGATAGACTTTATTCGGGCCAAAGCTAAATTTGCCGTCAAAACAGGCTCATGTAAACCCACCATCGAAAAAGCCAAAATACTGGATTGGTTCAATGCACGTCACCCACTATTGGAATTTGCCTTGAAGCAGCAAGGGAAAAAAATTGTCCCTTTGAGGTTGGAGTTGGATCATAATAGGAGATTGCTGGTGATCTCCGGGCCAAATGCCGGGGGGAAATCGGTTACATTGAAAACGGTGGCCATGGTGCAGTATATGCTTCAATGTGGTTTATTAGTCCCCATGGACGAGCATTCTACCATGTGTATTTTTGATAATTTTTTCATAGATATTGGGGATGAGCAAAATATTGAAAATGACCTGAGTACCTATAGTTCTCATTTGATGAGCATGAAGTACTTCACCCAAATGGCTACCAAAAAAACCATCGTGTTTATTGATGAATTTGGTACAGGTACGGAGCCTATTTTTGGTGGAGCAATAGCGGAGGGCATCTTGTTGGCCTTAAATAAGTCAGGGGCTTATGGGGTCATTACTACACACTATGGCAACCTCAAAGAGGTGGCTTCCAAAAACCAAGGCCTAGTCAATGGGGCAATGCGCTACGATGTAGATAAGCTGGAACCCTTGTATCAATTGGAAATCGGAAAACCAGGTAGTTCGTTTGCTTTGGAGATTGCTTCAAAGATTGGTATTTCCAAAGATATCATCGCATATGCCAAAGAGCATATAGGAGAAACCCGTGTGAAATACGACCGCATGTTGACCAAGTTGGAAAACGAAAAAACCAAATTGGAGCAATTGGTCCACGACAACCAAAAGCGGGAACGCTTATTGGAACAGCGGATGAAGGAATACAATCAATTGAAAGAAACAATTGACACCAATAAAAAGCAATACATCCAACAGGCCAAAGCGGAAGCTAAAGCCTTATTGGATCAGGTAAATCAAAAGATTGAGCAGTCCATCCGTACAATTAAAGAAACCCAGGCGGAGAAAGAAGCTGTAAAAACGATCCGAAAAGAATTGGAAGTCCTGAAGCAAGAGGTAAAACCTGTGGCAGAAGTTCCTGTAGTAGAAAAGCAAATTAAAGTCATCGGAGGGGAAATTGCTGTGGGTGATTTTGTGCGTTTAAAAGATAATGGTGCGGTTGCTGAGGTGTTGGCTCTTAAAAAGAAGGAGGTAGATATTCTGATTGGTGAATTAAAGTCCACTGTCAAAATCAACCGCCTTGAGAGAATCTCTAATGCTGAGATGAAAAAGGAGAAAAAATCCTTTGCCAAAAGAACAGGTTTTGATACGAATACCAAGATGATGGAATTTTCTCCTAACCTGGATTTACGAGGAAAAAGGGGAGAAGAAGTACTGCCTTTGGTTCAAAATTTTGTGGATGATGGCTACATGTTAGGAGTAAAAGATTTGCGGATTGTTCATGGGAAAGGGGATGGTATCTTGAGAGAAATTACCCGAAACTTACTCCGGACAATGCCGTATGTGGGTAGACTAGAGGACGAACATGCAGATAGAGGAGGGGCCGGGGTCACTTTAGTAACCTTAAAAGTCTAACCCCATTCTCAATGGCTACTTATCGAAGATTTATTTTTGTTTGCAATGGTTCCGATTGTAAAAAGGGAGGCTGTAAGAAGCTCCAAAAAGACATTAAAGAGTTAATCCGATCAGAAGACTACAAAGGGAAGTTTAAGATTATTAAAACCAAATGTATGGATTTTTGCAAGTCCGCTCCTGTGATTGTCCTCAATAACGAGGTGCTCAAGAGAGGCAGTGTGGAGCTGTTGAAGGAAAAGCTTTGAGTGAAAAGAGTCCACGAATGGTATGAAGGCGCATTGGCTTTCACGCAGAGGTTTCACGCAAAGGTTTCACGCAAAAGGCGCAAAGGCGCAAAAATGCTTGATCAAGCCCAAATCTAAACTCTACCCTCTAAAATCTTAAATAAAAAAGTCCACGAATGGCACGAATTACACGAAGGCTCCTTTCTGCACGTACAAATCTAAAATCTACCCTCTAAAATCTTAAATAAAAAGTCCACAGATGTCACAGATTTGCACAGATTAAGGTGTTGGGAGAAACTTGGGGGATAGTTTAGAAAAATTGCAGGCCTGATCATTTAATTTCCTCGCATGGCTCGGGTGATGGGGATTCGGAGTTGGACGTTCATCATTCGATATTTTTTTTCTCGCCACGAGCGCCACGGTTGAGCGCTATGCCCGCAAAGTAGGTTTTCATCTCATTCTAAATTCCTC
>NZ_BMYF01000011.1 GCF_014652135.1 Mongoliitalea lutea
TGGATTTAAAGATTCATTTGACTGTCTTCCTAAAAGAACTTGAGGCCCGACTTCCAATCGATTAAATCTCCAATTAAAACCAAATCCAACATTCAATGCGCCAGACGGTATAGTAGGAAAATCATTTTCAGCAAGGAAACTGTTGAGATTGATAGTATGGGTATAGGTAAATGAAGGGGCCACCAAATATGGCCCCAGTCCCCTTTTGTAATATGGTGTTTTTGTTATATCCCCCTCTTCTCTTGGCCATTGGGCAAAGAGAAAGTTTGGAACAAAAAACAGAATGAATGAAGTTAAGATTAAAGATTTCATTATTGAGATAATTTGACACCAAAAGTTAACTCTTGCGGCAGACCTTTCCACGATTTGTCCCAACTCTTGCCAGCATAAATTATTCCAAACCCTATACTGTATTTAAACGAGTATAATTTTAATCCATTACTGAGTGTAATACCATTTTTAATTAATGATACTCCCACCTTGTGTCCGCTTATAATTGAACCAAGTTTCATACTCGTAAGAAGTGTGCCAGCTGAGTAAATAACAGCAGTAGTTACAGCAACAAAAATAATTGTTCTAACAATAGCTCTGACCCACCTATTTTTAAAATTAACGAATCCATTCTCTAATTCCTCTGCCTTTAGCATGGATCCTAAGTCATCGAAGGTTTCATTTAGAAGAAAGAATGTTTCAGATATCCCTAATCTAACATCCAAGGATATATTATTATCGCCAGAGATTTGGTTGCCTTTTCTTGTAAGTTCTGATTTGAGCCTTGATATCAATTCGTCTTCGTTATGATAGTTTCCTTGTTCATAATCAAAAGCTATTTTGTCTACAACACTTTCAAAATCTTCAATATGCTTTTTTACAGGTGATGGGAGATCTTTTTTTGAAAGATAGGTATGATTACTGTTGTTCCATATTTGATCAAAGTTGGTTGATGAATATGCATTGAACCAATGATTCTCATTATTAAACTCTGATGCTATATCATTCATAAACTGAATGCCTTGTTCTTCTAAATTTTCAACTCTTCTAAAATTTAAGGAGGTATAATCATTGTTAGAATTTGCGATATATTTTCCAGCAGCTAAGTTAACTGCATTCAAAAACTTAGCTCGATCAAAAGAAGTATCGATGCTTTCTTCCACAAGTGGCTCAACCTGCTCTAATTCTTGGCAGGACCCTAAGAATAGCAAACCAGTCAACATGCAAACAGCGACATATGGTTTGCATCTGTTGAAGAATTTTTTCAAAACATAATTTCTTAATGTTTTGTCATGTTTGTGAATGTACTGTAAAGTACTCATAATTAGTGGGGTCTAGAGTTAATACCACTTTTCACGCCACAAAAAAAAATAAGTTTTCAAAAATTGGTCGATATCCAATTATTAAGTACTTATAATCGCTTAATTTTAATTAGTAAGAATTAAAGTCTATTTTTTGACCCTATAACATATAAAAAATTCTGGTTAACATCTGCGATGCCAGGGCCCGTTTGATCCGCATTCCCTTCCCTACATCATTCGACATGTTGGTTTCACGCAACGGGCGCAACGAATGGGCGCCACGGGCGCAATGAAAATATTGACCGAAATCTAATCTGAAAAAAATGTCCACAGATTGCTCAGATTAACACAGAAGGTTTTTGCTTTGGTAGCCTATGAGATTATGTTCAATAGCATGGTTTTTAATTTGACACAAGGCTTGAGGATTTTCACAAAAGCCTTCTTCACTATTCTTTACAGGGGCTATTTCTCGCAACGAGCGCAACGTTTTGTCGCTGCGCTCGCCACGAGTGAGTTTTGTTCATAAAAAAACCGGTCTATAATCAGCGTTGCCTGCACCCGCCTCATCTGCGTTCCCAATCATTTGGGTATGTATACAGAAATTGTTACTTTCAGGAAAATTCAAATAGCATGAAGAATTTTTTGAACAAGTTGAAACAGCCGATTATTTTTTTGTTGAGGAAACCGACGATTTGGTTGGCTAGGAGGGTGTCTTCTTCTCCGGATAAAGAGCAGGTATTTAAACGCTTGACAGAAATTTATCGTGAAATTGTGGATAACCCAAATTCCAATGAGGGTGCGTTGTATGAATTGGACCTTAGGGGAGGAACTACTATTATTTTTTCGGACCATCATAAAGGGAATCGAGGTACCGGCGACGAGTTTAGGAATGCAGAAAAGAATTATTTGGCAGCCTTGGATTATTACAATGGTAAAGGGGCAATGTATATCAATCTGGGAGATTCAGAGGAGTTTTGGAAGTTTAATATCTTTTCTATCATGAAGCACAATAAAGCTACTTTTGAACGAGAGCGCATGTTTGTGGAGCGTAATGCATTTTATAAAATCTATGGCAATCATGATCTTTTTTGGAAAATAGACCCCTTTGCAGAAATGTATCTTCGGCAACTCTATGGGAAGGCAATCAACATCTACGGTGGAATTGTCATACGCGTAGCATTGGAAAACGGGAAAAATGTAGATGTCTTTTGCACCCATGGGCATCAGGGGGATCAAAATTCAGATGGGAATGCGTTTTCCAAGTGGTTTGTCACCTATATCTGGGGACCTTTTCAATCTTTTCTGGAAATTAACATCAACAGTCCTGCCAGTACTCAAACGGAGAAAACACTCCATAATCGGATCATGTACGAATGGAGTCAGCAACAGGAAAACCTGATTTTAATTACAGGCCATACGCATCAGCCGATTTTTCATTCGTATAGTCATTTGCAGTCATTGAAAGAAGCCTTGGCAGAGGCTGAAGTGCATGGGGAAATCAAAAAAATCCATGAATTGCAAGAAAAAATAGACCGACATCCAGAGCAATGTCGGGTAGCGGCAAATACCAACGGAAAGTACCGCCCAACCTATTTCAATGCGGGTTGCTGCTGCTTCAGTGACCATAGTATTACAGGAATAGAGATAGCGGATGGAGCGGTTCGATTAGTCTCTTGGCACAATTTGAATGGAATCTCTGAACGAGAGGTCTTGGAGGAATTACCACTTCATGAAATCCGTCATATGTTTTTTGACTAAGACTTTTGGTAATTGCTAGGATTGTAATTTTTCTTTGATTTATTTTAACATCTTGTACCCTTAGCCTTTCCCTATGAAGTTTCAGAAGCTTTTCTTATATACCTCGCTGGCAATTACCTTGTTTGCTTGTTCGGAAAATGATGGTCCGGATATCCGAGTGGATGCGGTGCGATCAAGCCGTGTTGAAATTTTGGCGGATGGAGGTGCACGCTTTTTTGGTGAAATCATTCAGGAAAAGGGGCTCACGGAACATGGTTTTATGTACACCCAAGACACCAACGTATGGAATCTGGCCCAACGAAAGATCTCTTTGGGTACGCCGGAGGGGAAGGGAGAGTTTTCTGCAGCAGTACTATCAGGGATTCAGGACCAGCAAAAATATTATTTTCGTGCATATGGGGAGTCTGCTAGCGGAATGTTTTATGGTAAAATCATTTCTTTTTTTTCCAACGGAAGTGTGGCTCCTCAAATCTCGCGCGTAGATCCTACGAAAGGTCACCTCAATGAGACCATAAAAATTGTGGGAACAAATCTGGGAATAAGCCGTGAAAGTACAGCCCTTTATTTTGACCAACAGCCCATAGAAACATTTACTGCTCAGGACAGTGTCATCACTACGGTCATTCCACCTAATCTCACAAGTGCAAAGTTTGTCATCCGTGCGGTAGTTTATGGCAAAGCTGTGGAATACCCTTATGAATTGGCAACCCCTGAGATTAACAAAATATCTCCATTGACGGCTACTTTTCGTGAGGAAGTGATCATTGAAGGAGCGCATTTTGGAGACCAACCGAGTGAAAATGAAGTGTATTTTGGGGAAGTACCTGCGCAGGTTATTGGTGCTGAGCGAAATAAATTGATTGTAATAGTGCCGGATGATTTGGATATAGCCAAAAGTAAGATTACCGTGAAAGCTCAACGGCAGACGGTGATTTCGGAGGAGTTTTTCGAAATCAAAGCCCCCATCATTGAATCTTATGATGAATGCATGGATACCTATCAAATGATTGAGATTTTTGGTTCAAACTTTCACCCGATTTCCCATAAAAACATGGTTTTGTTGGAAGGAGTGGAAGCGGAAGTGATGGATGTTTACCCAGATAAGCTATACGCTATGGTACCCCAAGGTCCTTTCCCTAGAGGAAAGATGACGGTGGAGGTGATAGTAGCTGGAGCTTCTACCAAAGGCCAAACAGATGTGTGTATTAAAGATGAGTGGCTCTTGATTTCGACAACACTTCCATTTGCTTACTATGGAGGGCCAGGCACATTTGTCGTCAACAATAAGGCCTATGTATTTGCAGTGGGGAAAAATGATTTCCAAAAATTGTATATGTGGGAGTTTAATCCTACAAATCTGTCTTGGAAAAAGCATGAATTACCTTTTGAACTGAGCCATTTTGGGAATACTGCTTCGACAGGTAACAAAGGATACCTATATACAGCCAATGATCGCAATGAAGTCTGGGAATTTGATGGGATTTCTTGGAAGGAACGTGCGCGCTTCATAGGTCCCTATCGGGTTAACTCTTCCATGTTTGCCATCGGTCAGAAAGTTTATTTGGGTATGGGCATGCGAGATAATACCTCTTATCAGGATTTTTACAGCTATGAATCAACCTCCAACCAATGGAAGCCGATTGCACAACCCTTAGCTGCCGGAAGAATTAAGGCGGTAACTTTTGTGATCGACGGTAAAGCCTATATTACGGATGGTGCGAGCAATACGGGTGAAGTGGATATGATGCGCTACGATCCAGCTGATACTTGGACTAGGATGGCAGATCAAGCGTATGCTCGATTGTACTCTGTTGGTTTTGCTTTGAATGGGAAAGGCTATACCGCGATTGGTTCATCTGTGGTAGGTTCGGGTTCTCCCGAATCCCATGTATATGACCCTCAGACCAATACTTGGTCCCATGGCCCCCCTGTAGGTCATAAGGGAAGATACCGTGGTTTTGCTTTTGTGCTGAATGGGGAAGCTTACATCGGCGGTGGGGCTGCCGAAACTAACTACATCAATGAAGGCGTAGAATACGATTTATTGAAATGGGTAAAGAAGTAGGCCTAAAACGCTTCCTCTATACAATACTTCCATAAAAAGAAATGTGCCCGGTCCTGCCCATCAAAACTTCTCCCCGGGTTGGTCCGGATACTCACGCGCTTACCTTCGGAATCTGCAATTTTTACGATTTGGTGATCTCCAAAATAGGAAGCTTTGGCGATTCTTCCGATCAATTGCTGTCCTTCCCGCTGCACCACTTCCCCATGTTCAGGACGGAAGGTGATGCGCACTTGCTCATGGTATTTACTGGCCTCTGGGTCTGAAATAAAACCAAAGGATGTGTAAAAACCATCTTTGGTTGGTGTTGCCATCATCACATTCAACTTACCGAAAAAGTTGGCTACATAGGCATTGACGGGATGTTCGTATAAGTTTTTTGGAATATCGATTTGTTGGAGATAGCCTTTGTGTAAGATTGCAATCCGGTCTGCTGTGGATAGTGCATCACGGGTATCATGGGTGACAAAAATAGCCGTGATCCCTGTTTTTTTGATAATTTGGCGGATTTCCTCCCGTACCTGATCCTTCAATACGGTATCCAAATTACTGAATGGTTCATCCATCAACAATATTTTCGGATTTGGGGCTATGGCCCGTGCCAAAGCCACACGCTGCTGCTGACCTCCGGAAAGTTGGTGTGGATATTTGCTAAAATCTTCTTTTAGACCTACCAAGCGAAGGGTTTCTTCCGCCACTTCATCTTTGTTGGGAAGCTTTTTATCCAATCCGAATTTGATGTTTTCCAAAATCGTCAAATGGGGAAAGAGGGCATAATCCTGAAATACCATGCCGACCTTGCGTTCATGTGCAGGGACAGATTTTTTACCTTCCACAATTACCTGTCCTGAGAGGGAAATTACACCATCATCAGGGTGTTCCAATCCAGCTATCAGTCGGAGTAAGGTAGTTTTTCCCGAGCCACTTTCTCCCACCAATGCCAAGATCTCGCCTTCTGCTACTTCAAAAGAGACATCGTTAACAGCAAAATCTTTTGCTTGGCTGTACTTTTTATTGACGTGTGTAAGTGAAAGAATACTCATCCAATCTCGGGTCTATCCAATTTTTTTGTTGATCAAGCGGTTGAGCAAAATTATGGGAATAATTCCGGTCAAGATAATGATCAACGCAGCATTTGATGATTCAGCGATCATTTCGTTGGTGGCCATATCAAATGTCTTGGTCGCCAGCGTTTGGTAATTAAACGGTCGCAGGATCAAAGTTAAGGGTAATTCTTTTAACACATCCACAAATACCAATAATACCCCCGAAACAAGGGAGTTTTTGATCAGTGGAAGGTCAATTTTAAAGAGTGTTTTGGTACTCCTGCTTCCTAGCAATCGGCTAGCCTCATTCACATGAATGCCTATTTTTTGAAATCCTGATTCTACAGGATTGTAACCCACGGCCATAAAGCGGACCACGTAGGCAAAGACCAATGCGAAGAGTGTTCCAGAAAGGAATAGACCGGCTGTTTTAGCAGTCAGGAAGGTATTGTACACCCATTTGTCAAACGCTAAAAACGGAATCATAATTCCCACAGCAATAACAGCACCGGGGATGGCATAGCCCAAAGTGGAGATTTTTGTAATGTTTTTGATCCATTTGAATGGACTCAAACGAAGGGTGTACAACAAAATCACGGAGAGGATGACAATCACCACTCCTGTGATTGCTGCTAAGGTGAAACTTCTATAGATCAACAAGAAGAAATCCTGGTTGATGACTTTTTGATAAGTCATACTTACCCAATGCAATATCTGGAAAAATGGTATCAGGAAACTTACTAGGAAGATTACTAGGCAGATGCTGGTGTACAGGAATTGTTTAGGTTTCGTAGGCTCTAATCTCACCGTTGGTTTATGGGTCCCTTTGAGGGAAGCATATTGACGGTTGCCCCGTTGCCAGGACTCCAAATAAAGAATCGTGAAGACAAATATCATCAAGATGGCTGCCAGATAGATTGCAGTAGTGGAGTCTCCCAATGAAAACCAAGAACGGAAAATCCCAGTCGTAAAGGTGTTGACTCCGAAATATTTTACCGTTCCATAATCGTTGAGCACCTCCATGGAGGCCAAAGCGATGCCGCCCACGATAGCAGGCCTTGCCATTGGTAAAGCTACTTTGAAGAAGGTCTGAAAGCGGTTGCTTCCCAACAAGAAGGAAGCTTCCTGCAAACTTTTGGATTGCTGTAAAAAAGATGTACGGCTGATCAGAAAAACATATGGAAACAGCGTAACCGAGAGAATAAAAATTGTCCCGGGTAAATTCATCAGATCAATCAAAGGCCCCTTGAAAGTGATGTCGAAATTGTTTCTTAGAAAACTTTGGATGGGTCCTGTATAACTCAATAAACCTACATAAGTGTAGGCCATGATATAACCGGGAAAACTAAGCGGTAGAATCAATAACCACTCGAAGTATTTTCTTCCGGGGAATTCGTAATTGGAAACCAGCCATGCCGTGCTGACTCCTAATAAAAAAGTGAAAAAAGCCACACCGATTAGAATGAAAACGGTGTTTTGGAAGTATCCCCACAGGAGTGTTTCGGAAATATGCTTCCAGCTATCTCCAGGGCTATCGAAGATTTTAAAAAAAATGGTTAACAAAGGAGTGGCTACCAGCAGCAGTATCAGCAGCGAGTAGCCAGTCCATTTATTCCACCAGTAATACGTTCGTTTGACTAATTCCAAACCTTATTTCCAGCCTACTTTGTCAAAGATTACCACTGCCTCACTGTTGTTTTCACCCAACACAGAAAGGTTAATATCATCTGCTTTGAAGGTACCCCACTTCAATAATTGCTCTGAGAAAGCAGCAGCAGGATTGACAGGGTATTCAAAGTTGATATTTGCCAAAAACTCCTGTGCATCTTTAGAAGAAAGGAATTCTAGCAATTTGATTGCATTGTCTTTGTTTGGAGCATATTTGGTTACACCTGCACCTGAAATGTTGATATGTGTACCTCTGTCATCCTGATTTGGGAAGAAGATGCCCACTTTTTCAGCAGCTTTGCGCTCTTCCTCATTCGCATCATTTAACATGATCCCGATATAATATGTATTGACGATGGCAACATCTCCTTCACCCGATGCCACTGCTTTTACTTGATCTCTGTCAGAACCTTTGGGTACTCTAGCCATATTAGCCAACAAGCCTGAAGCCCATTCTGCTGCACCTTCACTGCCTTTATGTGCAATGACAGAAGCTAACAAGGATTGATTGTAGATGTTCTCAGACGAGCGGGTCAATACTCTGCCTTTCCAGTTTTCTTCGGTTAATGCTTCATACGAACTCAATTCTTCTGGACTAACTCGGTCCACGCTGTAAGCTAAAATTCTAGCTCTGTAGGTCAATCCAAACCAGTTTCCGGCAGGCTCTCTAAACTTTGCAGGAATGTTACTGTTTAACACATCAGAAGATACTGCTTGCAACAAATCTTTGGTTTGTGCACGGTACAGTCTTCCTGCATCGACAGTGATCAATACATCGGCAGGGGAGTTAGGTCCTTCCAATTCTAATTTCTGGATCAATTCATCCGCTGAGGCAGACACTACGTTTACTTTGATGCCAGTGGCTTCGGTAAACATGTCGAAGAGTTGCTGATCGGCTTCATAATGTCTGTGTGTGTAGACATTGACAACTTCTTCTTGGTTGGCGCTTCCACAGGCAATCAAAAAAGCCCCGGCAAGTGCTACAAATGTTGATTGAATAAGTGCTTTAAGCATAGTTCGTTATTTTGAGAGGGCGAAATTAATCATTATTTAAATCAAATCTAAATAAACACAAAAAAGATTTTATATTTGCTAGCAGAAGTTCATCAACCCTGAAGTTTTTCATTATGACTATTCAACAATTAGAATATGTATTAGCTGTTGACAAGTTTCGGCATTTCGGCCAAGCAGCTGAGTCTTGCTTTGTAACGCAACCTACCTTGAGTGCCCAAATTCAAAAATTGGAGAATGAATTAGGGGTTATTTTGTTTGATAGAAGTAAAATGCCGGTGATTCCTACGGAGATTGGGATTCAGATTATTGGACAGGCAAAAAAAGTTGTTTCAGAGAGTAAAGGAATTTTTGAATTGGTTGCACAATTGAAGGGTGATATCTCCGGATTGATCAAAATCGGAATTATCCCAACCCTGGCACCGTACCTTTTGCATCGGTTTATCAGAAGTTTTTTGGAAAAATACCCGCATGTAAAAGTACAGGTAGAGGAGATTGTGACCGAAGAAATAGTCCGCAAACTCAAAAATGATGAGTTGGATTTGGGCATTGTGGTAACTCCTTTGGAGGAAAATGGGATTGTAGAAAAGCCCATGTTTTACGAAAAGTTTTATGCTTACCTCTCCGAAGGACATCCCTTGTTACACAAACCAAAACTAGTGGTTGGTGACCTAGAGACTGATGATATGTGGGTATTGCAGCAAGGACATTGTTTCCGCGATCAGGTTTTTAGGTTGTGTGACCAAACCAAGTTTCAGCGCATGAATTTCCACTACGAAAGCGGTTCTCTAGAGGGCTTGAAAAATATGGTCAACGAATATGAAGGCATGACCCTGCTTCCGGAATTGGCCACCTTTGATTTGTCTGCTGAAGAAAAGCAGCGTTTGAGACCCTTTGAAGGAGAGGAACCCATGCGGGAGGTAAGTATTGTGCTGAACAGAAGTTATCTTAAGAAAAAGTTGGTGGAGTTGCTCTTTAACGAAATCACCGAAAACATTCCTCAAAGCATGACTTCCAAAGCGCATGGTAAAATCGTAAAGTTTAAGTAGTTTTCGGACTTAAATTTTATTGGGATGAAGGGAAAACGGTTCCTGCTGTGTTTGGTATTCTTTTTTTTGATGCAAGATTTGACTGCCCAGTCATTTGCAAGAAAATATTTGAATAAGGTGTTGAATGACACCACCGATATCAGTAGGCCGCAGTTTTTGGTGTACCCGACCTTAGCCTATGCACCGGAGACAAGTTGGGAGATTGGTTTTTCCTCTTTGTATGTCTATTACCCCAAGCGCGATACAACAAATCGCTTGAGTGAAATCAATGGTTTTACTTTCATAACCTTGGAAAACCAATACGGAATTTGGTTTGACCATGCGATTTATACGGATCAAAACAAATGGTTCTTTTTGGGGAAAATTCGTTTGCAAAGTTTTCCTTTGAAGTATCACGGTATTGGGATGGACAGCCCAAGGGATTACTTGGCCTTGGTCGATGCCAATCAAATTTGGATAAAGGAGCGGGTCTTGCGTGAAATCAGCCCCAACCTCTATTGGGGTTTGGAAGCGGAATACAATCAACTATCCCGAGTAGACTTCCAAAAGGCTGAAAATGCGCCCGCCTTCGATTTGCCTTTGGGCTTTGAAGGCTCTCGAAATTTGGGTTTGGGGCTAGGTCTTGTGTACGATGATCGGCACAATGTTTTGAATGTGCGGGATGGTCACTTTGCTGAGTTGGCCTTAATTCGCTATTTCCCTGCCTTAAGTACGTTTAATTTCAATGCACTTTTGCTGGACTCCCGCTTATTTCGACCGGTTGGTGCCAATAATGTATTGGCTTTTCAGTTATTGGGTCAATTTATGGCAGGTGATGTCCCTTTCAATCAATTGGCCTTGATGGGAGGTGAAAGTATGATGCGGGGGTATTATTTGGGAAGATTTCGAGACCGCAATCAAGTAGCCACACAGGTAGAATACCGCATGCTTCCATTGCCTTTAGGCTTTACAGACCGCTTGGGTGCGGCAGTTTTTGCCAGTGCCGCCACGGTCGTCCCCGATTTTTCCCAAGCCTCCATCAACAAAGTAGCCTGGGCTGCCGGTGCAGGTGCCCGGTTTTTGCTGTTTCCAAAAAAGGATATCTATACACGATTGGATGTGGCTTTTACTAGAGAGGGCACTGGGTTTTATTTGTTTATTGGGGAGGCGTTTTAAAACCTTACAATTGTAATAATCTCCGCGACACAAACTGGCTTCTCTGAGTTTTGTGCCTCCATAGTGGCCTGTATATGCAGACTTACTGCCCCGTCGGGTCTGTCTTCTACTTTGATGATTGATGCATGAAGACGGATGGAATCACCCGAGTACAATGGTGCCGGGAAACGAACTTTCTCCGTACCATAATTTAGCGCCATTTGCACTCCTTCCAGCGGGAGCAACCCATAAAGTAATTTAGGAATCAGTGATAAGGTCAGATATCCATGGGCGATATTTTTTCCACCTGGAAGCATCATTTGGGCCTTTTCCGTATCCACATGAATCCACTGCTTATCATCTGTGGTCTCCGCAAATTGATGAATCAAGTCCTGACTCACCAACACCCAATCACTTACCCCCAAAGAAGTCCCCACAGCCTCCCTCAAATCCCCCACCGACTGAAACACTCTTTTTTCTTCATTAGCTTTATCCGTTCTTGGTTCTTGTCTCTTGCTCCTGCTTGCATGAGGCAAGTCTAAATTCTCGCTTCTCGTCTCTCGCTTCTCCTCCCTCACGACCACTACCGCTTTCCCCACCACCTTTCTATCCATCATTTCCTGCAAGGCCTTCGGGCTTTCTTCCAAACTGTACAGCTGATGTATGTGCTGACTGATTTTTCCAGCCTGAATCATCCCCACCAATTCCATCAAATTTTGCTGACTAGCTTGTACTTCCTCTGTGGAAAACCTTCCCCAAAACACACCCATCACCGAGCAACCTTTGAGCAAAATCAAGTTAAGGGGAAATTTAGGGATTTCTCCAGCGGCAAATCCAACTACCAGGTAACGGCCTTTCCAAGCCATGCTACGGAGTGCAGGTTCTGCATATTTATCCCCTACCACATCTATGACCACATCCACTCCTTTTCCTTTGGTTAATTCTTTGACACGTTCCTTGAGGTCTTCTGTTTCATAATTAATTAGGTAATCGGCTCCTTTTTCGTGGCAACTATTCAACTTATCCACTGTCGATGCTGCGGCTATGAGCGTCGCACCCATGACCTTGCCCAATTCCACAGCCGCCAAACCAACCCCGCCCGAAGCACCTAACACGAGGAGTGTTTCCCCTGATTTTAATTGCGCACGATTTTTTAGTGCAAAATAAGAAGTGCCAAAGGTGTAGAGCGTGGATGCTGCAGTTACATCATCCATAAAGGGAGGAATTGGAAATACCCGATCTGCAGCAACTTTCACCTCTTCTGCAAATCCACCCCAGCCACACAAAGCCAATACTCGCTGCCCAACTTGTAGATGTTTCACTTGGCTTCCCACGGATTTAATTACACCCGAGACTTCTCCTCCAGGCGAAAAAGGGAGTTCAGGTTTGAATTGATATTTGTTTTGAATAATCAACACATCAGGAAAATTGACTGCGCAGGCAGCCACTTCAATGATAACCTCTTTTTCTCCAGGAGTTGGGTTTGCCACTTCTTTGTAAACAAGGCTATCGGGTAGCCCGTATGATTCACAGATAATTGCTTTCATAATCAAAAGTTTGGCTCAAAATAGGCAAATCCTCTTTAATAATGTAATTTTGCCCACGAGTTATGTGAAAAAAACGAAACTCAAGAATCAGTTAAAATAATTGTTACTACGAATATTAACCCAATACATAATGTCAGTAAAAACCTACATTCAAGACAATAAAGAGCGATTTTTAAATGAGTTGTTTGATTTGCTTCGCATCCCTTCCGTAAGTGCCGATCCGAAGTTTAAGAACGATGTGTTTGCCGCTGCGGACTTTGTAAAGGAGCAGTTGGAAAAAGCTGGTGCGGATAAGGTGGAATTGTGTCAGACAGCAGGCTATCCAATAGTTTACGGAGAAAAAATCATTGATCCTGCACTTCCAACTGTTTTGGTGTATGGCCACTACGATGTGCAACCTGCGGATCCGTATGAATTATGGGACTCTCCACCTTTTGAACCAGTTATCAAAACCACTGACAGACATCCGGAAGGAGCTATTTTCGCCAGAGGTTCGGCCGATGATAAAGGTCAGTTTTACATGCACGTGAAAGCCTTTGAAGCGATGATGGCCAATAACTCCTTGCCATGTAATGTGAAGTTCATGATCGAGGGAGAAGAAGAAGTGGGTTCAGCAAACTTGGATATTTTCGTCAAAGCCAATAAAGAAAAATTAAAAGCGGACGTAGTATTGGTATCCGATACGCATATGATTTCCCTACAGGATCCTTCTGTGACGGTAGGATTAAGAGGCTTAGCCTATATGGAAGTGGAGGTAACTGGACCTAACAGGGATCTTCACTCAGGAACCTATGGTGGTGCTGTTGCCAATCCTATCAATATCTTGTGCCAAATGATTGCCTCCCTGCAGGATGAAAACAACCATATCACCATTCCTGGTTTTTATGATAAAGTGGAGGAATACAGTGCAGCCTATAGAAAGGCTTTAAATGAAGCGCCGTTTGATCTAGAGGATTACAAAAAGAAATTGGATGTGGCAGATGTGCACGGTGAAGCAGGATACACGACCATTGAGCGTGTAGGTATCCGTCCAACATTAGACGTGAATGGAATCTGGGGAGGTTATACCGGAGAAGGCGCCAAAACTGTACTCCCTTCCAAAGCTTATGCGAAGATTTCCATGCGTTTGGTTCCAAACCAAGACTTTAGAGAGATATCCAACTTATTTGAAGCGCACTTTAAATCCATCGCGCCAGCCTCTGTAAAAGTAAAAGTGACTCCTCATCATGGAGGTGCACCTGCGGTGGTTTCTACTGATACACCGGGTTATCGTGCTGCTGACTTAGCTATTCAAGAAGCTTTTGGTAAAAAAGCCATTCCTACGAGAGAGGGTGGTTCTATTCCTATTTGTGCGCTATTCCAGCAGGAATTGGGTTTAGATCCGATTTTATTGGGCTTTGGTTTGGATACTGATGCTTTGCATTCACCTAATGAGCACTACGGTGTGGCCAACTACCTGATGGGGATCGAAACCATTGCCTTCTTCTTCAAGCATTTCAAAGATCAGGCAAGTGCTTGATGCAAACTGTTTGTGACAATTAGTTAGAAAAAGAAATTGCGGTCAATCATGCTTGATATCCTTTCGAGCGTGATTACCGCAACTTGTTTTTAATCCTTTCAAGTAGTCAATCGGCCTTTTGTGCCAAGGATTACTGAACTATTTGCCTAATTTCCTCATTATTACAGCGGAAAAGTATATAACCATGTCAACATACCTGAAAAGTTTTCTTCTTCTTTTCTTTGTAACACTTCTATCCTTTCAAGCTTCTGCTCAGTTGATTGCCCCACCTAAGTGGAGTATACAGCTGGCAGAAAAAAGTCCGAGTGTGGGTTCGGAAGTGAAAGTTACCTTCAAGGCTACGATTCCAAGAGATTGGTACATTTATTCTAATGATTTCGATCCGGATTTAGGTCCCATGTTGACGGAGTTGGAATTGAAAACTACCGATGGGGTACAATTAGTAAATGGTCTGAAGGCAATTAATCCACGAAAAAAGTTTGATGAAATCTGGGAAGGAGATGTGACCTACTTCATGGGCACAGGAACATTTGAACAGCTGGTAAAAGTAACTGGCAACACTATCAAATTGGTTGGTTCTGTCAATTATCAGATGTGCTCCGACGTCACAGGTCAATGCATTCCTTTTGAAGAGGATTTCACTATCACTGCGACAGCGACCGGAACAGTAGCGGTCAATGATGCTGCTGCATCAGCCGTGGTTTTGGAAGAATCTGTGGAGGAAGTGTTGGAAGATGCTGAGATGCAAGAAGCCACAGCTGATCGCATTGCCGAAGAAGTGGTTACGGATGCACCAACCTTTATTGACTTGACAGCCGATGAGGAACAAGAAGGTTTGATTGGTTTTATGATCATTGCTTTCTTGGCTGGTTTGGCGGCTTTATTGACACCTTGCGTGTTTCCGATGATTCCAATGACGGTGACTTTTTTCACGGGTCGTGCCAAATCAAGGGCAACAGGAATTAGAAATGCATTTTTGTACGGTTTTTCAATCATTGCGATTTATACCATTGCAGGTACGGCAGTTGCAGCAATCCAAGGGCCTGAATTTGCCAATTGGTTATCCACACATTGGGTGCCTAATGTATTCTTCTTCTTGGTGTTCATCTTCTTTGCTTTTGCATTTTTGGGGATGTTTGAATTGACGCTACCGAGTAGCTTTGTCAACAAAATAGACGCAAAAGCCGATAAAGGGGGATTAGCAGGTGTTTTCTTTATGGCCTTCACCTTGGTGTTGGTTTCTTTTTCCTGTACAGGTCCGATTGTGGGTTCTATCTTGATTTCCTCAGCAGGAGGCGCGTTGGTGAAACCGATTCTGGGAATGTTCTCATTTTCGTTGGCATTTGCTATTCCATTTACCCTGTTTGCAATCTTCCCCGAATGGTTAAATTCCTTACCAAAATCCGGTGGATGGTTGAATTCTGTGAAGGTGGTTTTGGGGTTCCTAGAGCTAGCACTTGCCTTCAAATTCCTTTCTGTAGCCGATCAAGTGTATCATTGGGGATTGTTGGATAGAGACATATACTTAGCGATATGGATTGTGATTTTCTTCTTGTTAGGGTTGTACCTACTTGGAAAAATCCGACTGCCGCATGATTCTCCCTTGGACTACCTGTCCGTGCCACGGCTGATGTTGGCCATAGTTACCTTTGTTTTTGTAGTGTATTTGATACCTGGCTTGTGGGGAGCGCCTTTGAAAGCCTTGAGTGGTTACCTTCCTCCAATGGCCACTCACGATTTCAATATCATGGAAAATCGTGGGGGAGCATCAAAAGCAACCTCCTTGGATGACGTGCCTAAGTATGCAGACTTCCTTCACTTACCTCATGGATTACAAGGATACTTTGATTATCAACAAGCTTTGGCAGCAGCTAAGCGTTCGGGAAAACCTTTGTTTATTGACTTTACAGGGCACGGATGTGTGAATTGCAGAGAAATGGAGGCTCGTGTATGGTCTGATCCACAGGTATTGCAGCGACTACAAGAAGATTTTGTGATAGTGGCTTTGTACATCGATGAGCGTTTTCAACTTCCGGAGTCAGAGTGGTATACCTCTGAATTTGATGGAAAAGTGAAAAATACCATCGGTAAGCAAAATGCGGATTTTCAAATCACACGCTTCAATAACAATGCACAACCATACTATGTGATTTTGGATCATCAAGAGCAATTGTTGGTAAGACCGAAGGCTTATGATACCAATATCCAGAATTTTGTCAATTTCTTGGATGAGGCTAAAGCGGAGTTTGGCAGACGCTAAATTGTGAATAAAGAATATAGATCAACCTAACATGTTTCCATAACTTGTTAGGTTTTTCTTTTTAAGGATTTTTTTAATCTACAATCTTTCGGGGAATATTTTGAGGTAAGCGTGTTAACAACTCATAATTGACCTGTTGGGAAGATTCGCCAAAAGATGCTACAGAGATTTCTTGGTTTCCTTGCTTGCCAATCAATACAACTTCGTCTCCTGCTTGAACCTTTTCCAAGTCTGTAATATCAACAGCAATGCTGTTCATGGTGACGGTGCCTACAACGGGTACAATCACTCCCCCAATCAAAACCTTCCCTTGATTGCTCAGCATGCGGCTAAAGCCATGGCAATAGCCTACCGGAACAAGAGCGATGGTCATATTTCTTGGGGCCATATAACTTGAGCCATAGCCAATAAAGTCCCCCATTTTGACTTTTTTGGTGTTCATGATGCTGCTTTTCCATGAAATCAGTCTTTTCAAGGGGTTTTTGTTATCCACAGGTAAGGATTGGAAGCGGTACATATAGGTTTCTTGTGTAGGCCAAAAGCCATAGGAAGCAATTCCGATCCTTACCAAGTCCATTTTTGTTTCGGGATAGAGTAAACTAGCGGCGGAACACGCGGTATGGTATTTTTCGAAAAGTATTTCTTGATTGCTAAACCACTTTTTGAATTTGCGGTATTGCTTGATTTGATTGCGTATCCGCACATAGTTGCTAATACTTTCCGCCCCTGCATAATGTGTGCATAAACCTTTCAACTCTATGTATTCCTTGTTTTCTTTCACGAGAGATGCTAACCAATCCAACTCATCCCACTCAAAGCCCGTACGGTGAAAACCTGTTTCTACTTCAATGTGGATTTTGGCTGGAATATTGATTTTTTTTGAAATGGATATGGCCTGTTCTAATCTTTCAAAGTCGAATACATAAAATTCAATTCCGGTAGCAATTACATCCGCTAAGTCATCTGGATTGATCATTCCCATAATCATGACGGTACTTTGGTGCTTGCTTGTTTGAAAAACCCGCCAAGCTTCGTCTGCTGAAAATGTGGAGAAGTGTCTGATTCCATTACTTTCTGCCAAAGCTACGATGTTTTCAATTCCATGACCATAGGCATTGCCTTTGACGACCACCGAAATTTCCGTTTGCGGTCCAAGGTCTTTTCTTAAAAATTCAATATTGGATTGGTAAGCGGATTGACTGATTTCTAAATAGGATGTTTGACGCATGGCTGCAAGTTATAAACATATCCGATTTACCCTAATTTAGTGTTGATAAACTGCTTGGTCCTCTGAAAAGAATTCAACTCCTTTCGGAGTTGGGCAATTGGGATTTGGTGTATCGTTCTACCCCGAGTTGCGACTCGGGGCTAATAACCTTCGGTAGTCAACTCCTTTCGGAGTTGGGTTCTGCTGGTAATACTGTTATAATTTTTCAATTAGATAATAACTTATTGTATCGTTGGATAATAGTTCAACGGAAATTTACATTTCTACTTGAATGTTGATTCTGAGCACAAACCCCGATAGGGGTTTATCCCGCAGGATATTAGCCCCGGGTTGCCACCCGGGGTTTCAATGTGGATAACCCGTTTCAGCAATCCCAACCACGGTAGGGGTTGAATCAAATCGTGGGTTGAAATTCAACTCCTGTCGGAGTTGGACAATTGGGATTTGGTGTATCGTTTCACCCCGAGTTGCGACTCGGGGCTAATAACCTTCGGTAGTCAACTCCTGTCGGAGTTGGGGTTTATTTCCTGTTGAATTTTCATTGGTAGGTCTAAACATTTTTTTGCCAGCTCATTTTTCTGAATTTTTGTATCTAACAGGAGTTTTTTTAGGAAATGTTAACTAATCATCTCCTAGTAGTAGTTGCATATTATCCGAAGGTGTTTTAAGATATAAACTAGCTTCTTTGCAAAATGTAGATGTTGAACACAAACCCCGGCAGGGGTTTATTCCGCAGGATATTAGCCCCGGGTTGCCACCCGGGGTTTCAATGTGGATAACCCGTTTCGGTAATCCCAACCCCGGTAGGGGTTGAATTAAAGCAAGTACCGAGGATCATATTCAACCCCATTTTCCTCGAGCAAAACAATAAATTCATCTAAAAAGCTCTCCTTTTTATGGTGTTCTTCTTGGTTTACGATGTATTTAACAATGCCATCAAGAGCCGAATAACTAAATGTAAATGCACCATATCCTTCTTGCCAACCATTAAAATCTCTAAATAATTTTGTTGATTTGATCATTTTGCTTGATGCGAGTTTCATATCTTTGACAAGGTCTGCAAGTGCAATTGATGGGTGCAGGGAAATTGCCATATGCAAATGATCTTCTACCCCATTTATTTTGTGCATATGACATTTTTTATTTTTCAATATTCCGTAAAAATAATTGAACAGGTCTCTTTTTTTTGATGCATCTAGGACAGCCTCCCTCTTGTAAGTTGTCCAAACAATGTGGTAGTGAATAGATGTGTAGGTGCTTGCCATATGATTGAATTTTGATAGTTCAATTTAGGCAGATTCGTACCTGTAGTCGGGAGTTAAACGTTTATAATCGGGTATATAAAATGATTTGTCCTCTGAAAAGAATTCAACTCCTGTCGGAGTTGGGCTATTGGGGATTTTGTGTATCGTTTCACCCCGAGTTGCGACTCGGGGCTAATAACCTTCGGTAGTCAACTCCTGTCGGAGTTGGGATTTATTCCCTGTTACATATTGATTGGTAGGTCGCAATATTTTTTGCTAGCTCATTTTCCTAAATTTTTGTATCTAACAGGAGTTTTTTTGGGAAATGTGAAGTAATCATCTCCTATTGGTTGTTCCATATTATCTGAAGGTGTTTTAAGATATAAAGCAGCTTGTTTGGAACATGTAGACGATGAATTCAAACCCCGCAAGGGGTTTATTCCACAGGATATTAGCCCCGGGTTGCCACCCGGGGTTTCAATGTGGACAACCCGTTTCAGCAATCCCAACCCCGATAGGGGTTGAATCAAATCGCGGGTTGAAATTGAACTCCTGTCGGAGTTGGGCAATTGGGATTTGGTTTATCGTTTTCACCCCGAGTTGCGACTCGGGGCTAATAACCTTCGGTAGTCAACTCCTTTCGGAGTTAGGAGATTGAAATTGATATTCAGCAGAGTTTTCATTGATAAGTCATAATATCTTTTGCCAACTCATTTTCTAGAATATTGGCACCTAATAGAAGGTCTTTTGGGAATTGTTTTGGAGTAATAGCCTGTTAGGTGTTCTCTACAATACTGTGTTATTGTAAGGTATAAAACCACCATTCTTTGCAAAATGTACATGTTGAACAAAAACCCCGATAGGGGTTTATTCCGCAGGATATTAGCCCTGGGTTGCTACCCGGGGTTTCAATGTGGATAACCGTTTGGATAATCCCAACCCCGGTAGGGGTTGAATTAAATTGTTGGTTGAAATTTGAAATGAACTCCTGTCGGAGTTGGGTAATTGGGATTTGGTGTGTCGTTTCACCCCGGGTTGCGACTCGGGGCTAATGACCTTCGGTAGTTAACTCCTCTCGGAGTTGGGGTTTATTTCCTTTCGGAGTTTTACTTCCCTAACTTCTTCGCTTCTTCCCAATATACATCCATCTCCTCTAATCTCATTTGGTCGAGGCTTTTACCGGCTGTTTTGGCGGCTTGCTCTAAGTATTGAAAACGTTTGATGAATTTTAAATTAGTTCGCTCCAGGGCTTCTTCGGGATTGATATCAATAAATCTTGCGTAATTGATGAGCGAAAACAATAAATCCCCAAATTCGGCTGTTGCTTTTTCTTTATCTATGGCGTCTTCGGACACCGCATTGAACTCTTCTTTAAACTCCTGCATCTCCTCTTCCACTTTTTCCCAAACCTGATGCTTTTCTTCCCAATCAAAACCCACTCCTCTTGCCTTTTCCTGAATCCGCATGGCTTTGATCAATGCTGGAAGGGACTTCGGAACTCCACCTAGGACAGATACATTCCCTTTTTCCTGCAACTTGATTTTTTCCCAATTTTGCTTGACTGCTTCTTCGTCATCAACCTTTACATCGCCATAAATATGTGGGTGTCGTCGAATTAATTTTTCGCATAAAGAATCTATTACGGACGCAATATCAAACGCTCCTTTTTCTGATCCGATTTTGGCATAAAATACGATATGAAGCAGGATATCCCCTAGCTCTTTCTTGATCTCTTCGAGGTTATTATCCAATATCGCATCAGATAATTCGAAGGTTTCTTCTATAGTCAGATGTCGAAGGCTTTCCAAGGTCTGCTTGCGATCCCAAGGGCACTGTTCCCGCAATTCATCCATGATAGTCAATAATTTGTCAAAAGCTTGGAGTTGGCCGGGTCTTTGTGATAATTCAGACATAAGAAGGGAAACTATTCGAAGAGTAGAAACGTTTTGAAAGTATTGTGTAAATTTGCGGAAATAAAATTGATATGGCAACCTTATATTTGACTTTAGGATTTCTAGCGCTTTTCTTCATTTTGATGTCTGTGCGTTTGATTTTTATCAAAAATGGTGAATTTAAAGGTACCTGTGCATCTCAGAATCCTTATTTGAATAAAGATGGAGGAACGTGCAGCTATTGTGGAAAAGAAGTTAGTCCAGATAGCAGCTGCGCCAATCCAGACAATGAAGTAGATAAGGTGCTTGCAAAATTTAAATAAGCGACACTTACGTTTCCTGGGTAATCCAGGATTTTTCTTTATCCAAACAAATTTTAGAACGTGGCTTTAATAAAATCTATTTCCGGTATCAGAGGAACTATCGGAGGCAAACCTGGTGAGGGCTTAACCCCATTGGATGTTGTTAAATTTACCTCCGCTTATGGGTATTGGGTGAAAAACCATACCAACAATCCAAAGGTCGTGATTGGTAGAGATGCCCGCATTTCGGGTGAAATGGTTTCGAAGTTGGTGGCAGCAACCCTGCAAGGTTTGGGGATTGATGTAATCGATTTGGGACTCAGTACTACTCCAACTGTGGAATTAGCGGTGCCTCTAGAAAAGGCAGGTGGTGGGATAATCCTTACGGCTAGCCATAATCCCATTCAGTGGAATGCCTTGAAATTATTGAACGATAAAGGCGAGTTTATTTCCGACGCTGAAGGAAAGGCTATATTGGAAAGTGCAGAGAAGGAAGATTTTTCTTTTGCGGAAGTAAAAAAATTAGGCTCTTACACGGTCAAAGACGATTACATTGACAAGCATATTGAGCATGTGCTTTCTTTGCCCTTAGTGGATAAAGAGGCTATTGCGGCTCGCAAGTTTAAGGTGGTGATTGATTGTGTCAACTCAACAGGTGGGATAGCCTTACCAAAATTGTTGAGAGCTTTAGGCGTGGAGGAAATCGAAGAAATGTACTGTACACCTGATGGCCATTTTCCTCATAATCCGGAGCCATTACCTGAAAATTTACGGGACATTGCTGAAAAGCTTAACCGAGGAAAATATGATTTGGGAATCGTGGTAGATCCTGATGTTGATCGGCTTTGCTTCATGAATGAAGACGGAAGTGCCTTTGGAGAGGAATATACCTTGGTGGCCGTAGCAGATTATGTGCTTTCCCAAACGCCTGGCAATACCGTTTCCAATTTAAGTTCTACCCGAGCTCTGCGCGATGTGACTGAAAAAAGGGGAGGCGAATACCAAGCAGCAGCAGTCGGTGAGGTGAACGTGGTGAACAAAATGAAGGAGACCAATGCTATCATCGGAGGTGAAGGCAATGGAGGGGTGATTTATCCTGAGTCTCACTATGGCCGTGATGCCTTGGTTGGGATTGGACTTTTCTTGACGCACTTGGCGAAATTTGGTAAGAGTATATCCATGTTGAGAGCTACCTATCCAAATTACTATATCTCCAAAAACAAGATTGAATTGACTCCAGAAATTGATGTGGATAAAGTATTGGAAGCGATTAAAGCAAAATACAGCAAGCAACCGATCAATGACATCGATGGAGTGAAGATTGAGTTTGACAAGGAATGGGTTCACTTGCGTAAGTCCAATACGGAACCTATCATCCGGATTTATTCTGAGTCTGCCTCTCAAGCAACTGCTGAGCATTTGGCAAACAAAATCATCTCTGATATCAAAGAGGTAATTACTGAATCATAAAAAAAGAAATTGCTAACTTGCAGGCGCTATGGAGATTCTCTGTAGCGCCTTTCTTTATAAACCCAAATCTAGGAAGCAATGAGAGTGTATTTTGACAATGCGGCAACGACTGCCATGGACGATCGAGTGATTGAAGCCATGCTGCCGTTTATGAAGCAACATTATGGCAATCCATCATCAGTGCACAGTCATGGGCGTGAAGTTCGTTCTGCCATCGAAAAAGCAAGAAAGAAAGTTGCTGAGCTATTAAATGCCTCTCCGGCTGAAATATTTTTTACTTCGGGTGGTACAGAAGCGGATAATACTGCGCTCGTATGTGGAATGGAAACACACGGCATCACCCATGCCATCACTTCTCCCATTGAGCATCATGCTGTCTTACACACCTTGGAAGAATGTGCCAAAAAAGGGAAGGTCAAACTATCCTTATTAGAAGTCAATGAAAAAGGGGAAGTCAACTTAGACCAGTTGAAAGCACTTTTGGAAAAGCATCCAAATTCCTTAGTTTCTTTGATGCATGCGAATAATGAGATTGGAACTATCAATGATTTGGAAGCCATCGGTCAATTGGCGAGAGAGCATGGAGCTTTTTTTCATTGCGATACAGTACAGACCATGGGTCACTATGTACACGATTTGAAGAATTTACCTGTGGATTCAGTAGTCGCGGGTGCACATAAGTTTCATGGACCAAAAGGAGCAGGGTTTCTATTTGTCAGAAAAGAAAAGAAGATACATCCTTTTATCTACGGTGGTGCCCAAGAGCGCAATATGCGTGGAGGAACAGAAAATGTGATTGGTATTGTAGGTGTTGCCAAAGCCTTAGAGTTGGCTTATGAAGATATGGCTGCCCATAGAGACCATATTACAGCCATTAAAAAAGCTTTTAAATCTCAACTAGAGGAAGCAATCCCGGGCTTAGGGTTCAATGGAGCTTCTGCTGATTTGGATAATAGTTTGTATACAGTATTAAATGTTAGCCTGCCACCTTCGGAGGAAAACAGAGGCATGTTACTATTTAATCTGGACTTGAACGGCATATCAGCATCCGGTGGGTCAGCATGTAGCAGTGGAGCAACAGTTGGTTCGCATGTATTACGTGCCTTAAACCATAATCCAGAGCGCGAATCGGTTCGTTTTTCCTTTAGCCGATTCAATACTTTGGAAGAAGTAAAATACGCAGTCGATAAAATTAAGGAGCTTTATGCTGTTAGTGTGTAAATAAGTGCATCATACTACCTAAAAGTAGGATTGGCACCAAACCCGGCAGGTTTTTAAAACCTTCCGGGTTTTTGCTTTTAAAGGGTATCTTTCATCCTGCAAACTATTAAAAATTCCATAATTCTTAAAAAAGCAGGCAATCACTTGCATTTTTAAAACTAAAACAATAATTTGTTCAAAATTCTAGGTTTATGAGATACTTACTGTTTGCCACACTTGTATGTGTGTTCTTTTCTTGCTCTTCTCAAGAGGGTTCCAGAGTTTCGGGAGACCTTCAATTGACCATCCTACAGGATACAGTCTTGATTGATTCTGGTAATGAATTGGTCATGGCAGGGGCAAGTATGTTTACCTATACCCTCAGCCCTGATAAACGATTTCTCTACAACTATGATAGAAAATCCATGAAATTGGAGGTCTTTGATTTGAATAAGCAAGCCTTGGTTAAGAAAGTTGCATTTGCTAATGACGGGCCCAATGCGATATCTGCTTACCCGATGGCCATTCGCGCTTTTCCCGATGGAAGAATATTTTTCCATGGTTTTGACAAAAGTGGTTTGTTTGATTTGGAAGGTAACCTGACAGAGTCCGTGAGTTTGCATCCTACAGATTATTTTGCTCCGGATGCAGAGACGAGCTATTCTTTTAAGACGGAATATGTGTTTTTAGATGAGCAAACCGTTTTGATAGGCCTTATGAATATGTTTGAGCATATTCCTTTCATGGCTAAGCTAGATTTAAAGGAAAAAACCGTAGAAATGGTTGATTTTGAGTATCCACAAAAACTCGAGAAGTTTTCAATCATTTTAGATGGAGATGGGATGAAAATGGCCTCTATGGGTGCGATATACAAGCAGAAATACGGAGATAAAGTCTTGATTCATTCGGATATGTTCAATGAAACGCTGGTCTTTGATCCTTTAACTACTAATTATTCCTTAATTGAATATAACAGTTCACTTACCCCTAACGAGAAGGTGGGGGGTCAAAAGCAAAAAGTCAACAGTAGGGAAGAGTTTACTGAGCAATCCAAAATTTTAAGTTCCCAAGTGAGTTTTGGGAGATGGGCTTGGGATGATAGCACCGAGCGCTTCTATCGCTTGTCGAGTATCCAACAACAGTCTGAAAATCAGGAAGGAGAAACTTACTATAAAGTTGTGCTAACGGTTTTTGATAAAGACCTTCAGATGCTTGGAGAGACCCTGCTTCCTGACTACCGCAAAAGGCCCGGGGTGTATTTTGTGAAAAATGGGACAGTTTGGATCCATGAAAATGTGGATGATGAATTGGGGTTTGTGCGATTAAAGGTGGGTTGATTTTCTTATCATTTGATTAAATTGATTTCCTTTCAAATCAAAATTAATATAAAAATGATTTATATCTGAATCAATAATATCAAAATTTGATTTGCTTTCAAATCAAAATATTTCTATATTTGGTTTGAAAATAAATCAATGGAAGAGCTGTTAGCATATCAAGGAAGCCTCTTAACGTTTTTTCACAGCAATTGGTACAGGTATTTGTACCCGGAGATATTAGTGGACGAAAGGTTAGTGGGGATCAAGGGTCTTCGTGGAGTTGGTAAGACCACTTTATTGTTGCAATATCTACAACAGTTAATGGAAGCAGGTGTGAAAGCGATTTATGTAACAGCAGAGCATCCTTATTTTTATACTGAAACATTATTCAACCTGGCATCACTTTGGAATAGTTATGGTGGAAAAGCTTTATTGATTGATGAGGTTCATAAATATCCAGATTGGTCTAGAGAACTGAAATTGATTTACGATGGCTTCCCAGCTATGCGGGTAGCATTTACCAGTTCTTCAGCATTGGACCTATATAGAGGTGAAGCAGATTTGAGCAGAAGATTAGAAACCCAATTGCTACATGGGCTTTCGTTTCGTGAATATCTTTCCTTGTATTATCAAATACACACAGAGGCAATAGGCTTACAGGATATGCTTAAGGATCCTTATCAGGTTTCAACAGCGCTAGTGAAAAAGATAGACAAGCCAGTATTACCGCTTTTTAAAGAATACCTTCAAAAAGGCTACTTTCCTTTTGCCAAAGACCTTAGGCCAGAAAGAGTACCGCAGCGATTGATTCAAATCATCAATACAGTGCTTGAAAGTGATCTTGCATCAATCCAAGGATACAGCGCCTCCAATGTTACCAAGGTCAAGCAGCTATTAGGGGTAATTGCCACAAGTGTACCTTTTGAACCGAATATTTCGAAAATTGCTGAAAAAATGCAGTTGGGAAGACAAACTGTTAATGTCTTTATTAAGCATTTAGAAGATGCCAAGATTCTCAACTTATTGTATGAACAAGTGGGCGGAATTAGCCAATTACAGAAACCTGGGAAAATCTATTTAGAAAACACTAACTTTCTTTTTTGCTTACAGTCGAATCCTTCGGTAGGAACTATCCGAGAAACATTTTTCCTTAATCAACTTAGAAACAGCGGACACCAGGTGAGTCTAAGTAAAAAAGCGGATTTCCTAGTAAATCAAGTGTACACTTTTGAAATAGGTGGAAGAAGTAAAGATCAAAGCCAAATCCAAGGTGTGGAACAGGCATATCTTGCGCTCGACGATATTGAATATGGCATGGGAAATAAAATTCCATTGTGGGTGTTTGGGTTTTTGTATTAATTCCTCTTTTAGTTAAATCTCTATTTGTATTCTCATTTTAAAAATCATTCCCGTTAAATACAGCAGCTTTAGTTAGTTTCAAAAGAAATTTTACTTATAAGTAAGGTTGAATAGAGGTAGTTTGAAAAAGTATTTTTAATGTGTATTTAATTAATTAAAACTATAATTAATTTATTAAATATTTTGATGTAAAATTTATTATATAAACTTGTTTCTTTCTTTCTTTCTTTGAAAACTTTAGTAGTTGAAATACTTTAAAGCCGTTAAAAAATTGTTATAACTAAAACATTGCAATTATGAAAAAATTATCATTTGGTCTCTTTACCGTGTTTTTGTTTGTTGTGTCGGGTTTCTCTACAGCAGGAGATGTAGACCCTCCAAGTATATCAGCGAAAACTAAGTGTACAGTAAGTTCTAATCCATCTAACAATGTGGGTTATTGTGTTCGTTTTTTCACATCAGATCGATGTACTCCAAGGACTAGTGGAACAATTGGTCCAAATTGTGATGGTACCGTTTCTGTTCTTTAATAGTTATAACAACAGAAGAAAACTACCTTACAAGTTTAATTTTGACACTTTTATCTTTGTGAGGTAAAATACCATAACCATAAATTTTAAGGTAGTTTTCCAATAAAATAACATGAAACTTCATTATCTAATTTTTATTCTTTTCCTCGTATCCTGTTCAGGCCATCAGGAACGTGCGGGTACAGTCTCCAAAACGGAAATAGTCATACCACTTACAGAAAAAGAAAACTTTTATTATCTTTCAATAAGTGTGTCAATCATCGATGGAGAAGCGGTGGTTGCGGTCTACAATATGTGGAATGGTGAGTTGAGATTGAGCAACTTACAAACTGGAAAGGATTTCTTTAAAATATCTATTCCCTTGGAAGGGCCAAACTCAATTCCCGAGCACTTTTTAGTGAATACCTACATTGGGGATGATGGCGTTTTCCTTATTTCAAACGCAGGATCAGTAGTTTATTTATTTAATAAAAGGGGAGATTTGATAGAAACACTCAATCTTCCTGATTTTGAAGAGGACCATGGATATTTCTACTTTTCTGATGGCAACAAGCTTTTTTTCAACCAAAACAATAAGCTTTATCTCAATTATTTTGCTGGTTTATATCCTAGTAGGAACCCTAATAAAACGTATCATAGTATACTGAGCCTTTCCTTAGAAGATAAAACATACAAGCATATGGCCCCACTTCCCGAAGAAAATGTAGAAAAATTTTGGGGAGAAGGACACATGTTACCAGGTCCTTTTGGTATTTATTCAACATATTACCAAGGCTTGATAACAGGCTTTTCAATTTCAAATATTCTTAGGATTTATAATTTGCAAGGCAGCTTGCTCAAAGAATTGCAGTTAGATCTTATAAACTGGAAGAAACCTATACCAACAGAATTCAACTATGAAGACCTCGCTTCTTTAAGTCAAGAGGCTATATATGAATTAAGAGCTTACAGTGGTCAGCAGCAAAAAGTTTGGAAAATCCTTGAAATGGAGGAAGGCTTTTTAGTTGAGGTTCTGCAACCTGATTCGGAAGCAGATTTACCTAGATTTGAGGTATATAAATTTGATAAAGAGTTTAATTTTCTATCAAGCCATGCGTTTTTTGATGACCATTATACCTGTTATCAATCATTTGTATTAAACAATAAGTACCACTTGGTTGACCTAAAAGCTTATCAAGAAAATGAGGATGAGTTGAAATTTGGAGTTTTTGGATTTGAGGATCTTTGAATTGAATAATCAAGAGTATGACTATTAGTTGATTAACTCATTTTTTTAAAAAAGTTGTTCGGTCATCAGTTCTACCCATGCGGACTGTTGATTGGATGGGGAATCAATAAACTCTGTAAATTGATTTGTGTTCAAATAAAAAATACAATGAATTTGATTTCTGTATAAATCAATTGAAAAGATAAATTCGAAGCATATCGAGAATGCCTCAAAAAATATTTCGAATGTAGGTTATAGGTATTTGTATGAATCCAACAGCGAAATGTCAGGAATCCAATCTTTTGATTTGTCCATCCCTCAAAGACTCATTAGCTAGCGCCACAATGATCGCGGTGTCACCTCCGTTCATGACATTGGAATGTGGCAAGGCATTTTCTTCCATGCAGCGATAAAAGTCTGTTAAAGCATAAAAACTACCATCTTTCAGGGGTTCATCAATCAAGCGAATGCCTTTTTTGTCTGCCATCCAGTTGAGTTTGGTAGCCCCAGAGACCCCATCCACTTGTTGGAGTTCGGCTAATTGGTCTGCCTCAGGATAGAAGTAGCCATCATTGAAAAACAATGAGACAGTTCCTTTACTGCCTCGGATTTTGAAAACATATCCCTCGTGGGCATTGCTGCAAGTAGCACCAAAATTACCCACCATACCGGCTTCTTCATAACGTGCTAATACTTGGACATTATCAAAGGTTTCCCGCCCATCTTTGAAGTAGTCAATGCCTCCGGTTGCAAATAGTGTTTGTGGTTTGGTCTCAAAAGCCCAATCAATGAAATCTATCTGATGGGATAATAGTTCCGCTGCTAATCCACCAGAGTATTCATGATACATGCGCCAATTGACCTGTCTCTCAAATTCAGGGCTCGGCACAGGTCTTCTCCAGGTGGTGTTTCTATCCCAGCGAACTTCTATCTGGGTAACTTTTCCCAAATAACCCGAGCGGATATAATCTTTGACTTTGAAGTATAGTGGTGAATACCTGTATTGATGGCCAATTTGTATGGTTTGCTTAGAGTACTTGGTGGCAATTTTTTGAAGTTCAAGCGCTTGTTCTGCCGTATGGGTCATGGCCTTCTCCAAGAAGACATGTTTCCCTGCTTCCAAACAAGCTTTGGCTTGTTCAAAATGTAGATATAGGGGAGTACTGATGACAATTGCATCAATTGATCTGTCTTCCAGCATCGCTCGATAATCTTTGTACGATTTTACAGAAGACTCATCAGCGTAGTTTTTTAGATTGGCTAATCTAAAATCCAAGGTATCGCATACGGCTGTGACCTCGAATAAATCCGGGAGTTCGTTGAACACTGCATGTAGTCCAGTACCTCTATCTCCATAGCCAAGAATTCCTATGCGGTACTTTTTTTGAAGTCCCTTATGAATAGCGAATACAGGAATGGTACTTGCCAATCCTAGTACAGCACTTGTCTTTATAAAATCACGTCTTTTCAAGGATACTCTTTTTTTTAAATGTAAGTGAAACATTTTCACCTCCCAAACCAACTTTGATAAATGGTTGAAAAGCTAAAAAAAGCGCTGAATTTGGGCTCAGCGCTGATTTTTTAACCTTAAAGTTTGGGTTCCCAGCCCGGTTCGTATGCTCTTCCCCATAGTGCCATTCCTCTACGGTTGTAGATATGGCCATTGCTTGGATTGCAATCAAAGTTTTCCCCGATTCGGGAAGAGATATTTGCCAAGTGACAAAGGAGTGTACTGATTCTTCCCACTTCAATAGGCGATCTTTGCACAGCTTGCCCTCTGATAGCATCAAAGAAATTCACTACGTGTGAGGTACTCATATCGCCTCCCCCACCGAGTGCAGTTCCCCCTTCATCATTGGCTGACTTTACTTCTCGTATGAGTTTGCCATCTCTGTCAAAAAGACGATACAATTCTCTATTGACAAATACAGAGCCCTCTGTTCCATAAATTATGGTACCACGTCCACCTCCATACATATCGTAATTGTTGCGGCTTTTTCCATCCCACATAATCGTCTTATCTCCTTCAAATTTGAAAGTTGCCAGCATGGTGTCGTACATTTCCCAACCATCATCCTGGAAATGGTATTTTCCTGAATCTACCGCTACGTGGTTTGGAAAATCTACCTGTAATGCCCAACGAGCCACATCCAGTTCATGGGTAGCATTGTTGCCCGTTTCAGCCGTTCCAAAATCCCAACCGTACCAATGCCAATTATAATCCCAGGTATCATGCATGTAAGCTTTACGCGGAGACGGTCCTTGGAATAAATCCCAGTCTAATCCATCGGGCACAGGCGCAGCTGTTGGGTTAGGGACTCTGCCTCTAGCCATGTTATAAAAGGCTTTGGCCATGTATGGGTTGCCGATAGCTCCATTATGGATTTCTTGGATGATTTCAATGGTATGGTCGGAAGAGCGTTGCTGATTGCCCATTTGCACCACTTTTCCATATTTCTGCTGATATTCCACCAACAATTCCCCTTCTCTGGCATTGTGGCTACAAGGTTTTTCTACAAACACATGTTTTCCTGTTTCCAAAGCCAACCATGTACCGGGAGCATGCCAATGGTCAGGCGTAGCATTGATAATGGCGTCTACGGATTTATCTTCCACCACTTTGAAAAAAGAATTTTCCAGTTTCGGGCTATAGCTCAGTAAGTCTGAAAATCGCTTTCCTGCTTTTTCACGTTGTGAGCGCATCACGTCACACAAGTAAGCGACTTGCACGTTGTTGGATGTATTGGTTAAGGCTGGTACAAAAGCACCTAATCTTCGGCCAAGGCCTATGACACCTACATTGATTCGGTCATTGGCGCCAATGATCTTGCCATAGCTTTTGGCAGAGAAACCTACAGCTCCCAAGGAACTTAATCCAGCACTCAGAAGTGTACCTTTTTTTAGAAAATCCCTTCTGGATTGATTATGATTGTTCATGTGTATCTTGGGTTAGTTTAATTCTTTGATTTTGATATTTTTGAATTTCACTTCGTCTCCATGGTCTTGAAGTAAGAGGTGTCCCTCAGGTGCTTCTCCAAAGTTTTCCCAGATTTTATACTTGCTTTCACTGACCATTCTTCTGAAATCTTCAGATCCACGCACATATTCCAACACTTTCACTCCATTGATAAAATGCTCTACTTTATTGTCAGGGTGTACAACTATTCTGCCTTGGTTCCATTCACCAGGCTTGCGCACATACCTAGGCTGCTTATCAGCAGTTTTTAAGTCGTACAAAGAAGCCAAAGTTCTGTTACCATCTCGACCATTTTTTGCATCCGGATGATTTTCATCATCCAAGATTTGATATTCTAAGCCGATAGCAGAACCTACATTGTTTTCGGATAAGGTTACAAAATATTTCACACCACTATTAGCCCCTTCCGATATATTGAAGTCAAACGCTAAGTCGAAAGCACTGAATTTGTCCACTGTAACTATGTCTCCAAAACTCATGGATTCTGACCCATCTGATGCTTCCACCATCAATATTCCCTCTTTGATATGCCATCCTTCTTTTGGAAAGTGGTCCTTATAAGCACCAACCCAACCATTGGAAGTCTGACCGTCAAACAATAGCTTCCAGCCGTTTGCTTTTTCAAATTCTGTCAATTCATTTACTCCTGTATTTACTACAAATACATCTCCTGTAAATGGAGTTGGTTGTAAGTTTTCAGTTTGCACCCGGATGTTACGGAAATAGGTTTTTTGTCCTTCATCCTCCAAGTTTCTAATGGAGTGTACCTGCAAACCAATAAAGCCTTTACTATCCATGTCGTCCACCACATAAGCTGCTTCTTGACCATTGACCCAAGACTTGATGGTGTTTCCAATGGCTTCAATGCGATAGGTATTCCATTCGCCCATTTTGAAAGCGGCTTTGGCTGCTGGGTTGAGGTCCAGCGGATACATCCAACCTCTTCTACGCTCATCAAACAAGCCTCCTGACCAAGCACGGTCAGTTGGGTCAGCTTCGATTTGGTAGCCATACACTAAGCCATTGCCATCCATCGCTTCTGGATCAAACTGTCCGCGGATCATAACCCCGGAGTTAGAGGAGATATGGTTGATTTTCAAATCAAACTCTAGTATAAAATCATCGTAAAGCTGTTCGGTTATCAGGAAGGTATTGGGTGTGCCATGCTTGGCAATGCCGATGATTTCTCCATCGCTTACTTCAAATGCTGCTTGGCCCATCACAGACTTCCAGCCGTTCAGTGTTTCACCATCAAAAATAGATACCCAAGCTTCTTGTTCTTCGGAATTTTCGGTCTGCTTACAAGCAAAAAGAGATAAGATGAGTCCCAAAAACAGGAAAGCAATCTGTTTGTTATGTGAGGTCATTGGTTAATTGAGTTTTAGTACTGTGATACAATTTCTTGAAATATTGTGGAAAAAAAGCCTGAATAAAGGCATTCTTACGAAAACGATTCCGTTTATTGGAGTTTTGGGAGTCATAAATCAAACTCCCGAAAAAGCAGTGTAGCCTCCATCAATGGGAATGACTACGCCGGTTACAAAGGCTGAACCTTCATCCAGTAACCAATAAAGCGTAGAAAGCAGGTCTTCCGGTTCACCAAATCTTCCCATAGGTGTTTGATTGATGATTTGCTGCCCTCTTGCGGTCAAAGAACCATCTGGGTTGGTCAAAAGAGCTCTATTTTGATCAGCAAGGAAAAAACCTGGTGCCATGGCGTTGACACGGATACCTGTTTTGGCAAAGTGTACCGACAGCCACTCGGTAAAGTTGGAGACGGCAGCCTTTGCCCCGCTATAAGCCGAAACTTTTGTCAGTGGTTTGAATGCTGAGAGGGATGAAATATTGATGATGGAGCAGCCTTTTCGCCCCACCATATCTCTGGCAAAAACTTGTGTAGGAATCAAGGTCCCTAATAAGTTCAATTCGAAAACAAACTTGAATCCGGCAGGATCTAAGTCAAAAAATGTTTTGATACTATCATCGTTGAGGTCTTCCACATCCATAAAAGGTTTATCCGTGGTACCTTGAGGATGATTACCTCCTGCTCCATTTATTAATATGTCACAAGGTCCCCAAGTAGCAAGAATTTGCTGATGAACTGCTTCCATAGAAGCTTTATCCAATACATTTGCCCCAAAACCTAATACTTCACCTTCGAGTGTTTGTGCAAATTCATCTGCTTCTTGTTGCACAAGTCCGATGATGGCAACTTTGGCCCCTGCTTTAGCTAGGGATTTGGCCATTGCACCACACAAAACGCCATATCCGCCCGTGATTACTATTACTTTTCCTGAGATTCCTAGCATCGTTAATAGGTTTATTGTTTAGTCAAAGTTGTCCAATAAAACCCATCTCCTCCAATTCTTTAGATGAAATTTGCGCAATCGATTCCATTAACGTGAGCTTTCCCTTGGGGTAAATACAGAAGGAATGATAATACGCTTTTCCTCTGAAAGGTCAACTTTCTTATCTTTCAAGCCCTTAATCAGCTCTAAAGCGCATGCACTACCCATATCAAATGCAGGTTGGGCAATGGTACTTAATGGAGGGTTTAATAGGTCTGCCATTTGCATATTGGTAAAACTCACCACACGAACTTGATCTGGAACTTTGATTCTGGTCTTAATCAAAGCCCGATATGCTGCTAAGCCTAATTTTTCAGCTGCGGCTAAGACCCCATCCGGGCGTGTAAGTTTAAAAAACATCTTTTCCAAGATCTCCTGATTTTCTTTATCGTTATGCCCCATTTCCATCAGGCAAGCAGGGTCAAGAGCTTTCCCCAATTCCTGATGCGCTTGAATAAAGCCTTCGCGGCGTGCTGCCCCAACACTGCTCGTGTGCGAAAGGCCAAGATAAATCACTTTTTTACATCCCTTTTCCAATAAGTGTTTGGTGCCCAAATAGGAGGATTCCTGATCATTCGTGGTGAACTTAAAGCCTTCCAAGTGCTGTGCTACTCTGTCAAAAAAGATAACAGGAATATTACGCTCTCGGAGCCATTCCAAATGTTGGGCTTCTTTTTCTTCATCAGCCAAAGACATGATAACGGCATCTACTTTTCCCCCAAGTAATCCGTAGACGATTTTCTTTTCCTGTTCTACATCTTCATAGGAATTATATGCAATCAAACTGTATCCATTTGCTCTGCAAATACTCTCTGCACCTTCTATGACTAAGTTAAAAAAGGGATTGACTCGGTCGGGTACTATGATGCCTATGGTTTTGGTCTTTTGTTGACGCAGCCCTTTGGCATAAGCGTTGGGTTGGAAGTTGAGTGCTTTTGCCAGTTCCGTTACTTTTCTCTTGGTAGTCTCACTGATTTCATGACTATCGTTGAGGGCTCGGGAAACTGTGGAGGTGGCTAGGTTAAGTTTTTGAGCGAGGTATTTAATAGTGATTTCGGACATTTTGGGCTATTTGGGAGTGATTTAATGGTTAAATATGCTTAAAAATTCGGAAACGATTGCACAGGAAAAGGTTAAAAGACCAAATTTATATCGGAGCAGTCCATACTTTTATTAGACAAAAATAACCAATCTATGAAGCAGCAGTATTTAATGAAGCAAACCATGCGTTGGTACGGTCCAAAGGATCCTGTGTCTTTACAGGATATCCGTCAAGCTGGCGCAACAGGAATTGTTACTGCTTTGCATCATATCCCAAACGGTCAGGTGTGGACAAGAGATGAAATCAAACTCCGAAAACAGTTAATTGAATCGGCAGGATTGACCTGGGATGTGGTGGAGTCAGTACCTGTGCATGAGCATATCAAAACCCAAACAGGGGAATTCAAGAGATACATTGAAAATTACAAGCAGTCCTTAAGTAATTTAGCTGCGGAAGGAATAGCTACCGTATGTTACAATTTCATGCCTATTTTAGATTGGACGCGAACTGATCTAGCTTTTGAGCTACCAAACGGCGCCAAGGCTTTACGTTTTGACATGGCGGAAGTTGCAGCATTTGACATGTTTATTTTGCAAAGGCCAAATGCCGCCTCTGCGTATACTGATGAGACAATCGAAAGAGCGAAGGTTTTCTTGGACAGTGCTTCCGAAGCGTCTAAAGACCAACTTGTCAGCAATATTATCAAAGGGTTACCTGGTTCTGAAGAAGGCTACACGCTAGAACAGTTTCAAGCAGCATTGGATACCTATCAAGATATTGACCATGACCGCTTAGCTGCCAATCTTGATTATTTCTTGAGTCAAATAGTCCCGGTAGCTGAAAAACATGGATTGAGATTGGCTATCCATCCGGATGATCCTCCATTTGATATTTTTGGGTTGCCCAGAGTGGTCAGTATACCGGAAGATGTGAGAAGAATATTTGCCAACAATCCAAGTCCTTATAATGGTTTGACATTCTGCACGGGTTCTTTTGGGGTATTAGAGTCTAATGACCTCCCGGCAATGGCAAGGGAGTTTGGGGAGCGTATCCATTTTATTCACCTAAGAAGTACCCTGCGCGATGAGCTTGGTAATTTCTATGAAGCGGACCATTTGGATGGTGATGTGCAAATGCCAGCTGTGATTGAAGAGCTATTGTACTGGCAGCGTGAACGTCAGGAGTCATTGCCTATGAGACCTGACCATGGCCATCAGATGTTGGATGATTTGAAAAAAGTCACCAATCCTGGATATTCTGGAATAGGAAGGCTGAAGGGGCTGGCTGAATTGAGAGGGGTGGAGGCAGGTCTTGTATTTAAGTTAGAAAAAGAAAAACAAATGCAAGAAGCCGCATCAGTTTTTAAATTTTGACTACTGATGCATTATTGTCAACTAAAGATTGAAAGTAAATAGTTGCTCATAAAGTAAATTTAGGGTTTTAGGTTACCATACAACTTAGGTCTCTTGTCATGTTGGTGGGAGACCTATTTTAGTTTTGATTGTTGTGCAACAGAAATTTTTTTCTCCATAGAAATGAGCATTTGTTTATGGATTTTTACAGGCAAAAAACTGAAATGAATATTTCCTTCAAAATAAAAGTTTGCTAAAACTCTCATTTTTAGTCAATGTAATCGATTGCGTAGATATTTTGACGAATGAATGCATGTGAATTTTAAGATTTTCATATTTGGGTAATCGATTGCGCAATTCACAATAACAGCTAACCAAATAACCTATGAAATTCAAATTACTATCGATTTCAACAGCATTGAAAATTCTGCTGTTGATGTGTGTGATGGTCCAAAGCAGTCTCAGCTATGGACAGACAAGGACTGTCTCCGGTACAGTATCGGAAGACAATGGAGACCCGATTATCGGTGCTACCGTACAAATCAAAGGAACAACAATAGGAACAGTAACGGACATAGATGGACGCTACACCTTATCTATAGAATCCTCCAATCCAGTGTTGGTTTTTAGATCCGTTGGGTTCAAAAACCAGGAAGTTGCCCTTGGCAACCAAAGTGTTGTTAATGTAACCTTGGATAGGGATGTTTCTTCCTTAAATGAGGTAGTTGTGGTCGGGTATGGTACCCAGCGAAGGTCAGACCTTACAGGTTCTGTATCCTCAGTTAAATCCGAAGAATTGACTGCTTTTCCTGCGATAAATGTGGCTCAGGCACTTCAAGGACGTGCTGCAGGTGTCAACATTCAGGCAAATAACGGAGCACCAGGTTCTTCCTTTAAAATTAGAATCAGAGGAGGGACTTCCATTAATGCTTCCAGTGATCCAATTTTCGTAGTAGATGGTTTTATCGGGGGCGCTTTGCCACCACCGGAAGATATCGAGTCTATTGAAGTGTTGAAAGATGCTTCTGCAACAGCAATTTATGGTTCTCGTGGTGCCAATGGAGTTATCTTGGTCACTACTCGTAGAGGAAAAAAAGGCGCTCCAAGAATTGAGTTTAATACTGCATTCTCTTCTCAGGAAGAAATCGCCCGATTGGATCTATTGAATGCAAGTGAGTTTATGGATTACATCCAAGAAATCAGACCACAGTTTAACTCTCTTGGAGCAGATACCAACTGGCAGGATGAAATTTTCAGACCAGGATTTATCCAAAACCATCAATTCTCTATTTCTGGCGCAAGTGATAATGTAGATTATTATGTCTCGAGTGCTTTCTTTGATCAAAAAGGTGTAATTATTGGATCTGGGTTTAACCGGTTTTCAGTGACCAGTAATGTGAATATTAAAGCATCTGAGCGTTTAAAAATAGGGATGAATATGTTTGTGCAGCGATCTGCACAGGAGGGTACTAGAACACAGGAAAATTCCGGAGGTTCTAACAACACAGGTGTAGTAGCAGGAGCATTTAAATTTGAACCTGATCAGCCGGTTTTTGATGAAAATGGAAGGTATACCATTGCTAGGATGAATGACCCGCACGACAACCCTGTTGCCGTGGCCCGTGAATTCCAAAATGAAACAGAAACAGATCGGATTCAAGTCAATTTTTTGGCTGATTACCAATTGACAGACAACCTTACGTTCCGAACTACTCTCGGAGGAACGACAAGCAGTGCCCGAGAAGGAACCTATTTGCCAACCCTTTTAAACGCAGGTAGAAATGTGGGTGGACAGGGAAGTATCACAGGTAGAAGAAGTACTTTATTGTTGAATGAGAACTACTTAACCTATACAAAATCTTTCAACAATGTCCACAATTTGACGGTCATGGGTGGTTACTCCTATCAGTCTCAGGTCAATGAAAATTGGAGTGCAACGGGCCAAAACTTTGTGACCGATGCGTTTGAGTTTTGGAACTTGGGAGCGGCTTCTGTTTGGCAGCGCCCGACTTCTTCCTTGAGTGACTGGGTATTGTCCTCTTTCTATGCTCGATTAAATTACGGATATGATGACCGTTATTTAGTACAGTTCAATGCGCGATACGATGGTTCTTCCACCTTTAGTGCCAATAACAAATGGGCGTTTTTCCCATCCACTGCACTTGCATGGAATGTAAGTAATGAGGATTTCTTGAAAGACAATGAAACCGTGAGCATGTTTAAGATTCGCGGTAGTTATGGTTTGACAGGTAATCAGGCCATTTCTCCTTTCCAAACCTTAGCAAGGTTTTCGGATATCTTTACCGTAGTTGATGGAAGACCTACAAATGCTATCCGGCCTACGACAGTGGCCAACGATAATCTTACATGGGAGACTACTGCTCAGTTAAACATTGGAACTGATCTTTCCTTTTTCTCAGATAGATTTTATGCCACATTTGAATACTACAGAATGGTCACGAGGGATCTTTTATTTCAGGTACCATTGCCTCAATATTCAGGATTCACTAGCCAGTTACAAAATGCAGGTCGTGTGGAAAACAAGGGAATAGAGATCACGGTTGGTGGTAGAATCATTGACAGAGGTTTTCAGTGGAATACGGATTTTAATCTTTCTACTAACAGGAATCAAGTCCTTTCCCTGCCAAACGGCAATGATATTCTTTACGGTGCATTCCCTGGACACATGGTCGGCCTAGGTCAGACACATATCCTGAGGGAAGGTTTCCCTGTGGGTAGTTTCTTCGGATGGATTTATGATGGTGTTTACCAAGTGGGTGATACCTTTATTCCAGGTGGAGGTTTTGAGCAGGCACCCGGTGGTGAACGTTTTAGAGATTTGAATGGAGATGGTATTTTAAATGCCAATGACCGGGATATCATCGGAAACCCGCACCCTAATTTCATTTTCGGTTGGAATAATGACTTTACTTGGAAAAACTTTGATTTAAATATATTCTTCCAAGGAACCCAAGGAAATGATATCTTAAGTTATACTTTGATGGAATTGGATCTTCTTTCGGGGATCAATAATGCTACTCGTATGGCATTGAACAGATGGACACCGGAGAATACAGATACCGATGTACCAAGAGCTGCTTTGGGTAGGGCTAGAAGAGTTTCCACAAGATTTATCTATGATGGAAGTTATATACGATTGAGAAACTTGGCTTTAGGTTATAACTTGCCTTATGATGTTGCAAGAAGAGTCGGTGTTCAAAGGGCTAGAATCTTCGTCTCTGCGCAAAATATCCTCACATTTACGAATTACAGAGGATATGACCCAGAGGTAAACTGGAATTCTGGTGGTGCTGCAAATGGTAACTTGAATTTGGGTATAGACTATGGTAGCTATCCAAATGTCAAGTCGTATACGTTGGGATTGAATATTGCATTTTAACTAAGTAACAAATAAAAAAGCTATGAAAAGTTTAAAAATACTATTCGCATGTAGCTGCCTTCTAGGGATGATGTGGAGTTGTACGGATTTGGAAGAAAGACCTGTGGGTATTTTAGCACCGGAGGCCATATTTCGTACGGCAAATGATGTAGAGGTAGCAGTATTAGGTTCTGTGGGTCTCTTGGCTACAGAGCAGTTATATGGAAGACAATTTACTTCAGCGTTAATGCTTAGAAGTGATATGGTTGATATTGGTGACAGAGGTACTGTTGCAGCTCGAATCCAAATGAACGATTTCAATATGGATGATAACAATGCGATGGTTTTGGCTATTTGGCCAAGATTCTATGAGGTTATCAGTGCAGCCAATGCAGCCTTAGCCGGTTCAGAAATTGTTACCGGTTCAGAGGCAAGAATCAATGCACTTGCTGCTGAAGCTAGATTTATGAGAGCTTTCAGTTATTTTCATTTGGTAAGAAATTTTGGAGAAATTCCTTACATAGATTTCTTTGTGAGTGATCCAGCGACGGTAAAAAACATCTCTAAGACAAGTGTAGCTACTATCTACCAAAATATCATTCAGGATCTGGAGTTTGCCAAACAATGGCTTCCTGATCGCCAACCCAACAATGTAAGAACACGAGCTACTAAAGGTACGGCTGCTGCTTATCTTGCAAATGTACATTTAACCTTAGAAAATTGGCAAAGAGCCTATGAAGAAGCTAAATGGGTGATTGATAATAAAGATCGATTTGGCTATCAATTAATGGAAGACTTCCAAGACCTCTATAAAGCACATTTAGCGGATGGTTTGGCAGAACATATCTTTGCGGTTGATTTCTTAGGTTTACAGACTGCTCCTGGTAATATTAATGTAGATTTCACTGCATCCATGACAGGAATAAGGGGTGCTGACCGTTCTGGTTGGAGTGTGAATGTTCCAAGTCTTAAAGTGTACCAAACATGGCCAGAAGGGGACTATCGTAAGCGGGTAAGTTTTGATTCTGCAATCATGATGGGGGGCCGATTACAACCTTATCCTAACTTTGTAAATACTCAAAGACCTCATATCGCAAAATACACGAGATTCCCTGGTAATGCCCAAGGTGAGTTTCAGCAATCCGATCACAATTATCCTGACATGCGCTATGCAGAAGTGTTGTTAATTGCTGCTGAGGCATTGGGCGAAATCAGTGGTGCTACCGCAGAAGCTGTTGGCTATGTCAACCAGGTAAGAGCACGTGCTAGAAATGAAGCGGGGGTTATGAATTCTTTTCCAGCAGATCTGAACTCTGGTATTTCCAAAGATGAATTTATAAGACTTGTCATTGAAGAAAGACGGTTTGAACTAGCTTTTGAACATAAAAGGTGGTATGATATTCAAAGAAGGAGAATGGGTAACGAAGTATTCTTGGGTCCAAATTCTTTAGAACCAAGATCAAACTTCAGTGAGGCTAGAGATTACCTATGGCCAATTCCAAGACAGGAATTGGAAAACAATCCAAACCTTCTTCCTCAAAATCCAGGCTATTAATCATTTTGGGGCCTAGATATCCTCTAGGCCCTTTTATCTTAACTACAATTTTCATGAGATTTCTAAGAAATTTCTCCTCTGCTTTATCCCTCGGGATCGCAGCATGTGCTTTGGCAAGTATGACCGCTTGCATTTCTCCTACCGAAACTTCTGAACCAAATGAGTGGGATTACGCAGCAGACCAATTCAAGGTTGCGTTTGCTGAAATAGAAAAGTCAAAAGCAAGAAACCCGGAATTGGTAGTGCCTCGCTCGGTTAGAAATGACACTTTATTTATGGTCAAACCTAGGGATTGGACCAGTGGATTTTTCCCGGGAAATCTTTGGTGGATGTACGAAGCCACAGGAGATGAATTCTGGAAGACCAAAGCCATGGAATTTACCGCTCCTTTAGAGTCCATTAAGAATTTTCGGGGAACACATGATTTAGGCTTTATATTTTTCAACAGCTTTGGCAAAGGCTATCAGTTGACAGGAAATGAATCCTATAAGCCAATTATGTTGGAAGCAGCAAATTCCCTGATTTCGCGCTACAGAGAAAATATTGGAGCTATCCGGTCTTGGGACCATAACCGCGATAAATGGGATTACCCGGTGATCATCGATAACATGATGAATTTGGAGTTTTTGTTTTGGACTACCAAAGTAACTGGTGACTCTACCTATTACAAAATTGCCGACTCCCATGCACAACTAACCATGAAGAATCACTTCAGAGATGATTTTAGCTCTTATCATGTGATTGATTATGATACAGTGACTACCGAAGTGAGAAAGAAAAATACGCATCAGGGATATTCTCATGAATCTGCATGGGCCCGTGGTCAGGCTTGGGGCTTGTATGGGTTTACCATGAGCTTCAGGGAAACTGGAAACAAAGATTATTTGAAGTTAGCTGAAAACATTGCTGACTTTATCTTAGGTCATCCTAACCTGCCAGCTGATTTGGTGCCTTACTGGGATTTTGATGCACCGGATATTCCAAATGTGCCTCGGGATGCTTCTGCTGCTGCGATTATTGCTTCTGCCTTGTTTGAATTGGAGCAATATGTTCCTAGCAAGTCACCTTATTATAGAGCTAAGGCTGAGGAAATGTTGGATAGTTTGACAAAGAATTATCGCTCTCCTTTGGGTGAAAATAAAGGCTTCTTGCTGGTACATAGTACAGGACACCTACCAGGAGAACATGAAGTAGACACACCGTTGGTGTATGCAGACTATTACTACCTAGAAGCCTTGCAAAGACGGAATCAAGTAGTATTTACTTCTCAGACCAAGTTTTAATCTAAAAGTTAAGATCATGAAAAACTTCCGATGGACTTTTATAGTGCTGTTTTCTGCCCTGATTGCTTGCAGTCAAGGTTCAAATTCGGGCAATCTGTTTACGGTTGAGGCCAATGAATATCATGCTTTTGCGGTGGTAAGTCTACCACTTGGTAAAGTGCAACAAATATTGGATGAAAATTCTTGGGATTCCTATCGTATAAAGGATGTAGCGACTGGTAAGCTATTGGATCATCAATGGATAGAAGACGAGCAGGGCAATCCAAGCGAGTTTTTGGTAGGGGTTGATTTTTCTGTCAATTCTATTGTCCGATTGGAGCTGATTGCATCTTCAGAGCCTTATGAATTACCTGAGGTAAGGACTTTCTCACGATTTGTGCCTGAGCGAACGGATGATTATACTTGGGAAAATGATAAAGTTGCTTTTAGAACCTTTGGACCTGAGGCACTCAGAAGAGTCAAAGAGGGAGAAAAGGGAGGCACCTTTTCCAGTGGGATAGATGCTTGGCATAAGAAAGTGCCTTATTCCATTATTGATAAGTGGTATGAAAAAGAACTGTCAGGTGCGGGTTCCTATCACAAAGATACAGGTGAAGGTGCAGATTTCTATCATGTAGGAATCAGTAGAGGAATCGGCGGAACTGGCTTTTGGCATGCTGATACCTTGTATGCGGCAGAGAATTTCATTTCCTACAAAACCATCGCTGAAGGCCCTCTGAGAACAGTCTTTGAATTGGATTATGCTCCTTATGAAGTGAATGGGATTTCTATCAAGGAAACGAAGAGAATTTCTCTTGATCTCGGAAGTCAATTGACCAAATTTGAGATTTATATTCAAACTACTGAGCCACTACCGTATTTAACAGCCGGTTTGACCATGCATGATAATCAAGGTATTGCTTTCTCCGATGCTGCTGCGGGTTATTTTGGCTATTGGGAACCAATGGAGGATACATTTATTGGAACTGGACTCGTTGCTTCACCTTCTGATATTCAGTCTTCAATGGAACATGTGAGTACATATAGAGACCAAAGTCAAATCATTATTAATTTAAGCCCTTCCAATCAAAACAAGGTAGTATTCTATGCAGGCTTTGGCTGGGATCAGGCAAAGGAAATAACCTCCAAAGAGCAATGGGAAAGCTATTTATCGAGATTTGCCTTGATGCTGGCTAACCCAATCAATGTAAAATAACCACTACTCAACCTATCCTATTGTAAAAAAGCCAGCTAAATTCTTTTCAGCTGGCTTTTTACATTTAATTAGCTTCCACTTCACTCAGGTAGTTCAATAATTCTTGTTCCACTGCTAATTTCAAACCTTTAATTGCACCTAAATTTTCTCCCCATAAACTTTCGTTGGATAGAATTTTGTCGACTTTTTCTGATAATTCACTAGGCTCATTCCAGACGGAGCTGAAAAAAGCTATGATTTCAGGGCTGTCATTGACCGGAAGTTTTATATCCTGGTAGTCACCTTTGTAAAACAAAATTAATGCTGCAAGCGACTTGACTAAGGTAGCGGTAAGTTGTTGATTTTTATGATAATACCCAACAAGTGATGGTAGAACTCTGACTTTAAACTTGGATACAGCATTCAATGCGATGCTGGCAAGCTCATGGTGAATAAACGGATTTCGAAACCGGTCCAAAACATCCTTGGCAAAATCTTTCAATTCGTTTATTGGCATATCCATACTTGGGATAATTTCATCAAAGATGATTTTCTCCAAAACTGGATAAAACTTGACATCTTCCATACACTCTCTAACTGTTCTTAGTCCTTCTAAGTAGGCTAAAGGAACCATTGCCGTATGTGCTCCATTAAGGATTCTAACTTTACGTGTCCTGTAAGGGGTCAGGTCATCTACTACTTTGATTTGTAAGCCAGACTGCTCGATAGGCAGAATATCTTGAATGCTTTTGGGACCTTCAATGACCCACAAATGAAAAGGCTCTGCTTTGACTAACAAAGAGTCGGTGAACCCAATTTCTTGTTGAATTTCTTGGGCAGTTTCTTTGGGGAAACCTGGTACAATTCTATCTACAAGCGTATTGTAAAAGGTGTTGTGCTCATGTATCCAATCGGAAAAAGCTCTAGGAAGTCTCCAGAGATCTGCATATCGAAGCACGCAGTTTTTCAGAACCTCTCCATTTTTATCAATCAATTCACATGGTAAGATGTGTACTCCCTTGTCTTGGGCTGCATTGAAATGATTGTAGCGCTCCCATAATAAGAGTGCTAATTTCCCTGGAAAAGTCTTTGGAGTTTTGTAAAAAACCCGATCCATCGAATCAAATACAATCCCAGCTTCCGTTGTGTTGGAAAGTATGAGCTGTAGGTCTGGATTTTTAGCTAAATTTCTGAAACCTTCAAAATCTTCATGGGGGTTAATGCACCCATGTACAGAGGTAATCAGTCTGGATTCATTGACTGACTTTCCTTGGTAGAATCCCTGTAACAGTAAATGAAATAAACCATCTTGTGAATTCAATAGATCACCCATTCCCTGGGGAAGTGGTTGTACGATCTGAATATTTCCATTAAATCCTGCACGTTCATTCATACAATCAATCATCCAATCACAGAATCCCCGCATAAAGTTTCCTTCTCCAAATTGGATCACTTTAATAGGTCGGGTTGTGGTTTCGACTGTAGTTCTGTTCAGGTTTTGAAGGCTTGTCATGCTAGCTTAGAAATTGAAATAGGCTTTAGCATTGTAGTAGCTAATATCAGATATGATTTTACCTAGCCACTTTTCGTCCGCTGGTAATTCTCCTTTATCCACATCTCTGCCAATCAAGTTGCATAGAACTCTTCGGAAGTATTCATGTCTTGGGAAGGAGAGGAAACTTCTGGAATCCGTCAACATTCCAACAAAGCAGCTCAACAATCCCATATTGGATAAGGCATTGATTTGTTTTTCCATACCATCTTTTTGGTCTAAAAACCACCATCCTGAACCAAATTGGATTTTACCTTTCACAGACCCATCATTAAAGTTGCCTATCATGGTTGCAAGTACTTCATTGTAAGCTGGATTTAGGTTGTATAGGATGGTTTTGGTCAATTGGTCAGTAGAGTCCAGCAAATTGAGAAATGAAGCCAAACCTAAAGCTTGAGGATAATCTCCGATCGAATCAAAACCAGTATCAGGCCCTAGTTTAGACAACATACGCTCATTGGTATTTCTGAGGGCACCGAGATGAAATTGTTGTACCCAACCCTTGGCATGATACATCTTACATAGTTCAAGCAAGGTATGGAACTTGAAGTAGTTGATTTCTTCCTCTCCTAATGTTTGACCATATAGCAGTTTTTGGAATAAAAGGTCTGGGGAGTATTTTCCAAGTTTGAAAACATACAGTTGCTCTAGTCCATGGTCAGAAATCGTACAACCATGAGCTGCGAAAAAGTCCACACGGTTTTGTAACGCCTGAAGCAAATCAGAGTAATTGTTGATCCCAAACCCGACTACATCTGATAGTTTGCCTACATAAGCCATATAAGTTTTAGGGTTTTCAACTGCAAATGCTTTATCTGGGCGGAAAGCAGGGAATAATTTGGGCACAACAGCATTTTTCTGGCTCAGCTTATGGAACTCTAAGCTGTCAATTGGGTCATCTGTACTGCAAACTACCTCTACATTCATTTGTTGAAGCAATCCCTGAGCCCGAAAGGCATGTTCTTGCAAGGCTTCGGTGGTTTGGAAGTAAATTTCATGCGCATTCTCTGAATTCAATAATGCATCTATACCGAAGTAGCGTTTCAGTTCCAGATGGGTCCAATGATATAAGGGGTTTCTCAAAGTGTAGGGAACGGTCTCTGCCCATTTTTGGAATTTTTCCTGATCACTGGCATTACCTGTAATAAATTTTTCATCAATCCCTAGTGTTCGCATAGCTCTCCATTTGTAGTGGTCTCCTGCCAGCCAAACTTCTGAAATGCTTCTAAATTGTTTGTTTTCAGCAATTTCCTGAGGAGAAAGGTGATTGTGATAATCTATGATTGGAAGACCCTTAGCGTATTGGTGATAAAGTAATTTTGCGAATTCTGACTCTAACAAAAAGTCATCGCAAAGAAAACTCTTCTTGGTTATTGCGGTAGAAAACATAAGCATTAATAGGTTTTTGGTCGTTGATTATTTGTTCTGAGTTGATTGTCTGATAATCAATTCAGGTTTGAGAACTGTCTTTTGTTGGGTTTCATCTGTTTTTTCATTGTTAAGAGTAGCGAAAAAGGTTTCCGCTGTCACTCTACCCATAGGAATGGCTTTTTGGTCAACCGTCGTGATTGGAGGGTCGGTAAATGAGGTGAATGGTTCATTACCAAAGCCAGCAATTTTGACTTCTTGGGGGATTTTGAAGCCCTTTTCTTTCAGCACCTGTAACGCACCCATAGCTGCATAATCTGAACTTGAAAAGATTGCATCGAATTGCACGGCTTTTTTCAAGAGATTTTCTGTGCATATCCGACCATCTTCCAGCTGCATGTTGCTCTCTTCTATCAAGAGAGGATCAATTGGTAAGTTGTGATCTCTCAGGGCGTCTTCATATCCACGAAGTCTATCTTTGTATATGCTAATTTTTTTAGCACTCGTGAAGTGAACAATCCTTGAGCATCCTTGGGTAATGAGATGTTTGGTCACTTGATAGGCAGCTTGATAATCATCAATGACGATTTGGGAGACTTCCAGTTCATTGGTAAACCTGTCGAACAGGATTAAGGGGATATTCTTATCCAATACCTTTTGGAAATGTTCAAAGTTGGATGTGTTTTTCCCAATGGAAGCAAAAATTCCATCTACCCGCGCATTTAACAAGGCCTCAATGGTTTCAACTTCTTTTTCATAATCCTCATAGGACTGTGAAATAATAACTCTGTATCCAAGTCCATTGGCGATTTCTTCTACTCCTCTGATGATCGAAGAAAAAAAGTTTCTATTCACTGTAGGCACAACCACACCAATCAGTTTGCTTTTCCCACTGCGAAGTGCCGAGGCAATATGGTTAGGCTGATAGTTTAATTGCTTAGCCATTTTTATCACTTGCTTCTTGGTCGATTCAGAAATCCTTGGATTGTCATTCAAGGCTCTTGATACGGTGGAGGCAGTGATGTTGAGTTTATCGGCTATATCGTGTATGGTTGCTTTGCCTTTTTTCATGGATCACATGGGTTTATTCTCTTGGTCTACCAATGGTGGCAAGTATGCCTCCATCTACATAGATAATTTGTCCATTGACAAAATTGCTGGCCTTGGATGCTAGGAAGACAGTAACACCTGCCAAATCTTCGGGGTCTCCCCACCTTCCGGCAGGCGTTCTTTCCAGGATGAAGTTGTTCATCGGGTGACCGTCTACCCGAATAGGTTTGGTTTGCTCGGTGGCAAAATATCCTGGACCGATTCCATTCACTTGAATATTGTATTTGGCCCACTCAGTAGCCAGATTTCTGGTAAGCATTTTCAATCCGCCTTTTGCTGCTGCATAGGCCGAGACTGTATCCCTACCCAATTCACTCATCATGGAGCAGATATTGATGATTTTTCCGCCTCCTCTTTCAACCATACCCTTGGCAACAGCTTGAGATAGGATAAATGGAGAAACCAGGTCTACATCAACGACTTTTCGGAAATCATCAGGATTCATGTCTAAAGCAGGTACCCGCATAATCATACCGGCATTGTTGACCAAAATATCAATTGGGCCAATTTCAGTAGTGATTTTTTCTATGTTTTCTGCTACTTGACTTGCATTGGTGACATCAAAGAGATAGCCTTTTGCTTGTATTCCATCATTTTCGTATTCTTGAAGAGCAGAGATCATTTTTTCGGGAGTATGGCCGTTGACTACCAAGGTAGCTCCGTTCTTTGCCAAAGCTTTAGCCATTGCCATTCCTAAACCATGGGTAGCTCCTGTAACTAAAGCAACTTTTCCTTGTAATGAGAATAAATCGCCCATAATCAACGTAATTGGTCTGGTGAAACAATATCCATATCTCCGTAGTCCAAGTTTTCACCTGCCATGCCCCAAATGAAGGTATAATTGGATGTTCCTGCTCCACTATGGATAGACCAAGGTGGACAAATTATAGCTTGATGATTAGTCAGCCACATGTGGCGGGTTTCTTGCGGTTCACCCATAAAATGGCAAACGGTCTGTCCTGCTTGCAGATCAAAATAGAAATACGCTTCCATCCGTCTATCATGAGTATGTGCTGGCATGGTGTTCCATACTGAACCAGTTTTCAACTCTGTCATACCCATCTGAAGTTGACAGGTGCTCACAACTGAGTTTACAATCAACTTGTAGATAGTTCGTGCATTGGAATTTTCCGCTGAACCAAGTTCCACTATTTCAGCATTACTTTTATCAACTTTGGTAGTAGGAAAGCTAGTGTGGGCAGGTGCAGAATTAAAATACAAGAGGGCGTCTCCTGATTCTGAGGGGTGAAAAACAACTTTTTCTGCACCTTTGCCAATGTATAGGGCTTCTTTATGATTCAACGTAAATGATTCTCCATTGACATCTATGGTGCAACTTGCTCCCACATTGATGATTCCTATTTCTCTTCTTTCCAAAAAGGAAGTCGACTTCAACTGATCTACAGTTTCTAGTTCAAGGGATTTGGATTGAGGGAAAATCCCGCCTACGATCAAACGGTCATTTAAGGAATATACTCCGTGGATCTCATCAGCTGAAAACAATGATTCAATTACAAAATGCTCGCGCAGCTGCTCCGTATCATATTTTTTAACATCAGAGGGGTGGTTGGAATATCTTGTATGTATAAAGGTATGCATCGTGGTTATAGTTTATGCTATCGTTTGCGCAATATATGATTATTTTACAAGTTTTAATAAGGTGCTGGTTTCGAATTTGTCCATTATATTCCAAAATTGGCTTTAAAACACAAATTTAGTATGGTTTTTAGTTCTTGAACCGATTGAAAATACCCAAACAAATATACTTTTCCATCCTATACAATACGAGAAAAAAGATGATATAGTATGCAAACGATTGCTTTTTGTTGCACTTAATTTACTAATGTCTTTGTGCTCTTTTCACTGACCTCTATAAGTGTTCGTTAGAAATTATCTGACTTCACTTACCTTGACAACACGTAGCATGGTTGGCTGGGGCCAAGGTTTGGGAACCTCTCGATCTCGGTTGGCTCCTCCATGTTCCCAACGCAGGTAATACTTTACATTTTTTTCTTGGTAGATTCCTGAACCAGCAATTAGTTCCACCTGCATGGGGCCACCTAGTCGGCGCAAGTCGGGTATAGGCGCTATGATGAAATCAGATTCGGGTATAAGTAGGGCTTGTTGCCAAAATTCAGGCCTTGGAATTTCCTGTCCAATGGGTTGCAAAGTTGCCTCATTTAGGATTATTATGATTTCTTCGGTTGTACGATTCCAGACCTTTTAGCTAAGTTTTCCTTCACCATAGGTCTTCCATCCAAATGATAGGATGCCTCACAGGATGATTTCGTAAAACTTCCGGGTGGGTAGGTTGGGGATCAAAACTTAGGAAAAGATCTATATATCGCTCATCCTGCCAAGACAGACCTGCAAACAATAACAGCGAATGACGGATAGGCCATTTTTCGTGGATATCAATATCTTCTGCAAAGGGCCAACTTGATTTGTCTTCAATAAAAGGAGTCAGGAAACTCATTCCCAACTGCATGGATTTCCCATCATGCGTATAATACTCCCACAGATTGTCCTCGGGTGTAGACAGGATAAAAGCCAAATTGGCAAATGCATCTAAGTTGAAAAGTGAATAGCTGTAAGGCTTTGTTCGTCCAAGTTCTTGGGGGAAACTTCCATCAAGGGCCATTTGGTCTGGTAGTAGGATGTATTTGAAGCGGTTTCTTGCCAAATCTAGGATCCCCTCATGACCTACAAATCTTGCCATGGCAGAGGCGGTAACCGCCCATGTAGTTGCATGATTATTCAGTCGGTTCATTTCTCCGATACCATATTCATGGGTGGTCATCCACGTGATAAAGCGCCCAAACCAATTTTTGATTCTCCTGATATCTTCATCAGGAATAGCTTTCGTTATTTCCAATGCCCGGGCTGATTGTGCGACTTCAATCAGATGGTAGGCGTCGATAATCCCGATATCTCTCCCGGTCACCCGCCCTTGGATGGCTTGCGCATACAACATGTGAGGATTCATCAGGGTCTCAGGATTAGTAAACCAAGCCTTGAGGTGTGTCAGTGCATGGTCGGCATAGCGCTGATCTCCTGTCAGTAGCCAAGCACTGCTGAGGGCAGCAGTATATTCAGCAAAATCTCTGAGCACAAGTCGGTCATGTTCAAAACGGTCCGTAAACCGCTCCCCGTCTCTCTGAATAAATGGTCCATCAGGATTGTTGGGGTCCGGCCACCAATAGTCACCTTCTGAGTAAAAATCATTGGGTCCTCCTGCACTGCGCTCGGACACTTTTGCAGTGACGGTCACCGGTTCCTGTTGCAAGTACTGGTTGGCATTTTCGATGATACGATTACGTCCCTCATGGATGATTTTTTTCTGCAACTCATTTGGAGTTGAAAGGATTTGTGCATCGCTAGTCAATGCAATTCCAAAAATCAAAATAGTGATGACAAAAGAAGGAAAGACAAAGGTTGTTTTCATAGGTTTGTTTTGGTGTTACGTTGTATGTCAATTAGTGATAATTTGATACGTAAGTGTTACAAGGACACTCCACGCTTCCAAGGAATGAAATCATCCTGATTCAATTGTTGGGCTTTGGTCAGTTGGTCGCCTGAGGCTACTGAAATGATATAATCTAGCAACTCTTCGCTCATAGTTTCAATGGATTTTTCCCCATTGATAATCGGTCCAGTGTTGAAATCGATGATATCAGGCATGCGCTCAGCCAGTTGGGTGTTGGAGGAAATTTTGATCACCGGAACTATTGGATTCCCAGTTGGGGTGCCGAGACCTGTGGTGAACAGGATAATGTTGGCTCCCGAACCCGCCATGGCGGTGGTACTTTCTACGTCATTGCCAGGAGTACATAATAGGTTAAGTCCGTTTTTTTGAAGGTATTCTCCGTAGTCCAACACATCCACTACTGGTGAAGTACCTCCTTTTTTGGCTGCACCTGCTGATTTGATAGCATCGGTAATCAATCCGTCTTTGATATTACCTGGAGATGGGTTCATGTCAAAACCCGAACCTGCTTTCACAGCTGCTGATGCATAGGCTGACATCAGGTGCGAAAACTTCTCTGCAATGGAGTTGTCTACACATCTATTGATCAATTCCTGCTCTACCCCACAAAGCTCTGGAAATTCGGATAATACGGTCTTGCCGCCCAAAGCTACTATCAAATCAGAGACGTGACCAACTGTAGGATTGGCTGAAATACCCGAGAAGCCATCTGAACCACCACATTCTAATCCAATGCTTAATTTGCTTAAAGGTGCATCTTGGCGCTGAATCTTATTGACTTCAATCAAACCCAAAAATGTTTTTTTGATCGCTTCAGAGATCAACTGATTTTCGGTCCCTTCTACCTGTTGTTCTAGAATAGAAACTGGCTTCTGGAAATTTGTCTGCAAGTGTTCCAATTTATCCCGAAGGATGGCAGGTTGTGCATTTTGACAACCCAAACTTAATATGGTCGCACCGGCAACGTTGGGGTTGTGTATGTACCCAGCCAAAAGGGTGCAAAGCATCTCCGAATCTTGCCTCGTTCCTCCACAGCCTCCTTGATGGGTCAAGAATTTTAATCCATTGATGTTTTCAAATAAGGGATGAGTTCCTTCAATTATGCTTTGTTCTGCTGCTAGCGTATCAATTTCTTGCACCTTGCCAGATTGGTACAGAGCCTTCATTTGCCGCACCAAAGACTTGTATGGATTTGGCTTGGCAAATCCCAATTCCTCTAAAAATGCATCTTTGATTACTTCCACGTTTCTGTTTTCACAGAATACTAAGGGGATTATTAACCAATAATTGGCAGTACCCACCTGTCCATCTGCTCTGTGAAATCCTTTGAATGTTTTGTTAATAAATTTTTCAATGTTTGGAGCCGTCCATGAAGCTATCTCCGTTTTTTCGCCAAAAGAATTGGCTTCATGAGTAACATTTTGGGTGGTGATTACCTGGCCTACGGAAAGCTTCATCTTTGCTTTTCCTACAATCACTCCATACATGTAAATGTGATTTCCCGCAGAAATTGATTCGGTAGTAAATTTATGTTTGGCAGGGACGTCCTGTGCAAGTGTCCATGTCTTGCCTTCATACTCAATGATTTCTCCTTGTTTCAGATCGGTCAAAGCCACTAAAACATTATCTCTTGGATGGATTTTTAAAAATCTGGCGTTCATGTAATTTTTTCTTATATTGCGCAAACGATTGCACAATTTACAGTAAATAATTTTAGGAAAAAAAGCAAAGTCAGTAATTTCAACAATTAAACAAACCAATCGGCATGCGCAATAAAATCATCACCATAGGAGAAATCATGATGAGGCTTTCTACGCCCGGGCATGAGCGCTTTGTGCAGGCAGCGCAATTTCAGGTTCACTTTGGAGGAGCGGAGGCTAATGTAGCCATTTCTTTGGCCCATTGGGGTCAACCCGCACAACACGTGACGGCTCTACCTGCGCATGATTTAGGCCTTGCTGTAAAAAACTATTTACGTAAACACCAAGTGGATTGTACCCATGTCTATGAACAAGATGGAAGATTAGGTCTGTATTACCTTGAAAATGGGGTGATGCACCGCGCATCCAAAATCATCTATGATCGCTTTGATTCTGCGTTTTCAAATTGGGATGCTTTAGAAGTCGATTGGGATATGGTATTTCAGGACGCAGCTTGGTTTCATTGGACAGGCATTACTCCAGCCCTTTCGCAGGCTGCTGCTGATTTTCTTTTGAAGGCACTTCAAGCAGCAAAAAAGCACGGAGTAAAAGTAAGTGCTGACATCAATTACCGGCGTAATCTATGGAACTATGGCAAGAGTCCATTGGAAATCATGCCTGAATTGATACGATATGCGGATGTGGTGATTGCCGGCCTCACAGATTTTGAAAACTGCATGGATATTCAAGCCTCTGAATATGTCGAAGCCTGTCATCTTGCGAAGCGTGATTATCCTTCTATTGCTTATATCAGTACGACTGAAAGAGAAACTATCTCATCTAACCATAATCAGTTAAGTGCTATTTTATGGAATGGTCAAGAGCTGCTTACTTCCAAATCCTATGATATGCAACAGATTGTCGATAGAATCGGCGGTGGGGATGCATATATGGCCGGGCTGATTTATGGCTTACTACACATGCAAGACCAGGATGCTTTAGAATTTGCCCTTGCAGCATCTGTCTTAAAACATGGAATTCCTGGAGATGCCAATTTGGTATCTTTGGAAGAAGTACATGGATTGGTGACAGGTAATCAGGTAGGCAAACTTCTCAGATAAAATTAACCAATGTTCTCTCAAACCTATACAACTATGATGGATACCAATCGGATTGTCGCTCAAATGGGAAATGCAGGAATGATTCCTGTTTTTAGCCATGCCTCAATCGATGCATCCAAACGCGTACTCGATGCTTCTTACGAAGCGGGAGTACGCGTTTTTGAATTTACCAATAGAACAGCAGAAGCATCGGAAGTTTTTCAGGCTTTGAAACAACATGCTGAACAATACCCAGATTTGTTGTTGGGTATTGGGACCATTCTTACAGCGGCGGATGCTGAAAAATTCCATTTGATGGGAGCTGATTTTATAGTATCACCTGCCCTGGTTTCGGAAGTGGCCAGTTATTGCAATTTCAATCAAGTGTTTTGGATTCCTGGATGCGCTACTGTGACCGAAGTGTTTCAGGGCAAAAGTTTGGGAGCAACTTTGGTAAAAGCTTTCCCAGGAAACTTGTTAGGACCAGGTTTTATCAAAGCGGTGCTTTCGGTAATTCCTGATATCAAATTAATGCCGACCGGTGGTGTAGAACCCACCCAAGAAAATCTGGCAGCTTGGTTTGATGCTGGTGTTCATTGTGTAGGTATGGGGTCTCAATTGATCAACCCTCAGTGGATTATGGATAATGATATGGTTTCCTTACAAGCAAGTATTAGAAATGCATTGACAATCATTCAAGAAGTTAGCAAATGAGTAAGTGGAATAACTGGTTGGCAATTCTTTACATCCCACTTTTTATGACCTGTACAGGTCAGCGAAGTGAGCGAATAATCAAATTGGGTCATGGCTTAGGAGTAACACATCCAGTACATGAAGCAATGGTCTACATGGCTGATTTGGTGCGGGAAAAATCCAATGGGCAATTGGAAATCAAAGTTTATCCAAATGCCCAATTAGGAACCGAGCGCGAATTAGTAGAGTTGCTTCAAATAGGCAGCTTGGGAATGACAAAGGTTTCAGCAGCCACCTTGGAAAGTTTTGCTCCACGCATACAGGTGTTTTCTATGCCGTATATTTTTGAAGATGATGACCATAGGGATTTGGTTTTGAAAGGTGAAGTAGGAAAGGAATTGTTGTTGGAAGGAGAACAGTTTTGGTTGCGTGGTCTGTGTTATTACGATGCTGGCAAGCGTAGTTTTTATACCAAGCAAAAGCCTGTAGAAACGCTAGATGATATCAAAGGGCTCAAAATCCGAACGTTAGAAAGTAATATGGCGATCAATATGATTAAGAGTTTCGGCAGTTCTCCTACGCCCGTTTCTTATGGAGAATTATATACAGCCTTGCAGCAGGGAATCGTAGATGGAGCCGAGAACAATCCTCCAAGTTTGTACACCTCTCGTCATTATGAAGTTTGTAAATATTATTCTATCAATGAGCATACAGCTGTTCCAGATGTAGTTGTCATCAGTACCAAGGTCTGGAATTTGTTGACCGATCAAGAAAAGGAATGGCTCCAGGAAGCTGCGGATGAATCAGCTGTCTATCAATATCAGTTGTGGGAAAAATCAGTAGAAGAATCCCTGCGAGAAATGGAAAAAGCTGGTGTAATCATCAGTTATCCTGATCAGACACCGTTTCGGGAAGCAGTGCTAAGTTTGTATGAGTCTGTAAGACAAAATAATCCCGAAGTCTATCAACTGGTAGAGCGTATTCGGGCTGTCAGAAAATAGCTTGTCAAGTAAAGCCACAGAAAAAATTAACCATAAACCCACAACCATAAAACCTTATATCGATGAAACAAAAATTGGATAAAGTCATAGGACTAGCGCTCATGCTTTTGATGGCAGCAATGGTCCTAAATGTGACTTGGCAAGTCGTTTCCAGGTATGTTTTACAAAACCCCAGCTCTTTTACCGACGAATTATCCCGATACATGTTGATTTGGTTGGGAATGTTGGGTTCAGCCTATGTAGCTGGACAAAATCAGCACTTAGCGATTGACATCTTGCCCAACAAACTAGAAGGGACAAGCAAACAGCGTCTACTCTTGTTTATCGCTGCTGCGGTTTTGGTTTTTGCTTTGGTGGTGATGATCGTTGGTGGTGCTAACTTAGTTTACATCACCTTTTTATTAGGCCAAAAATCCGCGACCTTACAGGTGCCCCTAGCCTATGTATACGCTATCATTCCGTTCAGTGGCTTGCTGGTAGTGTTTTATCAAGCCCTTCAAATTCAAACCCTATTAACCAGCAAAACTGCATAAGCTATGGAATGGACCAGTATTTTGATCTTGGTATTGTCCTTTGTGACCTTAATGATTCTAGGAGTTCCGGTAGCTTGGAGTTTGGGGATATCCAGCTTTCTTACCCTTTTGGTAACAGTAGAATCCATGCCCTCAGCAACTACCATTGCCCAACGGATGGGGACGAGTTTGGATAGTTTTGCTTTACTGGCGATTCCATTTTTTGTGTTGGCAGGAGAAGTCATGAATAGGGGAGGCATCGCTCAGCGGCTGATTGATTTGGCTAAAGCCATGACTGGTAAATTGCCCGGTGGATTATTGTATGTGAATGTGATAGCGGCCATGCTCTTTGGAGCGATTGCGGGTTCGGCCGCTGCGGCTGTTTCTGCTATCGGAGGTATTTTAGGAAAGCGGATGGATGCTGAAGGCTATCCTAAAGGCTTGGGGGCAGCTGTCAACATTACATCATCAACTACCGGGTTGATCATTCCTCCTTCCAATGTGCTGATTGTATATTCTTTGGCATCTGGAGGGGTATCAATTGCCGCTCTATTTGTAGCAGGATACATCCCTGGAATCTTTATTGGTTTGGTCTTGATGGGCACAGCTGCAATTTTTATCAAAAAACATAAGCTACCCAAAGGAGAGACGACTAGCTGGGGAGAATTGAACAGTAAGTTTTGGAGGGCTTTACCGTCTTTGATGCTCCTATTTGTAGTTATTGGTGGAATTGTGGCTGGTGTATTTACGGCTACCGAAGCGTCCGCTATTGCAGTGGTTTACACATTGGTATTGTCTTTTTTCTACAAGGAACTCAAAGTGAAAGATGTGCCTGCCATTTTGTTGAAGTCCTCAGAGACTACAGCCATCGTGATGTTACTGGTTGCGACTTCCATGAGTATGTCATGGGTGATGTCAAGCGAGGATATTCCCCAATCCATTTCCGCTTCTTTGTTGAGCTTGAGTGATAATATTTTTGTAATCCTCCTGATGATTAATCTCATTCTACTCTTTGTAGGGATTTTCATGGATATGACGCCTGCTGTATTGATTTTCACTCCCATATTCTTACCAATTGTGACGGCTTTAGGAGTAGATCCGGTACATTTTGGGATTATCATGATTTTGAATTTGTGTATTGGTTTATGTACGCCTCCGGTTGGTTCGGTCTTATTTCTCGGGGTTCAAGTATCTGGTCTGAGTATTCAAAAAATCGTCAAACCTTTAGTTCCCTTCTTTATTGCGATGATCCTGGGCTTGGTGGTCATTACTTTATGGCCTGACTTGACGCTTTGGTTGCCAAGGGTGTTTGATCTAATCTAAGGATACATGAATAGACGGGATTTTATCGAAAGGAGTATTCTAGGAGGTTCATCTATTCTCTTATTCCCATCCTTATTGGGGGCATGCGAAACTAAGCAAGCTAGCGGATTGGACCAACAAATAAGGCAGCTAAGCACATCCTTATTGGAAAAATGGTGTGAGGGTTTACTGGCCAATCAAACTCACAGCCCCGAAAATCCTATCACCCATGGGGGAATTTACAGCCCTGGGGATGAAGCTTACCAAGGCAGATGCGCAGATGCGATTGTTCCTTTCTTATGGATGGCCAAGTACAGCAATGACCCCAAATATATCCGAGCAGCTAAAGATGTATATGCCTGGGAGCAGCATAACTGCTGGTCAGAGGAATTAGGTTGTTGGTTTAACAATCCTAATTTACCAAATAGTTGGAAGGGAATCACGGTTTTTGCTGCCATGACTAAGGTGGAGGCGATTAATCATTATGCTGATTTGCTCGGAGAAGAGACAGTTGATGATTGGAAAAAACAGTTGAAGCGGGCTGCCGATTATCTCTATGAAACTTTGACCATCAGCTTTGGAAATATCAATTACCCAGCAACGGGTATATGGGTTTTTTATCATTTAGGAAAGCTATTTGAAGAAGAAAAATACATCCATCGTGCGGCAGAACTGGCAAATGACCTGATGTCATATTTTACTCCAGAAGGCTTATTTTTTGGAGAAGGCGGACGCGAAAGGCATCCTTCTGGACAATTCCCTGTAGACCTTGGATATAATGTGGAAGAAAGCCTTCCAGCTATGGCCCTGTATGCCAAGACTGTAGGAAATCAAGAATTACTGGATAAAGCCATTCATTCCATGCGAGTGCATTTGGAGTTTATGCTACCAAACGGTACTTGGGATAACAGTTGGGGTACCAGAAGTTTCAAATGGACCTACTGGGGAAGTAGAACATCCGACGGATGTCATCCAGGCTATTACATTCTTGCTGATCAAGAACCTGTTTTTGCAGAGGCAGTTTACAGAAATCTTCAGGCATTGGAGGCTTCTACATTTGATCAGTTGCTGTATGCAGGTCCGCATGAATATTTGGCGGGAGTTGATCCTTCAGTCCACCATACCTTCAATCATGCCAAGTCATTGGCTAACCTTCTTTATTTATCCAAGCCTGAGATTCCAAGTGGTCAGTTCTTATTACCTAGAGAAAAGGCAGATGGATTGAAACAATTTGAAGATATTAACACCATTTTATTTGCCAAAGGCCCTTGGAGAGGAACGGTCAGTGCCTATGCTGTGCCTTATAAAACAGAAATCAACGGGCAAGCGAGTGGAGGTGCTTTGACAGTTTTGTACCATACTAATCAGGGATTTATCAGTGCAGCGAGTATGACGGAATATCAGCGCTGGGAGAAATTCAATATGCTGGATGAAAAGAAGTTGTCCAATTTTATGAATCTGACTCCAAGGTTGGAATTGGTGCAACGTGAAGGCAAAGTTTATCGGAATATTTCTGATTTAAACGCCAACTTAGTTTCAAAAGAAAGTCCCGATTTACTGCATATAACAGCCTTTTCTAAACTGGTCAATGGCCAACAAGAAGTCCCTAATGAAGGCTCACCTACTGTAAAAGTTGAATATTTGGTCACGGAAAAGGATTTTTGGATAGAAATTTCGACAGATATTGCCCATTTAGAAGGTAGACTTCAGTACATTTTTCCTGTTGTTTGTTCTTCTGATGATGTTGTAAGTCTAGATTCAAATTCGTTCAAATGTCACAGTAAAAATGGTACTCTTACGGTTCAGTCTAATATTCCGTTGATTGCGTCTTCTGAAGATTATCGGGTTTATAATTTTTCACCAGGCTTGCAGGCATTTCCATTGAAATTCGGGTGTGCGAATATACATCAGGAAAAACTGAAGCTCAGTTTTTCTTTTATGCCTTTAACCTGAATATGGTACGTTAGCTAAACCCAAACCCATTAACCATGAAGCATCTTTTGTCCTTATTAGCAGGATTACTTTTAGTGAGTCTCTTAAATACCTATGATATACTTCATAAGGATACAAGAGAGCATCTGTTTAGGCCTGAATCAGCTATTGATTATATCAAAATTTTAGAAAAAGGAGTGGTCAATTACCGTGACTTTGGAGCTGTTGGAGATGGGAAAACAGATGATTTGCCTGCTATAGTCCGAGCACATACCTTTGCCAATCAAGAAGGCTTGCCTGTGCAAGCAGAAGATGGAGCTGAGTATTATATAGGAGGCAAAAATTTGACGGCCATTATTCAGACAGACACCGATTTTGGAACAGCCAAATTTATCATTGACGATAGGAACGTGGAGGACCACCGGAGTTTTATCTTCCTCGTTAAATCCGAACAAAAAGCTGTTGATATCCCTGGAGTTTCATCGCTCAAAAGATTTCAGACACAGATATCAGCAAATTTCTCCGGTCCAAGTATCGTAACTGTGACTGATAGCAGTGTTCGCCAATATATCCGATATGGAGGTAATCAGAATAATGGATATCAAAAAAAAGATATTTTTTTGGTGGATAAGGAGGGGATGTTGCGAGAAGATACACCTATTATCTGGGATTTTGATGCCATCAGCAGCATAAAAGCAATGCCGATAGATGAAAAATTGCTAAAAATTCGGGGCGGAACTTTTACAACCCTAGCAAATAATTTGGAGGCAAGTCATCCTTATTTCAATCGAGGAATTGCCATTCGCCGCTCCCATGTGGAGATAGATGGAATCAGACATTTCATTGAAGGGGAAAGCGATCAGGGAGCCCCCTATTCAGGTTTTGTAAATATTGCTGAAGCTGCTTTTGTTACAATAAAAAATTCCGTTTTTACCGGTCACAAGGTTTTTAGGGTGATGGGTACAGGTGGGGTAGAGGTTGGTAAAGGAACATATGATGTCACGATCAATCGGGCGCTTCATGTTTCTCTTATCAATTGTACCCAGAGCAATGATATCAATGATCGCACCTATTGGGGTCTCATGGCTTCCAATTACAGCAAAAACTTAGTATTGGATAATTGTGTTTTTTCCCGTTTCGATGCCCATATGGGTGTATACAATGCTACCATCCGTAATTCAACGTTGGGCCATCAAGGAATCAATGCAATAGGCAGTGGAGTTTTTCTATTGGAAAACTCCACTGTAAATGCCCGGAGCCTGATCAATTTGCGGCAGGATTATGGTAGCACTTGGGAAGGGGAAATGCACATAAAAAACACAGTATTTGTGCCTGATGCAGGTCGGCCTGCGAATGCCAGTCTTTTTGGAGGTGCCAATTCTGGTCAGCATGACTTTGGATATACCTGCTTTATGCCCGAAAAAATTATCATCGAAAACTTGCACATTGACGATCGGGCACATCCAGCGGGCTACCAGGGCCCAGCTATCTTTACCAACTTCAACAGGGATTTTACCGACAGTTCTTTTCATGAAAAATATCCCTACAATCTTACCAAGAAAGTTGTAGTAAGTGGAGTTTCAACTACAAGCGGGATGCCCTTGAGGGTAAGTGACAATTCCTTTATGTTCAGAAATGTGGAGGTGATTCAGCAATAATTATTTTGTTGGTGCAAGTAAAAAAGTTTAGCCCCTTCCTTTTTTTAAGAAATGGGGCTATTCTCTTTTCGTATTGCTTGAAGGTCAATTGGTTTTAAAGAATTCCTCCATCCAAGCCAAACTCAATTTAGGCCATTGTGCAACAGTACCATGTACATCTGCTTTACCCATGCCGAATCCGTGTCCTCCTTTTTCGAATAGATGAAGTTCTACTTTAGTGCCATGGGAAGCTAAGGCTTTCGCATAGATTATAGAGTTTTCTACTACTACAGATTGATCGTCCCAACTGTGTACCATAAATGCAGGAGGAGTGCTCGCATTTACGTGTTTTTCGTTGGAGTGGAAAACTTCCCACTCGCTACCCAATTTGCTTCTCAGAAGCCGTGTACGCGAGCCTTGATGGGCTAAGCCGTCGTCCATGGTGATGACGGGATAAATCAGAATGTTAAAGTTTGGGTGAGTACCTTCTTCTTTGCTTCCGTGTACGGCCAAGGAAGAAGCCAAATGACCTCCCGCAGAAAATCCCACTACACCAACCTTCTCTGGGTCTATTTTCCAGTTTTCAGCATTCCTGCGTATAACTTTGATCGCTTGTTGAGCATCTGTCAGAGGTACAATCCAGGGTTCATCCATGTAAGAAGGGTCTGGCAAGCGGTATTTGAGGACTGCGACCACATAGCCATGTTCGCTGTAAAATTTTCCGATGTGATTTCCTTCATGATTGAAGGCCAAATTAGCATAGCCACCGCCTGGGATTACCAATAGTGCTCTTCCATTGGCAGTATTTTCGTTGGGGAAATAAACAGTAACTTCTGGATGAGCTACTGTCTGTACATAATTGCGTTCGTTGTAAATGTCTTCCTCGACTTGAATAGTTGTAAATGGTGCTTTTCTATCCCAAAGCCTGATAGTTTCTGTCCTTTGGGCGAAGCAAATAGTAGAGTAACCTATAAGTATTGAAACAACAATTATTGCTTTCATTTGTCTATGGGATTATTTGGGTTAGAGATATTTCTAAGTTACTCTGTAAAATATCATTTTTCTTAAGCGATGCGAATATTCCACGGAATCGTTTCCAAAATACCTCGAATTGAATTTTGATTTGACTTAAACCAAATTTTTAAAAAATCTTTTTCACCTTGTCATATAATCTCTCGATTTCTTCACTAAGAGGTATATGAAGCCCAAGCAACTGGAAACACTGATCAAAGAACAGCATGCCGATGCCTACCGATGGGCAAGACAATGTTGCCATTTTCAGGATGCTAGAGCCCAAGATGTGTTGCAACAGGTATACCTGAAAATTCTGGAAGGGAAAGCGGTGTTTAATGGACATTCTTCTGTAAAAACCTGGCTTTTCTCCCTTATCCGATACACTGCATGGGAGCATAATCGAAAGGATATACCCATGCAAATGTTGGAAGATGGAATGGACATCGTTGCAGAAGAAATCGAAGAAACTCAATTGAATCATGAGCAATTGATGCTCCGGCTTCCCGCCCAACAACGGGAAGTGTTGACGCTGGTATTTTACCATGAACTTACTCTGGAAAAAGCAGCTGAGGTGATGGGATTGCACATTGGTACTGTGCGCACCCATTATGATCGAGCAAAGAAAAGTCTTAAAACATGGATTTTAGAAAAGAAAGCATATGAATAATCGCATCCTACCGGAAGATGATGAATTGAAGCGTTTTTTTTCGGAATGGAAGAAAAAAGACGAGGATTTGGTCATTCCCCATATCGACATCTGTCAACAGCATCGCTTGAATCCTTGGAAACTGTTCCCCTTTGGGATGGCAGCAGTACTTGTGATTGGGTTTTTCTTACTCAAACCTTCAACTATGGAAACTGGCTTGGAAAAAGACCTCATTATCATCCAATTAATCGAACATGCCAACCAAGAGCAAGAATTCATCATTGAGACGACTTCCACGCTTGATGTATGGGAAGCACCGAGTAGTTCCTTATTAACCGAATTTTAAAACAATCGAATCTATGAAATATGTAATCGCGGTAGCCCTTTTTCTGATCATTGCTCAAAGCCATGCGCAGGATGTATTTAAAGAAAATCTGTATTCTGCAGATTTGGTGATGAGTAACCGCTCGCTCATTGGCCTGACAGATAAACAGGCCGAAAAGATCAAGGCAATTCATAGTTCGGAAGCGGGTAATTTTAGGAATTTAAAATGGGATTTGGATGATGCAAATGCCCAATTGAAAATTATGCTTGCAGCTACCAAAGTGGATGAGGCTGCTGTAGAAAAACAGTTGGAGCGCATCCTAGCTCTAGAAAATCAGCTGAAAAAGAAGCAATTCAAAACGCTGGTAGCGATCAAAAATGAACTCACAGAAAGCCAGCAGGCTGAATTAAATATTCTTAACAAAGTACCGAAGTCTACAACAAGTATGCGTGGAGTTGTGGTGGAGGGTACCAAAAAATCTGCTGCTCAGACAAGAAAGAGTACGGTCTACATTTCATCAGCCAATGAAAATCAACCTTTATATGTCGTGCGTTTTGGAGGTAAAGAGAAGAAAGTTTCGTCTATTGAAGGTCTAGATCCAACCAATATCAATAGTGTCTCGGTTATCAAAGGCAGTTCGGCTTGGGAGCTTTATGGAGAAGAAGGAAAAAATGGAGTGGTGATTGTGGAGTTGAAAAAAGAAGCAAAATTTAACTTTGAATAAGGAGGCCACAAAGGCACGGAGGCACAAAGGAATAAGGTATATTAAGTATCAACCCTCAATGGTCTTCACTAATAAATCTTTTGCGAAGCAATATGAAACAGCGAGATTTTATCAATGATATGATTATCATTTTCTCAATAGTCTCTTTTCCACCATTTCCCTGTAATTATTGGCCAAAGGAACCGCATCCCCCTCAATCCAGACCTGATGCTTTTCCAGTTTCTCTATTGCATTGAGATTGACAACCCAAGATTTGTGAATCCTCATGAAGGTATCTGATGGGAGTATGGCAATCAATTCCTGCATGGTCATCCTCGTACTAAGACTCCCGGTTTTAGTGTGGATAAACAAGAGATTACCATCGGATTTGACATACTTAAGCTCGCTGATATTCACCCTGATCCAATCATAACTGTCTTTAAAGAAAACACTGGTCTCTTCCCCTTTTTTCCTCACAATTTCCTGATAAGCCCGGTTGAGTGAAGTCAGGAACCTTTCGAAAGAGAAGGGCTTCAATAGATAGTCCAAGGCCTGCAATTCATAGCCCTGAAGGGCAAACTCGGAATAGGCCGTCGTAAAAATAAAACTTTTACCAAATGGCTGAATGATCTTGGCCAGCTCAGTACCCTTTATTCCTGGCATATTGATATCCAAAAATACCAGGTCGGGCTGATGGGAATAAATATACTCCAATCCTTCCTTTGGATCGGTAAAACTCTCGACCAATCGGATAAAAGGGACTTTATCCACATAGCTCTTGATGATTCCTATAGCTGGAAGTTCGTCGTCTATCGCAATAGCATTTATCAACATGTCATTTTTTTAAATTTATTTTCATCAAAACTGTGAACACCCTTCCGGTATCCTTTACTGCCAGACTGTGTTTTCCCGGGTACAGGCTCTTCAGCCTCTTTTTGACCAGGTCAATTCCATTTCCAGTGCCTTTATTAACCCTAAGCTGTCCTTTAAGGTAAGTATTTTCAATATGAATGGATAACTCCCCTTCTTCCACCGAGATCCTGACAAAGATTTTACCATTCTGATTACCCGGACCAAATTCAGAAAATTTGAATGCATTTTCCAAAAATGGCTGTACCAGCATGGGACTGATATCCACAGGAAAACCATCCCAATTGATCTCTATATCCATTAACTCTTCTCCCGTACTTCCAAACCTATTTTTCTGAATCCTGATGTACTTATCCACAAAATCAAGTTCTTCCTCTATGCTGATAAAATCCTTCTTGGATTTTTCCAAAGCGAACCTCATTAAGTCCGAAAGCTGAAGAATCTGAGCGGCGGTATGCGGACTTTCTTCCTGGATTGCGGAACTGTAAGTCGAATTCAGGGCATTGAAAAGGAAGTGGGGATTGAGCTGTGACTGCAAAAGGTTCAGCTCAGCCTTTTCTTTCTGCTGTATCAGTTCGGCCTGTTTTCTCCTAGTATACATCAAGTCAAAAAACCAAGTAATGGCAAGAAAATAAAGTGCGATAACCCCTGTGAGGATCAGGTTATCTTTCAAAATCTCTTCCTCATACATGACCGTCCATTGTAGAAATTCGAAAAACACCATTAACAGCAAAAGCTCAAGTCCCCAAAACAAATACCAAGGTATGTTTCCTTCTTTCCAATTCAGGAAGAGAAATTTAAAATTGGCCCAAGCCAGAAAATTGACCAAAAAGAAAACGGCTAACCAGCTAAGAAGAAACACCTGTAGGTTTCCGAAATAGTTCTCTTCCCCGGTGGACATCTCCACTTGGATGAGCTGAAAAATCCGGAACAGCCAGTATGCCAGTACTCCAAGAAACAAGAGTATTCCTACCGGCATAATTATTTTCACAGCCAATCCTTTATTCTCCATTACTAATTGCTCTTTGTGAGGTCTATAATTTCACCTCTCATATTATTTGTTTCTTTGGCACCAACCTGGGAAGATTTTCGAACAAGATGAAGCGATGTCATCAAAACTTGATACTCCATTTTTGCTTCAAGGTAATAAGTATTCCCAGCCTCCAAAGTAAGGCTATAATCTCTTTCTTCAATTAAATTGCGCCACATCCTTCCTTTTGTTTTCAAAGACACTTTTCCTGGACGATGCTTTATTAAAAAATATGTGTTTTTGGGCAAGGTTGAAATTACTGGAACATCATCAAACAATATATCTATAACAGCCAGTTGTCTTCCTGACTTAACATATATAACAATAGATGCATATTCTTCCTGATTTTGTCTGATTAGCTTTTCATTAGAAAAAACAAAATCAGATGGAAAAAGCAAAAGTGTGATCAAAAACCCTAACATGACCGTATCAATATTGTCTGGAAATTACCAATGACATTCTCAAATAAACCATGCTAATCCTATCTGAAATACTATTGAACAAAAATGCATCTGGACTCATCCAATTGGGTGAACCAATACTGCCTTTATACCCCAATTGAAAACTTGCCATTACTGCCAAGGTCCTGACAGGATGGGGGATAAGCTCCAAAGCGATATCATAAGTACCTGAATAGTGCTCCAATAAAGGCCACGCAGTCCCTTGCCCAATTCCAATTCTATTTAGATCAAAACTGTCAGTGGTAAATCGTCTTACCTGTATCTCATTACCAAAAAGGCCTAAACCACCCTTTAAAACAACGTTATGTCGGTCAGTTGAAATTATTGCCCTGCCTGCGGTGATTTCAGCAAAAACCGTAGAAAAATCAGCAACTGTTCGAAGAGTTCCTGAAGTTTTGACTATAGGACTGGTAAATGGTTGGAAAGCTGCATAAAAATTATAGTACATGGCCTTCCTTTTCAACCCCATTCCAAATCCTACGAATCTTGAAAAGTCATTTGGCTCTATTTCCAAAGAGCTTTCGATCAAGTTATACATATTTCTCAAACCTAATTGATATCCAAAATCTCCCGGACTTATATAGTACATGGTGCTTTTTTCAAATTTATCTTGAGTTAATGATTCCTGCTCTTCATCTAAATCAATCACTTGCCCACAGGCAATACTGGAAATTAAGACCATCAATAGTATTAAGTCAGATATAATTAATAATCGAATCATAGCTTTTCAAGTTGGTATGAGAACAAATGAAAATAAATTTAAAAACCGGAACAAGAAAAGGTGATAAAGCCCCCAAAACTTGAGCTGAAAACCTAAAAAAATGATTTTTCTTTGGATTTAGGTATGTATCTTCAAATTGAGCTGTATTGGATTGATATGGGTTTTAAATCAAATTTATTTTAGTAGGTTTTCTTTGACATCGGCATAAAATTTTCAACTTTCCAAATGCCATTATTACTTTTTCTTCATTAAAATGTAGCTTGCCACACTTTTTCAAAGGGAAAAAAATGTTCAATTACACACTTTTATGAAGGAAACCGGCGATTGTTACCAAAGATTAAGATACCAGGGCTATCGCCCCTTTTATTCCAACCCTCTATTCTTTCTACGAAGATATCAGGGCTACACCCCTTTTGATGCTTCCACTATGCATGTTTTCAACCCCCAAAATCTTCCCCGACTTTTCCTTTCATTTTTTAGTGCCTTCCGTGCCTTCCGCGAGCCACCCCCACTTTGCGACAGCAAACTTATCTGTGTAAATCTGCGATAATCCTATTTCCAATCTGTGTCCAAAAAATCACCCGGATGGCCCTCAAGATATCAGGGCTATCGCCCCTCTTATTCCAAACCTTCGTTCTTGCTACGAAGAAATCAGGGCTACGCCCCTTTTGATACTTCCACTAAGCATGTATCCTTTCTAAAATCAATCCTAAATTTTTCTTCCTATTTTCCGTGTCTTCCGCGCCTTCCGCGAGCCAACCCCCACTTTGCGTCAGCAAACCTATCTGTGTAAATCTGCAATAATCCCATTTCCAATCTGTGTCCAAAAAATCACCCGGATGGCCCTTAAGATATCAGGGCTATCGCCCCTCTTATTCCAAACCTTCATTCTTGCTACGAAGATCACAGGGCTACGCCCCTGAAAGGTCATCAGATGTTAATATTTCTACGAGGATATCAGGGCTACGCCCCTTTTGTTCCATGCTCCAAGGACGCTTCTTCCCTGAAATCAATCCTGAATTTTCCTTCCAATTTTTCCGCGTCTTCAGCGCTTTCCGCGAGCCAACCCCCACTTTGCGACAACAAACCTATCTGTTTCAATCCGCGATCATCACATTCCCAATCTTTGTCAAAAAACCAATCCGGAAATAGTTAAAACATCAGGGCTACGCCCCTCTAATTGCTAACGTTCAATGCTTACTACGAAGATCACAGGGCTAACGCCCCTGAAAGGTCATCAGATGTTAATATTTCTACGAAGATCACAGGGCTACGCCCCTTTCGTTACATACTCCAAGGATGCTTCCTCCCCAAAAACAATCCTGAATTTTCCTTCCAATTTTTCCGTGTCTTCCGCGCCTTCTGCGAGCTAGCTCCAACTTTGCGATAGCAAAAAATATCTGTGACAATCTGTGATAATCCTATTTCCAATCGGTGTCAAAAAAAATCACCCGGATGCCCCTCAAGATATCAGGGCTAGCGCCCCTCTTATTCCAAACCTCCATTCTTGCTACGAAGATCACAGGGCTACGCCCCTGAAAGGTCTTCGGATGTTGACCTTTCTACGAAGATCACATGGCTACGCCCCTTTTGTTCCATAATCCAAGGAAGTCTCCTCCCCCAAATCAACCCTGAATTTTCCTTTCTATTTTTCCGTGTCTTCCGCGCCTTCCGCGAGAACCCCCTACACTCCGAATTGCCTCAAATGATGATCGGTATGTTTCCAAACCAGTATCCCCCACTCCTTGTGACTGAGCGGTCCAAAGAAGGGATGAAAGCCTTGGAGTTGGTGGCTGATGCTCCCGAAGGCTTGTAGGGTATCGAGTAAGCCTTGCTTTTCTTCTTGAAATTTTCCCTGATCCACTTTCCCTTTCATATCAAAGCGCTTAGGTCCTTTGACCAGCTTGGGAAATTCTTTTTTGAAATAAAAAAAGTAGTATTTGCCTAGCACCTGCTTGAAGTTTGCTTTCTTCTCAGGTTTGGGCGATTTCAATACCGCCGCCGCTACCTCCCGAGCATGTGCCAGCATCTCCTCCACCTGCATACTTCCCCAATGCCCTTGGTCTCCTGCTTCAAGCTTGACAACTCTGTCTAGTAGTTCTTGGCGATGGTCTGGGTGGAGGATAGATTTTTTCATTTGAGAAGGTGGTTTTGGGAAATGTAATGGCAACTTTAAAGCTACCAATTTTTATGATATTTCTATCCTACCCTCCTGAAATCGCAAAAATTATATAAAATCAGCGATTATAATCGTTAAATTTAATGAATTCTTCGATTACGGAGAAAGTTTTGTTGAAAAGCTGAATATTAGATAGTTGACAGGCAATTCCGTGGGGCGTTGAAATTCTTTTTGCCTAAGCGTCTCAAAAGTGTGCAAAATCTAATAATTGAAGATTAATTTGTTATTACCAAAAGAAAATCCTTCAATCCGACGACTTCAATAGTTGATTCATAGAAGTATCGGCTTTCTCCAGGTGTTATGACAAATAGCTTAGTAATCCCAAGGTCATCCATAGCAAGATAACTTCCCTTGGTCAGTTTGGGAGAAAGACTAAGCTTGATCTCCGCTGCTGCAAACCATCGGTTCTCTCTACGAATCAAAAGGTCTATTTCAGCACCATCTTGAGTTCTGTAGTAATAGATTTCATCATCAATGTGCAGCACAGACCGAACCTGATGAATCACAAATGATTCCCATGAAGCACCAACAGCGATATTTCCAAAAAGGGAATCTCTATCATTGATACCCAGTAGGTAATGTAACATACCACTGTCTCTCAAATAAAGCTTGGGAGATTTCACCAGCCGCTTTCGAATATTTACATACCAAGCTGGAAGTTCGGTAACTAGAAATGCATTGACAAAATAGCTCAAGTAGGTTTTGACAGTGGGCATGCTAAGACCAAGAGACTTGGCCAACATGCTGTAGTTAAGCGTAGAGCCATTGATAGAAGCCATCATTACCATCAATTGTCTAGAAATACTAGGGTCGGCAGGAAGTCCAAGTGATGGTAAGTCCCGCTGTATGTAGCTATTGATGAAACTCCTATACCAGCGTTGGATAAATTTTTTTCCTCCATTTAAAATCGGTTCTGGAAATCCCCCATAAACCCATAAATCTTCTTGCGAAACGGTGTTGTCCAACTCTAGCAGGTTAAGGGGAAACATTTCCATATAATTTATCCTACCAGCCAAGCTTTCGGAAGATTGCTTTAGCAGTTCGGGAGATGCAGAACCCAAAATTATAAATCTCCCTGGCACACGATGTTCGTCCACCAATGATCGTATCAAAGGAAATAACTCGGGTTTGTGTTGAATCTCATCCAGTATTACCGTATGGTCTGCGATAGAATTAAAGAATAGCTCGGGGTCATTGAGTTTGTTGATGTCTGACAGCTTCTCTAAATCCAAATAAACAAAAGGTTTTTGGTAAGCAAAGTTTTTTGCTAGGGTAGTTTTTCCTACCTGCCTTGGCCCAATAATTCCCGTTACCGGAAAATTGGATACCGAAAACTCAAATTCTGTATAAATAAATCGCTCTATCATCCCTGCAAATTTAAAAATAATTTTTAAAATTGCAGGGATAAAATTTTTATTGAATTGGATAGAAGAAAAAAGGATGGGTTGATTAAAATTTAGAAAGTGTGATGCGTAACATTGTATATTTTGTCTTTGTCTTAATTATTTCTGCATGTTCTACAAATGAACCTTCATCAGAAGGTACAGATAAGAGTCTGACCTATGTCAGCATTGATCTTTTTGAATCCTTGGGTGTCTACACCATAGATGCACCTGTAAGAGAATTTGAGGGAGACTATTTTATTTTGGATAGAAGTCAACAAAAGGTAGCTCGGGTGAATGACTCGTTTACAACTGTTAAACATATTTTTGACCGTAAATAGCCTTTTTGCGCAAGAGTTGGTATTTGATGCATTCAGGCAGGACACCTTGTACAGGTCTTTGATAGATAGACCTGATATCACCTTGGTCTATTCCCAACAGGGCATCATTTTAAGGATGCTACTATCGTATTGATAGACAAAGAAAAGAGGAGATTTTACTTTTATAATCCAGGCAGTACACAAAAGATTTTTCAAGGCGTCCTTCCATTGACTACTGAAGATAGAATCATCAATGTTGAGCTACTAGATGAAAACAAATGTCTATTGATTTATCGAAGCGGACAGGATGGGTTCTACCATGTAACTTCGTTTGACATGAGCGAATTAAAAATTTACCCCATTTATTTTTCAAAGTACTTTATACCGAGGGCTAAGGGAATCTATAAGGATGTATATGTAGAATTATCAGGCAAGTTTGCAGATTCACCCAATCCCGAGTCTATAATTTTGAAATTGAGGAATGGATTGAGGTAAGGTTTGCAAGCACCTACCTCCGTTCTGACCATCCTCATGACTATTGGACCAATACGTTGGCTGCATCCATCATTTATGATATTCAGGATGAAATCCGATATAGGAATCTTGCCCTTCAATTGGGGATTGGTTATCGGTTTGTTGGAAAGAGGTAGGTGGTTTTATAAATTTTGTCTAGCTAAAGCTGAGTTAGCGGGATCATTTTCAGATTTATTCAATCCCGAGTCCATTATTTTGAAATTGAGGAATGGCTTGAGGTAGGACATGAGTTCATTATCATCTAAACCAAATGATTAAGTAATTATTCGTTTTACTTTAGACTTTCCAACTTTACTTATAGATTTCGTAAAACGTTCTACAAGCGCTAATTTTTTTTTATGCTTAAACTTCACAAAAGCTCGGAATACGTTTCAATGATCAGTCGTTCTGCATGGGTCATTGTCTAATTTTTAACCAATTTTGAAAATTTCCCCAAGTCATTGGGTGAGATAAATTTTGAAAGTAATTTTTGTTCCAAAAAAAGCTGGAAATCAGTTTGATGACAAATATTTTATTAGTAAGTTAGTTAAAATTTTATTTTATAAAGAAGCTGCTTTTCATTTTATTTTTAGTTTTCCTGGCAATAAAAATCAATGCCCAAAATTGCGGGCATGATGGATTTTGGAATCTAGATTGATAAAATATGAATAAGATTTATTTGCTTCTTGGATTTTATTATTTAGTAAATACTACCTGTTTTTCTCAACAGGAACTACTAAATAAGTTTCGGCTGGAAATTGAAGTAGGCTCAAGTATTCCTATAGGAGCATTTTCCAATTCATCCGTTGAGCCCTCCTTGGATCAAAATTTTAATCAGGAAAATCCATATCGAGAATTTAGAGGATTTGTAAAGAAGGAAGGAGGGCAGGCTCAAACCGGAGCCAGTTTAGGTATAACTCTAGCATACACTATTTCTCCCTCATTTTATTTCTCACTTAACTATTCAAGGTTTACAAACCCAGTAGATGTTAGCCCGCAGGAGGACTATTTTGTAGCTAATTTACAGGACAGAGCGGATTCATTTGGGAATGAATTTCAGATTTTGGGTTCGCTCGAATCAGAAAATTATCAAGCTAATGGTTGGTATGGTGGTTTTGGCTATCGTAAAGTCATAGGGGCCTGGTCCTTTTTTGGCGAGGCATATGTAGGAGTTAATCATATGGTTTTTCCATTTTACACTTGGACATTTGACTCCCCCGGGCCAATTACAATTTTGCGTCCTGCTTCTTTTGCAGAGCGTTCTGTCCCTGATAAGTTACCCGCACTCCTATACGGATTGGGTGTTGGAATAGAAAAATCCATCTCGAATAGAATCGGAATTAATCTTAAATTTAAATATTTAACATCAGACCATAGCCACGAGTATTGGACTGTGCCCCTAGTGGGGTCACGAAATTTTGAAATTAAGGATGAAATAAATTTTACAGTATTTACTGCATCAGGTGGGATATCTTACAAGCTAACAAAATGAAAAAAATATTCTTAACAATAATCCTAATTTTCATCATCTCAGTTGTTTCTTTTTCTCAAACAAAAATCTTCGAAAAAATCGAATTAGGCTTTTCCGGTGGATTGGCTGTACCGGTTGCTCAATTCAATGCAATTTCTATCGCTCCATCGCTGGAACCAGTTCCATCAGGCTCTAGTCCTAGGAGATTTCAGGGATTTCTCAAAAATGAAGGAGGGCAGGCCGAATTGGGTTATAGTCTTGGATTTCACTTGACCTATCATCTCACTTCTTCGGTTTTTCTGAGCCTAAATTATCTAAAAATCTAACCATGAACCTTTCAGCCACCTACCTCCGTTCTGACCATCCTCATGACTATTGGACCAATACGTTGGCTGCATCCATCACTTATGATATTCAGGATGAAATCCGATATAGGAATCTTGCCCTTCAATTGGGGATTACTTATCGGTTTGTTGGAAAGAAGTAGGTGGTTAAAATTGCACCCAAAATTTTTTCAAAAAACTATGAAAAAAGTTTTTAATTCCGAAAAATGAATTAATGCTTATCAATTAGTTTGTTTTTAAGGGGGGGGTGACCTAAGGCTTTAGAATAATGTTTGGTTTTTGGGGCTTGGAAAAGTAAAATTTTATCCAACTTGTTGAGGTCAAGCATATTGTGGATTTGTGATATTTGGATATTATACTGAGATTTATACAGTTGAATTATGGCACCTTGTTTTATGAAGTATGAAAAATTTAATTCAAATAATCAAAAATATCCAAAATCGTTTCTTGAAATACGTGTTTATGGTACTTGTCTTTTTGATTCAATTGGCCTGTGTAGAAAAAGAGGACTTTGAAACATTTGAAATGGATGGTTTTATAGTTGGATTTAATCCCTGTACCATCAATCATCAGTATAGGGTTGGCTATGTGATCATTTCCAACGATTTTTCTGATACCATTGCCACTTACAGCCTTTCCCCTAAGAAATTCACAATGCCTGCGCCAGTTGGGCTTAATCCAAATAGGCCGCTTTACACTATACCGGAGCATGAATTCAGGTATTCCGGTGGTTCAGCCTACTTTCCTGAATTCTTATATTATCCCGATTCCTTGATAAAGAATTATCCAATCAAGGTTACCTATCGAAAAGCTTTAGAACATGAACTTCAAATTAATAGATGTCGGGCAGACTTTAATATGGCTGACTTTATCAAGCAATGGTTATTTAATCAGGTGATTGTAGTTAAAGCTTCGAAGAATTAAATGACAGGTGGATTTTCTGTGGGCACTTTACCGACAGGTTCCACCGTTTCGTGGGTATCATCTAATCCATCAGGCTTAAGCATTAACAGTTCCACCGGATCAGCCACACGTCTCAACAATTATAATGGACCAATAACAATCACTGCCAATATCACCAATGGTTGTGGTACAGCTTCGTCCTCCCGAACGGTATGGGTCGGCACGCCCCATATAACCAATATGGGGGTTAACAATCAGCCTGTTTTTCCAAGTCAGAATGTATCCTTATGTCCGGGCAACCATTTTCTAAATGTCACTCCTGTCGGTGGAAATGTAGGAACAGCCACCTGGACAGTTCCTTCGGGTGTTCCTCATTGGATCGGAAACAATACGATGGACTTTACTTTTCCGTCCCACATGTCGTCCATTACTATCTCCGCAAGGGCTTCCAATTCTTGTGGACAAGGTGCCAACTACAATTTCTTCCTAACGAGACAGACATGGGGGTGCCCAAGCTCTTTTGCTATGGTAGCTTATCCTAATCCTACCAGTGATATCTTAAATATAGAAATGATGCCTGTCACAGCAGATGTTTCTAAGGAAGATGCACCAGCTATTGAGTCCGCCACCTTGCTAAATTCAGAAGGTAGGGAAATGGCCAAAGGTTATAGGGAAGGTTCAAAAATTGTTTTCGATGTCAGAAGCCTGAAAAAGGGTGTTTACTTTATCCATGTAATGGTGGATGGGGAATTAATAAGAGAACAAATTCTGATTGATTAAAGTCTAATTCAAATTTTTAGAAGAAGGGGGAACTGTTGTAGTTCCCCTTTAATTTTTTCTCCATAGGTTCAAGCATGTCTTCCACCTAAAGTCAATTTCTTTAGAATTAAACTTACAACCTATAAAACATTTCTTTTGACTCAGCTAAATGTCAATAATCCCTATTCGTGCCTTTCAGGCCCGGCATTCATACTCGCTACATCATGAAATGTGCTGTACCCATTTCTAAGATATTCCTACCTTTTAGGCCGAGGAGCCGCTACTCGAAATTTTTAATTTCGAGTATAGATAGAAAGAATTTGTAATTCTTTTTCCTTAAAGACAGACAGGATTGAAAATCCTATTTATCTGTGTTCGTTAGCCAACCTCAGGAAAAGCAGGCTTTTTTTTCTAACCAGTAAAAATTGCACCCAAAATTTTTTCAAAAAACTATGAAAAAAGTTTTTAATTCCGAAAAATGAATTAATGCTTATCAATTAGTTTGTTTTTAAGGGGGGGGTGACCTAAGGCTTTAGAATAATGTTTGGTTTTTGGGGCTTGGAAAAGTAAAATTTTATCCAACTTGTTGAGGTCAAGCATATTGTGGATTTGTGATATTTGGATATTATACTAAGATTTATATAGTTGAATTATGGCACCTTGTTTTATGAAGTATGAAAAATTTAATTCAAATAATCAAAAATATCCAAAGATTAGACTTTTAAAGGTAATTTCAATTGCAATCATTATGCTAATAGTTTCATGTGTGGATAACTCAGAAGATATTACAAGCATGAAATGTGGAGATATTGAATCATTAGAAAAGATGCCATGGTTCAAAACACGTTTCGAATCAATAAAAAATATCCCACAAAGTGCTGTTATTCTCTATAGGTATAATTCAGAAGAAGTCATAGAGTTTCAATCTTCTTTAATGAGTTCTACCAACCAATCTCAATATTTCTGTAACGGAACAAGGTTAGTCTTGGATGATCCGTTGGTTTACCAAGAATTTCTAAAAAACAGAACCAAAGTCAAGGAGTTATTTGGAGTTAGCTTGTGGGGGCTTTGATTAATTTCTTTATTTTTCTCTATTGCAACCGCTTCTCCTCACAATTCCCAATAATTTCTCTCCAATCCTGTAAAATCTCTTAACTTTGTGCCCGCATTCGAGTGTTATACTGCACCAATTGCGGCTGTGTCAAAGGCTTGTCCAATCCTTTGCGGGTTTAAATTATAATTATCCTGGGGCCAATCCCCATCAAGCTATAGAAGACTGTGAAAAAATACCAGGAGTTTAAGCAAGTAGATTATCCACAGATAGGAGAAAGTATCCTCCAATACTGGAAAGAAAACGACATATTCAACAAGTCTGTCACCCAACGACAAGGGGCAGAAACCTTCACTTTTTTTGAAGGACCACCTTCTGCTAATGGTACGCCTGGCATTCACCATGTGATGGCCCGTACCTTGAAGGATATTTTTTGTCGATACAAAACCTTGAAAGGCTTCCAAGTAAAGCGTAAAGGAGGATGGGATACGCACGGCTTGCCGGTAGAATTGCAGGTAGAAAAGGAATTGGGCATCACCAAGGAAGATATCGGCAAGAAAATCACCGTAGAGGAATACAACCGCAAATGCCGTGAGACGGTCATGCGTTTCAAAAATGAATGGGATGACCTGACCGAAAAAATCGGCTATTGGGTGGATTTGGATGATCCATACATCACCTTTGAGGCCAACTATATCGAATCCCTGTGGTACCTCTTGCAGCAATTGTACAAAAAAGACTTGTTGTACAAAGGCTACACCATTCAGCCCTACTCTCCTGCTGCGGGTACAGGGCTGAGTTCGCACGAACTCAATCAGCCGGGCTGCTACCGGGATGTGAAGGATACCTCCATCACGGCGCAGTTTAAACTCAAAAATCAGGAAAATACCTATATCCTGGCTTGGACGACTACTCCTTGGACCTTACCGTCCAACTCTGCCCTTGCAGTGGGAGAAAACCTGGATTACGTCAAGGTCCAAACCTTCAATCCCTATACCTTCGAGCCGATGTTTGCAATTTTGGCAAAAGCCAGAATGAGCGCCTATTTCAACCCAAAGGCAGCAGATTTGGCATTGGAGGATTTTAAAGGCGGAGACAAATTGATTCCTTACCAAATCGTGGAGGAGTTCAAAGGAAAGGATTTACTTGGGCTGGAATATGAACAGTTATTCCCAATTGCAGAATTGAACCTTCCTTATCCTGCTTTTACTGTAGTTGTAGGTGATTATGTGACTACGGAAGATGGCACGGGTATCGTTCACTTGGCTAAAGCTTTTGGTGCAGATGACTTCCGTACCTTGGTGCAAAATAACATTCCGGGCGTTTTTGTAAAAGATGAAGCAGGCAACGAAATTCCTGTGGTGGATAAGCAGGGTAAATTTTTGTCTGTAGTAGGCACATATTTAGCTGCTAAAATGAAGGAACACGCAATCAGCGCCCACAAGGAGTTTGGTCCGGATGATTTCTTTGTAAAAAATTACACCAATGATGATGAATCCAACAAGGAATACAAGAATACGGATGTCATCATTTCCATCATTTTAAAGAATGAAAACAAGGCCTTCAAGGTCGAAAAATACGAACACAGCTACCCGCATTGCTGGAGAACGGATAAGCCAATCTTGTATTATCCTTTGGAAAGCTGGTTTATCAAAACTACCGCCTACAAGGATAAGTTGGTAGCCCTCAACAAGACCATTAACTGGAAACCTGAAGCTACCGGTACGGGTCGTTTTGGAAACTGGTTGGAAAATCTCGTGGATTGGAACCTGAGCCGTTCCCGATTCTGGGGAACTCCCCTGCCGATCTGGAGAACAGAAGATGGTTTGGAAGAAAAGTGCATTGGTTCCGTACCGGAGTTGCAAGCCGAGATGGACAAAGCCATAGCTGCTGGTGTGATGGAAAAATCTCCTTGGGAAGGCAAAGAAATGGACTTGCATAGGCCCTATGTGGATGATGTGGTCTTGGTTTCTTCTACGGGAGAGAAAATGTTCCGAGAGCCGGATTTGATTGACGTTTGGTTTGACTCGGGTGCCATGCCGTATGCGCAGTGGCATTATCCATTCGAAAATCAAGACATCTTCCAAGCCAACTATCCAGCAGATTACATCGCCGAAGGTGTGGACCAAACAAGAGGCTGGTTCTTTACCTTGCATGCGATTGCAGGAATGCTCTTTGACTCGGTAGCATTCAAAAATGTGATTGCCAATGGTCTGGTGTTGGATAAAAACGGCAACAAAATGTCCAAGCGATTGGGCAATGCGATTGATCCGTTCAAGACCTTGAAAGAATACGGACCGGATGCTTTGCGTTGGTATATGCTCAGCAATGCCAACCCTTGGGATAATTTGAAATTCAATTTGGATGGTGTCGTGGAGGTGCAGCGCAGATTCTTCGGTACGCTTCAAAACACCTATAACTTCTTTGCGCTGTATGCGAATTTGGATGCTTTTGTCTACGACACAAATGCCTCCATCCCTGTAGCTAAGCGTGCAGAATTGGATCAGTGGATCATTTCCAAGTTGCAGTCCTTGATTGCAGAAGTAGAAGGTGCGATGGACAATTACGATGCCACCAAAGCTACCCGTGCGATCATGAACTTTACCGTGGATCACTTGTCCAACTGGTACGTTCGCCTAGCCAGGAAACGATTCTGGAGAGGGGAGATGAATGAGGATAAGCAGGCAGCATACGAGACCTTGTACGAATGCTTATTGAGCATCACACAGTTGATGTCTTCTTTTGCGCCTTTCTATGCAGATTGGTTGTACAAAAATCTGACGGCATCCACCAGCGATGCGTTAGAGTCGGTTCATTTGACGGACTGGAAGTCGGTAGCAAGTGACTTGATTGATCAAGAATTGGAAGCCAGCATGGATATGGCACAGCGCATCAGTTCCTTGGTACATTCCTTGAGAAAAAACAAAGACATCGGCATCAAGGTACGACAGCCTTTGCAGCGCATCATGATTCCTGTCTTGAATGAGCAGACCAAGCGTCAGATCATGCACGTGGAGGAATTGATAAAGTCTGAGGTGAATATTAAGATGGTAGAATACATCGACGATACTTCCGGTATCTTGGTGAAGAATGCCAAGCCTAATTTACCTGTGTTGGGTAAAAAGTTGGGACCAAAAATGCGATTTGTCGTTGCGGCTATCAAATCCTGGGGACAAGAAGAAATCAATACCATCGAAAAGCAGGGCAAGATTATGGTTCCTGCAGATGGAGAAGAGATCGAATTGTTATTGGAAGAAGTATTGATCAGTTCCGAGGATATTCCAGGTTGGTCAGTTGCTACGGACGAAGGTTTGACTGTGGCATTGGACATTACCTTAACTGAAGAATTGAAGCAGGAAGGGATTGCCAGAGATTTGGTCAACCGCGTTCAGAATCTCCGAAAAGACATGGGATTGGAAGTGCAGGATAAGGTTCACATCCAAGTAGGCAAACAGGAAGCACTCACCGACGCGGCGATTCAAAACTTTGCTGGCTATATCCAAACCGAAACCCAAGCTTTGACGTTGGAAGTCAGAGACCAAGTGGAGGGTGCGATAGCACTGGATATGGATGATTTCGAATTACAGGTAAAGGTTACCAAAGCTTAACACAAATAAATCAAGGCTACAGATTGGGGGATTGGCAAAAAATCCTTAAATCTGTAGCTTTCAATTGAAATCCATGAAGTATTTAAAATATTTTGGCATAGCCTTACTCGTAATTGTGCTTGACCAAGTGGTGAAGTTGATTGTCCATTACCAAATGGATTTTGGCACACCTGGACAGATCAAAGTCTTTGGAGATTGGTTTAAATTGCACTACACTACCAATCCAGGCATGGCCTTTGGTATGCAGATAGGTCATGAATACGGTAAGCTATTGTTGACAAGTTTCCGTTTGGTAGCGATGTTTGGGATTGGCTACTACCTCTACAGCATCATTGAGAAAAAAATGCATGCGTTGTATATCGTCTGTATCTCCATGATTTTGGGAGGGGCTATTGGTAACCTGATAGACAGTATTTTTTACGGTGTTTGGTTCAATAATGCGCCCTTTAATGCACCAACTCCTTGGTTTCATGGACAAGTAATCGACATGTTTTACATCGATATTTGGGAAGGTTATCTGCCAACTTGGATTCCATTCGTGGGTGGTAGTTATACTGCCTTATGGCCGATTTTTAATATTGCAGATGCTTCCATTTTTGTAGGAGTAGCTATCATTTTAATTTTCCAAGGTAGGTTTTTCAAAGAGGAGGAGAACCAAAAATCAGCGGTAGTTGAGCAAGAGGATGAGATTCAGCGACAGTTTATTGAGGGAGAAGAGGAGAGGTGAGAGGCGAGAAGCGAGAGTTTAGACTTGCCTGCTGCAAGCAGGAGCAAGAGATGAGAAGCGAGAAAAATGAAATAGAAAGGATGAAGGATGAGGGAGGAAGGATGAAATAAAGTCTCGTCCGAAAATCGGTAAATGAAGAAAATAGAAAGGATGAAGAATGAGGAGAGAAGGATGAATTTGTTACGGCAGACAAATTACGTTAGTGCGAGATAAAGTTGATACCTTCCCCAAATGAAGAGCTATGCTATGCGGCGAAATAATTTAAGGGCGTGTAAATACAAGAATTGTTCTTTAAAAAGCATTCCTCTTTTGTAGGTTTTAACCTACTAAAAATCCAGGAAAGCTAACAGGTTGGAGAAAAAATACGTATGTAGAACCAATCAATTGCCATGGGTTTTAACACATTGGCCGGAATAGTAAGCCACTTAGGAGTGTGGGTTTTAACCCACTTCCAATAATCGTCGGTAGAAAAATTACCCACTATCAAAATTTTGGCTCTCGCCTCGTACAGCTAAATTGAATAAATTTTTTCTTTTGTAAATAAGTTGAAATGAAATAGTTTGAGGTACCCTGTTTTTTTATTTGGGGGTGATTCTTCTGTAATTTTAAATGTAAAGAACTTGAATCATGCAGAAACCTGATATAAAAATATTTTTTTAGGTTTGCTCTCGGTTATTTTTTTGTCTTGTGAATCTAAAACCAGTACAGATAAATCTCTATTTCATACCAGATAGTTGAAAATATAAAGATCCCATTGGATAGTAATAGTTCATCAAAAAAAATTAGAATTTATTTTTTTTAAATTAATTACTATATTAGTTTAATTAATTTTAAAAGTACCTCTTTAATGGGTCTCACAAAAATTCAGTTGCCATGGGATTATCCAAAGCATATTTGATTTATAAAAAATATACCCTTTCAATTGGGATAGTAATTTTTATTAGCCTGCTAATCTGTTGCACAAATGTATTGGAGGAAGATCCTATATGTATTGATGGATGCATTAATTTTGAAGTGATTGACTATGAACCTTCCTGGAGCCCGGATGGCAAATGGATCGCCTATTATCATGTGGACAGCCGAACCGACTATACAGGGATTTACAGGATTAGGCCTGATGGCAGTGAAAACACTTTTTGGATACCCGGTGGACAAAATCCTGCCTGGAGCCCTGATTCCAAATGGCTTGCTTATTCCCTTGGTGCCCAAATCTGGATCACCGAATTGGAAGGTGACAGCTCAGAACAACTGACCTTTGAAGGGAGAAATTTTTCACCAAACTTCGAAGGCTTTTCGAGTAATTTAGTATACAGGAGAAGTTACACTTCTCCTGAAAAAGCTTCAGTTCAAGGTATTTGGATTCTTGATTCGCAAACAAAAGAAATCCGCCAAGTTTATTCGGGAAATATTGGAGATCCTCAATGGTATAACGAGAATGAAATTATTTCTTATAGAGGTGTTCCGGATGGAAAAGGATCAATCCGATTCGACCTCCTTAAAATAGACGTTACTTCTGAGCAAACAAACCTTTTGGGTCTACTTTCAGATCCATTTCATTATCTGGGTTATTTAAGAATTTCCACCGGAAAAGACCGGATTTTATTTACCGCAAATGGAGATGGCCCCGATACAATAGTAAGGACATTTCTTCTATTTCTTGCAGAAAAAAGAAAATCAATGCTATTAAGCAACGCATATAGTGCCGAATGGTCACCGGATAGTAGTAAAATAGTCTATACCAATTCAAATGTAGGCAACGGTAGACTACATATATTGGATTTGGTCAGTAACCAATCATTCCAACTCACTTTTGAAAATCAATTTTTAACCCCTTAACAATTTAATACACGCTATTCCTGCTTTGAAAAGAGGGACAGTTCAAACAGATATTTTTGGCGGACAGTGAGAAGGGGTTCAAAATCCATATTTGGGTGGCATTAATACTCAACCTCTAGGTTAAAGTTCTACATAAGCGGATGAAAGAGGCTGAAGACTTTTCGACCATGATCATGGTGGCAACAAAGAACCTTAGCTCATACGCAAGTCTTGAAAAGTTTCAGCTTTACCCAGAAGCCTACTTTGAAAGTATATTTTTAAAAGATCTTCAAGATATTTAAACCCAATTATTCCTTTCAGGATTAGGGTACTTTTAGACATTCAGCAAAAAACACCTATAAAAACTTCATGAGAGATGTTTATTTGAGGTTTCTTAATTTAGTCGGTGATAGTAAATATATTATTTTCTATCGGAACGGTTTTTTGACTTGCCTGCGGACCCTGAAATCTACCCATTACCCATTGATGAATTACATGTGGTTCGTCCCAATTTTAAGATATTGGTATTCAATGAAAAGTTTAAGTATTTAGGAGAAACTGAATTTCCTGATTTTGAGGTGGATTCTTACAGAGCTTTTGTTGGAAAGGATGGATTATATTTATCTATGAATAATGAATACCATAAAAACTACAATGAGGATTATATGTATTTTAATGTCATAAGGTTTGATTTCATAAGTAATGAAAAATAACACTATAGAGTCTCTGGTTTTTTTCGGTTTGTTTTTAATTCGATGTTCTTCAAAAACTTCTAAATTCGAACTTTTAAAAACTAAAATCGTTCAATAATCCGTCAATAGATGGAGGTTTCAACGAATTCAAGGAATTTTTATACATTTGAACATAAAAAATATATCTATGAGTAGCAGATTTGAGAATTTTGAGGAGAAGAGAGAAGAAAAAATACGTAAAGCGTTCAAAGAGCGTGATTGGAATGAAATCAAGAGTCAGGACTCTTGGGTAATTTTTAAGGTAATCAGCGAATTTGTAGAGGGTTTTGAGAAGCTTGGTAAAATTGGTCCGTGCGTTTCGGTATTTGGTTCGGCACGTACCCCAGCTGACCATCCGCATTACCTCATGGCAGAAGAGATTTCGGCTAAATTGGTGCGTCATGGTTACGGAGTGATCACTGGCGGTGGCCCTGGTATCATGGAAGCAGCCAACAAAGGAGCTAATTCGGAGAATGGTAAGTCCGTTGGTTTGTGTATCAAGCTACCTTTTGAAGCCAAAGGAAATATCTACATTGACCCGGACAAGATGATCATGTTTGATTACTTCTTTGTGCGAAAGGTGATGTTTACGAAATATTCCCAAGGATTTGTCGTGTTGCCTGGTGGATTTGGAACCTTGGATGAATTATTCGAAGCATTGACCTTGATCCAAACCATCAAAATCGGCCGTTTCCCAATCGTATTGGTTGGAAGAGAGTTTTGGGGAGGATTGATTGACTGGATTAAGAAGACCCTTTTGGAAGATTATAAATACATTTCTGAGCCGGATTTGGATTTGTTTTATGTGGTAGATGATGCAGTAGAAGCTGTGAAGGTGATTGATGATTTCTATTCCAAGTATTTACTGACACCAAATTATTAAGCTTGCAGCGATTTCATCTTATAGTGATTTATACCTTGATCGCACTACTCATAGGGGTAGTGCTTTTTCAGTTTAAGCTCTTGGAAGAGGCTTCTAAGCAGCCACAGTTTACGGTGAATACGAGTGATGGAAATCAAATACGGATAACCATTCCCGATAAGCGGGTGAATATTTTTTCCCTGCCGGATAAAGTAAATTTCGCAAGTGAAGAACTTCCCTTGAAAGACCCAGAGGTTCGGGAGCGCTTTGAACGGGAGATTTATGTGAATGCCTATTGGGAGTCCAATGCTATTTTGTTGATGAAGCGGGCTAATAAATTTCTGCCGACTATTGAGAAGATTTTGAAAGAAAATGGTGTTCCTGAGGACTTCAAATACCTAGCGATGGCGGAATCCAATTTGCTGAATGTGGTATCTCCGGCTGGAGCGCGTGGATTTTGGCAGTTTATGGATGCGACGGCCAAAGAATATAATCTGGAGGTTTCTGCTGATGTAGATGAACGCTACCACTTGGAAAAGTCTACCGTAGCTGCCTGCAAGTATTTGAAGAAAGCCTATGCGAGTTTTGGGAATTGGACTTCTGTGGCCGCGAGTTACAATATGGGAATTTCCGGCCTTTCTAAACGGAAGAACGAGCAGCGTCACAACAATTATTATGACTTGTGGCTGAATGAGGAGACGAGCCGCTACATTTTCAGGATTGTGGCATTTAAGGAGCTTTTTGAGCATCCTAGTCGGTATGGATTTGATATTCCTTCAAAGGAGTTGTACAACCGTCCGACGTTTAGAGAATTGACGGTGGATTCTTCCATTCCTAACTTGGCAGATTGGGCGATCAAACACGGTAGCAGCTACAAGGATTTAAAAATCCACAACCCATGGCTTCGCTCCACGAAACTGAATGTCTCCAAAGGCAAGACCTACACCATCCTTCTGCCCGTTTGATGTCTTGCCACTATCTTTTTTAGCCACTGATTTTCACAGATGCTTTGCTGACGCAAATTGGTATTTGTTACCACAGCCCAATATTTCCATTTATTTAACATTATTTCCACCTTATTTCAAAAAATAAAGGTTCACGCTACGACCGCTACGATTACCGCCACGAGCGCAAGGTTTTTTGATACGCCCCCCAATATCCAAGTATTCAATAATATCCATTTACTCTTCACATAATTTAACCGCAAAGAAGCCAAGATCACGCAAAGTACCCAAAGTCTAGCAACCCACTCTGCGCTCTCAGCGCTTATCTTNTGAGGAATTGATATATGGACCACTATCTTTTTTCGACACGGATCTTCACAGATGAACACAGATACATTGCTGACGCAAATTGGTATCTGGTACCACAGCCCAATATTTCCATTTATTTCAAAATACTAGTTCACACTACGGCCGCTACGATTATCGCCACGAGCGCAAGGTTTTTTTTGATACGCCCTCCAATATCCAAGTATTCAATAATATCCATTTACTCTTCACATAATTTAACCGCAAAGAAGCCAAGATCACGCAAAGTACCCAAAGTCTAGCAACCCACTCTGCGCTCTCAGCGCTTATCTTTGTGTTCTCTGCGGTTAGATTTGCCAGGAGGAATTGATATATGGACCACTATCTTTTTTCGACACGGATCTTCACAGATTACCACAGATACATTGCTGACGCAAATTGGTATTTGTTACCACAACCCAATATTTCCTTTTATTTCAACATTATTTCCACCTTATTTCAACATTATTTCCACCTTATTTCAAGAAAAAAAGTTCACGCCACGGCCGCTACGATTTTCGCAACGAGCGCAACGGTTTTTTTGATAGGCCCTCCAATATCCCATTATCCAAATATCGATCAATATCTATTTCTATACGTAATAAGACTAGTATAAAAAACCGAAATTCCATAATGGAATGGTATTGAGATAACCTGTTTCTATATCGTCTTTTACAAGATATCCATTTTTTGATTGACTTAATTGTTTGCCACTTTTGTTTTTTCCTCCAATTTCAAAGTCTATACCATCAACTCTAAAATCTGCTATGGGAGAAGAAGTGATTGCATGGGTTACTTTAAGCTGATTCATGAAAAATGTTTCCCGGAGGTTTCCTTTATCTTGGTGTTGATTAGCCAAACTAAAAACAAGATTGGGGTTTTCAAGATAGATTTTTTCTACTTTTCCTAGGGCTCTTATTCCTTCTGTTGGATTGCGGGCTTGCATAATCATACCTGCCTCTTCCATGTAGAGGAAATAATCTCCCACATTATTCCGTGAAATTGACAATAACTCAGCAATCTTGCTCATATTAGGTTTAAAAGGGACACTTTCGGCTACTATCGCCATTAGTTGCTTCAACTTTCTTCCTGTAGAGACATTCATATTTGCAAAGCTAGGGATGTCTACTTCCAAGGTCTGGTTGACTACTTGCATTAGTTTTATTTGAAAGCTCTCTTCGGCTGCAAATGGATAGTATCCTTTTTTTAAGTACTCTTGAAATAAGGGCAGCGGATGTGGGATGTCTTTTAGCTGTAATTTGTTTGCTAGAATTTCTTCCAATGTATAAGGTCTTATCCGTAGCTGGTAGGCGAAAGCTAGATATTCTCTGAATGATAATCCTTGCATATAAAACATGACAGCCCTTCTGCTTAAGTCGGCACTTCCTTTTTTTATATCTAACACGGAAGAGCCTGAAAATACTATTTTCAAATCAGGATGATAGTCGTAAAGCAGCTTCAATTCATTTGACCAATCTGGATATTTATGTATTTCGTCAATAAAAAGGTGCTTACCTCCCCATTTGACAAATTCACTCGCTACATCAATCAAGCGATTGTTGGCAAAGTAGAAATCCTCTGCTGTGACATATAGTGTTTCTTTCAGGGAAAGATTGTTTTTTATGTATTGTAATAGCAGTGTTGTTTTACCAACACCCCTTGGACCAATTACGCCAAGCATTCGGTTGTTCCAATTGATAGAATTGTAAGCATGGCGAACAAACTCCACACTTACTTCAGATATTAGTTTATTTGAGTATTGAAATAATGTTTCCATGGCAATCTAGTTGTGTAAATATAGAAAAAACGCACTGTAAAAGTGCAAAAAAGTAAAAAAAATGCATTATTAAAGTGCAAAAAATGTCTTTTTCACCTCAAATTGTATTCATTTAAAGGCTCACGCCACGACCGCCACGATTATCGCCACGAGCGCAAGGGTTTTTTTATACGCCCTCCAATATCCTATTATCTAATTATCAATCAATATCCTTTTTAGCCACTGATTTTCACAGATGAACACAGATACATTGCTGACGCAAATTGGTATTTGTTACCACAACCCAATATTTCCATTTATTTCAAAATACTAGTTCACGCTACGGCCGCTACGATTTTCGCAACGAGCGCAACGGTTTCTCGAAACGCCCCCCAATATCCATCAATATCTAACTATCAATCAATATCTATTTTAGCCACTGATCTTCACAGATGAACACAGATACTTTGCTGCCGCAAATTGTTATTGAACAACATCATCCATTAGTTCCACCTTATTTCAAAAAATAAGTTCACGCTACGCCTGCCACGATTATCGCCACGAGCGAAACGGTTTTCTGATACGCCCTCCAATATCCCATTATCCAACTATCAATCAATATCTATTTTAGCCACTGATCTTCACAGATTACCACAGATGCTTTGCTGAGGCAAATTGGTATTTGGTACCACAGCCCAATATTTCCATTTATTTCAAATTACTAGTTCATGCCAAGGCTGCTACGATTATCGCCACGAGCGCAAGGTTTCTTGATACGCCCCCCAATATCCCATTATCCAACTATCAAATAATATCCATTTTTTAGTTACCTTAGGAAAGATATTTTCTTATGAAACGTAAGCTCCTGATTTTTATACTGGCTATAGCCTTATTGCTGGGTTTTGCAGCGAGGGGAATTCCTTGGTTGATCACTTGGTATTTGAATGAAAATGCCGATCGGATTGTCACCAATATGTTTACCCGAACCAATACCTTTTATGGGCATGAGATTAGTTTTGGGAACATTGTCTTGGATTACAACTATGCCGGGACTTACCTGACCATCGACAGTATTCGTATTGGACAATCACAAGAGTTGGATAAGGGAAGAACGGTTATTACTGCTGATATCAATAGGCTACAAGTAACAGGATTTAAGTGGAATGCTTTTTTGTTTCAGAATAGCATTCAGGTAGACACTGCGCTATTGCATGGTGTTTCAATACGCTCATTTACTCCGCCTCTTGACTCCTTGATTGTCGCTGCTCAAACCCAACAAGCGCAGAAGAAGGATAAGAAAAAAGATGCTCCAAAGGATTACGAATTGATTCAAGTGGACTATTTTGATTTGCAAGACCTCTCCATCCGTGCTTACAATAATGAAATAGATTCTATTCGACTTGGCTTGACAGATTTGGATTTGCGCATGCATGAATTTCAGCTTACGAAAGAAGATATAGAAAATCCCAAATCACTCTTTTCTGTCAAAGATATCCATGGGACCATCGAAGGGATTGAACTTCATTTGGATGATTACCGACAATACTTGGTAGCCAATGCGATTGAGCTGGATACAAGAGATCAGCATTTCTCTATTGGCTATGCGGGTCTATTGCATAAGTTGGGTAAATATGCGTACACAGGCTTATTTGGTGAGCGAAAGGCTTGGATTCACCTGGATTCGCTGGCTCTTGATTTAGAGGGATTTAATTTCCATAAGTTCTTCAAAGAAAGCATCATCGAAGTCGACACGGTGAAAGCAACGGGCTTGATTCTGGAAACGTTTTTGGATAAGCGAAAGACCGAAAATCTTCAAAAACGACCCCAATTGATCCATGCTGTATTATCCGAACTTGCACAGCCTTTTCATATCGAACATGTGATGATTGAAAATGGCAAAATCATCATCGAAGAGCGTCCTGACAATGCAGCTCCTAGGTCTGGAAGCCTGTTTTTTTCCGAACTCAATGGAACTATCCAAAATTTGTCGAATATTCCTGAAAAAAGAGGAGAGAATAATTGGTTGACCTTGGATGCCAATGCCAAACTCATGGGGCAGGGCGCTTTGAATGCGGTGATCCGTTATGATTTGGTACATCCTGATGGACGCTTTACCATGAGAGGGACGCTAAGAAATCAGCCTTTGACATCACTGAATAATATTATAGAACCCGAAGCTAAGGCAAGTATCCGTTCGGGCTTTATTCAGCGCTTGGATTTCAACATAGCAGGGAATGAATATGAAGGAACAGGGGATTTGATAGCCAGATTTGATGATTTGGAATTGCAATTGCTCAATCAGGATTTTCAAGTAGATAATAATCTATGGAGGAAAATTGGGTCATTTTTGGCAAATAAACTTGTAATCCGGGATTCCAATCCTACCAAAAAGGGAAAGTTACGAGAGGGGGAGGTCTATTTTCTTCGACAACCTCATAAGTCAATTTTTAATTATTGGTGGAAGTTGATATTTTCGGGTTTACGTAGTACCATCACAGGAGAGGATCAAGCTAAATTGAAGGAAAAGCAGTTGAAGAATAAGGATAAGAGTTGAGGTTAGAATTTAAGAAGAATTATTCATAATTACAGCCAAATCTGGATAAACCCAAGTTTATCCTATACATTGATATACATCCACAACGCATCTCCTCTCATAAAATATTTTGGTATTCCTGTTTTAGTGAGTTCAGGGATTTCCTGATCCAAAACATGATTGAAATTTTCATCAAAAATTGAAAGGTATAGTTTAACTATTGTTAACGGGAATAAATGTTTTAAAGAATTACCTCAATTTTTATTTTCACAAAATATTTGCTTACATTTCATTTCGAATTCCGAAATATTGAAAAAACTCAGTGCCATATTGCTTCTTTGCTGTTTTGCATTGTACCATTTTGGGTACTATGTGGCGTATTATTCTTTCAATATTCAAATCGAAAAAAATTGGGTAGAGACCATCTATGGAGAGCCGCAAGGATATCTGCAGGAACGAATGATGGAAATCCCTCTTTCTTTGCCTTACATGGCGGATGAGGAGCAGTTTAGAGCAACGAATACCGTCTTTGAAAAAGATGGGCAACTCTATCGAGCGATCAAACAACGGTATACCAAAGATACGCTTCAGGTAATTTATGTGCCCGATACAGCTAAATCTAATCTCCAATCCACCATCAAACAGTGGGTAAATTCATTGGTTCAGGATGATTTTCCTGATGGTAGCTCCAATTCTCTACTTTCCAAATCATTTGTGAAAGACTATCAACCAACAGAGATTTACAAGTTGATAGCACCTGTTTTATTGAAGGAATTAACATCAACAATAGGGTTTATTTTTTCGACTTATGATTTTCAATTTCTCAACATTAACACCCCTCCTCCGGAAGCATAATTTTTTGTTTCGGCGCTTTGATAATTTTATACATGGCTACAAGACCTTGGACTTTACTCCTATGAGAGTATATAGACGATGATTTCAAAGCATGCATTTTCTTCTAGAGGTATTAACAAACCAACAGATTTTCGAAAAGACTAATCAGAGGCTTTCGCTAGATGTTCTTGCAGTTTCCTAATTGCTCACAAAATCATCTATCACTGGGACCTCATAGGTACTTTGATGGAAAAGGTTTGAACAGTCTCTAGCATATTATTGACTAAACCTATGTATCATGAATCAATTTTACCGGTCAGGCTTCATACTGACATGTTTATATATTAGTTGTATTTCCCCTTCTTTTGCTCAAATGCCCTTCGACGAAATCATGATGCCCAAAGGGGAATTATGTGTAGCGGTACTGGGTGAACATGGTTCCTGGAACCGCTATTGGGAAGGAGATTATTTCCGTGAAAATGCCAACATCGGCACATTTACCAGACAAATGTTGATGCCTATGGTGGCCATGGGAATCTCAAAAAAGGTGAACATCATTGCCAGTCTTCCCTACATTCAAACAGAAGCATCTGGAGGCACACAGGTTGGACAAGCTGACTTGCAGGATTTAAGTGTATCGGTCAAAGTAGATTGGCTCCAACAACGAGTGGGAGCCGGAAGATTACTTTTTCTCACCAATACACACCTAAGTAACCCAGTTGGATCCTATTTGTCAGATTATATGCCTTTTAGTATTGGTGCGGGAGCTCCGGAAATCGGGATGCGCGCCATCACTGGCTATAAAATGGATAATGGATTGGTCTTTCGATTGGCTACTGCCTATCTCTGGAGAGGGCAAACTCAAATCGAACGGGACTTTTATTACCAAGATGGGGCAGTCTATTCTCCGTTTATGAATGTACCCAATGCTGTAAATATTCAAGGAGCCATTGGGTATTGGACCCTTGAAAACCGGTTGCGCTTGGAAGCAACCTACATGAGTTTGAATTGCCTGACGGGTGATGATATTCGCTCTTACAACCGCCCACAACCCACCAATAAAATGGAAGTGAGCCAAGTGGGCTTTTGGGCTCAATATTACATCAAAGCTGATCGAGGCTTTGGAGCAATTGCCTACTTCAATCAAACAGTTTCTGGACGGAATGTTGGAAAGGCAGCAACCATGGGTTTAGGTTTGACCTATCAGTTTAAGGCGTATTAAATCTGAAGTGTTATGAAAAAATTTACTATACAAATTACCATTTTAATGTTGCTGGTAGTGGGGCTACAAGCATGTTTGGAAGAAACTCCCCGGTTTTATGACTTTGAGTCCTACGAATTCAGTAGTGTTGATGAAGATGGCGGGACTTGGTCCACGATTTTAGTAATCGACCCGTCAGAAATTCAACTAGCAGCTCCACTATCGGTCAACTCACCTGCCTACAAGCAAGAATTAAAAGATGTAAAAAACTTGACCAGTACCTTAACAAGCGCTGAAAGAAAAGCAGTTGAGTATTGGACTAGTAATCCTGTAATCCGTTGGAATGAAATAGCTTTGGAGATGGCCGCTAAGTATAATTTGATTCCAGGGCCAAATGCTGATGGCACTTACACCTTGCCCAATCCAGCGAATCCAGTCGGTCCTCCTGCCTTTCCTTTTGCTCATCCTCCTTACACCAGTAGAATGCTGGCATACTTGAGTGTTGCTCAATATGATGGATTGATTCTCGCTTGGAAATATAAGTTTCAATTCAAAAGAATGGGGCCATCCGTTCAAGACTCATCAATAAAATCGGCATATCCAGAGAATGGACTACCATCATACCCTTCTCATGGAGCAGTCATTGCTAAGGTTTCCAAGGAAATCTTAACGCTCATGTTTCCTTTAGAGGCTCAGGTTTTGGAAAATCACTATCAGCAACACTTGCAAAGTATGCTTCACGCAGGGATTAATGTTCCAAGTGATCTAGAAGCTGGAGTGTATTTGGGTGATGAAGTAGTCAAATTAGCGAAAATGCGTGCTTCAATAGATGGCATGGCACGAGCTCAAGCATCTAAGCCAGTATCTGATTCCATCGCCAATGCCGCTTTTGAGCGCTTTGGCTGGAAGTGGCAAAACACCGAAGTGCCTCAACGTCCTGTTGGACTCACTCCTTTATTTGGTCAAGTAAAAATGTGGCATGTCCCAACCGTAGAAGAAGTAAGATCACCACCTCCTCCTGCAATTGGCTCAGCTGAGTTTGAGGCAGATGTGCGTGAGCTGGAGCGATTTGCCAGACACATGACCTTGGATCAGCGCAGGATTGCCAATTGGTGGGAAGATGGGTTGGGATCATATACTCCGCCAGGTCATTGGAATAAGTTTGCTAAGCTATCCATTGTTCAAGCCAAACTAAATCCACTCCGAGCTGCAAGAGTCTTTGCTTATATGAATACAGCCATCATGGATGCCGGTGTGGCATGTTGGGACATCAAGTATTATTATCACTATCCAAGACCTGTAGAGACCATTCGAAATTTCAGAACAATACTCGGTACTCCTAATTTCCCAGCTTACACTTCCGGTCATAGTACATTTTCTGCTGCTGGAGCAGAAGTTTTGGCACATTTTTTCCCAACCCAAGCCCAACAATTCCGTGTGTGGGCTGAAGAGGCTGCCATGTCTAGATTATATGGGGGAATTCATTACCGCTTTGATGCAGTAGAAGGTACCATACAAGGTGAAAAAGTAGGTAATTATGCTGTCGCTAGGGCAAAATCAGATGGAATAGATGAATAGGATGGAAGATCATAGGGATTTTTTTATCAGCCTGAGGATTTTTCTCAGGCTTTTTTATTTCACCAACTCGCTTGGTTCCAATTCTTTTCTCAAACTTCTTGATGCTAGCGTAATCAGCGCAATAGAAAGTAAAAACAATAAACTTGCTATTATGGCCAATACATAGACTTCTGACTGAAAATTCTTCCAAGCAAACAACCCCAGCGAGGTCAAGGTGACGGTAAACATAAAAAACATGGGAATGGTAACGAAAGTAGCATTGACCTTTTGTCGGATTAGCCATACCGCAATTGTCAATAGTGCCAAGGCTGCTAATAATTGATTAGCCGAGCCGAAAATAGGCCATAAAGTAGTAAAGCTTCCCGAAGCCAAAAGCATCACAGAAAGGATGACCACAATGGACGTAGAAAGGTATCTGTTTTGAGATAATTTCAATGCAGTTGGACTTTTGATATCATCGAAATACTCCTGCAAGGTAAAGCGTGCCAATCGGGTACAGGTATCCAAGGTAGTCAATGCAAAGGCAGATACCGTTAACGCTACAAAACCTACTGCAAAACTCTCTGGAATACCCATAGAAGCAATCATTGCTCCTAATCCGCTGGCAAAAAGTGGTACAGGGCCTTCCTGGCCTAATCGCTCTAGGTATTCAGCTCTGCTCAGGACAATTACTGCTCCCACAGAAATAATCGCCAAAAAAGACTCGATCAACATGCCTCCAAATCCGACCACTTTTGCATCACTTTCTTTGTCCAATTGCTTGGATGTAGTGCCCGAGGCAACCAATGAGTGAAAACCGGAAATTGCTCCACAAGCAATAGTCACGAACAATACTGGGAACAAGTACCCCAAATTATCTGCTGTAATGTACACCTCTGTACTCATGGTGATTTCAGGGTTGGCAATAAATACACCAACGACAGCTGCCAAAATTAATCCATACAACAAAAAGCTGTTCAAATAATCCCTTGGTTGTAGCAACATGGACACAGGGGCCACTGATGCTACAAATGCATAAGCCAATAAAATATATACCCATGTCTGGTAGCCCAACTCAAAAGGCAGCTGCATTCCCAAATACACAAAATAATACATCAGCACCACTCCTATGACGGAGATGAGGATAAATGCTTTTTTACTATTGCCAACGAGTTTATTGACTAACCCAAAACTGACAGCTAGTAAAATAAATAGAATTGATGCGGATGCTACGCCGGGATTATTGACAAAAGTCTTGGCAATGATATCCGCAAATACTCCTATAATCAATATTAGCGTGGAGAAGCTGAACAAAATAAACAGCTGCTTCCCTTTTTTCCCGATGTTGTTTTGGATAATTACCCCGATTGATTTTCCTTGATTTCTTAAAGAGGCTGCCAAACTTCCTAAATCGTGCACTGCACCGAAGAAAATCCCTCCTACCAAAATCCAGATAACCGCCGGTACCCAGCCAAAAGTAACCGCAATGATAGGTCCCACAATCGGGCCAGCACCTGCAATGGATGCAAAATGATGTCCTAATACTACAATTGGTTTGCTCGGAATGTAATCTACCCCATCTTGGTACGTATGCGCTGGGGAAGGTCTGTCATCATTCAACTTAAATTTTTTGTACACATATTTTCCATATGTAAAGTATGCAGCCAAAAGGATGATTCCTGATACAACTAATAAGGTGCTGAGCGCCATGGTGAATATTGGGGTTGATTGTCAGCTAAAATTCAGAAAATATATTTCAAAAATCCACTTTGGATACACTTTCTTTTATTTTCCATTGAAACTTTAATTTCCCCATGAAATCCATCTTTTTTTAGGGTTCTACGTTGGACGATTTGTATCCATATTTCAGGGTGAATTTTATTTAATGGAATATACCTTTAAATTTGTAGTCCCTGAAGTGGAAATTTCAGCCCAAAAAAAGAAATTATGGCTTGGTTTAAAAGAACAGATAAAGGCATCAAGACTTCTACCGAAGACAAAAAAGATGCTCCTGATGGACTTTGGTTTAAAACTCCTCAAGGCAACATTATCCATACACGAGAACTCAAAAACAACTCTTATGTGTGTCCTGATGATGATTTTCATGTAAAGATTGGATCCAAAGAATACTTCGAGATACTTTTTGACAACAATAAATTTACCGAATTGGATGCGAATATGAAGTCCGGAGACCCGTTGAAGTTTGTGGACACAAAACCATATAGCTCACGAGTGGAGGCCAGCATCAAAAAGTCAGAGTTAAATGACGCTGTCCGTACCGCCTATGGTAAAATGAATGGGTTGGATATTGTTGTTGCTTGTATGGACTTTGGTTTTATTGGTGGTTCTATGGGTTCTGTGGTTGGTGAAAAAATTGCTCGCGCTATTGATCATTCTTTGAAAAATAAGATACCATTTTTGATGATTTCCAAGTCTGGTGGTGCCCGAATGATGGAGGCAGGGTTTAGCTTGATGCAAATGGCTAAAACTTCTGCAAAATTGGCACTTTTAGATAAAGCAGGTATTCCGTACATTTCTTTATTGACCGACCCTACTACTGGGGGGGTGACAGCATCTTATGCGATGTTGGGGGACTTTAATATTGCCGAGCCAGAGGCTTTGATTGGATTTGCAGGTCCTCGTGTTATCCGTGAGACTATTGGGAAAGATTTACCAAAAGGATTTCAAAGCTCAGAGTTTGTACTAGAGCATGGATTCTTGGATTTCATCATCGATAGAAGGCAGTTGAAAAACAGATTGACAACTTTGCTCAATTTACTCAACAATTAATGGAGATATCCGTTAAGACTTTAAAATCCATAAAAACACAAATTTAACCTTGAAAAGGTCGGTTTAATGGATTTAGTAAATATATTTGTGTTCCCAAATTTGGGGTTGTACTGAAAATAAAAAAGTTAAATTAACATTAAATGGGTTCAGTAATTATTACTTCGATTGTAGCATTTACGATTATTATCTTGCTACTCGTTTTCCTTTTGTTGTTTGCCCAATCTAAGCTTGTTGCCTCTGGCGATGTAAAAATCCTTATCAATGGTGAGAAGGAAATTATTACAGCAGCTGGTTCGACATTGCTAAACACATTGAGCAATAACAAGGTTTTTCTTCCTTCTGCGTGTGGAGGAGGTGGTACATGTGCCATGTGTAAATGTGTGATTGAAGATGGAGGAGGAGAAGTACTTCCAACTGAAGAAGGTCACCTAAGCAGAGCAGAAAAGCAAGAAAAAGTTAGACTTACCTGCCAAGTAAAGGTGAAGCAGGATATGAAAATCCGTATCCCTGATGAAATCTTTGGTATCAAAAAATGGCAGTGTGAAGTTGTTTCCAACTACAACGTATCTACCTTTATCAAGGAATTTGTTGTAAAGCTACCAGAAGGTGAAACCCTACATTTCGAACCAGGAGGTTACATTCAGGTTGACGTTCCTCCGGTAACTGTTAACTTCAAAGATATTGATATCACTCCACATCCTGACTTGGGTCACAAGCAAGATGTGTACAAAGAAGAGTGGGATAAATACCAGATGTGGGATCTAGTAATGAAAAATGATGAGGAAATATTCCGAGCGTATTCCATGGCTAATCACCCAGCAGAAGGTAATATTGTCATGTTGACAATCCGTATTGCTACGCCACCATGGGATAGAGCCAATAATAAGTGGATGGATGTCAATCCAGGTATTTGTTCTTCTTATGTATTCTCTCAGAAACCAGGTGATAAAGTTACTATTTCTGGACCTTACGGAGAATTCCACATCAATCCTACCCAAAGAGAGATGATCTACATTGGTGGTGGTGCTGGTATGGCTCCTTTAAGATCTCATATCTTCCACTTGTTCCATACAGAAAAATCCGATAGAAAAGTTTCTTACTGGTATGGTGGTCGTTCCAAAAAAGAATTGTTCTACCTTCCTGATTTTAGAAATATTGAAAAGGACTTCCCTAACTTCAAGTTCTACATTGGATTGTCAGAGCCCCTTCCAGAAGATAATTGGAACGTAAAGAAATCCTTGGATGATAATGGAGACGGGTATGTAGGTTTTATTCACCAAATCTTATGGGATAACTACCTAAAACATCATGAAGATCCAGATGAAATTGAGTTTTACCTTTGCGGCCCTCCATTGATGAACGCGGCAGTTCTTAAAATGTTGGATGACTTGGGAATACCTCAAGAAAATATACGATTTGACGACTTCGGTGGTTAATCAACAAAAAGTCCCGTTTTGGCGGGACTTTTTTATTTCACTGTATTTTTTATTTATTTTGGACTTATGTCCCCCTATATATGAATCTATCCGAATATTTTGATCCCATTTCAGAGTCTTTTTTCAATGTATCTTATGCCAATAACGCATTTGTAAAATCCATTCAACTGCATCAGGAAATTTTCCCAGATTTGCGAGGGATACAGCTGGCACTCATTGGTTTGACTGAAAAAAGAGGTGTAGCAAAAGGTGACAGTATGGAGGCTGCTGTTTTCGAGATTCGGGAAAAGCTTTATGCGCTTAAAAAAGGGGATGGCCTATACAAAATTGCTGATTTAGGGAATCTAAAAAATGGTGCATCATATAAGGACACCATACAGTTGATCAAAGAAGTGGGCGCTTTTTTGATGAGTCAACAAATTCTACCCATATTTTTTGGGGGTTCTCATGACTTGGATTTTGGTCAGTATTTAGCATATGAAGCATTAGAAAAACTTATAAGTGTAGTTACTGTTGATGCCAAAATTGACATGGAGGATGAGGGAGCAATGGCTGATTGTCACTCCCAAAGCATTATTCTTCATCAGCCCAATTACCTCTTCAACTACAGTCATTTGGCCTATCAAAGTTTTTTGGTAGACAAAGAGTTGACGAATGCATTGGAAAAGTTAAACTTCGAACATTTGAGATTGGGATTGTTAAAAGGAAATTTCAAAGAAGTAGAACCTGTCATAAGAAATGCAGACATGTTAAGTATAGACGTGACTGCTATTCAGTCCTCTGATGCTCCTGGGGCGTATGATGCACAACCTTTTGGACTTTCAGGAGAAGATGCTTGTCAGTTATGTCGCTTTGCCGGGATGAATGAAAAACTTTCCTCCATAGGGATTTACGGATATCAGCCATATTATGATGATGCCCGCAATAAAACCGCTTCGGTTATCGCTACCATGATTTGGTATTTCATAGATGGTTTTTACGAACGTAGAGACTCCCTGAGCTTTGCAAGTTCGGACTATATAAAATATACCGTATCTTTGGATGATAATCCTGCATTTATAGTGTTCTATAAAAGTAAGCGCAGTGAAAAGTGGTGGATGGAAGTTCCATTCCACACAGAAAATAAATACGACAGGAATCACATTATCCCGTGTAGTTATTTGGATTATCAAACAGCTCAAAAGGGAGAAATTCCTGAGCGATGGATCAATGCCCAACTGAAACTATTTTGATGAAAGGGTATACCAAACAGCAATTAGCCCTTAGAAATGGCCAAGATAAACCAGAAATTTGGGTTGCATACAAAGGAATAATTTATGATGTGAGTATCTCACGCTTATGGAAAAATGGCAAACACTATGAGCATTGGGCAGGACAAGATTTGACGGAAGAATTGGAAGATGCACCACATACAGCAAATGTTTTTCTCAAATTTGAACCGATTGGACAGTTAATATGATATTGATTGCAGATAGTGGTGCCAGCAAAACTGATTGGAGACTGATTACAAAGGAGAAAGAAATCTCCCAGTTTCGAGGAATTGGCTTTAACCCTAATTATCAGACTTCTGAAGAAATGGCCCAAGAACTACAGGTGGATTTTTTAATGAATTTAAGTGAAGAAGTCGAAATCATTTATTACTACGGTGCTGGGTGTACTTCCCATAAAAATAGGCAGCAAGTGGAGGCTGCTTTGAGAAGTATTTTCAAAAGAGCAGCAATCGTTGTGGACCATGATTTGATGGCTGCTGCTCGCGCTACTTGTGGTAGCAGAGCTGGAATAGCCTGTATTCTAGGTACTGGATCTAACTCTTGTGATTATGATGGGGAATTGATTATAGCCAAAAGGCCGGCACCCGGATACATTTTGGGTGATGAGGGGGGAGGAGCCTATATTGGTAAGCGGTTTTTGGCAGATTTTATCCATGAAGAAATGCCAAAAAAAATCAGAGATTTGGTTTTGGAAAAGTTTCAATTGGATAATGCACAAATCATTGAACATGTGTATCAAAGGCCGTTTCCAGGAAGATACATGGCGAGTTTTTGTAGATTTATCACTGAACATAAGCATGAGCCTTATTGCTACATGCTCTATTATCAGGCTTTCGTGGAGTTTTTCAAAAAACATATCATGAAGTACGATGACTACAAAAAGAAGCCTGCTAATTTTGTGGGATCAATAGCATTTTATAACAGTGACATCTTACGAAGTGCTGCATATGACCACGATATACACGTGAATTTAATTTTGGAAGGACCCATTTCGGGCCTCGCCTTATATCATCAACAACTATTATGAATACAACTGAAAGTGCTTCCTACTATGATAATTTAGAGCAAATGGAGATTTCCGAATTGCTACAAAATATCAATCGTGAAGACCATAAAGTACCTATCGCAATAGAAAAAGCAATCCCATCTATCGAGCAATTGGTTGGACTGGTAGTTCCTAGGATGGAAAAAGGTGGTAGGCTATTTTATATCGGTGCAGGTACAAGTGGAAGGTTAGGAATACTGGATGCTTCTGAATGTCCTCCCACATATGGGGTCCCTCACGATTGGGTAGTTGGCATCATTGCCGGTGGAGATTCTGCGATTCGCAAAGCCGTGGAAAACGCAGAAGATGATTCCAAGCAAGCATGGCTGGATATTCAGTCTTTTGGCTTCAATCCCTATGATACGATTGTAGGAATAGCTGCTTCAGGTACCACACCCTATGTGATTGGAGGCGTACAGGAAGCAAGAAATGCGGGTTTATTGACCGCTTGCATTACCTGTAATTACCATACACCACTGGCCGCAGCAGTTGAGATTCCTATAGAAGTTGTGGTAGGACCAGAATTTGTAACAGGGAGTACTCGAATGAAAGCTGGAACTGCCCAGAAGCTCGTTTTGAATATGATTTCTACCACAGTGATGATCAAGCTAGGTAGGGTCAAAGGGAATAAAATGGTAGATATGCAGCTATCAAATGAGAAACTCGTGAAAAGAGGAACCAAAATGATCATGGAAGCTACTGGTTTGGACGAAGGCGTAGCCAAAGAAGCATTGCTGACACACGGTTCTGTAAGAGCAGCTGTCCAAGCATTTTACAACAAATTGAATTAATCCAAACATTTTATCTACCTTTGCAATCCCTTTGCCAGATATGCTTGTTATTGAGAGTGAAGGGGTTAAATTAATCCAGCAGAGATGCTGCATCTATATGAAAAGAGATAATAACAGAAGGCCATCAGGTGGTGGTCAGGGTAAAAGAGGCCCAAAAACAGAAAGCGGTAGCTATTCTAGAAAGAAGACTACAGATACACGTTTTCAAAAAGAGGATTCAGGATCCAAAAGACCTGACAGAGGAGACGAAAAGCCATTTTTTAAGACGAAAAACGAAGGACAAAGAGATTCCTATTCTAAATCACCTAAGAAAGAAAATTCAACATTCGGGAAGTTTTCCAAAGAGGACAAACCTTACGGAAAGTCAGGGGATAAAAAACCGTATGGTAAATCTTCAGACCGAAGAGGTGAAGAAAGCAAAAGCTATCATAAAAAGACGGATTCAAGAGCTTCTGATAAGCCTGATGACAAAAGGACATTTGGCAGAAGCGAAGGAAAAGGCTATCCTAAACCCAATGAGCGAAAAACCTCTTTTGACAAGCCTGCTTTTTCCAAAAATTCGGATGATGCCAAACCAGAAGGCAAAGCTGTTTATAGAGGAAGAGGAAAAGATGAGAAGCCAGTTTTCGACTGGGTACCAAAAGAAAGTGGTTCATCAGATCGTCCAAGAAAAAAAAAATTCAAAAATCCATTTGAAAAAGATGCTCCTGCTGAGAGGCCTGAATACAACTTTGAGCGCTTAGAAAAGAATCATAATAAGCAGAAAAACACAGATGCAATCCGCCTGAATAAGTATATCTCTAACTCCGGTATTTGTAGCAGAAGGGAAGCAGATGAGCTGATTACCAAAGGAGAGATTAAGGTGAATGGCCAAGTAGTGACTGAAATGGGTTATAAAGTAGCCTTAACAGATCGCGTTACTTACAATGGCAAAAGTATTAATCCCGAAAAACCTGTGTATTTGCTATTAAACAAGCCTAAGGATTTCATCACGACCACAGATGACCCAATGGAGCGTAAGACAGTGATGCACTTGGTAGCAAATGCCTGTGACGAGCGAATGTTTCCCGTAGGCAGACTCGATAGAAACACTACAGGGTTACTACTTTTCACCAATGATGGAGAATTAGCAGCTAAGCTTTCCCATCCTTCCAATCAGATCAAAAAGATCTATCAGGTAACCTTGGACAAACCTATCACCAAAGGTGACGAAGAAGCTATTTTGGCAGGTTTGATGTTGGAAGATGGAGAAGTGCAGGTAGATGATATGCAAGTGCTATCCAAGGACAGAACTATTTTAGGTTTGGAGATTCACGTTGGAAAAAATAGGATCGTCCGCAGAATATTTGCTCACTTGGGCTATGAGGTAGTCGCACTTGACCGGGTAATGTATGCCGGTTTGGACAAAAAAGATTTACCAAGAGGAAGGTATAGATTCCTTACAGAGAAAGAAGTCATTCGCTTAAAATTCTTCATATAATGAAAAAGGCTGTCTCCATTTAAAAGAGACAGCCTTTTTTTAGTTGGCTTTTACAATTTTATAGAATCCGTCATCCGAATAGATGTGAAAATAAATAGTAGATGTAGGGTTCATTTTTTAAATGGGTTTTCAATTAAACTAGAGTCGTAACCTCTGAGCGAACCCATCTTCTGATTTCAGGATTACCTCAATCTTAATTCTCGAATTAACCCCCTTTATTTTGTATCTCTTTAAAAATCCGGTACTTTCTTCTACTGTGTATTCATGGACCAATTTGTCATTTTTATACACATGAACAGTCATGTCTTTGGGTAATAAAGTATTTACTTTCAACCGAAATTGATTAAAGTCTACTTTTTCCAATTGAGAGAATACCACAGGTTGAGCACTTTTTGCCGTAACATTTGGTACCATGCGTACATTCAACTTGTCATCATCAGCTACAACCATAGGCGCACTGATAAATAAAGCACAAATAAGAAGAGCAATAGTTTTCATAATTGTATAAGTTTAGTTGGTTTGGAAATTTGCTGACGGGTGCACAATCCAAAGAATGTATACCTGAATAGTTGGTTATGGACTATCACTTACGGCTTAGATATTTTATGGTTTCATACTGATTATCAAACATTTCAATAGCATACATTAGATTTGTTTATGTAAAAAAAAGCCCCGAAATCAATCGAGGCCTTCATTAACATAGTAAACTTTCTTCACAAGATTATTTCACAGCAATCAATTCAGAGAATCCATCATCTGATTTTACCAAGAATTCAATCTTTGCTCTAGGGTTCAAACGCTGAATCTTGTAAAGCTTTTGGAATCCATGTGTATCCGCTAGACGCTCCTCATGTATCAGTTTGTCGTTTTCAAACACATATACTGACATATTGGAAGGAAGCAATGGGTTCACTAAAAGCTTGAATTGATTATAATCTGTACGCTCAACTTTAGAGAAAATTACAGGCTTAGAAACCTTTGGAGTAGTGTCTACCAATGTAGAGTTCACCAGTTCAGTACCTTCAAATACCTCTACTTTATATATTCCAGATGCCAATTTGGAGAAGTCATAGTATTTAGCAAATGCCTGCTTGGCATTGATGACATCTCTTTGAAGCATGACACGGTTTTCGTCATAGATTCTTACTACCAATGTGCTGCTAGCATTCTCACCGTACAATAACTGTAGTTTACCTTTTTCTATTTCTCTAAGAGAAACAGTACCTTTCTCACGGTCAATAGGACCATTTGCTGCGATACTCACCATACTAATCAGCATGGCAAATACCAATGAATACATTTTTTTCATTTTAATGATAGTTTAATAGGTTTAAGAAATTCTCTTTGAAAACATACCCCTCTACCCAGGATTGGGGCGGGTTATTTGGGATGATTCGTCGACTTTCACTTTGCGACAACGATACAAAGTTGGTACAAGTTTCAGTTAAATGCAAATATTTCAATAAAAATGTTTATTTGTTGCCGATATGACAAAAATATAATGTTATTATTGAAAAATAAAAAATACACATTCTCTTTTTCCGCAATCGGTTTCCTGAGAAAAGTTTTGCCAACTTGTAACACAAAAACCAAAGAAAATTTTTTTTCTCATGTTTATACTTGGTTTGTCTTTTTTATCTCAAAAATCAATTGATACATACTTCTTTGTTCATCAAAAAAACATGCCTGAGCGAACTTTCATCCAACTAGTGATTTGGAGAAAGGTCGTTCAGGCGCAGAAAATTATGCATGGACATTCTTTACGCTTTATCGCTACAGGTAGCAAAATGTGTATTGCTAAAAGCTTTTACTAAGAGCAGCAAGGGATTTGGAATTAAAGTCTCCAAGTAGTTCAAAAACCATATAGTCACCTTTTTCTCCACTTACCAATACCACCACATCTTTAATCTGCTTTGACCCTTTGGAGTAGAGTTGGACGGCGTTGGATTTTTGTCCTGCCTCCATTAGAAGCTCAAAATTCTCCCTTTCTAAAGATTTGGCAAGTGCCTTAAATTCACTGGCGGCTGCGGATGTAGGAAGTTTAAACATTTTTATCCGATCTATCGAATTCGATAAGATATCAGCCCCATCATCATTTAATTGGATATTGAGCCCTTTAGCCAAATTCATAAAGCTTCCTCCAAGGTCCAAGTGGAAAAACTCAGGGTTAGATTTATGCTTTTGGAACAATGCATCTACTGATTTGCTCTGAGCAAAGCCCTGACTTGCCAGTCCGCAAAAAAGAGCTATTAGGATAAGTTGTTTTTTCATAATAATTGGGTTTAGTCGTTTAAAATTTCTTTCAATTGAAATTGTAGCTTTTTGCTGTCTTTTGTATTTCGCTTGTATTTGAAATACAATAGCTCATATGTCTCTTTTCCTGTAGCTAAAAAATATAAATCATCTCCTTGGACATTTTCATTGGACAACATGTAGTATATCGTCTCTCCTTTGATTTGTTCAAAAACTGGATTGAAATCATTCCCCAATGACTGATTAAGCTTATCCAAAAGGAATTTTCCAGAAACCTCATTCTTTGAGAACGTAGCAGATTGCATATTATCAAATTTGTTGAAATCAATGATCAAGTTGGAGTTTTCTTTTTCACTAAACTCAATTTTGTATGAAACCTTCATTTGAGCATTTTTAAACCCTAAAAGTGAAGTTCCATCTTCCCAAGGCCAAAGTACACTGACCTCAACAGGAGTAGGAAGTTCATTATTGATCGCTTCATAAGGATTGTTTTGACCTTTGATAGCTGTTGTAAAAGCCATCAATGTGATGGAAAACAGTAAAATCACTTTATTTTTCATAGACTTGATTTTTATTTTCATTTTATTTCGAGATTATTTCCCTTTATACTTCTCCATGCCAGGAATACTTGTTTTGTCTGCCAAGATATTGAGATCTTGATACGTAAAACTTCCTAGCATACTGAGTAAGGTGAAACTTTCTCTCGAACCTGAGATCATCAACAATTCTCGGACTCTTCCATTTTCCTCTCGCACCATGAATTTTACACTGGAATCTTTTTCTTGGATATCCATAAGGTCCTCATACTTGTTTTTTGTCAGGGTGCTCATCGCTTCTTGGTAAAATGTTTTCCCATTGACCTTATCAGCAGATAAGATCCGGATACCACGGATTTTAGAGATCAACTCCCCAAGGTCTTTCGCTTCTTGGTCAGAAACTTTTTCAGACTTCAAAAACCCACCTGCCATTTGCATCATTTTAGGGCTGATGTACACTCTGGAAAATCGATCATCTTCCATGTATTTGGAAAAGAACTTGACGATTGCATCATCTTGCGCCTGCGCTGATCCTATAAGGAAAAGGCAGAAAATGGTAAAGAAATATTTTTTCATACGTTTCATTGTTCAATGTCAAACAAATTAATTGGAGTCTGTAAATGGCGCAGTTCGCGCAAAACCTCCATGCTTTCACTTCCTTTTTGCATATTTTCTTGGATGAGAGATAAAGCGGCCACTACCTGCTCGTAGGCCTCTTGTTTGGCTTTTTGTTGCTGATGTTGAAAAACTACAAAAGCGATACTTACGAATAAGGCTAAACTTGCAGCATAACCCAGCCAAGTTCTTTTCCAAAAAGGTAAGGTTACTATAGGCTTTACAGGTTCTTTTCCTTCCAATTGAGATAACTCAGAGATTCCCAGGAAAAACTCCTTGGCTGACTCATAACCTTGTACCTCGCTCAATAGAAATCTCAGTTCTTTTTCTTCTTCTAAAGTGCTTTCCCCCTCCCAATATTTTTCCAATAAATTATCTATGTGCTCTTTCATTTCTTTCCAATTAAATAGACTTTCAACTGCTGTCGTGCTCTGAATAAATTGACCTTTACCTGGTCTAAACTTATTTCCAAGTAACTGGCTATTTCCTCATACGCCAATCCCTCTACTTCCCGGAGGTGGAATACTTCCCGTTGCTTTTCCGGAAGTTTTTCCAAAAACCTCAAAACCTGCTGCATTCTATCGACACTTTCTTCTTCATCGGTTTTAGTCGCATCCGCTAGGTCCAAATCTCCCAAAGGATCAATTTTCCTTGTGGAGCGAAAATGCTGCAAGCTTTCATTCTTTAAGGCCTTAACCATCCATGCTGTGGGGTTATCCATACTTTCTAAGTCATTTTTCCTGACCCAAGCTTTTTCGAAAACTTGCTGCAACACATCGTTTGCAACCTCTCGGTCCTTGACCCAGAGATATGCCATTCGATAGAGCTTGCTCTTTAAAGGCCAGATATGTGTTTCAAAAAATGACTTCATTCGGGTAGATGATGCATGGGAAGCAGAAATGTTACAGAAAAATGCGAAAAAATCTCCAACTTAGAATGAATTTAAATTAAAAAGAAAAAATAGTATGCAAGCAGACTATTTTGTATTTTGCGAGGGTTAATTGCAATAGAAATGAAGATTAGTAAAGAAGAAAATACTAAAGGTCTAGAAATAAAAAAAGTCCCGAATTGCTTCGGGACTCGTGGTGATGAGTGGACTCGAACCACCGACTCACGGATTTTCAGTCCGATGCTCTACCAGCTGAGCTACATCACCGTCTGATAAAGTGATGCAAAGGTAGGAATAAGAAGTTTTCTTGCAAATCATTTCAATAAAAAATTTACTATAAACCCATTCAAAAAACGCTAAAACAAACAATATGAGTATTTTACCTCAACTCCTTTTTGTCCTGATTTTGGGTGCAGCTGGGTACATTTTGTATAAACGTGTATCATTTCTGCGCCGAAACATCTTCTTGGGTAAAAAAGAAACCCGAAATGATCAGTCGGACAAGCGATGGAAAACCATGTTACTCGTCGCTTTTGGACAGCAAAAAATGTTCAAGCGATTTGTGCCTGCTTTCCTTCACCTTTTGATTTATGTTGCCTTTGCGGTGATAAATCTTGAAGTGCTTGAATTCATCATCGATGGTCTAACTGGTTCTCATAGAATATTTGCTCCTTTCTTAGGGGCTGCCTACGGAGTTGCCATGAATGTCTTTGAATTTTTGGCAATCGCTGTATTGGTTTCTTGTGTGGCTTTCTTGATCCGTCGAAACGTGATGAAAGTAGAGCGCTTCACCAAACCAGAAATGAAAGGCTGGCCGGCCATGGATGCCAACTTAATTTTGGTGATTGAGATCATCTTAATGTTTGCCATCCTGACCATGAATGCTACCGATCAATTGCTAGCTGAGCGTGGAGTAGAAAAATATACCTTATTAAATGGCTTGGTATTTAGTAGCCTGATTCAGCCACTATTTGCCAATATGAGTGACGCAGCCCTGATTGCAATCGAACGTTTTGCTTGGTGGTTTCACATCGTAGGTATTTTGGGTTTTGCGATTTATGTGACTTATTCCAAGCATTTACATATCTTCCTTGCTTTTCCAAATACTTGGTACTCCAACCTGAAGCCAAAAGGTGAAATGCAAAATATGGATGAGGTTACCAATGAGGTGAATATGATGCTGGGAATCGCGAGCGAAGCAAGCGCTGAGCCGCCTGCTGAAATCGGAAGATTCGGTGCTAAGGATATCAACGATCTGAGCTGGGTCAATGTGATGAATGCTTATAGCTGTACCGAGTGTGGTCGCTGTACCTCTGAATGTCCAGCCAATCTCACCGGTAAAAAACTTTCCCCTCGCAAGATCATGATGGATGTCAGAGATCGTGCGGATGAAGTGGGTAAGAGTATAGATGCAGGAGGTCCTGGCTTGGAAGATGGAAAATCCTTATTGGGAGATTACATTACCAAAGAGGAGATCAATGCATGTACTTCCTGCAATGCCTGCGTGGAAGCCTGTCCTGTCAATATCGACCCATTATCTATCATTCTTCAAATGAGAAGGTATGTGGCCATGGAAGAATCAGGTACTCCTGCTCAGTGGAATGCCATGTTCCAAAATATGGAAACCTCCTTCTCTCCATGGAAATTTGCTCCAACCGATCGGTTCAACTGGGCAGATCAAGTGAAAAGTGAAGAAGTTAAATAGATGCGAAAGTTTAGAAGCGAGAGATTAGAAAGTGTATTCTAATTTCTTGTTTCTCGTCTTTGTTGTCTCGCTTCTCATCCCTGCTTGTAGCAGGCAAGTCTAAACTCTAAAAGTCTAAATAATGTCAACATATAAAGTTCCAACTATGGCCGAGATGGCCGCTTCTGGAGAAAGTCCTGAAATCTTGTTTTGGGTAGGATGTGCCGGTTCTTTTGATGATCGATACAAAGCCGTTACTCAGGCGTTTGTCAAAATATTAAATAAAGTAGGCGTGAGCTTCGCCGTACTTGGGCCTGAAGAAGCTTGTACGGGAGATCCTGCAAGAAGGGCTGGAAATGAATTTCTATTCCAAATGCAAGCTGTTGCCAATATTCAGGTAATGAATGGCTATGAGGTAAAAAAGGTAGTAACTGCCTGTCCCCACTGCTTCAATACCATTAAAAACGAATATCCTGCTCTAGGTGGTACCTATGATGTCATCCACCATTCCCAATTTTTACAGGAATTGATCAACAAAGGGAAAGTTGTTTTGCAAGGTGGGGGCGAATTTAAAGGTAAGAAAATCACCTTCCACGATTCCTGCTACTTGGGCCGTGCCAATGATGTCTATGAAGCACCAAGAGATGTAATAAAAGCCTTGGATGTAGAGCTCGTAGAAATGAAGCGTTGCCGTACCAAAGGTTTGTGTTGTGGCGCTGGTGGTGCACAGATGTTTAAGGAGCCCGAAAATGGCAAAAAAGACATCAACATCGAGCGTACAGAAGAGGCATTAGCGACAGGTGCATCAGCGATTGCTGTGGGTTGTCCATTTTGCTTGACCATGATGACTGATGGTGTGAAAAATAAAGAGCGCGAACACGATGTTAAGGTCTACGATTTGGCAGAAATGATCGCCAAGGATATGGGGATTTAATCTTCTACAGTAGGTTTAAACCCGGCAGATTTTCAAAACCTGCCGGGTTTTTTTATCTCTGATCAAGGTGTTTGCCCTTATTCTGTTACATGATTTGGTTAAATTTACCCTTATTCTATTACACATAAATCAAATATTTACCCTTATTTTGTTACATAAAAGTAAAAAAAATACCCTTACTTTGTGACAAATAATTCAATTAATGGGGTTTAATAGACAGATATTCAATAAATTGCTAGAATGGAAACTTTCTTCCAATAGAAAGCCATTGTTACTAAGAGGAGCAAGACAGGTGGGTAAAACTACTTTGGTCAAAAGTTTTGCTGCTAGATACCCTCATTTTATATCTTTAAACCTTGAAAAACCATCGGACAAATCTTTTTTTGAAGATTTTAATCAAGTACAGGATATAGTAGAATCTATTTTTTTGGCTCAAAACCTGTCTATAGGTGCGCTACCTAACACCCTTCTTTTTCTAGATGAAATCCAAGAGTCACCGAAGGCCATTCATTTATTGCGCTATTTTTATGAGGAGTTTCCTGATTTACATGTGATAGCAGCTGGCTCTTTGTTAGAATTTGTAATCAAGCAAGTTTCCAGTTTTCCTGTTGGTAGAGTCCAATTTTTATACCTGCATCCTTTGAATTTTCAGGAGTATTTGGAAGCCACGGGCCAAGAAGCAATGGTAGAACAGCTGAAAACCAGTCCAGTCAAACCAATCGCTCATAAATTATTGATGGAGTTGTTTCATCGATATGCGATTATTGGAGGCATGCCCGAAGTAGTGAAAATAGATATTGAAAAGAAAAGCCTATCTGATTTGATTGCAGTCTATGAAAGTATCTGGGGAACTTATAAAAATGATGTGGAAAAATATGCATCTAACGATTCAGAAGTTAGAGTTATCAAGCATATCATGAATACTGCTCCTCTATCTCTTGATAAACGAGTTAAATTTCAAGGCTTTGGAAACTCCAATTATAAATCTCGGGAGGTTGGGGAATGCTTTAGAATGTTGGATGATGCAAAAATCATCCGATTGATTTATCCCACTACAGACTTGATACCCCCAGTACAGTCAGATGTAAAAAAATCTCCAAGACTTCAATTCTTAGACACGGGTTTAGTCAATTATTCTTTAGGAATTCAAGGGCAACTATTGAAAATGGAGGAATTAAGTGCTGCATTCAAGGGTGCGCTGATACCGCACTTGGTTACGCAAGAAATAATTTCCATACAGGATTTAACAGACCAAAAACCTAATTTTTGGACACGTGAGAAAAATCAATCTAGTGCAGAGGTAGATTTGGTGTATCCTTATGAGGGCAAATTAATTCCTATCGAAATCAAATCAGGTGCAACAGGCTCTCTGAGATCATTGCATCAATTCGTAGATGCAGCAAACCACAGCTATGCGATTCGGATATATGCAGGAAAATTGGACGTGGAAGAAACAAAAACTCCCGCAGGTAAATCCTACAAACTACTCAATTTGCCCTACTACCTAGGAACTCAGATTGAACAGTATGTTGCTTGGTTTTTAAAAAATCACTAGAGACCCACGATGGTATCAAAACTGTCGGTATCTGTGTCTGCTTCTGTGTTGAAGAATAAAATCCTGCTTTTGCTTGAGATCCCTAGGTTGCTTTTCAACTCCTTATAAATAGGATCTTCTATTAAGGCGAGCAAGCCTGCCAAACCAGCAGCTCCAGATTCTCCAGCAATGATTCGAGGGTCAGTTTCAGAGGGATGATAAAGTAGTCTCATTGCTTGTTGGGCATACACATCAGGAATGCATAGGCAGGCATCTGCCCCGGACTGAATGATTTTCCAAGCACTCAAGGATGGCAATCCACAGTTGAGGCCAGCCATGATCGTTTCAAAGGAGCAATCAGGTCGGATTCTTTTTCCTGCATGAAAAGAAGCCCATAAGCCATTGGCTTCCAATGGTTCTACCAACACAATTTTTGGCTTCCTTATCCCGTAGCGGCTGAGATAGTAATAAATGCCGGATGCTGCCCAGCTTCCTACCCCTGCCTGTAAAAACACATAGTCTATCGAAGCATCAGGTAATGGATGAATGCTATCTTCCAGTTCTTTGAAGTGGGTTAGATAACCTGCCATGATGTAAGCGGGGATTTCCTCGTATCCTTCCCAAGCTGTATCCTGGACCAAGGTCCAGTGATTTTCCTGACTAAGCTTTTCTGCTTCTACACAGGCATCGTCATAAGTGCCGTTGATTTGAATGACTGTAGCTCCTTCTGCTTCGATCGCTTGTATGCGCTTAGGGGTGGTATCTTTTGGGAAAAGAATGACGGATTCCTTACCAGCAATTATTGCAGCCCAAGCTACCGCTCTCCCATGATTCCCATCTGTAGCTGTACAAAAAGTTTGAATACGTGGATTTGCCTGTAAGATTTTATGGATAGCAAAAGAAGCACCCAGGGCTTTAAATGCTTTCAAACCAAACCGTTGTCCTTCATCTTTGATAAAGATTTGCCCAACCCCCATCTTTTTTGCCAAATATGGTAAGGCTAGCATTGGAGTAGCTGCATACATAGGCAAGCTTTGGTGATAACCGAAAGCCTCATGCTCTCGAAGGATTTTTGTTGTTGTGGATTCGGGTATTTGGTTGCTTGGCTGATTGATAAAGAAAGGAATCATGGGATTTTTACTTATGATGTTTACGGGCTACGCTCTTAGACGCAGAAACAAGATTAAAATAATTTTTGGATATAAACACAGATAAAAAATCAAGATACTTACAGATTTACACAGGTTGTTTGCTGACGCAAAGTTTCTCTTCACCTTCATTTTTTTCAAAAAAGAGTTCACGGAACGGCGCCAAGAATGAACGCAGCGGACGCAACAGTTGACTTAAATTATAAAAAGATAGCGTTTTCTTTACTCTAAACGAAACCGTTGCCAAGCGTCTGTTGACTGTGGACTTTTCAAACCAAGAACTATTTTCCCCAAAATCAGCTTATTTTAGCAAATTATTACACTATTACTATGTATTTGGAATTTGAACAGATGCCTAAACACGCTCGGGTATGGGTATATCAGGCAGATAGAAAGTTTACACCTGAGGAATCAGCTTGGATTTCGAGTCGTTTGGAGTCTTTTTGTGCCCAGTGGAATACTCATGGTGCGATGATGCCTACTTCTTTTGAAATTTTCTTTGATCAAGTTATAGTCATGAGTGTGGATGAGAGTAGGCTAGGAGCAAGTGGTTGTTCGATAGATAGCTCAGTTCGTACCTTGAAAGAAATAGAAGATAGATTTGGAGTCAATCTATTGGATCAAGGAAAAGTTTCTTATCAGGTTGGTGCAGATAATCTCGCGGTTACTTCAGCGTTTCAAATAAAAAGTCACATTCAGGAAGGAATGCTAACTTCTGAAACCCTTATCTTGAATCCGCTCGTTAAAACAAAGGAAGATTTGGGTAAGCAATGGTTGATTAGAGCAAAAGATAGTTGGCTAAACAAATACTTCTCGAATTAATTATAAATTATGTTTTATATTTAGTCCTGCGAAAAATCTCAAGCAATCAATGAAGGCAATAAACCTGTTTTACAGTCTGCTACTGTTTTTGGTAGTTTCATCCTGCACCTCTGTCATGCAAAAAGGATTGAATCAGTATTCGGCAGGTGAATATCAAGTAGCCTTAAATACCTATACTAAGGTTTTGGAAAAAGACCCTGACAATGCCGCAGCTAATCTATACGTAGCAGAAAGTTATCGTCTTTCCAACCGCATCGAACAAGCGATTCCTTACTATGAAAAGCTAGTTGAACAGGAAGAGTCTTTTGATAATTTGTATAAGCTTGGGAGAGCTAGAAAAAGTGTAGGTGACTATGAAGGTGCACGTGAAGCGTTTGAAAAAGCTCGGGATTTGACCTTAGATGATAATCATCAAAAGTTATTGGCACTAGATCTAAAAAACCTTGACGAGATTGAGGCCATAGAGGATTATTACCCTTACATAGAATTAGAAAATTACAGACTGCTCAATACCCCACAGGCTGACTATGCCCCATTTGTCAATAGTGGCTTTTTGTATTTCACTTCTGGAAGGCAAAGTTCAGCAGTTTATAAAGGTACTGGCACACCTTACCACAAATTATTCAGGACTCGCATCGAAGGCACTCGAGTAGATGTACAAAATGTACAGGCTTTACCGGAGTTTAGAAATGAAGAAGGTCTGAATCAAGCGGCGTTGACTATGACTCCTGATGGTAACACCATTGTATACGCAAGAGGCAATTCAACTTCGAATAAAGACCTTCCAGAGGTTCAACTATTTGCATCGTATTTCAGAGGAGGAGGTTTTACACAGCCCATTTGGATGCCGGTGAATGAGGATGAGTTTTGGCACAATACCACACCCATGATTAGTCCAGACGGCTCTGAACTTTATTTTGCATCCAATAGACCTGATGGGCAAGGAGGATTAGATTTGTATGTAGCTACTCGATTGGCGAATGGTGATTTTGGAAATGCCAAGAATCTAGGCCCTCAGATCAATACTCCTGGAAATGAAATGTTCCCATACCTAGCTCCTGATGGAAAATTATTTTTTGCTTCGGATGGCCATCCAGGGTTTGGAAAATTGGATTTATTTGTAGCGGAGCGAACGGATAAAGGCTGGGATGTGAAGAATTTGGGCTCAAACATTAACACAATAAAAGATGACTTTGGAATCTTTTTCACCAAGTATCCTACCGAAGGCTTCTTAAGTTCGGATAGAGATGGAGGTCTTGGAGATGATGATATTTATGTGTTTGAAGACAAAACTCCGAAACCAAAAATTGTCAATGTCTTGCTCAATGTCACGACACTTGAAAATAAAGATGATGGAACAACCGCTACCTTGCCACAAGCAAGAGTTGTGTTGTATGACGCTGCCAATAAAAACCTGGGCGGAGATTTCTCCAACCAAAATGGCCGACTGAGATTTACACTGGCTCCAGATGCTAACTTTACCATCATAGCGAGTAAGTCTGGCTATTTCTCTAAGAGTATTACCTACGATACCCGAGGAAAAACTCCACGACCAGAAGATTTGATTCAAGAGGTAACCAATATCACCTTGGATACTACGATTGTGTTAGACCCATTGATCTTGGAGCGTTCGATTGTATTGGAAAATATCTATTATGATTTGGATAGGGCAGAAATCAGACCTGATGCAGCACTTGAATTGGATAAACTGGTGCAGATCTTAAAAGATAATCCTGCGATTCGAATTGAATTGAGTTCGCATACAGATGATCGTGCTAGCGATGCTTATAATAACAGTCTATCTCAACGAAGAGCAGAATCTGCGGTGGCTTACCTAGTATCCAAAGGTATTGATGCAGATAGGTTGGTAGCCAAAGGTTATGGTAAACAGCAATTGATCATACCAAATGCTCGTACAGAAGAAGAGCATCAGGTCAACCGTAGAACAGAGTTTAAAGTAATTGAGATCAAGCAATAGTTTATTAAAAAATCAGACAAAGGGGTATTTACGAGAGTAAATGCCCTTTTTTTATGGGCACAAAGGTAAGAAGACGTAAAGGTGGAGTCACGCAAAGGTGCAAAGCCGCCAAGAAGAAAGATAATAATAGAGGTGCATTAGCAAGCTGAATCTTAACATGGAGTGCAATTTACTTGCCATACTATTAGATTTTTGGCAAAATAAAATGCTTCAAAAAGCTTGATTTATAGAACAAAAAATCCTGATAATGTGCAATTAAAATTATTTCTGGAATGGCCTTAATTTTTTAACAAATTTTAAAACTTTAATTTTTGGGTTTCCGTGAAATGCAGTATTAACTATAATCCATAATAATTATGAGAAACATTACAAAACATTACAAAACATTACAAAACATTACATTCGAATGTTTTTGTAGCTCAACACCTTCAAAATGTTAGACTTTTCATAGGTGTTTTTTTAATGGGAACATTACTAGCCCTCGGTTCATGTCAGGAGTTTAGGGAAGGCCCTGAGTTGGCTTCATTACAGGAGGATGTCACCTATCAGGTACTACCACCTGTCCTAGATCCTAGTGGAAGAATCTCCTTTGCCAACCTTGTGAGCTTTTCGGACTTTGTCGAAAAAAATGCCGACAAGCCAGGCGAAGAATTGGTCTTTTTTGAAGGACAGTTTGTGTCTCTCCGTCAAAAAAACGAGGAATTGGCAGAGAGAAATCCATCTTTGCTTCGGGTATTGGACGAAGACGTGGAAGAAGATCCGATCATCGTGGATGATTTTACTGCCTCCATAGTAAATGAAAAACGAGAAGTAATGATCGATGGGAAAGTTGTCAGATATACCGAGTTTGGTACTTGGGTCTATGATGATTACTTTACCGACCGGGTTGAGCAATTACTGCTATCCACTACAGAAGAAGCAATCGATGCCATTTATGCCAGTCATGATTTTGATGAGGATCCCTTTTATGAGCTAGAGCCTGGGATTTTTATTTTTGGTTTGGCGTTGCATGGTGATGATTATGATTATGAAGAAATGAGCCTTAATCAAACCAATGCCCGTATGGTTCCTTGGAGCCCTGCCCTTTTTGATTATCCAGGCTGTAATAAGGCTTCCAATAGAACTCAATACATTCACCCAAATAACAAATGGAATGGCGGCGTAAGGATTATACAAACCCATGGAGTGAAAGATAAACGAAGGATGAAGGTTAAGGTGTGGTCTACGAACTATATAACCCATGCGACTGGTGGATTTGAGACCAAATATCAAAGGCGAACACTTGGTGCTTGGTGGCGCTACAAAGCAGATCAGATATCGGTTTCCGTTAGGGCAAATATTTATTATCCTATACCAGATGGGACGCCAGGTCTTCCAGATAAATTATATATGCCAATTAAAATTGACCAATGGCTATACGGAAATGGTTATTTGAGATTTAACGATGAGAGAAATGCCAAACTTGGTTTCGGAATTATAACGGCTCAAATAGGAATATCCAATAATCTTCAATCTTTATTACAGGGTGGAATCACGAATTGGTGTGAGCCAGCGAATGATTTTCGCGAAAGAAATGGTCAAAATCCAATACCGACCAAGCCCGGCCAAAAGCCAAAAAGATTGTGTAAGCCAAAATGGAAGCCAGCTAAAAATGTAAAGATTAAAAATAGTGAAAGCTGCCACTTTGTAAGAGATGGATCAACCACACGTGAAATACAAATATCAACGAAATTCGATGGATAACCGAGGTCTACTTTGTATGCTTCTAATTCTGTCATCCCATGCCGCCTCCCTTGCACAAGGGAAGTGGGCTTTGGGATTTGAATTTACAAGAAGATCCGAGTTACGGCAATATGAAGACTCGTATCAATACCTCTTTACCAGAGGAGGTGGTGGCCCTTTATTTCCTGCGGGTCTCAATGTGGCTTACCAGTATTCTGAGAAATGGAGGTTTGAATCAGGATTTATTAGTACGCCTTATTCTAGAACTGTTGGTGTTTTTTACAATGAACCTGGATATCGAAGGGTATTTAACCGACCAGTGCTTTACACAAATAATCTGTTAACATTTGAAGTCCCATTAAGACTAGTATATAATCCTAATTTTAGTTGGAAAGGAATACAATTTAACATAATAGGTGGTCTAAATACTTACATTCTTGATGGTTCGATAAACTCAATTGGTCAAGGTGGACTTCCAGCTATCCCAGTTGTGCCTACCCCACCTACGAATTTATCTGTAGTATATCAAGATAGGCCACTGTCGAGGATAAATTTCAGTTTAGAGGCAGGGCCAGAGGCTATGTTGCCTTTGGGAAAGCGGTTTATTTTTCTATACAGGTTTACAGGTAGGTTAGGATTTATTGATATGGTAGAAATGGAAGGAAATTATATCACGGGTCAGAATTTATCTCTAAACCCTGAGAATATTTACCCTTTTCGAGTGGTATCTAATGGAAGTGCACTGCATCATACATTCAGCCTGAGATACAGGCTTGGTAAAAAGAAAGTCAACGAAAATTGGTGGGAAAATGAAGATTAAACAAATTGTATTGCTAATAATAGGTGTGTGCTGTATGTGTACCTTAGGTGTGGCTCAAGGGCTGGACTTGGACGATGAGGATCGACAGGAACCAAAAAAAGTAAATCCATTGCACGCCAATGGTTTGAACTATGTAGGGGTTGGTTTTGAAATTGGTCCTACGCTTAACCGTCGAAGGTTTGGTCAACCTGTTCACTTTGGGTTACCAGTAAAGGTGTATCTGGGAAGGGAAAAAAAGGGGCGCTTTCTTGTCAGAACAGGTATTCATTACTTTCCTGTTCCTGCCGAAAGGCGATTTGTTGGTTATAGTCATTCATTTACCACGATAGTTCCTCTGGCTATTGGGTATCGCCGAAACATTGGAGACTGGTACCTAGAAGGTTCGTTGGGTGCCGCGTTGACTACTGAGGCTGCCATTTACAAAGATGCATCTCTAGGTAAATCGCGAATCGCCTATCGGGAAATTAATTATGGGGTAGAAATCGGTAAGCAGATTGGGGATTTTGATCTTGGTCTTGCGGTTTATAATACAGGCCCCATACCTTTTCATCTCCTATGTGCCGGCTTTAAGTCGAGTTATCGGATTAAGTGGTAAAATGGCTGCAGAAAAATTTCACGCCAAGGGAATAAGGAAGAAAAGTTAACTACTTTACTTAGCTGAATTTTATCATAGAATGCAATTTACCCGCTATTTCTTTGGTTACTTGGCGTAAGGCTTTGCTCGCTTTGCGGTTAATTAACTTCAGTTGGTTGGGAAAAAGAAAAAAAGGGGGTCTTCCCCCCTTTAGATTTCTTGAGCTGCAATATCAGCTTGGTTTACTTTCTTAACCGAATATTTCTGGTCAAAGAAATACCGATATTTTGAATGTTTTCCTGACTAGCTTCTTGAATTAAAACAACGTTGTAATATGCAAAAATATTCCAGTTATCTCCATGATAACCCGCATGTGGTCTTGCCATAATCCCTCCGTTGGTATTGGAAGAATTAATGATAAATGAATACCCAGCATCAATACCAGTAAAAAAACCAGTGGAAGTAGGGTAATATCTATACATAATTGCTAAAGGTATTTCGCCAATATCCTTGATGGTACTTTCAGATGAAAAATAATTGGAGTAGCCAGATTTGATACCGATGCCGGAAGATTTGGTTTCTAAGAATTGCAAACTTGCATTTAATCCTACTACAAAAGAACTTTGGATTGTGGAAAAGGGAACTCCTGCATTGATACCTACTTTAAACTATGTATTCTCGCTACTTACTTTTGAAAGATCTGGACTTTGTGCAAATGCTTTGCTTGTTATTAATATCAAAATCAATAACGTATAACTTAATTTTCTCATTTAAGTAAGGTACGTCTTTAATCATCAACAAAAGCTTTTTATTTTTTTGCTCGTTGCAAACCTTTACTCCCCATGCCAAAAATTAAAATCAGCGTCCAATCTGCTCAATCTCCTTTATCCGCGAGAGCTTACTTTCGGAGTCTACTCCACACCTTAGTAGTAAATCGAGGGCGATCTTCCATGACGTTTAGATCGTCTTCACTTACCCGCTTCACGCTTTCGATTGTGTAAAATGCTTTGTCATTAAGGGATCGTACTTTATCGATATATGCCTGGAGATCCTCTCTTTTCATGACAGTAAATAATAAGTTCACTTTTCCGTAGCGACCCTCTGCACCTACGCTGGTGAATCGGAAGTTCTTATCCTTCATATAGTCAATCAACTCAGGCATGGGAGTAGGGGTAATTACGCGTACGAGTACTCTACCTAAAGCTAACTTTTCTTCCAAAGTCATCCCCACAAATGTTCCCATAGCAAAGCCGCCTGCATAAGCAATGTAGGACATAGGGTTGTTGATGTTTTGAAAAATCTGCCCAATGGCCAACAACCAAATCATCGCCTCAAAAAAGCCGAGTATGGGTGCAACTTTCTTTTTGCCTGAGAGTACAAACATGATCCTCAAGGTATTGATAGACACATCCATGACCCGTGCACAGAAGATCAGTAGGGGCATGATGACAAAGTCAAAAATCTCCTTGGGTATACCTAAATTTAAAATGTACTCTTGCATGTGGGGTATTTCATAGTGGTCAACAAAGGTACGGGCTTATTCTTAGGAGTAAAAATAGGCTCCAAAAAATTTGATTTAATTAAGCTTATGCCTTAATTGGCATAACACTAAATTTTGAAATAAATGTTTGGACTGGGAATAATAGGCCTTTTGATTTATGCCTACACCATTTATGACGTTGTTACTGGGAGATTTGGCAACTCTTCCGATAAGATTGTTTGGATTCTAATTGTAATCTTCCTTCCACTTTTAGGGACGATTTTATGGTTTCTTTTTGGTAGAAAAGGAAAGCTTTAATCAATATTTCAATTTATTTCTACTTTATTTCCACCTTATTTCAAATTACTAGTTCTCGCCACGTCCGCTACGGTATTCGCAACGAGCGCAATGTTTTTTGACACGCTCCTCCAATATCCCATTATCCAAGTATCAGTCAATATCCTTTTTAGTCACTGATTTACACAGATGTTTTGCTAACTGAAATTGGTATTTAGTACTACAATCCAATATTTCAATTTATTTCTACTTTATTTCCACCTTATTTCAATCGAAGCGGTGAACGTTATTTCTACCAATATCCACCATTATTCATCAATATCCCCCAATATCAACAGATTACTGATAAATCTTCTCCAAGGCCGTGTCCAAATCAGGATACCTGAATTTAAACCCTTCTTGTTCGATTTTTTTAGAGGAAACTTTATTGCCACCTAGGACCATTTGGGCCATTTCGCCTAAAGCTAGCTTCAATCCAAATCCTGGAACTCCAAAATTCACAAATAATTTGCGGGCTTTCTTGGCGGCTTTTTCAGTGAGTTCGGCGTTTGTAGCAGGTTTGGGGCCTACTGCATTGTAGATACCCTGTACTTTTTCATCTTCCAAGGCAAAGACAAACATGCGTGCCAGATCATCAATCTGAATCCAACTCATCCACTGCATACCCGACCCTAATGGTGCTGCCACTGGCGGTTTCATCATTTCTTTGAGTGCACCTCCGTTTTTGTCCAATACAATTCCAATCCTAAGCATAACTGTTCGAAGCCCTAACTTCTCCATCATTTTCACTCGGTTTTCCCAAGCGATGACTACTTGAGCTAAAAAGTCTTTTCCTGCTGTACTTTCTTCCACTTGGACATCCTCTCCTGTATTGAAGCCGTAATAACCAACTGCCGAAGCCGAGATAAAGACTTCGGGTTTTGCAGTTGCTTTCTCAATAGCATTGTAGAGCATTTGGGTGGATAAGGTTCTGCTTTCCAGGATTGCTCTTTTGCGAGCATTCGTCCAGCGCTTATCGGCTACCCCTTCACCTGCCAAATGCATGATGGCATCGGCCCATTCGATGGCTTCTGCATCCATGGTCTGTTTATCCACATCCCAGAAAAATGATTGCTGCTTGTATTTATCAGGACTTCTACTCAACCATGCTACTTCGAAGCCTTTTTTTTCTAAGAGTTGGGTGATTTTTTTGCCGACAAGACCGGAGCCTCCTGTGATGAGGATGTTTTTCATATTCATGGGTGTTATGCTAATTAAAGGCGTTTTTACCAATGATTGTTTCTATTTTACTCAAAATTTAAGCATTTCAAGTAAAAACTTCTATTTTTGTTGTTAATGGTGATGGGGTTCCACCAGTAACCGCACATGTTCAGTGCTGATGACTCCTACTCTAACGAACAAATCGACTGGCCGTTTGGCCATAACCCATTTATTTCTTTATGTTGGAGAGGAAAAAAGTATTATCGCCGATTAGATCTTTCGTATTTACCGAGTTTTTGCCAAATTTTCGGTTTCTTTTGAAATGGCTGCTGATAGCAAGTGTTGTGGGTTTTGTTGCGGGTTCCGCCTCAGCTTTCTTTTTAGTTTCCCTAGAGTGGGTGACCAACTATCGTGAGGCGCATGTTTGGATCATAGCATTTCTACCCATATCCGGCTTACTCATCGGCTGGAGTTATTACCGCTTTGGTGCCTCTGTCAGTAAGGGCAATAATCAATTGTTGGAGGAATTTTATCAACCCACCCAAACCATCCCCTTACGAATGGCGCCTCTTGTACTGTTTGGGACTTTAGCTACGCATTTGTTTGGTGGATCGGCTGGAAGGGAAGGTACGGCAGTTCAGATGGGAGGAGCTATTGCCGATCAATTCACCAAGTGGTTCACCCTAAGCAAAGAAGATAGAAAAATCCTCATTACCATAGGTGTGGCGGCAGGTTTTTCATCGGTATTCGGTACCCCTTTAGCGGGAGCTGTTTTTGCTTTGGAATGGTTAATTGTGGGAAGGATTCGCTATGAAGCGATTTTACCGGCCTTTATTGGTGCTTATGTGGCGGATTATGCTTGTGCTGAGTTTTGGCAAGTGCATCATACACAGTATGCCATCACGGAAGTTCCTGCTATTTCCATGGTGAATCTCTTATGGTTGATTCCAGCAGGAATTCTCTTCGGATTGGCCGGCCGATTATTTGCAAAAGCTTGTCACTTATGGGGAGATGTATTTAAAAAATATATCAGCTATCCTCCTTTGAGGCCTGTCATTGGTGGGGTCTTGGTGGCCTTGATTGTCTGGGCTTCGGGTACAACAAAATATATTGGACTAGGCGTACCGACGATTGTGGATGCATTTGAGCAAAGCTTGCCTTGGTACGATTCTTTGGTTAAGATCTTTATGACTTCCTTGACGCTTGGCGCAGGATTTAAAGGTGGGGAAGTAACTCCTTTGTTCTTTACAGGGGCCACCCTTGGCAATGCCTTGTCCATGGTCATTCCTTTGCCCATGTCTTTATTGGCGGGGGTGGGCTTTGTTGCGGTTTTTGCTGGTGCGACAAACACGCCTTTGGCCTGTACTCTCATGGGATTGGAGCTTTTTGGCACAGAAGCAGGCATATTTATAGGATTAGGTTGTGTCTTGGCGTATTTATTTTCGGGTCATGCGGGTATTTACAATTCACAAATCATCGGTAGTCCGAAAAGTTTGAAGCAACCGGAGAGGAAAGGGAAGAGGATTGGGGAAACGTGATTTTAACATGTTTTTTGGCCAGATTTGACAGTAAAATGTGCCTTTGCTTTGCAGAAATGGAACTGAAAATAAATTGTATAAACGCTATAGCCAAGACATTAATGCAGATTACGAATGTAAATTTTCCTTAAAAAGATAGCATTTCGATCTCATCTTCAACTAAGTTTTCTATTTTTAACCATCCAATTTTAAATACCATGAATTTCAAAAAGCTGGGATTGTTGATAGGCTGCTTCCTTATCGTCCAAACATTCGTTTTTGCACAAACTGATTTACAGCAAGAAGTACCCCTTGATCCTCGGGTGCGAACAGGTACTTTATCCAATGGCCTGGTCTATTATATCCAACAAAATCCAAAGCCTGCCAATAAAGTAGAACTCCGCTTGGCAGTCAACGCAGGGTCTGTTTTAGAAGATGAGGACCAACTGGGATTGGCGCATTTTACTGAACATATGGCATTCAATGGGACCAAGAATTTTGAGAAAAATCAATTAGTCTCTTATCTACAATCCATAGGAGTTTCCTTTGGAGGAGATTTGAATGCCTACACGGGTTTTGATGAGACGGTTTATATTTTGCCTATTCCATCTGATGATCCAGAGAAGTTACGCTCCGGTTTTCAGGTGTTGGCTGATTGGGCAGGAGGTGTCTTGATGAATGAGGAGGATATTGATGGAGAGCGGGGAATTATCGTGGAAGAATGGAGAACAGGCCAAGGCTATAGTCAGCGTATGCGTGACCAATACCTGCCTATCCTCCTTCACAATTCCCAATATGCGGATCGCTTGCCGATAGGTAAAATGGAAATTGTAGAAAACTTCGAATACGAAACTATCCGACGCTTTTATAGAGATTGGTATAGACCTAATAATATGGCTATAGTAGCTGTTGGCGATGAAGATCCGGACAAATTGGAAGCATTAATCAAGGAATTTTTCTCAGAATTGACGAATCCTTCCAATGCTCCTGAGCGGATTGCTTTTGAAGTACCCGAACACGAAGAGACTTTTGTGGCTATCGTCACAGACGAAGAGGCACCTGGCATTCAGCTACAATTATTTTACAAGCACAAAGCCCTGCCTACCACCACTGCGCAGGATTATAAAAACTTCTTGCTTAGGACCATTTATTCGGGCATGCTTTCCCAGCGCTTGGATGAAATCAGACAAAAGCCTGATGCACCTTTCATTTTTGCCGGAACAGGCTATGGAAATTTTGTACGGGACTTGGATTATTTCTCCGCTACCGCTGTAGTCGCTCCAGGAAAAGCAGCTGCTGGTATTCAGTCATTGATTGAAGAAAATGAGCGGGTTGCCAAGCATGGTTTTACCCAAGGAGAATTGGATAGGGTAAAAAGTAGTTTGCTCAATAGCGCCGAGCGAGCATATAAAGAAATGGACAAAGCCGAATCCCGAGCAATTGTAGGGCGATATGTCAACCACTATTTGGAGGGCAGATTTGCCGAAGGAGAGGCTTTGAAATATGAGTTTTATAAAGAAATCCTTCCTCAGATCACCTTGAAAGAAATCAATGCCCTTGCCAAAGAACTGGTGCGTGATGATAACCGGGTGGTGGTCGTAATGGCGCCTAGTAGCCAATCGGAATCGCTTCCATCTCAAGAGGATGTTTTGGCATTGTTTGATCAGGTAGAGCAATTGGATTTGCTTCCTTATGAAGAGAAATTATTGGCAGATCAGCTGATTACCAATTTACCGACACCTGGTAAAATTAGCGAGGTGGTAGCCCATGGACCTGTAGAGGTTCAGGAATTTGTGTTATCGAATGGTGCTCGCATATTTGTGAAGTCTACGGATTTCAAGAATGATGAAATCCTTTTCACGATACGAGGCAATGGTGGAGTTTCAATGTTTGGAGATAAAGATCATTACAGTGCAAGCTATGCGGGAGTGATGGTCAATACCATGGGTGTTGGTGATTTTTCTCCATCTGATTTGAGAAAAATGTTGGCAGGGAAAACTGTTTCCGTTACACCAAACATTGGCACTTATTCCCAAACTATTTCAGGAGCTACCAGTCCCAAGGATTTGGAGACAGCCATGCAGTTGATCCATTTGTATTTTACAAGCCCTCGAAAGGATGCTGAGCTTTTCCAAGTCTATGTGGATAACCAAAAGACGCAACTGGCCTCAGCGCAGGCGAATCCTGATTTTCAGTTTAGTGTGGCATTAAACAAACTGATAGCAAACAATAATTTGAGAGCGCTCAGTATTTATGATCCAGCCGATTTGGATAAAATCAGTGTGGATAGAGGCTTGGAAATCTACCGAGATCGATTTGGTAATGCGGCAAATTTTGAGTTTTTCTTTACAGGAAACATTGACATCGAAACTTTCTTACCAATGGTAGAGCAGTATTTTGCGAGTTTACCAGGAGATGTTACCAATGTTGATAACTTTAAAGACTTGGGTATCCGTCCACCGAAAGGACGTTCAGAAACTATTCGGGTAGGTACCGATGAAAAGAGTCAAGTGATCCTGTTTTTCTCAGAGGAACAAGCTTATGATAGAGCCTTGGCTACCGATGTTTCTTTCTTAGGGGAAATTCTGACCATTAAATTGATTGAAAATCTACGGGAAGAAATTGGAGGTGTATATGGAGTAGGTGCTAGCGGCAGCATGTCCAATCAGCCGGTTGGGCAATTGAGTTTTTCCATTTCATTCCCATGTAGTCCGGATATGGTTGAAAAATTAACAGCCGCGGCTTGGGCAGAAGTCAAGAAGATCCAAGAAGAGGGACCTACAAAGGAAGACTTAGATAAGGTCAAGGAAAAAAGAAGAATTGCCTATCAGGAAAATTTGAAAAGAAACAATTACTGGAATGGGCAAATTGCAGCAGCTAGGCAATATGATTTCCCATTTGAAAGCCTTTTGGAAGCGGGGAAAAGCATTGAAGCAGTTACTCAAGAAAGAGTACAGCAAATTGCTCGACAATTGCTTACCAAAGAAAATCTATTGGAAGTAATCAAGTTGCCCTTAGAAAAGTAGTGTATATACTTTCACGGGAGAAGCTAAGCTTATGAATTAACTCATCATATTTTCAAGCATCTGTTGACTGCGGTCCATGGACTGTGGTCGATTATCCGCAATAGCCCCAGTATTTATTTAATACGGGGGTTATTGACGATAATCAGATTCTTTTGAGCACTTTTTCTATCATCTTCCCAATTTTTACCTTATTTCGCTGCATGGATATTCAATGGATTTGGCAAGGTATTCTTGATGGTTTGGCCGAGATGACTTTATTGGAGGCGATTGCCGTCTTTTTTGGGATAGCTTCGGTATTTTATTCTATAAAAAAAAACATTCTCGTTTTTCCCACGGGGATGATTTCCACAATTATTTACGTGTATATCTGCTTGAAGTATAAGCTCTATGCAGACATGGGGATCAATGCCTACTACTTTGCCATGTCCATCTATGGTTGGTATCTATGGAGTAGGCCAAGTGAGGGAAAGGAAGAGTTGCCGGTAACTTGGTTATCTCCCAAAGGCATTATGCAATCCATTGGCTTGTTTTTACTTTCTTACGGAGTACTGTACATTGTTTTATCAAACTTTACAGATTCGGATGTTCCCTATTGGGACTCTTTCACAACCTCCTCAGCATTTGTAGGTATGTGGTTGATGGCCAAAAAGAAGGTGGAAAACTGGATTGCTTGGATCATTACGGACATAGTTTCGGTGCCTTTGTATTTTTACAAGGGTTTGATGTTAACCTCTTTCCAGTTTTTGTTTTTCACAGTCCTTGCTACCATAGGTCTGATCGAATGGATGAAAACTGCTAAAAAAGTACAGCATGCTTAAGAAAGTCGTCATCATAGGGCCAGAGTCTACTGGGAAAAGTACGCTAGCCCAACAGCTCGCTGCACATTTTAATTGCTTATGGGTGGAGGAGTATGCACGTGAGTATCTTGAAAACCTTGGGAGATTGTATGAATACGATGACTTGCTGAGGATAGCTCAAGGGCAAATTGCTTTGGAAGATAGGATAGCTGCTCAATCTGACAAACTCTTGATTTGTGATACTGATTTACATGTGATTCAGGTATGGTCGGAGCATAAATATGGAAAGGTGCATGATTGGGTGATGCAACAAATAGAGCAAAAGGGCTATGACCTCTATTTATTGACGGACATCGACATTCCTTGGGAAGAGGATCCTTTAAGGGAGCACCCAGACCCAGCACAAAGACTCTATTTTTGGGAATTATACCAGTCTATAGTTGAAAAATCTGGAGTGCCTTATCAGATTATTTCAGGAACGCATGAAATCCGTCTCCAGCGAGCAATCAAGAGGGTTCAAGCACTTTTGAAAAGCTAGTTGATCTATTTTTTGTACAAGTCAATTTCCTGTATTTTCAAATGCTAGCTTGGAAATATGCAAATAAAGCTTAACTTTATAGCAGGAATGTTACATAATCCCTTAGTTTATTTTTCATTCTGATTAACTAATTATCCCCCATTTATTACACATGCGTCCCCCAAGATTTAGTACGGCATCTTCCTTTCATGCCGATTTAAAAGAAAGGATCAAAAACTATTTTACTGAAAAAAACATCAAGCCAACAGGAAACTTCTCTTTGTATTTCAAAGCAGTAGTCATGGTTATTGCATTTGTTTTTATCTACATCCATCTGGTTTTTTTCACTCCATTTTGGCCATTTGCCATCTTGGAAGCAATTATTCTAGGAGCTTTGACAGCTGGCATTGGATTCAATGTCATGCATGATGGAGCTCATGGAAGTTTCAGTAGAAAAGGCTGGGTAAATGAACTGGCTGGTATCTCCATCAATTTCTTAGGAGCTAATGTTTTCATGTGGAAAACCAAGCATAACGTAGCTCATCATTCGTTTACGAATGTAGATGATCATGATGATGACTTGAATGCAGGGGTGTTTTTACGGTTGGGACCAACCCAAAAACGGTACAAAATCCACAAGTATCAGCATCGCTACTTCATTTTCATTTATTCTATTCTGTATTTCTACTGGGTGTTTTTCACCGATTATAAGAAATACGTGACTAGAAAAGTTGGCGAAACGCCTATCAAAAAAATGGATGTGAAAGAACATATCTCTTTCTGGGGCTTTAAAGTGGTACATCTCTTTTTATTCATAGTCCTACCAATTTACATGGTTGGTTTTTTACCTTGGTTAGCAGGTTTTATGATATTTGGTCTTGCTACAGGTGTTATCATGAGTGTTGTTTTCCAGTTAGCACATGTACTTGAAGAAACCTCTTTCCCTGTTCCAGATAAGGCAACGAATAAGTTGGAAGATGATTGGGCGATTCATCAGTTAAAAACTACAGCAAATTTTGCTACTAGAAATAAGGTGCTATCTTGGTTTATTGGTGGATTGAATTTTCAGATTGAACATCATTTGTTTCCGAACATTTCCCATATTCACTACCCTGCTATATCGCAGATCATCAAGCAAACTTGTCAAGAGTATGGTATTCCATACATTGAGCATCCAAAAATGAGAGTAGCGCTAGCCTCACACATCAATCATTTGAGACATTTGGGACAAAGTTCATAGTTTCATTTCAGCTCATTTTATTAGGCTTTTTTCTCGGAGGAGGAAAAAGCCTTTTTTGTGATGGTTGTTTTTTCCAATTCCTCACCATAGCTTTGCCCATAGATCATGAGGGGTGCCCTAACATCACGGGCTGAGATCATACCCACAATACCTGATCCGGGTAGTGCCGGCGAAGGGAAATGAGTAAAACTGAATACACGTATTTCAAAATGATGGCTTAGTCCTATTGTTGTGCGCGCATGTTTGCGTGTTTTCAGGTCGGGTAAACAATTGAAAAGAAAAATCGCCCCTTGATTTTTCTATGTTTAACCAAAATGCATGTTGCATTAAAATCATGAAAAAAATTTACATGGTATTGCTCTTTTTGAGCCTGACAAGTCTATCATTTGGCCAAACAGCTGTCAAAGGTGTTGTCAAAAATGTTTCTGGAGAATTGCTTCCTGGTGCAAATGTGGTACTTACCGGTACTGGTAGAGGTTCTACCACAGATCTTCAGGGAAGATTTGATATCCGGAATATTCCAGCTGGTAAGTATACCCTGTGGGTAAGTTATTTGGGTTATGAAATTTTTACCCAAGAGATTAATGTGCCGCAAAGTGTAGAGCTACAAGTAGTATTGAGCTCCAAAGCTATTCAAACAGAGGAATTTATAGTCTTTGCAACACGGGCTGGTGAAAAGACTCCTACAACGTTTAGTAATGTAAGTAAAGAAGACATAGCTAAATTAAATTTGGGTCAGGACATGCCAATCCTGTTAAATTTTACACCCTCAGTAGTGTCTTTTTCTGATGCAGGAGCAGGAGTAGGATATACAGGCTTACGAATTAGAGGCTCAGACCAAACGAGAATCAATGTCACGGTCAATGGGATACCTATGAATGATGCCGAATCACATGGAGTCTTCTGGGTCAATATGCCAGACTTTGCTTCATCTGTGGATAACATTCAGATTCAGCGAGGGGTAGGAACATCAACTAACGGAGCTGCAACTTTTGGTGCGAGTCTGAATATACAAACAGATACCCGCCAAGATGAGGCATTTGCGGAGGTAGATAACTCATTTGGATCTTTTAATACCAGAAGGCATATGGTGAAAGTTGGTACAGGATTGATCAATAACCGTTGGGCTTTTGATGGAAGACTTTCTCAGATTACATCAGATGGTTACATTGACCGTGCTTCTTCCAATTTACGCTCTTACTTCTTTTCTGGGGGGTATTATGGGGAAAAGCATGTAGTTAAAATGAATGTCTTTGCAGGCGCAGAAGTGACCTATCAGGCTTGGGAAGGTGTGCCAGAAAATCTTTTGCGTACCAACCGGACCTTCAATCCTTATACTTATGATAATCAGGTAGATGATTATAAGCAAAATCATTACCAGTTAATATATACAGGTGAACTGGGTGAAGGTCTGAAAGCCAATGCGGCCTTGCATTACACCTATGGCCGCGGTTTTTTTGAGCAGTTTAGAGCAAACGATCGTTTGAATAGATATGGATTACCTAATTTAGAGATTGGTGGTTCTACTATTTCAAGGATGGATATTATCCGTAGAAGATGGCTAGACAACGATTTTTTTGGAGGTGTATTTTCTTTGAACTACATGACAGAAGATGCTCGTTGGGATTTGACTTTAGGAGGTGGGGCTAATCGTTATATTGGTGATCATTTTGGGGAGATTATTTGGATGCAGTTTGCAGGACCAGTGAATATTCGTGATCGCTATTATGATAATGTGGCTATTAAAGATGATATCAACATCTATGGAAAGGTCACATATCAGGCTACTGAAAAATTATATTTGTTTGGTGACCTTCAAGGTAGATGGATTGATTATAGCTTTGAGGGGATCAACAATGATTTGCGTGATGTAACGGGTGATGTGAATTTTGCTTTCTTCAATCCCAAAGTCGGGTTGACCTATCAGGTAAGTCAAGGAAAGCAATGGTATGCTTCTTATGCTGTTGCTAATCGTGAACCGGTTAGAAGGGACTTTACAGATTCACCGATTATTGATAGGGCGCCAAGGCATGAAAATTTGCAAAATATTGAAGCAGGTTATCGCGTGCAGTCTGGTACATTCACTTACAATGCTAATTTTTATTACATGAAGTATAGAGATCAGTTGGTGTTGACAGGTCATTTAAACGATGTTGGTGCTTATGTACGTGACAATGTGGACAACTCTTATCGTATGGGGATTGAACTGGATGGAGCTTACAAGTTGGCCGATAAATGGACGCTGGGTGGTAATCTTGCTTTAAGTAGGAATAAGATAGAAGAGTTCATTGAATACTTAGATGATTATTCTACAGCTGATTTTAGACAAGAAATGATCGTTCATACCAATACGGACATTGCTTTTTCTCCCAATGTGGTTGCGGCGGCAATTGTTGATTATAGACCCTTCAAAGGATTAGAATTATCCTTACTCAACAAGTATGTTGGCCGGCAATTCTTAGACAATACCCAAAATGAAGCCCGTTCTCTAAATGCATTCTGGACGTCCGACTTGCGATTCAATTATTCTATGAGACCACGTTTTGTGAAAAATATGGAAGTAACGCTTTTGGTGAACAATATCTTTAATAGGCTTTACGAGCCAAATGGATATACATTCAGTTACTTCGTGCCAGCAGAAGCGATGGGAGGGAGAGAGTTGGTTACCGAGAATTTCTTTTATCCACAAGCTGGAACCAATTTCCTAGCTGGTGTGAAGTTTTTGTTTTAAATATGAGTTGTACCAATCTTAGATCCCGCAAGAGAGTTATCCACATTCTTTTGCGGGATTTTTTTGGTATACGGAAAGCGCCGAAGACATGGAAGATTTTTGACACAGATATTTTGGCTGTCGCCAATTTGTTATCAGCTAATTGGTTAATGATGTATTTAAAGTTGATTACTTGCTGGATTGTGGAAGTAAAAACTGTGGAGATTTGTGTTTATCAGTAGAGATCTGTGTCAAAATTATGTATTGTGGATAAATCAAACTCCTTTTGATATTTTTTGGGGAAGGGGAGCGAAGAAGTTGACTTGCTTGATGTGTTGGGAAAGGAGGTTAATGATTTCTATAAGCTCAAAAACATTGGTAGATTGGAAAGGGTAGAGTTCAATTCTATTTCTGCTTTCGAAGTCTTCCATGAGTTTGAGAGAGTACTTTTTGCTCAATGTGGATAAGTTTGAAGGAATTTTTTGAGGGCCATTTTGGAATGCATTAGCCGTAGGCTTGAAGCCAAAAGTCTTTTTTTCAGAAAGAATATTTTTCTTTACATGCTCTTGATCAAACCCCTTATCATAAACTGATAAGTAGCCTACACTGGAGTTTTTTAACGGAAATTTATAATCCAAAATGAGTCGTGGCCGAATGACCACATAGTGGATAACTCCATCTACATTGTAAATGTCCAAACGGAGGTTGTTCTTCTGGCAAAGAAATTTCCAGAGATTCTCCAGTCGCATTAAATCCATGGTTTCAGTTGGGTCTATTGATCAATCTAAAATAGTCCGAAAAAACCGTTTTTAGAATATCTCGCTCTTTTTCTTCTTCTAAGATTGGAATCCAATCCTCCTGAACTTTCATACTGAGTTGCACTCCCTCACCATATTTTTCAAAAAAATCCATGGCGAAAGTGAAATGATCAAATTTATTACCTCCATAAAAGGTTAATTCTGAAGTCATACCCTCAGCAGAAGTCAATTTTAAATATAGAGGCAACTCTTCGGGATATGGCTCAATAAAGATGTATGCTTCATCTACTACACGATTTAACAAGATCGCAAAGTTTAGTGTTGGCTTTTCTTGTGATGTATCCCGTTTACCGTGGCGGTAGATATTCATTTTGGCATCATTTCTCCCCTCCAAATCAAAGGTACTTGCCCGTACATTCCGAAAATATAATCGGTCAGCATCTGTGATTCTCATTTCAGAGGATTCATCCCCTGAATTATTCGCCCTCTTTTCATTAAAAAAAGACATAATAAACACGAATACTAGTGTACTAATCCCGAAAATTTTCAGGATTCGAATCATCTCCGGCGAAAAGGAATCAGAATTTGCAGAAGCCATGCCTATTTAACCGAATTGACTTTCCAAAAGTTTGGAAGCTTAGCATCAGATTTTAATGCACATATGAACCTGCATTGATATCGATGGTACATCCCGTAGCATGGTCTGCCAACCCCGAACACAGTAAGGTGACCATAGGGGCTATATCTTTTGGCTCGGTTAATTCTTTCAGCGCAATATCGTTTAGCGCATACGCTTCTCCATACTGATCCATAAAATCCTGAGCCATATCCGTACGGGTAAAGCCGGGTGCAATGATAAATGCTTTAATGCCTGATTTGCCATAGTAGCGGGCAATGGATCGTGTATAACTCACTATCGCAGCTTTGGAGGCAGCATAAGCGAGGTAGTCTGGAGTATCTCCTCGAAACGCAGCTCTAGAAGAAATGTTGATAACTCTGCCTTGTTGGTTTTCAATCGCATGCTCGACAAACTCTTTGGTGATGATCGCCAAAGCATTGATATTGACATTCATCGTTTGCAACCAAGCATCTGTCCATTCTTCTGTTGGGGCATTATCAGGGATGGAAATAGCTATCCCTGCATTGTTGACAACTGCATCAATCTTACCATAGGTTTCTGTCAATTCTCTAAACCAGCCTTTTACTGCACTCAAATCCGAAAGATCACAAGGCACTAAATAGCTTTTTCCTGCCAAGGAGTCCTGAAGCTTTTTGGCTTCCTCCTCATTTCGATTGTAATGCAGTAACAGCTCTGCTCCTGATGTGGATAACTGTTCGGCTATCCCTCTTCCAATACCTCTGGAAGCTCCTGTCACCAAAATTCGCTGACCTTTCAATGATACATGCATAAGATTGTGGGTTGATTTTTCTGTCTGTAAGTTAAAGAAAAGGATTTACTTGTTTCAAATACTTTTCCACAAGTAAGCACACTAAACCAAAAAGTTGACCGGTTCTATTCCGATCAAATCCACCTGATTCAAAAAATCTGGGTGTAATGGATTCAAAAGTAAGTTATGTTCCTGTGGATAATTCACTAAGGGTATTCTACAGGAAGGCACTTTCAATGCAGTAGAATCGTTTTGCTGAGCCCAATAAGTTCCCATATATTGAGTGCTTTTGGGATGGGGTCTATGTGTCCAATCTTTTGGAAGATCTACGCTATCCACATAGGGGATTTCTGCATGTACATCAAAAATGACCAAGGACCATTGGCTTTTTGTGACCACTGGTCCTCGGATACTTAGCAATTCCAGAAAATTTAGCGATGTATGGCTACAGGCATAGATCAAGGGGGTTCCATATTGATTCCATCTTCCCGAACCTGGACCGAAACCTAAGGGTGTTCTCCCCTCTAGATTCTCAATAAGTCTGTAGTATCTCAATGTGGATAAATCAAAATACTGTACCCCAAGACATAGCATCCAATGCCTGATCCACCAAATCTATACCCCGTGGATGCAATAAGATATCCACAGGCTTTTGAGCGCCTAAAGCCTCATTGATGGTATGAAGCCAAGTGGAAAACAACTCCTCTGATCCAAATATGCGAATACCTTTGGCAACTATCTTATCCATATCCTTGATACTTTTGGTGAGCAACTTGGTCAATAAACGGTCATCTTTTTTCCAACGTACTAATGTGCTCGGATCAACCTCCATCAACACGGCAATCTCTGCTTGGGTATATTGAAAGTAATCAAACAGAACCATGGTCTCAGATAAACGAAAACGCTCCTCTACCAACAACGGCTCTGCGACTGTAGCGTATCCTAAATCTTGCTTGAAAAAATAATACTCCTCTCTACCCTCCTGAAAGGATGAGATACCTTGACTTTCGGTAAGCCGTGAGGGGAATGAATACTTTTTAGATGCATACGCCATACACAAATTTAATCAAAATAATGTTAATTGCAAATATTATTTATTGCATTTGCAATCATTTAAGTATTTCTCGAATCTGATAATCCTGTAGGTTGCAATTGATCCACTCTCCATCAAGGTCGGCACCATATTTTTTATAAAAATTAATGGCGGGTTCGTTCCAGTCCAACACTTGCCAGGTCATTCCAGAGCATCCATCATCCAAGCATTTTTGCATGGTTTGGTCAAATAGTAGCTTCCCTGCACCATTCCCCCGCTCGGATTCTGTCACGACAATATCTTCTAGATACAATCGCTTTCCTTTCCAAGTACTGTAGCGATAATAATAGATGGAGATGCCTATGATTTCTTGAGTGGCTTCTTTGATAGCAACATAAAATCCAAAAACAGGCTGTGGACCAAAGCCATCCTGTTCCATTTTTTCAACCGTGTTGATAACTTGTTCTGGAGCTTTTTCATATAAGGCAAGCTCTTTTACCAATTCCAAAACTCGTGGTAGGTCCTCAATTTTTCCTTCTCTGATCTGATACATAGTGATTGATTTTGGTTGAAGGTGGGGAATATTTGAAAAAAATAAAAGCTGTAATGGATAATTGGATCTTTTCCTACATCAGCGTAGGCAATTATTTCTAACTTAGGGCCATGTTTTGTTCAATTGACGCAGGTAACTCCAATATAGTCTTCGCCTTTTATGATGAGGTAAAGCAGCATTGGATTCATGAATTTCGGGTAAAAACCTCCAAGAGACTTACGGTTTTGAGTTTAGAGAAAAGCATTCATCTATTTTTCCTTGAAAATGAGATCAAAATCGATGAGATTACAGGCGTGGGGATTTCATCTGTCGTCCCTGAAGTCAATCAGGTACTGCAACAATTTTGTGTAGAGTACTTAGGTAAATCCTGCTTTTTAATTGGTCCTGAATCCTATCGCTTACTTTCGGTGAAGACCGCTCGCCCAAGCGAAATAGGTTCAGATTTGATGTGTAATGCCTATGCTGCATTTGAGCGCATGGCAGGACCGTGTATTGTGGTTGATTTTGGAACAGCTTTAACCTTTACAGTTATTGGTGAGGATGGACAGATTTTAGGAGTCAATATTGCTCCGGGATTAAAAACAGCCATAAAATCCTTATTTTCTAACACTGCCAAATTACCCGAAGTCGAACTGACCTTGCCAAAATCCCTGCTGGGAAAAGATACAGTGCATGCCATTCAAGCCGGGGTATTATATGGCTATGTGGGCCTGGTGAAGGAAATGCTCAAAGGCATTCAACTCGAATTGGGTTATCGCTGTCATATCATTGCTACAGGAGGACTGTCTTCTATATTGACTTCCTTGCAGCAGGAATTCGATTTAGTAGACCGTTACTTAACGGTAGAGGGTGTTCGGTTGGTAACCTTAGCTAATCAGGAGAGAAAAGTGATCAAATAAGTCGGATCGGGACAAATTTGCTTGAATTTCTCCTGATCTCTATGCGAACAAACACCAGGAAAATCACCCCAATTTCCCAACATGTCCCACATCAATTGAAAATGCAGGTGCGGTGGCCAATCGCCATTTTCAGGAAATGGTCCTATACGAGCAAACTTTTCCCCTGCCTTAAGCACCTGCCCTACTTCAATGCCTTTCAAATCATCTAAACACAAGTGTCCATACAAAGAAAACAGGGATTGGCCATCGATTTTGTGTTCCAAGATGACAGTAGGTCCATAATTTCCAAAACCTGCATTGTCCTGAAAGCTGTGGATAACTCCATCTAAGGGAGCAAAAAGAGGGGTGAAAGCCGCAGCCCAAATATCAATTCCCATGTGGATATCTCTGAAATCAGCAGCATCCGTAGCAAATACCAAGCTTCTGCTATAAATAGCCCGATGTTCAAAGTAGCCCCCTATCCCAAATTCTTTGCCTTGTTGTCTAAGTAAATCAAATACATAGTCATCAAAAACCTTAGTATTCGATAAGTCAACTCGTTTCAACGCTTCATTTTTAGGAGAAAAATCCATTTCCGCCGTATTTTCTAAGGTAAGCTGTTTCCCAAGCACAGGAAATACGGTTGTATTAGACAGAAATTGTTCAATTGGTGGATACTGCATGGGTTCAAAATTAACCGAAGAAGCATTCTAAGCGTAGCCTTTTCTGTAAAATTTTACCTTCAACATATTTCCATATCAGTCGAATGCAAGTAATTTGTAACTTCAAGCATTAATTGAACCCTATGAAATTTCCAAGTTTGGCCGATATACAAGCGGCGCATGAACGCATTCAGCCATTTATTCACAATACACCTCTACTAAAATCAGAGGCAATTAATGAAATCGCAGGTTGTGAGATTTTCTTCAAATGTGAAAACTTTCAAAAAGTTGGAGCTTTCAAGGCAAGAGGTGCGGCGAATGCAGTGATGAAATTAACTCCCGAACAAAAAGCCCATGGAGTAGCAACCCATTCCTCAGGCAATCACGCAGCAGCATTGGCTAGAGCCGCTTCTGTTGCGGGTATTCCTGCTTACATCGTGATGCCTTCCAATGCACCTGAAATCAAGAAAAAAGCCGTGAAAGGATATGGGGGTGAAATTATTGAGTGTGAACCTAATTTGATGGCCCGTGAGACAACTTTACAGGCTGTTGTCGAAAAAACAGGAGCTACATTTATTCCCCCATACGATTATTTTGATGTGATAGAGGGGCAAGCTACTTGTGTCCTAGAAATGTGGAAAGAAGATATTCCATTCGATACCATTATGGCACCTGTCGGTGGTGGAGGATTGCTCGGAGGTACTGCACTGACAACCAAGTATATCTCACCTCAGACAAAAGTGATTGCCGGAGAACCTGCTGGTGCAGACGATGCTTACCGCTCTTTTCAAGCAAAGGAATTAATCCCAATGGTAAGTCCCAAAACCATTTCTGACGGCTTATTGACATCCTTAGGGAAAATTAATTTTGCCATCATCATGGAGTATGTAGACGATATTTTGATAGTCGATGATGCCGAAATTATCGAAGCTATGCGCTTGATTTATGAGCGTATGAAAATTGTCATCGAACCAAGTTGTGCCGTGCCATTAGCTGCTTTGCTTAAAAACAAAGCACGATTTACGGGTCAAAAAGTCGGAATTATATTGTCTGGTGGTAATGTAGATTTGGCCAAACTCCCATTTAAATAATAAGAGCGCAGAATTCTGCGCTCTTATTATTTTGTGTTCAATTTAATTTTTTACAATTAGACGGTTTGAAGAATATGCTCGTGAATGCCATCCCAAAGCACTTTACGTACTTTTAGCGCTTCTATAGCAGCGTTGGTTGTTTCTTCCCACTTGATTGGATCATCTCCACAAAGGTCTTCCAACATTCGCATAGCTAAAGGGCCGTGATGGTCTTCGTCCAAGTGAATATGTCTGTCAAAATAGTATTCTAAGGTTTGTAGCTGCTCAGGTTTGGTACTGATAAGGTCATTGACCAATTTTCGGAACATATCCGGAATAAGGTCTTCTCTTCCCAAGGTAAATGATGCTGCAATTTCGTGTGCTTTCCCATTTTCCACCAAGGCATAGTTGGTTAAGAGAAACTCTTTGGTACTTTCAGGGATCTCCATCCACATCAATAAGGCTCTGAAATCCTTTCCAAAATCCAAATCAGTGATAAGGCGCTCGATTTTTTGAGTATCCGCACCTGCCTCCTTCATCGCCATTAAATACAATTCGAAGTGACTGCAATAACCTCCCTTTCCATCTTCATCAGACTCCTCAGCTAGTACGATATCATTGATCAATCGTGTTACTAACGGATTGCCGGATGGTCTCCAAGGCAAGCTGCTGCCAGTTAATTTCAACTGTAAGGCTTTCAATAAGGTCATAAAATCCCATACTGCATATACATGCTGTTCCATGAAAAGCTGGAAATCTTCCAAGGTTTTCATATCCTGATAGATAGGGTGGGTCAACAATTCCTCACGGTAAGGCGCAATGGCCTGCATCAAGTTCTCAATATTCGGATTCATATTTCAATGGGTAATTCCAGTTGTAAACTTGAATTACGAAAAAATGATTTCCAAAGGATGAGACTTTAGGCACATTTTTCAAAAAATTGAAATAAACGGTATCACTTTTATAATAGAACGCATGATTAACTGATAAGTTTCAGCTAAAGTTCGACCCCTTTGGGGTCGGAAGCTTTGAAAAACAACAACTTAAAGACCACGGGTTGAAACCCGGGGTAATTGATGGTGTTAATTCTTTAAGCATCTGAAATCAAATACCTTGTAATTTTGTGTTTTTAGCTTTAAAATCATAGGTGCCTTTTCCTAAAATCCTCGAAAATTTAAAAGAATAATTTTATGATTTACACGCCACCAATATATCGCCGATAGGCATATATCCACTTATATCGCGCAAGCATAACTTGTCCGCCGTGGCGGATTTCACTCTCGACTGCTCAATATCTCTCGTTTCAATAAATTTCTAAACTCTCCTCTCTCGCCTCTCACAAAACAGCATCCGCCTCGATTTCAACCAAATACTCATCTCCAACCAATTTTGCTTCTACCAACGTATTAGCAGGCTGAATATGGCCAAATTTTTTCCCATGTGCCCGTGCAGCGGCCTCCCAATCCTGAATGGAATTGACAAAAATTCTGGTCCGGACTACATCTTCCAATTTGCCTCCTAAGGACTCAATAGCAGCTTCGATTTTGTCCAAAACAAAAGCTGCCTGTGCCCCTGCGTCAGAGCCTCCAATAAGTAGGGACCCGTGTGTAGCAGTCGTACCTGATACGGCTATGGTGTTTCCTTTTCTTACAGCTCTGCAATATCCTGCCATCGGCTCCCAAGGAGTGCCGCTAAATACTTTCAAAGATTGATTAGGGCCCTCTACAGCTTCAAAAGTTTTGGGAATGTATTCTAAGTGGTGACTCAAATCTCCTGAGGCTGTCAAAAATGGAGGTCTTCTGTACTCATCCCCACAATCACCAGGAATTGGCTTCAGCAACTCCCTCGCTGTGGATAAGTCACGTTTGTCAACTGCATCCAGTTCAAATTCAAACAGCCTTAAAGTATCATCTATATGTGCACTCTCACCCAATCTAGCACCAATAATCACCCCAGCCACATAAGGTCTATCCAAGATGTATTTGGTAGCTATATTTGCGATCGATGCTTGGTGTTTTTTCGCTACTTCATGCAAAATATCTAAGGCTTGCTGAAACGCCTGCCAACCTCCAGCCGCATCAATGAATCGCTTATATTTCATCTGCGACCAAGTTCCAGAAGTGGATAAGTCTGGTTCGGGACTATTTAGCCATTTATTGCTTAAAAATCCACCAGCCAAAGTTCCGTAAGCCAATAATTTAACTCCGTAGGTATTGCAAACTGTGGATATTTCCAGAGAGGCTCTATCATCTATAAACGAGTGAGAAACCTGATTACTAACCAGTGGAATACCTGACGCACAAGCAATGCGCAGGTGTGCAGCATCAAAATTTGTGACACCTAGTTGCCCTATCAAACCTTCTTCTTTTAATTCTTTCAACCAAAACAATTGGTCCAACCACACCGGATCTAAATAATTCCAAGCATGGTATTGAAGCAAGGGAATTTGCTCCACTTGCATGCGTTCACAGGCTAATAAAACAGCTGCCTTAGTTTCCTCAAAACTTGATTTTCCTGGTTTGGGTACCCATTTGGTTAAAAATACCGCGTTTTTTCCTAAGGGATGCTTTTGTCGGAATTTTCCAGCAATAATTTCGGATGAACCGTAATGATCTGCCATATCAAACGTAGTTAGTCCCGACTCGAGATAGGGGGCCATATGAAGACTTGTGATCAGTGGATCCAATGTTTTGCCGTCTCGCTCTAAGTCGGCAATCTGCCAAAGTCCTGTCAAGGCTCTGGAAATGGTCAGTCCTGGGGCTAAATCTGTATATAAGTTCTGCATACTCAAAATTTATACTTTTTTAAGGTTCTTAAAATTAAGGAAGAATATCAAAGAGGCAAGTGCCATTACCAACAACCACACATAAGTAGAATGAAAATACCAGGCTCCAACAGTAGCATTTAAATCTTTGTAGGTGTGGATAACTAGGAAAAACCCAATAATCAAAACACCTGCACAAGCGATAACTTTGCGTGTGGATAACTTTTTTCCTAAGAGAAGCTTCTCGGATAATTCAGGATTGATGCTATCAATGGAAGCTAGGGTCAAACATATTAATAGGAAATTCACCATCATGGAGGTGACCATGATATCAATACCCAAAAAGAAATTGCCTGCAAAGTGGCTACCCAACACCCCCACACTGGCAACAATACCACTCAGAATCAACGCTGCATAAGGAGTTTGATTGGAAGAATGTATGCTGGAAAGCGTTTTAGGGAAAATACCATCTTCTGCCCAAGCAAATACCAAGCGTGATACAGACAAAAGCATGGCCGGTAGATCATTGATTAAGGCTATTGCTGCTCCTGCCACAATGATAATGATCAAATAATCAGGAAGTAAAGGTGCCAGTAAGCCAGGGGCAGTAATATCCCGTAGACTTGCTTCCTGAGCCACATATTCCCAAGGAACCGTGTTGTAAACAGCCATAGTGAACAGCACATAATACAAGCCCACTATCCCTATCGTCAAGGCAATAGCTAAGGGTAAATTTTTACCCGGATTTCTAGCTTCTCCACCTGCTTGGGCAATTGAGTCAAACCCAATAAAACTAGCAAATAACAGTGCACCAGCAGATAAAAATGTGGATAAGTTAATCGAATGGGTCTGTTCCAAAAAAGCTTGAGCACCTGATTTATCCACAATTGCTTGGGTAAAGTCCTTCTGATTGAAGTAGAAACCCGAAAAAATCACCACTGCTCCCATTCCAAACATTAGGACCATCAAGGGAATAATTGACTTTTCATAGGATTGAAGGCCTCGGATATTTACCCCAACGTAGATCCAAATCAGCAACAGCGCCAAACCAACTCGAACTATACCTGTCTCCAACAACGATGCTACCTCCATCCATTGCAAGGCCTCTGCTATATCTCTCAGAAAGGGAATAGTCACATAAGCAACAACACCAATCACAATCGACAAACCAAACCATTGGGAAAAAGAGGCCACAAAGCCCCAATAGGGACTTAAGCCCCTACTGGCATAAATATAACTACCCCCTGCTTTGGGCATCGCCGTAGCTAGTGCTGCATAGGCATAAGCTGCAAATAAAGCCGGAATCGCTGCAAACAAAAATGCTGGTAGTACCCATGCCCCAATTCCCGGAACATGCTTTTGTATCATAAACGGAACCACATTGATGGAAGCCCCGAGCATGGAACAGACACCTGTGGCCACAAGCCCTGTTAATCCTAATTGTCTTTGAAGAGATTGTTGGTTCATTCGTTGAACGATTGGATAAACAAAGTCATCAAAATTTACATGAAATCAAAAATGCCCTAAATTTTTTTTTGCCTGAAAGTTTCTGTAATTTTCGAACTAGTTTATTGTCAAAAAACCCAAATTGATTTCATTTCAGCCTCTTTGTGAGGGATTCAGCCTATGAAAGTTTCTGCCGAGCAACCTTTTGAGATTGTTTATTCCCTTTTTAGCCATGAGTATTTAGGTCTCTTGTTTGAATCGTTTGCTGTGCAATTAGATGAAAAAGGCCGCTTATCCTATGCATATCAAAATATCTCTCATGTCAATGCCAAGGAATTTGCAGCCGGTTTGGATGATATGGATTATAAGCTAATCAAATGGATGGATGACATGCAGCAAGATGCGGTAGTTAAGAAGTTCAACACCAAAAAATTAAAAGCAAAAGAATTTCTTCGCAAAATCTATGATCCCAAAACTGAAAACAAGATCATCCAAGAGCAAATTGAAATCAAACTGGAGCATATCCGAGCAAAAATTTTAGAACACCTGCCCGGTAAACGCTTGTTTGAAATGGGAAATGATGGCTACCCAACATGGAAGGAAATAGAAATTTTACCTGATAAAGCTTCTGTTTTATTTCACTTCCGCAGAAATGAGGACAACACGCATTATTTTCCAACCATCAAGTATGGAGGGCAAAAATTAGAGTGGCAATATAAAAATGCGTATCTGATCTGCCATGAACCTGCGTGGCTAGTACTCAACGGTCAACTTTTTCACTTCGAAAAAAATGTAGATGGACATAAACTGAAACCATTTTTAAACAAAAAGTTTATTGTGATTCCCAAATCTGTGGAAGAACAATATTATAAAAAATTCGTCAAGCAATTAGTAGCTTCTTTTGATGTGTATGCAGTTGGCTTTGATATCAAAGTAGAACGCTCCCAACCAGTTCCATTTTTATGCCTTTCCGAATTGGCTTCTACACCAAAAAAAGATTTATTTGGAAATGATGTAGGAGAATCCGAAGAAGACCGAATAGTTTTTGATTTACAATTCAACTACGGAGATTATACCTTTCGTGCAGAAAATAAGGTAAGCACCAATGTAGAAGTTGAAAAAATTGGTGACAATTATATTTTTCACAAAGTAATTCGTGACCTTTCCAAAGAAAAGTACTACACAGATTTTTTGGATAAATTGGGCCTTAATGTAAAAAATGGACGGATTTCACAAGCAAAATCAATAGGCTTTGGATGGATCAATGCCAATAAATCTGTCATTGAGGACTTAGGAATTTCTATTAAGCAAGCAGTCAATGCCCAAGGAAAACGCTATTTCATCGGTTATGCGCATATTTCTGTAGAGGTCAGAGAGAATATTGATTGGTTTGATGTGCATGCATTAATCAAGTTTGGGCCATTCTCCATACCTTTCCAAAAAATCCGAAAAACACTACTTCAAGGAAAAACGGAATTCGAATTGCCTAACGGAGAAATCGCAGTAATTCCTCACAGCTGGTTTGTTAACTATTCCGAAATGTTTGCTTTCATGGAAGACGCACCATCTGAAGGTGAAGAAAACAAGCTTATTCTGAAAAAGCACCACATTTCCCTAGCGCAACAGTTGCAGGAAAATAACCTTGTTCAGCTAACGCTTAGTAGGAAACTGGAAAAATTGAAAGATTTCAGTCAAATTGAGGACTATCCCCTTTCGCCCTATTTCAAAGGAGAATTGAGACCATATCAAAAGGCTGGATATAATTGGCTTCGCTTTTTGAATGAATACAAATTTGGTGGATGCTTAGCAGATGATATGGGTTTGGGTAAGACGGTTCAGACCTTGGCGCTCTTAGCCCATGAAAAAGAGCAAAACGAAGGCAGTACTTCCTTGTTGGTGATGCCGACTTCCCTGATTTATAACTGGGAATTGGAAGCCAAGAAATTTGCCCCAAAACTCAAGATCCTTACCTATACTGGAACACAGCGAATCAAAGATAGCAAGCGCTTTGCGCAATATGATTTGGTGCTCACTTCCTATGGAATTACGCGTATGGATGTGGATATCTTAAAAGAGTTTTATTTCAATTACATCATCTTAGATGAATCTCAAGCGATCAAAAATCCTGGAAGCATAATCTCAAGAGCTGTCAATGAATTGCATTGCAGGCAAAAATTAATCCTTACTGGCACACCAGTAGAAAATGGGACCATGGATTTATGGTCACAGATGAATTTCATCAATCAGGGACTCTTAGGAAGTCAGGGTACCTTCAAGAAGCAATTTCTGCTCCCTATCGAAAAACATTACGATGTGGAAAAGGCAGGAAAGCTACATGCGATCATCAAGCCATTTATTTTGAGAAGGTTGAAGTCTCAAGTGGCGACTGATCTCCCAGAAAAAGTTATTAACATCAAATATGCCACGATGACTCCCGAACAAGAGGAGGCATATGAGGAAGTCAAAAGCTACTACCGGGAGAAGATTGTATCAGAGTTGGGTCTACCAGGACTGAAAAACCAGCAGTTTACCTTACTTCGAGGCTTAACCCAATTAAGACAAATAGCCAATCACCCAAAATTAACCAACAAAGCATACGAGGGGGACTCTGGAAAACTGGAAAATATCATCCACATGGTGCGAGAGACAGCATCAGAGGGACATAAGGTGTTGATATTTAGCCAATTTGTACGGCACTTGGCTATTGTGAGGGAGTTTTTGGACCAAGAAAATATCAAATATGCCTATTTGGATGGGATGACCAAAGATCGACAAGGACAAGTGCGAGCATTCCAAGAAGATGATTCGGTCAAGATATTTTTGATTTCACTCAAAGCTGGTGGAGTTGGACTTAACTTAACCAAAGCAGAATATGTGTTTCTATTGGATCCTTGGTGGAATCCTGCTGTAGAAGCCCAAGCCATCGATAGAGCGCACCGAATCGGTCAGGAAAATAAAGTGATTATCTATAAATTCATCACAAGAAACACTGTTGAAGAAAAAATTATGGCCCTTCAAGAACGGAAAATGGCTTTGGCTGACGGCTTGATCAGTACAGAAGAAAGCTTTATGAAGAGTCTGAGCAAGGAGGATATTGAGGCTTTATTGGAGTAAACAATGTATATTTAAACACTAGTGTCCGACTAAAGTCGGCCATTAGTGAAAATTGTTTGAAAGGAATAAATATAGCTACTCTTTCTGTTATGAATGAAAAGTAAGCCCCTATGTTGGA
>NZ_BMYF01000012.1 GCF_014652135.1 Mongoliitalea lutea
CCAATAGACACATTCCCACAGTTTTTGATTCAGCTCGAGATAGGAGGAATAACTAACTTTAACAAGTAATTACTATCAGAATCGAATCCCTAAGCTTTGCGAAGAAATTTTCGCTCTCAAAAATTATCAAGACTACTTGGCAAAAAATCTGCGAAATCTGTGGATTAAAAGAAAAGGAGGAAGGCAGAAGGAGATATAATTAGGAATTGAGAATGTAGAATGACTTTGCGCCCTGGTGTCTTTGCGTGAACTAAAACCGAATTTCCAATGATCAAACATTCGTGTTCATTCGTGCCATTCGTGGACTCCCTCAAATATTTTTAGCGGATTCTACGCATTCTGCAAACCATTACCGATTTTTTGGTTTATTTTTGAACTAGTATTTCACCTTTTTACAGATTTTATCTTGAAACGAATCGTAAATGTAGGCTTGGTTCAAAACTCTTGCAGTGCTGACCTCGCATCCAACTTCCAAAAAGCAGCACAAGGCATCCGTGAAGCCGCAGCCAAAGGCGCACAGATAATTTGCTTACAAGAACTCTTTGGTTCCCTTTACTTCTGCGATGTAGAAGACCATGAAAACTTTAAGCTTGCCGAAAAAATACCCGGACAGTCCACCGAACAATTCAGCAAACTTGCCAAAGAACTCGGAGTAGTCATCATTGCCTCCTTGTTTGAAAAGCGGGCCGAAGGCTTGTACCACAACACCACTGCGGTATTGGATGCCGACGGAAGCTATCTCGGCAAATACAGAAAGATGCATATCCCAGACGACCCGGGCTACTATGAGAAGTTCTACTTCACCCCAGGAGATTTGGGATATAAAGTTTTCCAAACAAAATTTGCCACGATTGGCGTATTGATCTGCTGGGATCAGTGGTATCCCGAAGCTGCTCGCATCACTTCGCTGATGGGGGCTGAACTCTTATTCTACCCAACTGCCATTGGTTGGCACAAAGACCAAGATGAGATCACGAATCGTGAACAGTACCATGCCTGGCAAACCGTTCAAAAATCCCATGCTGTAGCCAATGGTGTACCAGTAATTGCTGTCAACCGCGTAGGAGTGGAAGGAGATATGAAGTTTTGGGGAGGGTCCTTCGTGACAAATGCCTTTGGGTGGGTGACCTATCAAGCGGATCACGAACAGGAGTTGGTACATGTAGAAGCAATTGACATGGCTCAGTCGGACAGATACCGAACCCATTGGCCATTCTTGAGAGATCGCCGCATCGAAACCTACTCCCCGATCTTAAAGCGATTCATCGATGAAGATTGATACAGGCAAAAGCCCCAAAGCGTTAGGCTATCGCTTTCCGGCAGAATTTGAGCCCCATGCAGCAACTTGGTTGAGTTGGCCACATAAAGAAGCCTCTTGGCCAGGTAAAATTGACAGCATCTTTCCTGCTTATGCCAAATTTATCCAATTGCTAAGCGAAGGAGAAGAGGTCCATATCAATGTTGCCAATCCCTCCATGGAAGCCTTTGCCAGAAAGCATATAGAAGCGGCAGGAGCAACTATGGATCAGGTATGTTTCCATTACTTTCCTACCAACGATGCTTGGTGCAGAGACCATGGACCTGCTTTTTTGGTCAATGATCAAGCCGAGCAGCGCAAGGCCTTGGTCAAATGGAATTACAATGCTTGGGGAGGAAAATACCCGCCCTTTGACTTGGACAATGAAATCCCTTACCATATTGCACGGTACAGAAACATCCCCACATTTAGTCCGGGCATCATCATGGAAGGTGGTTCGATTGAAGTCAATGGCAAAGGCACGCTGATGACCACAGAAGCCTGCCTGCTCAACCCCAACAGAAACCCACATCTCTCCAAACCCGAGATTGAAGTTTTTTTGAAAGAATATTACGGAGTAGACCACATTTTATGGCTGAAAGACGGAATCGTTGGTGATGATACGGATGGGCACATCGATGACCTGACCCGTTTTGTCAATGAAGACACCGTTGTAACAGTAGTGGAGGAGGATAAGGCCGATGAAAACTACGAGGTGCTCAAAGAAAATGTGGAATTGCTGGAACAGATGACCTTAGAAAGCGGAAAATCCCTCAACATCGTCGAGCTCCCCATGCCAAAGGCAGTCATCTTTGAAGATATGCGCTTGCCAGCTTCCTATGCCAATTTCTACATAGCCAACACATCCGTCATCGTCCCCACCTTTCGAGACAGCAACGACGACAAAGCCCTATCCATACTCCAATCCTGCTTCCCTGATCGGAAAGTCGTAGGTGTAGATTCTTGGGATTTGATCTGGGGATTGGGAAGCTTCCATTGTCTAAGTCAGCAAGAACCTGCTTGAGAAGCGAGATTTTAGACTTGCCTGCTGCAATCAGGAGCGAGAAACGAGACTGCTTTGATAGAAAGATTCTGAGGGATAGCGTGTGATATATGCTTACGCGATGTAACTTGATATATGCCTAGCGGCGATATAAGAGGGGATTGTAAAAAAGAAAATAGTCCTTAAAAAAGTATCAAGTGTTTTTAGAAAGAGTCATATTAACCCAGATGAGGTGGGTGCAAGCAACGCGGATTATGGACGGATTTTTTTTATAAACAAAACGCACTCGTTGCGAACGTAGCGACAAATCGTGGCGCTCGTTGCGAGAAATAGGCCCTGTACAGAATAGTAAAGAAGGCATTTGTGAAAATCCTCAAGCCTTGCGTCAAATTAAAAACCATGCTATTGAGCATAATCTCATGGGCTACCAAAGCAAAAACCTTTTGTGTAAATCTGAGCAATCTGTGGACATTTTAGATTTGATTTCGGTCAATATTTTCATTGCGGCCGTGGCGACCATTCGTTGCGCCCGTTGCGTGAAACCAACATGTCGAATGATGTAGAGAAGGGATGGGAACGCAGATCAAACGGGTGCTGACATCGCGGATTATGGACGGACATTTTTAAAAAAACCTCAAAACTTTGCGCCCTGGCGTCTTTGCGTGAACTAAAACCGAATTTCCAATAATCAAACATTCGTGTCCATTCGTACCATTCGTGGACAGTTTCAAAAATATTCTACGACTTCAACGCTTTCTGCGAGCAGTCTTTTGCTAGTGATACCATTGGATCAGAAAATAATATTTTCAACGTTCTAAGAAAATCCATGAATAAAAAATAGTATCTTCCTTACAAATTTGACGATCATGGCAAAAGAACAACATGCGAAAAAGGCTGAAAAGAAAAAGCCCGAAAAAAATCTGAAAGAGAAAAGGGCAGATAAAAAGGCAAAGCAAGAAGAAAAGAAGAGGAGAGACTAAATTATTCCTTTTCAATCAATTAGGATAACTAGCGGCAATTAGCCGCTTTTTTTGTGCCCATTCCTGCCATTCGTAGACCCTTTCAAAAATTTTCTGCGAATTCCGTGCTTTCCGTGAGCCAATTTTGTTAGATTTAATTGTTCACAATTCAAGATGCCCTTTTATGTCACTCCTTCAACAAGAACTCGGCTTCCGTTTTTATGTAGCTTCCCGATTGTTTTCACAACAGTATAGAGACCTATTAGACAGCTTAGGCCTAACTTATCCACAATACTTGGTCATGCTTTGTTTGTGGGAAAAGGATGGCTTGATAGTTTCACAGATTGGAAAACAGCTTTCCTTGGATTCAGGCACCTTGACCCCCTTACTCAAACGCCTAGAAGCCATGAACTTGGTCAGAAGAGTTCGTTCCGAATCCGATGAGCGCCGAGTAGAAATCCAACTCACCTATCCTGGCAAAAGCCTCCAATCCAAAGCCATCCCCATTTCCCAATCAATGGAACAAACCCTCAGCGGATGGAAAGAAAAAGACCGAGAGAAATTGGTAGAATTGATGGACAGACTTATTGGGGAGTTGGGGAGGGAGTAGAAATTAGTATATTCTTTTGGAGGGGATGACTCCCCGCACGCCACCGAAAGGGTCCTCCACATCGTCTTGATAGCGAGGAATCAAATGCATATGCACATGCCCAACAGATTGCCCAGCAACTTTTCCCACATTGACACCAATATTAAAGCCCATTGGATGAAATTTAGTGTCAATCTCCTTTTTCACTTCATTCAGCAGAAACGTCATAGCTGTTTGCTCTCGTAAGCTTAAATCAAAATAGTTGTCCACATGCCTTTTGGGAATTATCAATGCATGACCAGGGTTAACAGGATATTTGTCATAAATAGCATACGCAGAAGCAGTCTCAGCAATTAATTCCATTTCTTTGGTTGGACAGCAAAAAATACAATCCAAACCTGTGGAATGAGCAAGTTGATTGATCGGCGTATACTCATAAATCTCACAACTGTCATTTATAAAAATAGAAGCAAAAGGAAGGATAACATTGCATTGAAAGGTTGGTTTTTGGTGGATTTTATGTGTTCGAAACCCTTGATAGGTCAAATCCCTTCTAACTGCAAAATATGCTTTTCCTGTAGGCAGAAGTAATTTTGAGATTTCAATTAAAACTCGTGTTTGGTCTTCCTGTTGGAGCACATTTAAGACATATAAACAGATAATAGTGTCAAACTTCCCTTGTGGATACGAAGGCATGTAATGTTTATCATACCCTTCAATTTGATAGCCTTTGGATTGCATTACTTCCACATCTTTTCCAAACCCACAACCAAAATCCAATATTTTCCCCTTCAATAAACCTCTTTCCTCAAGAAATCTGGCAGGAAACGAGATTTTGTCTCGCTCTTTGGCTGTTAGGTGTGAGAATTCATTTTTCATGGTTTGGATAAATATTGAAAGCCGCTATTATGAGCCATAATTATCAAAGGATGGAAAACATCCTTAAATCTTTTCTCTTCAAAGACATTTGGTAGATCTTCTATTCCATCAAGGTTTTTAAATAGGTACAAATAATCAAAAAGATAATTGGAACTTGGTTTTTTACTTAATACGATTTCAACCGCTTCCTTTTGTATTCTATAAAATCCATCAAAATAGTCGTCTAAACTCGGCAGTTTATTGCTTTTATGAGAATTAAACCGAGGATCAGCGGGAACAAGGTTCCACATTAAGTCATGGCAGACATAGCTATAAGGGATAAAATGCTCGACTGCATAATTTGATTTGTTAAGCTTCTCACCAGTATATATGCAATCAATTTCTCCCAACTCATCAAACACTACATTCCAAAAATTTCTTCTTTGACCGATTAAGGCGTTTCTTACAGCTGGTTTTATGAGTTTACTTGGTATTTCAGGTATACCGGGGTTACGTTTTTGTAAAAACACAGCAAGATTCCAATAGCAAAAATCTTTCAAAAATCGAATATTTTCAATCAGATAGGCAACCCAATTTGGATTTAACTCTATTCGATCATGATACAAAGCGTATAAACATTCATTCTCAAAATTTCTTGAGCCTGCGTAAATATCTTTTTTGCTTTTATTGCTTCCAAACCACGGTGAAAGAAACCAATGAGGCACCTGATTATCAAAATGGTAAAGAGCTTTTTGAGTTTGTAAATTTTGGGATTGTGATAACTTTGATACGATGACTTCTTTATTTTCATCAATTGAAATTTTCTCAAAAGTTTTGATATTCTCAATCTCTCGATGAATCACATCCTGTTTTCCAAAAGAAACTTGAAAGTAGTTCACAGTGTACCATGGAATAGCAACCATATAAGAAAAAAGCTCTGTCTTTGAAATAACGATCCTATCTGCACTCATTGATTCAAGAATACTCAAAAACCAATAATACTTGTAGGTAGCAGATGTACTATCAAAACAAGATGCTAAAAGTTGAGTAGGAAGGTTTGAATCCTTTGGAAATTCCATAGTTCATTTTCTTTTTGTTGAAAATACTAATTGACTCCCCATTCCCCAACTCTTCAACCGATTTTAAACGTTTAAATTCCACCAAAAAATTTCACTTCCTTTGTAGCACATTCCTCCTTTCCTCCGTCTTCTCTAAAAAAACCAAAACCATGAAACAACTTGCTAGCCTACTATTCCTGCTTGTCTTCATTTTTGCAACAGCATTTCAATGTGATGCCATTGACCCGGTACTCGATGGGGAAGATCAATTGGCAAGAGACTGCTATGACAAATCGAAGGTAAATACCAATGCTGTATGTCCGGCTATTTATCAACCGGTATGCGGATGTGATGGGAAAACCTATGGAAATGCCTGCGAAGCGACAGCCAGAGGAATCCTGAAGTTTACAGAAGGGGAGTGCCAATAATAGCGTTGTGAGGACTTTGCTTTATTCTTAATTAGCGTGAACCTACTACCTTTTTTATAGGAAGGTTGATTTTTTTGCTAACGGTTAGCTTAAGGCCGTAGAAATACGCTTTTTTGTTTTGGTATTTGACTATGAATACCATACAAATGAGCTTCCTATGAAAACACGCTTCTACTTCGTCCTCATCAGCTTTTTGCTAAGCAACCTGGCTGTTGCCCAAAAAACCAACTTCACAGTCGAAGATGCCATCAATGTTCGATCAATTGGCAGCACAACCTTATCCGATGATGGGAAATTGCTGGCAGGAGTAATTACGGATGGACGATCTCGGTTTGGGGTGGATCATTTTAGGTTTCAGGACCCATCTTATATCAATGTATTCCCCGGGCAGTTTGTTATCATTGATACAGAGTCCGGGGCGATGAGCTTTCCTTACGACAACCCTTCTCGGGTAACCTCCTTTACTTGGTCTCCCAACTCACGGGAATTGGCATTTTTGGAACAAAAGGGTGAGAAACTGCACTTGATGATCTATGATACCAACCGAAAGCGTGTACGGGAAATCAAAATTGTAGGCAATCCTTTATTGGCAAATTCCACCCTGACTTGGACCGCGGATGGACAGGCCATCTTGCTTCATGCACGTGCAGTGGATTGGATGGATAGAGCGATGGAACTGTACAATGCAGCTACCAAAGGCCCCGTGGTCGTGTACGATGGGAGCAAACCTTTTCTCAATTGGGATGAAATCCGCAATACCAATGCGCTGACCCGAGTGTTGAGGGTTGAATTATCCAAAGGTGCGTCTACAGAATTGCTTCCTGAGGGAAATTATGGAGGAGTGTACCTTTCAGAAGATAATCAATACCTGATTTTCAATGAAACTTTCCCTTTGAAAACCTCCTACGTGCGCAATGAAGGAACCGAATACCAAGTATCCTACAAAAAACTGTCCAAGGCGGATTCGACTCATATTCTTTACAAACGCAACAAGCAACGGAGAAACTACAATTGGTCCGATTCCAAAGCCAAATTTGCTTGGGTAGATTCAGGATATGTATTTATTCAAAGTTTGGGAGACACAGTTATCCACAACCTGACCAAAGGAAAAGCCTATTCGGATGAAGAAAAGAAAAAAGAGGTGAAGTTTTCCATCACATCCTGGTCCCCTTCGGAAAACCAGTTGCTTTTAAGTTCGGATAAAGGCTATTGGTTGGTAGATGCCAAAGGGGAGTCCTTGGAAATGGTATATGAATTCCCCAAAGACAAAGAAAAAGCCCCGAACCTTAGTTTAGCACATTGGTCTTCAGACGAGCAAACACTCTTTTTCTCCTACAGTGAAAAAGAGCGTTGGAGGAGAGGTTTTGTTCGATTTGACGTGAATACCCGTGAAATGAAAGACATCATTGTTGATGAGCGCTTATATACGGGCATTCAGAAAGCCAAAAATTCTGATAGAATAGTCCTGAATCTGTCCGACGGAGATATGCCTTCGGATTTGGTAGCTACGGACTGGTCATTTGCAACTATGCAGCCATTGACCAACCTCAATCCATGGTTATCAGAAAAGAAAATGACTCGCTCTGAATTGATCAGTTACCGCAATGTAGATGGAAAAGAATTGCAAGGAATTCTCTACTATCCGGTGGATTACGAAGAAGGGAAAAAGTATCCTCTGGTATGTGAAGTGTACGAAAGCTTCTTTGCCAACGGCTATAACCGTAACATGAACCTCTTTGCCAATCAGGGCTATTTTGCATTGCGTCCTTCGGTGGATTTGGAAATGGGCTATCCTGGAGAAGCATGGGTCAAAGGCATTACAGCGGCTATCAACAAATTGGTCGATGAAGGGAAGGTTGACAATGATAAAGTTGGGGTACAGGGAGGAAGTTATGGTGGCTATGCAACCTCTCTCTTAATCACCCAAACTGACCGCTTTGCAGCAGCTATCAACATCTCTGGAAAAGTTAATATCATCAGTTTCTTAGGCGACAGCCCAAAAATCGGTACGAGAAACTATACCGCCGCAGAGTATGGACAAGACCGCATTGGTGGAACACTTTGGGATGAACCTTTAAAATACTTAGCGACCACGGCCGTGCTTTATGCCGACCGCATCGAAACTCCGCACCTCATCTTAACAGGCGAAGGTGACTGGAATGTCCCGGGCACCAATTCCCGTGAACTCTTCTATGCCATGCGCAGACTCGGCAAAGACGTCACCTGGGTGAATTACCTCAACGGTGGACACGGCGCTGGTGCAGCAAGCAATGAAAGTGACTTCTACGATCATTGGAATCGGGTGTTTGAGTTTTACGAGAAGCATTTTAATAAGGAAAAGGATATTGATTGATACTTGGATAATGGGATATTGGAGGGGAGTGCCAAAAAAAACCTTGCGCTCGTTGCGATAATCGTAGCGGACGTGGCGTGAACTAGTATTTTGAAATAAAGTGGAAATAAGGTTGATATAAATTGAAATATTGGTGAAGGGGGTGTACTCCCAATTTGCGTCAGCAAAACGTCTGTGGATATCTGTGTTCATCTGTGGTTTTAATGGATAGTGGTGGATAATGGGATATTGGAGGGGAGTTCCAAAAAAAACCTTGCGCTCGTTGCGATAATCGTAGCGGACGTGGCGTGAACTAGTATTTTGAAATATTGGTGAAGGGGTTGTACTTCCGATTTTGTGTTAAGCCAATGTTACGGGTGAAACTTTTTATTGGTTTTTATGTTAACAAATTGTTAACTTTATATCACCTCAATATTAACACGGGAAACAAACAAGGCTTTGAGAACTGCATGCATCATATGGATCGCATTCGTACTGATTGGATTTCAAGTCCAAGCACAGGATTCCTCTGATGTCAAAGTGCTCCCCATCTTCCAAAGCAAACTCGAACGACAACTCATCACCCAATTTGAGTCTCAGCCATTTTTCCTTTTACAATCATTGGACCCGGGCACCAACATTTACCATGACAATTGGGAAAATTTGGTGCTTCAGCTGGATAAACTCGCTGAAAAAAAGAAATCAAATGTTCAATTGCTGTCGGACATTTTCTTTTATACCCATAACCGCATTCTCAAAAACTACACAACCTTTGCCTCCTTTGCCGGTACACTCAGCACAGGAAATTATGATTGTGTAACGGGAACTGCTGTTATGGGCCTGCTTTTGGATCGCTATGACCTGGACTATCAGATCATCGAACTGGAAGGGCATGTTTACATTCGAGGATTTGTGGAAAATATTCCATTTATCATCGAAAGCACCCAACCTGTCAATGGGCTACTCGTCGGAGAGCGAAAAGTCAGAAATTTTGAAAAGAAAATCAGTGAAGAAAACACTGAACCTTTGTTTGAGCCTCTCAACGAACGCATAGGTTACCGTACCCATGCTAGGAAGCAACTAAAAATCGCAGAAATCGGCCTGAAAGAACTGGCCGGGTTGCAATATTACAATGATGCTGTAAGAAAATTTGAAATGGGCTCTTTTGATGAGGCTTATGTACAGCTAATCAAAGGGGAACTCTTATACCCAGCCCCTAGAATTACACAGTTCAAAGGACTGATGGAAAAAATGATTCTTGGGGATTAATAGGTTGTATGACCTCATGCAGTTCTGAGGATCTTCTCCATTTTTCTTCCTTTCGCCAATTCATCCACTAACTTATCCAAATACCGTACTTGCTGCGTCAATGGATTAGTAATTTCCTCCACTCGATACCCACATATCACACCTGTGATCAAATGTGCATGGGGATTGAGTTGGCAGTTCTCAAAGAATTCCTGAAATGTCACCTTCTTTTCCAACAATTCCTGTAATTGAGCTTCATTGTACCCTGTAAGCCATTCTATTACCTGTATCAGCTCCCCTTGGGTTCTGCCTTTTTTTTCCACTTTGGTGATGTAATGAGGAAAAACAGAGGCGACCGTCATTTGGGCCATGCGTTCATCGTGTTTGCTCGTGTCGGTCATCGGTTTAATACTTATTGTTTCTTGTAATGGTCATGCAATCCAATTCCTAATTTGATTTGATCAGCCAATTTGGTAATTCTTGATTTTCGGGTTTGGGATTGTTTCGCTTGAGAAAAATGGATGATGTAAGCACGCTGCCGACCAAGCGTAAGTTTGAAAAAAGCACGCTCCAAGGTCTCGTCTTCTGCAAATGCATCTAATAACTCTTCGGGAATAGGTTCGGGTACTTTCTCAAAAACGATTTTTTCCCCAGAATCCTCGATCCCTATGGCTTCCTGAATGTAATCCTTGATCAGTTCTTTTTGCTCCCAAACTTCCTCCACCTCGGTAAACTTCCAGGACCTACCTGCCTGTCCTGCTTTTTCCAATACCTGATGCTTATCTTCCAGCAAAGACCCCTTGAAAAAACTCAACGCTGCATAAGACTTGAAAGCAGCCACAATCACCACATTTTTGCCATTTCTGGTATAACAAGGCACTCCCCATTTGACTTCTTCCACCAATCCAGACTCCAAAAGCAACTGTCGTAATTCCTCCAACACAGCCCTCCAAGGAATGACTTTGCAGCGCTCAGTTGCACCATATGGACAGCGCATACAGCCTTGAATCAGGTAAGTATCTACTTCGGGATTGATAATTGTAGGTTGATCCATTTGATTGCTTGGGACTAATGACCAAATGATATTTTTGATTCGGATAAATAGAGATGGAAATTAAGAAGATTATTCTAAAAAATTGGGTTTCCACAAGTACTTTTTAAGAGGATTTACAAGGATGGTTTGGCGAAAGCGATTGGAAATCCTTAGTTTTGAACAAGAAGACTATACGTATGAAAAAAATTTTACTATTCAGTTTAGTGGTATTTCTGTTTGCCGCATGTGGGGGCAGTAATCCTACCGCAGACAAAATCTTCATCAATGGCATCGTGTATACGGTGGATGAAAGCAATCCTCAAGTAGAAGCCGTAGCCATCAAAGATGGACTCATCATTGCTGTAGGCACAACAGAAGAAATCATGGCATTTGCCGGCAAATACACCGAAACTATTGACCTAGAAGGCATGACGATGACTCCCGGGTTTATCGAGTCTCATGCACATATCATGGGTATTGGCTACAACAAGCTTGATATTGACTTGATGTATGTCAAAACCTTTGATGAGCTAGTCGAAAAAGTAGCCGAAGCTGCGAGCACTGCCGAACCGGGAGAGTGGATTACTGGCAGAGGATGGCACCAAGATAAATGGATAGAAATGCCTGCAAATACTATCAAAGGCTTTCAAACTCATGATGCCCTCAGTGCCATCACTCCAAATAATCCTGTATACCTAGCTCATGCATCCGGACATGCTTCTTTTGTGAACCAAAAAGCTATGGAATTGGCTGGCATTACTCCTTTGGGAGGTGAAAAACCACAGCAGGAGGTTGAGGGCGGTGAAATCATACGCGATGAATTGGGAAATCCTACCGGAGTATTGGTGGAAAGAGCTTCTTATTTGGTCAGCAAAATGATCCCACAGGATACCCCTGAGCGAGCTGAAAAAGCCATGGAATTGGCTTTGCAAGAATTAGCAGAAAAGGGAATTACCTCCTTCCATGATGCAGGGAGCGGACAAGATGTAATTGATTTATTGGAAAAATTCAAAGCAGAAGGCAGGTTGACTTCCCGTATGTACGTGATGTTGACAAGCCGTCAACCCGAGTTATTGGAAGCTTGGTACAAAAAGGGTCCCCACATTGACCCTGACCACATGGTGACCGTTCGCTCGATTAAGTTGAATATGGATGGAGCTTTGGGTCCTTGGGGTGCATGGTTGTTGGAAGATTATGAAGACAAACCGGGCCATAGAGGTCATGAGACTATGCCGATTGATTTAGTATCACAAGTTTCAGAAAAAGGCCTGGAGCTAGGCTTTCAAGTTTGTTCCCATGCCATCGGAGACCGTACCAATCGGGAGGTATTGGATAGATACGAAGCTGCTTTTGCCAAATTCCCTGGTGTAACGGACCACCGATTTAGAATAGAACATGCGCAACACTTACATCCGGACGATATTGATCGCTTTGGAAACTTGGGTGTGATTGCTGCTATCCAGGCAATCCATTTGAGTTCAGATAGACCTTGGGCGATTGGCCGGTTAGGTGCTAAGCGCATCAAAGATGGTGCATATGTATGGCAAAAACTGTTGCAATCAGGTGCAGTCATTTCCAATGGAACAGATGCTCCTGTAGAGCCTTTGGATCCAATCCCTTCTTTCTATGCCTCTGTGACTAGAAAAACCCTGAAAATGACACCCGAGGGTGGCTACGAACCCGATCAAAAAATGACCCGTGAGCAGGCGTTGAAATCCTATACCTTAGATGGTGCGTACGCAGAGTTCGAAGAAAACTTCAAGGGCTCGATCCAAGTGGGGAAGGCAGCCGACTTTACGGTCTTTAACCAAAACTTGATGCAGGTGCCTGAAAATCAGTTATTGGACACTCAAGTGACGATGACTGTAGTGGGAGGGAAGGTTGTGTTTAGGAAATAGTCTTTTGTTGTACCATGTACTAAGTACCAAGTAGGAAGTGGGGTAATGTAAAAGAGGCAGGTTTTGAAAACCTGCCTCGTCTTTTTGCGATCAATTAAATTTGCTATATTAGTAATCAATTGTAGTGTTAAAGCTGTTAGAAAAAGGAATAGAAATTAAACCTATTGTTGTATGCCAACGATTGAAAAGATAAAAAGTGATTTAATTGGTAAAATTAGCTTGATTGAGGATAAGGATTTTCTTCAAGCGATAGATGTTCTAATATCTTCTAACACAGCTCAAACACCATTTCAAAAGCTAAGTCTTGAACAAAAAGTAATGATGGAAATGAGTGAGGCGGATATCAATGAAGGTCGCTTGATATCGCAAGAAGCACTTGAAAAAAGAAATTTAGAGTGGCTCGAAGGGAAGTAATATGGACCAAAACAGCTGATTTACAGTTGTTAGGAACTTTGGAATACTGGGTAAATAGAAATAAATCTACTACTTATTCCAAAAAACTTTTAAAGATGGTGCTGCAAAAAACACAACAAATTGCCAAAACCCCAGAAATGTTTCAATACGCTGATTTTCCGGAGACTCGTATGGCTATTCTAGAAAATTTTAAGATTTTGTTTAAAACAAAGGAAAATTCCATCATTATCACAGCATTTTGGGACACTAGGCAAGACCCAAAAAAACTATTAGAAATTCTTCAGAGCTTGGATAAGAATAAAAATTAATGTTTTCAAATTTAGTAAACTAAAAGCAATTTATAGTTTAAAATTCTATATCATGACCAATGGCATGGTATTTATCCTATAGTTAAAAAGACTTTCAGATTTCCCTGAAAGTCTTTTTTGCTAGTATACATAAACTATTAGCCTATTTCAAAACATGGAAAGCCAATACTTTTTGGACTTCGTAGACATTCACGGACTTGTTAAATTGCTTGACGATGCTGGGGTGGGTCTCTGATGAAATCCAAATCTTTAACTCTGCATCCAAATCAAAGGTGCCGGCAGTCTCCACGCTAAACCTGCTGATGGATTTGTATAGAATGGACTTATATTCGGTTTTGCTTCCTGTGATACCCTGTATATCTATCAGGATTAAACGCTTGTTGGTGAAGATAAACGTATCCCGAAGGAGTTTAAACCCAAGATCGATGGTCTCTCCTTCAATCAGTAATTTGCCAAATTTTTTGTTTAATTCTTCAGGACCAACCATGCCTGCATTGCCCAAGAGTGCTGAAAATAATCCCATAGTTTCCCTTTTTTTCTAAAGTTCATACAAAATTCGATGAGGTCAAAACTCCTCTATTGAATCATCATTGAAACGCCGAATCCAATCAGGGGTTGCAATAATCACAATACATGGGATCCTCAAAATCTTTACTATCGGGATTAGGTTTTTCCTCTTGGTATTGGCAATGCTTACAGGTATAAATTTGAGCTAATACCGAGCGTGTGGGTCTTCCGCAAAGACTGCAAGGGAGCCCACGAATGTAATCTGAAACGCTAAATCCAGGAGTCTGGCATTGTGGGCAAGTGGAATGAATCAAAGAAAGCATTTTTTCAGCGGCAGCTGCAATCACCTGCATCCGGCTTGGGTTATGCATTGCCCGCATATCTGTTTCGATATAGACGGATGGATGCTGAGATTTCAAGGATTCAAATACCTCAATTAATTGAGCTTCTTCATGAATTCCTTTGACCATGCCATGGAAGTTGTCTTTGGCTGGACGAAGGATGAGTGCATGGGAAGGAAATTGGGCATGCTTGGTAAAGGCTACTAATTCCTCCACAGTGGTAATCTCTCGCGCATCAAAATTGGTAGCTGTACTGAGTTCACGCACGACAAGCTCAAGCTTATTTTTAGAATCAATCAATACCAACAATTCTTCATCTGCTGGAACAAAAAATAGTGTAGGGTGAGGACCAAAGGAACCTTCATTGGCAATGGCCAAGTCGCATCCTGATTGCCACATTCCTTCCAAACACTTCTGTTTAGCCGCACTCATTGGATCCAAGGTGCGATCAACTTCTCCAGAAAAAGTACCCAGTTGGTCAGTATCAAAACTATTGTCAAGTACACACCTAACACCCAAAGCCTTTTCAAACACAGAAGCAATGACCTGTTCTTTGCCGTGTTTGGTTACGATGAGTAGCTTTCTTCCTTCAAACATAAACGTGGATAAGCACTAGAAATGAAATTTGGAATAGTCGAGGCGTATAGTATTCCCAAACTTCTTCAAAGTTGTCAAAAATCTAAATGAAATAGCAATTCTTAGCTAAACTTTGGAAAAGTTCTTCTAATCTTAACCACTAGAAGAAAAATGGCATCAGCCTACTCATCCAGATCACTCCCTCTCAATTGCTGTTTGATCAGTAGCTTGACGTAATGCCTGTTTCTACGCTCCTTCTTGGCATCTGCACGCTTATGATTGCGTTTATCTTTGACTATATTATCCAAATCATTGAGGTCCTCCATTTCTTGGATATCGTTGATGGATGTTCTCTTAGGCATAGCGAGTACTTTTTCTAATAACTTCAGTCGGATTAGAAATGTTGAAATTAGTAGCCTATGTTATGTAAATGCTTAATCTGGTTCTTGATAAAATATGTGTTTTCGAACGACTCCACGATCACTCTTCAATCTTTCATAAACTTTGTCAAAGATCTTGTTTATTTCGAGATAAAATTGATACGAGGTATTTCGATTAGTGCTAAATTCAATTCCACGGCGTTCAGGATCCTTCAATAGGAAGTCGTACAAGTTTTGCTCCAAATACTTTGTTTTCAAAGGCTGATTGTCGAGCAAAATCTGATCATCTTCGGTTAAAGAAACTGTAATTGTTTTGATGTCTTTAATCACATCAGAACCTAACTCACCAAACACATTCGGAATAGCTGGGGAAGAAATTTTATAAAACGCGTAAAGACTAGATATCTTTAAAAACTCCAATTCAAAATCTTCTTCTGATAAATTATCTATGATGCGTTGGGCAACAATACGAGGGGTGATCTCAGCACCAACATTCTCTGAGATAAGGGTGAAAGCTTCGTAATGTTGAATAGTAGCTTGAGAAAGTTCTTGAGGTGTTAACATTTTATAATAACACGATAGAAAAACCTCCATATCCACAGAACTCAGTAGCTGAAAAGTAGTGTCCATGGAGAAGGTTAAATCATTTTCATGGACTATTTTCTGAAAAGCAACTTTGTAAGCAGCTCCTGACTTATCAAATAACAATCCTCTTTCAATAAAATAATCTTCTAGAGCTACTAACTCCTGACGTAATTTGAGGGCTTCTTCAACGGACAAGTTTGCTTCACAAAAATCAACTCTTTCCTGCGTAAATAGTGAAGGTATCTGCTGCGCCCACAAAGTACCCGATAACAGAAATAAAAAAAACAAACTGAATTTCATATATGATACATCTGTTACAATCCAGATTTAAAGATAGCCATTTCAAGGAAATATGATCGAACAATCGGTAATTGAGTAGGGTCAATAGCCGCTACTAACCAATCGACTGTGCCAAAGGTAAATGCCAATAAATAGATTTACTTATACATGATTGCTTCTGCTGCCTGCAAACCTGTTTCTGCAGCTCCATGAACGGATTGATGATGCCCGTTAGTATTCATAGCCTCACCAGCGAAGAACAGCCTATTTTCAATCGGTACTGCTGCCAAATTTCTGGCATTGCCCATACCAACAGTACTATAAGAATAGGCGCCTCTAATAAAAGGTTGAGTACTCCAATTTTGAACATAGGCTTGAATAAAGTTGGCAGAGGCTTGACCCTGATACATGCTATCTAAGTCGACGAGTAACTCCCGCACGATCGCATCATCAGTCCCAAGGTTAGTCAGATATTCTGCTTGCTTTCCCATGACAAAAGCAAAGAGCACATGTTCTTGGGTATTTTTGGCAACACTATCATCGATGTATGCAGCACTTATCTTACCACCCAAGATGTATTGCCCATAAAATTTCTTCGAAAACTTAAGGAAAACCTTCATCCCCGCATCCATGCCAATTTTCTGAAAGGCTCCTACTTTTTCTTGTGGAAGTGGGGGATAAAATTGGATATCCCCTGATTGAAGAATTGTAATCGGTACTGTGATGATTACTTTTTGCGCATCAAAGACCTGATTGTCCTTGGTCATCACCCGAATATCTTTACCAGAATAATCAATGGAGGCGACAGGAGCATTGACTGTGATATTGTCCTTGACTTTGGAGGCAATCTCCTGATCAATAAAATCAAAAAATGTTTCCCGAAATCTATAATCCTGCTCTCCCGAAGTCCAGGTTTCAAACTCCTTGTTTGTATAATAGACCGAAAGTCTATCGGCTGCTGCTCCGTAATCCCCTGCAATCCCTTCAACAATCTGAGCGTACTTCTGGCCATATCCCTTCATGCGGGCAAATGCTGCATAGGAAACATCCGGTAATTGTTTCCCTTGAAAAATATCCAAAGACTTCGGCAATTTGGTCAACAATTGATCTTTGAACCAATACTGAGGGGACATGGCGTCTTGGACGATTTTGGTCGATGATTTTTTTATCCATTCGCCAATCAAGTTCTTTTTCCCATGCAGCCACTGTGCTCCCAAATCCAGAGAATAATCTGCAAATCCAGATAATTTAGCTAGGCGACCGCCATAGGTATCTGTTGCCTCGAGCAATTGCACATCGACCCCCTTAGCTTTCAAAATATATGCAGCATAAAGACCTGCCACCCCTGCACCAATGATTAAAACTTTCTCGTCCATGAATTCATTACGCTTGGCATGCATGGATTGTTGAGCAAAAACTTCAGGACAAAGCAACCCTGTGCCCAAAGAGACTATTCCCGTTTGAATCAAAAAATCACGTCGCTTCATGGGAGAACTTTTTATTTTAAGCTACTAAGGTATTCATCTGGACTCATCACTGGTAATTCCGAATCTTTAAAATCCTTACCATTTCTAGTAATGATTACACCAGCTCCTGAATTTAATGCACAAAAATACTGTAAGGCATCTTCAAAATCTCTAAAGTTTGAAGTTAGCGCTTTATCAATTACTTGATTTGTCAAATCTGAGGTTTCGGAAATAACCTTAAACTTTCTGATTTTTTCTTTAACAATTTCAGAGCCTTCAAATCTTGAAAGAATGTAGAAAACTGTGGAATAAGTTAAAGCTGATACAACTATACAAAGTTCTTCTTTGTCTGAAAGCGTCGCAATCTGAGCTATAGATTCATAAAACGGTTCACGTTCACCTAATAAATCAATAACTACATTGGTGTCAAGGAATAATTTGTCCATCATTTGTACTTTTCCTCTAAAAAATCAAGGTGTGCTTTTTTGTAATCATAATCCAAAGGAACCTTTACTCCAGTTCTCAGACTCTTTACAAAGGGAGAAATCTCTATTTTTTTGCTGGTATCTGAACTGCCTTCAGAAATTAATTTCATCAGATAAGATTCAATCAATCCTGACAAACTCCTGTTTTGTGAAGCGGCATACTCCTTAGCCTTCTCAATCACATGACTATCCAGTTTCAATGTTAGTTTTTTGTCCATAGCAATACCTTTACACGTACAAATATAAAAATTTTGGGCGTACAAATAAAAAAATTGATTTTTGGTATAGTAATAGCCAAATCAAACACCTTTTCTTGAACTCTTAAATTTATTAACGAAGGATGGTCGTTTGCGAGTAAAAAAGATTTCATTTTCTGATTATCGATATGATTCGGTCATCGGTCAATGACCTGTCAACCAATTTCATGAGGAGGCAAGGCTTCTGTTGACTGTGTTCGATTATCCGCAATACGCGGTATATTTTTTACTCTGGGGTAATTGCGGATAATCATATTTCACTTTTTAGGAAAAGAAGGATAAGGTACAAACTCATCCTCCTCACCTTTAATCTTTTCAAATTTCTGATCTATCCATTTTTGTCTGGCTTCAGCAATTAAGGCTTTATCGGATGCTACAAAATTCCAATCAATGAATCGTTGTTCTGGAAGTGGTTCACCTCCAAAAATGTAAATAATACTATCAGCCTGTATGGTAAACTCACAAAGGGTACTATCCTTGGTCACCAACATTTGCTTGGGTCCGTATTCATTACCATCGCTTTCCACGCCTCCATCCAAAATGTATAAACCCGACTCACCGTACAAATGCTCTCCAATTGTTACTTGCTGATGGGAAGAACTCTTAATTTCCAGCATATACAACTTGCTATATACAGGTACAGGAGACTTGCGGTCAAATGCTTCTCCTGCCACTAATCTAAATTGGATACCATCCTGTTCCCAAGCGGGTATTTCCTCCGCAGTTACATGAAAAAATTCAGGATCCATTTGCTCCAAGTGCTTGGGCAGCGCAACCCAAATCTGCAATCCATGCATCAAAAGCTCAGAATTGCGTAGGTGTTCGGGTGTTCGCTCACTGTGCACGATGCCTTTTCCTGCCGTCATCCAATTGACCGCACCGGGATTGATATCGACTTCATTTCCCAACGTATCCCGATGGGTGATGCTTCCTTCAAACAAAAAGGTGAGTGTGGATAAGCCTATATGGGGATGTGGGAGAATATCAAAATTGCTTCGCTCATTCAACTTGACCGGTCCCATATGATCAATATAGATAAATGGTCCTACCATTCGTTTTTGGCGAAAAGGAAGCAGCCTTCCCACCAGAAATTTTCCGATATCAGCTGCGCGTTCTTCTATGATTAAATCGATGTTTGACATGTCTTGGATAAGTTAGTGGTGAATAGTTCTTTATTTCAAGCGTTTGATTATAAATCCATTTTCTAATTCATTGTTTAGGTAAACTATTAAAAGGCACATTTATCTTTGACCAACAAATCTTAGCTGTAATTAAAATACATGTCCGTAAAGAAAACTTCCTTATCACCTTCCTTACCTTCCATTTGGTTGATTTGTTATAAAGGCTTGAAATGACCTTTATTTCACCAAGCAAACTGATCACCCGTGCCCAAGTTATTTTTCTCTAACCATATATAGACCATAATCCATATTGGTAAAAGACCGATCTTGATATATCAAGACCACTTCCTTGCCATTGGTAAACTCCTTTGGAATATTATAATAGTCGATCAGAACTTTGTATTGAGGCGTATCTGAAGTTATTCCATCCATTTGTCCGTCAGCTTTAAATATAAACTCACCCTTACATAGTTGGATTTTCATAAAAGCATTGCCAAACCACCACCAATAGCTCCCGTGGCCTGCTGTAGGGCTACCTATATTTGCCAATGGATTATGCCTAGACCAATTGTAGCGCTCTTTGGCAAAATAGACCACATAGATAGCTGCCTTTTGGTCATCAAAGCGGTAATACTTTTGCGAATTATCGACCATAATCCATGAGTGATGATTGCCATGAGGCATCTCTTCTTCTCCTAAGTCTTCTAAGAGTTCTCCGTCAGCATCAAAAAAAATCCATTCGCTGGCAAATTGTAATCCAACTCCGAAAAGAGCTTTCTCTTTGTTGTAAAATACCCTCGATTGTTGTGTCCAATAGTGTGGTTCATCACTTATTTTTTCTGAGAACCAAGCTTCCTCAGGATATAAAAGTATTCTGCTTTGCATACCCAAATCTTGATCGGACAATTTGATAAATTCATATCCTGCGATCTCAAAAGTGCGTGTATGATTGATTTCATTAAGATAAGGAAAGTTCCATTTTTCCCTCATCGCATTTTGAACTTTATGCTCATTCATTTGGAAAAATAGGAGGCCACCTCCTGCGAAAAATAAAACTAGTAGTGTTACGAGCATTTTTTTCATCGTTTAGGAGCTAAGAGACACTTCTTTTTTTATCAATTAAGGTTTCATTTTTGATTTGAAGCAATATCAAACCTGTCAAGTTACAACTCATCATAAGTTAAGCTTTAATTCCCACAACTCCACGACTTCTTCACCTCGCCAATGTTGATTGCGTTGAGTCTTTTGGGAGGCTTCTTTGACAGATTTTTTCAGACATCTTTCCAATTCAAAGCGCCCACCCATCAGTAATTCTTGCTCTATCGGATGCGTATCAGTAACTCCGGTGATTTGGGCTAGATTGGAGAAAATAATCAGCAAACGACCCTCAGGTAATAAGCGTTGATGAGCTCCTTCAAAAAAGTCTGGGAACAACGCTTCGTTATAATAAATCGCTTCATCAAGTTTGTTGGATTCCTTAGCCGTTGGAAGCCAAGGTGGATTGAAGACAATCAGTTCTGTTGGCTTGACCCATTTTCCGAATAAATGCCCAAAATCAAGCTCTATTTTCCTAGATAACTTCGTGTTGCCCATGAATTCGGTCAGACCAATGATTGCATTGGCATTGATATCTGTCGCAAAAACTTTCTGAAAACCATGCTGCACCATCAGCAAGGAAAGTATGCCACTGCCAACGCCTACATCGATAGCCGATTTTTTTGGACCTTGGTAACGTTTGAGCCAGTTATCAAATAACGTTACATGCTCAAACCGGGTAGGAAAATATACCCCGTAATACGGGTGAATTTTATTGCGAAGTCCTGGAATCTGAATACCGTTTTTATACCATTGCCAGGCACTATTTAAACCTTGCACTTGTGGAAAAGGCAGGAGAAATTCGCTCAATTCGGGATATAATTTAGCCAACCAGCCTATCTCAGGGGCTTTTTTTACTTGTAATTGATGTCCTTTTATGCTGAGCAAGATACGGTTGGACAGGTTTCTAAATTCCGTGCGATACGCTCGCTGTTCGAGAAATGATTGCTTAGGGTGCTTGTTTTTCAAAAATCCTGATAGCTCTTTAAGCAAATCCAAGCCATTGCTATAATATTCCTCCACCAATACCTGCTTACCAGAAACCAACGCCTGAATGGTCTCTTGAATGTCAGATTTTCTAGAAAATGATAGAATATCTCCTTCCACTTGGATGGGTTCAGGTCTATGGGCTTGTAAGAGATTTTGGGACATTTGGTAAATTTTGCGATCTTTTAGATCGTTAGCGGCTGTTTACAAGCCTAGAAAAGGACAACAAGGAATCAAATATATTGAAATAATTCGTCAGCGGAAAAAAGCAGAGAAATCGAAGCGTGCAAAAGAAATATTCTTTGTAAATATGAGGTAAATGTGAATCATCCCAGAAGAATTGCGAAAGTCAGTTCCAATTATCACACTAAACGCGTTTGTGACTAAAATGATTGGTATTTTTGCATTCAATGTAAAGGATCTTAAAGAAAAAGGATTATGAGACAAAAAAAAGAGGTTTTTGCCCTTGCTGAAAAATTGATGAAGCAATTAGGCTTTATTGTTATCAAAGAAGATCGAGACAGGCCTTGGGGTGGTTTTTTGGTTATTGATGAGGCCCAAGCACCGGCATTTGCCCATCAATTTTTTCCTGAGGAAGATTTCGAGAGCCTAAAAATCTCGAAAAAATTAAGCCCTAAAATACTACTAGTAGCGCCCAATAAACGACTCAGTTGGCAATATCACTTCAGAAGAGCTGAAATATGGAAATGCATCGATGGAGAAATCGCTGTGGCTACCAGCCTTACTGATGAAGAATCCGAAATCAAACACTTGAAAGAAGGAGACAAAATCAAGTTGCAACAGGGCGAACGTCATCGGTTGATCGGGAAATCAGATTGGGGAATGGTTGCCGAGATCTGGCAGCATACTGATGCCTCCCATCCTTCGGACGAAAATGATATTGTACGTCTTCAAGATGATTTTGGAAGGTAAAAAAACAATGAAATAAAAGATTTGAAAAGTATGAGGCCATTTATTTAGAGGGTGATTCATTTTGAACAGCATTTCTTGGAAGGAGCTGGAACTGTACTTATAAGTTTGCATTCTTAACATGGGAACTTGGTCGTCTGCGTCATTACAAAAAACAAAAGGACTATCAGAAAATCGAATGAGAAAAGCTATAAATTACACTATAACGGGATTCAGCTTGGAGACGGCGGGCTTTTGGAAACGTTCTCTTCCAGCCTACACCAAACTTCTTAAAGATACCAAACATTCTATTTACCTTGAACCGCCCGCTGTCTTCCAAGGTGATGTTAGCGTTTTGTTGTTTATTTCTTCTAACCTGCATCTAAATAGGTAGTCTCAGAAAGCTTTTTTATCGATTTTATGAAATCTTTGCTATCTAGGGTAGCTAATTGCGATTTTGCTATTTTCCTTAGTTGAATAAACCTGTCTTCCTTGTTCTCTTTTCTCTCAATCAAGATAGCATTCACATTTTCAAGATTTGATAAGACAACCAATTCATTGATGCCTGCAAAATCTCTAATGTTTAACCCCTTGTCCGAATGTTCCTTATTCACTTCCCTCCAATCTTTTGCTGTACAACCAAAAAGGGCTACATTTAATAAGTCTGCTTCTTCTGCATAAACCAACCACTCCTTATCTTTCAAATAGTTTTTATCAGGAATAATGTGATTTTTGATTGCTTCAGTATGGATGTGATAATTGGTTTTTGTTAAGATTCTTTTCACATTCCATTCCAAGTTGTATTGATTTGTCTCAATTTCTTTTAGTCGTTGAAACTCCTTGATAATTAGTAGTTTGAACATGGGACTTATCCATGAGCCAAATTCAAAAGCTATGTCTTTATGGGCATAAGTTCCCCCATATCTGCCTGACTTTGAAAAAATGCCAATAGCATTAGTCGCTTCAATCCACTTTCTAGGTGTTAAGTTAAAACTGTTGAGTCCTGCCTGTTTTCTAAAGGTGTCGAATTCGACAGGTTTAAAATCAGGGTTGTGTAAAGTTTCCCAAAGACCAATAAACTCAACTGTATTTCTGTTGCGCATCCAGTTTCTAATATGGTCTTCACCTTCCTCACCCCTTACCATATCTGTTAGGCAGATGTAATCTTCACTATTCTGTTCAATTATGGAAATTGATTTCTTATCTACTTCTATTTTAGATGTTTTGGCCATACAAAAAGTTTTTTCTAAAAATAACAAAATTTTGGATGCTAGGTGGTTTTACAATAAACGCAACGTAAAGTGTTTTTGACGCAATTCAACCAAAAAATAACTATTATAATTGGATATATCAAGATTGCGTTAAAAACATAGTTGGACTAAGCCGGACTATGGGTATTTATAATCTTTCCTATAGCTTTATATTTCCAAAATATCTTTCACACTGAATGAATAGTTTCTGATTTATCATCTACTGAGTTTGATTCATTTTCAATTAGGCATACTTATCCACTTAACAGACTTTCTGCTTTTTTTTCAATACATCCTTTCAAAGAACTTTACCCGCCTAATTCTATTTAGGGACCTTCCCCTTTTTCTTCAGGGATAACAAAAACCATCTTTCCAGATTTGCAGCAGGGACATTTGAACATATCCTCCCCAAAGATTTCCGACATTATTTCATAGGTACTCAAACCCTGGTAAAATGGTATTAACCTAGTCTTCCCTAAGAGTCGAAAACATTCATCCATTTTTACAGCACTGTTTGTAGAAGCCATTATGCCATAATATCTGATTTTGTAAAAACCTGATGGAAGTATATGTTGCATAAACCTTCTGACAAACTCAGCATAGCCAAGTGTCAGCGTCTTGCTCTTATTGTCACGATAATCCTTCCACCGAAAACTGACCATTTGCCCATCAGTATCCAAAATCCTGCTGTTACTTATGGCAACCCTGTGGGTATATCTTCCCAGATACGAAACCACTTGATTGGCACCCTTGAACGTTTTTTTGACATAGACATTCCATTGTTTCTCATAAGCCCTATTTTTCAGGCCTTTGGTGTCATTGAAGAATTCTTTTTGTTTTTCTGGTATCATCAACTGGTTTGATGCCAATCCTTCCATCAGCTTTTCCATAAATACTCCCCTGAAAATCGCAGACAGAGCCTTGATCGGCACAAAGAACTTTTTGTTGGCATGTATCCATTCCATCCCCTCACTGTCAAGACCACCTGCCGGAACTAACATATGGATCCCGAGGGTCGGGACAGGTTATGAGGATGGTAATTCAATGACTGTCCCCAAGTATGTAAAACCGATAGACATCCGCTTTCTACTCCCAAAAACGATGGATTGATTGCTGTCTTCTTTATCGCCTTGGCCGAACACTCAAACAGGATATTGTAACAAAACCTCTGATTGATATAAAATAGAGGCCTGAGAAACTCTGGAATGGTAAAAACCACGTGGAAGTATCTTACAGGAAGTAATCTGTACTTTAGCTTTTCAACCCACAAATGCTGCTTGATATACTGGCATTTTGGGCAGTGCCTGTTACGGCAGCTATTGTAGCATACTTTGACTGTCCCGCAGGAATCACAGCTAAGACTGTGTGAACCCATTTTTGACGTTCGGCAGTTAAGAATATCCCTTTATGCTTTCTTTTGATTACTACTGAGAGTCTTGCCCTCCAAAATGAACTCCTTTTGGTAATCAAGTATTGTCGATAACTCATCTCCTTGATTTCTTTTATTTATAGTTTCCATCACAATGCATCATATGGACTTTTTACCAGTGATGGATTCAAGTTGCTCACATGAAGATAAACCGTCGTAGTTTTAAGAGACTGGTGTCCAAGAAGCTCTTGGATATACCTTAAGTTTGTCCCATGCTCAAGCAGATGCGTTGCAAAGGAATGGCGCAATGTATGAAAGCAGGCTTTCTTTTTCACACCGGCCTTATGCATCGCCTTTTTAAGTATATTTCGGGCACTAGTTGCACTGTAAGGTTTACTTGGTTCAACCCTTTATATTTCCAATTCAAAACCGGCAAAACAAAAAGCCCCCGATTCCTCAGGGGCTAATTAGTATCAAAATGAAATCAATTTACAGATTTACAAGTAAAAACCTTTGAGGTCTTTCAGATCTCGAAGGTTTTTTACCCTACTTTTCCGCGTATTCCGTGATTTCCGCGAGAGCGATTTGCCTCAGCAAACACATCTGCTTCAATCCGTGAAAATCAATTTTTCAATCTGTGTTAAAATAAACTTAGCGCCTTTACAGCTTAATTATCAAGAAAACGGATACTTGCCTTTCTCAATCATATAATCAGCAATCTGTCTTCTCAATTCTTTGGTGTTGACCAAGTCAGCTTTAGTGAAGCGCTTCAAGCCCATCAACATTACCTTCTGCTCATCACCCTTGGTAAAGGCAGCAATTGCTTCTTTGGCAGCTGTCTGGATTTTTTCTACCGCCTCAAACAAATACACTTGTGTCATGGCAATCTGCTGCGCACAAGCTTCCTCACCTCTCATGGATACCAATTTCTCGGTTCTCAAGATCGCTGACTCTGCTGCGTAGATTTCGATCATCACATCCGCCAAGTTCATCATCACCTCTTGCTCAGACTCGATTTTGTCGGCCAAAGCCATCGCAGCTTTACCACCGACCATCAAGAATACTTTCTTCAACTTTTTGATCACCTCTTTCTCTGCTGCAAACAACTCTGAAGTATCAATTGTCTCAAAGCTAGGTACAGAAGTCAGTTCATTGGCTACAGCCATCGCCGGCTCAAACAAGTCAATCTCACCTTTCATCGCACGTTTCAACAACATACCTACCATCAACATACGGTTGATCTCGTTGGTACCTTCGTAGATTCTAGAAATACGGGCATCACGATATGCTCTTTCCATAGGCGCATCGGCAGAATAACCCATACCACCATACACCTGCACACCTTGATCAACCACATAATCTAACACCTCAGAACCATGAATCTTGGCAATTGCTGCCTCAATCGCAAACTGCTCCAATGCTTTCAATTTAGCTTCGGTATCATCCATGCCCTCAGCTGCTAAGGCATTCATTCTATCTTCAATATCCTGACCCGCTCTGTAGCACAATGCCTCGCAAGCATATACACGTACAGCCATCTCAGCCAACTTCTGCTTGATCGCTCCAAAAGTGTTGATAGAAGTACCAAACTGCTTACGCTCGGAAGAATACTTGATCGCATAAGAAGCAACCGTTCTACAACCACCCAATACACCTGCACCTAATTTAATACGGCCAATGTTCAGGATATTCACCGCGATCTTGAAACCGTTTTGACGGTCAGATAGCATGTTTTCTACAGGAACTTTGCAGTCGTTAAAGAATACTTGACGGGTGGAAGAACCTTTGATACCCATTTTCTTTTCTTCTTCATTCATGGTGATACCACCAAAGCCTTTTTCCACAATAAATGCAGTCAGGTTTTTGTCATCTTCAATCTTGGCAAAGACAATGAAGATATCTGCAAAACCCGCATTGGATATCCACATCTTCTGACCATTAATGATGTAGTGCTTTCCATCTTCTGTCAATACAGCCTTAGTTTTTCCGCTGTTGGCATCCGAACCTGCATCTGGCTCAGTCAAGCAATAGCAAGCTGCCCATTCGCCAGTAGCCAATTTTGGAAGGTATTTTGCTTTTTGATCTTCATTACCGTAGTACAAAATTGGCAAAGTACCGATACCTGTATGTGCACCATACGTAGTAGAGAAGGAACCTGCACCACCGATAATATCAGCGATCAACATGGAAGTATTGAAACTCATACCCATTCCCCCAAACTCTTCCGGTACAGAGATACCCAACAAGCCTAGTTCACCAGCTTTCTTAAAAATAGAAGGTACCAATTCCGGATGCTTCATGCTGTCGATTTCCTCGATATTTGGATGGATCTCCGTATCGATAAAATCCTGACAAGCCTGAGCCATCATTTTCTGCTCTTCATTGAATTCTTCAAAGATGAAGATATCCTGGGCTTCTGTTTCCTTGATCAGAAACTCACCCCCGTTGATTGATTGTTTTGTGATTGTTGACATATTGTGTAATGTTTAAATACTTTATTTGTAAGAGGCGAGAAGCGAGAGACGAGAGTTTAGACTCGATTCTAGTAAAGAATTTACGCTTTTTCTTTTTAGAGAACCTTAGAGCTCTGGAAGAACTCAAAGAATAAACTCCTAATGAATCCAAAATCTTTGCCCAACTCTCGTTTCTCGTTTCTAATCTCTCGCCTCTACTTTAATAGTTCAAATACTCCCGCTACGCCTTGTCCTCCACCGACGCAGGCTGTTACCATACCGTACTTCTTGTTCTGTCTGCGAAGCTCGTTGAAGAGCTGCACAGATAGTTTTGCCCCAGTACATCCCAGTGGGTGACCTAGGGCCACGGCACCACCATTGACATTGACAATATCCGGATTCATATCCAAGGACTTCATCACAGCCAAACCCTGGGCCGCAAAGGCCTCATTCAGCTCGATCAAATCGATTTTATCCAAGGTCAAACCTGCTTGCTTCAACGCTTTTGGCACGGCTTCCTTAGGACCTATACCCATGATACGCGGCTCCACACCAGCTACGGAATAGGACATCATGCGTGCTATCGGCTCCAAATTCAATTCTTTGACCAAACGCTCAGACATCACCACCACAAAGGCAGCTCCATCGGATGTTTGGGAAGAGTTACCAGCAGTTACTTGACCACCCATTTTAAACGCAGCTTTCAAGTTGGACAAGCCTTCCAAGGAAGTACCTGCTCGAGGTCCTTCGTCTGTATCTACTATGTATTTTCTGGTTTTTCTTTTCCCTTTCTCATCCAAGTAGGTTTCCTCTACTTCTACAGGCACGATTTCATCCTTAAACTTGCCGGCTGCAATAGCTGCCAAAGCTTTCTCGTGACTTCGTACAGAAAACTGATCCGCTTGCTCACGGGTGATTTCATATTCTTTGGCAAGCTCTTCTGCAGTCAAACCCATGCTTAAGTAATAATCAGGTGTTTGGGAGGCAATTTTCCAGTTAAGGACAGTCTTGTAGCCCATCATTGGCAACATGGACATGGACTCTGTACCACCAGCGATGATACAATCCGCCATACCTGCCTTGATTTTACCTACTGCTAGCGCAATGGCTTCCAAGCCAGAGCCACAGTAACGGTTGATGATAAAGCCCGGATTATCAATGCCCAAAGCCAAAAGTGAAATCATTCTTCCCATTTGCATGCCTTGTTCCGCTTCGGGAATGGCATTTCCGACGATCAAATCGTCCACCATCTTCGCCTCTAGTCCAGGCGTACTTGCTACTAAGTGTTTGATGACATCCGCTGCCAAGTCATCCGGGCGATAGAATCGAAAGCCTCCTTTTTTGGCCTTCCCCACCGCTGATCTATATCCGTTTATGATGTATGCTTCCATTGTTGAATTTCTATTTAGATTTTACTGTTATTTTGAGTTTCTCGCTTTTTGAGAGAAGAAGCGAGATGCGAGAGATTAGAGATTAGACTCGATTCTAGTAGGGATTTGATTCCACGTTAGATTTAAGACCTATGAGCATTTTTTGAATTTCATCAAGATCCTGATTGATTGAATCAAAGGAATCCTGATTGAGAAGCCCCACTCTTCTAGCAATGATAGATTGAGTTTCTAATTCAAAACTTTCACCTAGACTGATATCAAGACAATTTGTAAAAGCCTTTGAAGAATTTCTGGCCGTACCTTCTGCGATGTTGGAGGGTATAGATACACTCGATCTTCTCATCTGGGAAGTCATGCCAAACTTTTCTTCTGAAGGAAATAAAGCGGTAGTTTCATAAACTTTTACTGCCAAATCAACTGCCTTATTCCATACATTCAGGTTTTTAAAATTATGTCTCAACTTCATAGTCTTTCAGTCTTTTTAAAGTTCTATAATCTCTTAATCTTTCATTTTTCTAATCTCTAAATTCTCGCTTCTCGTTTCTCGTTTCTAATCTCTCGCCTCTAATTCCTAAGCGGTTTTCCTTTAAACAAAATACTATGTATTCTCTCCAAGGTCTTTTTCTCACCGGTGAGACTCAAGAAGGCTTCGCGCTCAAGATCGAGTAGATATTGCTCACTGACTTCTGTGGCAGAAGAAAGGTCACCACCGGACATCACCCAAGCTAACTTGCGGGCAATCTTAGCGTCATGCTGGGAAATATAGTTTCCATACAACATGCCTGTGATGCCTGCCTCGAACAAGGCCAAAGATGTTTTACCCAAAACTTTGATATTGGTCTGCTGCACTGGCTGGGTATAACCTGCTTCATGCAAGGCCAATACTTTCGCTTTAGCATCTGCCAACACACGTTTTCTATTCAAGGAGATGGAATCTTTTTCCTGTAAGTAACCCAATCCTTTCGCCTCAGCTGCGGACATAGAAACTTTGGCAGTAGCGATATTCATAAAGTACTCCTGCAAGCGGTTCAATTCCACATCACCATTTTTGATTTCATTGGAGAATCTCAAGGTCATTTCTTTGGTACCACCTCCGGCAGGAATCAATCCTACACCGAATTCCACCAATCCCATATACAGTTCAGCATGTGCCTGTACAGCATCTGCATGCAAGGAAAGCTCGCAACCACCACCTAAAGCCATGTTGTGTGGAGCCACTACTACCGGAACAGAAGAGTAACGAGCACGCATCATGGTGTTTTGGAAGCCTGCAATCATCAGGTTGATCTCATCAAATTCCTGATCACCAGCAAACATGAACAACATGGCTAGGTTAGCACCGGCGGAGAAGTTGCCTCCTTCGTTACCAATGACCAAACCTTTGTAAGATTTTTCAGCCATGGCAATTGCCGTGTTGATTCCTTCGATCACTTCCTGACCGATGGAATTCATCTTGGTATGGAATTCCAAACCAATCACATCATCTCCCAAATCGTAGATGGTCGTACCTGCATTGCCCCACAATTTCTTATTCGCACCTTTTAAGGTATCCAACAAAATGAATTCATCTGTACCTGGAATAGCTTGGTAGGATTTGGATGGAATGTCGTAGTACTTGCGAACGCCGCCCTCTACCTTGTAGAATGACTCATGTCCAGCTGCCAACATTTCATGCACCCAGGCTGCTGCTTTTTCGCCTGCTGCTTCCATTTTTTCCACCGTTTCTTTGACACCTAGCACGTCCCAAGTCTCAAAAGGACCGAGTTCCCAACCAAAACCAGCAGAAACTGCCTGATCGATTCTGTATAATTCGTCTGCAATCTCTGGAATACGGTTAGAGCAGTATTTGAATAAATCGTAAAAAGAAGCTCTGTAGAATTCACCAGCTCTGTCATCGAAGTTTACCAAGAACTTGATTCTCTTTTTCAGATCATCAATTTCCTTGGAAGCCTCTAAAGCCTTGAATTTTGGTTTTTCTACATCCTTGTATTCAAAAGTTTTCAGATCCAATTCCTTCAACTCTTTGCTGCCATCCTTATGACGGATCATTTTGAAGTACCCTTGACCTGTTTTATCTCCCCACCATTTATTGTCATACAATACCTTGACGATATTCGGTAATTGGAATTTATCACGAGATTCGTCGTGGGTCAGTGTTTTGTAAAGGTTATTAGATACATTGACGGTGGTATCCAAACCTACCACATCCATGGTACGGAAGGTGGCAGACTTAGCACGACCGATGATGGTACCCGTCAATTTATCTACCTCAGATACACCCATACCCATTTTCTCGATAGCATGCATCCCTGAGATGATGGCATAGACACCAATTCTATTAGCGATGAATGCTGGAGTATCTTTACATAAGACGGTTTCTTTACCCAAGAATCTATCTCCGTAATCCATCAAAAAGTCGACTATCTCTGGATTGGTTTTGGGACCAGGGATAATTTCCAATAGACGCAAATATCTTGGTGGGTTGAAAAAGTGAGTTCCTACAAAATGTGTTTGGAAATCTTCTGATCTTCCTTCGCACATCAAATGCATAGGAATACCAGAAGTGTTGGAAGTAATCAAAGTACCGGGTTTACGGTATTTTTCCACCTTGTCAAACAATGACTTTTTGATGTCCAATCGCTCCACCACGACTTCCATGATCCAGTCGTAGTCTTTGATTTTTGGTAAATCGTCGTCAAAGTTACCCGTAGTAATGCGTGCAATCGAAGCAGCATCGTACAAAGATGCAGGCTTGGATTTCAACGTGTTTTCCAAGGCAGTATTGACAGGTCTATTACGTACCTGTTTACTCTCCAAGGTCAATCCTTTCTTTTTCTCATCTTCGGTTGGTTCTGATGGCACAATATCGAGTAAAAGTACCTGCACGCCAATATTAGCAAAATGGCAGGCAATCCTCGATCCCATGACCCCTGAACCCAAAATGGCAACTTTTTTGATTGTTCTGTTCATAAAGTTTTTTGGTTTTTAGAGTTCGTACAATTGATCCTCGTACGTATCCGGGTTTACAGTTTCTGAATTTATGTGATCTATAACTTGATTAATTTTCTTGAATACAGTGAAAAAGGTATCCAACTCTTCTTCACTCACCAGTTCTCGCACTTGGAGATTGAAATCTTTGATCGTGCCTACGGAAATTTCTTTTTTGCGCTTTCCCTCGGCAGTGAGATAAATGCGAACACTTCTCTTATCTTGGGTATCAGCTTTTCGGTAGATGAATCCTTTTTCCTCCATGCTTTTGAGCATACGGGTAAGGCTTCTTGCTTCCAATCCCATAAGAGGAGCAATTTTTGTCGCCGGCGTACCTTCTTTGGAATTGATATTGATCAGTACAAAACCAATAGCCGTAGTGAAGTCTTCCAGCACTGCTTTTTGGTTGTACATCCGAGAGATCGCATGCCAAGCGCTCTTGATATGATAGTCAACTGTATCTTCTCTCTTCATTGGCATATTAATTAGTACGCCCAATTTAATAAAAAGATTGTATGCATGCATACTATTTTTAAAAAAAGTTATGCATGCAGAGGAAATTTAAAGTTGGGATACTAGAGAAACAAAAAATTTTATTTCAAATACGGAGGTGTTCTCGCAGATTTAGGAGATTTATTCGGATTTAACGCGGATTTTATGAAAGAATATTTTGGAAGGGAAGTTAGATTTTTGTTTCTCGCAGAAAACGTAGAAAGCACAGAAAAATAGTTGGCTGTCCGAGATTTGCAATCTCGGTATGGTGATAAAAAGGTATTTGCAATCCCCTAGAACAATCTACTTTCAATCTGAAGTGAATCCAACTTTGCGTTCGTTGCGCTTTACCGTTGCGATCGTTGCGAGAACTTAGCATTAACTTGAAAAATTTCCTATGCTTATAGGTTACTATCCAACCTTAAAAACATAAACTTTCGTGACCATTCGTGTCATTGTGGAAAACCAAACCTTCGAGATCTGAAAGACCTCAAAGGTTTTTTTGTCCTATTTTCAATGGATTCTGAGTCTTCTGCAAAAAAATATCAGGAATATAGCTCTTCTATTTCCTTCGCAAACTTCGTGTGAACTACTTTTCTCTTTAGCTTCATTGTTGGAGTCAGTTCACCTGTTTCGATACCCCATTGGGTATTTAATACTTTGAATCGCTTCACCTGCTCCCACTTACCAAAATACTTATTGAGATTATCCATCTCTTTTTGGAATTTTTCAATGATTTCCGGCTTGGCCAACATCTCTGCATCGGTAGTATAAGGAATATCCTTATGCTTACACCAATCAGCTAAACCAGTCAAACTAGGTACAATCAAAGCAGCTGGATAATTCTTATTTTCTCCCACCACGATAATTTGCTCAATTAATGGCGATTCTTTGAATTTATTTTCCATTGGTTGCGGAGCGATGTACTTACCTCCGGATGTTTTAAACATCTCCTTCTTACGGTCCGTGATTTTCAGGTAATGCTTCTCATGGAGCTCCCCAATATCACCGGTATGGAACCAACCATCTGCATCAATTACTTCTGCGGTTAAATCCGGTTGTTTGTAGTAACCCTGCATCACATTCGGACCTTTCACCAATACTTCCCCATCTTCAGCAATTTTCACTTCTACCTCCTTCACAATCTTACCTACCATTCCTATGCGGATATCTTGATGATTACAGACTGATGCTGACACCACAGGAGATGTCTCCGTTAATCCGTAACCTTCACATACAGGAATCTGTGCGGACCAAAATACTCTTGCTAATCTAGCCTGTAGTGCTGATGCACCTGAATTGATTTGCATAATATTCCCACCCAAGGCTTCTCTCCATTTACTGAAGATGATTTTGTTAGCCAATTTTAATTGGAAGTTATACCAGAAGCCCTGATCCTTGGTAGGTTCATATTTCAAACCCAAATTCAAGGCCCAAAAGAACAAGGACTTTTTAACTCCTGTTAATTCATAGCCTTTAGACACAATTTTATCATATACTTTTTCCAACAATCGTGGAACCGTATTGAAAATATGCGGCTGTATTTCTTTTAGGTTATCTCCAATGGTTTCCATACTTTCTGCATAGTAGATAGAAATACCCATATACATAAAACAAAAAGAACCAGTACGCTCATAAATATGGCAGAGAGGCAGAAAACTTAACGCTTTGCTAATTCCTTTATCTGCTACAATTCTATCTTCTACGGCAAATAAATTATGAATTACATTGCCATGTGTCAACATCACCCCTTTTGGTCGACCTGTGGTACCGGAAGTATAGATAATGGTAAACAGATCGGACATGTTGACCTTTTCCTTCTTTTCATCCAGCAAGGCAACATCTCCTGATTCACCTTTAGCCATGAAATCTTCCCAATAGTCACATCCATCTATTTTATCGAATGAGACGATTTGGATATCCATTCCTTTAGAACCTTCCATAGCCTTTCCATAGATTTCAGCATCTCCTACAAAAGCCTTTTTTACACCCGCATGTTCAAAAATGTATTTATAATCATCCGCAGATATGGTAGGATACATAGGTACTGAAATAGCGCCAATTTGCTGTAAAGCCAAATCAATAAAATTCCATTCAGGTCTGTTATTAGAAATGATCGCTACTTTGTCATCTTTATCAATGCCGGTAGCCAAAAAGGCCAAACTCAAGTTATCGACAATTTCTTTGAGTTTCCTGGAAGAATAGGTAACCCATTGCCCGCTTAACTTTTGGGCGAGGGCAACCTCCTTGTCGTACGTAGCAATCTGATGGGGTATTAAGTCAAATAGTCTGTTAATTTGCATGGTTCATTGGGTTTAATAGCCGTTGAAAATAAATAAAAGCTTTTATGATTGCAACTGAGGAGCAAATACTTTACCCACATTCTAGTATTAAAATCAGTTTAATTTTTTAAAAAGTTTTTATTGTCTCTATTATGCTGTGGATTTGTGGACAAAAAAATCGATTTTATTTCTTCACACGCTTGCTATACTTTTTCCCTTTCTTATCCACCGTTTATCCACCTAGCTAATTTATTTAAGATGTTGATTAATAAGATGATCGTTGTTTAAAGCTTTTTTAATGTGTGTAAAAGAATTGTGATAAATGTCTACAAGTTTCTGTGTGTGTAATTGTGGATTACTGTGTATCATTCAGCTGTTATCCCCTGCTCAATCCTTTGTTTTTATTTCTTGAATTTATTGTGGGGAAAATTCCTTACTTGTCCTCATGTTAGTCAATAATTATCCACAGTTATTTGGATACTTGTCTACATGAATTTATGATTTTAGAAGGTAGATTTTAGATTTTGTTACAGTGGTTAACACGGAATTCACTCGAAATTTTCGGTCTAGAGGAATCAAGTCTTGTTTCTTGATTCTCATTCCTCATTCTAAATTTTACATTCTACACTCCTATTGCCCTTCTTCCGATGTTTCTTCTTCCTTCTCTTCGGTCTTTGTTTCTTTACCTAAGCCAACCTCTTTTATTGGTTCTATTGGTAAATCAAGTTCCCATCCCGCTTTAATTAAAATGTCCAATGGTTTTTCTGGATCTGTGGACTTCATGTAATAAACTGGTTCGGCTTGTCTCCTTTCCAGATAATTAGAGGTATCCCAACGTCTATTTTTGTTCCTGTCTATGATAGCTCTGATTTGGTAAGTACCTGCTTCTATTTCAGTAAAGGTTGTTTTATTAGTTTCTTCCAAATAGCGTTCATGTATGACCTCTCCTCTTGTACTTAAAATCTGTAGAATAATGGGTAATTCTTCTGTCTTCACTGTGATTGTAAATCCGTCGGCTAGCACATCAGCCTTAACTTTTCTAAAGTTGATGGTAAGTTCTTTGTCATTGGTCATCCCATCGATGTCAAAAAAAGTAGAATCTTTAGCAATTAATCGAAAACTTTCTATCTGCATGGTATCTACAGGTGTATAAGAAACGATTAACTTTCTTCTAGTCAAACTATCTTGGAATGTCAGCATACTTTGATCTATAGGAATTACAGATGCTGAATCATACGCTAGATACAATGAATCAAACTTTACATGTAGTAAAGGTTTGTTGAAATTAAATTCTCCGTGAATTCTTCGAATAAAAGGTTTATTACTCGTGGTAACTTCTAGTTTTTCTTTTGCTCGATCACTTTCTACAAATTTTGCGTAAAATGTAGTATCAATTGAAAATCCAACGGAATCCTTTACGGTTAGTCGGATGGCTGTACTATCGTTTACATGCTTTTTAGAATAAAATCGTATGTTCTTTTCATTTAATCGATAATAGAGCTCTTGATTCAAATCGGGATGTTCTACGGTTAATTCAGCTGGATTTTTACTAAGTACTACATCGAAATTTGATCCTGTGGATGAAGCTCGGTTTATCTTTAATTCGGATAGGTCTGCCAAACTTAAGTATAGTTGTGCTCCTGATATATCCTTGTCCAAGACTAGCGTATCCAGGATAAATCCATAGGGTTCTGTTTTATCCTCTGCTTTTAGTGTATTGTTACCATCAAACCATGCATAAGTAAAGTACTTGCCACCCTTTAGATTGCTGAATCTAAAATTACCAGCGCTGTCTGTTTGTATGGTGTAATAAGGAGGTGCTGTCAATACATTAGTTGTGTCACCAACCTCATAGAGTCCTACCAAGACATCCTTGATGTTCCTTTCTTTTTGTGGGAAAATATATCGGACATTTCCGCTGAATCTTAAGCTGTCAATATCGGGTCCGGTTGAGAAGACAAGTTTGAGGTTTTCTGGTGTATTCTTTTCTGTAATATCCTGAATTGATTTCTGAAAGTTGAACACATAAGTTGTATTCTCTTCCAGATCTTGATTGAGTTTGATGGTTACTGTTCTTTTATTAGCGATTACCTCCATTTCATCTTTATCGATCCTTGGAGTTATGAGGATATTTTTATTTGGATTGTCAAGTGCAATAAATTCATTAAATACCAATTCAATAATGCTTGGACTGACATTTCTACTTTCATTTTCTGGATTCATAGAAAGTAAGATAGGTGGCTCCTCATCTTTTGGACCACCCATAGGTGTACTTTGTTTTGCACAGGATAAAACTGCTAAAAACAATAAAATTGATAAAATTGATACTATGAATCTCATTTTTTCTTTAAAATGAATAAAATGCTTGAATAATTACCACCATTCTTTTTTGCCCATTGATTGGATTTGAAACCATTGATCATTCCATTGAATAGAGCTGGGATTCCTGAGGTTCCTTTGATCTTTTCAGATAGCATGGACACGTAATAGCTATCAAATATCATTGGTTTTTTTTCAACTAACTCCAGTTTAAATTCATCAAGGAATCTTTGAAAGCTTCCCTGATTGAAATGATACAAATGTCTCGGTACATCCCAAGCAGCCCAATTGCTTTCATAGTATCTTGCATCCCATGAATCTCTATTAGGGACTCCTATAATAAGGTATCCATCTTGTTTCAATAATTTAAGAATAGCTTTGCTGCTTTTTCGTAAGTCATGTATATGTTCTAATACATGAAATAATGTGATGCAATCAAAACTTTTATTTTCTAAATCATCCATACTTTTATGGACAGTCAAGCCTTTCTTTTTAGCAAGTTTTCTAGCAGTTTTCCCTGGTTCCATACCCTCTACTTGCCAACTTTTTTTCTTAGCTGCTTGCATTAAATAACCAGTACCACATCCAATATCCAGTAGCTGTCCTTTACTTGGTTTGAGGTAATGGAGTAATTGAACCTTTTTATAGATAGTGTAAGTTCTGACCAATTTATAGAGAAGGTCAGTAAAACCAGTTATTTTATCTTGATGGGAAATATAGGCATCAGATTGATAGTAGGTATTTATATCCTTCTTTGATGGTCTTGGATTGGTGAATACCAATTTGCAGGAGGCACATTCACAAAGGATAAAAGATTCTTGGGTAATGCTATGGTCTTTTATTTCTTTATGATTAAGAAAAAGCCCACTCTTACAAAGCGGGCATTTATTTAATCGTTCTAAACTCATTATCTACCTAAGTAAACGGTCAATATGGAAAGATCAGCTGGTGATACTCCCGAAATACGAGAAGCCTGACCCAATGTTTCTGGTTTGATTTTATGTAATTTTTGTTTGCCTTCAGCAGATAAGGCTGGAATCTTCATGTAGTCAAATTGCAGTGGAATACGGAAGTTTTCCATATTATTCAATTTGTCCACCATTTGCTGTTCCTTTTCTATATAGCTATCGTACTTTATTTGTACTTCTGCTTGTTCCAGTATCTCTTTTGGATATTTATTGAGGTAGCTCTTCAAATCTTCATGCAAGCTTTTTAATTCCTCCATACCGATTTGCGGACGTTTCAATAATTTTTCTGCTGTGATTTTCTCCTTGATAGTAGCCGAACCTACAGTTTCTAAGGCCATATTTACATCATCCGGAGCAACTCTTTTTTGTTGGAGATCATTGATGAGTTTAGCAGTCTCTGATTTTTTATGAAGCATTTTTTGATAACGTACCTCATCTGCTAGACCGATCTTGTATCCATGTTCGGTCAATCGTAAATCAGCATTATCCTGTCTCAAAAGCAATCTAAATTCAGCTCTTGACGTAAACATTCGATAAGGTTCTTCAGTACCTTTATTTATTAAGTCATCAATTAATACACCAATGTAGGCATCTGATCTTTTGAGAATAAATGGTTCCTCCTCTTTTACCTTTAGGGCTGCATTGATACCCGCAATTAGTCCTTGGGATGCAGCTTCTTCATAACCTGTGGTACCATTGATCTGACCAGCAAAGTAGAGATTTTCTATCAGTTGTGTTTCTAATGTTAGTCTCAATTGAGTAGGTGGGAAGAAATCGTATTCAATAGCGTATCCTGGTCTGAACATTTTTGCATTTTCAAATCCAGGTATTTGTCTGATTGCTTTGTACTGAACATCTTCAGGTAGGGACGTAGAGAATCCATTCACATAGATTTCTACAGTATTCCAACCTTCAGGTTCTACAAATATTTGATGTCTTTCCCTTTCTGCAAAGCGATTGATTTTATCTTCGATTGAAGGACAATAGCGTGGTCCCAAACCTTGGATACGTCCATTAAACATAGGAGAACGATCAAATCCAGTCTCTAATGTTTCGTGTACGGTTTTATTGGTATAGGTTATCCAGCAGTTGTGTTGATGTGTGAGTGGTTTTGTTTCATCTGAATAGGAGAACTTTTCCGGGTTTTCGTCTCCATATTGAATTTCCATTTCGGAGTAATCCAAGCTTCTTCCGTCTACACGCGGAGGAGTACCTGTTTTCATGCGTCCAGCTTCGAAGCCTAGTTGAACCAATTGTTCTGTGATTCCTTTAGCTGCTGACTCTCCTGTCCTACCACCTCCAAATTGTTTTTCACCGATATGGATCAACCCATTTAGAAATGTTCCATTCGTAAGAACGACAGATTTACCTTCGATTTCGATTCCAATACCTGTGCGAACACCGGTAACTCTTCCATCTTTAACCACTAAACCAGCAATCATTTCCTGCCAGAAATCTACATTTGGAGTTTGCTCTAATGCTAATCTCCATTCTTCTGCAAATCTCATGCGGTCATTTTGCGTACGTGGGGACCACATAGCGGGACCCTTGGATCGATTCAACATTCTGAATTGAATCATGGATTTGTCAGAAATGATTCCTGACATCCCCCCTAAGGCATCAATCTCTCGCACAATTTGTCCTTTGGCAACTCCCCCCATAGCAGGGTTACAGGACATCTGTGCAATAGTATTCATATTCATGGTACAGAGAAGTACCTTTGCTCCCATCTTTGCAGCGGCATGTGCAGCTTCACAACCTGCATGCCCTGCTCCAACTACAATCACATCATATTGTGGAAACATAGTGTCTATTTTGTTTGGTGTTCCACGTGGAACAGTTTGTTATTTTCAATTATATGTGCTCCACTGTTTCACGTGGAACATGTCTGAAATTGAGCAATGGATTTCTCTTCCATGGTTCGCATCAATTGCTTTTCTTCTTCTTTTTTATCTTTGTACCCCAGTAAGTGCAGTAAGCCGTGGCTTATGACTCGTTGAAGTTCGCTTTCAAACGAAGTACTCAACTTGGCTGCATTTTCTTTAACTCTGTCAATGCTGATGAAAATATCCCCTTCTATCAGTTTTTCCTCTTCGGAGTTATCAAAGGTAATGATATCTGTATACGTATGATGATTGAGGTATTCTACATTGATGTTGTACAGGTATTCATCCGAACAAAAGATATAATTTAACTCCCCTATCTTTTTTCCATGAGCCAAAGCAATTTCCTTTAACCATTTTTTGTAAACGGTTTTAGGTTTCAGGCTAAAACGGATGCTTTCTTCAAAAAAGTTAACTGCCATTACTTTACATGTAAAATGTTAAGAGTGCTTTACTTCCTTGATCTTCAAACTTTACTTCATCGCATAAATGCTTGATGATATAGATTCCTCTACCTCCTGATTTTTCAAGATTTTCCGGTGATGTAGGATCTTCTAGATGTTCATAGTCAAATCCCGGACCCTGATCCTTGATAATAAAGGTGACTTGCTCTTCATCAAATTGAAGTTCCAAATCCACAGTTTTATCCTTGTTTTTCTGATTGCCATGTAGAATTGCATTGGTAACGCATTCGGTTACGGAAATCATGATGTTACCATAGATATCTTCATCTATTGGAAACTGTTCACGTGCATTATCAATGAAACTTTCTACGATCTTAATATTGTCGATCAGAGAAGGGATTGAAATTTTAATAGATTTCATCAAGCTTAAATTAATTTTACTTAGATAATTTTTTCCTATTCTAACTCTATCATGATAGGACAATGATCCGAATGATGAGCATCTGCAAGAATACTTGCACCCTTTACTCGTTCCATTGCACCAGCTGTGGCCATGTGGTAATCAATTCTCCATCCGAGGTTTTTAGACCTTGAATTAGCTCGATAACTCCACCAAGTGTACTGATGTGGTTCTTCATTGAAGCTTCGGAAAGTATCAATAAAACCATTCTTTGTAAACTTGTCTATCCAAGCGCGTTCTTCCGGCAAAAAGCCTGATGAATTCTTGTTGGAGATAGGATTATGGATATCAATTGCCTTATGACAAATGTTGTAATCCCCACTGATGATCAAATTAGGAATATTTTTCTTTAAATCCTGCGTATATCCGTAGATGTCATCTAAAAACTTGTATTTAAAGTCTTGACGCGCATCTCCGGTAGTGCCTGATGGAAAATAAGCTGAAATAAAAGAGAAATCTTCGAAATCCGCCCGTACCATCCTACCCTCATCATCATATACTCCCATATCCATTCCATACACTACAGATGTTGGTTTGATCTTCGTTAAGATCGCCACTCCAGAATATCCTTTTTTGACTGCGGGATACCAAATGAGCTCATAGCCCATATCTTCGAATATGCTGCGGTCAAATTGATGGATTTCTGCCTTGATTTCCTGCAAGCCAATAATATCAGGATTCACAGACGTTAACCAGTCTGCAAAACCTTTATTGAGTGCTGCACGAATACCATTGACATTGTAGGATACGATTTTCATTGCTGAAAGTGCTATGATTGACTAATTTTATTTGATTTCAATCTGGAATTCTTGTTCGAAGTATTCCAATACCTGTATTTTCAACAGCTTCTCTTGTTCCAAAATATCAAAGTGAGGAAGTTTTTTGAGCAATTTCCAATGGGGCCAACCTTCTTGATCGATGTAGTCCAACTCATAAAAACCCGCTAAGCTTAGAACTTTGCAGATTGCAATATGCATCAGATCCTGCTTTTCTTCTTTGGAAAAGGTTTTATTTCCCTGCCCTAATTCCTGTACACCAATCAGGAATAAAACACCATTGAGGTCTTTTGGTTTTTTGCCTATCAGCTCTTCCAAACCCATCAACAGCTTACTCCATCTTTTTTCAAGCTCCAGGTCTCTTTTCAACATGCTTATTTACCTCCTTCTTGTTCCAACAATTCCCAATATTCAACGGCCCTTCTCAAATGTGGAATGACAATCGAACCACCGATGAGAGTTGCAATAGAAAATACTTCGAAAATCTCAGTTTTGGTTAATCCTACTTCGTGGCATTTTCCCAGGTGATACTTGATACAGTCATCGCAGCGTAATACCATAGAACAAGCCAAACCAATCATTTCCTTGGTTTTGACGTCCAAGGCACCTTCAGCATAGGTATTGGTATCAAGGTTGAAAAAACGCTTGATCACTTTATTGTCAGAGTCCATAATTTTCTCATTCATTTGGGCTCTGTAGCTGTTGAATTCTTCTATTAAATTCATTAATTTTTAGGTATCAATTATCTGTGACAAATATAACAGGTATTTTGCTGTCAATCAGTTCTAACAAGCCTTTTTGAGAATGCGTTTCAACATCCTGGAAGATTTTTTGTCTTTGGTCTTTCCTAGAACCTGTGCAGGTTGTAGCAGAAGCCTCTTTGAATTTGAACAAGTACTCTGTAAGTTATGTGAAGCAGCTCTACCCATTACCGATTATCACCTCCGTCCACAAAATAATGATTTGGTAGTAAAAGTGACCGGTTTAATGCCTGTCTATCGCGTGATGTCCTTTTTGAGGTTTACCAAAAAAGGAATGAGTCAGCACTTATTGCATCAGTTGAAATATAAAAATAAGCCCGAGATTGGGCATGCCTTGGGTAAACTTTACGGGCAGTTGCTTATGAACCATGCCTTTGCTGGAACTTGGGATCAAATTACACCTGTACCCTTGCATGCCCATAAGTTGAGAAGAAGGGGCTACAATCAAAGCGAGCAGTTTGCTAAGGGCCTATCCGAAAGTTTACAAATTCCTTTGAAAAACTCCTTGATTCGATCGGTCAACACCGAAACCCAAACCAAAAAATCCCGCATGCAACGATTGGATAACGTAGAAAATGTCTTTCAGGTCGTGGACTCCATAGAAAACAGACGCATTTTAATGGTAGACGATGTCATGACCACGGGAGCTACCTTAGTGGCTTGTGCGAATACCCTATTGCAAAATGGAGCTGCTTCTGTGGACTTGGCTGTCATAGCGGCAGGAAAGATGGCTTAATTACCAGCTTCCTCCAGCACCTCCGCCACCAAAGGAACCTCCTCCAAAGCCACCGAACGAACCACCACCTCCAAAGCCTCCTCCAAAGGAACCTCTTCCCGAAGAAAAGTCTCCAAATTTACCTTTATTGCCACCTTTTAGCATATTGGCCAACATGATCGTGGTAAACAAATCAATGTTTCCTCCTCTGCCTCCCATGTGGTTGTTGTTATCTTTTTTGTTTTTGGAAGCAATGATGAAGATCAGTAAGAACAAAAACAAGAAAAAGATAATTGCTCCTCCATCATTAGCTCCGGAGGCAACTTTATCCGCTTTGTATTCCCCACTTGCCAACTTAAAAATCATATCTGTGGCTTTATCCAAACCCACATAGTATTGTTCCATTCGGAAGTTGGGTACAATCAACTGTTCCACGATTCGTTTAGCCAAAATATCGGGAACTACTCCTTCCATCCCATACCCGGTAGCGATAAAGACTTTCCGGTCATCCATCGCTGCTAATATCAAGATACCGTTGTCTTTATCCTTGCGACCGATTCCCCATTTATCTCCCAATTGGAAGGCATAATCACTGATATCGTATGGTCCTACGGATTTTATTAGGATAATACTTACTTCGGATGAAGTGCTATCGTTGTAAGCAATAAGTTTTTGCTCTAGTCTATTCAACTCATTTGTATTCAGTGTATTACTGAAATCATTTACCAATTTAGGAGGATTGGGAACAGGCGGAAAATCTCCTTGAGCCCAGCTAGTAAAGTTGAGTAAATAGGTGAGAAATAGTGTGAGTAGGTATCGCTGCATGGGAGATTTATCCAAATGAAATGTCATCAGACAATTCATTGGTGTCGGTTTCTTTGTCAAATGGAAAATGCGCTTGGAGTTGTTCGCCACATTGTTGAATGCCTGCTACCAAGCCTTGGGTGAAGTTGCCTTGTTTGAATTCGGCGATCATCAATTCTTTGATTCTTTCCCAGAAATTGGGAGGAACTACAGCATTGATGCCACAGTCTCCCAAGACTGCAAATTTGTGGTCTTCTACAGCTAAGTAGAAAAGGACAGCATTTCGTTGCCGGGTTTGATGCATTTTTAGCAGCTCAAAAACTTCTGCGGCACGGTCCATGACAGCATCGGTACAATTATTTTCGATGTGTACCTGAATCTCACCCGAAGTCAACTGTTCTGCGGCCTGTATGCTACCGACAATCAATCCTCTGTCCTCTTCTGAAAATAAACTCTTTGGCATGTTGATTACTTAAAATTGAACTGTAGGTGCATTTTGTGCTCCTTCAGATGCTTCAAAAAAGCCTTTACGCTCAAAACCGTACCATCCAGCAAACATGTTGTTAGGAAATGTTCGGAGGGTAGTATTGTACGTTTGTACATTTTGGTTAAAGTTTCTTCTCGCAACTGCTATTCTGTTTTCAGTTCCTTCCAGCTGAGCTTGAAGCTCTAGGAAATTTTGATTAGCTTTTAAATCCGGATAGCGCTCTACGCTCACTAACAAACGGCTTAATGCACCACTCAATTGGTCTTGTGCTTGTTGAAATTGGGCGATTTTTTCTGGACTTAAGTCATCTGCTTGTAAGGTAATTCCTGTTGCTTTGGCTCTAGCCTCAATTACTCCAGTTAAGGTTTCCTGTTCGAAATCTGCATAGCCTTTTACCGTATTCACCAAATTTGGAATCAAATCCGCTCTTCGTTGGTATTGCGTTTCGACTTCCGCCCATGTGCCATTTACAGTCTCTTCATTTTGAACAAACATATTGTACACCCCAACGGCCTTTGTGTATAAAAACAGACCCAAGATGGCAATGACTACAATAGGAATAAGTGCTTTTTTCATAAAATGTGCTTTAATTTAGGGTAGATTTTGTTATTTGATACGGATTAAAGTAATTTTTGATTTAAATGGTAATGCATGTAGCTTTTTAAAATTTTATTCTGTTGGAAATTATTGAATCTTTCCTCAGTTCAAATATACGAATTAACAAAAAAATTATTCAAGAGAAATAAATATAGCATTCAAATTTGTCTTTTTAGTTTAAAATTAACTTTTACGTCAATAAGCTCTTTTTTTTCTGAATCGTACCTTAAAAGGTCTAAAGATATATCTCTTCCTTCTTCTGATCGGAATAATTTAATCAAATCTGAGAGTTCCCAAAAATCTACAGGTATCCTATTAATACTTACTATTTCATCACCAGCCTTAACTCCTGCCATATAACTTGAGGATCCATATCGTACATTTGTTATAAAAAAACGCTTTGCTTCAAGCGAAAGCATTTTGGCTGAAATCCCACTCATATCAAACTCAAAAGGATTGCCGAATGAATTACCTCTTTTAAATAAAATGCGATCTCTTCTATAATCTATGATTATACGAGTTCGTCCCCATATTTCAGAACCAATACTACCATTCCTTCCACTTTCTTTGATAACATAACTAAACTCTGTTTCTTCTGGATATGAAGTTAATATATCAGTGAAACGAATATTTGATAATTTTAGTGATTTTACTCTTCCAACATAGCCCACCAAATCTCCACCAAGAGATCTACCTAATTCGCTTTCTAAATACCTAGGAGGCATTTGAAGCTCTTTAGATGTTTCTAAATTGAGTAATAGCCCATGATTGGCACCCAAATCAACTAATAGTTTTGCATCTACTTCTTCTCCAAAGAATTGCTTCACTTTTCCACGGATATAAGGTTTGGAATTATCCATGGTGATATCCAGCTTTTTATAGCCCAAAGGTCTCCAACGCACTCTATTTGACTCATAAAAAGTAATTAATGATCGATCATAATCAATTTTCACTGGATTGTATTTGAAAAATTCATAGCCGATAACTCCATAAACCGGAATCCCTAAAACTGCTTCTAGCTCAAAAAAATCTTCTTCAAGTACTAGTAATGTTTGCAGAACTCCTTCTAAAGGCCCTAAATCCATAGGATTATTTGGTGATACAGATGCGGTCAGTACAGCTTTTCCATCTGCCCCTACTAATTCCAACTTCCTAGTATAAAAAAGCCCGATTGCATCACCAATACTTTTACTGAATAGGATGTTGGTTTTTACACCAGTATCCAATAAAAAGTTAATTGGCTCAGAACCATTAATCGAAATAGGAATGATTATAAGATTTCCAGACGAAATAAACGGAAGCTCTACTTTTTTTGCTTCCTTTTTCATAAAGAATCCGGGGACCTGTCCTTTTGCACCAATGTGGATCAAAAAGAAAATTATAGAACCAAGGATTCGAATATTCATGTGAAAGAGGTGACAAACTGGTTACTTTAGTAGTACAATTTAATATTATCCAATAAAAACGGAAGTAACAATTGTTTTGTTTGTCGATTAAAATGAAGTTTTTACGATTAATCATCTTTCTTCAATATTGATAGTCAAAAACTATCAAACTTGATAAAGTCTAAAAAATCCTGCATCTTTATTTTTTAATCCTTACGTATGGCCGAGAAATCTTTAGTAGAAAAAGCTAAAAAAATATTTGAAAACTATCTGTTGAGACAAGGAAGTAGGAAAACTCCTGAACGTTTTTCTGTGATCGATGAGTTATATGCCTTGCCCCAGGATGAACATATCGACGTGGAAGGTCTTTTTCTGATGATGCGGAATAAAGGGTATAGCATCAGCAGAGCGACCATTTACAATACCCTGGATTTATTGGTGGAGTGCGGCTTGGCAGTGAAGCATCAATTTAAAGATAAAGTGGCTTTGTATGAACAAGCGCTTACTTATAAACACCATGATCACCATGTGTGCAATCAATGTAGAAAAATCCGTGAATTTTCAGATGAACGCTTAAATGCTATCAAGGAAGCAATGGGCAAAGAGTTTATGTCTGGCATTACTTCCCATTCCCTAGTACTGTATGGGGATTGTCAGATTCCAGCTTGTGAAAACTTAAAGCTTGCCTGATGGCAAGCTTTTTTTATGCTTTGGATCGAAATATTTTTCTGTAAATGGGCTTTCTGTAAAGAAACTGCAGGTAAAGTGCAGGATATAGTAAGAAAGTCATCAAACCAAAAGGTCCTTGGTAGCTGATTTCATCACGAATGATACTTCCTTCACCATTCTTGATAATCCGGTGCTTATGCTCCCACGCTTTTAGGAAAAAAGGTAACTCTACTCCTTTATCAATGAAATAAAACTCCTTTTCAGTAGTTTCATCGGCCACAATATCACTTGTCCATCGTTGCTTGAAAAAGAAAAAGTTTAATTCCAAGGATACTACATCTCCTGTAGTGGAACCATCAAAGCGCAACAGCTTAACCGGAGGAAACGGTGGAGCTAATTTTTTGAAAAGGCTTTCATTAAAGCCTTCTTTTACTGTAAGATAATCTTGTTCTACGGTAGTTTCTATGACAATTTTCATACGTTTCTTAGAATACAAAGACAAAAATCATAAATAAAGTAAGCCAAATAAAGTCCATGAAATGCCAATAGGTGGTAAATAATTCTATCCGCATGCGCTCATAGGGGTTTGTCAAGAGGACTAAATTTTTTACTTCATCTTTTTCGACGCGGCTGTATTGGTACACCATAATCAAAGCAAATGTCATCGCCCCAATCAAGTGAAAAATATGAATCCCTGTCAATACGTACAGAAAGCTTCCAGTAGGCAGTCCCCTGAAATCTACGCCCGATAAGGTCAATTCCTTCCACCCTATAAATTGCAAAGCTGTGAATATCAGTCCTAGGAAGAAAGTGATCAAAAGGCTATTTTTGAGTTTTTGCACACTATCTTCCTTGTAGTGCAACAGCAGTTTACTTACAGTGTAACCGCTGATAAGCAAGATAAAGGTACTGAGGATGAATGATTTGGGCATCTTGAACTTAGTGGCTTCCACCATACTTGTGTCGGATGCCAAGAATGCAGTGGTCATAAATAAAAAAATCAGCCCGCTGCCAAACATACCCAAATACATGAGTGTCTGATAGGGATGCATTTTTTCTATTCGTTGAAACCAACCTTCTTTCGTTTCTGGCATATGGAATACTTCTTTTATGCATAAACATTTTAAAGGGTAGGAGGTTCAGGATTTACATCACATTATTCATCTGCAAAGGTTAAAAAGAAATCAATTTCATACCTTTGAGCCTTCAAATCAACAACCGCTATCTTGGAAAAGTCAGCATTTCTCTCGCTTTACGAGAATGATCCTTTTATCCTAAGCTTATCCGAAAGCATTCAGAACAAGCAAGAAAAAAAATTTCAGCTAAAGGGATTGTCCGGCAGTTTGGACATGATTGTTTTTTTGTCCATCCGCAAACAAGTCGGAGGCTTCCATCTGATCATAGCGCATGATAAGGAAGAGGCTGCTTACTTGACCAATGATTTACAGGAATTGGTGGAAAATCAAGAAGTGCTTCTATTTCCTTCTAGCTATAAGCGTCCGTATCAATTTGATGAAATAGAAAATGCCAATATCCTGATGAGGGCAGAGATCCTCAACAAAATATTGGATAATCCTGGGGAAAGTACGATTGTGGTCACGTATGCGGAAGCCCTGTACGAAAAAGTAATCAACAAACGCTCCTTGAGAGATCATACCTTCACTGCCAAAGTAGGTGAGAAGGTGGATATTGCATTTATATCTGAGCTATTGATGACCTATGATTTTGAAAAAACTGATTTTGTATATGAACCGGGTCAGTTTTCCATTCGTGGGGGTATCTTGGATGTGTTTTCCTATGCCAATGAACTACCTTTTCGGATAGAGCTTTTTGGAAGAGAAATTGAAAGTATTCGGACCTTTGACCCNCAGGAGCAGCGGCAGTCATTTTTGGAGTTTCTGCCAGAGCAGACCTGTGTGTGGATGAAGGATGTGTCTTTTACGTTGGACACCATTGATGAGAATTTCACAAAAGCCGAAAACCAGTTCTATCAGATTGTTAGCAATATCCAAAACGATAAATTACTCCTCAAGCCTACCGATCTTTTTGACAATTCACAAAGTTTTGAGGCGAAAACAGAGCAATTTACCTTGTTAGAGTTTGGACATAGGTTTCATAGGAAGGGTGCTACCAAACAGGATTTCCAATCACAACCTCAGCCCTCCTTCAACAAAAACTTTGATTTGTTGGTGGAAAATTTAGCTACCAATGAAAAAGAGGGGTGGGTGAATATCATTTGCTCAGAAAGTGAGAAGCAATTGACCCGCTTGGAGAATATTTTTCAGGAATTGGACCCTACTCTACGCTATCAGACTTTGCAAATGGGTATCCGGGAAGGCTTTGTGGATAAAAAACAAAAGATTGCCTGTTACACGGATCATCAGATTTTCGAGCGATTTCACCGCTACAAATCCAAAAATAAAACCAGCAAATCCAAGGCGCTCACCTTAAGAGAGCTCAAAACCCTACATCCAGGAGATTTTGTAGTGCACGTGGATTATGGAGTGGGAAGATTTGCAGGATTGGAAAAGGTAGATGTCAATGGAAAGCAACAGGAAGCTGTGCGCCTGATATTCAGAGATGATGATTTGCTTTATGTAAATATTCATTCTCTACACAAGATTTCAAAGTATTCTGGTCAGGAGGGTACAATCCCTTCTATGTCCAAATTGGGAAGCCCAGAATGGGAAAACAAAAAGCGCAAAGTCAAAAGTCAGGTAAAGGATATTGCAAAAGAATTAATTGCACTCTATGCCAAGAGAAGGACTGCTCCAGGCTACCAATTTCATCCAGATTCTGTCCTACAAGTGGAATTGGAAAGTTCCTTTGTATTTGAAGATACCCCAGACCAGGCTTTAGCCACGGGTGATGTCAAAGCTGATATGGAAAAACCGCATCCAATGGACCGTTTGGTCTGCGGAGATGTGGGCTTTGGAAAAACAGAGGTTGCTATCCGTGCAGCATTTAAGGCAGTAAATGACCGAAAGCAGGTTGCCGTTTTGGTTCCTACCACTATTTTGGCAATGCAGCATTACCGCACATTTAGCGAGCGATTGGGTAATTTTCCGGTCAAAGTGGAATACATTAACCGTTTCCGCACAGCCAAAGAAATCAAAGAAATTACCAAGCAAGTAGCTTCCGGGGAAATAGATATCCTCGTAGGAACACACCGCATTGTCAATAAAGATGTTAAGTTCAAGGACTTAGGTTTGCTGATTATTGACGAAGAGCAAAAGTTTGGGGTAAAGGTAAAAGATCAACTTAAGGAGATGAAAGTCAATGTGGATGTGTTGACATTGACAGCAACGCCCATTCCCCGAACACTTCATTTTTCCTTAATGGGTGCCCGCGATTTGTCAGTGATTGCGACTCCTCCGCCAAATAGGCAGCCTGTAACCACCGAAATTCATGCATTTCAGGAGGAAGTCATCCGGGACGCGATAGCTTATGAGCTTCGGAGGGGGGGACAGGTATTTTTTGTGCATAATCGTGTTGGTGAAATTGACTCCATCGCCAATTTGATTCTCCGATTGGTGCCGGATGCCCGAATTGCTGCTGCCCATGGGCAGATGGATGGTAAGCAGTTGGAGAAGATCATGGTGAAGTTTATCGAAGGAGAATACGACATCCTAGTTTCTACCAATATCATCGAGTCTGGCTTGGATATTCCCAATGCCAATACCATCATTATCAATCGGGCACACATGTTTGGCTTGAGTGACCTGCATCAGATGCGAGGTCGTGTTGGTCGTAGCAATAAAAAGGCCTTCTGTTATTTGTTGACGGCACATCCTACGCATCTGACTCCTGAGGCTAGGAAGCGTTTACAAACGCTGGAAGAATTTTCTGATTTAGGGGATGGCTTCAAAGTGGCTATGCGTGATTTGGATATACGTGGGGCGGGCAATCTATTGGGTGCTGAGCAAAGTGGTTTTATAACGGACCTAGGGTTTGATATGTATCACAAAATCTTGGATGAGGCTGTACAGGAATTGAAGGAAAATGAATTTGCGGCACTCTTCGAAGTGGATTTGAAAGAAAAGGTAGAAGTCCTTGTACAGGATTGTGTGATTGAAACGGACTTTGAATTACTTATACCTGAAGAGTATGTAAGCAATATTTCCGAGCGATTACAGTTATATTCTAAGTTAGATGGAATCAAAGAAGAAGAAGAGTTGCAGAAATACTTCAATTCTATTAGGGATCGCTTTGGTCCTGTACCTAGAGTAGTTGAAGATTTATTTGAAACAGTCCGATTGAGGTGGCAAGCTGAGAATTTAGGCTTTGAAAAATTGGTCTTGAAAAATAATCAAATGAAATGTTATTTTGTCCCATCTTCTAAGGATAAGTACTATAAGTCCTCAACTTTTGGAACTATACTCAAAAATATACAAAGCCATGGGAAACGATGCAAAATAAAAGAAGTAAAAACCAGACTAATCCTTACAATTGAGGATGTCAAACATATTTCAGTTGCTCAAAAATGGATGAATATTCTAAATTCTTAAATAATTTTAATGGCCCGATAATTGCTATATTTGGTAAAATTTATGTAGGATTTCATCCTAATTCAATAAAAACATGTTTTTCGGACAGCCTTAACTGAAAAATATTATTTGAATCAGATATTATAGATTATATATTAGCGTTTTAATTGTGCACAAAAAACAATATTTGACAATGGTTTTTGGAAAAAGAAATTGGGGACTGACCGTGGCTTCCTTCCTTTTATTAGGAGGTCTTATTCTCTCGTCTTGTAATAAACAGACGGGATATGGTCGTAGAACAGCCAATAAGCCTGGGAAAACCAGTGCTTCTACAGGAGGAGCCTTCAGCTTTGATGCAAATGACTCTTCTAAATTTTTTGTGGCCAAATTTGCAGAGCAAAAAATTGGTCCACGGTTGAAGTACATACAAGGTGGTAGGACTGTTCTTGGATCTCAAGAACAAGATATAATGGCCTTTAGAGATAATTTAGAAAGAACAGTAACAATTGCATCTTTCTATTTGGATGAAACGGAAGTAACCAATGTTGATTATAGGGAATTCTTATTTTACATGGGTAGAAAAGTAAGTGCTGATTCTATTCAAAAACTAGAACCTAAAGATCAAGTGTGGGCAGGAGCTATGTCTTATAATGATTTATATGACACTTATTACTTTAGATTTCCGGGCTTTAATTTTTATCCTGTGGCAGGCGTATCATGGACTCAAGCTAATGCTTATTCAAAATGGAGAACTGAGTTTGTAAGTAATCTAATCCGTGAAAAAAATAAAGTAGATAGTACATTGAGTAAAAAGCAACTAATAGAAAGAGGGGTTGCTATTGCTGAATATAGACTACCAAATGAAGGAGAGTGGGAATATGCTGCTAAAGCTATGATTGGTACCCAGTATATGGATGAAAACCAAGAGCAAGGTAGAATTTATCCTTGGGATGGAAGAGGTTTAAGAAATCCATACAATATAAAAAGGAAAGGAAAACAGGGAGACTTCTTGGTTAATTTTAAAAGGGGTAGGGGTGATTATGCTGGTATTGCAGGATCAAAAGTAAATGATGGTGAAATTCTACCTACCAATGTATATGATATGCCACCTAATGATTTTGGGCTGTATCATATGGCTGGAAATATGAACGAATGGGTTAATGACGTATATCGCCCACTTTCTTTTCAAGATTTTGATGACTTAAACCCTTTAAGAAAGGATGGTATATATGATGAGCAGGAAAGCTATACTACCACTTTAATCACAGATGAATTTAGAGTTTATAAAGGAGGGTCTTGGAGAGATGTTGCATATTGGATGTCTCCAGGAACTCGTAGATTTATGCATCAAGATTCAGCTACTAATCACATTGGTTTTAGATGTGCAATGATATCCATAGGAGGTAGAGGAAAATAATTTATTCAAAATCAAAACAAAAAAGGAGCTATAAGAAGCTCCTTTTTTGTTTTATCGTTCTCCAACCAAAGCCGCTTTTAACTGAAAATAAGAAAAGCGGTTTCCAAAATGCTCCTTTAATGGTTTGAGGTAGTGAGATCCTTGCCTTCTGTACGCAAGCCGGATGGTCAGCAAGTCATCCTTTGGTAGTAATTCTTCCACACTCAGTTTACCCGCTTCCATCATTCGAATGAGATGTTCTTCTACGGTGGCAGGACTTAGGCTTCGCTCTTGGGCTATTTGAAAAATATTTTTACCTCCTTGGTACATTTTTAAGGTTACTAATTCTGTTCCCGAAGCACCACTGCCTTTTGGTTTACTCGTATTCGCTGCAAGTTTGCGCTTGGGATGCAATTGATATTTGGTAGCATAGGACTGAATTAATTTCATAAATTGTGATCCATAGTTAGTGGCTTTCATATGTCCCACACCAGAAATGGCCATTAACGCATCTTTTTCCACAGGCAGGAAGGTTGCCATTTCCTGTAAGCTATTATCTCCAAAAATCACATAGGGAGGTACATTGGCATCTCTTGCGATGGAAGCGCGGAGAGATTTTAATTCATCCAATAAACCTTCATGATACTCCAGTTTTCGCTCTTTTCCTTCACTGAAGCTTTCCTCCATGGGTAGGAGAATTTTTTCTTTTCCTTTCAGTTTTTCCCATGCTAGTTCAGTTAGTTTCAATGTAGGATATTGACTTCCTGCCTCTGCAAGATATCCATGTTGCTGGAGTTTGTTGCCTAGTTTTTTCCAAAAATCTTCAGGTCTATCCTTCCCTATTCCATACACACTCAATTCTTGATGTTCTGCTTTTATCTTACTTGATTTGGAACCACGCAAGACTAAAATTGCATAACCCAACCCATAAACTTCCCCTAGACGTGCGACTGTGGAAAGGAGCATTTGAGAAGGAATGGTCATATCCTGTTGCTTTCCTTTTTGGAAGCACACATCACAATTTCCGCATTCATCAGGATGAGTTTCCCCAAAATAATTGAGGAGGTATTTTCTTCTACACACATTGCTTTGAGAGAAGGAACTCATTCGCTGCAACTTTTCCTGCATGATTTCGACAAAGTCTTTGTTTTCTGCTTGATCGAGCATGCGGCTAAGCGTCATGTAATCCTGATAAGAATAAAAGAGTAAAGCTTCACTTGGAAGACCATCCCGTCCTGCCCTACCCGTTTCTTGGTAGTAGCCTTCGATATTTTGCGGCATGTTCATGTGTACCACAAAGCGGACATTGGGTTTATCGATTCCCATACCAAAGGCTATCGTAGCTACGATGATTTTTACCTCATCTTTGATAAAGAGCTCTTGATTTTTTTCACGGGTTTCTCTTGGAAGCCCTGCGTGGTATGGTAATACAGAGAGTCCCACAGCGCTCAATTGCTCGGCAGTTTCTTCCACATTGCGACGGGATAGGCAGTATATGATTCCCGAGTCTTTGCGATGGAAATCTAAAAATTCCATCAACTTGTCCATAGCATTGAGCTTGGGGGTTACCCGATAAGTGATGTTGCTTCTGTCAAAAGAGGAAATAAACCATTGAGGCTTGATCAATTCTAATTTATCTGCAATATCAGCCCTTGTTCGCTTATCGGCAGTAGCTGTCAGTGCAATGAAGGGAACTTTGGGAAATTTCTTTCGAAGTGTTCCTATTTTGAGATATTCCGGTCTGAAATCATGTCCCCACTGAGATACACAATGCGCCTCATCCACTGCCACTAGACTGAGGGGTACTTCTTGTAAAAACTCTATCAGCGGATTGGAACCCCCAAATAAGCGTTCGGGGGCAACATAGAGGAGCTTGATGGCTGATTTTTTTAGTTGCTCCGATATATGGCGCTGTTCGGAGATGCTTTGGGAAGAGTTGAGAAATACAGCAGGGATACCATTGGCATTCAAGGTGTCCACCTGATCTTTCATAAGGGAAATTAACGGAGAAATCACCAAGGTCAAACCCTCTGAAAGGAGCGCAGGAACTTGGTAGCAAATGGATTTTCCCCCGCCTGTGGGCATCAGGACGATGGTATCTTTTTTGGCTAAAATAGAGGAAATAATGGACTCCTGATTTCCCCTAAAGCTTAGATAGCCAAAGTATTGATGTAAAACATCCCGTGCATTTGTCTGAATAATTGCCTCCATATCATCAAAAGTTTAACCAAAATCAAGACTTAAAATTAATCAATCAACTAATAAAAATGCAGCTAGTCGACTAATTAAGCGTTTAATTAGTTGAGGGGTTAAAAAAGGGCAATTATTATATTTTTTAATAACAAAAATCAAAAAAACAATAATTTTTTTATTTCTGGCAAAGTATTTGCAATTGTATTATAAAAATTATTTTAAACTTAAACAATTACTAGCATGTCTTTAGAATTGAAAATTAAAGGAAATTGGAACGAGTTGAAGGGAAAATTAAAGGAGAAGTATGCAGATTTAACAGATGATGATCTTATGTATGCAGAGGGTCAGGAGGATCAATTGCTTGGAAAGCTCCAACAGAAAACCGGAGCAGCAAAAGAAGAATTATCGAAGTTTTTATTTGGAAAGGAAGAAGAGTAATATAGACTTCTGTAGGATATCTTAATAAGAATTAAGCCAGGTTTTGCCTGGCTTTTTCCATTTAAACAGCTATCAGGGAGTTCCAAATAAATGAATGAACACCGTTTTTTTAAATTCAGTATATTCATGCCAAACTAGAATTCTATCATTTTACCATGAAGAAAATTTATCGAATTGGGCTTTCGATCGCATGTTTTTGCTTTCTAGCCATGGGGCTTGCACAGGCACAGCAAGCATTGACCTATCAAACTCCGCCAAAAGAAATAGCAGACTTAGTCAATGCCTCACCTACTCCTTCCGTCAGTTTTAGCCGTTCGGGAGAATTTATGATGGTGCTGGAGCGCTCGGGAAATCCTTCCATTGAAGATTTGGCGCAACCTGAATTACGTTTGGCAGGTATCCGAATCAACCCTGCAACCAATGGTCCAAGCCGCTCAGGCTCTTTTGAAAATGTGGTTATCAAAAACACACGTTCGGGAGAAGAGCGAAGAATCAATGGCCTACCTGAGAACCCTCGATTAGGTTCATTTTCTTTATCAAATGATGAAAAATTCATAGCCTTGACCAATACTACCAATACAGGGATTGCGCTTTGGGTCGTGGACTTATCCACCATGGAAGCTAAGCAGCTAACGCAAGAAAGTGTCAACGGCGTAGGTGGTGTGGATATGTCTTGGACTCCAGATAATAAGATTGTATATAGAGCAATCAATCCAAGAAGAGGTAATCTGCCTCAAGCACCATTGGCTCCATCCGGTCCAACCGTTCAGGAGACAAGTGGCAATGCTGCTCCTTCCAGAACCTATCAGGATCTATTGACCAATGCACATGATGAGGATGTATTTGAGTATTTTATGAATTCTCAATTGATGATTTTGGATCTGAATGGTAATGCTACTCCCGTTGCCAACCCAGGCTTAATCTCTAATATGAACCTGTCTCCCGATGGGAAGTATATCCGGATCAATTATGTGAAAAAGCCATTCTCGTATTTGGTGCCTGTCAGTGCCTTCCCATATGATGTGGAAATTTGGGATATCCAAGGCAAGAAAATAACTACAATTGCTGAGATTCCTTTGGCAGAAGTAAGGCCAACTGGTTTCGATGCAGTATCTACCGGAAAGAGAGCGATTAGCTGGAGAGCAGATAAGCCAGCTACCTTAGTATGGGTAGAAGCACAAGATGGAGGTGATGGACGTGTGAAAATGGAAGATAGAGAAATCGTCTACATGCAAGATGCACCATTCAACTCCACGCCAGTTGTGTTGGCAAAAATCGGATACAGATTTGGAGGTATTTCATGGTCTGATGACAACTTTGCTTTGCTTAGTGAGCGTTGGTCTGCTACCCGTCAGCAGCGTGTAAGTTTGATCAATCCATCCAAGCCAGGTCAAAAAGGCACGGTTATCATCGAGCGTTCTTCAGATGATATTTACAATGATCCAGGAAGTCCTGTATTCACGACGAATGATTTTGGAAGAAGTGTATTGTTAAGAAAAGGAGATGATGTCTTCATGACTTCAGAAGGTGGATCTCCACAAGGAAGCATGCCTTACCTTTCTGCATATAATGTAAAAACCAAAACAGAACGAATCTTGTGGAGGTCTCAGGCCCCATTCTATGAGCGTGTAACTAAGGTATTGAACGCTGATGCAACGGAGTTTATTACCTTGAAAGAAAGCACAGATATTCAACCAAATTACTGGTTAGTCAATACAAGAAGGAGAATTGCCCCTAGACAAATTACCCAATTTGCACATCCATTTGAGTCTATCAAAGGGATCAATAAGCAATTGGTGAAGTATAAGAGAAAAGATGGCTTAGATCTTTCGGCTATTGTGTACACGCCTGAAGGTTATGATCCAGCTACTGATGGTCCCCTTCCTGTGGTGATGTGGGCATATCCGCGTGAATACAAATCAGCCGCAGTGGCAGCTCAAGTGAGAGGCTCTCAGTATACGTTTACACGTTTGAGCTGGGGTTCTCCGATCTATTGGGTGACCCAAGGCTATGCAATCATGGATCAAACTGAAATGCCGATCGTAGGTGAAGGCGACGATGAACCAAACGATTTCTTCTTAGAGCAATTGGTGGCTAATGCAGAGGCAGCTATTGATTATATTGCGAGTACAGGTATCGGAGATAGAAACAGAATTGGCGTAGGTGGTCACTCTTATGGTGCATTCATGACAGCTAATTTGCTTTCCCACTCTGATCTGTTTGCAGCAGGAATTGCCCGAAGTGGTGCGTATAATAGAACCTTGACTCCATTCGGGTTCCAGTATGAGCAGCGCACCATTTGGGAAGCACCTGAGGTATATAGTAACATGTCTCCATTTATGCATGCCAACAAAGTGAAAACCCCAATCTTATTGATCCACGGAGAGGCTGATAATAACTCAGGAACCTTCCCAATCCAATCTGAGCGTTATTACAATGCTTTGAAAGGGCATGGCGCAACTACTCGTTTGGTGTTTTTACCGCATGAAAGTCATGGCTATGCTGCGAAGGAATCCATTTTACATACCCTTTGGGAACAGCATGAGTGGTTGGAGAAATATGTGAAGAATAGGCAGTGAGATTAGATTTTAGAATCAAGAGCCAAGACTCAAAGTCCAAGGATGAAGAAGGAGGGATGAAGGATGAAAGACTAACTGTTGAAATGATGTAGTCTTTGAATGTTTTTCGTTGCGAGCGTTGCGATTTGTCGTTGCGCTCGTGGTGAGAAATGAACAGGGAACTTGGAAGACGGTATAGAAATTCGAATTTCGATTGATTGAAATAATCGTGAGGGTCCAAGCTCAAAAGGCCTCCATTTATGCTTAGCATAGCTGGAGGTCTTTTTGTTTGTATAGGTATTTGCATCATTTTTTAGCGTAGTTGACCGATTGGATAGATTTTGGTCAAATGAGTAGACTGTCCGTTTATGTGACGATTTACAGAATTTATTATGGTAAACATGAAAAAAATCCATAGATATCAAAAATTTTTGAAATTAATCCCTTATTTTCCAATTCATTAGAACGAATCTTTCACCACAACCAGTATTCTATGGAACTCACCATCAAAAATCTCTCAAAGACGTACTCCAATGGAGTCAGGGCACTCAATGACATTTCTTTGACCATTCCTCAGGGAATGTTTGGACTTTTAGGCCCCAACGGGGCAGGCAAATCTACCCTGATGCGAACAATTGCTACTCTTCAAGATGCCGATAGTGGCAGTATTTTTTTAGACGAATTGGATGTGTTGAATGATAAACAATCCTTGAGAGAAAAGCTTGGATATCTTCCGCAGGATTTTGGATTATATCCCCGCATCAGTGCAGAGGTCATGTTGGATCATATTGCGCAAATGAAAGGAGTGATCCACAAGTCAGAGCGCAAAGACTTGGTATCTTCTCTTTTACAAAAGGTAAACCTTTACAAGGATCGTAAAAAAGCCTTAGGTACTTTTTCTGGAGGGATGCGTCAGCGGTTTGGGATTGCACAGGCTTTGGCGGGTAATCCATCCTTGATAATTGTAGATGAACCCACAGCAGGCTTGGATCCATCGGAACGAAATCGTTTTTATAACCTTCTAAGTGAATTGGGGGAAAATACCATTGTGATTTTATCCACCCATATCGTAGAGGATGTGAGTACGCTTTGTGCCAACATGGCGATCATCTGCCAAGGTGAAGTGCTCATGCAAGGAAAACCATCGGATGGAGTTAAAGCCTTAGAAGGAATGGTGTACCAAAAGAGTGTGGATAAGTCGAAGTTGCATAGTTACAAAGGTACCTATAACCTGATTTCAACGCAGCTGAAAGAAGGCAAATTAAGTTTGCGGATTGTCAGTGAACAAGATCCTGAAAATGGATTTGCCAAGGCTCCTACCAATTTGGAGGATGTATATTTCAGCCATATTGCTCAAAAAATGGACCCTATTACTTTGTAAGCCATGAAAGGATTTTGGAATGTTTTCACCTTTGAGATCCGATATAGGCTAGCAAGACCTGCTACCTATGCTTATTTCGGAATGGTTTTTGGAATCGCTGTACTGCTTTTTGGAGGAGGGTATACACCTGCTTCAGATACAGTTTATCATAACTCACCTTTAGTCATTGCCTCTTTGCAGGTAAATATTTCTCTTTTTGGAATCCTGTTGGCATCGGCCATCATGGGGGTACCTATCTACAGAGATTTAGAGCATAAGACGGGTAATTTTATGTTTAGTTACCCTTTAAGCAAATTTGCCTATTTCATGGGGAGGTTTTGGGGTTCTTTTGTAGTCCTATTGGGGATTACCCTTGGAGTACTGTTGGGGATTTATGTCGGCTGTATCGTTGGGGCAGCTACTGGATGGACTGATGCAGATCGTTATGGACCCCATGTATTTTGGTTTTACATTCAGCCTTGGCTTACCTTAGTTCTGCCAAATATGTGGATTGCGGGAACGTTGTTTTTTGCCCTGATCATATTTACGAGAAATATTAAATCGATTTACTCTGGAGGGATTGTACTGTTCATTGCGTATTTGCTTTCCAATTTTTTGGCGCAAGACATAGAAAATAAGGAGCTTGTACAGCTTCTAGATCCATTTGCACTCAATTCTTTCAATTTAGAAACAAGGTATCTCACGCCTTTTGAGCAAAATTCTTTTATCCTTCCCCTTCAAGGATATTTGCTCTTCAATAGAATTTTGTGGGTTTCTCTTGGCCTATTGGTATTTATTGCTGCGTATTGGCGGTTTTCATTTTCTTACTTTTTTCAGGAACGCATGAAGAAAGCAAAAAAAGAAACAATTGAAGAGGCACCGGCCACTATTTCTTTGGATAGGGTTACGACCAATTTCTCTAATGCATTTCAATGGAAAAGTCTGATAGCCTTATCAAAAATAGAGGTAAGCAACATTGTCAAAGATGTGTATTTCAAATCCATTTTACTTGGCGGCTTGGTATTTTTGGTCATTGATTTTTGGATAGGCTCGACTATTTATTCGGTTTCGAATTACCCTGTCACCTCCTTTTTGATGGAGTTTAAAAATTTTGATTACAACCTCTTTGTCTTCATCATCATAGTATTTTTCACCGGGGAGTCTATTCACCGCAATCAATCCTCCGGATATGCGGTCATCAGTGATACTTTTCCTGTAAAGGATGGAATACTACTATCTTCCAAGTTTTTTGGAATGGTAGCGGTGACATTTATTTTGGCCATCATCCCTATACCTGTTGGGATTTTGGTTCAGACCTTGAAAGGTTATTTCAATTATGAATTATCGATTTATTTGGTAGATAGCTTACTGATTTCTTATCCCGATTACCTGCAAATGGTGATGTTGGTGTTTGCTGTCCATATGGTCTTCAATAATAAGTTTGCGGGCCATGCAGCGAGTATAGCCATTTGGATTGTGTTAGGCTTAGTATTGGATTTGGCAGAAATTAACTTTAAACTTTTCCAATATTCGTTTAAGCCGGGTTTCATTTGGTCAGATATGAATGGATTGGGCCATTTGGGAACTTCCCTTTTCTGGTTCAATATTTATTGGACTTCTATCGGGTTATTTTTGCTGCTTTTCTTTAGCATTTTCTTCATCAGAGGGACAGAAGTCAATTTTAAAAGTAGGTTAGGTATTGCCAAAAGGCGCTTGAATACTCCTGTTGTAGGTGTTTCATTGATTTTCCTATCTATTGGCTTGCTTTCGGGAGGATACATTTTCCACACAGTAGTGTATGACAATGATTATCAAACCGTAAAGGAAGGACAAAAAGAGCGTGCTGATTATGAAAAACAATTGAAGCAATACGAACGCCTTCCTCAACCCAAGGTAGTAGATGTTTTTTTGAAAGCAGATTTGGTCCCTGAAGAGCGAAATGCATATTTCAATCTTTTGCTCACGGTTGTGAATAAGACAGATAGCCCCATTGATTCTTTGCACATGCATGCCAATTCCTTGACAGCGTTTGATGTCAAATTAGATGGGAAGGCACTTCCTTATCGTTTTCCATTGAAGTATGACAAGCGAAAGTTTGATATTCTTAATAAGTACGAGTCAAAGGAATGGTACAAGATTTTGGCACTTCCTTCTACTATGTATCCGGGTGATACCTTGCAATTGGAAGTCACGGCAAGTCTTTTGAACAAAGGGTTTCCTAATTCGGGTTATAACCGCGATTTGGTCTATAATGGTACCTTTACCTCTGCCTTTTTGCCGAGTTTTGGGTATAATGAGTCTTTTGAGCTAAGTTCGGATGAAATCAGGAAAAAGCATGGGCTGGAAAAGAAGAATACAGACCTTCCTCCTCATGATGACCCATTTGGTTTGGCTAACCTATTGTTTTCCCAAGACGCAGACTTCGTAAGGTTTGAGGCAATAGTCGGTACACATCCCGAACAAATAGCTGTTGTACCAGGATATCTGCAAAAAGAATGGGAAGAAAATGGTCGAAAGTACTTTCACTACGTACAGGATACACCAATACAGTATTTCTTTTCGGTAGTATCCGCCAAGTATGATGTGTTGTTGGATGAAGTTACGCTTCCTAATGGTGAACATGTAACCATAGAAATCTATCATCATCCACAGCATAAGTACAATTTGGACAGATTCTTAGCTGCATATAAGGATGGTCTCGTGTATTTCTCTGAGCGTTACAGCCCTTTCCAATTTAGACAAATGCGCATACTGGAATTTCCTCGATATGCTGGATTTGCGCAGTCTTTTCCAAATACAGTCCCCTATTCAGAAAGCTTTGGTTGGGTAGCTGATTTTAGCGACCCCAACAGTTTCGATTATGTGTATTTTGTAACAGCCCACGAGTTGGCCCATCAATGGTGGGGGCATCAAATTCCCCCAAATTATACCAGAGGATCTAATTTAATTTCGGAAGCTTTAGCAGAATATTCAGCCTTAATTCTGACAGAGCGAACCTATGGCAAGGATAATATGAAGCGCTTCTTGAAAGATGAGCTTGATCGTTATCTGTCAGGAAGAGCCAATGAAAGCAAAAAGGAAAATGTCTTTATCAATGCTGACCGAGGCTATATATGTTATCAAAAAGGTGCTTTGGTATTGTATGGATTACGGGATTTTATTGGTGATGATGCCATGGATGTTGCTTTGCAGGGTTTTCTTGGGGAGTTTGGATTGAAAGAAACCCCTCCATTTCCGGGTAGTTCGGATTTGCTACGCTACTTGACTGAGCAAACACCGGATTCTTTGCACTATTATTTGGAGGATACATGGCATAAGATTACCCTGTATGAAAACAAAGCCACAGAAGCTTCTGCAAAAAAAACAGGAGAGGATGAGTATTTGGTTACGTTGAGTTTCAATACCCAAAAAGTGTATGCCGATAGTTTGGGTAGAGAAACTCCGGCAATTTATGATGGGGATTATATCGATATCGGAATATTTGCTAAAGATGATACGGATGAAAACGGTAAAAATCGCACCAATCCCCTGTATATCCAAAAACACAAACTTAAGCCAGGCAGTCATCAATTGGAAATCCGTGTGACAGGGGGCATTCCAGCAAGGGCAGGTATCGATCCGTACAATAAACTCATCGATCGTATTCCTGAAGATAATGTAAGCTCTGTCAATATAAAATAGCGAGAGATTAACCTACTACATGGGACGCACAGGTATAAAGGGTTTTTAATGGATCAAAATTTCTTCTGGGTTTATAGACACATGTATTACTTTAAGTGATACTTTAAGGTCTAGTATGAGTTCTGTGGATAATTTGCAAAAAAGCAGGTTATCCACAGGCCTAAAAGGCAATGTGATTCGGCTTGATATTAAAGCTCTTCTATATTCCTATGTGGTAATTTGTCACCTCAAGTTAAACTTTAAGATATAGCTATTGGCTGTTAGGTACAGCGCTTTTTCATCAGTGGATAAAGCACAATTGGAAGTTGCCTCCCCTGTTTGTAGCCGAGCTAATACCGTTCCATCAGCGTCAAAAACCCATACGCCTCCCGGGCCTGTAGCAAAAATCACACCGGAACTGTGAACCTTTAATCCATCAGGAAGTCCTTGAAAGCCTGCTTTGCCTACAAATTCAGTGGCATCAAAGAATACCGTTCGATTGTGGATAAGTCCATCTTCCCTTTGTTCGTAGCGATACCAAACAGCTTCTCGGGGATATGAATTGGCTACATAAAGGTATTTTTCGTCTGGACTCCAGGCAATCCCATTTGGTCTGCTTAAGCTGTCCAATAGTAAGAGCGTTCCATCAGTGTTCATTTGAAACACTCCCTGAAAGCTCAATTCCTTACTTAGATCATCCATTCCAAATTCAAGACCATAAGGAGGATCCGTGAAGTATAGGTTTCCATGACGGTTATATACAGCATCATTTGGGCTATTCAACCGCTTTCCCTCAAAGTTATCCACAAGTGTTTCAAAGTTGGGTTTGGGATCGTCCAGCGAAGCACTCATACGTGCCATCCTTCTATCTCCATGTTGACAAAGCACCAAATGTCCTTCCTGATCAAGTATCAGCGCATTGGAGCCTGTTTCTCCACCTCTTTGAGTTGATCCTGTATATCCGGATGGTTTGAGGTAGAGAGACAGTTTGCCAGTATGATCTATTTTGAAAATGGAATTTTGTGGAATGTCTGAAAAAATCAATGCCTGCTCACTTTCCAGCCATAGTGGTCCTTCGGTCCAAGAGAAGCCTTGGGCGAGAATCTCAAAACCTTGCTCCGGATCAATCAGTTTTAAAGCTCGCTCGTCAAGAATCTCAATGAAAGCGTCTGCTTTCATCCTTGAATCCTGCGAATGACAACTCGTGGAAAGAATAAATAAGAAGCTTATGAAAATCAATAGACGGTTCATCTTCGGATATAGCTTTAGTGGAGATTTCAAAGAAATTAAATATACTTGTAATAACTGTGAATTCCTTGAGAGGAATATACAATTATTAGTTTCCATATGAGCTCCCAGCCATTGCAAGTTTGTTTTTTAGATATTGAAGTTGATCCTCAAAGTGGCAAATTGCTGGACTTTGGGGCAATAAAAGCTGATGGTTCTAGTTTCCACTATCCATAAGGCCAAAGGAAAGGAGTTTGATGAGGTGTTTTTAATGTTAAGTAATGCTACCTGTGTGGATAACTCTGAGCGAAGACTGCTGTATGTGGGGATGACCCGTGCGAAATCTAGGCTTTCTACTCATTATCGGGAAATTATTTAGATTCTATAACAGCTCCAGCTTTAGAAAAACTTACAGTAGACTCCATGCCGGAAGATCAAAGGCTTTTGATTCTTCATTTGGGTTTGAGGGATGTCAACCTTGGGTTTTCCACATACAGACAAAAAGCAATTCATGCGCTCAGAACTGGAGAAATGCTTCAAGTGGTGGATTCAGACTGTTTGAATAGTCAGGGAATAGCTGTTCTCCGTTTTTCTCAGGCATTTCAGCAAAATCTACTTGGATTCGAACAAAAAGGCTATGTCATCCAAGATGTTCGGGTGAATTGGTTGGTTTATTGGAAAAATCCCGAAACTGAAAAAGAGGTGTTGGTTGTTTTGCTGGAAGTGATTTTGGGTAAATAGCCTTAAAACTTTAGCCAACCTCCAACGGATTTTTTCAGTATATAGAGAAACAACCCACTTTAACCGTATGATACATTCAGACATTTTCCAAGATAATCCCAAACTATCCATTTTTTTACCCATCTATTACACCCTTTGGGCTGATAGTGTCATGACAACTACTGAATCAAAGGAGGTAGAGGCACTTATCCACAGGCAATATTGGCTCAGTGCCGAGGAAAAGGAATGGCTTTTTGAACAATTTAATCCTAGCAATCCTCCCAAACCAAAGTTGTTGAAAAACCTGCGAAAAGAAATCAAGTCCATACCAATTGAGCAGGAAAGTTTGACCGCTATTGGGGTTGCTTTGGCCCAAAAGTATCAGTCTGATGTGAGTTATCCACAGGATGTCATGGCAGATTTTGAGTTTACGGAGCAGGCTTTAGGGTTGTTGGGGAAAGAGGCAAGCTATAGCTTTAAATCCGGTCATGAAACCATTACCAATGTCCAACATGCCGAGCAAAACTTCAATGTTTCTGCGTTGACGGCTCTTTTGGATGGTTCCCACGCTGAGCTTATCCACAGAGTTAAAACTGTTATATCTGATCATGCTTTTGCTTTTCGGGAGTTTGAAAGTTTACAGGATCAACGAGAACAAACGCTTTTGTGGTGTCAGGAATTGGCCAAGCAGGGATTTGGGGCTTGGGCTTTTCCAAAGTTTGCGGATGGAAAGGATGATATGGAGGGCTATTTTGCCATAATGGAAACGCTCTCTTACCATGACCTGAGTATGGTGATCAAATTTGGGGTGCAGTTTGGATTGTGGGGAATGAGTATTTTCTTCTTAGGCACTGAAAAGCATCATCGAAAGTATTTGAAGGATGTAGGTAGCCTTAAACTTCCCGGCTGTTTTGCCATGACCGAGACAGGCCATGGTTCCAATGTAAGAGGCTTGGAAACCACAGCTACCTACAATCATGAGAAAAAGACGTTCACCATTCACACACCAAACCCTGACGCTCGAAAGGAATACATCGGTAATGCTGCTTTGCATGGTCAAAAAGCCACTGTTTTTGCGAAGCTAATTATTGACGGAGAGGATTTTGGAGTAAATGCTTTTATTGTTCCTTTGAGGGATGCTGAGGGCAATTTGGTCTCAGGTGTTCGTATTGAAGATTGTGGACGAAAGATGGGTTTGAACGGTGTGGATAACGGGGTCATTTACTTTGATCAGGTGGATATACCACAAGAAGATATGTTGGACAGATTCTCTTCCGTCAATGAAGCAGGTGAGTTTGAAAGTCCCATCAGCTCGGACAACAGGAGGTTCTTTACCATGCTTGGCACCTTGGTTGGGGGAAGGATTGGTATTCCTCGATCTGCTTTGGCTGCTACCAAAACAGGTTTGACCATAGCTATTCGTCACGGAGAAAAGCGGAAGCAGTTTGGTCCTGAAGGTGGAGAGGAAGCTCCAATTTTGAACTACCGCATGCACCAGCGAAGATTAATGCCGCCTTTGGCTACAAGTTATGCGCTTCATTTTGGGTTGAGGTATTTGACGGATAGATTTTTGAAACGCTCTGAGGAAGATGCACAGGAAATAGAGGCTTTGGCTGCTGGATTGAAGGCCTATACTACTTGGTTTACTACCGCTACTTTGCAGGAGTGTAGGGAAGCCTGTGGAGGAAAGGGTTATCTATCTGAGAATAGAATCGATGCGCTCAAAAATGACACAGATGTCTACACCACTTTCGAGGGGGATAATGTGGTTTTGATGCAATTGGTGGCAAAAAATCGATTGACAGAATTTAGGCAGGAGTTCAGTGATATGAATATGTTCACCATCTTCAACTATGTCACTCATCAGGCCAAGACGAGCATAACGGAGAAGAATCCGCTGATCGTCCGAAATACAGACAAGGAACATTTGTTGGATATGGATTTCCATTTGAGTGCCTTTCGCTATCGTGAACGAGCGATTTTGACAAGTGCAGCTCGCAGGATTAAGCGACATATTGACGAAGGGATGGATTCCTTTGATGCATTTAATGTAGTACAGCATCATTTGCTCAATGTGGGGCAGGCATATATCGAACGAATAATCTTGGAGGAGTTTCAGGCTGCTGTGAAGGAAACAGCTGATGAGGGAATAAAAGCCGCCTTGACGCAGTTATGTCAGTTATTTGCGTTGTACACTATTGAGAAGAACAGAGGCTGGTATTTAGAACAAGGCTATATGGAAGGTGTGAAAACTAAGGCTATTCGTAAAGAAGTGAACCAATTGTGCTGGGAAGTGCGAAAAAATGCATTAGCGCTCACGGATGCTTTCGCCATCCCCGAAAGCTGCATCGCCGCTCCTATTGCTCGCAGAAACCGCGGAAGTGAGGGAAAGGTTTTTAAAGCCACAGATGAACACAGATAATCACAGATGTTTTGCTGACGCAAATGGGTAGTAGAACCCCCATCCAATATTTCAATTTATATCAACCTTATTTCTACTTTATTTCAATTCAAGCGAATCGTATTTCTTACCAATATCCCAATATCCCAATTTCCCAATATCAATCAATATCCCTTCTTCCTATTGATGGTGATAGGGCTCATTTCTCAAAATCGTATGTGCCCGATAGATTTGTTCCACGAAAAATAGCCGGACCATTTGGTGTGAGAAGGTCATGGCTGATAGGGAAAGCTTGCCATTGGCGCGTTTATAAACCTCATCCGAAAAACCATAAGGGCCTCCAATGACAAAAATTAAGTTCTTTAATCCAGCATTCATCTTTTTTTGTAGGTATTCAGAGAAGGCTAGGGAGCTATAGTGTTTTCCTTGTTCATCCAATAATACGAGCTCATCGGATTGCTGCACCTTTTTCAAAATCAGCTCTCCTTCTTTTTCTTTTTGAGAAGCTTCGCTAAGGTTCTTGGAATTTTTGATGTCAGGGATGATATCTAATTCAAACTTGGTATAAAATCCCAAGCGCTTTACATATTCCTGAATCAATTGTTCCAGTTCTTTGCTGTCTGTTTTACCGATGGCGATAAGCTTGATTTGCATGGTACAAAGGTACACTTTACCGATTATATAAAAACAAAACCCTGACATGGTTATAAACCCGTGTTTAATGTACATCAACAACCCTTGATGATCAATGAAATATCCATCGATTAGGCTCATCACTTTTTTGTAAACAAAAGGCTAGTTATTCGTCTTTTACTATCACTAACCAAAACTATATTTAACATGAAAAAATTATTGTCTTTCGTGGCTTTAGTTACATTTTTTGTGACTTCCGCATTTACGCTTAACAACAACTCAGAAATCTATGCAGATGAAGACATCGTAGATTTAGCTGTTAAAACTGAGTTTCTTTCGACATTGGTAGCAGCTGTGCAGGCTGGTGAATTGGTAGATGTATTGAAAAGTGATGGTCCTTTCACTGTATTTGCACCAACCAACGAGGCTTTTGCAAAATTGCCTGCAGGTACTGTAGAAAATTTATTAAAGCCAGAAAACAAAGCTCAATTACAAGCGGTATTAACTTATCATGTAGTTCCTGGTAAAGTGTATGCTAAAGACCTTTCAGATGGAATGACTGCTAAGACAGCTCAGGGTTCTGATGTAACTTTTAAAGTGTATGATGGAAAAGTGAAGGTAAATGGAGCTAAAGTTACAGCAGCTGATATCGAAGCGAAGAATGGTGTTGTGCATGTGATCGATACAGTAATCCTACCTGGAATGTAATTGGTTGTCTGTCTATTTTGAATCTAAAGCCTCGGAATTTTTCTGGGGCTTTTTTTGTCCACGAATGGCACGAATTTCACTGATAGTTTTTTGCTTTATTCAATCATAATCCTTTCCGAATATTTCGACGAATCTGTCTACCATATGCAGAGCCATATATCAACTTTATTTCGCGAAAGCTTATTTCATTGTCTAACCCTAATAGTTTCTCTAATTCATTCTTCATTCTCAATTCCCAACCTAACGCTTCAAAAAAAAGTCCCTCCATTTCTGAAGAGACTTTTCTTAAAACCTTACTTGATATACCCTTTTCGCTTTAGAATCGTTTCGACAAATTTGATGTCGTTGTCGGAATAAAAAATCGTGAAAGGAAGGTAGATAAACTGTGCTTTTGAAATGGTCAATACGTATGCGTCTTTTTTGATTTCGGCAGTTTTGATCATTCCCCAGTTGATAGGCATTCCCTGTTTGGCGTTAAGCTTCATCAAGACTTGTCTGCTATCAATTTCATAGGCCATCTTTTCGAAGATCACTTTGTTTTGTTCCATTTGAGAAACACCTGCAAATTGGATTACCCAGAAGAGCAAGTATAGCACATAAGCCAAAATGGCCATGCTGATCCACCACCAAGATGGAATCCAAAAATAACCGCAGGCAATTGCAACTGCAATCAAGACTACCCACCACTGCTCTTTGAGTACATTTACAAGACCCATTTTGATATAGGTACCAGTGTCTAATTTGTATTTTTTCGTTTTAACTATCATTCGCTTGATTTTTCAGGACGCAAATATCCGATTATAAGTCCTATTTCACAAATTCCTAGCTTTTTTGCTCCAGATTTCAACAAAAAAAAATAAAGGATGTTAAAAAAATTGACATGCTTTTCAATTGTTGTTAAATTAAAGCAAATTTCAGAATATGAGTAGTTTAGTAGTAGACTTGATGTTATGCGGAATGGCCTATGTGGTGTTGATATACTTCATCGCTACGCTAACAAAGGCAAGAATCCCCCGCAACAGGGATAATGGGGACGATGGAGATGGAGGCGTAGAAGACCTTACACCACCTAAGATTGATTTGCCACCCGGAGTTATTTGGCCTGCCGATGGTCCTGTCAAGCGTATGAAAGAGCCTGTTGACGCTTAGTCTAGCATCAATTGCACTTATCGCAAACCCCTTGCACTAGTAGAGAAATCTCTTTCTTAGAAAATCCTTTGGGTAATTCAATAGAGGGTAAGCTAATTTCATCAATACAGGTAGTATCCCCACATTTTTCGCACTTGAAATGTACGTGTTCATGATGATGAGGTGTCTTATCCTCATGGGAATGTGTGCAGAGTGCATACTTAGTAGCACCACTGTCATCCAATACTTTGTGCACGAGATCTGAATCCAAAAAAGTTTTTAGCGTGCGATAAATGGTGACCCTGTCAAAATCGTCTTTTAATTTTTCTTCCAAGTCCGCATGTGTCAAAGCCACCTGTCTATCCAAAAAAGTTTTTAACACATCTTTCCTGCACTTTGTGACACGTAATTGATGCTGCTGTAAGAGTTGAAGTGGAGTTTTTCCCATGGGTTCATTGTGGTTACTGCGCTTTCAAAAATAGGAAAGAAAATCAGGGAAGACAAAAAAGCCGGCTCAATTTAGAGCCGGCTGTAATCCTTATTTAGGATCTAAGATTTTTTTGATCCTTGCAAGGGCATCTTCCAAATGCAATCTACTCGCTCTATCAGAAGTTCTCCCGATAGCAGCAGTGATCTGTCTTTCCAAGGTTTTCAGTTCACCGCGGGCCATAGGACGGATGTCTGATTGGGAAGCATTGATCTGAGGTCCAGCAAAAGCTCTGAAGTTAGCCGGTAGGTTTGGTTCATTGCCTGTTAACAACAATTCTAAGCGCTCGATATGCGCACGCTGCAAGCTTCTTCTATGAACATCGATGGTTCTTCCGCTGCTTAGTTCTGTCCAAATACCAGCTCTCAAGTCATCAAATAGCTCAAACATGGTATACGCATCCTTACCGTTGAGAGCTTCGTTTTCGATCATACGACCTAAGCGACCCCACTCCAAGATGCCATTTAATGTACCTACCTGTACTCCACGGATTCTTTCCAAGGCTCCAAAATCACCTGTTCTAGAGATGATTTTCTCATCCATCAACCAAGTTGGTGTGGAAAAAAGCTCTTTGTTGATAAACTGAACAGCTCTTTTTTGCTTGGCTTTATCTACATGAACATATACTTCTTCTCCTTGACCGGCAGATTTGTAAAACTCGTAAACACCACCTACATTGGTGCGAACGTGTCCCATGTAGCGATTGTATTGTCCGATTACCTGACCGTACATTTCATTCAAATCTGCATAATCTTTGAATGGTTTGTCTTCTTCAGCTGTCCATTCCATCAAGTTAGGAAGGATGATCTTCAAGTTTTTAATTCCATAATCAGATGCTTTCATCGCATCATCTCCCAAGTCTTCACTCTGCGTACTTGGGTCATAATTATTACCTTGTCTTCCAAATCGGTAAACTGGATCATCAGCCCTTTCTAAAATCCACTGATTCAAAATAGGTTGCTCATCTTCTGGAGTTTTTGCATCCAATATTGGCTTATATCCCCACATAATGGAGTATTTGTCATAAGGACCTACATCAGGCATCAAGCTTACACCTTCATCACCTGGTTGAGCGATGTAATTGAAGCGTGCATAGTCCATGATGGATGGAGCTGTTCCAAATTCTTGGGTAAATGTTGCGGAACGCAAAGAGTCTACTGGATATGCATGAGAGGAAGCAAAGTTGTGAGGCAAACCTAAGGTATGGCCTACTTCATGAGCAGAAACAAATCGGATCAATCTACCCATTACCTCTTCTCTGAATTTCACTCCTCTTGCTTCAGGGTTTACAGCAGCCGTTTGAATAAAGAACCAGTTTCTCAACAAATTCATCACATTGTGATACCAACCGATATCAGACTCGATGATTTCACCGGAACGTGGATCTGACACGTGTGGTCCGTATGCATTCTGTATATCGGAGGCAAAGTAACGAATGACAGAATAGCGGGCATCTTCTGGACTCCAGTCTGGGTCTTCTTCCGGACTTGGTGGGTCCATGGCAATGATGGCATTTTTAAATCCAGCTTCCTCAAAAGCTTTTTGCCAGTCTTCTACTCCTTGCTTCAAATATGGTCTCCATCTGTCTGGAGTTGCTGGATCGATGTAAAATACGATAGGTTTTTTAGGCTCTACTAATTCACCTCTCCTGAATTTGTCGTAATCCTCTTCTTTCACTTCCAATCTCCAACGGTCCAAGAAAGTTCTTCTCGTCGCCTTTTGCTCATCCAATCCAAAATCCACTACAGATCTACTAAACCAACCTACTCGTCTGTCTGATAGACGCTGCATCATTGGCTCTTTTGGAAGGAGAATCATGGAGGAATTCATTTCCAACGTAATTAAGCCAGTGCTTGAGTTGGATGGAGGGTTTGTCGCTGCATAGGTCATTACGTAGCGAGCCTCGATATTGATCGGATAAGGAGAGATTCTATCGATGTAAGAACGCTCATTGTCCAATCTTGTGACACGGAACTGCTCTCTTCTATTCCTAGGAAGACCAATCGCCTGCACATCTTTGGCAAATAAATCCGTTACTTCGATTACCACACCATTTCCATCTTTAGCTTTAGCTTTGATATCAAATTTTTGAAGAATAGGCTCTAAGTTGGATGCTCTTACAGCTGTGAAAATAGGTAGTGAATCTGCGGCAGTATTGCTGTAAGACACCACTTTAAGAAGGATATCATTCATGTTTTTATCCCATCTTACCAATAGCGTGTTGGTACGTTCACCCCCGTAGCCAATGCCATCAGCTGTTTTGGCTATGGTGGTTACGATCAACATTTCCCTACCTAATAGAGAATCAGGAATTTCATAGAAATACTTGCTGTCAATTTCATGAACCTTGAAAAGGCCCTCTTTGGTCTTGGCCTTGTCAGTGATGACTTCACCATAAGGTTTTGGCCCAGGTCTGTTTGCCTGAGGTCTTGGTGCGGGCGCTGCCGCAGGTGCCGCTGCCGGAGCATTTTTGGCGTCCTTTTTCTTTCGCTGAGCAAAAGCATCCTCTGCAAAGAAGAATGCTGTCAGCACAAGAAGTAAAGAAAGCCCTTTTCGGCAATTATCGATTGTAAACTTCTTCATGTGTATGTATGTTGACTAAATTACAGGTCTTGAAATAACTCACTTCGGGTCTATTTTCTTAAATTTCCTGTTCACTATTTTACAAACGGTTACACACCCGAATAAAAGGCTTAACAGAACGATGCAGCATAGAGAAATTATCATCATTGGTGGAGGATTGGCAGGGTTGATTGCAGCATGCTTGTTGGCTAAAAAACAACAACAGGTCTTAGTGATTGAAAAAAAAGTGTATCCTTTTCATCGGGTTTGTGGAGAGTATATTTCCAATGAAGTCAAAGATTTTCTTCAACGGGAAGGTTTATTTCCTTCCCATTTGGAACCAGCTGATATCAACACATTCCAATTGTCTTCCATTGATGGAAAGCTTGCGGAGTTGAAACTTGAACTCGGTGGATTTGGCATCAGTCGCTATGCTTTGGATTTGTACTTATATGAAAAAGCAAGGTATTTGGGAGTGGAGTTTCTCTTACAAACTCAGGCAGATGAGGTGTTTTTTGATACCAAAGAAAATAGCTTCACTATTCATTTACAGCATGGGCAAGTATTTACAGCTACTCATGTGATAGGTGCATTTGGGAAGCGCTCCAAAATCGATAAATCGATGAATCGGGAGTTTATGAATCAACGCTCTCCTTACATTGGTGTAAAGTACCATATTCGCACAGATTTCGATCATCATACGGTGGCTTTGCATAATTTCGAAGGAGGATATTGCGGGGTCAATAGGGTAGAAAATGGTGTGTACAATCTTTGCTACCTAGGTTCTAGAGATTCGCTCAAGAAGTTTGGAAATATTCCTGAGATGGAAGCAGCTGTCTTGCATCAAAACCCACATCTCAAACGGATTTTCAACGAATCCGAATTTTTATTTGACAAAGCAGAAGTTATCAATGAAATCAATTTTGAACCCAAATTGCCCGTGGAAAACCATGTTTTGATGGTTGGTGATGCGGCAGGACTCATTACTCCTTTGTGCGGAAATGGTATGGCCATCGCTATGCATACAGGGAAATTGGCAGCTGAGCAACTACTCCGAGGTGGCACGCGTGCTGAGGTTGAGCAATATTACACACATGCTTGGGATGGCCTGTTTAAGCAACGATTATGGGTGGGTAGAACTGTTCAGAAGTTATTTGGCGCTAGATGGGTTTCTTCATTTGCGGTTGGTCTTATAAAGAACTCCAGGTTTTTAGGCAATCAAATTGTCAAGCAAACGCACGGTGTACCTTTTTGATCAATAGAATACTTGCATGATTTGGGTGTTTTCCAAAAAGTACCAAATGAAGAAGGCGTTTAAAGCAATGCCTGATACTCTATTCATCCACATGGCCCAATCGTAGTTTACGTATTTTTCTGGAGCTTTTCTGGCAAACATAAACCAAACCAAGAAATAAAGCATTACTGGAGCCAAAGCCCCTAGGAAAACAAAGAATGCCTGATTTTGATTTCTGTCCAAAAAATACCATCCAAAGGCTGCCCCAGCTATTAAAAACCAAATGGCAGAAAAAGTAAAGGTCCCATGAATACCCAATTTTAAACTCAGGGTTTGGTCTCCTCTATTGGCATCCTCTTCATGCTGATAGATTTGGGTAAGTGGATAGGAGCCCCAAAGCATCACTGAGGTCAACAATCCCGGAATTAAAACATGGCTTTTGGTAAAAATATCCCAACCAAAATCACTTAAACCAGCATAAGCCATACAAAAGGTAAAACAGCCTTGAAAGAATCCTGCAATGATCCAGCTTCCGTAGGCATACTTTTTCAAACGGATAGAAGGATGGGAATATGCCATGGACACTAGACTATAGACTAACAGCATACTAGCAAACTGCCAATTGATCGTCGCCCCAAATCCAATGGCTAGAGCGGTAAAGAGTATGGATAAAAAGTATAGTCCTTTGCTAACTTTTGGAGGATTTCTCAGACCTCCGATACTTTTTTCATCTTTGTCAAAATAGGAGTTATACCCATTGCTTGCAGGATATAAAAACAAGTGCAAGCCAATGAATACCAGTAGTAATCGCTCTGGATTATGGTTTGGGGTAAGAGCCAAGGCGAAAAAAAACACAGGCATTAAGTAGAAAGAAAAAGGGATGCGGAGATGTTTCCAGCTTGCTAAAGTGAACATAAATCTATTTTTATTCTTAACTTTTGTCCGATGCTCTTGTTTTAACTGAGTTGTCGAAGATAGTGATAAAAAACGATTTTGAATGAATAATAGCATAGTGAGCATAGGTACGGCGAATCCGGGCGCAGGAATCCCTCAAATGACGATAGCCGATTTTATGAAAATAGCTCACGGGTTGGATGGCCCGGATGCGCGTAAACTTCAATTTGTATACAGGCAATCCGGAATAGAGAAAAGACACAGCGTTTTGGAGGATTTTAACTATTCAGATCCACAGAAATTTACCTTTTTTCCTTCGAATGAATCTTTGACTCCATTTCCAAGTACAAAAGCCAGAATGGAGGTTTTTCGTCAAGAAGCACTTCCTTTGGCTAAGAAAGCTGTCGCAGAATGCCTGATTGAAGGAGAAACTTATCCAAACGAAATCACGCATTTGATCCTAGTTTCCTGTACAGGAATGTATGCGCCGGGTTTGGAAATTGATATTATCCGAGAGTTGGGACTCAATTCATCAGTAGAGCGATATGCTATCCATTTTATGGGTTGTTATGCAGCATTTAATGCTCTGAGACTAGCTGACCGTTTGTGTGATGCCTGTTCAGATGCCAAAGTGTTGATTGTATCTGTGGAACTGTGTACCATCCATTTTCAGCGGGAGTTTACGGAAGATAATCTATTGGCCAATGCGATCTTCGCAGATGGTGCAGCGGCAGCCTTGGTGGCAAAATCTGACATAGGTTTGAAAATTAAGGGTTTTGATTCCAAATTATTCCCAGAGGGGGCCTCTGATATGGCTTGGTCAATTGGAGATGTTGGGTTTGAGATGCGTTTAAGCAAATATGTTCCAGAACTATTAAGCAAAGGATTACAAGAAATCAATGCCTACTTGGAAAACACCTTTAAGCTATCTTCTATCAGAAATTTTGCTATTCACCCAGGCGGCAAACAAATTCTGCAAAAAGTTGAGGAGGCTTTTGGGATTGATGCTTCACAGGATCAGTTTTCACATGAAGTTTTGAAAGAATTTGGAAATATGTCCTCTACAACCATTTTGTTTGTTTTGAACAAATGGTTGCTGGATGAAAAATCCGAAGGTGATATTTTAGCTATGGGTTTTGGACCTGGATTGACCTTAGAAACCTTATTGCTGGAAAAATGAAACATGATTTCAAGTATAGAAGTACCGAAAAAGAAATCATGGATGACCTCGAGGTTGGTGGAGAAGTATTGGATCAAACGCTTCATGAACTTCGGGTAATCAATAGACTGTTGGGAGGCAACTATGTCAGTACTTCTGGCTTGGAAAAATTGATGAAACAGGTATCCAAACCGCATTATTCTATTGCCGATTTGGGTTGCGGAGGTGGAGATATGATTCGTGTGATGCATAATTGGTCTGCACGAAATCAATGGAATTGCTCATTTGTAGGAATCGATGCCAATCCCCATACCATTGCATTTGCTCGAGAAAACCTCAAAGATCTTCATGCTGTTGATTTTCAGGTAATGAATGTCTTTGACCAGAACTTTTCAGAGGATCATGTTGATATCATTACTTGCACTCTGTTTACCCATCATTTTACTGACGAGGAACTAATTTCTATTTTTAAGGCTTGTAAAAAGAAAGCAAAAGTTGGTATTGTCATTAATGATCTGCATCGTCATCCACTTGCTTTTCATAGTATTTCTTTACTTACCCAGTGGTTTTCTAAATCACCCATGGTAAAAAATGACGGACCGTTATCTGTAAAAAGATCTTTTAAAAAACCCGATTGGGAACGGATTTTGCAATTATCTGGGATATCAAATTATGTGCTTACCTGGCATTGGGCTTTTCGCTGGAGAGTGATTATCCCGACTGCTGTCTGAATTATTCAATCAATAAATTTTATAAACTCTTATGGAAACAACTTTAGATTTACAGGAAATCAACATCTGGAAAGATAAAGCTATTCAAATGGCCTTTGATTTAGGTCCGGTTTTATTTAAAGCTCTTATTCTACTAATTATCGGTAGACAAGTTATCAAGTTTGTTATTAAGCTATTATCCAATGCCTTGGATAAATATGAAATAGACGCTTCTTTAGCTACGTTTTTCAAAAGCTTTTTATCGGCTGTTTTATGGGTAGTTTTACTAATAAGTGTAGCTACAACCTTGGGTATGCAAATGACATCATTTGTTGCTATTCTTGGTGCAGCAGGTTTGGCAGTTGGTTTAGCCTTACAAGGCTCTCTTTCTAATTTTGCTGGTGGAGTCTTGATTCTTGTATTCAAACCCTTTAGGGTTGGGGATACCATAGAAGCTCAAGGGCACTTGGGAGCTGTGGAAAGCATTGATATTTTGTATACCAAAATCCGAAATTTTGATAACCGAGTAGTTACAGTTCCTAATGGTGCACTTGCTAATAACAGCATAATCAACCTTTCACAAAAGCCAACAAGAAGGGTAGAAATGAAAGTTGGTGTTGCTTATGGTACGGATTTGAAAAAAACGCGAGAGGTGATTTTGAACGTATTGAAGAAGGATGAGCGTATTCATGAAGATCCAGCACCTGTCGTTTATTTTTCTAATTTTGGCGATAGTTCCTTGGATTTGGTGATTCGTTGTTGGGCAGATGCAGCAGATTTGTGGCCTGTATTTTGGGATAATATGGAAGCTATCAAAGAAGCTTTTGAAGCACATAGTATTGAGATCCCTTTCCCACAAAGAGATGTCAACCATTATTACCCAGAAGGGAAAAAATAAAAAAAGGGAGCAATTTGCTCCCTTTTTTTATTCAGCTTCTTTCCATTTTTTCTCTTGTTTCTTAGGCCTTGCGTTTGACGCACATCCAATATTTTTGGTCAATGGTATGTCAGAAGGTAAACCCCCAAAGTCAAAGGTATTTTCCTCCTCAATAGAGGTTTTTTGTTCCTCATTTTTCAGAGGTTTTTTTTTCTTGGACTTCATATCAATTTACAAATTCAGCATCTATCAAGATAAAATTGAGTTCCTCGATATCGTCTTCGTTAAGCTTTAACTTTCCTCGTATTTTGACAATTTCATCTGTCTTGAAACGCTTGTTTGGCTTGTTTTTTAAGTAACCGACTACAATGCTCTCAGGACCTGCCCCACCACAGAAGAAACACTCAGCCATTGGGAATTTAGATACGATGGCAATATTGGAGTTATTCATATCCAATGGAATGTAAAAACCCGATACTGTAACTGTTTTTCCTTCAATTTCTTTTAACTCATCCGGGAATCGTGGATACAGGAAGTACATGCCAAACTCCCGATTAAGTTTTTCCACAAAACGGGTTTTTGAAAATAACGCCCACATGTCAGGATCCTGAGCAATTGTTGCTCCCACCAAAAGGAAAGATGCAATTGCTGCCATTAATAATTTTCTCATCATTTTCTTTTTAATGAATAAAGACTCCGCAATATACGGAGTCTTCTTGTCAACCACCATCATTCAGATGAAGAGAACGTTATATGAATGAGATAGTTCAAAGATAGCTTTAACAAAATTTAAACGCAACAATGTTGCATAAAATTTTACTTGCTTCATTCTTTGATTTGTATCTTTGTGCTATGATCTCCTCTTTTGAAACCTCTGAATTACTTCAACTCAAGAAAAAAAGCAAGCAAAAAGTAGCTGTTTTAGCCATATTAAGGCTAATCTTATTTTTGCTTTTGGGTGTTTTTTTGGTCTTATCATTTGCTGAACATTCCTTGTTTTTTTTGGCCTTACTGGCAAGTATTGCTGCTTTTGTCTACCTCATCAAATTGTTTAATCAGGAGCAGGACTTTCAACGCTTGATTCAGGCACTTATTCGCATGCAGGAGGAAAAGCAGCTGCGTGCTGCCAGAAATTTAGGGATGTTGGATTCAGGAGAGGAGTTTGTCGATAAGGAGCATCCATTTGCTAATGATCTCGATATATTTGGTCAACATTCGCTTTTTCAGTTGCTCAACCATACGGTTACGGCTTCTGCAAGAACCTTATTGGCCAGGCGCTTGAAAATGTCTCAAAAAGATGAGGTTTCTTTAGTGTTTCAAACAGCCATTCAGGAATTGAGTAAGCAAACCTCCTTTTTGCAGCTCTTTGAAGGTTTGGGAAAAGCACATGCAAAGGATTCCCGTGATTTTAAGGTATTTGAAACATGGCTTAAGCAAGCAGAACAGTGGAAAGTAGGTTATTGGGTTCCTATGATAATTGGTCCTGTTCTCGGCCTATCCTTAATAATAGGAGCACTTTTTGGGATTTTCCCTGCGGCATTGTTGGGTGTATGGCTACTGGTTGGAGTGGGTATGATGGCAGTTTCCCATACTTATCTGAAGGATGTAGCTGGAATCTTACCAACATTTTCTCAGACCAAAATGTATCGCTTATGGTCAGAGCACATACAAGCACAAGACTTTCAAGACCCGTATTTAGGTAAAATTTCGGAAGCTTTCAGAGTTCAGAGGTTTTCGGTTTCTAAAGGACTCAGCTCTTTGGAGCAGCTTACTTTTTTAATCCAAAACCGATTTAATCTCATGTATATTGTGCTCAATGCTTTCTTTTGGTTGGACTTTATGCTGCTTCGCCAACTTTACAGCTGGAAAAAAGTATATGCTGATAGTTTGGGAGGACTGAAAGATACCCTAGATGTGTGGCAAGTATTGGTCTCTTATGCTTCTTTTACGGAAGAAGAGCAACTAACTTGCTACCCTGAGTGGTCTGAGCATCCAACTTTCCAAGCAACAAGCATCAGTCATCCACTGCTAAAACCTGAGGTTGCGGTAAGCAATGATTTTACTTTGGACTTTAGCACCCAGACTATTTTACTTACGGGCTCAAATATGTCCGGTAAAACTACCTTTATGCGTACGTTGGGAATCAATATTGTCCTGGCCAATCAAGGTCTTCCTGTGTTTGCCGAACGCTTTGAAAGCTTTCCGTTTGTGTTATTTACCAGCATGCGTAATGCTGATAATTTGGGAGAAAGTGTGAGTTCATTTTATGCGGAATTGGCACGAATCAAGAAAATTCTTCAAGAAAGTGAGGAAGGAATCGCTATGTTTTTCTTGATGGATGAAATCCTAAAAGGTACCAATACTACCGATAGAATCATGGGATCGGAAGCATTGATCAAGCAACTTGCCGCAACGAATGCCAGAGGAATTATCTCAACACATGATATTGAATTGAGTAGCTTGGAAAATGAACTTTCTTATCTTAAGAATTACAGTTTTCATAGTGACATTCAGGAAGACAGGATTCAATTTGATTACAAAATCAAATCGGGACCTTGCCCATCCTTCAATGCACAAAAATTGATGCAGCTGATGGGGATCAAATTAAATCAATCTACAAAAGAGGCGTGAGAGGTGAGTTGTAATTCATTGTCTTTCTAGGAATATATCCAATCGTTTTCATTAATCTAGCCAAACTTGACTTTTTCTGTTTGAAAGGTGGCATGATGATTGCTCTTAACTAATTGAAAATCAAATTATTTACTAAATCACTTAACTTATGAACTCTTTATTGTATTTGCTCGCAGTTGTTTTAATCATAGGTTGGATCTTTGGTTTTTTTGTTTACAGTCTAGGTGGTCTTATTCACGTATTGTTAGTACTTGCCGTTATATCTATTTTGGTCCAAGTGATACGAGGAAGACGTATTTGATAAAATCAAGTCTCTGCTCTACCGGAAATTTATTGTATTTTTGGGCTTTCAAACCTGTCCATGAATCAGCAAAACTATCAGCAGCAGACCTTAGGAATCCTTGGTGGAGGTCAATTGGGACGCATGGTGATCCAATCTGCCATTTCTTACAATATTGATGTACATATCTTGGACCCTGATGAACATGCGCCTTGTAAAAGCATTTGCCAGAAGTTTGTCCAAGGAAATTTAAAAGACTTTGATACTGTCTATGCATTTGGAAAAGACTGTGATGTAATCACCATTGAAATCGAGCATGTCAATACAGAGGCCTTGGAAAAACTCGCTGCCGAAGGTAAAAAAGTCTACCCTCAACCAGATTTGATTCGATTGATTCAGGATAAGCGTGTTCAAAAGTCATTTTACCGATCCAAAGGCATTCCAACCGCTGATTTTGTCCTGACGGACTCCAAAGAACAGGTGATTGCACATGCAGATTTTTTACCGGCTGTCAATAAGCTTGGGAAAGAGGGCTACGATGGTCGAGGAGTAAAGATTTTACGTTCCAAAGAAGACTTGGATAAGGCTTTTGAAGCCCCAAGTTTATTAGAAAAATTAATCCCTTTTGAACAGGAATTGGCAGTCATCGTAGCGAGAAATGAGCGTGGTGAATTGGTAGCTTACCCACCGGTGGAATGCGCCTTCCATCCTACTGCTAATTTGGTTGAATTTCTTTTTGCACCAGCTTCCATTTCAGATACAATCGCCCAAAAGTCCAAAGAAGTGGCCATTCAGGTGATAGAGGCCTTGGGCTTGGTCGGTATTCTTGCCGTTGAGCTCTTTGTCACAAAAGATGGAGAAGTTTTAGTGAATGAAATTGCCCCCCGACCCCATAACAGTGGGCATCATACGATAGAAGCAAATTACACCTCACAGTTTGAACAGCATATGCGTGCGGTTATGAATATGCCATTAGGTAATCCTGAGTTACGCACGCCAGCAGCCATGGTTAATTTATTGGGGGAAGAGGGTTATTTCGGAGAGGTGCTGGTAGAGGGACTGGATGAAGCGATGGCCGAAAAAGGTGTCTATGTACATCTTTATGGTAAAAAAACCACCAAACCATTTCGCAAAATGGGTCATGTGACCATTTTGGATGAAGAAGTGAATCTACTCAAATCACGTGCATTGGCAATTAAAAATCTTATCAAAATAAAATCTATAGAAGCATGAACCCTCAAGTTGGAATCATCATGGGCAGTCAGTCAGACTTGCCGGTAATGGCCGAAGCCGCAGCATTTTTAGAAGAATTGGGTGTTCCCTTTGAATTCACGGTGGTATCTGCACACAGAACTCCTGAACGTATGGTAACGTATGCCAATACAGCTCGTGAAAGGGGTTTGAAAGTAATCATAGCTGGTGCCGGTGGAGCTGCTCATTTACCGGGCATGGTGGCATCGATGACCTCCCTACCGGTAATAGGTGTTCCCGTCAAGTCCTCCAATTCCATCGATGGCTGGGACAGTATTTTGTCCATTTTACAAATGCCTGCAGGAATACCTGTAGCTACAGTAGCATTGAATGGAGCCAAGAATGCAGGAATTTTGGCAGCTTCTATTGTAGGTGCTTATGATCAGGAAGTTGGCAAAAGAATGGATGAGTTTAAAGCAGGCCTTAAGAAAAAAGTTGAGGATTCGGCTGAAGAAATTGAAACCAAAGGCTGGAAGGCCTCGTTAGGAAGATAAGATTGTAAAGAAAGTTTACTAGATTGATTGGTGGGGCGGATCTCTTCGGAGGTCCGCTTTTTTTATGAAATCTATTACCTTTGTGAAATCGAACGTATGGATTTAAAAAAGAACATAAAATTCAAAATAGGATCAGAAGATTGGGAAATGCCCCTAAGCGTATTATTATTGCTTGGAGGCATTACCCTACTCCTTATGATTGGAGGTGGATATTTGGGTTTTAAGTTTGGTCAAAGCCTCCAACCTTAATCCTCAAAAACTCTCCTCAGTATTATAGTGGATTTTTCTGAGTTTTTAATATACCTTGAAAAAGCTATAATTTTAGTTAGCTAGGGTAGTTAAACATATTTAAAAAGGTAACACGTCGTCTGCACTATCATCCGAGAAAGATGTCACGTCAGGACCACTGCTTTTTGGAGCATCCACGGCCTGTTGTTGAGCAGATCCCTTTTGTACTTTCCATGCTTTCACATCGGTGTACCACTTACCATTATACTCTCTACTTTCTACATCAATAGCAATAGTCACTTGCTCACCATTTTGTAAAGAAAACGAATCAATATTATCTCCCCATACAGTTACACACACTTTTTTAGGGTATTGTGCATTGGTTTCCAGAATGTAGTCTTGTTTTTTCCAAACTCCATTTTTCCCATTGCCGCTCTGTAAGGGCATAATTTGAATGATTTTTCCGCTTAGTTCCATTGAATAGTTTTATTTATCTACGAAATTAATAAAAAAATTGCTGAACTATTGCACGTAGGCAAGGGATTCGATACATTTGGTTTTAATCTTTTCATCTTTCACACAAACAATATACTATGGCATAAACCTCTACGTTATTTAACAGTCATTAAATATGAATAAGAGGATTAGTCCCAAAGACTCTGAACTAATCAGACAGTATAGAAGCGGTTCTGAACACGCATTTGAGAAATTAGTAGACAAGTATAAGTCTAGAGTTTATACCACAATTTACCTGATTGTCAAAGATCAGGCGATTGCAGAAGATTTACTACAGGATGTATTTGTAAAGGTTGTTCAAACCTTAAATGCAGATGGTTACAACGAGGAGGGAAAATTTCAGCCATGGTTGATGCGGATTGCACATAATCTAGCCATTGATCATTTCCGAAAACGTAAACGCTACCCTACCATTTTGATGGAGGATGGCAGTAATGTTTTCAACACCATGGAGTTTGCCGAACGGACCATTGAGGAAATCCGTATCCAAGAGGATACGACCCAATTGGTCCGTAGACTCATTGATGAGTTACCTGAAACACAGAAAGAGGTGCTTATCATGAGACATTACATGGACATGAGTTTTCAAGAGATTGCCGAGCAAACAGGCGTCAGCATCAATACTGCATTGGGCAGAATGCGCTATGCCTTGATGAACTTGAGGAAAATGATGAAACAATTAAATGTTGCCTATGATAAAACCTTTTACCCCAAATGACCTGGTACGATACATCTATCAGGAAATGAGCGAGGGAGAAACAGAATTGCTAGTGCAGGCCTTACACAGGGATGAGTTACTGATGGAAGAGTATTTGGAATTGCTGAGCACAATGCAACACCTGGATCAAGCAATGATCAGTCCTTCGGAAAGTGTAGTAAAGAGCATTCTTAAGAAAGCCAAATCTACCGGACTTGAAAAAGTTTAAAAAATTTAAACATTGGTAAGGAGCAAAGTCTCCTTTTATCAAAGGTTAGCCTAAATCAAAGGCTAGCCTTTTTTTGTGGTGAAAAGCTTTTCCAATTATAGAAATCGCCTTCTCTCTTTCATGTATTTATATTGTCTAGACCGAGGTTTGTTTGTTCGTGTGAAGTAAGCCAAAGAGCCCAGAATTGGAAATGCTAGGATTATCCAAAACCAAAAAAATTCTTGTTTTTTTAATTCACAACGTCTAAGGCGAATCAATAAATGACCAATCGAGTATATGGTCAATGAAAGATAAACGATGAAAATAATTAAAATTTCACTCATGGTATGTATTGTCTTATAAACGCTTCAGCATCATTTAAGAGATCAAGATATGTTTCTTCACTAAACCCGTGACCTTTTCCCTCAAAGTATTGTACAAGTTTGGGTACATTATTTTCACCGAGCACTCGCTCCAATTCCTGACTTTGGGAAACAGGGACAACCGTATCAGCAGTGCCATGGAAAAAAGCAGTTGGCACTGAATTGTTGGTAATAAAATTAAGTGGGGAGCTATTAATGTATAATTGCTGTTCGGTATTAATGTCTCCAATCATGCTATTAAATAATATCCCAGCAAAAGCATTGGTCTGAGCTAGCATGATCAAATCGGTCGGTGGAAATAGTGCTACGCAGACGTCTACAAAATTTTGGTCATTTTTGTAGCTATGCAGCAAAGCCAAATGACCCCCGGCACTGGCACCTGCCAAGACTACTTTATCCGACAGATTCCATTCCCTCAATTTGGATTTGATAAAATTGATAGCGGCCTTTACATCTTCTTCCTGGGCCGGAAATCGATTAACATTTCCCAATAAATTGAAAAGTCTGTAATTGATGGCAATGTAGGCATAATCTTCTTGTACTGATTCAAATAAAGGTTTGAAGTCTCTAAACTCTGCTTTGTCTCCATCAATCCACGCCCCACCATGTATCCAAATCAGTACTTTGGTTCGTTTCTGCGACCGGTTTGCGGGCAAATACACATCCATCTTTTGACGTTCAGCCATCCCATAAGCTAGGTCTGATAGTTCGATCGCTACGGATGGATCAAGTGCTGGTTCAGAATCTTGTTGACAACTACTGAAGACAAATGCAATCAAAAAGCCAACGAAGAGGGATCGAGTAAAGAGTTTTTTCATGATGAATGAATTTAAAAGCTACAATTTACAAACGTTGCTAAGAAAAACTTGTTATTAAATTGATAATTTGCTTTCCAAATTAACTGAGTAGCCCATGCTAAAGAAAGAACGATACGCCGCTTTTATCAATTATTTTTCTGAAAATATGCCTGTTGCAGAAACAGAATTGGAGTATGATGATCCATTTCAGCTATTGGTAGCAGTCGTCTTGAGTGCACAATGTACTGATAAGCGGGTGAATATCGTTACCAGAAAACTCTTTCCTGCTTTTCCTACACCGGAACATTTGGCAGCGTCTAATTTTGATGAGCTCTTTCCTTATATCCGTTCCGTTTCGTATCCGAATAATAAGACTAAACATTTACTTGGATTAGGGAAAATGCTCGTGGAGGATTTTAATTCGGAGGTTCCTTCTACCGTGGAGGAGTTGATCAAGCTACCTGGTGTAGGTAGAAAGACAGCCAATGTGATAACCTCCGTGGTGTGGAATCAACCCAATATGGCTGTGGATACCCATGTATTCCGTGTATCCAAGCGTTTGGGCTTGGTGCCGCAAAAATCCAAAACACCACTTGAGGTAGAAAAACAGTTGGTGAAATTTATTCCTAAGCAGCACATTCATGTAGCGCATCATTGGCTGATTTTGCATGGGCGGTATGTTTGTCTAGCCCGAAGACCAAAATGTGAGGAGTGCAAGATCACCCATTTTTGTAGGCATTTTGAGAAAAATGTACAGCCCAAAATGTTAGAAAACCCAGAAAACAAGGGTTGAGATGTGTGGGATTAATTTGCTCATTCGAAAAAACAATCTAAGAGAAGGCATTCAACACATGATGTGGGCTACTGCCCATCGTGGTCCTGATCATTCAGCATTCCATGTGCATGAGCAACAACTAGCTTTTGCAGGAAATCGCCTGAAAATTTTGGATATGAGCGATGCTTCCAATCAGCCTTTTTGGTCGGAAGACCGACAGCAAGTGTTGGTTTGGAATGGGGCTTTGTACAATTACCAAGACCTGAGAAATCTGTTATTGGAAGCAGGCTATCGATTTAAAACCAACTCTGATACAGAAGTGCTACTCTATTGGTTAACTTATAAAGGAGTAGATGGACTGAAGGCCTGTAAAGGGATGTTTGCTCTCGCTTTTATTGATTTTCGCTCCAATCATGTGATTATCTTACGGGATATTTCAGGTGAAAAGCCACTGTATTATTGGAATGAAGGTCAGGAATGGATCTTTTCCTCTGAGCAAAGAGGGGTTTTAGCTGCACTCACCAATCGACCTGCAATCGCACGCGATCAATTGGAGGCATTTTTTACCATAAGGCATACCCTTCCAGATCAGGGTTTTTTTGAGGGAATTACTCAGCTCTTGCCTGGTCATGGATTGGTATTGGATTTTGATGGAAATATCATTCAATCGGTACAATTCCTCTACCCACTTTTGAAGGTAAGCGAACTCAGGAAAATTTTGAAGAACTATTAAAAGATGCCATTCTGCATAATTTTCATACCGAGCGAGCCGTGGGAATGGTTTTCAGTGGTGGAGTGGACTCAACCTTACTTTATGCACTTTGGTATGAGGAGACCATGCAGCCCATGCCAACATTTACAGCAACTTTTGAGGTACGATACCAACGTAAATATACCGACCCCCGATTTGTTGATAAGTTGCAAGGTCTGTATCCCAGTCTTCATCATCCAGTTGCTATTTCATTATCCAAGGTTCAGGAATTTTGGGATGACTATATCAAGGATTTAGATATGCCAATTGGGGATAGTGCAAGTTTCTTGACTTGGATGATTGCCAAGGAAGCCAAGGAGGAAGTTCAGGTGCTTATATCCGGAGCTGGAGCGGATGAATTATTTGGTGGTTACAATCGGCATGCTGCGTATGCAAAATATCTAAGAAATCCATCTTTGTATAGCTCGTTAAAATGGGCACTACCCCTTTTGGGTGGCATTCGTTCTGTACACAAATTTCTTTCAGCTGTTGACTCAAATGCTTCCAAAACCTTCCTGCGAATGGCAGCTTTGGAAAATCCAACAGCTGATTTTGAGGAGAGCTTATTGGGCTTTTATCCCCAAAATAAAAGCCCATATAAGGCAGCCTTGGAGTGGGACCGAACAGTTTATCTGGTGAATGATATTTTAAAAATTCATGATAATGCCTGCATGGCCCACGGCATCGAAGGGAGAGCACCTTATCTTTCCCAAGAACTGATTGCCATGAGCCAAGGGATGACTGAAGAAGAGCATTTGAAGCTGTTGGGAAAGCAGTGGCTAAAAGAAGCCTTGATCAAGCGAGGCCTGGGGGGGATTGCTAGGCGGAAAAAACTGGGCTTTGGACTTCCTTTGCAGGAATGGTTGCAGGAGAAGGAGTTTAGAAATTGGGTTTTTTCTGAAATATCAAGACTGGCACCACCTTGGGAAGCACATTTTCCTGAACAAATTCGTAGGTTTGTGCAAGCACCGGAGCGAATAGAGTCCAGTAAGTTTTTGCAGGTTTGGAATTTATTTCTGCTCCTTTCATGGCTTGAAAAACACAGCTAATTATGCGTATTTTCTACATTCACCAATATTTTGTTACGCCCAAACAAGGTGGGGCTACTCGCTCCTACCATCTTGCCAAAGGTATGGTGCAGCATGGTTTGGATGTGGAAATGATCACCACTCACGCGGAAGATTTTTATGATTTTAAAATCATAGATGGGATCAAGGTACATTACCTCCCAGTGGAGTATTCTCAAAAAATGGGCTTCTTTAAGCGAGTTTGGGCGTTTTTAGGGTTTGTTCGTCAAGCCAAAAAGTTGATCTCCAAGCTTCCTCGTCCGGACTATTTGTATGTCACCTCTACTCCGCTGACGACTGGCTTGATTGGTTTATGGGCCAAACAGAAATTAGCTATCCCCTACATCTTTGAAGTAAGAGATCTTTGGCCGGATGCGCCTATTCAAGTGGGTGTTATCAAAAATGCCCTTTTGAAAAGGTACCTGTGGGCCTTGGAGAAAAAAATTTACAGGCAGGCACTGAAGATTGTAGCGCTGTCTCCAGGAATAGCCAATGCTATCCGAAGCAAAGTACCAACAGCTGAAGTTTCGATTATCCCCAATTTTGCAGATTTATCCATTTTTCAGATAGCCCCTAAAGCTCCTGAGATTCTTCAAAAGTTTGAATTGCAGGATCGATTGACCATCATCTATGCAGGGGCCATTGGTAAAGTAAATGCTTTACATGAGTTAGTGGAATTAGCCTCCCGTAAGCCGTATCAATTTCTGATTATGGGTGAAGGTTCCGAGTTAAATTCTCTCAAACAACAAGCTATCAATCATAACTTGACAAATGTTCGTTTCTTCTCCTTTGGTTCCAAGCTACAGGTGCAGGAACTGATGACCTGTGCGGATATGGCATTTATTTCGTTTGAGCGATTACCAGTATTCAAAACCAATAGTCCCAACAAATTTTTTGACGCCTTGGCCATGGGTAAAGCTATCTTGATCAATCAAAAGGGATGGGTATGGGAGTTGGTCAAAAGTCAGAAATTAGGTTTGTACCACGATACCTCCAATGTGAACAAGACTATCCAACAACTGGAAGAATTAGCCCAAAATCCTACTTTGCTCAAGGATATGCAAAGAAATGCCCGGCAGTTGGCTGAGTCCTATTTTAATTCGGATGTCGCAGTGGCGAAGGTCCTGCATGTCTTGGACCCGCAACAGTTCCCAGCTGCTATCAACGACGAGGCTTATATCCGGACTGCCTGAAAATCTTGTTCTTGTCAGATTCACGCATGAGGTCAGGTAAGGATAACTTATTGTTGAAGCGGTAATCGTCTACGATATTCCACCCAAGCCAACGTCCGATTCTTCCAGGTGCATCGGGGCTGATTTCATCCGTGAAAGGGGCCTCTCCTGTATATTTCCTGATTTCAAAGGGATTGGTTTCAAAGAATAAATCATTCTCTACAAAATGTGCCCAAATAAACTCCTCATTTGCCCAGCAAGCTGCAACTTCCTCTGCTGTGTAGCCAATGATGTAATCATCTGATGTACAAGGCAACACACTTTTGGTAAAATGGTAGGCCTTTCCATAAAAAATCATTTCGGCCAAAAGGGAGTTTTGACTCATATCTGTCTCGTTGAAAAAGGAAGAAATCGCTGTGACAATGTTTGGAAGGATGTATTCTTTTTGATAGCGTTTACTGATATATTGGGGCAAATCAGGTGGTTGGAATCTGTGGGTAAAAGGTAAATAATAATCCAAACCAATAACCAAAAGGTCATCTGTAACTACTAAATCCGAGCTAAAACCACTTACAAAGGTGTACACTTTTGGTATTTTGAATTCGGGGAAATAGTAACTGATGTATGCAAATGCATTTTCCAATTCCCTTTCCAATTCCTGAATGTCTCCAAACTCCTGTTGCACTTCCTCAAACAATTCCATCATCAAGGAATCCTGATGAATCATCCATAATTCGGCAGCTAACTCTTCTTTGGAATCGTAAGTATTGGCTAATAAATATTTTTCGGCAAATAAAGGATGATCTTCCAAAAGGTATAGCATTTCGGCTTCATCTGTTGCCTGAAAAAAGGCATCTTCCAAGCGCTCTATTGTGATAGAAGGCTTGACAGCCAAAATTTCTGGATCAAGTTCACAGGATTTCTGTCCTTGCCTACAGGAAAAGAGTAAGAAAAAAAACAATGCCCAAATCCAAGTTTTTCTCATGTTTTTGTGGTTTTTGCCTTCAAATCTACACTTTAACGATGATAAATCAGCAATAAGTTTAGGAGTGTACAATTTTCTCACGAGATTTGTTACCTTCAACCATTGGGTAATAGATCATGTTCATGCGTTTTTCCGCTGCCATTATTCGTTTAACGGGACTTTTCTTGGTTATTAGTATGCTTTTTTCATGCTATAATGAAGACCTACCGCCAAGTCAGGAAGGCTCACTTTGGGAAATCATCGAAGTTGATCCCGAATTTTCATTGTTGCGGACAGCTGTAATTCGTGCAGGCCTTGATTCAGCTTTGCGAGCTGTTGGTCCGATTACCTTATTTGCTCCTGATAATGCGGCCATGCAGCAGACTTTGCAGGAATTGGGTGTACCATCCATTAACATGGTTCCTGTAGATTTTCTGCAAGCAGTGTTATTGTATCATTTGATACCCGGGAGGAATTTAAGAGCCCAACTGAATACGGGTTCTAGGGAGACACTTCTCCCAGGATTTACATTGAATATCCGTGTGGAGGGTTCCGCTGTGATTTTGAATGGGGAATACCAAGTTACCTCAACCAATATTGATGCGAGAAATGGCGTGATGCATGTGATCGACCGGATGATGATCCCTCCCACCAATACGCTCTTAGATGTGGCGCAGGATAATGGCTACACGGCATTTATTGCGGCAGTGGTAGCGGCAGGGTTGGAAGATCAGCTCGTACAAGGTGGACCATTTACCGTCATGGTGCCTACCAATACGGCTATTAACGCCTACTTGGCGGCCAATAATATCACTATTGAAGAGTTCCTAAGTTCTCCACAGTTGCAATCCATTATAGGATATCATGTAATACCAGGTCTTTTGCAATCTTCTGCTTTCCAGCGGGGACAGCGGAATACCCTGACGGATACACCTCTCTATTTTAGCCAAGCGCCTAACGGAAACTTTTTCTTGAACGGTACCAGTCGTATAGTCCGTACCAATTTGACTGCGGACAATGGAATTATCCATGAAATAGATCAGGTGATTACAAGGCCTTTACAAAATATTGCGGAAGTTTTAGATTCAAGCGCAACAGCCGCTAATCCCGAGTTTACCTTACTTCGAAGAGCAATTCTTCATGCAGGACTTTTGGAAGCTTTCCAGGGAAGATTTGAGGATAATTTGACTGTTTTTGCTCCAACGGATGAAGCATTTGAGGCCTTATTGGAAGAGCTAAACCTGTCAACAGTGGAAGATATTCCCTTAGAGACACTCACTTCGGTTTTGTTGTATCATGTGATAGATGAGCGCATTTTTACACCCGACCTACGGGAAGCATCCAATATTCTAACCTTATTGGAAGGGGAATCAGTCTTGGTTAACTTAGCAGAGAACAGGATCAATGGAGCTTTACTTATTCCCAACAAGCGCAATATTTTGGCTCAAAATGGAGTTATCCATGGAATAGATCAAGTGCTTATCCCGGAGTAGTATGCAATTGTCAAAGAAAAGAATTCAATGGTTGGGCTATTGGCAGCATTTAAGCTTTTCCAAAATATGGAATCTTATTCAACTCTATCTTTCTTTTCAAGTTTCTCGATTGCTTCAGAGACCTATCATGTGGGGAAGACCCGCAACCTTATCCATTGAGCCAACGACAAGTTGTAATCTCCGCTGCCCGGAATGTCCAAGTGGCTTGAGGAGTTTTACCCGTCCCACAGGAATGATAGCTATTGGCTTGTTTGAAAAAATCATTCAAGAAAATCATCAACATCTGCATTACCTCCATCTGTATTTTCAGGGCGAGCCTTTTTTGCATCCTCATTTTACCAAATTAATTGAAATTGCCCATACCTACGGGGTTTATACAGCAACCTCTACAAATGCCCACTACCTGACGCAGGCCAATGTGGCTAAAACACTTCAATCAGGGTTGCGGCAGTTGATTGTTTCTGTGGATGGGATTACCCAAGAGATTTACGAAAACTACCGTGTAGGAGGAAAACTTGCTAAAGTTGAGGAAGGAATCCGTCGGTTGATTCAAACCAGAAATGAGCGAAACCTTCGCTATCCCTATGTTATTCTTCAATTTTTGGTAACTGGGGTCAATGAACATCAGATTCCTGCGCTACAGGAATGGTGTGAAAACTTGGAGGTGGACGAGCTGCAGCTAAAGTCCACGCAAATTTATAATTACGAAGATGGCTCTCCCCTTATTCCCACCAATTTGGAATATTCCAGATATATACCTGATGGGAAGGGAAAGTGGAAATTAAAAAAACAACCCGAAAATAAATGTTGGAGAATGTGGCAAGGCTCGGTCATCACTTGGGATGGTCGCGTGGTCCCCTGTTGTTTTGATAAAGATGCTTCACATGTTTTTGGATCTGTGAAAGAAAACTCTTTGGCATCCATTTGGAGGAATGCTCCGTATCAGGCTTTCAGAGGACAGTTGTTGGCAGACCGGACACAGATAGAGATTTGTAGCAATTGTACCGAATAATCAAAGGTTCATGTACATTTCCAAGATAAAGAGGCATTTTTGACCAAGTATGCAGGCTTATCTTTATATTTACGGCTGTTTTAAGAGGTTTTTTTCGGAATTTGGCTTTAAACTGGATTCTGAAACGCTTTTTCTTTGGTTTGTCCTGAAAAAGTAGCAACCATCTGATGGATCGATAGAATTTATACTTTCATGCATTTGAATAAATTATTACTCTCCTTGCTATTTTTGATTGCTTTCAGTTTGCTGACCCCTCAAGCACTGCAAGCTCAGTCCATGAATGACATTGCTAATATCAAAGTGGATGAATTATCAGATGATCAGTTGCAGGAACTTATCCGCAGGGCATCTGAGGCAGGCCTTTCAGAAGCTCAATTACTTCAAATGGCCAGACTTCGGGGTGTACCAGTAGCTGAATTGGATAAATTACGTAAGCGCTTAGAGCAGTTAGATGGCGCTGGTTCTGTGAGAACAGGTGCATCAGCATCCAAAAGAGACCCACGTAGACAAATGGATTTTAATGAAATCTCGCAAGGTCTATTCAGGTTTCAAGAAGATATCGACGGGTTGACAGCGGAGTCGGTTTCATCGCCTATTTTCGGAATGGATCTGTTTTACAATCGAAACCGCAAATTGACTTTTGAGCCGAATATCAATCTACCTACACCAAAATCCTATATTTTGGGTCCAGGAGATATGATTTACGTAGATATTTATGGGCAATCAGAGCAGTATTACGAAGCTACTGTAAATCCGGATGGCTTTGTTTTGTTGGATAATATAGGCCCTATCAGTGTTTCGGGAAAATCTATTGAAGAAGCTACGGGTATTATCAGAAATAGGGTAGCTAATTTTTATACGGGTTTACGAGGAAGTAACCCCAATACTTTTCTACAAATCACGCTTGGAAATGTCCGTACCATCAAGGTTCATTTGGTTGGGGAGTTGCGGTTGCCGGGTACATTCACCCTCAGCGCATTTTCTTCAGTTTTCAATGCCTTATATGCTGCGGGTGGCCCCAGCGAAAATGGCACGTTCCGAAATATCAAGGTGATGCGGAATGGGAAGCTAGTTGCTGGGATTGATATTTATGAGTTTTTGGTGAATGGCAAAGCAAACCTTGATTTTCAGTTACAAGATCAGGATGTGGTCTTGGTTGAGCCATTTTTAGCTAGAGTCCAGGTCAAAGGTGAGGTTAAGCGACCAAAGATTTTTGAAATCAAGGATGGAGAGACTTTTGAGGATGTGTTGAGGTTTGCCGGTGGGTTTACAGATGAAGCGTATAAAGACAGAATAGCTGTCAGCAGAATTTCAGAAAAAGAGCGTGCCGTATCTGATATATTTTCGAATCAACTGAGCATGTTCATAGCCAAAGGTGGTGATGAATATGAAGTGGGAAGAATACTGGCAAGGTACCAAAACCGGGTGCAAATCAAAGGTGCTGTATTTAGAGAAGGTAATTTTGCTCTTCAGGAAGGTATGACCTTGAAGCAACTGATTAGCTTGGCTGACGGACTGAGAGGTGATGCTTTTATAGGCAGGGCAAGTATTTTGCGGACATTTGATGACTTGAGTACAGAAGTATTGACTGTAGACCTGCAAGGTGTCATGGCTGGAACTGCTCCCGATATCCAATTGAAAAGAGAGGATGTAGTCAGAATTTCCTCTGTTTATGATTTGCAGGATGAGTTTTATGTGCAGATCAATGGGGAGGTAAAAACCCCCGGAACTTATCCCTACTCCAAGCACATGAGTGTGGAAGAATTGATATTGATGGCCGGTGGTCTACGAGAAGCTGCAAATTTGAATGCGGTAGAAATTGCCCGTCGATCAGAGCAAACTGGCTCAGGTACTTTTGCTGACCTCATACAGGTTCAAGTTTCACCTAATCTTTCGATAGCTCCTGATGGTGAAATGTTAAAGCCATTTGATCGGGTGATTGTCAGAAGAAAGCCTAATTTTAATTTGGATAAGGTTGTACAAGTAGAAGGTCAGGTAAATTCACCGGGATACTTTGCAGTACAGTCAGCTGAAGAGCGTATCTCAGATTTGGTGAGAAGAGCGGGAGGCTTAACGCCCTTTGCTTATGCTAAGGGAGCTACTTTGATCCGTCGAACGGAGTTTTTTGAAACAGAGTCCGAGCAAATTCGAAGGAACCGTAATCTACAGGATTTACAAGACCGCTTGCTTGCAGACCCTAACAATACTGAGGCGCAGGAATTATTGATAGATCGTCTATTTAGAGATTTGGGCAATAGACCTGTGGACTTGACAGAGGGCAGTAGAGCAGCGGAATCTAAGCGTGAATCCATCACGTCGATTACAGAAACCAAAGCGGATATTGCGCCTATCCGAATTAGACAAACGGAAGCTGTGGCAATTGATTTGGCTGCAATTATGCGTAATCCCTATTCGGATGTGGATTTGATTTTGGAGGAAGGAGATATTTTGTCTATTCCGAAGCAATTGCAAACGGTACGAATGCGAGGGGATGTGGTATATCCTGCCACTGTCAGATATCAAAGTGATCGTGGAGCAAGTTATTATATTAACAGAGCTGGAGGCTTTGATATTAGAGCCAATAGAAAACGAACCTATGTGGTATATGCCAATGGTGAAGTGGCCCGAACCAAGAATTTCTTGGGTATCCGAGCATATCCACAGGTGCGTCCAGGAGCCGAAATTATCGTGCCGACCAAAGGACCACGCGTACCTGTAAGGCCGGGTGAATTGGTAGGTATCGCCACAGGTTTGGCTACATTAGTCTTGGTTGTCACTCAAATCAATCCATGATATGGCGAGCAATAATCATTTTGTAGACGATAAAATTACCTTTCGGGAATTGATCCTACGCTTCCAGTTTTGGATTGCTTATTTTATCAGTCAATGGAAACTGTTGATTTTAGCTGGAATTATTGGAGCTTCTTTAGGAGCTGTTGCTTCTATGATCAAAAAACCTGTCTTTCATGCGAGTACCTCCTTTGTTTTGGAAGAGTCTGATGTATCAGGCCTTGGGCAGATGTCTGGTCTTGCTTCCTTAGTTGGGGTAAATCTTGGTTCCTTAGGGGGTTCTTCTGGCCTGTTTCAGGGAGATAACATCATGGAGCTATATAAGTCGGATAATATGCTTGGTAAGACGCTACTCAGTCCTTTTGATGAGGAGCACTTACTCATTGATCGGTTTATTGACTTCAATGAATTGGTACCCAAGTGGAAAAAGAAAGTTGACCTTACCCAGTTGGATTTTCGAATTCCAAGAGAGTCTTTTTCTATTCAGCAGGATTCTGTGGTGAAGGTGATTTCCAAGATGATTCGCGACAGGCAGTTATCTGTAGAAAAACCCAACCGGAAACTTACTATTATCCAGGTGAATGTTTCCTCCAAGGACGAAAAGTTTGCTAAGGTATTCAATGAGCGCTTGGTTGAAAATGTTAATAGTTTCTACTTTGAAACCAAAACCAAAAAAACAGCTGAAAACCTTCAAATCCTCCAAGTTCAGGCGGATTCTGTTCGCAAAATATTAGATGATAACTTGGTTCAATATGCCTCTTTCTCTGACCGTGTTCCCAATGCTAATCCCCTGATGCAGGCTGGAACTGTGGAGGGTAGGAAAAGGCAAATTGATATACAGGCTACTTCCGCCATCTATGCAGAAGTGGTGAAGAATCTTGAGATTGCAAAAGTTAATCACCGGAATAACTCCCCTTTGATCCAATTGGTAGATGAAGCCCGCTATCCGATTCCGCGTTCGGAGTTGAAAATGAGTAAGGGAATTGTGTTTGGGGGCCTGATTGCCGTATTTCTGGTCTTCATTTTGCTTTATGTGCGTAAAATCTATGAATTGCATATGCAGCATGGATGAACCCGATAACGAATAAGCATGCTGGAGAAACTCTCTTCTTTTCCCGTAGGGTCATATATCCGCAATAAATCCATTCAGAATTTTATTTTTCTGGTGATGATTCAAGCATCCAACATGTTGATATCCATCATGTCTATGCCTTTATTGCTTCGTTCGATTGGTGTAGATCAGTTTGGTTTGGTGAACTTGGCTTTATCAGTCATCATTTTTACCAATATTATCGTGGGCTTTGGATTCAATATCAGTGCCCCACGAGAAGTGGCAATTTTTCAGGACCAAACAAAAAAATTATCGAGCATAGCCTCTCAGATACTGTTTACTCGATTGGCCCTAGCTGCTGTTACAGCTCTCTCCTTATGGATTGCTGCTTATGCGTTCAATTTTTTTAAGGACTACAAAGAAATCCTCATGTTTTCTACGGTATTGTTATTCTCAGAGGCAATATTGCCTTTATGGTTTTTTCAGGGAATGGAGAAAATGAAGTTGATATCCGTTACCAATATTTTTAGCAAGCTGCTTTTCTTATTTGGGATTGTGGTATTTATACAAGCGCCAGAACATGCCAAATGGGTGAATTTTATCTTAGGTTCCTCAGCTCTGCTACTAAATGTGTTTCTATTGTTTTACATGCGCTATGCTATGGATATCCACTTTTTTTGGCCTAGAGTAAAAGCGATATGGGAATCTCTTAGAGATAATGTCTACCTATTTTTATCCAATATTGCGGGTCATATTTCTGTCAACGGAGGCTTGATTATTCTGAGTTTCTTTGGCAATGAGACCACCTTAGGGATGTTTAGCTTGGCTGAGAAGATTACTATGGTGCTGAGGTTATTGCCAACATTAATAATACAGGCAGTTTATCCCAATGCTTCAAGGCTGTTTCAAGCAGATCAGGAAGCATTTATCAAATTTGTGTCTAAAACCTATGTTATTGGTATAGGCTTGGCATTGATGGTTTCTACACTGACGTTTTTCTCTGCTGGATTCATTGTAGAGTTATTGGCCAAAAATCGTCTGGAAGAGTCTATTAATTATCTTAAAATTTTATCATTTATACCCTTTCTTGCATCATTAAATATAATTAATGGAGTTATTCTTTTTGTAGCCAATCAAAAGGAGTTGTTATTCAAAGCATCATGGTTAATGTGTGCATACATGATAGTTGTTGCATCTCTTTTAACTGCAAAGTATGGTGGTATTGGCCTTTGTTACGCCTTACTATCTTCGGAAATTATTATTTTTATCGTTTATTCCTACCTTATTTATTCTCGTAATCAATCTTTAGTACATGCCTTTGCTCAACGAATCTTCCGTCGCGATCATCATTCTTAATTGGAATGGCTATGAGCATTCACGGAACTGTTTGGATTCCCTGGCAAAGCTCAATTATTCCAATTTCCAGGTTTTACTTGTGGATAATGCATCCGAGGACAATTCTGGTGTACGTCTAAAAGAGGAGTTTCCCTCGGTTATTTTCCTCCAAAATGAACAAAACCTAGGTTTTACTGGGGGCAATAATGTGGGAATTGATTACGCACTTGCAAAAGGTTTTGACTATGTCATGCTATTGAATAACGATACTCTTGTGGAAGCTGATTTTCTTCAACATTTAGTAGCTAAAGCCTACAATGACGCACCCATAGGAATGGTACAACCCTTGATCCTACTGATGGAAGATCCTAAAAAAATCTGGAGCGCAGGAGGTAACTTTCAAAAATGGCTGGGAGTTTCCAATACGCTAGGGGATAGAAAACCTTTGGAATCCTTTCCATTTTCATCTGCTCCTTTGGATTGGGCAACCGGATGCTGCATCTTACTACCTAGCCAAGTAATTCGTGAAGTTGGAACATTGCAAGCTTCATTTTTTGCATATTTTGAAGATGTGGATTGGTCTTTAAGAGTCCGAAAGGCAGGTTTTCAAATATTATTAGCGCAGGATAGCATCATTTATCATGAGGGCAATGCCTCTTCCAAGAAAAAAAGTAAAGAAGGGACACTCAGCCCAACAGTATTTTACCTACATGCGAGAAACCAATTGTTTTTGCTTCGAAGACATTTAAACTTTCCTGCGCTTCCTTTGGCTTTTGTCTATCATGTGACTAAGTATTTTGGTTGGATAGCTTATTTTTGTCTTCGAGGTAGATTCCAAAAGGCCAAATCAGTGATTCGAGGAATGAGAGATGGCTTGCTATTGGATCATCGTATTAATAAGCCGTTATGTCCTTGATCGTTTTTCTTCTGATCGCTGTGTTAACCGTCATCCTCACTACTTGGGTGATGCGAAAGATCGTATTGGAGGGAAAATATGAATATGCCATATTTTTTGTGTTATACTATTTACCTTTTTATGTAACGGGTTTGGGGCTTGTGTATATGCCTACGAGATCTGTATTGATTGTAAATGTTTTTCAGTATCTGAAGGAATTGGTGCTGTTTACAGCAGTGCTAAGCTTTGTTTTTTATCAAAAAAGTCTCTTTCAGTATCCTTTTCGTCTGCACAAAGTGGATATCCTGTTTTTAGCTTTTATTGGTATGGGATTCTTGTACATGCTTTTACCACTCGGTGAAGCCGATCCTGTCAGCAAGGCGGTGTATTTTAAAAACATGCTCATGCCTGCTTTGGTGTATTTTTTGGCGAGAAATACGGAATTTGACAAAAGCGATACAAACGATTTGTTCAGAGGTATTTTTACTATAGCAATACTCGCCTTTTTGGTAAATGTGGGTGAAAAGCTAGCCGCTACACACTTACAATCCCATACAGGTTTTGCTTTATATTTTTCAGAGGTCCGAGAAATGGAACCTTCTGGAAATTACGGATTGGCATGGACTTTTGAAACCCAATCGACCGGTAGACGCTTTGCATCATTTTTTGCAGATCCTTTAGAATTGGCAAGTTCAGTTTTATTGGGCTTTTCGGCAGGATTGATTTGGTATTTGACAAGTAAGCGGGAAGATTGGACATTGTATGGGATTGTGATGGGAGCGTCGTTTGCTAGCTTATTGTTTTCAGCATCAAGGGCTGCTTTTGCTTCCTTTTTTGTGATGATTTTCTTTATAGCCGTGATTTTCCGCTTGTACCGCCTGATCTTGGTTGGTGCTTTTTTGTTCTTCGCCTTTGTGGGATTTGTTCTTTTTTTCGCAACTGAGGATTTTTACTTTTTTGTCGTCGATACGATTACCTTCGAAAACACTTCTTCGGTTGGGCACTTGGTAGAGTGGTTGTTGGCCCTAGAGTCCATGGTAGCCAATCCTTTGGGCGTTGGCTTAGCCATGAGTGGTAATGTGGGGGTTGTCGATGAGGAGTTTCGGGTCGGTGGAGAAAATCAATACCTAATTTATGGTGTTCAATTAGGGTGGATTGGGATGTTTTTATACATCTTGATTTTGGCTTATGGTATCAAAACATGCATTCAGGTATTTCGACAGTCCGATAATATTATGACAGCTCGAATTGCCTTTGTTGGTGCCGCGGTGAAAGTAGGCCTTTTGCTACCTTTGTTTACGGCCAATGCCGAGCTGTATAGCTATGTAGCATGGATGTCTTGGTGGATGGTTGGTTATTCTGTCAATGCATTTCAACGAATTCGCTACCCAAAAGCCGTGGCTGCATGAAAAAAAAGGTGTATGTGGATTTATTTTATTTGAATACGGCATTGACCGGAATCAAAACCTATATGCTGGAATTTGTAGCCTCTGTCAATACTTATCCACATCCAGATATTGAGTATATTTTTTCGCATGATCCTGACCAACAGTCTCAACATGATTTTTTTCGGGGAAAGCAGCCCAAGTGGATAACATTGTATTATCACTTGTACTACTTTATATGGAAGCAGTTCCTATTGCCTTGGAAAGCTTGGACCTCAGGTGCTGAAAGCATCATCAATTTTGATTTTGTTGGACCTGCTTTGACAGGTAAGAAAAACTTTACGGTTATACACGATGCATTTTTTTGGCAAATGCCTCAAAATTACAGCCCTTGGTGGAGGAAGTACTTTATCCACATGATTTATGCAGGATTGAAAAAAGAAGATGTGGTTATCACAACCTCAGAAGTTGCCAAAAATGCTATTCAAACACATACGTTGATCGGTCAAATACCACATGTGATCTATCAATGTCCTAATTTATATGAAGGCGAGGGTGATAAAAATATTCTATCCCAGCTTGGTTTGGAGAAAAATGGGTACTTTTTCCATTTAGGCAGTTTTGATAAGCGTAAAAATCTTCCGCTACTAATTTATGCATTTGCGCAATTCTTAAGAGATAATTCTTCTGAAACAAAATTAGTATTAGCAGGTGAGCGAGGATTGGGAAAAACCGTCGATGATTGGGAAACTGTGCAAGAAACTATTCGTGAACAGGGGTTAGAAAATAAGGTGATTTTGCCTGGATTTATTTCCGATGCTGCTGCAAAGACACTTTATGAGTATGCCTTAGCTTATGTGTTTCCCTCTCAAAATGAAGGGTTTGGTATTCCGGTGATAGAGTCTATGCGCTTACATACACCGGTTCTAATTTCTTCACAGGAAGCACTTGTCGAAATCGCCGGCGGAGCTGCCTTGATACATCAAACAGGAAATGCTGTGGATTTAAAAGAAAAAATGGAATCTTTGCATTGCAACCCTGAACTACGGAAGCAATTGATTGAGCTAGGAAAGATCCGAAAAGAGGTCTTCAGCCGAAAAGCTTTTGCAGATGCTTATTATCGATTGATACTAACCAACTAATGCTATGAGGCAGCAGCATTGCCCCAATTGTACAACAAAACCCATTAACGACCCAAAGCATTTGGCTAAGGTTCATTGCCATACCTGTGGGATTGAATGGACCTATCTTTCCGATGATATTCAAGCAGAAGTGCTTTACGAAGATGAGGTTTATGCAGTTGTGGATAACCGTAAATCTGTCTTTGAACGTATTATTTTTTCAGAAGCCGGCAAAGTTATCCACACAGTTCAACAGCTGCTGCGACTTTCCGGCAAGTTATCAGTCTTGGATTTTGGGTGTGGAAAAGGTCAGTTTTTGGCCCAAGCAAAAGCACATGGTTGGCTTACTTTGGGTATTGAAACCGCTCAAGCACGTGCTAATTTTGCGACAGAAAAATATGGTTTAGCAATTATCAACGAATATTACAAGCAAGGGAAGGTTTTAGATGGGTCCTATCAGGTTATCACACTGCTGCATGTCTTAGAGCACTTACCTGAGCCAATAAAGCTATTGAGTGAATTGATCAACTCTAATCTTGCGCAGGATGGAATTCTTGTTATCGAAGTTCCCAATGCTGCAAGTTGGCAGGCCCAACTTGCAGGAGATTGCTGGATGCATTGGGATATACCTAAGCACTTGACTCATTGGAATGAAAAGAGTTTGACAGATGCACTTCAAAAGATTGGATTGGTTCCCTTAAAGACCCAATATTACTCAGTGCACTTGGGGGTTTTGGGGATGCTGCGTGCACTTATGGGGAAATTGGGCTATCGTGGCAATATTATCGTTGATTTGAAAGGAAAGAAAAAGCTTGGCACGCTGGTGATGGTAGCCGCATTATTGCCTGTTGCATGGATCTGGGAGTTATTGGCAGTTGGAGCAAAGCAAGGTGGAGTTTTGAGGATGTATTTGAAGAAGGAGCATGGATAAGAAGGGTACAATTGTTTTTTTGCATAGTTCTTCGGAGCTCTACGGGGCATCCAAGATATTAATTTTCGTAATGGAGATAGTCCGTAAAATGGGCTTTTCCACAGTGGTAATTTTGCCAGGAGATGGGCCCTTGAGAGAAGAAATGGAATCTTTGGGGATGGATGTGCGGATCATGAATTTGGGCATTCTTCGTAGAAAATATTTCTCCCCATTGGGGATTATCAACCGAGGAAAACGCTTGCTGAAAGCCTATCAGTTTTTGAAAGAACTGCATCAGCAAGAAGAAATTGCACTCATTTATTCCAATACCTTGGCGGTAATTATTGGGGCGATCTTTGCTCGGAAGAAAAGGATCAAACATATATGGCATATTCATGAAATCTTACCCGGCCCAGAGTTTTTGATCAAGTTTTTGGCTAGGCAATTGGACCAAAGCACCCCTCAACCCTTGGTTGTATCCGAAGCAGTGGCTCAACATTGGAGGCCGCATTTGAAAGTAGCACATCCCAAAGTTATCCACAATGGGATGGATTATCGGGAATTTACTACCGCTAATAGGGAGTTAAGGACACATTTGGGAGTCCAGGATCATCAACGTGTCATCACCATGGTGGGAAGAATTAACCCCGGTAAGGGGCAGCAATTTTTTCTACAAATGGCTCAGCAATTGATCAAAACTTATCCAAATACGATTTTTTGGATGGTAGGAGATCCCTATCCTGGCTATGAATACATACAGGAAGAGTTACATGCATTTATAGCGCAACATGGATTGTCTGATCATGTGGTGGATTTGGGTTTTCGAAGAGATATCCCCGCCATTTTGAAAGCCTCGGATATCTTTGTCCTTCCTTCTATCCTACCAGATTCCTTTCCTACCGTAATATTGGAGGCGATGGCGGCAGGATTACCTGTGGTAGCTTCAGATTCGGGAGGAGCAAGAGAAATGGTTTTCCACAATCAGACAGGATTTATTTTTCCAGTTGGAGATGAAGAAAAGGGTGTTTTGTACCTCAGTAAATTACTAGATAACCCTGATCATGCGGTTCAAATGGGCATGGCTGGTCAAAAAAGAGTGCTAGACTCATTTTCCTATAAAAAGTTTTCCACATCAATAGAAGCATTTTTATGGAGTCAGATCAATTGAAAGTAGCCATTTTGGGAGCCAAAGGCTATCCCTATGTTTATGGGGGATATGATACGATGGTTCGAGAATTAGGTGAGCGCCTACAAAAAAGAGGGGTTCAAGTGACTGTTTACTGCCATAGTGCTTTATTCAAAGAAAAGCCTTCCATAGTCAATGGCATTCATTTGGTTTATTTGCCTGCGATTGAAAAGAAAAGCTTGACCCAATTGACACATTCTTTTCTTTCCATGGTTCATGCCTGTTTTTCAGATGTGGACGTAATTTTTGTTGTCAATAGTGGTAATGGACCTTTTGGAGTTATCTCCAGACTTTTCCGCAAACCCACTGCCATCAATGTAGATGGCTTGGAATGGCTGCGTCCCAAGTGGAAAGGTTTTGGTTCGAAGTATTTCAAATGGTCCTCTCGCATGGCTACTCGTTGGTATGACCGCATCATCAATGATTCGGATGAAATGAGGAGAGTGTACTTGGAAGAATTTCAAACAGATTCCACCGTGATAGCCTATGGAGCAAACCCATCCAAAGGTGCTGATGTCTCTCTTTTAAAAAAGTGGAGTTTAGCCCCTGAGTCTTATTTTTTGATTGTGGGTAGATTAGTGCCTGACAATAATGCTGACTTAATTATTTCAGGTTTTTTGAAGTCCAACTCCCAAAGGAGATTGGTCGTTGTGGGAGATGTTCCTTTCCAAGATGCTTACGCTGAGGGCTTGAAAAATCTGAAGGACCCTCGTCTGTTATTTACGGGATATGTGACAGACCCGGAAGAATTGAAGTCCTTGTACCATCACTGCTTTGCATACTTTCACGGGCACGAATATGGAGGGACTAACCCCGCGATGTTGAAGGCCATGGGTTATGGCTGTGCAATTTTGGCATTGGATACCCCATTTAATCAAGAAATGCTTCAGCAAGGAAAGCATGGATGGTATTTTGAGAAAAACCTAGAATCTGTGGCGGAACTTGTAGCGAGAGCTGAGCAAAGCGTGGAAGAGATGCAGCATCTAAGAGAAACCGCCAGATTGGGACTCACGCAGCGATATAATTGGGACTATGTGACGGAGCAGTATTTACAGGTCTTTTTAGAGTTAAAGCAGGATAAGTGTTAATCCAAAGTAGCTTTTAGACCTATAACTAACTCACCAGATTCCCAAACAATGAACCCAAAGGACTTTAATTTGTCATAGATATAAGATTTGCTAATAAACTCTTCATGTACTTCTACAGCAATTACTTTCACAATAGATAAAAACCCTAGGTCACCTTCTTCAAAGATATACTTTTCATAACCCTCAATGTCCATTTTTAGCAACGCTATCTCAGTCAATCGGTATTTCTCAATCAGTTGTGGAATGGTGATTCCTTTAATCTCCCCTTGTGTGTTAGCTTTTACCGTTTTTGACCAATCTTTTCCATCTCGAAAATCATCGCTGATTGCAAATCGTAAGTTTTCTTTATGGGAAATGGAGTACTTGAGTGCATTTATTTGTGGATAACTAGCTATGTTTTTACTTAAAACCACAAAGTTTTTTGGATCAGGTTCTACAGCCAAAACAGTTGAGTTATCCACATGTTTTGAAAAATATATAGAGGAAAGTCCGATGTTAGCACCTAAATCCAAGATTGCACCAGCTATATTGTTTTCATTCAAAAGAACACAAATAGATGCGTATTCCTGAAAATTAAAAATTTGTTCAAATACTTCAATATCGCTTGAACTTCCACCTCGTAGAAAAACTGGATGGGGGTTGGTGGTAGTTTGAATAAGATAGACACCTTCTTCTTTTTGAAATGAATGGATCAATTTTGATGTTTTAACCCTACGCAAAAAAATCTGTTGTGGTGCGCCAAATGTGAAAACAAATTTGTCAACTATCTCTGATAAAAAAGGCATGATAATTAATGGTTTATAGTGTGGATAAGTATTCTTTTCATTTGTTTAGCCCATGTTGTCCAATTGAGCTCTTCTTCATATTTCTTTCTCGAAAAAGTCGATAATTTTTTGAGTTCTTCTGGGTTCTTTATCAAGCGTTCAAGTTCATCAGCATAAGCTACGGCAGACGCATCATATTCCAATAAAATCCCATTAACCTTATTTTCTATTACATCCGCTACCCCTCCTGTGAAAGTACTAATTACAGGGACTCCATAAGCATTAGCTTCACAAAATGCGACTGGGGTGCAATCAGCACGTGTAGGCATAAATAAAACATCTGCTTTACTTAGGTGCCTCTCCAGTACTTGGGCATCCTCTATTTTGTTCTTGTTCAAATAGGATATGACTTTCATGTAAGATCGCTTTACATCGGGGGTACATCCAATTACAGTTAATTGAAACTCAATGCCTCGTTTTTCTAAGATATCTAAACTTTCTATCACGATAGGTCCGCCTTTTCTAGTCCAATCTATTCCGATAAATAAGAGTGAGAATTGATCAGAATTGTTTTTTTCTTTCGACTGAAGGATTGGTTTGTGGTCAATATTTGCCCCCATTTTTACCAAATAGGTATCTTTGGCTTGATATTTTTCGATAGCTGAACCTATAGCCCATTGGGAAGAAAAAACTTGAGTTTTTGATTTTTGAATTGCTATCCTTTCAATCTCATTACTCTCCTCTATTGACTTTTGAGATAGATTTTTGAAAGCATCGTAATAGTGGCAAATCAAATCAAAAGTCGCATCTGAGAAGTAACAAATGGGTACTAGTGTTTGAAGATAGGCGATTTCTACGGACCCAGTTGGTGCAAAAACTACATCTATTTTTAGATTTTGGAGTTTTTTGGTGAAATAGTCTCCATGAACCTTGCTAAGAAATTGGTTATGAGCTAAGTTGTACTTTTTTCCATAGCGTAACCTGTGAAATACCTTTAAGAAAAAATACCTAAATTTTAGATAAAGTTTCTGTCCAAACCCAAGCTTTACCGGACCAATCGCAATGACGGTGTTAAATTCCTCTTGTAGGGCTTGAAACATTCGAAAATAAATGCCTGACCATGACCGTTTGTTATTAGGGTCCAAAGCTGTCAAAAAACCTACGCGTATCTTGGATTTACTCATGTGGGATTATTTTCTAATGACAGTAAAGGAAAGCTTTGAATAAGTACCCATCTTCCCTCGATGCGTTTGAGCAAAGCAACGGAATTTACTGGATATACATGGTCAAAAGCTTGCTTTTTGATGAATTGCCAATACTCATCAAATTTAGCTACTTTGATATCTTTAAATGCTACTGTCATGTGCGGGTGAAAAGATTTATCCGAAAGCTCAATTGGTTGTTTCAGTTCAGTTTTTGCAAACTCCCCAAGCGATCGTTGCATTTCCAATAGTTCAGGTGTAGGGACTACATCAATGAAAATCACTCTTCTGCCAAATTTATTGAAGCCAGAAAGTTTAAGATGAAAAGCTCTTTTGTCTTTAAAAAAGCCCTGAAGTAAACGGGTGAGCTTCTCTTCTTTTAATTCATTCCAATGAAATGGCATTTTGATGGTAATATGTGCGGGAGATTTTAGTGCATATTTGATATTAAAATTTTCCTTCAATAACTCCTTTAAATCAGTAGCTTTTTCCTGAATGACACCCTCAGGAACTAATGCGATAAAGTACTTAGCGAATGATTTTGCCATTTGACACAAATATATTGGTTTTTGTAGGATGAAATGTTTTTCTTAGTGAGGAGTAAACAAAAAGGCATCTCCTTTTTTTGGATGTTTTTTTAATTTGTAACTTGAGACTGAATTCAGAAATAACCGCATATGAAGAATTTTGAAAGGGCCATGATAGGCCTTGATTTATCAGAGATGGATGAAATTATCCTTCCAAAAGTTTTTGCGCTTTCCGATTTGCTTGGCTTGAAGAAGTTGTACTTCATTCATATAGCCAAGGATTTTATAATTCCCGATGAAATAAAAGCTAATTATCCAGATCTAGCAGTTCCTGTCGATGAAACTTTAAATAAAGAGATTGAGCAGGCTTTAAAGAAGTATCCCATCCCTGCTGAGTTGGAATACGAGATTATAATCATGGAAGGCAAACCAATGATGAATGTCTTGAAAACAGCTAGTAATAAGGATGTTGACCTGATAATCATGGGTCGAAAAGAGCGTTTGGAAGGCTCTGGCTCTTTGGCAAAAACGATGGCTCAAAAGGCACCATGCTCGGTGCTGTTTTTGACAGAAGATACCAATGTGGCAGTTCCTAAGAAGATTTTGATTCCAATGGATTTTTCCTCCCATTCTATTCTAACACTTCAATTTGCTGAACGGGTTTCACAAGAGTTGGGAGCAGAAGTAGTTGGCATGCATATTTATGAGGTTCCTATTGGCTATTACAAGACCGGTAAATCCTTTGAAGAATTCGCAACCTTGATGAGAAAGCATGCGGAAGCGGATTTTCAAAACTTTTTGAAGAAAAATAATCATGCACCAATTGAATGTTTATTTGAATTGAAAACCAATAAGGGAAGAGCAGAAATGATCATCGAGACGGGCAAAAAACATGGAGTTGATTTGGTGATTATGGGAAGTAGGGGAAGAACAGGTTCGGCAGCCGTATTATTAGGTAGTGTAGCAGAGACCTTGGTTCAAAAAAACAATCAAGTTCCTATGCTGATAGTCAAGAAAAAAGGAGAAACAATGGGCTTTTTAGAGGCTTTATCAAGAATCTAAAAGTTTCAATTAAAAAGCCCTTCGAGTATGTATAATTTGAAGGGCTTCTTTTTGTTATCAGTAATTTTTAATAGGCATTTTCACGATTTTGGAGAAGTTCATAGATTGTTCGTAAACAAATGCTTAAATCCATCCAAATAGACCAATTTTGAATATAAAAATAATCAAGTTTCACGCGTGAACGGATTTGATAAGGATTTTCAATTTCCCCCCTAAAGCCTTTTACTTGAGCTAGACCTGTAATTCCAGGTTTGATCTTATGTCGACTATTATATTTTTCGATTTGGGTCTTAAAAACATTGTTCATAGGGATAGTATGTGGTCTTGGTCCAACAATTGACATATCCCCTACTAAAACATTTAAAAACTGAGGCATTTCATCTAAAGATGTATTTCTAAGGAAAGCACCTATTTTTGTTACTCTAGGATCATTTTTGGTAGCTTGGTGCGTGTCAGCATAATCGTTTGGAGTCATGGAACGAAACTTCAAACACTTGAATACTTTATTGTTCACCCCATTTCTTTCTTGGATAAAAAATACGGGCCCTTTCGACTCAAGTTTGATCAATAACCCTACTAAGGGAATCAACCAACTAAGAATGAAAACCATTACAAAAAGTGAAAAAACAATATCAAAGCTTCGTTTGAAAAAACGATTCAATAGACTATCTAATGGTATTTCATTGACATTGATGACAAAAAAATCACCATATTTTGAAAAGGAAAGGTTTTTTTCTAATTGTAAGCTACCCCCAGGTATTATTTTTACCTTAATGTAATGATCATCAGCAAAATTGATGATTTTTCTAACCAAACTCTCTTTCAAACTCTCATTAATGTAAATTACATCTAAATCCAAATTATTTGCATTCTCGAAAAAATCCGCAATTGTGCCTTTTGTCTGTTCACAAGTGGATATGTCATCATAATAACCTAGAAACTGAATTCCAAAATCCCTACGAAGGTTAAACACATTTTCAAGTTTGGCACTGCTACTGCCCTTTCCTATGATGATAGCTTTTCTATGATTAAATCCAAATGCTCTGGTTTTTCTTAAGATGAGATGAATTCCAGTTCTGTAAACTCCGATAAGTAAAAATAACGAGCTGGCTAAAGTTATGAAATATACCAAACGCAATGCATCTGAATATACAGGCATCCAAACTATAGCAACTATTGCTAGAAACCATACTAAAGAACCTAATAACTTATTAAGCGTGCGCTGAGCTTCGCTTGTTCTTCCAAATCTATAATCTTTTCGTAGAATGGTAATTACTAACCAAACCATTATAAAGATTGAAAATGTAGAGAATTCTGGGTGAGAAACTGCCCCATAATCTTTAAGCAAATAGCCCGTTAAGAAAAATGATAGTATAACTACTAGTACGTCGCCTACTACAAAAAACCAAGGAAAGTATTTTTCAAACTTTTTTTCCATAAAAATATCATTCATGCAAATACGAAAAATTAGCCATTATTGGATTTAATTTTTCATACTTTTTTTCGATCAAACAGCTAAATTTTAAATTGTGTGTAAAATTAAGAAAGAATCCCAATGCTCTATTAATTTTGTCGGAATAAATTTGATAACGAACTAAGGTAATTGCTATCTTAGCTGTATAATATGAACTATTTTAAATCATTATTTGCTTCCTCAGATCAACCAGAATCCTTGGGTTATAAACTTCGAAACAAAAGGTTTATTGATTTCGAAAATCTCTTGAACAAAAATTTTGCCAAAAATAAAAAAATTAGCATTCTAGATGTCGGTGGTACAGCCTATTTTTGGGAAGACAAAAATATCTTTCAATCCGGTAGAATTGAAATCACTCTTTTAAATATTACAGTAGAAAGTAATTTACCCAAAGGAATGAGGAGTGTTGCAGGTGATGCTACGCAAATGCCAGAATTTGATACAGATAGTTTTGACTTAGTTTTTTCGAATTCTGTCATAGAGCATTTATACACTTGGGAAAATCAGTTAAAGATGGCTAAGGAATGCATGCGGGTGGGAAAGTACTACTTTATCCAAACTCCCAACAAGCATTTTCCAATCGAGGCCCACTATGTGCTGCCATTCGTTCAGTACATACCAAAATCATGGACCTTTGCGGTATTGACCAAAACAAAATTAAGTAGAGGGATGCGGTGGTCTTCAATTGACGCACAGCAATACTTGGATGAAATACGGCTGCTCTCTTTTGCTGAAATGAAGAATTTATTTCCCGGAAGTAATATTTATCTGGAGAAATTTTTTGGTCTAAACAAGTCCCTTACCGCCCATAATCTCTGATGGCCATTTTAAAAATATAGACTCGAAATTTAAACGTTTTGAGATGTTTAATGGTCTAAAGATAGCATAAACCTAACCTACATATGAAAACACTATTGACATCCGTACTCATGCTTTTGGCTGCTTTTTTTGCAGGAGGACCAACTGTAGAAACTATGACTGTTTCCAAATCTGAAAGCACAGTTACTTGGAAGGGCAGGAAAGTAACTGGTGAGCATTTTGGAAAAGTAACTATCTCCAAAGCTGATTTACAGGTTGTGAACAACCGCATCACAGGCGGTTCATTTGAAATGGATATGACGAGCATCACGGTAGAAGATATCAAGGATGCCAATTCCAACAAACGCCTTACTGACCATTTGAAATCAGATGATTTCTTTTCTGTGGATAAGTTCAACAAAGCAAGTATGGTTATCAAAGATGCCAAAACCAACAATGGTAAAGATTATCAAATGACTGCTGACTTGACTATCAAAGGGATTACACAACCTGTTACATTCAATGCCAAAGCAGAAATGCAAGGCAATAAAATGGTTGCTACCTCAAACATTCTCTTCGATCGTACCAAGTATGACATTAAATACCGCTCTGGAAATTATTTTGAAAACTTGGCGGATCGATTGATTTATGATGATGTTGAATTGGAAGTACGATTGGTGGCAACTGCTTCTTAATAGGACAAATTCTTTTCGTACCAAATCAATCATTTAAGTAAGTCCCCTTCGTTATACTAGGAACGAAGGGGACTCTTTTTTTTAAAATATTGTTAACGAAACATCAAAAAGCCCCATTGTTTAGTAATTTAGCCTTATGGAGTATAAGTGGATGATTCGAGAGAAAGCCGATGAGTCGGTCGTTCAAGCCTTGAGTAAAGATATCAATGTCAACCCGACCTTGGCCAATATGTTGGCCAATAGAGGAGTGCATAATTTTCAATTGGCGAAAGAATTTTTTAGACCTGACCTAGATAAACTCCATGATCCATTTTTGATGAAAGACATGGATCGGGCTGTAGAGAGGCTTCAGCAAGCTATTACCAATAGGGAAAAGATTTTGGTATATGGAGATTACGATGTAGATGGGACGACCTCGGTGGCATTGATGTACGGTTTCTTAAATCGCTTTTACTCTAGATTGGAGTTTTATATTCCTGATCGATACAAAGAGGGCTATGGAATCAGTGAGCGAGGTGTCCGCTACGCAGCTGAGAATGGATTTACCTTGATTGTTTCCTTGGACTGTGGCATCAAAGCCATTCAAAAAGTTGCCCTAGGCAAAGAACTGGGGGTAGATTTCATCATCTGTGACCACCATACGCCTGGAGATGAACTCCCTGCTGCTGCTGCCATCCTAGATCCTAAGCGAAAAGATTGTGCGTATCCATACAAAGAACTAAGCGGTTGTGGTGTTGGCTTCAAGTTGATTCAGGCATTTAGTATGGTCAATAATCTGGAAATGGCCGAAGTTATGAGCTATTTGGATTTGTTGGCCATCAGCATAGCTGCCGATATTGTACCAATCACTGGGGAAAACAGGATTTTAGCCTATTATGGACTTGAGCGTCTCAACAATAATCCTCGCCCTGGAATCAAGGCTCTGATGATCAAGAGTAACATCGAAAAAGAGATGGGCATCGGTGATATCGTATTTAAAATTGGTCCTCGAATCAATGCTTCGGGTCGTTTGGAACATGCCAAAGCCTCCGTAGAGTTGCTACTCTCCAAAAATTTGGATGATGCCATGCAACGAGCCGAACTTGTGGATACGGTTAATGCAGCTCGGAAGAATTTTGATGAAAACATCACCAAAGAGGCTATTTCCATGATTGAAGAAATGGAAATGGTGAGAGAAATGAAATCCACGGTCCTTTTCAAAGAGGATTGGCATAAGGGCGTGATCGGAATTGTTGCTTCCCGCTGTATAGAAAAGTACTACCGCCCTACCATCATATTGACAGAGTCCAATAACAAGGCTACTGGATCAGCACGCTCGGTGTACGACTTTGATATTTATGAAGCTATTGCTGAATGTAGTGATTTATTGGAGCAGTTTGGTGGGCATAAATATGCCGCTGGTCTGACCATGTCTGTGGATAAAGTCATGGCTTTCCAAGCAAAGTTTGAAGAGGTAGTTTCCAGTAGGATTACCGATATTCACATGAAACCTGTATTGGAAATAGACGATGAAATCTTGTTGGATCAGATCAATTATAAGTTTTACAATATTTTAAAGCAGATGGCGCCTTTTGGTCCGGGCAACCCTGAGCCTATTTTCACCGTCTCTCAAGTGTATGCCGAAGAAGTACGGATTTTGAAAGACAAGCATTTGCGGTTCAACGTGGTCCAGGACGGTCAGGTCACCAAGCCTGTATGTATAGCTTTTGGGATGGCGGATAAGTCAGTATATCCTGATGAAATTATTTACAAAATGCTCAATAGAAAAATGAGATTTGATCTGGCTTTTGAGATCAGAGAAAATACTTTTAGAAACAACAGTAGCTTGCAGCTATATGTAAAAGACATCAAATTTGATTAAGATGAAATTACGCGCCGAACATTTGGTCAAAATATACAAAGGAAGACGAGTGGTCAATGACATCTCAGTGGAGGTGGAGCAAGGTGAAATTGTAGGTTTGCTAGGCCCCAATGGGGCAGGAAAGACTACATCATTTTATATGATTGTTGGCTTGATTCAGCCCAATGAAGGTGAAATCTACCTAGAAGATCAAAACATTACCAAACTTCCCATGTATAAGCGGGCCAAATTGGGCTTAGGCTATTTGGCACAGGAAGCCTCAGTTTTCAGAAAGCTATCGGTAGAAGAAAATATCATGGCCGTATTGGAAATGACCAATAAAAATAAGGCTGAGCGAAAGGAAAAAGTGGAGAGCTTATTGGAAGAGTTTAGCTTGACCCATGTGCGCAAAAATTTGGGAATGGTGCTTTCAGGAGGAGAGCGAAGAAGGACAGAGATTGCCCGCGCCTTAGCAGTGGATCCTAAGTTTGTGTTGCTCGATGAGCCTTTTGCAGGTGTAGACCCTATTGCCGTAGAAGAAATACAGACTATCGTGGCCAAGTTGAAAAATAAGAATATTGGCATATTGATTACCGACCACAATGTAAATGAAACATTATCGATTACCGATCGGGCTTATTTGATGTTTGAAGGAAAATTGTTGAAAGCTGGGACAGCGGAGGAATTAGCAGCAGATGAGCAAGTTCGAAGAGTGTACCTTGGACAACATTTTGAACTCAAACGAAAAACTTTTAGCTAATGGAAGTTATCAACTCCTTTATGACCTGGATACTCAAGAATAGGATAGGTCAGATAGAAAATTTTAAGGAAAACCCAATTGCTATACAGCAAGCCTTATTGGAAGAGCTTTTGGATTTAGCCAAACGAACCAGTTTTGGTAAACAATATGGATTTGCTGAAATTGAATCGTATCAGGATTTTGCTCGACGGGTTCCTGTGGCGGATTATGAAAAGTATCAGCCAACCTTTGAGCGTATTTTGAAAGGGGAGCAGGAACTTTTATGGCCTACGGAGATCGAATGGTTTTCTAAGTCCTCCGGTACCACATCAAGCAGAAGTAAATACATACCGGTATCGCAAGAAGCATTGGAAGAGTGCCATTTCAAGGCTGGAAAGGACATGCTGTCCCTGTATATCAACAATTATCCTGACACCAAATTATTTACTGGAAAGAGTTTAAGCATTGGGGGAAGTCTTAGTAAAAATCCCATTGACCCTTCAAGTGATATTCAGGTAGGTGATATTTCGGCGGTTATTATGGAAAATTTACCGCTTTGGGTGCAATTTGCTCGTACGCCGAGCTTGGAAGTGGCATTGATGTCTGAATGGGAGGCCAAAATAGAGGCTATGGCAAAGGAGTGTATGCAGGAAAATGTAACTAGCATCGCCGGCGTCCCTACATGGACGATTGTATTGATCAAAAAGATTCTGGAGCTTTCCGGAAAATCCAATATTTTAGAAGTTTGGCCAAACTTGGAGGTTTTCTTTCACGGAGCCGTGGCCTTTGGACCGTATCGTAAACTTTTTGAATCCTTGATTCCTTCTCCCAAGATGCGGTACATGGAAACTTACAATGCTTCAGAAGGCTTTTTTGCTATTCAGGATCAAAAAGACTCCGATGAACTTCTGTTAATGTTGGATTATGGGATTTTTTATGAGTTTATACCCGTGGAAGAATGGGAAAAGGAGAACCCTACCTTGATTCCTTTGGAAGGCGTGGAAATCGGGAAAAACTATGCAGTAGTCATAACCACTAATGCAGGATTGTGGCGTTACAAAATCGGTGATACAGTTAAATTTACCAGTATTGCGCCTTATCGCTTGAAAATATCTGGGCGAACAAAGCATTACATCAATGCTTTTGGGGAAGAGGTGATTGTAGAAAATGCAGAACAAGCTATTGCTAAGGCTGCAGATTTGACAGATGCGATTATCAAGAATTTTTCAGCAGCACCGGTATATTTTGGAGCGTCTCAAGATCAGGCAGCTCATGAGTGGATCATAGAATTTGAGCAAATGCCAGATTCTAAAGCTCGATTTGCTGAAATTTTGGACCAAACCTTACGTGAAATCAACTCAGATTACGATGCTAAGCGATACAAAGATTTAGCTTTGGTTAGCCCTAAGATTCATTTTGTGGAAGAAGGGCTTTTCGAAAAATGGCTAAAGTCTAAAGGCAAGCTCGGCGGTCAAAACAAGGTTCCTCGCCTATCCAATACCCGTGAGCATTTGGATGAACTACTTCAACTGATGTAAACAAAAAGTCCTTGGAAAATCTCACTGATTGCTATCGAGTGAATGTATTTCCAAGGACTGATTTTACTTAACTCAAATGGGGATTAACCAACCTCTGGTGCTAAGCCAACGCGCTCGGGAGACCTCCACAGCGCAGAAAGCAATAACTCTCTCATAAATAAGAATTCTTTTGGAATCTTGTCATAGGACTGTTCGAATAGCTCACTGTGTCCTAGCAGCTCTTTTTTCCAAGGCTCACGTTCAATTACCATGATGCTGTCGAAGTCCTCTTTCGGGAAGTCCAATCCAGACCAATCCATATCTTTATAGCGAGGTCTCCAACCGATTGGGCATTCCACAGCTGAGATTTTTCCTTTACAACGGCCTATGATCCATTTCAATACTCTCATATTGTCCCCAAAACCTGGCCAAATGAAATTACCGTCTTTATCTTTTCTAAACCAGTTGACACCGAATATCCTAGGAGCATTTTGAAGGTCTCTACCAAACTGTAACCAATGATTGAAGTAATCACCCATATGGTAGCCCATAAATGGAAGCATAGCAAATGGGTCTCTTCTCACCTTTCCAACTTCACCAAATGCGGCTGCGGTCATTTCTGAACCCATGGTAGCTGCCATATATACACCAAAGTTCCAGTTGAAGGCTTGATACACCAAAGGAACGGCTGTACTTCTTCTACCTCCAAAGATGAATGCTAGGATCGGAACGCCTTCTGGATTTTCCCATTCGGAATCAATAACCGGGTTTTGCTCAGCAGGTGCAGTAAATCTTGAGTTTGGATGCGCAGCAGGTTTGCCAGAGTTTTTGTCATAAGGCTTACCATGCCAGTCAATCAATCCTTCTGGAACCTCTTTGCTCATGCCTTCCCACCAAACATCACCATCAGGAGTGATAGCTACGTTGGTGAAGATCGTGTTTGCTTTCACACTTTCCATCGCTGATGGGTTTGTGTGGTAGTTTGTTCCAGGAGCAACACCAAAGTATCCTGCTTCTGGGTTGATGGCATGTAATTTTCCATCTTTACCCTTATGAATCCAGGCAATATCATCGCCGATGGTAGTAATTTTCCATCCATCCAATTCTTTAGGAGGCAGCATCATGGCAAAGTTAGTCTTACCGCAAGCACTAGGAAAAGCAGCTGCCACATAATTTTTATCCCCTTCTGGACTTTCTACTCCCATGATTAGCATGTGTTCTGCTAACCAGCCTTCTTCACGGGCCATGGAAGAAGCAATTCTAAGTGCAAAACACTTTTTACCCAATAAGGCATTACCACCATATCCAGAACCATAAGAAATAATCAGTTTGTCTTCTGGGAAGTGAGAAATATATTTCACAGTTGGATTACATGGCCATTTGACATCTTCTTGACCTTCTTCCAATGGAGCGCCCAAGGTATGTATACACTTAACAGTGTTATCGTCTAAATAGGGAAGTACCTGATTGCCGATACGGGTCATGATTTTCATATTAACAACCACGTATTCTGAATCGGTGATTTCTATACCGTATCTGGATAAAGGTGAGCCAACAGGGCCCATACAGAATGGAATCACGTACATTGTACGTCCTTTCATGCTTCCTGCTGTCAAACCATCCAAGATTTCCTTCATTTCTGCGGGAGCCATCCAATTATTGGTAGGTCCGGCATCTTCTTTTCTTCTGCTACAGATGTATGTTCTATCTTCTACCCTCGCTACATCGGATGGGTCAGAGAAGCAAGCAAAGCTGTTGGGTCTTTTTTCAGGATTTAACTTGATAAATGTGCCTTTGTCTACTAGCATTTGACACATGCGGTCGTACTCTTCTTGTGTGCCATCACACCAGTGTACTGCGTTTGGTTGGAAGTGAGCGGCCATTGAATCAACCCAGGCCTTTAATTCGGTTTTTACTTCAGCTATCATGGCTATCAGTTTATAATGAAACAAAAGTTAGTTCAGTAGTTTGTTTGAACAAGGATAAGGCTCGATAAACCACTTGTTTATCTCCTTATCAATATCAAAATTAACTCTTTAATAGAATAAAATAGGCTTAGGCTTGATGATATAAATTTGATTAAAAGATGATTATTCTCATAGGATTTTCGCAAAAAGGTTGTTAAAAACCTATAGCTGGCCAATTAAATGGTTTCAATAAGGTGGTAGATTCTTGAGTAAGTAGCTCTAGTGCAATTGCTTCTCCTAATGCTGTGGAGTGCTTAAAACCGTGCCCACTGCATGCAGAGGCTACTAAAACCTCTGAAAAGTCTGGCAATCGATCCACTACAAAATATGAATCCGGGGTTACCGTGTAGAGACAAGTTTTGGATCGCAAGACTTCAAGTTTTAACCCATTGAATTTTCCTTGTAGTTTGTTATTCATAAAAGCATCTTGCTCTTCTTGAGAAATTATCCTGTTGACAGTATCCGCATGGTGGCTTGCAATAAAGGATTCGGAGGCCATTTTGACAGACGAGCCATCCAAGGAAGGGAAACCATAGATAAAATCTTCCGGATTAGGTCCAAAGCCCCACATGTAGACAGGGCAGGAATCATGGTTGTAAAAACCGGAATCAATTGGTAGCCAATGAAGGATTTGTCTACAAACTTTGAAGTGAGGTTTATAAAATCTGGGGATAAAATCTTTTACCCAAGCTCCTGCACTGATACTTACCTGCCCTGCTTCAATGATACCGTGATTGGTATCGATGACTACTCCTCCGCCTTGGATTGGCTTCAACCCCAATACTTTTGTGTGTGTTTTGATGGCAGCCCCTTGCTTAGCTGCTAAGGCCAATTGGGTAGCAACAGCGAGCTCGGGTAGAACATATCCCGCTGATGGCTCAAAGTAAACTTTACCGGTTGGTTCAAGATTGAATTCTTTGAACCGCTTTTTTAATTCTTTAGCATCAAAAACTTCATGGGGTACATCAGACGCGATAGCAAAATTTACAGTACGTTCAAAAAAACCTTCGGATCCATGCTTTGCCCAGGCCTGACTTCCAGAGTCCATCAAGATGCCCCCGACTTGGTAAAAAAGTTTTTCTCCAGTAGCTTGGTAGATTTCATCCCAAATCTCGTGTGATCGCTTCACGAATGGAATAAAGTCAAAGCCTTCCCCTACAGCTAATCTACTGATACGGGTTTCTCCATGAGTTGATCCTAGTTCGTGAGGGGGAGCAAACTGGTCGATGCCAAGTACCTTCTTTCCTTGCTTACTTAAGTGATACAAGGTAGCAGCACCTACTGCACCGAGGCCGATTACGGCGATGTCTACGGTTGTACGATTCATGGATCAAAAGTTAGAAAAATTACTTTTCAGTATTACGATTTGGGCATAAAAAAAACCGGCCTCGTCTTCACCCTGAACCCAGCCGGTTTTTAAAAAATAAAGGAAACAAAGAATAACCTTATTTCTTTCCAAAGATAAAAACAAAAAAATAAGAAAATGGCAAATTGAGTAAGTGTAGAAAATTAGCACAAAAGTGTCGATTTTTGTAAACAAGCGTTGAGCAACACCCCTATTTTTGGACATATTTCTGCATGGGACCATGAGTAATGACCGGAATTTTCACTCGGATCGTAGTCCCTATACGCTCCTGACTTTGGATAGAAATCGCATCAGGAAGTGCATTGGGTAATAGTGAAATCCGTTCAGACACAAGTTCTAGCCCACGGCTTCTATGTGATTTATTAGTCTTTTCACTTATACCAATTCCGTTATCGGAAATTAAACAGCTCATATTTCCTTGATCTATTCCTTCAAATAGTACAGTAATTTTTGGTTTCTCGATGGATGCAGGGAATGCATGTACAAATGCATTCTCAATAAAGGGTTGAAGTAACATCGGGGGAATTTCAATAAACTCAGGATCTAAATTTGAATCTAAGCTTACATCCCACTGAACGCGGTTTGCCATGCGCTCATTTTCTACGGCCATGTAAGCCCGCAAGTAATCTGCCTCTTGTGAGAGTTTTATTCGGTTGCTTTTTGAATTATCCAGTGTTTTGCGAATCAATTTTGAAAACTTTGATAAAAACTGTACTGCTCTGTCCGTATCGTTTTTCAAAATGAAATATTGGATAGAGTTGATCGCATTGAATATGAAATGAGGATTCATTTGACTTCTTAGTGCTTCCAGTTTTGTCTCTGCGATTTTGCGCTCCACCGCTTCGGTCTCTTTGATTTGACTAATCCGTATTCTGAAAATGATTAAGATGGTGATAATTGCCAAGAATAAACTTAAGATGATAAACCATGTCTGTAAATAGAATGGAGGAAGTGCTTTTATCTCCAAGAGGTTGAAGTATTCAGTTTTTCCGGAATGCAAGTCAAAGACCTCAACTTCTAAAGAATAGTCACCATAATTGAGATAGGTCAGAAAGATTTCATTACTGGTACTAAAAGGGGTCCATTCTTGGTCGGGGCTCAATCTATACCTGTATTGCAATTTTTCTGGATACAGAAGCCGATGGGGTTGCAATTGTATGAGCAGGGATGAGGGGAAGTTTTTGAGAATAATTCTTTCCAGGCTATAGCTAAACCACTCTATTTTATCTGTGCTAAAAGGGTTAAAATCTACCAATAGCTTGGTGATTTTCAATTGATAGGAGCGATAAGAGTCACTTAATATAGAAGGAAGATGGACTTTAAGGTAAGCATCTTCATAACCTAAGTATAGGTCCTCTCCGATTATTTTATAGCTTTTGATGATTGTTTTTCTGAGGCCCTGCTCCGCATCAATGAGTTTAATATTTCCATTTTGGTAAATGTTGATACCTTGTTCTGTCATGATGAGAATAGCATCTCGAAAAGCTTTTACACCAATGATTGAGTTGCCATAAATAGTGCTTTTAGCTATTTTCAAGACTTCCTTAAAGTCCTCCTCATCCGTTATTAAAAATACATCTCCAAACTCTGCACCCACAATCAACTGGTTACCGCTAGTGGGATATATGCTTTTGATTTTTTCGACATCCCAGATTCCTGATTCTTTGAATGAAAAAAATCTATTTTCATCTAATCGAAATAAGCCTGCGAAAACGGAAGAAAAGTAGGTCTTAGAGTTTTTTTGGACAATTTGCGATAACATATCGGGTGTTTCAGGCAAATCGGCTCTATAATATTGGTAGTTCTTTGGGTTAGAAATATCAGTATAAATCCGAAGTCCACCATAAGGATTGCTTTCAATCAGGTGGCCATCTGGGGAAAAACCTATGACAAGACTATGTAGTGGAAGGTAACGGATGAAATTGCCAGTAGTTGAAACTTGATAAATTCCAATATTGCTATTTATCCAAAAGCTATTGTCGTGTTTCCTGATTCCATAAAAAATAATTTCTTCAGCGGTTAACCGTGGGTTGAGTTCATAAAAATCATCTTCCAGTTTTGGAATCCAAGCTTTTGGGTTAGCAAAATAGCGTTGTTGGACAGTTTTAAAATCAGTTAACGAGAGCTTTTTAGAAAGTAAAGGAAAGTGTAAGCCATCGCTTCTGAGTAAAGCTTCCAACTGATCGTCACCAGCAAAGCCTAAGATTTCTACCCCTTTTGTATCAAATAACAGTATTCTTTTTGATAAGTTGACCTCATAAAGGCCCTTATCCAAACTACCGAGATACAAGGTAGAGGAGGCAGTATGATAAGCCATTGACCATAAATTTCTGCTATCTATTTGGAGTCGATCATTGAAGGGCGTTACTTGATTGGGAGAAATCTCAAAAACACCACCATTGGGACTGTAAAGGCCGGTAGCAGTACCAAGCAGTCCAAAAGCAGTCTTTTGAAAATTGTAAAAATTAGAACTTGGCTCTACTCTCTCAGGTCTAGGGTTCTTAGAAATGAGGTTATCGGCATTAAAATGCAGTAATTCCTCTTTGCCCGATAAAACAATCATCTCTTCTTGCTGATGAAGCCCATAGATGTATTCAAAATCATTGATTTTTTCAGCAGTAAATGTTCCATCTGATAGCAAGACTTCAAAAACTCCGTTTCTGTAGGTGGTGTAGAACAAGCGATCTTGATACACGAAGAAACCTGAGATGAAATTGTGGTCTTCATTCCCTTGGCTACCCTGGACTTTTGTCACCGAAAGATTTTTATAATCTATAAGGTTAAGTCCATTTGTAGTGCCAACTAAAATGTAATCTTCAAACGTGTGCAAGGTTCGGATAAATTGGGTGTACAATCCATCTTGGATTTTGTGGAAGTGTTTGCCATCAAACATGCTGACACCCCCTCCGTAACTTCCAAACCACATCTTTCGATCTTTGTCTTCTGTAATAGCCCAACAGGAGTTAAATGCCAGTCCGTCCTCCATAAAAAAGTTTAAGAACTCTTGGTTGCGTTTGACAGAAACTCCATTCTCTGTTCCAATCCATAACATCTCCCTACTATCTACAAATAAAGAGCGGATGGAATTATTAGGTAGGCCGTCTGCAATCGAATATTTTTTTGTGATTTGTTGCTGAGCCTGAACGAAGGAAATGGAGCAAATCCATATCAGAATACCTATAAAGGCCTTACTTAAAAGATGTGGATTTAAGGATGCTTTACTCAAAATTAAATAGGAGGCTTTTTTTTCGGATAGATACATTTAATTCTTTACCTGACCGTAGCACAATTTTATTTTCAGTTCGAATATATCGCTGGATTTCCTTTAGGTTAACTAAGTAAGACTGATGCACACGTGCAAACTGTTCTTTTGGCAAGATATCTTCTACAGCTCCCAGTGTTTTGGTCAAGGTGATATATTCTCCGCTAAGCTTATATACAATGGTATAATTTTTCTTTGCCTCACAGTACGAGATTTCATCATGCTTGATGAATTCTAATCCGTAAATAGTAGCAAATGCGCTTACGTTAAGCGTTTCCGATTGTTTGGATATTTTTTTCTCGGAACTTTGTCTGTTGAGGAATTTGAAGATAGTTTTTTGAAACTCAAGTGCATCCAAAGGTTTTAATAAATAATCAAAAGCATCCTTTTTGATAGCCTCTATAGCATAGTCTTCATGTGCGGTTGTAAAAATCACCTCAAAACTCCGCTCACCAACGATATCGAGTAATTCCATACCGGTTTGGTCAGGCATTTGTACATCTAAAAAAACCAAATCAGGCTCTTCTTTATGAATAGCAGTTAGTCCTTCTTCTACATTGAAGCATTTGGCAACTACTTTCACAATATTTCCGAAATGTTTGTTGATAAACATTTCTAAGTTCTCTTGTGCGTGGAACTCATCATCGACAATGATGGCTTTGACCATAGTATGGGTGAAGGTTGGGTGACTTTAACTCGATAAAAGTACAATAAGCGAAAAGTTAAAAAAATACCCTGTTTAGGGTATTTTTTAAGGTTTTTTGACTAATTAATTAGATTGAAAGAGGTTTTTTATAACAAAACTAAGTCGTGAAAAAATTTGAATTGAAAAAATCATATAAATTTTATTATCCAAGATAACCTTAATTCTTTCCAAAAGAATATTTGTATAGAACATTTGCTTTCGAGCGCGGGCCATTTAGGTAAAAAACTCTTGAGCAAGTATTTATTTGTAAAAATCTAATTCCTTCAACTTTTTGTTTAGGTTTATTGATGTTCAAAAGTAAAAATTGTTTAGTTTTATGAAAATTACCAGATGTTATGAAAAATTTATCTGCACTGATTGGTTCCCTGTTTTTGTTCCTCGCTTGTCAGTCCTCTGACAAAGGTGCTGGGAATAATGATTTTTCTTCTTTTGAAATTTCTGTAGACACTGTCATGGTGGACTCTCGCAATGAAATTTTGATGGCAGCAGTCAATTCCTTTTCCCAAGTGTACTCAGATGATGCGAAGACGCTTATCAATTGGTCTTTTGATGCATCTGAACTTGAAATTGTGGACCTTGATAACATGGAACTTGTCCGAAAAATAGCCATCGAAAAAGAAGGGCCGGATGGTGTGGGACAAAATGCGTATCAATTGGAACTACTATCCGGTGGGCGCTTTGCATTTGTAGGTTGGGATGATAAAATTGCCATTACCAACCAAGAGGGGAAAGTCCTAGAAAGACTTAGCTTGGATAAACCGTGGATGTTGGAAAATAAGGGAGAGAAAGAGTCACTTTCATTTTTAGGATTCTCCTCAGATGGAAAAACTATTTTCTGTGGCTTTTTAAATTTTGATACCATCAAACCCGATGTATTGGTACTGGATCTAATCAACGAGACAAGTAATGTAATTTCTATGCCGGAGTTTGAATTGATGGACAAGTATAAGGTTAAGTGGACCTCCGAAGATGGAAGAGGCATGTCCATGATGCACCCATCTTTTGATTTTATACCTTGGAAAGACTCCTACCTATTTTATACCAATGCAAAGAACAGTATTTACAAATACAGCCTTCCTTCAGATTCATTGAGTTTATTGACCTATACCAATCAATTGACAGCAAGTAGTAAAACCGGTAGTTACAAAAATGAAGTTTCAAGTATAGAGGAAATGAGAGCTGAATCTGCGAAAATATATCAGGAAATCACTTTTACCCCGCCACTTTGGGATGAACAAAAACAGGTATTCTATCGCATGGCTTACATGGACCTTCCCAGGGTGGGTGATGAACCTATCAAAAAACGTGTCTTTTTAAGTGTCCTAAATGCTGATTTTGAACTACTTGGTGAAAAAGAGCTGACAGAACTTACCTTTGATAAAAACCCTTTTCCAAAATTTGTTAAGGACGGGAAGCTGCATCTTTTCCTCAACCTAGACGATGAATTAGCTTTTATTCGAATTTCTGTAAATTAATTTGACCTATGAAGAATATTTATCAACCATCTTGCTTGTTTATTTTGGCTTCTTTACTATTCTTTGCTTGTAACAAAGGTGAGCAACAATCCGAGCTAATGTATACCGAAGTTCAATTCAGCATAGATACAGTCATGGTCGATGCGGGTGATGAACTGATATATTTGAATGATAATTTATTTATGTCGGATATCTCTGTAGATGAAAAGCTGTTATTCAATTTCAACCGTCGAGAAAATATTATGGAGACGATTGATTTGGAAAAGCTTCAATTGCTAGAGAAAACTACGTTTGAAAAGGAAGGCCCCAATAGTATAGGAAATTTTCTAAGTGGTTTTGCTACGACCGTGAATAATACTTTAGTGATGTGGAGTTATGGATTGACCTCAGAGTTTTCGAATGACGCCACCAAATTGAAGGATTTTCCTGTACTTCAATCCATTGGTCTTCCCAAGGATGATAGTTCGGTGTATCCATCAAGATTGTATAAGGTGAGTGGGCAGGAGGATAGAGTAATTGCTTTGTTTATAGAATGGAGTACTCGGCGGTACTTTTTGGTGGATTTGGATGGGGACAAATCCGAAGTGATTGAGCTACCAGCCTTCGAAAAATTGAAAGAGGCTTCTACAGATATCCTTTATGATGGACAATGGGCAGGAAGTTTTGGTTCAGGAGTGAGTTCTTCGGTGCATGGTGATAAATTGCTCATAAGCAATTCTGTTTTCAATGAACTGTATATATATGATCCAGCTTCCCGTACACTAGCGGAAAAATCATGGGATGGACCTTTGGTGGGTAAACAACGGACCTACATGGGCCCCAAAAGTGTGGAGGGCGAAAGCCCACAGCAATATGACGAGATGAGGAAAGTAGAAGAAGACTTCACTTTTATGAGTTTCCTCTGGGACGCCCAACATGAGCGATACTATCGGTTTGCTTATAAGAAAACCTTCGGGGAAGAAAAGGAGGAATGGGGGTTCTATAAAGCTACGGGATGAAACTATACCTGAGTGTATTTGATAAAGATTTGCAACTGCTGGGAGAGTCCATTGTTCCAATCTCCTTAGCAAGATTAAGCAAGGCATTTGTCAAAGACGGCAAAATCTGGATATACCAAAATATGGAGGATGAGTTGGGGTTTGTGAGGTTGAAAGTAAGCTTGTAGTACCTATTTTTTTAACCGCAGAGGTCGTTAAGTTTTCTCGCGGAGTTCGCAGAGAGGGATAGTTTATTCTCCACTAACAAATCAATCCTATAACCGCAATCAAGTTTTACTTCTTCAAAAATAAGAGGCATTGATTTTTCCTTTTCTACGTTAAATCCTGATTTGGCTATTTTGTAATATAGGCATTGTTGATAAGCACTTTCCAATAATCCCGGGCCTAATGCTGAATGAACTTCAATCGAAATTCCAATAATTTTTTTTGCTAGTTCGTTTTCAATCATGATTGCATGACCTTTATGTTAATAACTCAGCCCCTATCCCGGCACCTTCAGGGAAGGCGATGGATGTAGGTGTAATCTGAACTCCTTTGGCAATATCTTCAGCTAGAAGCATGGCTCCATCCATATCCACGTAATCCAAAAGTGGAGCTATGTGCGCAATGGCTGTTATCCCTACGGAAGATTCCGTCATACATCCTACCATGGTTTTCATGCCTAGGCTTTTTGCCTCATGTATCATCCGTAATCCGGGAGTTATCCCTCCCGCCTTGACCAACTTGACATTGATCCCGTGAAAGAGTCCATGGCATTTTTTCACATCCGCTTCTACTATGCAACTTTCATCAGCCATGACAGGCAACTTCGAGTGTTTGAATACTTCTGCCATTCCCTCCAAGTCATCTTTTCCAAGCGGTTGTTCCATAAATTCTACACCTAGCTTCGCCAACTCCTCCGAATATTGGATGGCTTGATCAGCAGTCCAAGCGCAGTTAGCATCTATACGAAAAGCAGCATTAGTATGCTTCCGCAACTCACGGGTGATCTCCAAATCCTGATCGGTACCTAGCTTAATTTTATAAAGTGGCCAATCCACCTCCTTCATTTTAGAGACCATTTTCTCTACCGTATCTATCCCAATGGTAAAGTTGGTCAATGGAATATTTGCAGGATTTAAGCCCAAATACTCATACAATTTCTTTCCCTGTTTTTTGGTAAAAATATCCCAAGCAGCCATATCCAAGGCGCATTGTGCAAATGGATTATCTTTGAAAATATCTTTCCCCAATTCCCAGAGATGTTCTGGACTGTTCCAATTCCCTTCTTCCACAAGTGCACGAGCGGCCTCTAATCGCTCACAGATATTTTCCGCAGTCATTCCATAAAATGGATTGGTCGTGGTCTCCCCAAGGCCGACAAAAGCTCCATCCGTAATGCGCACGATAATGGTGTCCTGCACATCTCTACTCTGATGGGCAATGGTAAAGGTATGCTTCAAAGGCAGGTCGCGTACAAAGAATTCGAGTTTCATGGAGAATTTTTTGGGTTTTAGACAAAAGTAAATTTATTTTTTTATGAAAGTTTCTACCTTGGTACAAAATCTTATTGCCGCTATGAAAATCAATCTTCAATCGTATCTCCTTTTCCTTGTTGCATGCCTGACTTTTCTTGCCTGTGAGCCCCAAAAAACCCAACCATCCATAGATGCATCTACGTATGAGCAAGCTTATGATCAATACCAAGAGCCAAGTGTAGACTTCCGTCGATTCAAATATGCGGATGTGATCCATTTGGTAACAGGAAGAAGCGACGCATTTGAAGTGGAGGAAGTAGGTAAGTCTATTTTGGGCAAGTCTATCTACCAAATGAGCATGGGTAATGGGCCTACCAAAGTGCTGTTGTGGTCCCAAATGCACGGAAATGAAGCAACGGCAACCATGGCCCTATTTGATCTATTCAATTTTTTGGAGGGTTCTGATGATGATTTTGATGAGTTGAGGACCAAACTCAAGTCTCGGCTGACCTTGCGATTTATTCCCATGTTGAATCCCGATGGGATGGATATGTGGATTCGGAGAAATGCCTACGATATTGATCTGAATAGAGATGCACTGGCATTGACCTCTCCAGAGGCAGTGATACTGAAAAATGCACGTGATAGCTTTGAGCCCATGTTTGGTTTTAATTTGCACGATCAGCAAACCTACTATACTGTAGGACAGACAGGTAAACCTGCCACCATTTCTGTATTGGCACCTGCATATAATTATGCCACAGAAGTGAATGATGTCCGCAAAAGAGCCATGCAGGTCATTGTAGGGATGAATGCTTTAATGGAACAAATCGAACCAGGACATGTGGGTAAATATGATGATGCATTTGAACCCCGTGCTTTTGGGGATAATATCCAAAAATGGGGCACGAGTACGATTTTGATCGAGTCAGGAGGCTATCCCAACGATCCTGAAAAACAAATAATCCGCAAATACAATTTTATGATTATGCTGCATGCGTTGGAGCAAATTGCAGACAAAACCTATGAAGCGTACTCCTTGGATGACTATTATGCCATACCTGATAATACACTTCGCCTCATGGATTTGGTGATTCGAAATCTACCCTTAACCTTAGATGAGCAATCGTACACAGTGGATTTGGGTATTCGTAGAAGAGAAGCCGATGCACACGGAGACTATTTTGTAAATGCCGTGGTGGATGATTTAGGAGACCTGTCCATATTTTATGGATACGATGAATTGGATGCTACAGGTATGCATGTTGTGGAAGGGAAAACTTTTGAGACCCCTTTCAAAGAACTTTCGGAAATTTCCAAAGAGAAGGCATTTGAACTTTTAAAAGAAGGTTATCTAGCGGTACGTGTACAAAATGCATTGGATAGGGAGTTGCACCAATTACCGATACAAGTGTTGAAAAATGGAAGTTTTAGCAATGCGTTTAAAACCGGGGCTAATTCCAATTTTTACCTGGAGCAGTCTGGAAAGCTTCGATACGCAATTGTCAATGGATACTTGATTGATCTAGAAACTTCTGTTGATGGTTTGTATAAAATGAGGGTACTTTAATGTGAAAAAGTATGCAGATAAGGTTTATTAACCACATCTGCATACATTTCTTGATTACAATCTGATTTTTACCCCTCCATTGACCACAAACCCATCCAAAGGAGCATAAATCTCCCGAAATATAGGATTATTGATACTGCCCGTAAAGATGGTATCAAAACGGGTCTGTCTGGCATCTAGGAAGTTTTCAAAGTTGATATACACCGAAAAACGTTCCCACATTTTTTCCGCCATAAAACCCATAATCCAATAGGATTGTCCAACCGAACCATCGGATAATTGTTGTGGGCTGAAGTAATAAGACTCCCAGCCTATGCGAATTTCATCGTGGACTTCATAGAACAGTACAGAGTTAATTCTGTGTTTGGGAGTCAATGGATAAGTATTGCTATTTCCTTGGCGAATGATACGTGCATCTGTAAATGAATAGCCCATCAACCATTTGAAATCTCTCCACTCCCATTTCACATTGGTTTCCATACCTCGGGTATCCACATGTCCGTCAATATTTTGCAATTGAAATAAGCCAAGATTATTTTCAACTGGTTCCAAAAACAAAGGACGGTTCAAATAGGTGTAGAAAAACAAATGGTTGATACTTACAAAAAGGGCATCATCCAATAGTCCCGTTTTGTAATTTACATCCCAATTAAGTCCATAGGAGCGTTCCAGGACATTGCTAGCAGGTTGAATTGGAAGGACGTTTTGGTACTGCAACCGTTCGGTTTCCTCCGTGAAAATGGTTGGTGCTTTGTACCCCAAGCCCCCACCAAATCGACTACTGAAATTAGCATTGGCTTTCCATAGCATGGCTACTCTAGGCAATACGGCCCAACCATAATCCGGTACATAATCCGTACGTAACCCACTTTCCAAAATCCACTGTGGCTGTATGGTCCAAGTGTTTTGTGCGAAAAGCCCATAGGTTTGTAAATGATAGCTTCTATCCAGCACTTGGTCCTGATCGATGAATTGTTCGGTGTACACGTTGGCACCCATCACCCAATCACTTTTGGTTTTATCAACTTGGTAATTTACTTCACTAAAGCTTGACCATTGCTGTCCCTGAAAGAGGTAATTGTTGGTGGTCAGGCTTCTATCAAAGAAATTCACGGCATTTTTTACTTGCAAACGCTTGTTTTCAGCTAGCTCATGATTCAACTGAAATTGGGAATTGATCCGAAAGCTGTTATTCTCCTCAAAGAATGCATTTACAGGGGCTTCTTGATTGCGCAAAAGGGCCATATTGCCTCCTTTTCTATCCTCTTGGTTCATATTGATTCCAAATTCAACATGAGTATCCTTCCTTGGGTAGTAGAATAGACGGGGATTAAAGGTGTAGCGCTGAAATTTTGGAATAGCTGAAAGCCCAATATCCGCTGGGTCAAAAGGGCTATTGGTATTATAGGCAGCAAAGATGGTGCTGCCCCATTTACCATTTCTTTTTCCATGAAATCCTGAAATATCAAACCCGCCTGCATTGGTGCTATTCAATAAAAAGGAGGTTTCACCTTCTTCTGAAGGGCGTTTTGAGATTAAATTAACCAAGCCCGCAATTGCTCCTCCGCCGTAAAGGGTAGAAGCAGAGCCTTTCAGTACTTCCACCTGTTGTAAATCCAACGGAGGAATTTGTAGTAAGGAAAGGCCAGAAGCTGCCCCTGAATACAAAGGGAAGCCATCTTTTAATAACTGGGTGTATCGACCATCCAAGCCCTGTATCCGGATGGATGCATTTGCAGAAGTAGGTGAAGTAACTTGCACCATGATGCCAGTACTTTCACTCAAAAGCAAGCGTATGTCTCCTGGTTTCATATTGGCTTTTTCTTCCAACTCTTCACCTGCAATCAACTCGATTCTGGTTGGAGTGTCAGCAATTGTCCGAGAAGAGCGGGTAGATTGGACCACTACTTCTTCCAAGTTTCCATGCTCTTCATGCAAATGGATAATAGTTACTGGGGTTTCAGTAGGTATCGTGACGGAAACCCGTTTTCGTTCATATCCGATCAGGGATAGCTGAAGTTGATAGCTGCCTACAGTTAAATTTTCGAATGAAACCATCCCGTCTATATCAGTTACCCCTCCGGTATTGGTTCCTATAATTTTGACGATAACACCTGGTATAGGAGTTTCATCGTGTTCATCAATAATTTGAAGCTTAAGACTTGCCGTTTGACCCGATACTAGGGAGCAAAGCATGGCAAGGCACAAGCTGAATAGTAGTTTTTTCATGCTTGTTAAAATATATGCTGGAAAATAGTTGAGCTCACACACAGACATGCAGCACTCTGCTGATTAATTAATCAGTTGTGATGTCATAGAATGAGTCTGTGTGAGGAAAAATCAAGCAAACTTCGGTGGATGCCAAAAATTATGAACTGGGTCTATAATTCTAAGCGAGGGTATAATCGGGTGATTTTCTATCAAGAATATGCTCGTTTCAATGGCCCAGGTCGGGTGTATAGTAAGGGGAGCAAAGGTTGAACAATGCTTACAATTAGAAAAAGGTGGGCAGCAATTGCCTTCAGGATGATCGTGAGCGTCGTGTTCGTGGGTACTCAGTTCGATAGTCGTGTCCTCGTGCTCACAGTGGTCCATTCCATGTGGAGGGAAAACCATAAGGGTTAGGATGTAACATAGAAAGAATACACTTAGATTTTTCACAAGTGAAAGTTACGTAAAGAATAACGAATTGTCCACCTGAATTTTACTCATGAATCAAATCAATGATTTTTTTGAACATGGAAACCCCAGTTTCAATGATTTCATCTGGAAAATCAAAGCTTGGTTCGTGGAGTTGAGGCTGTTGTAGTCCTGACCCTAACCCGAATAATAAGGTTTTGGTATGGGTAGAGAAAAGCCCGAAATCTTCCGACCATCGGAAGGGTTGCTTGGCTTCGAAGGTATTCATGGTTAGGTCATCTGCAGCTTTTCTTCCAATAGCTGTAGCCTCTGGGTCATTGTGAGTGGCAGCAAAACTTTCTGTGAGGGTAATCTCTAAGCCGAGACTATGCTGCGCTGCAAGCGCTTCGGCTAAACCTCTGGCTCGCTCTACCAATAAATCCCTTACCTCATTCGTAAATCCACGCAAGGTTGCCATCACCACGGCTTCTCCTGGTGTGGTACCAAAAGCTATTTCTCCCAATTTGGCATGAATGACCGTTACCAAACTGAATTCTTCTATGGATTCTGGAAGCTTTTCCAGACCCAAAACCAGCGCGGACATGGCTTTCGCAGGGGATTTCCCCGCTTCTGGATGCGCAGAGTGGGAATTCCATCCTTTTAGATGAATGCTGATTCCTACAGAAGCTGCGGCAAAGGCCCCTTCTTTCAGGACAATTTGATGCATTTCGTATCCCGGGAGATTGTGTAAAGCAAACGCATAATCCGGATGAATTTCGGTAAATCTCGGATCAGCAATGACCGCTTCGGCACCTTCTCCTGTTTCTTCGGCCGGTTGAAATAAGAGTACTACTCGCCCTTTACTGGGTTTTTGTTCTGATAAAAGTGTGCCTAGCCCTGTTATGATTGCCATATGTCCATCATGTCCACAGACATGGGAAGTGCCGGATATTTTACTGCTGTGTGAGATGTCGGGGTTATTTTCTTGAATAGGCAAGCCATCCAATTCGCAACGAAAAAGACTGGTAGGTCCAGGCTCAGAGCCTTCAAATACATAGGCCAAACCTGTTTTTCCTAAGCCAGTATAAAACTTATCCACATCGAGCTCTTGAAACAATTCGTGGATTTTTTGAGCTGTTTTGGATTCCTCACCGGAGATTTCTGGATATTGGTGCAGGTATCTACGGAGTTGAATGAGCGATTGTATGGTTGGGGTGTTCATGATTTGCTTGGGATAAAATTAAAATCTTCTAGCTCAAGGGTATTGAAAGTTGTGAGAACTTTTTAAATTCGAATGTCCTTGATACCTTAAAATAGCAATAAAAATGACAGAAGAACAAAAAATCAGCCTAGAACAAGAAATTGAGCAATTGAAAGCAAGTCTTACAGGTGACATGTTTGCAGATATGGATATCCGTGACAAAATTCACAACTTGGAGATGGTCGTCAAAGGCATCAAGCCTATGGACAGTTCTATTGATTGTATCGGTTGTGGAAGTTAAAGTAGATAATTATGGATTTTGGCTTATCACCAAACACTATCAAGCAAATTAAATCTATTCTGAAACAGTTTCCAGAAGTAGAAGAAGCTATTCTGTACGGAAGTAGAGCTAAAGGCAATTACCGTCCCAATTCTGATATCGATTTAACATTGGTTGGGGAGAAGCTTGACTTTTCATTGTTGTTGAAAATAGAAGTTGCGTTAGATGACTTGTTGCTACCTTATAAAATCGACCTTTCTTTATTCAGCAAACTAAGCAGTGAAGCATTAATTGACCATATTCAAAGATTTGGGACAAAATTTTATGAGAAATTGGAGGTAGAAACGTGATTAACCTGACAAATTTTTTTCCAAAGAAACTTGCCAAGTACTCCATACTAAAACCCCCCACTCAATTTTTTCGTGAACTATAATTGCACCACTAATCCATAGACTATGAGGCATTTGTTAATTTTCTTTATTACTTCATTTCTTTTTCCCTTGTTAACATTTGGTCAAGATGATGAAGAATTATCCAAGGATGTAGCGATTGCTTTTGATAAGGTTTATCTTCATACCGACAGGTCCCACTACTTTTTAAAAGATACTATTTGGATTAAGGCCTATGCTTGGTCGGCGGTTACTGGCGAAGGGTTGAGACCTTCATCTAGTCAAACATTGTACCTAGCACTCAAGAATCAACAGACCGGTGAGTCAGTATTTCAGTCAGCAGTATTATTGGACGAGGGGATGGGCTCTGCACAGATAGTTTTGGGAGAAATTCCCTTGGGGGATTATGTATTGCTCGCACAAAGTGAGTCTATGATTACATGGAAAACAGGTTACACGTTTCAGCGTCCCATTAAAGTGTCTGAGGTAGGTGCTGTAAACTTAGTTCGCACGTCAACTACTGATAAGAAATCTTTTCCAATCCCCTATCAAAACGGGCTACGGATAGGACTGAATACTTCTGATGGGGACTATCAATTAATCATTGACAGAGCCAAGGAACAAGCTGACAGTGTGTTTCAACTGATTGGTTTGCAGCATGGGAAACCCATCTACGAGCAGATCCTATCCCTACAGGAAGGAAAGAATGTGTATAACTTGGACTCAGAAGCATTTTTACCGGGCTTAGCAGATTTTGCTCTAGTCAATGAATTGGGAGCGGTGATTGCCGAAAGACCGGTATATTTCCATCCCCAAGCGATTCCAACCTTGAAGATTTCCACGGACAAAGAAACCTATCGCCCACGTGAACGAGTGCAGGTATTGCTGAATATTTTGGATGAATTCGGTGAAGGCCTGGAAGCTGATTTTTCAGTTTCTGTAGTGGATTCCAAGCAAGTGAGTTGGCCGGAGGATATGAGTACCATAGTGACAGAAATGGAAATTGGGTCAGTGTTGAATGAGCCTTATTTCTTTTCTCAGCAGCTATTTGAAGAGGATTCTGAGCGTTCTGCTAAGGCTGTGAATGACCTGATTGCTTCCGGTCAAAGTTTGACGGCAATATCCAGATTTTCTGCCCAAACGGATGGAGTTCAGAATGAAAACCCGGGCATAAGGTTAAGCGGAGTTGCCAAAGAAAAAGATGGGAAGTATCTCGAGAAGGGAACAACATTGGAATTTCTGATCTATCCACGACAAGGAAGTCCCTTAATGGCTTCTGCTTCCGTAGGAGAAAATGGACGGTTTTCCTTAGAAGGGCTGATGTTTCAGGGATTGGCTGCTGTAGTAACTAGCCGTACAGGAATGGTTGGCAAAAAATCAAATTCAGAAATGTTGTTGGCTTCACAAATTGTTTTTGAACCGATCACGTTAGCTGCCCCTACACTTTCTGCAAAGTTTATAGGCGTCGAAGAATCCAACAATTTAGATGATATCCGAAGATATACATTGCTTCGAAATTCAAGAATGGACGAGCGCGTGATTGATTTGGATACGTTGACCATAGAAAGACAAGCATGGACTTTTGGTTTTACCGACCGGACCTCTCTTTATTTCAATCAGCCGGATATTCGACTGGATATTCCCGAAAGAGGCTTTGAAAACCTTAATTTTTTTCAATACATCAGGGGAAGAATCCCGGGTATGAGCATGGTAGGAGATCCAATGGATATTGGGAACCCTCCCTTGATTTTCTTGAGAGGTTCACAGTTTACCATGAGAAATGAGTCTAATAATCCAGGAGTACTTTTTTTAATTGATGGAGTTGTAGCCAACAGATTTATGGTAGCTCCTATAATGATGAGAGATATAGAGCAGGTAGATATTTTAAATTCTGTTGCCAGCCAATCTGCTGTAGGGATTCAAACAAAGGGAGCTGGAGTGATCAATATCCTGACAAGAAGAGTCAATCAAACAACAGACTTCTCCGAAGAAAATGTGGTAATTGCTAGTGGATATCAGGAAGCTCTCAGGTTCCCAAACATTAAGGAAGGGGAACTTCAAAAAGATGTATTCAAAGCTAATTGGAATGCGACAGTTTATTGGAATCCTTATATGGGAACAGATTTCGAAGGCAGGGGTAATTTTGAATTCGTCCTAAACGATTTACAGTCTGAACTCAAAATTATCGTGGAAGGGATGAGCAAAACAGGGCAGCCGATTTTTGGAATTCATACAATCCGAGTAGAAGAATGATTCGGTTTTGCTGCTGCTTAGTTCTTTTCATGCTCGCCTCACCGATTGCGCAGGCACAAGGACATATCAAAGGTGTGTTGATAGATGCAGAGACAAAGGATCCGCTACCTTTTGCAACAGTTTTTCTGTCCAACACTACTTTTGGTTCGGTTACCGATTTGAAAGGAGTTTTTAATCTTACCAATATTCCTACAGGTGAATATGAACTTGTTGTGAGTTTTTTGGGATATCAGACCGTTCAGCGACAGGTGCTGATTGAGAAAGGAAAGCTTTTGCAGTTGGAACTTATCATGACACCTGAGCTAATTGATTTAAAAGAAAATCTAGTGGAGGATAAACGGGATAAATCCTGGTATGCTAATCTGAAGATCTTTGAAAACTATTTTTTAGGTTCTAGTATCAATTCTAAGAATAGTAAAATCCTCAATTCTGAAGTCCTGATTATGGATGATCAGACTAAACCCGGTTATTTATTGGTCTCCGCTAAGGAACCCATCATCATAGAAAACCCCAATCTTGGGTATCAGATTAGTTTTGTATTACAATCCTTTGAGTGTAATCCAAAAGAAGAGCGATGGAGCTATTTTGGATTTCCTTATTTTGAAGAAATGGAGGTGCCAGCCCGAAGAGTAAGCCGGGTATCCAAAAATCGGGATAGGGCATACTTTGGCAGCATGACACATTTTTTGCAAGCGGTATACCAGGATAAACTAGAAGCAGAAGGCTTTGAAGTATTTTTGGTCAATAGGGTGAGAGGAGAAGATCAGCTTTACAGAGAAGTCGTTTCAGATGTAAAAGTAATTACTTCAGACATGTTCCTTCGGGACGAAAAGGGGAAAGCCTACTTTCATTATAGAAAGCCAATTTTTATCCGATACAACCGTGAAACAGAAGAAACAGCCTTTAGCATGAGATACAGTGAAGCTCGATCTCCTTTTCAAATCACCAAATTTATCTTATTGGTACAGAGAATTCGATTAGAACAAGATGGAAGATACTTTCCTGCCTCAGGCATTTACACCGAAGGATATATGGCGTGGGAGCGTGTGGCTGATTTGATGCCGTTTGGGTATGTTCCAATGGGTGAAACTACTCTACAAATTAAAAGCCCTGAAAACATTAATTTTCAGGGCTTTTGAATTTGTTGCATCTTATCTCCTACTTCGAGCGCGTCGCATTGGATTATCTCCACTCGATACACCTCGGGCACCGCCTCCTCCTCTAAACATTTCAAATCTGCTCGGCACAAACTGTCTCGGCCAGTAATTGTTGCTCTCATCAATATCGGCAGTCTCACGCAAAGGATCCAATACGATATGGCTCACTTCTTTTTTCTTGGCAAAAACTTTAGTCACTTCAGTTTCATTTAGCCTCCAAATTTGTGCAGGAATGCGTTCAATTTCTGAAGTTCCATCTGTATAGTTGAATTGAATAATCAATGGCATCACTAATCCTCCTTCATTTCTAAAGGTCATCTCGTAGAAATTCAAACCAGAATTAAGTAGCTCTTTTTCTTTAGGACTTAGACGGTCTATAAATTCTTTGTAGGCTTTCTCATCATCAGGAGTGACGGTAAATGGATTATAGCTATTGTAGAAATCCCGTGTAGCAGGATCTCTTTCCACCACTGTTTGAGGAATATCTTTCACATTACGCTCCACACCCACATGATAGGCTTCGCGCTCGGCAACTTTTTGCTCATCTGCCTTCTTTTGAGCCGGTGTGCGATTGTCTAATTTAAACCAACGAACTTGCTCTATAGAGATATCCACAGGCTCTGTTCCAAAAAACCAGCCTCTCCAAAACCAATCCAAATCAATTCCGGAGGCATCTTCCATGGTGCGGAAGAAATCTTCTGGGGTCGGGTGCTTAAACATCCAACGCTGAGCGTACTCTTTGAAAGCAAAGTCAAACAGCTCTCTTCCCATGATGGTTTCACGGAGGATATTAAGAGCAGTAGCTGGCTTGGCATAGGCATTTGGACCAAACTGGATGATATTTTCAGAGTTGGTCATGATAGGCTCTAATAATCTTTTTTCAGAAGCCATGTAAGGAGCGATTTTGTGCGCAGGACCTCTTCTGGAAGGATAATTTCTATCCCACTCCTGCTCTGCTAAATATTGCAAGAAGGTGTTCAAGCCTTCATCCATCCAAGACCATTGTCTCTCATCCGAATTCACGATCATAGGGAAGTAATTGTGGCCTACTTCGTGGATGATTACGGAAATCATTCCGTATTTAACAGCGTCCGTGTAAGTACCATCTTCATCAGGTCTACCATAATTGAAGCAAATCATCGGGTACTCCATACCATTGGAACCTTCCACAGAAATTGCCACAGGATAGGGGTAATCAAAAGTGCGTGCAGAATAAGAATGAAGGGTGTGCGCTACCACTCGTGTGGAATATTGCTCCCAAAGTGGATTTCCTTCTTTACCGTAGTAAGACATGGCCATCACATCTTTGCCGCCTTGCTTTACTGCCATCGCATCCCAAATAAACTTTCTGGAAGAAGTCCAAGCAAAGTCTCTTACGTTTTCAGCATGGAAAACCCATGTTTTCTTATCTCTCGCTTTTTGCTTTTCCAGACGTTCGGCTTCTGCTTGCGTACGGATGACAATTGGTTTGTCATAAGTCTTTTTCGCTTGCTCCCATCGCTGAAGTTCAGTACTGCTCAATACTTGTTCTGGGTTTTGTAGTACACCGGTAGCACCTACCATGTGGTCAGCAGGTACAGTGATTTTCACTTTATAGTCACCGAAAACCAAGGCAAACTCACCTCTTCCTACAAATTCCTTATGCTGCCAACCTTCAAAATCAGAGTAAACAGCCATACGAGGGAACCACTCTGCCATGGTGTACAGGTAGTTTCCATCTTTTGGGAAAAACTCATAGCCTGGACGTCCACCGATGAAACTCATTCGATCATGGATATTAAAACTCCAATCCATGGTGAATTCTGTAGTTTCTCCTGGTCTCAATGGCTGTGGTAGGTCCACGCGCATCATTGTTTTGACGATTGTTACGGGGATGTCTTCGCCAGCAAGATTTTTGACGTTATTGATTTTGAGCCCTAAATCCATGTCATGCCATAAGATGCTTTCTAATTGGCGCAAATTCATGCGTGGATTGATACGGCTTTCGGCAATTTTTGGGGTATTGGAATCTTTATCCCGCTCATTTTGGTCCAACTGAATCCAGAGGTACTTCAGTTCATCAGGGGAATTGTTGATATAGGTAATTTTTTGCCAGCCTTTGATGGATTGATTATCGTCATTCAACTCTACTTCAATCTCATGGTTGGCTTGTTGCTGCCAGTACATGTGGCCAGGTGCACCAGATGCAGTTCTGTATACATTGGGAGAGCGTAATTCTGTCCCTAATTGTTCAAACCGCTCTGCATGATTTTGTTCTGTTCGTTGGGCTTGTGTAGGCAGAGAAAAAATGATTGCTGCCAATGCTCCAAGGAGTACATGTTTTTTCATATAGGTTAGTAAATGCTTCGTTGATGGAAACAGCAAGTTACTACAAGATGTTGGAATCGAGTAGTTTTTTACAGAAAAGGCTGATTTTTTTGATTACCAGAATTTAGTATCCAGTATCATCATGATGGCCATCCCCAATACGACGGAAGAAATCACCAATGTCCAATCCTTGCGGTTGATACCGATGACTCCCACCAAAAGCATTGCGGCTACCAAAAATATCCCAACAATTACCAATTGTCCCACTTCCAAGCCTAGGTTGAAGGCCAATAATGGCTGAAAAATAGAGGCTTCTTTACCCAATAAGGATCGCAGATAATTACTGAACCCTAAGCCATGGATCAAACCAAAAAATAAGGCAAAGAAATAATTGATCTGTACTCCTCTACCATTGCTAGGTTTGGGTTTAAGGATATTGCTGATTGCGGTAATTGCAATCGTTACAGGGATTAAGAATTCAATTAAGTCAGCATTTACTTTGATCACATTCAAGGTGGCAAGGGCCAAGGTAATGGAGTGGCCTAGGGTAAAGGCTGTCACTAAAATGATGATCTTTTTCCAATCCCGGCCCAGATAAATGGCGCATAAGGCAATGACAAACAGGATGTGGTCAAAACCATCCAAATCCAAAATATGCTGAATACCTAATTGAAAGTATAACTGAAACTGATTCATGTGCTGTTTTGTAGAATAAGGAAGCTGTGGCTTCCGAATATTAATTAACTTGCAAAGAAAATAAATAAAGCCAATCCAATGCCACTAAATTTCATTTTCGTTCTGTTATTTTCCTTTCAGCTGCTTTCACACCCCTTTTACATCAGCTTAACGGAAATCCGCTACAATGAGCGACAGAAGTCCTTGGAGATTGCGCAGAAGATTTTTTGGGATGACTTAGAAGTAGCTTTAGGTGAATTACATCAGACCAAAGTAAATTTTCTAAAACCTGAAAGTCAGGAACAATTGGAGCAGATGATTGAGGGCTATTTGCTGAAGCATAATCAGATTATCGTCAACAATCAGCAGGTGAAATTGGCGTACCTGGGTTATGAGGTGGAGGAAGATGCGGCTTGGTTTTACATGGAAGCTCAGCGGGTCTCTGCACCAAAAAAGGTGGTAATCCAATCCGATATCCTCATTGAACAATTCCCGGGACAGCAAAATATCATCAACTTCTTTGTCGGAAGCCGTCCAAAAAGCTTGATCCTCCAAAAAGGGAAAGAGCGGGGGACGCTTAGTTTTTAAATCCAACTTTGGGAGGGTTCATGCAAAGGCGCAAAACCGCAAAGTTTTTGTTCGTCATAAAATCTAAAATCTACCCTCTAAAATTAAAAAGGTCCACAGATTTCTCAGATTAGCACAGATGGATTTTTTCACGCAAGGAGCGCCAAGACTTATCGCAACGCTCG
>NZ_BMYF01000013.1 GCF_014652135.1 Mongoliitalea lutea
GACAACGAGACTACCAAAACTGAGAATGCATTTAAGAGAAAAAAGGAAAGTTATGAGAAACCTATGCGAAATTTTTGCCAGTTTGCTTGTTTTTCAACATAGGAGCCGCCAAGCCATATGTAATTGCTATTTATTCCCTGTCAATATCATTTTCGTTTCAAATTATCATGCTATAAACCTTCTGGCAGCTCCATCGGAGCGACTGACATTTTATCAATAGGATTCAACCCGTTGATTACCAATCATATCTCAGGAGATGTGTCGTAGACATGATAGACATGAACTCATCTCCTCGGGAAAATACTTTATACTTTTTTTAAGGACAATTCTCTTATCTACTCCAAACCATATATATCGCCGAAGGCATATTTCAACTTTATTTCGCGCTAGCATATATCATCAGTTCATCCTTCCTCCCTCATCCTTCATCCTTCACTTGCCTCTCGCTTCTAAAAGAAAATCCACCCTTCATCCCATTCCTATTGGCCTTGTTCTCTTTTGTTTGAATATTTGATGGTAGAAGAGCATCAATTTGAATCATCTGTTTATGAAAAAATTTGTAATTATCGGGCTAGTATTGCTGAGTCAGGTTGCTTTTGCGCAGCGGAGAGCAGCAGCCCCAGTAGTCAAAGAAGCCTTGACAGAGGCCGCCTACGATGAATGGAAAAGCATCACCTTCCGTCAGCTCACACCGAATGGACAACATTTGGCCTACACCTTGAATCCAGAAGATGGAGATGGTAAAGTAGTCTTTCAAAACTTAGCCATAAACACTGAGGTAAGTATCGATAGAGCTAGCAATATCTCCTTGACTGCGGATAGTCAACATGCCATTTTCCTGATCAAAGCTCAAAAAGATAGTCTTACCCACTACCGGCGTATCAAAAAGAAAAAGGAAGAAATGCCTAAAGACTCTTTGGGGATTTTCAATTTCCAAACTCAACAGGTCAGAAAAATTGCAGATGTAAAATCCTATAAAATCCCCTCCAAGGCAGGCGGATGGTTGGCCTACCTCTCCGAAAAAATGCCTGAAAATGGAGAAGGCCAGGAAAAACCAAAAAAAGTCTCCGATGAAAATGGGTTTACGCTGATAGTAGTCAACCTTGCAACAGGACAAGAGCAGTCCATTCCTTATGTGAAGGATTACCAGTTTGACGAACAGGGAACCTCACTGCTATACTACAGTTCGGCTACTGGAGAAAAACAAGCTGGAGTCTATGTGCAGGACCTAAGTTCCCAAACTGCATCCCTTCTGATGGAAGGACACTCCAAATACAAAATCAACTACTTGAGTTTTGACGAGGCAGGCGAGCAGGTAGCTTTTATCGCAGATACTGATACCACCAAAGCACTCATCCGAAGTCCGCAACTGATGTATTGGAAAAAAGGTCAGGCCAAAGCCTCCGTACTGGCAGATGCGAAAACCGCAGGTGTACCTACCAATTGGTTGATTTCTCCGAATTACAACCCTTCCTTCTCCAAAGATGGAAAGCGTCTTTTTCTAGGCACAAACCCTCCTCCTATCGTACAGGACACCACTTTACTCCCAGAGGAAATCGTCAACGTGGAAGTTTGGCATTGGCAAGATGACTATATCTACACTGAGCAAAATGTACGTCTACCTCGGGAGCGAAGAAAAAGCTACCTGGCCGTAGTAGATCTGGCGGCAAATAAGCTTACGCAATTGGGTTCTGAAGAAATCGCTGATATCCGTTTGGACGAGGAAAGAAAAGCCGAATTTGTCTTAGGCATCGACGATCGAGCCTACCGAATGCTCCGAACTTGGGACATTTCCTCCTTCAATGATCTCTACTTAGTGAACATGAATAATGGAAGCGCCAAGCAGATCGCACAAAAAATCAAAGGGAATGCCCGTCTTTCTCCGGATGCAGGATTTGTGTATTGGTATAGCAGCCCGGATAGTGCTTGGTACACCTACCATATCAAAAGTGGCAAAACCACCAACCTAACCAAAGGGTTACCGGTAACCTTTAGCGATGAATTGAATGACTCGCCGGAGTATCCATCAAGCTATAATTTGGCCGGATGGACTGTAAATGAAGAGAGCATCTTGATTTACGACCGCTATGATATCTGGAAGTTTGATCCCCTGGGCAATAAATCACCAAAAAGGCTAACCAACAATGGTCGTGAAAACCAATTGGTCTATCGTTACGAAAAACTGGACGATGAAGAGCGATTCATTGACCTTAGTAAAGCATTGACCCTTTCATTATTTGATGAAAAAAATAAAGACGCAGGTTTCGCTACCCTAAGACCTGGAACTACTATCCCTCAGCAATTGGTAAAATCCGGACATCGCTACAATCTAATAGCGAAGGCCAAAGAGGCTGACGTCTTGCTCTACACCAAAGAGAATTTTCAAGAATTCCCTGACTTACATGTGGCGGAAACCAACTTCGCAAAAGCTAGAAAAGTGACCACTGCCAATCCGCAGCAAAGTAAGTACCGCTGGGGAACAGCCGAATTGGTGAAGTGGCTTTCCTTGGACAATATTGAGCTGGAAGGAATCTTGTATAAGCCTGAAAACTTCGACCCAAATAAAAAATACCCGATGGTCGTGTTCTACTACGAGCGGTTTTCCAACACCTTGCATAACCACCACAAGCCAGAACCCATCCGATCGGCGGTACACCGCACCATGTATGTCAGCAACGACTATTTGGTATTTGTCCCAGATGTAGTCTATAAAATCGGTTTTCCAGGGGAAAGCGCATTAAACGCCATTCTTCCAGGAGTTACCAGTTTGATTCAGCAAGGATTTGTGGATCCTAAAAAAGTTGGTCTCCAAGGCCACAGCTGGTCCGGTTATCAGACAGCTTACATCCTGACCAAATCCAATATGTTTGCTGCTGCGGAAGCAGGTGCTATCGTGGCAAACATGACAAGTGCCTATGGTGGTATTCGTTGGGAAACAGGCTTAGCAAGAGCATTCCAATATGAAAAAACCCAGTCTAGACTAGGTGTAAGCATTTGGGAAAACCCCACACGCTACATAGAAAACTCTCCTTTGTTCTATGCAGATAAGATCGAAACTCCACTTTTGCTTATGCATAATGATGCTGATGGCCATGTACCTTGGTACCAAGGAATCGAAATGTACGTAGCCATGCGTAGATTGAACAAGCCAACTTGGATGTTGAATTACAATGGCGAACCACATTGGCCGGTCAAGAGACAAAACCGAATCGACTTCCAAAAGCGCATGATGCAATTCTTTGACCACTACCTCAAAGACGCCCCTATGCCTTCTTGGATGGTAAGGGGTGTGCCTGCCACAGAAAAAGGAATCCTTCAAGGCTATGAGTTGATGGAAAGTTCCGACAACTAACCTTTAATCCATTAACTATTTTGATAACCGATTATCTCTGAAAAAGGATAATCGGTTTTTTTATGCGCTGGAATTTCGGTAAGTTGAAACGTCAATCATCAACGTATCTATGCTTCGGAAATTCATAGCCCTACTAGTGGGTGCATGCCTGTATAGCTTTTTAGGCATCTCCCAAATCATGCCTTCCCCTGACCGCAAGGAAGGCAATGGTCCATTTACCCGATTGATTTTGCGCTCAGTCATCATGATTGATGGGACGGGTGCACCACCCATTGGCCCGGTGGATATTGTGGTAGAACAAAACCGCATCACGGGTGTGCATGTGGTGGGATATCCTGGTCTACCCATCAAAGAAAATCGTCGTCCCCAAGCAGGTCCCGGAGACAAAGTCATGGAGTTGGATGGGCACTATTTATTGCCAGGCTTGATTGATATGCACGGACATATCGGCGGCACAGGTCAAGGGACTCCTGCCGAATATGTCTTCAAGCTTTGGATGGCCCATGGCATCACTACCGTAAGAGACCCTGCGGCCAGTAATGGACTGAACTGGGTCTTAGACCACAAGAAAAAATCCGCAAACAACAGCATCACTGCTCCTAGAATATTGGCTTACACTGTCTTTGGTCAAGGAAGTGAAAAGAGCATCAGCAATGCAGCAGAAGCAAAAACCTGGGTTCAAGAAAATGCTAAAAAAGGCGCTGATGGAGTGAAATTTTTTGGAGCAAAGCCGGAAGTCATGCAAGCCGCCTTGGAAGAAAACAAGCGCTTGGGTTTGCGCTCGGCCATGCACCATGCACAAATGGATGTAGCTAGATGGAATGTGCTGCATTCTGCACGGGCAGGACTGACGACCATGGAACATTGGTACGGACTACCCGAAGCCTTATTTGCCGATCGAACCATTCAGGACTACAGACTGGATTACAATTACCAAAACGAACAGCATAGATTTGCGGAAGCTGGAAAACTCTGGAAACAAGCCGCTCCACCCTATTCTGAGCATTGGAATAAAGTGATGCAGGAACTATTGGACTTGGATTTTACCCTTGACCCTACCTTCAATATTTACGAGGCCAATAGGGACCTGATGCGTGCACGTCGCGCTGAATGGCACGAAGAATATACCCTCCCATCTCTTTGGAGATTTTATCAGCCGAGTAGGGAATCTCACGGTTCCTATTGGTTTGATTGGACTACCGAGGAAGAAATCCAATGGAAAGAGAATTACCGACTTTGGATGACTTTTGTCAATGAATACAAAAATAGAGGAGGTCGCGTAACTGCTGGTTCCGATTCCGGCTTTATCTATCAGTTATATGGCTTTGCTTTCATCCGAGAATTGGAATTATTGAGAGAAGCAGGCTTCCATCCATTGGAAGTGCTTCGAGCTGCTACCTTACATGCTGCAGAAGCTTTAGGAATGGAGAAAGATTTGGGAAGCGTTGAAGTGGGCAAATTGGCTGACTTTGTCATCTTAGAAGAGAACCCCCTTCAAAACATAAAAGTCCTTTACGGCACTGGCGCCATACGCATTGACGATACTAATGAACCCATCCGAGTTGGGGGCGTAAAATACACGGTCAAAGACGGAATCGTCTACGATGCCAAACAACTCCTCGAAGATGCCCGTACAATAGTAAACCAACACAAAGCCCGGGAAGAAAGCAGGAAACTGAAACAGCCAGGGCTGGAATGGGAGTGAAATTAGGAATACTGGATGAGTGGTGTACCAAGTACTAAGTACAAAGAACCAAGTAGGGATTCGGGTTAGAGAAGCGAGAGGCTAGACATTAGACCATAGACTCCGGGCGTGTAGGGAACAGTCGACTGTTGACCTACCAACGATGGCTTCGACTCCGCTCAGCCACCAATCACTACGCTGTTCGAGATTTGTAATCTCGAACTAGAGATAAGGAGGATTTGCAATCCTCTAGGGGGATTGAAGTATTAAGGGAGAATTAAATTTCGAATGATGAATGTCGGACGCCGAATGATGAATTTTCTACTAACGATAACTATTAATTCGGGTAAGAGAAGCGAGATGCTAGAGATAAGACTTTCATCGCTTTGACCTCAAACCCTGTAAAGGGTTACAAAACAATAACCATGGGTTCTAAAAACCCATGGTCTATCGATGTAGATTAATCATCAAGCCTAAAGGGCTTGTACTAACGCTCTCTAGAGTATAAATCAATATACTGCCCCGTCAGGGCAGACCTTAAGGTATTGATGCTTTCGGCCACGGGTCGAGACCCATGGTTACTGTTGTTTTGCCCTTTTAGGGCAGGGCCTACTCAGAATTTGCAATCTTGACCAAAAGGTATGGAAGGGGAAGTAACTACGCTGTTCGAGATTTGTAATCTCGAACTAGAGATAAGGAGGATTTGCAATCCTCTAGGGGGATTGAAGTATTAAGGGCGAATTAAATTCCGAATGATGAATGTCAAATGTCGAATGATGAATTTTCAAACAATATTAACTATTGATTCAGTAAATAAAAAAGAATAACCGTATTTCAACCAGAATCGTACCGTGGACAGTTGACAGTGGACCGTTGACCCCGCAGCTACGACTCTGCTCAGCCACCAATCACTACACTGCTAACTACTCACTTAAACACTAGCCCACATGCCACACATACAACTCAACAACACCAAGCTATTTTACATCAAAGAAGGAGAAGGAAAAGAAGTCATTGTGTTTTCACATGGCTTGTTGTGGAGTCATAAAATGTTTCAGGCACAAGTAGATGTCTTGAAAAAGCAGTATACCGTCATTGCATACGACCATAGAGGGCAGGGACAGTCGGAAGTGAGCCCCGGAACTTATGATATGGATTTACTGACGCAGGATGCCTTGGAATTGATTGATAAGGTGGCCTGTCAAGCAGTTCATTTTGTGGGCTTGTCTATGGGTGGATTTGTGGGCATGCGTTTGGCAGCCCGCTATCCTGACAAGGTTAAAAGCCTCATATTGTTGGAGACTTCTGCCAATCCTGAACCCGTAGAAAACCTCCCCAAATACAAGTTCCTCAACGGCATAGTCAAATACGTAGGAGTAGTATCCTTCGTGGCAAAAAAGGTGATGCCCATAATGTTTGCTCAAAGCTGGTTAGAGAATCCTAAAAACAAAGACGCCTATAATTACTGGATCAAGGAACTGCAATCAAACAAGAAATCAATCACCAAGTCTGTAGAGGCGGTCATTTACCGTAAAGGGGTTGAAGAAGAAATCCGAAGCATCAAATCTCCAACAATGGTAGTCGTGGGCGATGAGGATGTGGCTACCAAACCTGAGAAAGCCAAATTCATCCAAATGTCCATTCCTAACGCAGTGCTACATATGATACCCGGCGCAGGACACTCTTCCTGTATAGAAAAACCTGATGAAGTCACAAAACTCATTTCAGAATGGCTAGCTGAACAAAAAAGATAATATTTTTTTTAATTGGTTTTCAGTTACTTATGGTCACAATTAAAATAAATACCTACGTTCGCGAACAATTCAATGACATTTGATGTATATACATTGAATTCAATTGTAAGTGTATCCCCATGAAATTAGAAGAAGCAATCAAGCAAAAAGAATTTAAAGACCCCTACAACAAAGCGGTGGTCAACTTGTTGTTTACGCATGGGCACATTGTAGCGAAGCAAAGTGCATTATTTAAGCCTTTTGGGCTTTCTCCAGAGCAATACAATGTGTTGCGGATATTGAGAGGACAAAATGGCAACCCAATTACGGTTTCCTCCATTCAAGATCGCATGCTCAACAAAATGTCTAACGCCAGTAGGCTAGTTGAAAAGTTAAAGCAGAAAGGCTTGGTGATAAGAGAGGAATGTCCAACCGATAGAAGACAAGTAGACATTAGCATTACTGATAAAGGTTTGGAAGTATTGGGAGCTTTGGAGAACGCAATTTATTCACTCAATAGAGAATTGGTTCAGTTGGATGAGCAGGAAATCAATGTACTGAATGAGCTATTGGATAAGCTACGAGGGTAAAAAATTTACCCATTCATATGTATAGACATTTAATGTATAACAAATTATTTAACACACATAAAATCAACAAACAATGAGTACATCAACAAAATGGTCAATTGACCCAACACATTCCGAGGTATCTTTCAAAGTAAAACACTTGGTAATCTCTACTGTAACAGGATATTTCAAATCATTCGAAGGTGGTGCTGAAACAGCTTCTGATAGCGATTTCAACGGCGCAACAGTTTCTTTCTCTGCTGATATCAACAGCATTGACACCAATCAGTCTGATAGAGATAACCACTTGAAATCTGCTGATTTCTTCGATGCAGAAAATCATCCAAAATTGTCCTTCACAGGTACATTAAATGGAGATAAATTGGTAGGTGACTTGACAATGAGAGGTACTACCAAACAAGTAGAATTGGATGTTGATTTCGGTGGTATCGCTGGTGATCCATACGGTAACATCAAGGCTGGTTTCGAAATCGAAGGAAAAGTATCCAGAAAAGAATTCGGTTTGACCTGGAACGCAGTAACTGAAGCTGGAAGCGTAGTAGTTTCTGACCAAGTGAGAATAATCTTGAGCGTACAATTAGTAAAGCAGTAAAATACAACTAAGTTAGGGTGAATTCACCTATAAGAACCACCCTAACTTATAGCAAAACCAACTATTACCACAAAATTACCAGTCCCAAAAATTATGGCACTCATCACAGGAATTCATCACATTACAGCGATTGCGGGAAATGCTCAGGAAAACGTGGACTTTTACACGGGAATCTTAGGACTTCGCATGGTAAAGAAAACCATCAACTTTGATGCTCCGGATGTCTACCACTTCTATTTTGGAGATCAGTGGGGCAGTCCTGGAACAGTGTTCACAACATTTCCATTCCACGGTGCACGCAAAGGCACCAAGGGTACAGGAGAAATGACTTACACTGCTTTCTCAATCCCTACAGCAGCACTATCCTATTGGCAAAAGCGATTGAAAAGCTTCGGAATTACTATTTCCGATGTGCTTACACGCTTTGGAGATGAACTAATCCGTTTTGAGGATCATGATGGCATGGGAATCGAATTAATTGCGAATGACCGCGATAGCAGAACAGGTTGGACTTATGGCCATATTCCAGCTGAATTTTCCATTAAAGGCTTCTTTGGTGCTACTCTAAACCTGAAAGCTAAAGAGCTAACAGAAAAATTACTCACCAAACATATGGATTATCAGTTCATAGGTGAAGAAAATGGCCGATTCCGCTACGGGACTAAAGGTGAACCAGGTGATATTGTAGACATAGTCTTGGATAAGAATGGTCGACAAGGAATCCAAAGTGCTGGTACAGTCCACCACATCGCCTTCCGTACCGCCAACCACGATACTCAAACTGAAATCCAAAATATCTTATGGAACAATGGGTATCAAGTCACTGAAATCAAGGACAGAAATTACTTCCGCTCCATTTACTTCAGAGAACCGGGAGGTGTATTATTTGAAATTGCTACCGACGAACCTGGTTTCGCTATCGATGAAGAAGAAGCACACTTAGGAGAATTATTGAAACTTCCTGACTGGGCGGAACCTCATCGTGAAAAAATCGAGAAAAATTTGACACCCATTTCACTTAACCCAACTAGCTATGTCTAAGATATTTCAAGCTGGAAAAGACTTACAACACGCTACTAAAGTTGCCATCATGATTCATGGCAGAGGTGGTACAGCGCAAAGCATCCTAAGCCTGAATCAAGTTCTAAACTTAGATGAGTTTGCCCAAATCGCCCCTCAAGCTCCTGGAAACACTTGGTACCCGTACAGCTTTATGGCTCCTGACCAAAGCAATGAACCCTCTTTTTCTCAATCCATACAAACCATTCATGGCATAGTTCAGGATTTGGAAAGCAAAGGTTTTAGCTCTGAACAGATCTATTTCATAGGATTTTCTCAAGGTGCATGCTTAGCCTTAGAATACGCCACCCAACATGCCAAAAAATACGGTGCAGTTATTGCCTTTACAGGCGGACTCATCGGAGAAAATATCAGACCAGAGAAGTATTCCGGCAGTTTTGATGGTACCCCGGTATTTATTGGCTCAGGTTTCAAAGATCCACATGTACCTGTCTTACGTATTGAAGCTTCCGAAGAGCTGATCAAACAAGCTGCGGGGGATGTTAAGGTGTTGATTTTCGAAGATTACGACCATACCGTCCGTCAGGAAGAAATGGATTGGGTCAATAAAAATATATTATCATAAGTTTATCGAAGAGAGGTTGCTAGTCCCCCCCCGCCCCAACTAGTTGTTTTGGGGCTTTTTTTATTTTCCTCCTGCAAGCAAATACAACACAGCCATACGAATCGCCACCCCATTTTCAACCTGCTGAAGAATGATGGATTGACCGCTGTCCGCCGCATCGGAACTTAACTCCACACCTCGATTGATAGGACCTGGGTGCATGACCACGATTTCTTTATCCAGGCTTTCCAACATTCGTTTGTTAATCCCAAAGTAGAGGGAATATTCACGCAAGGAAGGAAAATACTTGATTTGCTGACGTTCCAATTGAATCCGCAGCACATTGGCCACATCGCACCAGCGCAAGGCTTTCATGACATCCTGTTCTACCTTTACCCCCAAGCTTTCAATATGCTTAGGGATTAGTGTAATCGGACCACAAACCATCACTTCCGCACCCAATTTTTGCAGACAAAAGATATTGGAAAGTGCAACGCGGCTATGAAGGATATCCCCGATGATGGCAATTTTTTTCCCGGCTACATCTCCCAATTTCTCACGTATGGAGAAGGCATCCAATAAGGCCTGGGTTGGGTGTTCATGTGTTCCGTCACCTGCATTGACAATATTTGCTTGGATATGCTTGGAAAGGAAATGAGGTGCACCTACACTGGCATGCCGCATCACCACCATGTCCACTTTCATGGAAAGGATATTGTTGACGGTATCGATGAGGGTTTCCCCTTTTTTGACAGAGGAATTGGAAGAAGAAAAATTGATCACATCCGCTGAAAGACGCTTTTCAGCCAATTCAAATGATAATCGGGTTCGGGTAGAGTTTTCGAAAAAAATATTGGCAATGGTAATATCTCTCAGAGAAGGCACTTTCTTGATTGGCCTGTTGAGCACTTCTTTGAAATTATCCGCTGTTTGGAAAATCAATTCAATATCTGCGGCAGTGATGTTTTTAATTCCAAGTAAGTGTCGAGTGCTGAGTTGTGACATGGGGAGTATTATGCTTTTTCAGTAATCCAAATAGCGTCTTGTTCGAAGCCCTTTTCTCTCCATTCTACGGAGACATATTGGCTTTCGAGGGTATTTACTTTGATGCCACAGTAATCGGGCATGATCGGATAATCACGGGTATATTTTCGGTCCACTAAGACCATCAATTCTACTTTAGCAGGACGGCCAAAGGCTATCATGGCGTCTAAGGCAGCCCGAACCGAACGACCTTTGTACAGTACATCATCGATGAGAATGACTTTTTTTCCTTCAATCAAAAAATCGATTTTAGTCTCGTTGGCTTTCAATGGAAAATCTCTTCTTCGGAAATCATCTCTATGAAAGGTAGCGTCTAAATAGCCATAAGGAACATCTATCTGGGCGATTTCTTTTAGGAGTGCAACCAATTGCTCCAACACCACTATCCCTCTTGGCTGCAATCCCAACAAAACGGTATTCTCAAAATCATCGTGATTTTCCATCAACTGATGGCAAAAACGCTTCAAAACGATGGAGATTTGTTGCTGATCGAGGACGAGTCTTTTGTGCATGGCCAAGCTTTGCTTGCAAATATAGGAATAAGATAAAGATTGAGCGTAAGGATGCGGAATTTTTAAAAATTCATCTTGCAAAACGTGTACTTTCCACCTAATTTGGAAGAACAATCATCAATCCTATCAATGAAAAAGCTTCACGATCGGGCAAAAGCTATACAGGAAGTCAAGATCCCTGCCTTTAACAAGGCAGCAACGGATACTGGATTTGGACTGATTTGGTAGGGTATTTAAATTTCAGAAAATAATTATGGAAATTGATTTCTTATCTACTTCTATTTGAGATGTTTTGGCCATAAAAAAAGTTATTTCTAAAAATAACAAACTTTTGGATGCTAGGTGGTTTTACTATAAACGCTAACGGGATTCAGCTTGGAAACGGCACGCATTCGGAGCCCTTCTCTTCCAACCTACTCCTAACTTCTTAAAGATACCAAACTTTCAATTTACTCTGAACCGCCCGCTGTATCCAAGGTGATGTTAGAGTGCGTTATTCCTCTTGCCACATCAAAGAAAAGTTAATCCAATTCTTTTATTCAATCCTTGTTCAAAAATTCGGATCAAGGTTGACAACTGGATGTTTCCTTTTCCATTTTCAAGTTTTGAGATATAGCTTTTCTTTGTTCCTACCTTTTCCGCCAATTGCTCTTGCGTCAGGTTTGCTTCCTTTCTAGCCTCTTTCAGCATTTCACTTATGATGAACATCTGGGCATTTTCTTCATACTTATTTCTGCTTTCACTTCCAATTTTTCCGTGCTCCAGTTCGATCAGCTCATCGAATGTTTTGACTTTGCTATAATCCTTCATGATCTTATTTCTTTGTTTGAAAATATTCCTTCATTAACCTTTCTGCTTTCTCCAATTCATTCTTCGGAGTCTTTTGGGTCTTTTTTTGAAAACCGTTGAACAGAACCACAAGCCTTCCTTCATCAAAGCAGCAAAAGATCCTGAAAATATTTGATTGAAACTCAACTCTTATTTCATATAACCCTTCAGTTCCTGCCAGATGCTTGAGAAACTTCTCTGGTACCCTATCCACTTGCTTGATCAGCTCAAATACATATTGGATCTTACTTTTAACCTTATCATTCTGGCCTTGGTAAAATTCAATGAAGTGGTTTTCATAAAAAATGATCTTCCTTACCGTATTCACAAAGTTATCTCAAAAGATAACATTTTCCAAAAATGTAGCGGTTTCTTTTAATGCACCACAACGGGATTCAGCTTGGAGAAAGCAGGCATTCGGAACTGTTCACTTCCAGCCTACTCCTAACTTCATAAAGATACTAAACTTTCAATTTACTCGGAACCGCCCGCTGTATCCAAGGTGATGTTGGACTTAGTTCTTTAATAGGTTTACTATCAGTTTAATCATCAAATCCCTTTGCTCAGGTAAACTTTGCGCTACTGCCAATGCCAATGCTACCAATGTATTTTCATTTATTTTTCTTACTCCTCTTTCATCCAAATGATAACTGTTCTGCTCTAAGAACCATACAAACAGAAAAGAACCTATTCTCTTATTTCCATCGCTAAAAGCATGTCCTTTGATGACAGAATATAACAACTGTGCCGCCTGCTCTTCAATAGTTGGATATGCCAATTCTCCAAACACCGTTTGGGAGATACTTCCCAATATTCCCTGGAATGAATCATCTTTCTCGTTTCCGAAGAGCTCTCCGGCTTCTCCTTTCTGAACCAATTCCTTCTTTAATTGGTGAATGGCTTTCTTGACATCATCATAGTTGATGACATAAATGATTTCTTTGGAAAGGTTATCGAGCTGAAGATCTTCTGAATCATACCTATTGAGTAATTCAAAAGATTTGGAATACTTTGATATAATATCCAAAAATCCCTCAGTCAATACTCTTTGTGATTCGAAGGTTCTTTCTCTTAAAATATCAAGCTGATTTTCTAGCTGAATTATTTTTTGACCTTGCTTGCTCAGTAATTCGCTGTTGATGGCATAGCCTTTCACCAAGTAATCCTTTAGCCTTTGGGTTGCCCATTTTCTAAATTCAATCCCAACTGGTGATTTTACCCGATATCCAACTGAGATCACTACATCCAAATTGTATGTTGAAACTGCCCTTTTTACTTTTCTTTCCCCTTCTTTTTGAACTTGGCGGAAATTCCGCCACGTTGACTCTTTTTCCAATTCTCCTTCTTTGTAAATATTTCGGATATGCTCACCAATTGTCCTTCTAGCTTTACCAAATAATTCAACAAGCTGCTGCTCGGTAACCCAAACAGTATCATGCTCCCCATCCAATATGATTTCAAATTCATTGCTACCCTGGGATGGTTTGAAAACCACTATTTCAGAATTGAAGTCAACTGTTTCCATATTAGGAAGATAATGGATTTTGATAAAAATATTAGTTCATTGTTTCAAAAAACCTTTGATTTCAATATTGCTTGGATCTTTAACAGCATATTCTATTAACACCTTTGATCCAATTTCCTTTTTATCGATTCTCTGCGAAAGTTTTTTCTTCTGAACATAAACCGAATCATCAACCTGATAGGATATCGTAATGATTTGGGTAAATCCCATTCCTTTCGGACCATACCCAAGTGCATTTTCTGTAATCACTGCTTTTGCCTCTGTGGTTTTTGTCCATGGAGCAAATGGCATTTCAAAATTATTCCATGCCAGGTATAGAAAAACTCCAAACCCCAATATTCCGATTATCCAAGGATTTTGCTTTGCCATTTTATAATTGAGTCCAACGTGATTCAGCTTGGAGACGGCGGGCTTTCGGATCCGTTCGCTTCCAGCCTACTCCTGACTTTTTAAAGGTACTGAACTTTCTATAAACTCTGAACCGCCCGCTGTATCCAAGGTGGTGTTGTGGTGTTCCCGCTTAAGCGGGACAGGCTGTGATTTTTTATTCCTGAGAAATGAATTCAGTCCAAGAAACTATTTTTGTCTTCTCTATCTTCCCTAATACTAATAAATCAGAATCTCCTGTTACTAAGAAATCTGCTTTACCATCAATCGAAAGACTCAATAAGAAATTATCTTTTGGATCCCTACATTCATTGATTTTTGATTCCACCTTTATTAATTCCCCAAAAGTTTCAATTTGGGTCAATAGCATTTTGATATCTGATTTTTTAAAAAATCTTTTGAATTTGGGCCTTTCAGAAACCTCTAAAAACTCTTCAAGCAATTCTTGCGAAAAAATCAGTGTTACTGCCCCAGATTCAAGAAGGATATCCAGTTCCTTTTGTCTTTTGGAGATCAAAAAACTTATCTACAGATTAGTATCTAGAATTACCCTTCTATTTTTCATACCGGGCTTTGCGGACTGCTTCAACCTCTTTAGTAATTTCTTCTAAACTTGGGGCTTCATCTGACTTACTCTTGAATTTCTTCAATACTTCAGAAAAAGCATTCTCAGATTTGTCTTTCTTAATCCTTATCAAATCCAAATTTGCCAAATCTTTCAAAAGGGCTTTGGCCTTAGGATTCAATATATCAACTCTAATAGTTTCCATATTTTTAGTCTTTCTTAAAGATACGAATTTTTTAAATCGGTGGTCATTTTATCATGCACCACAACTTATCTATCTGTCTGGAAAAACCAGACTTAGTTTACCAATTTTAAGAAATAAGTCTGGTTTTTCCCAATTATAAACTCACCTCTTCAGTAGGAAAAATTGTCAACCAAAGACCAATGGAACTAAATTGGCAAATAGCTACCAACACATACTTTTCAACTAAACTATTGAAAATGTTTTAAAAATTTTTCAAAAAGCCACCCTCAAAGACAAATTCACAAATAAATTTTCCTGAAAAGTAGGATTGGCATAAGCTCCCCAACGGTAATATGCTCCAATCCCTATCCCCTGAAATCCAAATCCTGAGCGGTATTTGATCAGGTTTTGGAGCTCAACTCCCGACTCCCAATAGCCTTGCTCCATGGTCTGAAAAGGAAATGCTTCTTCTCCAAAGGAATGATTTACGGATCCTATGGCAAAACCCTGCACCAAATTGAGTTGAGGGGCAATAGACATGGTATTTAAATCATGCTGAAAAAGCGGTCCCGTTAGATAGGAATAATTCGCATAGATAGCCCTGTCGGAAAAGAACTCATAAATCCGCATAGTTTGGAAATATGCCGGAAGACTAATTGAAAACGATCGCTCCTGTGGTTGAATACCAAAACCTGTATTGAAATAGGAAATCGGAACCTCCGCCCCCCAAACACTCATCCCCTCCACATTCAGCTGATGGGTAGAAACACCCTTCCTCCATTGGTGCTGTGTTTTGAAGGCCAATCTCCAAAAATCAGCCGTCCCATTTAATACATCAGGAATGGCACGCGAAGCATGGAAATTGAAAACCGGATAGCCAATCGGACCGGGGATGATTTGCCTGCCTACCTTGGATGTTTGCTCTTTGGCCACATATCGAAGATTCAAGCCAACTTCTGTAGCTTGAAACGACTGAAACATACGCTCGAGATCTGGCATCTCCAAATTGGACGTCCAAAGAGGGGTTCGGCTTTCACTACTTGCTGTCAATCCCAACCTCCACCGATGGAGTGGCAATTGCGAAAACTCAATGCTATACTTTTCAACAGCATCCATCTTTTGGGCCAAAAAAGCCCTGAACAGATCACTAGAGGTTGCAAAAGTTCGGGTACGGACAAAAGGATTAATTCCGATTTCAGCTATATCCTGACTGTAAGAAAACCGAATGCGGGATTCAAACGGATCATGGAAGAGAATGCTTGTCCCTAATCCATACTTCCAAGCTTGATCACGGAATCCATATCTGAAATATCCATCCAATTCAAAATGCCTAGCAAACTCTTGATTGGTGGCAAGGCCCATTCCCAAGGCCAATCCTTCATACTGATTGATACGAAATAAATGGGTGCTCAATACATCTATCTTTCCTAGGCTTACTCTTCCTGTCAACAGTTGTGAAAAAACACGCACTACATTTCGGGCTCTTAGGAGGTTTTTCGCATCCATTTCCTCAAATCTGGAAAAAGCACGTAGTTCTGCAACTGTCAGTGAATCTCTTCGAAATTGGGCCATAGGATATCGCTCATTTTGAATATTATAAATCAACCCAACTCTGGAGATTTCTTTCATTGGAATTGTTTCATTCAACCGAACATCAGATATAAAATTCTGGCTCACCAACTTCATGGGACTGCCATTAATATCAAAATTCTTGAACAGATAGATGCTGTTAATTTGCTCAGGAAACCAATGTTGCCCATCCCAATGGTTTTTCTGTTGCAGTTCGAATTGCAGGTTGCTTTGATTATTAGTGGTACTAAACACGATGTTTTCAAGGGCATAGTGATGTTTGGAAATCGTCATAAATCCTCTTCCTAACAAATAACCCTTAGTCTCTTGAGGCTGAAAGCTGATGACATAGGAGGTTGTCCCATTGGATTGAATGCTATCTTCCAAAAAATAATCGTATTTTCTAAGGCCATCACTTGTCAAGGGATGGAGATAGGGTACTTCCAAGACTGTAAGATAGTCCTCATAAAATGAAAACGGTTGGATCGTACTCGATACCAGGGCAGTCATCAAACTCTCAAGACCGGATATCTGAGATGCTTTGAACTTCTCATGTCTTCGGCCTGGTTTTCTATACGTAACTTCGGATAAACTTTCGGATACCAACAAATGTCCTCCATCAAACAAGGTGTCAAAACGCGTTCGTCGAATACCATCCTCACTGATCCCATCTACTGTGAAAATCATCTTATCGTAAGACTCATACCGATAGCTTTTCAGATTAGAAGGATCATTAATCTTTTTGTTAGCAATTGCCTTTCTCAATAGTGGAAAAGCAGGGTTTTCTCCTGCTAAAAAGAGAAATTCCTTGAGTTCTACCTGCTTGGATTCCATAAAAATCCGACCATCCGATCTGAGTTGGTTCTTGGCCAATTTCAACTTCACATAACCGACATGAGAGATCACCAAGGTATCAGCACTCGACTCCCATTTCAATTGAAATTCTCCCAAAACATCTGAGACCACCCCTTGAGATTCATATCCACTCCAATATACATGGGCAAAAGGGATCGGTTCATCGGTTTTGTTATGGAGTACTTTGCCTCTGAGTATAGAACCTTCCTGGGCCATGGACTCCAGAGAAAAAGTCGAACATAGAAAAAACATCAAATAAAACCCCAACAACAGTCTTATATGCATAATATCCTTACAATTTAAAATCAGCCTACCACTCAAAAGCGGTAGGCTATCTACATTAATTTAATCCAAGAGACTTACTTTTTTCACATTATCTCCAGGCACCCTGTCAATCAAATAATTGTACGGATCTATCCCCACAAAATGGGGTTTTTCCTTGGTTCTAAATTTAAATGTATTTCCCTCTTGGGTAACTTTTAAACGTTCATAAACTAAAGGGTCACCTAAAAGGTTTTTGTTTTCAGTAAATCCAAAAACTCCAACATCAATAAAATCTGCAATTGGAATAGCTGTTTCCTTCCCTAAAGAGTCTGATCTGAATTTCTTGGACTCAGTGGTAAACTCAACAATGTACTCCTCTCCTTCCTGCGTATAATTCGCATCCAGTACCCGGTTAGAAAATAAAGTAATATTGAGGAATAAATCGTCAATCACATACTGTAAGCTATCAGGTGTGTGCGCTCTAAAGACCCTTACCGCATCCATAGAAGTAGGATATGGTGGCCTCTGATGCTTAAATTCCTCAATAAGCTGCCGAAGTGCTGAATTTACCTGAGCTTCACCAATCATTTCTTTGAGGTAATACATGGCTACGGAACCTTTTTCGTAGTGAATATATCCTTGCTGCTCGGTTTCCACGAGTGGTCTTTCCGCCACAAATTCACTTCCTCTTCCTCTCAGGTAACCATCCATTTCGTATCTGAGGAATTTTCGCATTTTATCCCTACCATATTCCTTTTCCATGACCATCAGCGCCGAATATTGGGTAATGGCTTCCATCAACAATTCGGCACCTCTCATATTGGCAGCAATGACCTGATGGGCCCAATACTGATGGGCAGTCTCATGGGCCGTCACATAAAATACCAAGTCGATATCATCCTCGGTAACTTTGCGAAGATCTGTAATAAAACCGATACGCTCACTGTAAGGCATGGTTCCCGGAAATGACTGCGCAAAACCAGCATATCGCGGGAATTCCACAATCCTCAGCTGACTGTGATCATATGAACCAAAATTAGCAGTATAGTAATCCAGAGACTGGGACATGGCGCTGATAAAATTCGGGATATTGTATTCGTGGCCTGGCACATAGTACACTTCTATAGCCACATCGTTCCATCGCTGTCTCTCCACTTGATACGCAGCAGAAAGGAATGAGGTAAAATGCACTGAGGGCGCCTCCTGTTCGTATTGGAAGTATTTTCTTCCATTTTCTTCCCATTCCCGCACTAATTTACCGGGATTCACTGCAATCTGATTGGAAGATGTCCCTATCACTGACTTCACCGTGATCCAATCACTGTCCTTTCCTATGTAATGAAAATTCCTCGCTTCCAGATTATTTTCATCTAAAACCGGCATGCGTTTCTTCTCTGGAAGTCCTCTTTTCCGTCTTTTGTTGCGATCAGATAATTCATTACTTGCCTGATAGCCAAAGCTAGGAACCATTTCATAGGAGTAAAAAAAGCTACCATTTTTTAAAATACTGGTATTGGTAACCCTATTCTCAAATCCTTGGGTGCGCTTTTCTCCCGAAACCTTCATGGTAAGTTGCTCCCCAGGCTGTAAAGGCCGGGCCAGCTCATAAATCCGGTAGCCCAATTGATCATCATCCAGTTTTATTGACGCTTCATCTATCGTGATCTGAAACTTGCTTTTTGATTCAGACATGGTAAAGTGTATTTCACTGATCGGCCCATCTGTCCTATTTTCCATCACACCCACAACCTCAAAAGTCAGATCCCTATCCTCAGGATATAGCTCAATACGATAATCCATGCTAACCCACTTGGGCTGAGGAATATTCTCGTGTACCTTATACGTTTCCTCATAAGCTACCCGAATATCTTCCCATTCCTTGCTTGTTTTGTAGGTATTCAGTACTTGGGTATTGTAGTACACATGTGCACCTATGGCAAGGAACGCAGCAATGAAAACGAAAAAGACAGCCTTCGAACCTGCAAACCGCTCTCGCGCATCTTTCCACCTGCCGACCAGGGCAGTAGTCTTTCCTCTAGTAAAAAAGAGATAGGCAATATACACCAGTAACAATGCAAAAGCACCCCAATAAGCTTGAAACCAAGCAGTAGCCGTGGCCCATGGGCCAAAGCCGTTGACATCCGAATATGAACCACTAGAGACAGCACCGTAACTTAACATCAAGGATTCTATTTTAAGCAGTTCTAGTACATAGTCGGAGGCAATAATAAATACCACAAAAACAAAATAGGCTATGTAACGATTGTTGATCAGGTAATGGAAGAATACAGCCAATACCGTCAGATAAGTAAAAAACAAGAAGTCATTGACCAATAAAGAACGGGCATAAACTCCCAATTCGAAATTGAAATATCCATAGAAACTCTGGGCAATAACACCAATGACAATGGTCATCATCAGAATCAGTTGAATACTGATCAATAAAGCAAGTATCTTAGATGAAAGAAACAAACCTGTCGCAGCCGGTGTGGCATCCTTGATCTCATCCAAATGGGCATCTCTATCCCTCCAAACCAATACCCCGGAATAGAAGATAATGATACCGATAAGGAACAAATAAAATGCTCCTGAAATGCTGTCAATCACATCATAGGTCAGTGGATAATTACTACTGCCATACCTGCCCGTAAAAAAGGTAAGCCCAGTAATGAGATTGATAATACCAATTATCAGGATAATCAGAAATGTTTGGTTCTTGACAATGGCCTTCAACTCAAACCATACAAGTCTTCCAAATACAGCAAATGAAAATTTATTCCCGCTATCGATGGTCACAGCAGGTCTTTCCAATACAGGCGAGGTTTCTGACAAAGCTTTGGTTGCCTTTTTTTCTTTTTTGACCTTTTCATTCTTTTGCTGGAAAGAAAAGCGTGCGTATAATACTAACAGGAATGCAACTGCTACACCTACCCACACAAGCCTATTGATCAACAAATCCCCTTTCAGGAAAACAGCCGTGGTATTCAATTCTTCTACGGTAGCATACTTATTGGCCAGTCCAACTGGATAAAAGCCAAATGGATCCAGTAAATTAGCTAACCATTCCTTTTCTATATCTGCTATGAAATTACCCGCAATGGCATAGAGCACCAGTAAACCCATGGCTCCGATATAAGAGACCATGTTATTCCGAAACGTTACCGCAAGTGCAAAAGTCAAGACCCCAATGATAAATGTATTGGGAATCCCGAAACTGAGAAATCCCTGAATATGCCCTTCCCAATAAACAGGCCCAAACCTATTAGGATCAGCCCAAGGCATTAACGGGCCGACCAAAGCCCCTACAGAAATCCCCAACAAAGGGATCAGGGCAATCAAATACGCTCCTAAAAACTTACCAAAGAAATAGGATGAACGCTTGATAGGATAAGAAAAAAGGATTCCTGAAAAACCCGATTCAAAATCCCTATTGGCGGTAGCATTCATAAAGGCGGTAGTCATCAACAAAGCAATCAAGGACATGATCCCGTAGTATTGTTGTATAACAGACGGGGCATTTTTCTTGACACTTGTACTTGCGCCTCCAATCTGAATATCATCACTGCTGACCGCACCAAATACTAATAGTCCGATTACCAGGAAAAAAATCCACAACATAGGACTCTTGATCCAGGTTTTTAGTTCTTTTTTTAAGAATACAAACATGATATAGAGATTTAGACCAGTTGATTGATTTTAGCAAAGAATACATCTTCCAAATTTGCCTCCGCTTTGACAAAGTCATTGGTGGGCTCTTCTTCCGCAAACACATGAATCAATGGTTTTCCTCCCACCAATTTATCTGAGATTACCGCGTAGTTTTCTCTGTATTCCGGAAGCATGCCTTTTTCAATGCTTTTTTCATACACCTTTCCTTCAATCAACTCCAAGGCTTGATCTACACCACCATGATAGAGGACCTCTCCTTTATTCATGATTGCCATTTGTGTACAGAGTTCGCGTACATCCTGTACAATATGAGTGGAGAGTATCAAAATGGCTTCCTCTCCTATTTCACTCAGGAGGTTGTAAAATCTATTGCGCTCTCCGGGATCCAAGCCTGCAGTAGGCTCATCCACAATAATCAATTTGGGATTCCCTATCAAACACTGGGCAATCCCAAAACGCTGCCGCATACCTCCTGAGAATGATTTCACAGCTTTTTTTCTGTGTTCAAAAAGATTCACCTTTTGAAGGAGGTAGTTTACCAACTCTTTTCTTTCGCCGGAATTTTTCACCCCTTTCAATAGTGCCAAATGGTCCAATAACTCCACTGCTGAGCTTCTTGGGTACACCCCAAATTCCTGGGGAAGATAGCCCAATACTTGCCGAACTTTATCTTTCTCGTTTAAAACATCAATATCGCCTAAGCGAACATTCCCGCTGTCTGCATCTTGCAGGGTGGCTAGTGTGCGCATGAGAGAAGATTTCCCGGCACCATTAGGCCCTAGGAGTCCAAACATTCCTTTACCTATGGTGAGGCTAACATCTTTCAGGGCATGCACCCCGTTTCCGTATTGTTTATTGAGGTTGTTGATTACTAGATTCATTAGATATGTAAAGGTTTAGTATGTGATTAAAATGATTGATAGCTTTTGAAGTATTTTTTTATTTCTGATTTCACTTTTGAAAATACAAACTAAAGGCATGCAAGTACTGAAAATAAGTACTTAAGTGCTCAAAAAAGGCATTTTGCAAAATAAATTGTCCGATTATGGTCACTTTCCGTACACTATTTCATACTATCCGATCACCTTGTTTTAGAATATTCTCCGTCTGCTCAATAAAATCCCCAAATGCCTTCTTATGCATCCATTTCATAAGGAAGTAAATCAGCGGCATGGTCAACAAAGCCAAACCCATTCCTTGGAGTAAAAAAGACACATCCATGATCAGATCATCAGCACTAACCCCATCTCCACTCCCACCAACCAGTAGACCTGCCAAATAAGCCAAAGGCAAGAAAATCATAGACCTGACTTCAATCATGCGCAGTGTTTTACGAGTCAGTGTCAGTTGCTCCTGTAAGGTTTGTAAGATCGGCTGATCCCAATTTTTCAGTAATTGATTAAATGCTTTTATGCGTTGGTATATTCGCCAATGAAAGTATTGAGATTCCAGAATTAATACTCCCAAGGATAATTGTATGCTGATCGCCTGAAAAAGAAACATCAAATAAACTCCACCCACAGAAATTACCAGCCCAAACACCAGATTAGCCAGTAAGTTTTTCCGTAAAATCCTTATAGGGTTTTTACTTTCATTCACTTTTTTTAAAGTCAAGGTCTCTCGGTGGATACCTTTATCTTCCTTCATGTCTCTCCAAAGGTCATCTATCTCCATGCTTGCTTGCTTTTAAGTGAGTGCTTATTTTTTCTTTGATCCTGTGCAGCTTTACTCCCAAATTGTTTACCGAAACGCCTAAAAAGGCTGCTATCTCTGCATTGGAAAATCCATCCAAATGCATGGTAATGATGGTTTTGCTTACATCATCCAAACCTGCGATACAGGCATAGAGTAGGTCTACCTGTCTTTGTTCGGGCTTTTCAATAGCTGGAAGACTTTCCGCTGCTTCAAGATTGACTTGTTGGATTCTCCCCTGCTTTCTTTTGGAAGTAAGAATGGTATACAGTGATAGTTTATACAGCCAAGTATTGAACGAGGACTCTTGCCTGAATTTATCTTTGCTTTTCCAAGCCTGAAGGATGATCTCTTGTTTGAGATCATCCTTATCGGCAGGGTCAGGGACGTATAGGCCCAAGAGGTGAAAAATGGTTCCCTGATGCGAATTGATTAAATGGAGAAATTCTTTTTCTTCCATAAGGTTAGCTTTACAAAGCAACCGCCTCTACGGAATATCCCTTTTGTTGTAACAGAGCGATTACTCCTAGTTTACCCGGCAAATGTCCAGCACCCACTGCCACAAAAGAAGTTCCTTTCTTAAACAATTCCTCTAAGGTTGGTACCCATGCCCTATTTCGGTTATCTAGAATCTCTGCTTGATAGCGATTCATCAAATCACTTGTTTTCATAAAGCCAAATAAACGCTCAAGATCTCCCGATCCATAAATCTCCATCATTTGATCTAATTCCTTCTTTCCTGTATCATCTTTCAATGATCGGATGATTTCTTGAATTTGAAAATCTACGGGAATATTGTCAAAGATTCCCACCTGAAAGGCAGCTGTCTCCAAATCAATTACAGGCATTTGCCTTTCCGTTGCAAAACCTGCCAAATGAGTTTCCAGACTAAAAGGCTCTTCGCATTCCAAGAAACCCATCGTTACCATAGAAGTCAGGGTAAATGGTTTCAATACGCCCATCTGAGCTAAACCTGCCCCAAACTTACCAGAGAGATAGGTATCCAATAATTTAAAATCCTCTTCCGGTAGATTTGTATAGATATTTTCAAATCCAGGGTTTACAGCTAATTGCTGCATCTCTTGCATAATTGCAGGGTTGGCAGGATTCAACTCCATTACCAAAAGTTTACTTTGGGACAGTGCTTCTTGGAAACTGGCCTTTTCCACAATACTCTGATCACATAAGATATGCATGGTGCCAAATAGGTAAGAAGGTGACTCTAGCCCATTCCCACTCACCTTCCATAATAAGGTGCTTTCTTGGGCTTGAACATTGAAAATAAAGAAAATGCTCGCGATGATGAATACATACTTTTTCATAGAGGTTTTTATTGTTTTGAAATATTAGTGTCAATAGATGAGCAAATATTACATAAGCTTATTCATTAGTACGCGTTTTTTTGATGAAGAAGAAAGAAACTTTGTTTAGGGTATCATCATAGGTCACCATATGTTTGCTTTTATGGATATGAAAAAAATTAACTATGCCAAAATCCCCCGAGCACATCGCACTGTGCAATAACCATGTGCTAAGGATTGTGAGTTGCCAATAATGATCTACAAAGAGTAACAGTAGAATCAAAAAGCAGCTTATTAGCGTAAATGGCATCAAGGCTACCATGGTAAACTCTTTTCGATTAGCCACAAAATTGTTTGCCAATGCCATAAAATAGAACTTCTTGAGATTATAATCTAAAGAAGTTTCTTTAGCTCCCAGCCATTTATACGCCATGACATGAATAGATTCATGTATAGGAATCAGTATCAAACAAACTGTAAAACCAAAACTATAGTAGAATATCAAATCACCTATTGCTATATCATGCTTAGAAATAGCATTCCATGCATACACTACTACCAAAACAAAAAGACCAAGATTCACACCGTAAAAGAAAATAGAAATCAAGGACCATTTGTGAAGGCTCTTTTTGACAAATGGAATCAATTCGTCGTGTTCCAATTTCTCATAAAGGGAATAACCTGCTTTTGTTAAATCCTCGGGTTTTATTTGTATTGCCTCTGAAAACTTTTGAACCATTTACTAAACTGGAAACAAAATTAAAGGCCTACTTATAGGCAAAATTGGACTTTTGCGACAAGCTATTTGACTTCCCAAATTATTTTATTCCCCTCTAATTTACTGATGCGCTTAAAAAATGCTTTTGGGCTTTTTCCTGTTAGTTTCTTATACTCTCTTATAAAATATGATTGATCATAATAATTGCTTTCCAAAGCTATTTCAGTAAGTTTTTTGATTTCTCCTTGGAAACCATCTTGAGAAAGAGAGTGTCGAAATTTAAAAATCCTTTTGTATTCTGAAGGGGTACAGGTGAGTAGTCTTTTAAAGTTCCTTTGTAAAGACTTCATCGTCAGACCACACAAATCTGCAACCTCTTGTACCGTATAATCTTTTTCAAAATCTTCTAAAAGAAGCATGGCTTTCCGCATAATAAAATCATCTATTGTTGAAAAATTTTCCAACAGAAATGATTCCAAAAGCTCAATCCTTTTGAATAGATCAGCCTCTAGAAACAATTTTTCTGCAAGAGTGTGCCAATGAGGCAGTAGAAGTGCCTGTGAAAAATCAGGCGCATATTCAATTAAATCATCTTGCAGAAAATGATTCACTCCAAGTGGTTTGAAGATGATTGCTATTTCATTGAAATCTCCTTGATAATTCACAAAAAATGGCTGCGTATATTTACCCGTGATTTCAACAGAAACTTCATTTTTTAAATCTTCCTTTGAAGAAATTTGAAGGGAAAGATCCTCCCTTTTTATCTTAACTCCCTTAAACAATGATATGCAAGTATTTACATGGGGAAACGCCACATAACTCAACACATCTCGCTCTTCATTGACAAAGATGTAGTAGTACGCTATGTATTTGCGCAAAGACTTTGATAATGGCGCTATTGTTTTGATCATATGTTCTTGATTTTTATGATCGAGTACACACTATCTTTTCTCAATCCTTTTACAATAAGAACAATTTTAAAGTAATAGTGTGTCCTAGTTTCCTTAGACAATATATGATTTCTTGTGGATTGTTTGATGATAATCTTACATCTGAATGGACTTCTCTGCAAAAAACTCCTAAATCTTCTTAATAAACTCACCAACCATCCCCAATCCATTTTATATTTCAAAAGACTGCCTTAAATTAGGCATCCGAAATTGATTCCATGAACCAACTACTGAAAAAACTTCGCAGGTACGAAATCATGCTTCGCAAGATAGCTAATAATCACCTTCAAGGGGACTATCAGTCTGTATTCAAGGGTTCGGGATTAGAGTTCGATGACCTGCGCCCTTACCAATATGGGGATGACGTGCGGACCATCGAATGGAAGGTTTCCGCCAAGGGCCACGGCACTTTCGTCAAAACCTTCAAAGAAGACAAAGATCAATCTGTGTACTTCTTATTGGATATCTCCGGTTCACAAGATATTGGAGATCCTAGAAGAAAAAAAATAGATGCTGGTAAAGAGATCGCAGGAGTGTTGACATTAGCTGCAATCCATGAAGGTTCCCAGGTTGCACTCTTGTCTTTTTCGGACAGGAAGGAGAAGGTAATCCTTCCCGGCAAAGGCCCCAAACAAGGCGTAAAAATCATCCAAGGCATTTTCAAACATGAAAATAAATCTCTGAAAACCAATCTTTCGGAGATGTTTATATTTGCCCTCAACCTGATCAAAAAGCGTAGCATCATTATTGTGATTTCTGACTTTATCGATGAGGGCTATGAAAGGCCTTTCCGTGCAATGGCAGAAAAACACGATGTAATTGCTATTCAGGTAACAGACCCACGGGAAGCCCAACTTCCTTCCCTGGGAATTATCCCTATCTACGATAAAGAAGAAGGGAGAGTCACTTGGGTGAATACCGCATTCGGGTCAGTTTCCAAAAAAATAGCCAATGCCTTTACCACCGAACGAGCAGATCTGCAGGAGCTCTGCAAAAAAAATCAAATCAACTACTTGGGAATAGACACCAAGGAAGATATTGTCCTTCCCTTGATGGAACTCTTCAAGAAGCGTAACCGTACGATGAAACGTGGCTAAACTAGTATCCATTATCGCATGCATCCTTTTTACTTTCGCTTTGCCCTCATTTGGGCAAGAAGTGAAGGTGGATGGCTATTTCATGCAAGATTCTGCCAAATTGGGCGAACGAGTTGCCTATGTATTGAAAGCGACCTACCCACGAGAAAAGAATATCGTGTTTGCAGACACCACCTTTGATTTCGGACCTTTCGTTTTGTTGGAAAAGAAATCATTTATATCATCTACCACAGATGGTATCACACTCGACTCCGCAATATATTTCGTTTCCAACTTTTCTTTAGATCCTGTCAGCTCATTAGCTGTACCTGTTTACGAGGTTTTCAAATATGACAGTTTAAAATACTATCCAGAAGAAGCATCTATCAATTTACAGCTAACCATCGCGGAAATCCCACAGGAACCGATATTTCTACCCAACAATGTCTATCAGCCGATTAGTGGAGATTTTAATTATCCTTTACTCATCGGTGTGCTAGTGGGCATCGCTATACTTGCTGGAATTGTTATTTTCTTCTTTGGGAAGCAACTTGGTCATCAGTGGCAACTTTGGTTGGAGAAGAGGAAATACAAACGTTTTGAAAAGCGTTGGGAGGAAGCACAAACGGCTTTTGCATCCAATCCGAGTACAGAAAATGCAGATCAATTACTTGGCTTATGGAAAGCCTATATGGAACACCTCAACCAAAAGCCATTCTCCGATTGGACCACGACCGAAATCGCCGATTTCTTAGAAAACAAAGATATCATTAAGGATTTCCGTGCTATTGAACTGATTATCTACGCAGGCAAACAAGGAGAAGATCTTCCACGTGCCTGCCAAAACTTAATGAGCATCTGCACGAATTCTTTCCAACAAAAAATCACGAGTACGGATGAACGCAAGTAATGTAGGAGAATTTTTTCAAGCGCTGTGGTTTCTACCGGATACATTCCGTGGATTTGATTGGGAAAATCTTTGGGCCCTCCATTTACTTTGGGCGGTTCCCATGCTATTGCTCCTTCGGAAGTTTATCAAATTTCTAAAAAACCCTGTTTTAGAACTTTCTCTCCCCGGCTCTGTAGCACAAAATAATCCTTGGACGTATTTACGATTGATTCCAGGAATCATCTTCCTTTTGGGGCTTTGGATGATTATAGTAGCAATAGCCCGTCCTCAAAAAACAAATGAGCGCGTGGAGCAATACACGGAAGGTATCGACATCATGCTGGTATTGGACATATCAGAATCAATGGACTTGCAGGATTTCCGTCCAAATAGGTTGGAAGCAGCCAAAGAGACTGCAACAGACTTTATCAACGGCAGATTTGGCGACAGGATTGGTATGGTGATTTTTGCTGGTGAGGCTTATTCACTAGCCCCCTTGACGACAGATTATAAACTCTTGACCGACCTGATCAAAGATATTGGTTTCAATATGATGGATGCCAAAGGAACGGCTATTGGTTCGGCCATTGCTGCTGGTACCAATCGTATGAGGGAATCAGAAGGAAAATCCAAGGTTATGATCCTCTTATCGGATGGGGAAAATAATGCCGGTAACGTGGACCCAATCTTCGCTGCACAATTGGCGGCGGCCTTGGACATCAAGATTTACACCATTGCTGTGGGTAAAGATGGTATGGTCCCTTATGGCGTTGACTTTTTTGGCAGACCAAATATGATTGAAAGTTACCTGGACGAAACCACCTTGAGAGACATCGCCCGTATCGGTGGCGGTGAATTCTTCAGAGCTTCTGATGGAGATGCACTCGAACAAATATTTGATCGCATCGATAGCCTGGAAAAAGCTGAAATAATTGAGTCGAGATATAAGGAAACAGTAGACTTCTACCGTGTATATCTTTTTTGGGGAATCGTATGCTTCTTAATTTGGCTAGGACTAAAAAGTACCTTTTTCAACAACTTCCTGTTGGATTAAAGATTTCTCAAGAATAAATGTGGTCCCTTTATTTAATTGAGAAGTGAAGCTTAACTCAGCACCGATTTTCTCCGCTAAAGATTTGCATAAGTACATACCTAATCCTACCCCTTTTTCATTGGATGTACCGACAGTAGATTGCACTTTAAATTTAAACAATTGAGAAGCTTTGTTTTCATCCATACCGGGACCTTCATCCTGAATTTCCCAACGAAGCATTTCACCTGTTTTCATTAACCTTACAGTCAACCGGCTGGACATTGGGCTATATTTGATTGCATTATCCAACAAATTTCGAAGGATAACTTCCAGTTCATTCAACTCTAACTTCATTTGAAGTGTTAGATCCAATCCATTTACCTCAAACGAGACAAGAATACCTTTTGCTTGAATTCTTGATGAAAAAGCTGCAATTAAACCCTCCGTAAATTCTGATGGATTGAATTGTCGCAGCTGTTTCTGAGCTTTACCTGAACCCAATTCCGCCAAAACAAACTCTAGCGTATTTGTCAAAGTCTGATCTATTTCTTTGTATTGTTGCTCTAATCCATCAACAACTTCTCTAAACTCCTCGGGCTTTAATTCTTGTTTTTTGATTAATTCAAGAATTTGACCAGTGGATTTAATAGGACCTCTTAAGTCATGGGCGAGAATCCCAAGTAATCTATTTTTACCATGATTAACCTCTTCAAGTGTTTCCACTTTTTTATCTAGTTCTTTGAACGCATTTTCCAGCAAAATACTTTGCTTAACGTAATTTTTAGCAAACAAATCATTTACAAGAAAAACAAAAATGGCACAACCCCAAAAAGCTCCAATATGATCAATAAATAAACTTGTAGAATCTTCATAACCATTGGTCACCTCTTTCAAATTATAAATATCAAGATACATAATTATAAAATGGGTTATCAAAAGAACAGCCAACCATGTATATTTTAAATACCCTGAAAAAACCAGAGTCAAAACAAACGTCATAATAAAAAATCCATAATTAGTAGGCCCTGTATATCCTCCATTGGTAAAAAAATTTAAAATTAAGATAGAAAGATTCATCACAATTAATCCATTGACTACAGCAAATGAATTTTTATCATGTTTTAATAAAAAATAAGACCAAACAAACAATGGCAAAAAAAAGAAAAAAACTAATGCAGGAATCAGATTACCTATGGATAGATTAAAAATACCAAAAGAAAAAACAAGTAAAATGCTGAAAAAAGACAGTTTTACAATTAACTTTTTCTTTATCCTAAAAATCTGAAGATCATTCAATTCCTTAATTGTTTCCATGTAATATGAAAGATACTAGAAAGAATTTAAATCAAAAATCTTTGTAATTAAAGATTAGACTCACAGTAAGCGAAATTGATTAATTAGTATTAAATTACTTGAAAACCATGCACATAAGGATCATCATCATCAAGAATAATCATATTATAACCATAAATCTTCGCCCAACCCTCTATACTGGGAACAATGGCTGGCTTCCCTCCTATTTCAGTCACTTCTTCAATTCTACCTGTAAACTTTGAACCTATGAAACTTTCATGGATAAAATCATCCCCGGGTTTCAGCCATCCCTTGGCATGCCATTGGGCCATTCGGGCAGAAGTCCCTGTACCACACGGGGAGCGGTCAATTGCTTTTTCTCCATAAAACACCGCATTACGCGCTGTACTTTGTTCGTCTAATGGTTTACCTGTCCAAAGCACATGAGATAACCCTTGAATCTGTGGAAATTCAGGGTGAATAAATTCATATGTGGCATTCATCGCCCGCCGTAGATTTCGGGCCATTGAGATCAGTTGTTCCGCTTTGAAGTGTTCCAATCCCGGAAAATTTTCCTGAGGGTCTACAATGCCATAAAAATTCCCTCCATAAGCAACATCTACGGACAGTTTACCCAATTCATCAATTTCAATTTTCAAGGCTTCTGCCGCTAAAAAGCTTTTGACATTCGTCAATTTAACAGAGGTTACCTTCTTCCCTTCCTGCTTATAACTAATCAACACCAGTCCGGCAGGTGCTTCCATTCGTAACAAACCCGGTGTCTTGGGTGTAATCAATCCCTCCTCAATCGCCACGGTTATTGTTCCGATGGTACCGTGCCCACACATAGGCAAGCAACCGGAGGTCTCAATAAAAAGCACACCAAAATCATTGGCAGGATCATGTGGAGGGAATAACATGGAACCGGACATCATATCATGGCCCCGTGGCTCAAACATGAGGCCTGTCCGTATCCAATCGAGGTTTTCTAAAAAATACTGTCGCTTTTCCAGCATAGAATTCCCTTCTAAAAAAGGAACTCCACCTGCAACCACCCTCACTGGATTCCCACAGGTATGAGCATCAATACATTGGAAAGTTTTTTTCATATATTAACTAACTTAATCAATTTCCCAGGATATCTAAATCATAAAGAAAACTCAAAAATATTTTATTCAAACTACTTTCAGACCTAAATAATTTGTCAAATATTCAAAATCTCTATCGGCGTGTAAAAGCCTTATATCATTGATTATACAAAAGCTGCCAATAATCACATCTATAGTTTTTCTAATCGTAACCCCTTTTTTTCTTAAAATCCTATAATTCTCGGCAGAAAAAAGAGCGACATCTTTAGAGCATAAATTGTAATAAGGGAGAGACTCTAGAGCCTTTTTTGCTAATTGAAAATGTGAATCGTTTTTAAATCCTTGTAATACTTCTACCCAAATTAAATCCCCCGAAATAATAATCTCTTTTCCTAAGAGGTCGTATAGTTTATTAACATGAAAAAGATCTTTCCCATTAAAAAAATCGATCCAAACAGATGAATCTACCAAAATCATAAATCTCTTCTCATTGTTTCAAGATCACCTTCCCACTTCAATTTACCTTTCAAGTCACGAATTTCCTTTTGAAGAGAAAGATTGATAATTAATTTTAATGCTTCTTCAATCGTTTCTTCCTTAGTTTTCAAGCCAGTTAATTCCATTGCTTTAAAAATTAAGTTCTCATCAATTTCAATTTTGGTCAACATATTGGCTAAATATTTATTTAAATATACAATAATTTAAAAAACGACAAGAATTTTTCAAAGTTGTCTTTTCATCATAGTTAACATTTCTCAAACACTCCATCAACCATTCTCCAAATCCCCATAGGGTTGTCATTCCTTAAAGCAAGCGGAAGAAGTTCTGACGGCATATCCTGATAAGCTATTGGACGTGCGAAACGTTTGATAGCATATGCCCCAACTGAGGTAGAGCGGCTATCAGTGGTGGCAGGAAACGGCCCTCCATGCTGCATCGCATACCCGACCTCAACACCCGTGGGTACTCCTTTAAACAAGAGTCGACCACATTTTTCGCTCAAGAGTTGGATGATAGATTGATGTAGACTCAATTCCTCGCCCTCTGCCCAAATGCTGATGGTCAGTTGACCATGCAAATGATTAGCAACTGCGACTAAGTCTTCTACTGACTCGTAAACCACCATCATCGCAAAACACCCAAAGACTTCCTGCTGAAACAAGTCATCTTTCAACCAGTCTTCCACTTGAACCTGTGCTAATGCCGGATAGGCTTTGATCATGTCTTGCTGGGTAGCTACCTGTAACCATTGAAGCTCCTCTTTCTTGGATAATTGACTCAAAGAAGCATAGTAGGCAGATGCTATCCCTTCATGCAACATCGCAGCTGGTATAACGGAGTCCAACTCCTGCTTGATCGACTCTCCGAATGATGCCGCATGCCTTGCTGGTACAAAAATCAACCCTGGATTCGTGCAAAATTGCCCTGCACCCAAAGTCAATGATGCTGCAAATTGTTTAGCAAGAGTAGCAGATTCTTGCTGAAGCTTTTCTTCCAATACAAAAATGGGATTAACAGAGCCCATCTCCGCAAAAACAGGAATTGGTTCTTCCCGTTGTTGGGCAGCATCAAATATAGCTTTACCACCTGCCAATGACCCTGTAAATGCTACTGCCTTGGCAATGGGATGACTAACTAAAGCCTGCCCTGCTGCAACCCCACCTTCCACATGGATAAACACACCCTCAGGCATCCCACTAACTTGAATGGCCTCTTGAATGATTGCTGCCACCAATAGCGATGTTTGTGGATGGGCTGGATGACCTTTATATATGACCGAACAACCTGCCGCCAATGCCGAGATAGTATCCCCTCCAGCCGTGGAAAAGGCCAATGGAAAATTACTAGCCCCGAATACGACTACCGGTCCAAGAGGAGTCAGCATTCGCCGTATGTCAGGCTTTGGAACTGGACTTCGCTCAGGGTCTGCCGTATCAATGACTGCTTCCACCCAAGAACCTTCGAGTAAGAGTTTGGCAAATAAGCGTATCTGCCCCACTGTCCGCCCCAATTCCCCTGTAATCCTTCCTTCAGGCAAATTAGATTCTTGACAAGCAATGGCTATAACCTCAGCTTTCCTTGCTTCCAAACCCTTCGCTGTTGACGCTAAAAAATCCGCTCGTTTTTGGAAGTCCAATTGCTTGTACTGCAAATATGCTTGCTGGGAGGTAGTAAAGATGCTATCGAAATTGGTCATAAGTACTGGTAATTGGTGATTGGTTGATTGAATTATGAATGGCTGAGCGAAGACGAAGTAAGTGCCGAGAAACTATAATATAACTATCCTCTGAAAATGGTTCAATGGTGGTTAAAAATACAATTTTATTTTAAAAGACTGAGTCTTTCTACTAGATAATTGGCTCAATTTCAATAATAGATTATCCAATAACGTTCTTATTTTCTGACATGACAATCTTGCTTATTGTCTCTTACTTCTTGGCACATTACACTAACCTCTAAACTAATCACCCAATCACTAATCCCCTACACCCCAGGTTCATACAACAGAACCCCGCTTTCAAAATCAAACAAGGTCAGCTGTCTCAATTCATAATAGGCTAACCAATACTCCCTAAGTGCCCGGATATAGGCCCGTTGGTTGCTGTCTTTGTCCCGCTGAGCAATATCCAAATCTGTGAGGGAAACATTTCCTGTTTGATAACGCTTTAAAGCAGACTCATAGCGCCGCTGAGCAACAGATGATGCGGTTTTTGAAATATTCAATCGCTCCTTCAGTACCTCAAAGTTTTTGACCTTTGTGAAAATCTCTTGCTCAAAATTGATTAAATCCTGCTCTACCGTGTATTCTACCAAATTCTTGTTAGCCTGAGCCAATGACATCCTCGCCTTGTTTCTACCCCAATCCAAAATCGGAACTGATACCGCCAAATTCACCAAGGCCTGCGTATTGGGATTGGTATAAATCTCTCTCCAGGTCAATGCTGCATTATTAAAACCATAGCTTGCAGACAAGTTTACCTGAAACTGCTCTCCCCTAGCCTGTGCCAACTGTGCATCTGCCTCCGTCCTGCGTCTATCAAAACCCAAAGATTGAGCCCTGTTTTGGTAGGCATATTCCAAAGCCATGTTAACGTCCACCAAAAAGTCATTGATATTTTCTGGCATTTCCAAGGTAATATCTGCACTTTCACTAAATCCCAAATTACTTTTCAATGCTAAGGCACTCGTTTCCATGTTTACTCTGGCTTGGGCTGCTTCCTGCTTGGCTGTAAGAAAATTCAGCTCTGTTTGTAGTAATTTATCTTCAAAAGTCACTCCCATCTCGTAGCGTGCACGCTCAATCCGCAGAATTTCTTCATTATTGGTCAAATTAGCCATAGCAATTTCATAATTGACTTGAGCGTCTAGGAGATCAAAAAACAAGGAAGTAGAAAATGCACTCAAGCGTTCCATTTCTTCTACATATTCACGTTTGCTCTCCTCAAAAATCAAAGGCTCAATCTTCTTATCCCACTTGAAGCGATTATAAGCAAAGATTGGCTGATCCAAACGCACATTTACCGGCACTCCCTGCCAACGGGTAGTGGTACCACCCAAACTCTCAAAATTATCAAATCTATTGGTAGAAGTATTGACGGATAATAGCCCGCCGGTAGGCGCAACCACTTGCTGCAAACCTAGCCCTACATCCATGAAATTCTGTCGGATATCTAAAAATTGAATATCCCCATCCGGCTGGGTAATTGCCGAAAATTCCTGCCTGAAACTCGGTAAAATCCCATTCAAACGTAATTGAGGATTGTAATTGGATCGAAAAAAGCGGTACCTCCAGTACATATTTTCTCGTTGGGTTTGAATCCGAAGAGACTCTGGAGACAGGGATTTAGCCCTAGCCACCACTTCTTCTAAATTATAGCGGATTTTATCCTGTGCTGATACCGGACTAGCTATCCATAAAAAACCTATGATGCAGAGTGTAAACAGTTTCTTCATATCATTCTCTAATAGTTGATTAGCTGATTTGGCTTACAATATCGCATTTTTTATCAATTACCGAACGAATTAGTCTTAAAAATTCTTAATATCCAAAAATCACCCCTTAGAAAATGAGTAGTTTGGTTAGGCTTTTCTGATTTTTGAACAGTAATTTGCCCTTATGAAAGCAGTCATCAGTTTTGTTATCCGGTACATTCCAAGAAAATACTTACAGCTCGTTTCTCATTTTTTTCTTCGCGTATTGGCTATTTTTTACACGGGGAGTAAGGTGCAATGCAATGTTTGCGATAGCCAATTCCGGAAATTCCTTCCCTACGGAAGGAAAGCGAGGGAAAATGCCCTGTGCCCAAAATGCTTAGCTTTGGAAAGACATCGCTTAATGTGGCTGTTTCTGCAAAAAGAAACCAACTTTTTCACGGCTCCTTTGAAAGTATTGCATATTGCTCCTGAACTATGCTTCATCGAACGCATGCAGGCTTTACCAAACTTGGAATACATCACAGGAGATATTGAGTCTCCTTTGGCAACTGTCAAGATGGATGTCCATCAAATCCCTTTTGAGAACAATTCTTTTGATGTGGTTTTTTGCAATCATGTGATGGAACATGTGGATGATGATATCCTAGCTTGTAAAGAAATTAATCGAGTACTGAAACCCAATGGCTGGGGAATTATCCAAAGCCCTATATATGATCTTAAAGAGACCATTGAAGACAAAAGCATTACAGATCCACGTGAACGAGAGCGCCTCTTTGGGCAGCGGGACCATGTACGGAAATATGGAAAAGACTATGCAAGCCGGTTGAGTCAATCAGGATTACTTGTCGAGGAAAACCTATTTGTACAACAGTTGGATCCACAACTAGTCATACAACATGCCCTCCCTCCTCAGGAAATTATTTTCTACTGCAAAAAAGGTTTATGATTTGCGCAACCACGCCCAGGCTAGACCTTTTGCATAAGCTGATAATTGAGCAATAGCAAGCGGTATGGCTAGTAAACCAACAATAGGATTATTGTATTGGATCGTTGCTCCGTAAAAAATCAAGCCTAACCAAAAGCTAAAAACTAGCAATTGCAAATAAAAAAGCATAAGTGATAACCATGGCATCACTAGCATGGACAAGCAAAACAGTAAAAATGCCAGTGGCAGCAAATGCACCAATTTAATTGCTTCTGGGTGATAGGTAGATACATTCACACGATTCCTACCAAAGCTAAATCCCTGCCGGATAAAAGGCAGTATACCCGATTTCCGCTTATGATACACAAAAGCATCGGCAATCAACTCTAAAGTAAACCCTGCCTTTTTTATACGGATACTTAGTTCTATATCTTCGCCCTGATTGGGATCTATAAATCCTCCTGTTTTTTGGAAGACCTCCCTAGAAAAACCCATATTATAACCCCTCGCTTGGAATTTACTTGGATCCTGCAACTTTCCTCGGATTCCTCCGGTGGTCCAAAAAGATGTCATGGCATAATCCATGGCTTTTTGAAGGATGGAGAAATTCTCGTGGGCAGCATCCGGCCCTCCAAACGCATCCAACCTTCGTTCCCGAATTGCTTTTGCAACTTTGGTCAAATAATCAGCGGGAATGATACAATCAGAATCGAAAAAGATAAAATAATCTCCCTTTGCAAGAGCCGCACCTCTATTTCTGGCAAAGCCTTGACCAATATTTTCAATCCATTGATAGGTGACTTCAAGTTCTTTTTCAAAGGCCCTTACGATGGATTCACAGGTATTTTCGGAACCATCATCCATTACAATAACCTCAAAATTGGCTATCTCTTGCAACCGTAAACTTTCCAATAATTCCCGGATTTCATCAGGGCGATTATATACCGGTATGATAATGGAAAAAAACATCAATCGTTGAAGTTAAGCTTGGACTCAATGGTATAATCAGCTTTTCGACTATTATTGGAAGCCATCAATTCTGCCAAAAAGCCAGTCAAAAACAACTGTACACCCACAATCAACGCAACCAACGCCAAAAAGAATAGCGGTTGTGCAGTGATCTCTCGTACGGGTAATTCATTGGCAATTCCATGGATTTTCTTTCCAATCAGCCAGAGGGTAATGAAAAATCCAGATAAGAAAGACACTGTACCAAGGGTACCAAAAAAGTGCATGGGTTTCTTCTTGTAACGCTGTACAAAAGAAACGGAAATTAAATCCAAGAATCCATTGATGAATCGCTCCCAACCAAATTTGGTTACCCCATATTTTCTAGGACGGTGTTCGACGACCTTCTCTCCGATTTTGGTAAATCCCTGCCACTTGGCTATCAAAGGGATGTAGCGGTGCATTTCTCCATAGATGTGGATGTTTTTCACCACTTTTTTATTGTAGGCTTTCAAGCCACAATTAAAATCATGCAGCTTGATGCCCGAAATCCAACGGGTCACTCCATTAAAAAACCGAGAAGGTATAGTTTTGCTAATAGGATCCAATCGCTTTTTTTTCCAACCGGAAACTATTTCATAGCCTTCCTTCTGAATCATGTCATACAAAGCGGGGATTTCATCCGGGCTGTCCTGCAAATCTGCATCCATGGTAATTACCACCTCGCCTGTTGCCACTGCAAAACCCATATCGAGGGCAGCAGATTTCCCAAAGTTTCTAGCAAAGGAAATGGCTTTTACCTGAGGGTCAAGCTGGGCCAACTTTTGTATTACATCCCATGAAGTATCACTGCTTCCGTCATCAATAAATAACAACTCATACGCAAAAGAATGATCTGTCATCACCCGCTGCAACCAATTGTATAACTCGGGAAGAGACTCCTCCTCATTGAAAACAGGAATGATGACAGATATATCGGTGTGCATAGTGAAAATTAATAATCTTCAGTTTTTTTGTTGATAGATGCAGCAATTAATCCTAATATCAAAAATCCAAATATCGCACCAAAAACAGTAGCTAATGCTAAGAACTCAGGGCTCATTAAAAACGAGACAAATTCAGGTAAATTATCAATATCAACTCCAGCCTTTTCTTGAGCATCTAGTTGCTGTTCTGTATACCAATCTAAGAATCCAGTGTCAATAATTGTTATATAAACATAGTATCCTACAGCTCTAATTACTCCCCCTAATAATCCAATTAGGGCAACAATTTTAAACCCTTGGCCAAACTCCAAAAAATCATTATTACCAGTCCTAAATTCTTTCGTTGCTAAAAAATAAATGGAAAAAGCAATTGAAATATTTAAGACTGATGAAACTACTGTAGCTGTAGTCCCCAAGGTATGTAATTCAAAAATAATTGACAGGATCGCTACAATTAACCCTAAAAGGCCATAAATAAGACCCCATTTTTTGACGACATCACCGATTGTTAGTTTTTCTTCCATAAGGCGTTAAATTTTATTTTTTCTTAAAATTATCGAAATTATGATTGTGAAAAATAGTCCTGGAACAATTTTCCAAAGAAAATCATTAAGAGCAATATCCAAAGGCTTCATTTGTTGCACATTTTTCAAGGTTATCGCAAAGGATTCTTCCCCCACTTGATTTTTAATCATCTCCTCATTTACTTCTAGGACTTGCAATTTCAAGGCCTTCAAGGTTTCGAAAGCCTCTGGATTCAGCACCAAATAAATCAAAATACCTAATCCCGAAACTAACGCGATCCCCATGTAAATCAAAAAACCAACAGACATGCCGTGGGCAAAACTCAAATACCCTTCGTTATAGTATTTTTTAAAAAACCGAATACCTACAAAAAGAAAAACTGGAGTAAGGATATAGCCTAACAACATAGAGAAATTGGCTGCATCGTAACCCAAGCTTCCGAAAAGAATAAAGGCAATCAAACAAAAGCCGCCACCAATCAGGGCAAACTTGTAAGAAGAATCTAAATAGCTATTCATGAAAATTGTTCAAACATTCCTTTACCCAACATATACTTTACTTTTCCTTTCAATGTTGTATTCCACCAAGGATGATTGAAAGATAAGCTTTCATTGCTTTGGGAATTATACTCCCAACTTTCTTCCGGGTCAAATATCGTTAGCGTGTCAGATTGAATGGGTAGTCCAAGAACCTGAGCTGGGCCAGTAGTGATTTTTTCTATGAGCAGTTCCCAAGGTAATTCAGCTGATAAACTGACCAAAGCAGGAAGAAAAGTTTGTAAGCCAATCATCCCCGGACTAGCATAGTCGAATTCCACTTGCTTGGCATCCAAGTCCTGTGGCTGATGGTTGGATACAAGGGCATCAATGGTTCCATCTTTCAAACCTTCAATCAAGGCATCTCTATCCTCTTTCCCTCTTAGCGGGGGAACGATCTTATAATTGGAGTCAAAACCCATCAAATCTGCATCCGAAAATATCAATTGATAAATAGACACATCTGCCGTAACATTCAAACCTTCTTTTTTTGCTTGGCGGATCAATCCAACAGATTTGGCTGTGTTGACCGTTTGGAAATGAAGTCTCCCCCCGGTGTATCGAAGAATTTCTAAATTTCGTTGAACTGAAATATCCTCAGCCAAATTTGGAATCCCTTTGAATCCTAATTGAGTAGAAATAGCCCCCTCGTGCATCTGACCAAACATGGAAATCAAAGGATCATAGCTATGGTCAAAGAGGATACCATCAAATTTTTGCAGATACTGCAAAGTTTTCATCATGCGATCAGGATTCGACAGTGGCTTGATCCCATCTCCAAAAATCTTTACTCCTTGAGCATGCAAATCCAAAATATCAGTAAAATCCTCACCCTTAGCATCTTTGGTTACAGTAGCATGCAATACCAATTCCGTTAACCAATGCTTAGACTTGGATTTTAAAAACTCAACCTCATTTTTTGTTTGGGTGACAGGATGATTATTGGGCAATACCACCGCTTTCGCGAAGCCACTGACTTTCAACACTCTCCCCAAGGTATCTAAAGACTCCTTATATTCCTCTCCAGGCTCTCCCGACATACAGCGCAAATCTATCCACCCCACCGATGCATACAACTTGGAGCAATCAATGCTCTCATCGACAACCTCCTCATGAGAAGTTGATGCAGTAAAGATACCGTCTTTAATAAGGTAATTTTTTGGTGGAAGGATTCCTTGGGGTGTGATCAGCCGAAGCGAGGTAAGTGCTAGAGTCATGCTTTTTTCCTTTGTGCAAATCTGCAATATAATTCATAAAATGAAAAATATATTGTGAATATACCCTAGGATAAATACCCTTTAGGACATTCCTTAGGGTCACAGAAAATAAACATTAACGCAAAAACAGGAATCCACATTACTTTTGAACCTTCTCGCGAAGCTCATAGATGGGGTAAGATTGATAGTCATTTTCAGTTTCATGTAAGTCCGCTTGATCTGCATAATGCAGATAGCGATTAGGACCTACATTGAGGATCAAACTACCTGGCTTATCCCAAGGAATGGCCTGTCCCATGCGCTTTCCGTCCTTAATCAAAAAATAGTAGCGTTTTTGAGAAGCAGAAAAAGCTTCCGATTGCTCTGGACTGGGATTGTCAAACACCAAATCAGGACGTCCTCCTGAGCGATAGCCTACCAATAATTCATCTCCATAGCCGAGTAATTGATCAAACATTCCTCCTAGTGTTACATTATCCGATCTAAACTCTCGTACAGTTGCATAACTCGCTTGATCCATGGATACCTCTTTGATTTGGTCCGGAGTAATTCTAGGGAGGCTGATAGCCTGCACCAGCTCAAAATTCTTTACCGGGTCTAGTTGATATAACAAGGTATCCCCATACAGAATGGTAGATATGGTGGAAGAAAACTGATCAGAGAAAAATAGGGGCTTATCCATAAAGGGATAAAACTTACCAGATGTAAACTTTGTATTTGGTAATAACTTTCCACCCTTGTGAATTGCTCCTGTTTGAATATCCATCAAGTGGGCCAATTGAAGGGTGTCGTAATAATCCATAGGATAGGTTTGCAGATAGGCATCATTCAGGTTCATCAAAGCATGTAAGGACCCGTCATTCATCCGAAAAGTACTCAAATTATCTCTCGTCCAATGTATTAAGCGCATTCGAACTCCTTGTTCAAATGGGAATCTTCTTTTTTGTTTGAGTGAAAGATCATACACGTAGCTGGTCCCCTCAGAAACAAATAAAATCTCATCCCCCACAAATCCCGCACGGACCAAGACCAAGCCAAAAGCATCTGGACCCTCTGAAAGAAAATTCTCAGCTACTACATTACCCGATTTATCCAAAATATAATAGTGCCCCTCCATGGTCATGTATTTGACGGCTAGGTAAAGCCCTTTTTCATGATGGTAATCAAGAACGCGCACAGTTTCCAACAAATCTGTCACCAAAGAGTCTACCACTACAAACTCAAACTCCTTTACGTCATCAGCAGTTGAAGGATCTTGCTTACAGGAATATACCAGTAATGCACAAATGAATAAAATTACATTATTACGCATATCTCGATCAGTAAAAATTAATTTCTAGAAAGTTTCACTTGGTAAATGGTCAGAAAGTCTTCCTCTTCATCTAAGTTGGTTGGTTTGAGAAACCAAAGTAGCTCATCTCTGACCAGCCATTGTCTGTCTTGAAGACGACTAGGTAAAACAATATCATCCAGAAGCTCTCCCTCTTTGGAAAGCACCAACAATCTGGGAGGAAAATCTTTCCTCATGGCAGGCATCATTTCCATCCATGGCAGTCCTTCATAAGGGGCTCTTTGGGTTTCCGGAATACCAGGGAAAAAGCTGGTCAAAACATAGTCATTCGTGGTTTTAAGATTTTCAAAAAGTCCTGAATAAACATCCGGATTGATCATTCGTGGATCAACAGATTTGAGCTCTTCTCCTTGATTGAAAAAGTAATCCTCTAAGGCTAAATCCACTCTTCTAACCATTAAATAGGGTGACTTCAGCTCATAGATTTGCAGGGCAGGTTCAATCCCTTGAATCAAATAAATAAACTTATCCGAAACTGCCATCCTAGGAATCATATGAGCGATATCGTGGCCTTTTCCATTTTTGAAAAAGCTTGCCTCATCTAGTTGCAAGAAGGGTTTGACTTTCCTTTCGGTGGTATCAAACCAGGCCAAAGAAGTATAATTATCATAAAATTCGGGCGTATTTCGAGGGTGAACTCCTCGTCCGGCACCAACTGTCAGGATTTTTCCATCTACCCAGTAAAATTCCCTATCAGCTGCTGACCTTCCGGCAAAGGCTGGCATTTCTGCCTCCTGATGTTTTCCTCCCTTAATCAACTCCCCTTCCAAACTGTACGTGTAAACTCCCTCATTTGAAATCACCGTAAACGAATTGCCTTCAGCATCAAATTTTGCTGCTGTCAGGGGAAAAGTCCCGAAACTATCCGGCATATCTCCTGATTTGGAGAAGAAATTCAGGACTTGTCCAGCAAAAGAAGTTACGACAAAATTGGACTTTTGAATATCGTAGAAAAGAATTTTCTCAGAAGCAGGATGAATATCCATAAAAGTAGCTACTCCCAGATAATCCACTCTAATTGAATCCATTAACTCCAAACCAAAAGAAAGTTCAGAACTATCCCCACTCTTTTCGCCTCCACATGCCATCAACCCAACAACTAGTAAAATCACATAAAACAGGTTACGCATAGTAGTTTTTTTCTTTAAACTTAAGGAATTAGGAGATAAAAGACAAGTAAAATAGCAAGGCTTTTGTTTCAACTAGTTGTAGAAAAATAAAAACGTGATAGGTGAAACCCTACAATAATTTATAGGGCTAACTTTTCCTTTCATCATTTCCGTTCTTGTATACAATCTTAATTCCTCATCCTTTTTTCTGCGCTTTCCGTGTATTCAGCGAGCTTTTTCTTATTTTCTTGCCTCTTGCTTCTTATTTCTTGCTTCTTTTTTCGTTTCTCGCTTCTCGCTTCTCGTTTCTCGTTTTTCGTTTCTAAACTCTTACACATCGTCTCCTGCTTGCAGCAGGCAAGTCTCGCATCTCACCTCTCACCTCTATTCCTCGCTAATCCCACATCCAGATTATCCGGTGTGCCGCTCATGCGGATATTCAGGAAGCGTACACGGCGATTGGCACCTCGGGTAATAATCGCATCCTCTTGATCTGGATCTACTTCATCTCGGTTACGTCCTCCAAAAAGTGCCCTCGCCCCTACTTGGGTTACCAAACTCCATGGTACACGGACCAAATAATCCATCTTCAAGTCCAATGCCTGAGTACCCGATAATTCCATAAAACCAAGACTTGAATTGATCTGCATGCTTGGAATGGTCAGTACTCCCCCCTTCAGTTCAAAGTTATTCTGCAAGGTATCAAAGCGAACCCGGTTCATATTCCGATCTGCAAAAAAAGAACCCATGGCACGCATAGGAGCAAAATCAATCAATTCTCCATTGTAAATATTGACATTGATCTTTGCTTCAGATTGATCCAAAATCGGAGTTAAATCAGGATACACCAATAATTTACTTTCAATAGAACCGGACACTTTACCTCTCAGATTATCCGCCAATACCACATCCTTGCCCATATTATCCATTTTGAAGAGTAATTGATCAACTTGGATCTGATCTACTCGAATAGTGCTATGGAAATAGATTTTATCAGGATTTCTTCCATTGAGGTAACCATTCATACGAAACTTCCCATCTGCCAAAGCAAAATCCAATTGCTCTATATGCAGCATGCTGTCTGTACTGCTCCGGAACCTAGCTTTTATGGTATCTAACCATGTACCATGATACAAAAGCCTATCTACTTCTACACCAACTTTGAAATCCCTAAAGGGTAATTTGAAAATATTGAATGCCTCTTCATGATTGGACTCTTTTTCTATGCTTTCAAAGCCCAGCAAAGCATCCAAGTCCAGCTTTTGACCTCGCAACTGAAAGAAATCAGGCCTATCGGCGGAAGGTCTGTTGACGCTGTCCCCCAAGTTATACCCCATAGTGATGCGGAAACTTGACTCTCCCATCGTTCCTCCAAAGTTGTCGATCTTCATATATTGATCCGACCAACTCATTTTCCCGCCAAAAGCTTCAAATTTCAGTGGATGAATCTTGGTTTGCCCTTGAAGTTTGGCTACATCCAAATAAAAGTTCTGCCTACCTGCCCGCTTATCCATGCGCAGGTCTGCATCAAAACGTAAGCCAGTGAAATACTCTTCTTTATACGCATCGGGGAAAAAATTAACTCCTTGATAGGTCATCAAATCTTTAATCTTCAAATAATCCGATGCAAAACGTACCTTCAAATTACTCACGCCATTTTCCTCAGCTTTGAACCATTTCGGGTAATTCTCCAACTTCCCCGTCAAATAAATATCTGAGGTATCAACTTTACCCTGAAAGCTTCTGATCGCTACCATTTGGGAGTCTATTTCAAATACCCCTCGAAACTTTCGAAAATCATGTGGATAATTCTTTAGGCCAAAATCCAAAGTTTTCAGGTGTAACCTACCCTTGGGCAAATAATCAAATTTGAAAAGGTTGACTGCATTTGCCTGAAGCTCCATGTCCAAGGTGAGTTTGCGTAATTCCTCACTTTTCTCCTCATCCGCTACATACAAAAACTTCCCAAGTTCAATCAAGCCTGCATTGGCCTGTACACTGACTTTCACAGGAACATCCAATTGATGAAAAATTGCGGGTAAATCAGAAACCTGAGCTTTCATGGAAAAATCTGAATCAGCTAACTTCACAGAGAGATTATCCAAAGACAAAGTACCATCCACCATTTTGGCGTATGCATTCAAATCCCGAATAGGATAAGGGAAATCTGCATAGGTCAAATTCAAGTTACGAATCCGCAACTCTGACTGTAAACTCTCCTTAGCCTGACGGATATTGGCATTGGTAAGATTCATGTCTACCAATTCGTCAAAATCCATGCGTAGCAATACATCCCCGCTGACACCTTTCAAATCCGGAATCTGAAAAAACTCTCCAATAAAATTCAGATCCAAATCTGCTAATAAATCCACTTTTATGTAAGGGCTTTCAAAATCCCGAACAGTCAAATTCCCTTGGAAAACTCCTCTTTCAGGCTTTGCATTGAAATTTTGCAGGCGAAATTCCGATGTACGAAGATTTCGCTCTGTTCCATTGGTGAAAAAAGCAAGAAATCTCAGATCTTCTACCCTTCTTTCCAAAGCTGTATTTTCAAAAAAAGCATTGTCACAGCCAAATTCAAATGCAATCGCAGGACTTTCTCCTTGGGCAACTAAGCCACGGATAGAGCCCCTAAAAAAAACTTCCCCTTGGTTTTGATAGCGTTTAAATGCCTCAGCTGTTTCTTTGGGTAAAAATGCTGCGATGAGATTGAAGTCAGGTTTTTCACCTTCCAATTCCACTTGTAAATCCAGACCTTCCTCAAGAAATGCAGCTGAACCATCCACCCTCAAAAGTGATTCTTGCAGTTTGAGTTTGGAGGGACGAAAGGCTATTCGTTTAGTAGCTTGGTCAAAGGTAAAGCCTAGATCCAAATCCAGGTTTTTATCTGAAAAAAAGGCTTCCTTCCCTTCCTTTTCTAAAACCAAATGCAAAGACGCTTCCAATAAGACATCTAATATGTCCTTTTTGGACTTTACAGCTGTTTTCAATTCACTGAGATCAACCGAAAGCAGCTCATCTTTCCCTGTTTTATAATAGGAAACCTGTAAGTTTTCAATCATCAACTTCTTCAGTTCAAAATCAATAGCATCTCCTGACTCCGATTCCGAGGCTGGTAAATTTTTGGCCTGCAAAAGATTCAAAACCCCTTCCGCATCCTCCACAAGTCTGATGTGGCCAGAAATAATTTTAACTGCTTTGACTTTATAATTACCGCTGAGAATATCTGAAATGCTAAAACCTACATAAAGGTCTTCAAACTCATAGATGGGCAGAGCAGATTTTTCCCGATCCCCATAAAACTTAAGCCCTTGTAAATCAATCGATATGTAAGGAAAATTAGTAAAAACAGAAATATGAGAGTATTCCAGTACTAGTTTTCCTTCAAATTGCTCATTCATTAGGGCGATGGCACGCTGTACCAGCAAATCCTGCTTGGAATACACCAAAGCAATGCCTGCAACGAAAAGTGTCAGCAATAGGAGTGGAAGAAAGAATAAAACTTTTAAAATCCGCTTACGCATAGTTGGCTTTATTTAAGCCAAAAAACGCAAGAAATCAGAAGGAGGTTTTAGCTTTTGAGCTTTTGTACCACAATTATTTACCGCTGATTTTGATCTCTTCTCAGGGCGATTTTGTAATCCTCAGGCGTACCAGTCATATTGATATTGACAAAGCGTGTGCGTCTGTTTCCATCCCGGAACACAATCGCATCTTCTTGTTCGGGATCAACTTCATTTTTATTTTTTCCTCCAAAAAGCGCCCGAAAGCCAACTTGCGTTACCATGGCTAAGGGAACACGGATAAAATAATCCATATTAAGATCCAAACTCTGCCTACCTGACAACTCAATAAAGCCCAAACTGGAATTGATATTCATACTCGGTATGTGCAAAACTCCCCCTTTCAACTCGAAGGTATTGGACAAGGTATCAAACCTGACCCGATTCAGGTTACGGTCTCCGAAGTAAGATGAAAGCGCAGAAAGTGGTGTGAAATTCACCAAGCTACCTTGGTAAACCGTCAAGTCCATGGTAGCTTCCGACTTATCTACGATAGGGGTAAGGTCCGGATACACCAAAAATTTGCTTTTGATCGTTCCACTGACCAGACCGTGTAAATTATCATTGATCAGGTAATCCTGCCCAAAGTTTTCAAACTTAAACAGCAACTTATCTAGGTCCAGCTTATCTGCCTGCATCTCACTATGGAAGTAGATTTCATCTGGGTTGGAACCGTTGAAATAGCCTTTGACAGCCAATGAACCATCAGCAACCTTCAAACTCAAGGTATCCAAATAAATAAAATGATCTTTCTGACTACGCATGGAAGCGTTCACATCCCTCAACCAAAAGGTATGGTAATTAAGTTGCTGAATTACCGCTTTGAACTCCATGTTCCGGAAAGGCAACTGAAAAACATTAAAGGCTTCCTGATGATTGGTATCTTCCTCAAAACCCTGAAATCCCATCAGCGCATCTAGGTCCAATGCAGGAGCTCTAAAGTGCAGGTAGTCATTTTTGGGATTGGCGGGTTCTCCTAAGTTATACCCCATATTTACGACAAATGAAGATACGCCCATTTTTCCACCAAAGTCCTCTAGGAGCAAGTAATCATCTTCCAAGTGGGCTCTGCCTGTAAAATTCTCCAATTTTAATGGATGAAGGGTTGTCAGTGACGTTAGATTGTCGAGATAGAAATCAGCTGATTGAAAGGCGTGCTTTTGAAAGTCCAGGACTATTTTTCCAGCTGCTTGTAGATTGCGTAAGGTTTCCTCTCTCCAGCTTTCTGGCAGATAATTGACACCATTGTAGGTCAATAAATCATTCAAATGCAATTGTTTGGAACTGATACTCAACTGAATCGTCGACTGTCCATCCAAGGAATCTTTCATCCACTTGGAAAAGTTATCCACTTTCCCGATAAGCATAAAATCAGTTTGATCAATCTCTCCTTTGAATTTCTTTACATGCAAGGCATCTTTCTCAATCTCCACCTCCGCATCAAAATCATGGAAGGTATGAGGAAAGTTATCCAATTGGGCATAGAAATCCTCAATCTTAAATTTCCCTACAGGCAGGAATTCAAAATCGAACAAGTCCTTGGCTTTGGTCTCGAAGGACAGATGGAGTCGTAGATCTCTGAGGTTTTCGCTTTCCTCTTGCTCCAATAATTGTCCCAGTAAAACCGCCTTTGATTGGGCCTCCAAAGAAACCTGGATAGCTTTATCCTGCTGATGTAACAGTGCCGGGAAATCCGAAAGTTCTCCTTTGAAAGAGAAATCCGAATCTTTGATATTGAATTTCAGCTGATTAAGCTGAACCCTACCCTCTGTCATAATAGCATGTGCTTGGACCTTTTCTACAGGATAAGGATACCCTTTGATGGCAAAGCGGAGATCTTTTAAGCGAAGCTCAGACTGTAAACTTTTTTGCATTTGAGAAAAATCAGCTGCGGAGCCCTCCAAATCTACCAATTCATCAAAATCCATCGTCAACAATACTTGTCCACTCAAGCCTTCAAAATCTTCCAATTCAAAAAATTCTCCTACAAAGTCCAAATCCAAATCTGCATTGATTTTTACTTTGATATAGGGATCTAAAAAGTCCCGAATCAACAGGTCTGCTTGAAAGAATCCTTTATCAGGTTTTGCATTGAAATTCTGTAAGCGAAACTCGGAGGTTTTCAAGGAACGCTCAGATCCATTGGTATAGAAACCGACAAATCGTAAATCTTCCACTCTTCGCTGATTATCCGCTCGTAGAAAATAGGCATTGTCACAGCCAAATTCAATGGCAATAGCGGGAGCCTCCCCTTCCGAAACAGCTCCTCTGATAGTGCCGATAAAGAATATTTCCCCTTGATTCTGATAATCGTTCAGTGCTGCGGCAACTTCTTTGGGAAGAAAAGCTGCAAATAGATTAAAATCAGGCTTCTGACCTTCAATTTTCAAATCTAACTGAGGAGCTTGCAGCAGCTCACTAATATGTCCTGAAGCGGAGAAAAGAGACTCTTCTAACCAAACACTCGATGGACTCAAGTCTAGATAACCCCGGTCAGTGTCGTATGCGAGGTCTAAATTGAGACGGATATTTTTATCCACAAAAAAAGTTGGCTTACCTTGACTTTCCACATCAAAAGTAAAATCTCCTGCCAAATTCAAATCCAGCAAGGCATCTACAGAACTGACGGTGGTTTGAATATTTTTTATGTGCGCAGTATACATGAGCCCATTTTGTTCGTCCAAAAAAGACAAGTCAAAAGAGTCAAGCTTGATAGATTGTAAGGAGAAATCTAAAGCTTCCCCTTCACTGTCGTCATTATTGGTTACATTTTTAGCTGTAAGCAGATTGATTTCCCCCGCCTCATTTTTCACCAGATGCAAAAAGCCCCCTTTTAATTTGATGCTTTTGACTTCATAGTTTCCTCGCAAGATATCTAACACTGAAAAACCCACATACAGATCCTGCACTTCATACATAGGTCTTTCTTGGGAGTCTTTTTCACCATAAAACTTCAGTCCCTGAAGGTCAATGGAGATATAAGGGAAATTGGCAAAGGGAGAAATTCGGGATTTGGCCAATACCAACTCTCCGTTGAATGATTGATTGATTTGCTGAATAGCCTGTTGGGTCAATGCTTCCTGCTTCCAAGAAATTACGACAACACCAAAAGCCAACAGCAGCACAGGAATCGAGAATAGGATTAAAAAGATTTTTACTGATTTTTTCATGGGTACTTCATCAAAGGCTCTCTGACCACTTTTCAAAAATAGTGCAAATTGACTAGGAGTTTCAGTTTTTTAACATCAATTAATCGGCTATGTGAGAAAAGTCAAGCACGAAATCTAAAACAATTACTTCATTCGTAGCTTATACATCAATTAATTACAAGCATAGCTATGATTCGAACGTTTTTCGGTTGGCAGATACGCGCTTTTGACCTCTTGGATGAGCATTGGGAATCAGACCGTGTGACGAAGATAATCAGCAACATCGTCGTAGCCTTCTTCTTGATGGGCTTGATCGTAGGATTGCTATCCTATCTGAACCTGTTGCCGACATTTATTCAGATTTCTCCTTTCTTTGCCATCGAACTCGCCTTCAATGTATTGTTGATCTTTGAGGTCTTGGGTTTAATATTCCTCTTTCCAAAATCCGTAGCAGACGCTGTCGGCAAACAGTTTGAAATCATCTCCCTGCTTTTATTACGGGATGCTTTCAAGGAGTTTGGGCATTATTTGGGAGAAATGAATTGGGAGTTGGGCTTTGCTATGGAATTGCTGCCAATTATCTCGGATGCGTTTGGAGCGATTTTGATTTTCCTGATTACTGGCTTGTTCTACCGTGCCCAGCGGCATGTGCGCATTACACAAAACTATGAGGAGCAAGTCAGCTTTGTTTCGATCAAAAAATTGATTTCCATTTACCTCACCATCACCTTTATTTTCCTCGGGGTCTACGATGTGATATCCGCTTACCAAACCCATCAGTTTATCTACAGCATCAAGCTGTTTTACACCTTGTTGATCTTTACAGATGTGTTTATCCTATTATTCTCATTGCGGTATTCCACCAAGTATTTTAACTTATTTCGCTATTCCTCCTTTGCATTAGCCACTATATTTCTTCGCTTAACCTTATCTGCACCCCCCTTTTACAATGTATTATTGGCAGTGATTGCTGGCTTGATGGTCTTGGGTGTGACTTATATCTATAATAAACTCCTTTCCCAACAAAAAATAAGTGACTGATTGTGAATAGAAATCCGTGCAAACCGAGGAAAAATCACATTTTTTTGAGCCTTGTGCTTGCATAGAATAAATGAGCCTATTACTTTTGCATCACCTTAAACGGTAACACAATACAAACTCCTCCTTAGCTCAGTTGGTTAGAGCACATGACTGTTAATCATGGGGTCCTAGGTTCAAGCCCTAGAGGGGGAGCCAATTCAAAAAAGAGGTCAGAGACGACCTCTTTTTTTGTTTTATATCCCTTCCTTTAAATTGAGGAAGTTTTTTAGGGTTGCAAGTTTTTAAAAAAGTGAAATTTAAGCTGACTAATCAACCTTGACCACGCTTATACGAAATAGTTGGTGGTACATCATATGGGTCAATCTCTACGATTTCACCATTTCTTACGACTACTAATGGACTATTCTTCGCTTTTTTGAATTCAACTAGCTTGCGATAAGCTTCCTCTAGTCCCTTGACTATTTTGTCTCTTTCTTCTTTTAATTGGTCTTTATTCTCCATAATGTGTTTGTTTTAAACCCTCCCATATCTCCCTGTTATTAATTGTAACGCCATCAACCCCGCCTTCTGCCACTATTTCATAAGTATCTCCAGAATTATTTACAAATAACCAGTTATCCACTTTGGGCAGAAATAATCTGAAAAAATTCTCAAGACCGCTTTTATATTTTCTCCTGATAACATCTTCAGGTATGTGATGTCCGCCCTCTTTTACTCGTCTTGCTACTCTTGAAACAGCCAAGTCATCGGAATCTAATCAAAAAAACAAACAGGTTACCTGATAATTTAATTACTTTGCTCTTTCAACAAATTGCACATAAATCCTTGTAGAAAGCGTCGTTTCAAAAGCAAAATTTTCCCCTGACTCTAATAACTTTTTGATTCTTTTCAACATAAACCTTCCTACTTCAATACCAGCTTTTTCTGGTTGGAAAGGAGAAATTCCTTTTGCAATTTCATCCGCATTCACAAACTCTTTACAGTCCAAGATTTCAGGCAAAATGGTATATGAAGCAGTAGTTTTACCTGCTCCGTTACAACCTGCTATGATGTAAAGTTTCTTCATTCAATACAAATATACACTTTACTATCTAATCATCATTTTACCCAATCCATTTATCAAAATTTAAACGACCCCACCTAACAATTAGATTGTTTTTTGCCAGTATATCTTATTTTTACAAGACAAAAGTTAAATTTATATGAAATATCTTTTATCTATTTCGGTCTTCTTTTTATACCTAGTTACAAATCAAGTATTTTCCCAGAGCGTTGTAATCAACGAATTTATGTCATCCAATAGCACTACTATTGCAGATGAAGATGGTGATTATGAAGATTGGATTGAGCTTTACAACTACGGAAACGAAGCAATCAATTTAAACGGTTTCGGTATATCTGACAACCCCAACAATCCCTTCAAATGGGTTTTACCTGATATTACTATGGCCCCCGATAGTTTTTTACTAGTCTGGGCATCTGACAAAAACCGAACTAACCCTGAATCAGCCTTACACACCAATTTTAAGATATCTGCAAGTGGAGAACACTTAAGCCTAACCCACCCCAACGGTACACTAATCGATTCAATTGAAGAAGTTAGCGTACCAACCGATGTATCTTATGGAAGGGGTCTTAATGATAACTTTAACAATTACTTTTTCTTTTATACTCCCACACCTAATGAACAGAACACCACGATTGGCTCGTCTGAGCTCATCGTGGAACCTATATTTTCACACTCCTCGGGTTTTTATGATTCAGAATTCACACTAACAATATCACATCCCAATCCAAACGCATTAATTATCTACACCGTTGACGGAAGTGATCCCAAACCCGAAAACATAGGAGGGACTACATATCAATACAAAAACCAATATCCTCAATCTCCAGGCCAACAAACAGGTCCTCTTATTACAAATTCTTTTGAAACACTAACTTACTCCAACCCTGTAGTTATCCAAGATAGAACTTCTCAACCCAATAAGCTAGCTACTATCTCATCAACTTGGCATTTCAATCCCAATTACTTCCCTAATCAGCCGATCAAAAAAGCTACAATTGTAAAAGCTCGAGCATATGTAAATGGAATCTTAAGCCCATTAGTTTCCCATACTTTCTTCGTGTCGTCTACTAATGCGTTTCAATCAAATTTACCGATAATAAGTATAAGCCTAAATGAGGCTGATTTATTTGATTATGAGAATGGAATCTATGTAGCAGGTGTAGACTTTGATAACTGGAGAATTGCTAACCCAACACAAACTCCAACAGGAGGAACCGCAAGTAACTACAGAAGAAGTGGCGAAGAACATGAAATCAATGGCCACATAATTTATTTTGTCGACAAAAATGAAAAGCTTAGCCAAAATATCGGACTTAGAATTAACGGTGGATTTAGTAGATCAAGACCATTAAAATCTTTCCGGCTATACGCGCGTTCTGAATATGGACAAAACACTTTAGATTATCCTTTTTTCGAAAATTATAACTTTTCTAGTTTCAAAAGACTATTACTAAGAAATTCAGGAAATGATGAAAACAGCACGCTTTTTAGAGACGCTTTCATTCAAAATTTAGTCTCTCACCTCAATTTTGACACCCAACAATACCAACCTATTCTACATTATATAAATGGAGAATTTTGGGGTATTATAAACATAAGAGAGCGCTATGATAAACACTATTTAAATAGAGTTTATAATCTTGAGGAAAATGAAATCGATTTATTAGAAAATAATGCTGAAGTTAATGAAGGGGACAATTTACATTGGAACAGTGTTTTAGAATTTTTATCTCAAAATGACTTGTCAACTGAAAGTAATTATAAACAAATACAAACACTCATTGACATAGACAACTATACAGACTATTGGATTTCTCAAACTTTTGTTAGAAATACAGACTGGCCGCACAACAATATACGATATTTTAGAAAAAAGACAAGTTACTCACCTAATGCCCCTGTAGGACATGACGGGCGGTGGCGGTGGTTGATGTATGATACAGATTTTGGTTTTGGATTAAATAGCCAATTTGGGGGTACTTTTGAAAAAGACATGATTGCATGGGTTACTAATCCTAATGGGAATGATCGATTTCCTAATCAACCTTGGATAAATTCTGTAATGGTGTCTTTAATCAAAAATGAGGTATTTAAAACGAGTTTTATCTTAAGATATGCCGACTTACTAAATACTGCATTTTTGCCACAAAGATCCATTGACTTAATCAATGAAATGAAAAATGTTATTGAGCCAGAAATACCTGCTCATCGAAATAGATGGAGAAACAGAATTGGAAACTGGCAAAACAACATCAACAGAATGATCGAATTTGCCAATAAAAGGCCTGACTTTGTAAGGCAGCACATCATCGATAATTTCAACTTATCAGGATCATATCAGCTAACAATTGATGTGGCAGAAACTATGACAGACTTAATTGACGAGAATCAACCCTCAGTCGGATATGTCAAACTAAACACTATTGATTTAACAGATGCCACGCCCGGAATTTCCAGCAACACATACCCTTGGACAGGAACTTATTTCAATGAATTACCAGTGACACTTACTGCAATCCCTCTAGAAGGCTATACTTTTAGCCATTGGAGTGGAGCTATCGAAAGTACCGAAAGTAGTATTACTCTCAACCTCAATGAAGATAGTCAAGTTACAGCTCATTTTATGAAAGCAGCTGACTCAGAGGATGCAGAAGTTATTCATTTTTGGCTTATGGGTAATGATATTCCTAACAACACTCCTCTAACGTCCCTTACAGCAACGTTTACACAAACCAATGAATCGGGGACTATCAATTTTGAGTCAGCTTTGGAAGGTTATCCTTTTGACAATGGACATCCAAATTGGAGAAAAGCTTCCATGGAAAGAAGAAATAGCCCAACCCCGCTTAACTACTTCCCAGAGGCAAATAACGGACTGGCTTTCGAAGACATCACCATGAGGGGGCTACAGATCAAACAACCTTTTGAAGATGGAGACAGACAAAATACGATCTTCTTCAAGGTCTCAACGCAAGGATTTGAGAACATCAAACTGTCCTTCGCAGTCCTGAATGAAGGAGCAGCAGATGGAATAATCGTTTCTTATTTTGATCCAGCATCATCTTCGTGGACTGATACTGACTTACCAACTACCTCAGCGACAATCAGTACAACTTATCAAGTAGTTGAATTTGATTTCAGCAATGTCTCCGTAGCCACTAATAATCCTGATTTACAAATACGGTTGAGGTTTACTGGAAATAACTTGGCAGACGACAATGGAGATAGGGTTACATTTAATAATATTGCTTTTACAGGCACACCTATTACAAAAAACCAGACAATTGTCCATTATTGGGTAATGGATAACAATATCCCCAACAACACTCCCCTAACCTCTCTTACTGCCACTTTTACTCAAACCGATGAATTGGGAGTTATCAATTTTGAGTCAGCTTTGGAAGGATATCCTTTTGAAAATGGACATCCAAACTGGAGAAAAGCTTCCATGGAAAGAAGAAATAGCCCAACCCCACTTAACTACTTCCCAGAGGCAAATAATGGGCTGGCTTTCGAAGACTTCACCATGAGAGGACTACAGATCAAACAGCCTTTTGAAGATGGGGACAGACAAAATACGCTTTTCTTCAAGGCATCTACACAAGGATTTGAGAATGTCAAACTGTCCTTCGCAGTCTTGGATGAAGGAGCAGCAGATGGAATAACCGTTTCTTATTTTGATCAGACTACATCCACTTGGACAGATTCAGATCTTCCGACGAGTGTTGCTCCTTTAAGTGACAGTTACCAGGTAGTTGAATTTGATTTTAGCAATGTGATAATTGCTACAAATAATCCTGAGCTTCAGATCAGATTGAGGTTTACAGGTTCTAATCTGACAATAGATGATGGAGACAGAGTTACGTTTAATAACATTGCCATTACAGGAAGTCCTTTCATCCCTTCCGAATCACCTGTTATCACAAGCACTACTCCTGCTTCAAGATGTGATGCTGGCTCTGTCACACTTTTGGCTACTTCAAATGGTGGTACTATCCATTGGTTTGAAACACCAGAAGGAGGAGAGGCTATCGCTACAGGAGAATCATTTACCACTCCTGTTTTAACAGAGACCACAATTTATTATGTTGAAGCCATCGGAAACGAGTCCGCTGGCAATGGAACAAGAACAGCCGTACCTGCAACTATTAATATTCTACCGGAAATAACTGCTACAATTTCGGCAGAACTGTGTGGAGAAGGCAGCGTAGATTTAGAAGCATCCTCTAATATTGGCGTTATCAACTGGTATATCTCAGCAGAAGGAGGAACACCGATTCATACAGGAAACAGGTTTATAACGCCTATCTTGAAAAATAATACTACTTATTATGTAGAGGCAGTAAATGAAGGTTGCGTGTCTCTTAGAGTGCCTGTAAACGCAATAGTAGAAGACCAAATAAATCCTGAAATCGTGGCAACATCCACCTATACACTCATGCTTGATACAGATGGCAAGGCTACTCTCAGCTGGGAGGATATCGACGAAGGAAGTACTGACAACTGTGAAATCACTGAACGAATCATATCTAAAAACTCCTTTGACTGTAGTGATTTAGGAGAGCTTACAGTTGATTACTTGATCAGAGATGCTGCCGGAAATGAATCCTCAGCTCCAATTGTGGTAACTATTGTCGATGAAATCAAACCTGAAATCAGGGCAAAATCTACCTATACACTCATGCTTGATGCAGATGGTAAGGCTACTCTCAGCTGGGAAGATATCGACGAAGGAAGTTCTGACAACTGTGGAATTACGGAACGAATCCTCTCTAAAACTGATTTCTCAAGAGATGATAATGGAGAGCGAATAATCACCTATACTATCAAGGACAGTAGTGGAAATACCGCAACAACTGAGATCACCTTAACAGTCGATATTATTCTTTCATTAGGAAATAATAATCCTGAGCAACAAGGAGACATCAAACTCTTTCCTAATCCAACTAAAGATGATTTGTTTATTGAATTTGAAAAAACAATAAACCTAGAAAACGTTTCTATTGAGGTCATTGATGCTTCCGGACGAAGCATGGGAGAATCAACTAACTTCCAGCAATCTGGAACAATTCTCCGACTGGATACGAGCAGATTAAGTAGTGGAGTCTATTTCCTCAGAATCTCATCTGAAAGGTCCTTGAAAGTCATGAAATTTATTATCAAGCGATAAGTTGAATTAGTGGAAATTGACAAAATTCAAATGTTTTGTTTTTAGTCAAAATCAATAAAAATATACAGGAGTTTATTTCTCCAAATAAGAGAGGCAGAATTGATTAATCATCTTAAGTTAAATACAACTAGTTTAAACCTGAAAGAAGCTGTCTCAAAATTAACTATTAATTTTCAAGACGGCCAAAATTAAGCCGTAGAGGCCGATTTTTAGAAAATCGGCCTCTATTTTTTGAACATTAGTCAAAACATTAGGATTCTAGTTTCCTCAGACTTGCTCATCTTTAGTGGGGTGTTTTAGGCTTGAGAGCCAATCTAAAGTGTTATTTATACCGCTTTTGCTGCCTTTCTTGAAAGGTTGTGTGCGATTACGTGGAGCCCAGTTTCAATTTCCACCTTTTCGAGTCCCCTCAGTACATACCTCTTCATCCCCTTGTTTTGCTTAAGGTGTCCGAATACAGGTTCCACGTCTGTGGCCCACTGTTTTATTTTTTGGATTCCCTCGGGAGAGATCAGCTTTTGTTTTGCTTCGGATTTATACCGCTACAATGTCCTGTTGACTTCAATGGTCTTGTTTCCCTTTCCTAGCCTGCATGAAGGTGGCATCTTCATCGGTTTTTGAATAGCTGTTGCGTTCCTGTAAGACCTCCTCCTTCTGTTCATATTCGGCAAGCTTTCCAGGCCAGTTTTTCTCTGCGTATCTAAGCTTCTGTTTCACTTTGGGGTCAACTTCTTTGCCCTGCAGTGCCGTGTTGATCTTTTCTACGGTTTCAAGTACTTTTTGGGGACTGGGATTTTCAAACTTCTCTTCCAGCTGTCCGAGTTCTTCCTTTGCTGTTTCGGCAGCGTAATCCCAGAGCTCCTGAAGTTGCTTTGCAATCCTTTCCCTGCTCTTTTTGACAGCCTTTCCCCATACAAAAGTGTACCTGTTGGCGTTGGCCTCTATTTTAGTCCCGTCTGTATAAACGTCTTTTATGTCCAAAAGCCCCACATCGTAAAGCATGAGCACTACCTGTGAAAAAATCTCCCGGATCACTTCTCGGAGCTTTCCCCCCGGAAACGGTTGATGGTATTGTGGTCAGGGCGCTGCATGCCCGAAAGCCACATGAAGCCGATGTTTTCACGAACGGCCTTCTCAAGCTTACGGGACGAATAGCAGTTTTCCAGATAACCGTATATGAGCACCTTCAATAGCATACGGGGATGGTAACTGCTCGCTCCCATATTGCTGTACTGCGAAAGGATCGGCTGGATGTTTATCTTGTCCACGACAGTGCTGACTACACGGACGGAATGCTCTGATGGCAGAAGATCACCCAAATTATGGGGAAGGAGTATCAACTGGTTGTGATCATAGTCTTTAAAGACTATATTTAGGTCTTGTTTTTCCACACCTCAAAATAACAATTTTGAGTTAAACAAGAAAAAGGCTACCCGAGAATTCAGGTAGCCTTTCTATTTATTTAATTAGAGACTTATGAAATAGCCTCTTAATGGTGGAGGATAACGGAGTCGAACCGATGACCTCTACACTGCCAGTGTAGCGCTCTAGCCAGCTGAGCTAATCCCCCATTAAGTTTTCTTAAGGACCAAGAGCACTTTTGCTCTAGCTATCCCGATAGCTATCGGGATAATTCCCCTAACGGACTGCAAATATAGAAAGGGATTTGATTTAGACAAAAGAAAAGATTATTCGGAAGAATAATTTACTCGAGTGAGGATACTTCTGCCTAAGGTGACTTCATCGGTGTATTCCAATTCGCCTCCAATTGGAATGCCTCTCGCGATGCTGCTGACCTTGATATTCAGTTCCTTGAGTTTTCTGCTGATGAAAAATGAAGTAGTATCTCCCTCCATGGTAGCGGGTAACGCTAAAATTACCTCCTGAACCCCTGAACCAGCACATCGTTGGATTAAGGATTCAATTTTGAGTTCATCAGGCCCTATTCCCTGTATAGGCGAAATCACCCCACCCAACACATGATACAAACCCTGATACTGTCCGGTGTTTTCTATGGCAAGTACATCGGGGATATCTTCCACCACGCAGATGATTTGCTTATCCCTGCGGACACTCAAACAAATGCTGCAAGTATCTCCTGAATCTGCTACATTATGACAGGTAGTACAGTATCGGATATCCTTTCGCAATGCTAATAAAGCACTACTGAGTTCCTCGGTGACAGTTTCTTTTTGTTTTAATAAATGCAATGCCAATCTCAACGCAGTTTTTTTACCAATTCCTGGCAATCTGCTGATTTCATTGACTGCTTCTTCGATGAGCTTGGAGGGGAAATTCACGCTAAACCTGTTTTATACGATGGCTGCTTGGATGCCTGCGTCGAGTATAGCCTGACACATTGGTTTCAATTTACTTCTGCTGCCATACTTGACCGTACATTTACCCTTGTAATGGATAATCATCGTACATTGTTCAGCTTGCTCGGGAGTATGTTCGCAAACCTTGATTAAGGTCTTAATGACATGGTCAAATGTATTGACATCATCGTTAAATACGACCAACTCATACTCCTCTACGTCAATCAGTTCTTCTATCAGAAGCTCTGCCTCTTCTATGTATGTTTGTGTCTCTACCATGTGAATCATTTTGCAAATTTAATTATTATAAACAACTTAGCGAAACTTACTCCCTGATACTATGAATTCTTCGATGGTTTTAATGGTCATTTCGGCCTATTTTTCCTTACTTTTTTTGATTTCTTGGTTTACTTCGAGGAATGTATCTTCGGATACCTTCTTCACGGGTGACCGTCAGTCTCCATGGTTTTTGGTGGCCTTCGGGATGATCGGGGCATCCTTGTCAGGGGTGACATTCATTTCCGTGCCTGGGGAAGTCGGAAATAGTAACTTCTACTACTTCCAGGTTGTTTTGGGGTATACCTTGGGATATTTGACAATTGCTAAAGTGTTGCTGCCCTTATATTACCGTCTCAATTTAGTTTCTATTTATGCCTATTTGGAAGAGCGATATGGGTTTTGGTCATACAAGACAGGGGCTTTTTTCTTTATTTTATCCCGAACACTAGGTTCTTCTATTCGCGTGTTTTTGGTGGCAGGAGTGTTGCAATTGATATTATTTGATGATTGGGGAATACCATTTTGGGTATCAGTTTTGATTACGGTATCCTTGATTTGGTTGTATACCCATCGTGGAGGAATCAAAACGGTGGTTTGGACAGATACCTTGCAGACGCTTTTTATGCTTGTAGCTGTTGGTGTCAGCATTTATTTGATTGGGAAAGATTTGGGATTAGCAGGTATCTCTGGATTTATTTCCACAGTGACTCAAGATTCGCGATCGGAGATATTCAATTGGGATTGGCAGGCAGGAACTAATTTTTTTAAGCAGTTTGCCTCGGGAACCTTTATTACCATTGTGATGACAGGTTTGGACCAAGATATGATGCAGAAAAACTTGACCTGTAAAAGCTTGGGAGATGCTCAGAAAAACATGTTTTGGTTTACCATTATTTTGGTAGTGGTAAACTTGATGTTCCTTTCTTTAGGGGTATTGTTATACATCTATTCGGAGACCAATGGAATAGCCCTTCCAACGCGTACCGATGATTTATATCCTTTCTTGGCTACCCAACATTTTTCAGCGATTGCAGGAATTACTTTTGTGCTAGGAATTACAGCGGCAGCCTATTCTAGTGCGGATTCTACCTTGACTGCCTTGACCACTTCGTTTTGTTATGATTTTTTGAATATAGAAAAGCGGTATGAAAAAGAGCGACAAGTAACTGTACGCAAGCAGGTTCATCTAGCTTTTACACTATTGATGTTTGTGGTGATTTTGATTTTCCGTTGGTTGAATGACCAAAGTGTGATCAATGCGGTGTTTATTATTGCAGGCTATACCTATGGTCCGCTGTTGGGTTTATACGCTTTCGGGCTGTTTACCAAATGGCAGGTGAAAGACAAGTTTGTGCCCTATTTAGGAGTGGCAGCCCCAGTGATTGCGTTTATCATCAGCAAAAACTCTGAAACTTGGCTTTGGGGGTATAAATTCGGCTTTGAAATATTGATTCTCAATGGTCTTTTGATGTTTACCGGATTGTGGTTGATCCGGAAAAAATAACTCAAGTTTCTTTATCCAATAAAATAGGATCCCAAAAATGCTCCTCAAAATTGATGATTTGATCATTTTCCACCATCACTCCTTCCGCTGCTAATAGTTCCTGCATGAGCGTAGGAGTTGGGAAATGATGTTTACCCGTCAACAGTCCCTTTCTATTGACAACTCTATGAGCGGGTACCTCAGCGTCAGTATGACTGGCATTCATGGCATAGCCTACCATGCGGGCGCCACTTTTCAAACCTAAATAGTTAGCAATAGCGCCATAAGAGGTCACACGGCCTTTGGGGATTAGCTTCACCACTTGATAGACCAAATCAAAATAGTTTTCTTTTGCTTTCATAATCAGTCTTTTGGAAGCCTTTCGTTTCCGTTTTCCAACGAAATCGGGGATAATTGAGTATATTAGGGCTTTAAGCAAACATACTATAAATTCATATGGAAAGAAATATAATCATCACGGGTGCAGCAGGAAGTTTGGGGAAAGAGGTGGTCGCAAAGTTTAAAAGAGAAGGATATAAGGTAGTAGCAACCATTTTGCCAGACTCCGAAGAAGAAGTTGAGGAAGCTGACGATGTCTACGAAGTTGATGTGACCAATGAAGAATCTGTAGCGGAATTTGCCAAAGAATATCAATTACAATATGGAGAAGTGGACGCTATCGGACTATTGGTGGGCGGTTTTGCTATGGGAGGTATCGAGGAGACAACTGTGCAGGATATCGAGCAACAAATGAAATTGAATTTTTTCACAGCTTTTAACATGGTCAAAAACTTCCTACCCATATTCAAAAAGGCAGATTTTGGAACTTTCTTATTTGTAGGAGCACGTCCGGCCCTGCAACCTGCCGATGGAAAAGGCGTTGTGGCATATGCTTTGAGTAAAAGTTTATTGTTCCAGCTAGCCGATTACGTGGCAGAGGAGGTCAAAGACTCAAAAATCAGGTCTCATATCTTTGTGCCGAGTATTATTGACACTCCTCCAAACCGTGAAGCGATGCCGGAGTCAGATTTCTCTCAGTGGGTGAGTCCTGCCGAAATCGCAGAAGCCATGCACTACGCAGTCAATACCCCATCTTTGAGAAATATGACATTCAAACTTTATGGAGGTGTTTAACAAATTAATCTAATCATGTTTAAATCAATAGCGCTAACCGCAGTATTTGTAAGTCTTTTTTCTTTGACAACTTGGGCACAGTCCGAAAAAGATACCCGCAGTCTACGTTCATTTGATGCAGTAAAAGTATCTAATGGTATTGTTGCAGAGTTGGTCAAGGGAACAGAAAATAAAGTTGAAATCACCACTGTTGGAATTGAGGCTGGAAAAGTCGAGACCAGTGTAGTCGGTGAAACTTTGGAAATTCGCTTGGCAAGAGGAAACTACCGTAACCACACGGTGAAAGTAAAAGTGACATACGTTGAAGTTTTGGGTATTGAGGCTACGACCAATGCTCAAGTGACCGTACGTTCTACAATTGAGGCTGTCGAGGCCTATTTGTTTGCAACCACTAGTGCTTACATTGAGGCCAAAATTTCCTCAGAAATATTGAATTTGGAAGGAGCAACCAATGCAAGAATATTGGTTTCGGGATCGGCAGAACAGCTAAATATCAAAGGCTTTACCAATGCAGATATTGATGGGAGTAAATTCAATGCAGAAGATGTAGAGCTACAGGCGAATACAGGCGCTAAAATCAGTTTTCACGCCAATTCTTCTATTGCTGGGTCACTTGCCACGGCAGCAAGGGCTACTTATTCTGGGACCCCTTCTTCTATTGAGGTTCGAACTACAACAGGTGCTAGCCTTAACAGACAATGAAAAAATACAGCATTCTATTGGCCTTTCTAATTGGCATGTATTTTAGTCCGACAGTTTTTGCTCAGGATGAGCAGGCCATTCAACAAGTCATTGCAACACTCTTCGAGGGGATGAAGGCAAAAGACCTATCTAAAATAGAGCCAGCATTCCTGCCAGCAGCACAGATGCAGACCGTCAATGCTGCTCCCGCAGGTGCAACAGTCGGAACCAATACGGTTCAGGATTTCTTCAATCGCATTGCGACAACACCTGTCGAAACCATTTTGGATGAGCAAATCTTAGATTATCAAATTAAAATTGATGGGCAAATGGCCTCTGCTTGGACACCTTACCGTTTTTACGTGAATGGAGCTTTCAGTCATTGTGGCGTCAATTCTTTTCAACTTGTCAAAACTTCAGATGGTTGGAAAATCACCTACATTATCGACACCCGTAGAAAAGAAGGTTGTGATTAAAAAAAAATGCCGCAGTCAGTAATGCTGCGGCAGGTTTAGCTGGGGGGGTGATTAATTTTCAAAGATTTCCTCTTATTGAGGAATCACAGGGGTTGCTTTTAAGTGTGCCGGGATTTCACCGGTCAACGTTTTTAAGAAAGCCACCAAGGCCTCTATTTCCTGATCGGTAAACTCTTTGTTTAATTGGGTTTTTCCCATAATTCGTATACTTTCATCCAAGTGGTGAATACTACCATCGTGAAAGTATGGATAAGTATGCTCGATGTTTCTTAAAGATGGAACTTTGAATTTATACTGATCTCCTAGGTTACCGGTAAGCTCGTAGATTCCTTTATCATGATTGATTTTGGAAGTTACCTGTTTGAAGTCCACTTGTTCTCCCAACCTTCGTTCTTGTAATCCGCCTAGTGCAGGGCCATCATGACAGCTTTGGCAACCTGCTTCCAAGAAAATCTTTAATCCTCTTTTTTCTTTGCTATCAAATACCTCCACATTCAAAGCCATAAACTCATCGAATTTGGAGGGAGTGATCAATCGTTTTTCAAAAGAAGCAATGGCTTTAGCCACATTGTTGTATGTGATGGGTTGACTTGCTTCAGGAAATGCCTGAGCAAAGCGTTTGATATACTCCTCAACTTCTAATAACCTATCAATCAGCACTCCTTCATGAGGTATTGCCATTTCTACAGGGTTGAGAATGGGGCCTTTTGCTTGTTCTTCCAAGTCAGCTGCCCTTCCATCCCAAAATTGTTTAGCATGAAAAACGGCATTTAATACTGTTGGAGAATTTCTGTCACCGCGGGTACCGGGAAGAGCACCTGGGGAGGTCGGCAGGTTGTCAACTCCATAGGTTTGAAGGTTGTGACAACTATTGCAACTTTGCTCGTTATTGATACTCAGTCTGGTATCGAAATATAATAGTTGACCCAATTCGGATTTAGCTAATTCGACTTCATCAGATAGTATATTCACCTTAGTTGGTAAACCATAGAAGAAGTTCCTAGCCTTCGCCCATAAGAGCACATCCTCCTTGGCTATTTCTTGTTTCTGTATATGTTCTGATTGCAATGTCCTGTCATTCATCATAAATATCATGAGTCCGATAAGAACGGCCACAGTTATGGGGATGATAGTGCCTTTTTTCATGGTAGTAATGTTTTCTACAAATGTCGGGATGTTTACATGTTTTAAAGATGACCTATGTCACATCCGGGCTTGATCTGAGTTGGGGAAAAGTTTTAATTGTTATCTTTTTAAAAGAAAATCCTGATTATTGAAAATAACACAAAAACCTTTTTGCTTTTTAGGATTTTGTGAGTAACCTTGTTGAGATTTTACCAATAATGAAGATTGCAGCTCAATATATGGCACAGATGATTGAATTCGGATTTATCTCCGAATGCTGCACGGTATTCATGGGTACCACCATGTTCTTTTTCACTACCACCACGGGCTGAGCCCGTTCTATCTATCATATAGTCCCATTGTATAGGCCTTTATTTGAAGGTTCTCTGTCATAATATATAGTCAAAAATTGCGCATTTATGAAAATTTTAAAGTTTGGAGGTTCCTCAGTAGCCAATACCACTAATATCCGGAAGGTGTTTAGTATCCTACAAGATCAAAAATCTCAGGGAGAGTTTGCAGTAGTTTTTTCTGCTTTTGGCGGTGTGACGGAGATTTTATTGACTTGTGCACAAAAAGCCAATGTAGGTGATCGTTCGTATGTCACAGAATTAAAAGCTCTTGAAGAAAGACACTACGAAATATTAAAAAGTCTTATCCCTATTCAGCATCAATCCTCAGTTTTGACCTATGTAAAGGTTCGTTTCAACGAACTGGAGGATGTGTTTCACGGGATTTACTTGATCAAAGAGTGTTCTGCAAGGACCTTGGATTATGTAGCAAGCTTTGGAGAGCGACTTTCTGCATTTATCTTGACCGAAGCTTTGAAAGTGGAAGGTTTTGATACGGTCTTTGTGGATGCCCGCGAAGTGATCCGCACCAATAATCGTTTTGGCAATGCGAAAGTTGATTTCCCAACGACCAATGACCTGATTGCAGACTTTTTCCATAACAGACCTGGATTAAAGGTAATTACAGGCTTCATTGCATCATCTGATAAAGGCGAAACAACGACTTTGGGGAGAAGTGGCTCGGATTACACAGCTGCGATTTTTGCATCAGCTTTAAATGCTACCTCTCTGGAAATATGGACAGATGTTTCTGGTGTAATGACTTCAGATCCTCGATTGGTATATACGGCTTTCACCATTCCTCAATTGACCTACAATGAGGCTATGGAGTTATCACATTTTGGGGCGAAAGTAATTTTCCCTGCGACCATGCAACCAGCGATGAAAAAGGGAATTCCGATTTTCATTAAAAATACTTTTGAACCAGAGAATGCCGGAACCTTAATCAATGGAGATGATCCTTCCGGTCAGATTATCAAGGGAGTCTCTTCTATGTCAGGAATTGCTTTGCTGAATATCCAAGGTGCAGGCTTAATTGAAGTAGTTGGGGTAAGTAGACGTGTTTTTGGAGCCTTGGCAGATGCTGGTGTCAATGTGATTTTAATCAGTCAGGCATCCTCCGAGCACAGTATTTGCGTGGCTGTCCGTAGCAATGAAGTTGCTCGGGCAAAAGAAGCCATCGAACAGGAGTTTCTTTCTGAAATCAAGAACGGGGAAATGGACCCGGTATTGATTACCCCTGACATGGCTGTAGTGGCAGCAGTGGGTGAAAATATGAAGCATAACCCAGGTTCCAGTGGAAGGATGTTTCAAGCCCTAGGCCAAAACAATATCAACGTATATGCCATCGCACAGGGAAGCTCGGAGTTGAATATTTCGGCGGTGGTTTCTCAGGCAGATTTACAAAAAGCACTCAATGCCTTGCATGAAGCATATTTCTTGTCTGATAATAAGGTCTTACACGTATTCTTGGTGGGTGTTGGTTTGATCGGAAAGGCATTGATCAAAATGATCGCTAGCCAACAGGAAAAGCTGCAACGGGAAAATGATCTGGACATTCAAATTCACGGAATCGCCAATTCTCGATTTATGGCTTTCCACGAAGATGGCTTTGATCTGAAAAACTGTCCTGAGCCTCAAGATGCAGCAGGTGCAATGCCTATGAACTTGGAAGCATTTATTGCACAGATGGAGTCCATGAACTTCTCTAATTCAGTTTTTGTGGATTGTACAGCAAGCCAAGATGTTGCCGATTTGTACGACAGGGTATTGGAGGCGAAAGTTGCCATTGTGACGCCAAATAAGAAGGCCAACTCTGGTGATCTGGCCAAGTATAAATCCTTGAAAAAGCTAGCGTATAAAAGAGGTGTAAAGTTTTTGTATGAAACTAACGTGGCAGCGGGACTTCCTGTGATCAATACGCTACAGGATTTGATGTTGAGTGGTGATAAAGTGTTGAGAATTGAGGCCGTGCTGAGTGGGTCGATGAATTTTATTTTCTCGGAATTTGAAAAAGGAATGCCATTCTCCGAAGTCGTCAGACAAGCCAAAGAAAAAGGTTATACAGAACCGGATCCAAGAGATGATTTGAGCGGGATGGATGTAGGTAGAAAGATTTTGATCCTAGGCAGAGAAGCTGAACAGGATTTGCATTTCGATGATATTGTTATTCAAAGCATGGTTCCGGATGATTGTGTGGAAACCAAAGATGTGGAGGAGTTTTTCACGAAACTGAAAGCGCATGATACAGCCTTTACCAAGTTATTAGCTGATGCTCAAGAGGCGGGTAAAAAACTACGCTTTATGGCCATCTTGGAAAATGGAAAAGCAAAAGTTGGGCTAAATGCCTTGGATAGCTCGCATCCGTTTTATACCCTGAAGGGTAGCGATAATATGATCTTGTTCACCACCGAGCGCTACCATGACTTCCCGATGATTATCCGTGGACCAGGTGCTGGTGCAGATGTGACAGCAGCAGGGGTATTTGCAGATGTGATTCGATTAGGAAACTTTACTCGATAAATCATGAAAGCAGTAACTGCCTTTGCGCCTGCCACCGTCGCTAATGTCTCCTGTGGATTTGATATCCTTGGGTTTGCCATTGGGGATATGGGAGACCGTGTGAAAGTTTCTTTGAGTGATCAGCCTGGACTGAGGGTGGTTTCTATCACAGGAGATGGAGGAAGACTTCCTTTGGAGGCTGAAAAAAACACCTGTACTGTAGCTATTCAGGCTTTTTTAGATCGCTTGAATGCTAATCAAGGATTGGACATTTCATTGATGAAGGGACTACCCTTGGGGTCTGGTATGGGATCTTCTGCAGCAAGTGCAGCGGCAGCTTTGATGGCTGTCAATGAGTTAATGGGAACTCCATTCACGAAAACTGAATTGGTGCCATTTGCTATGGAGGCAGAACGGGTAGCATGCGGAGCTGCACATGCGGATAATGTGGCTCCTTCTATTCTAGGTGGCTTTGTCCTCATTCGGGATTATGCGCCCTTGGATATCGTCAAACTCCCTGTGCCAGAAGGGTTATATACTACGCTCATCCATCCACATATCGAATTGCGAACTGCAGATTCACGGTCTGTTTTGAGAAGGCAAATTTCATTGCAGGATGCAGTCGTACAGTCAGGAAATATTGCGGGTTTGATTTCTGCCTTATACACTTCCGATTTAAAGTTATTGGGAAGATCTTTGAAGGATGTGATTGCGGAGCCATACCGTGCGCTCTTAATTCCCGGTTTCTATGAATTACGAGAGGCTATCCAAAAAGCAGGAGCCTTAGGTTCAGGAATCTCAGGATCGGGACCAACATTATTTGTGTTGTCTGAAAGTAGGGAAATTGCAGCAGCGGTAGCTAAAGTAAGTGAAGAAGTGTATGCGAAAATAGGTTTAGGAGTGGATGTTTCGGTGGCGGAGGTCAATCCTATTGGAGCTTATGTAATTGAATCAGTTTAAAATCTTTGAATTTTTGTATATATGAAGTTCTACAGCACAAATAATCCAGAAAATTTTGTTTCTCTAAAAGAAGCGGTCATCAAAGGGTTGGCTCCTGATCAAGGGCTCTATATGCCTGAAAGAGTCCCAGTGATGCCTGCGGAGTTTTTTCAAGAGCTTCCGTTTATGAGTTTCCAGGAAATGGGAGTAGAGATCATTCGGGCACTATTCAAAGAAGACCTGACCGAAACACAAATTCAAGTGTTGGTAGCGCATACGCTGTCATTCCCAGCTCCTTTGGTACAAGTGGAGGAGGGAGTTTATTCATTGGAATTATTTCATGGACCTACCTTGGCATTTAAGGATTTTGGCGCTCGCTTTTGTTCCAAACTCATGTCCATGTTGATGGCGAAGGAAGAGCGACTAGTGAGAGTATTGGTAGCAACTTCCGGGGATACAGGCTCTGCTGTAGCTAATGGTTTTTACAAAGTTCCAGGGGTAGAAGTGATCATTTTATACCCCAAAGGAAAAGTCTCCAAGTTACAAGAAAAACAGTTTACAACTTTGGGAGAAAATATCCATTGCTTGGAAGTAGACGGTGTATTTGACGACTGTCAGCGCATGGTCAAGCAAGCATTTTTGGATGAGGAATTGAATCAAAAAATGTTGTTGACATCTGCCAACTCCATCAATATTGCCCGCTGGATTCCACAATGCCTCTACTACTTTCATGCCTGGGCTCAATTGCCGGATAAGGAAAAGAAATTAGCTGTGTCGGTCCCTAGTGGAAATTTTGGGAATATAGGAGCAGGAATTTTAGCCGAACGAATGGGCTTACCCATCGATATATTTGTAGCAAGTACCAATGTCAACAAAGTTGTGCCAGAGTTTTTGGATTCAGGCATTTTTGAGCCTATGCCTTCCCTAGCTACCATTAGTAATTCCATGGATGTAGGCAATCCGAGTAACTTTTATCGCTTGCTGGATTTGTATGGAAATGATGAAGCAAAGCTCAAGTCAAAAATGGTGGGTTACTATTTCTCAGACGAAGAGACTGCCGAAGCTTTAAGAAAAGTCAATACTACTACCGGATACCTTATGGACCCTCATGGTGCTGTAGGTTATTTGGGATTAAAGAATTTTTTGGAAGGAAAAGAAGCAGAATTTCAGGGGATATTCCTAGAAACAGCCCATCCCGGTAAGTTCCAATCTACCGTAGAAGAAGTACTCCAAGAATCTATCCAACTACCCGAGCGTCTACAAGCTTTTCTCACGAAAGAAGTGAAGTCTGAAAGTATGGGGAATGACTTCGAGGAGTTTAAAGAATATCTGTTGGCTCGCTAGGTCGCTGGGTTCTCACAGATAAAGGGGATTTAGCAGATTAATCGCAGATAGATGGCTTTGGTTGTCTCATCAAGTTAAATGGATTTCAAATTGATAACTATTTTATTGAAATAGTCCATGTTTGATTTTATTTGAAATATCTATGGTTAAAGTTTGATTTAAAGCATATAGATTTTGGGAGCAGTATAGGGGCGTCAGCCCTGAGCTCTAAAAAATTAGCACCAAAGTATATCTTTATAGCATTGACCCAAAAAATGAATCTGCGCTCAATCTGTTCAATCCGATGAATCAGCGAGAGACTTTCCAAGAATATGATTTACTATTTGCTCGGCGTGGATAATGGAATTTTCAATAAAAAATTCTCTTGTGTTGAGGCCGCCGCAGACTACACCGGCTAGATAGACACCCGGAATATTGGATTCTTGATTGCTAGGATCGTAGCAGGGTTGGCGTTTCTCATCCAAGCTCAGTTCTACGCCTAGTTGATCCAATAAAGCAAAATTTGGGACGTAACCTGTCATCGCAAATACAAAGTCATTTGGGATGGTAACTTCTCCTGTAGGTGTGTCAAGAACTACTTCTTTTTCCCGAATTTCTTTAACCAGACAGTTGGTGTAGGCCTTGATAGAACCTTCTTTGATACGATTTTCTATATCAGGTTTTACCCAATATTTAACATTAGCATCAATTCCATCTCCTTTGAGTGCCATGGTAACATGTCCACCTTTTCTCCAAATTTCCAAGGCCACATCTACTGCAGAATTCGCACCACCGACTACCAATACTTTCTGACCGATGTAGGGCCATGGTTCTTTGTAGTAATGGCTGACTTTTGGAAGTTCTTCGCCCGGAACGTTCATCAAATTAGGCAGGTCGTAAAATCCCGTAGCCAGGATGATGTTATGGGCAAGGTATGTTTGTTTGCTGGTGTTGATTTCAAAAATTCCATCTACGTTTTTCTGCAAAGTTTTGACTTCTTCGTATAAGTTTACTTTAAGCTTCCATTGCTGAAAAACTCTCCTATAATACTCTAAAGCTTCCGTTCGCGTTGGTTTATGGGAGATGGACATAAAGGGAATACCACCCATTTCAAGTTTGTCGGAAGTAGAGAAAAAAGTCATGTTGAGGGGATAATTGAATAAGGAATTGGTGAGTACTCCTTTTTCCACAATCACATAGTTGATATTTGCTTTTTCACAAGCAATGCCACAAGCCAGTCCAATTGGACCTCCCCCTACAATCAATACATCCAAAATTTTTTTCACAACCTTAATTTTTTATAATCTCAAATTGAAGGCTGGTATCTGCGTGGGTATTTTTTAACTGATCAAATTTCCGCTCCACCATGGTTACCTCCCCTGTATGCTTCCATAACAAAACAGTAGTGTTAACTGTTCCGTAGATCCCTTCAGCGTGAATAAACTGGCAGCTCATTAGACGCTCTCTTGCCAAGCTTAAGCCAGTCTCGGGCAACTCTTCGTCCGGTGCAATTTCTTGGGAGTGGAGTATAGGCATCATGGAAATAGGATCGAAGATTTCCGCTGCAATTAGATTTTCTAAACCTTCTTTGGCTAAGGTAAGCTTTGGCCAAGGGGTATCCAATAAGGCATTACTCAGTCCATAAAGTCCAGAGCTAATCTCTTGGATACCTTCTTGGTAATTAGATAAATAAAATATCCCTAAATGATCTCCGACCACTAAGTTGAAACCTTCAAATTCACTCGCTTGCTGCTCTACAGACTTGAGGTACTCGAATGGAGGAACTGAAGTACTCAGATAATTTTTCACCAATTCCCCTCGGCTTTTTCTATCAGATTTGATGTTTCGCATATCTCGGTAGTTGGTCAAAAATGCAAATCTGCCATTAGGATGGATAGCGAGCCAAGTACCTCCTGCCCGCAGATCTTTACCTCCATAGAATCCTGCTTCCCATTGGTGGATTTCTTGTGATGGCCTATCAAAAAACTCATCTCGATTGGCCACTAGGATAAGTTTGTATGCTGGATGATTATCCCAATTAAAGGTTATTAAACACATGATGCAAGCTAACGATTTAAGTAAAAAGTTTGAAAAAAATTTTGACTACGATTTTTATCGTATATATTTGTACGAATAAAATCGTAGAACTATGGATGGTAAACCCACTGAGGCTGAATTAGAAATTTTGTCATTGCTATGGCAAATGGAGAATGCGACTGTTCGGGAAATCCATGAAAAGTTAGCTGAAACCAAGGAGACAGGCTACACCACTACCCTAAAGATTATGCAAATCATGCATAGCAAAGGCATGTTGGGGAGGGATGAAGCCAATCGTACACATGTATATTATCCTGCCGTTGCACAAGAGGCTACACAGAAGAGCTTGATCAAAAGCTTTGTTTCTGCTGCTTTCGCAGGTTCTTCGAAGGATTTGGTATTACAGGCGCTTGGTCAAGGGAAACCGACCAAGGAAGAAATTGATGAGATTCGGGCATTTTTGGATCACATGGAAAAATCGAACTAATGGAAAGCCTCAATCAATTGATACCCCCTCAAATCCAAGAAGCCTTTGGATGGATGTTGATTCATTCCATTTGGCAAATTACATTGATGGGTTTACTTTTTTGGGGACTTTTCTTTTTGGGAAAAAATCTATCAGCCGCGAAGAAATATGTTGCTGGAATGATCTGTTTAGGGATTATTCCTGTCATGGCTTTCATCACTTTTGCTTGGCATATTGATGTGGTAATGGATCAACCTATCGAAAATTTTACTTCTGAGCTTGGTTCCGAGGCTGTAAAGGAGTATATAATCGTTGAAGCGGATAAGCCTTCCAGTAATGATACCACCACTTACTTAGAGAAGTATGTAAGTCCTTACATTCCATTTATGGTGAAAGGATGGGTGGTGGGTGTTTTTCTTTTCTTGCTCAGAACGGCAATGGGTTGGAGTAGCTTAAAAAATCTTCGTCACAGACCTGTGGAGCTATTGGATGGGCAGTGGCAAGAACTTTTTGATCGTGTTTTGAAAACTGCAAAACTCAGTTCTTTGGTTGGTATTTATAGCAGCAAGTTTGTTAGTGTACCCTTAACATTTGGGGTATGGAAACCTGTAATTCTTTTTCCGGCAGCTCTGCTTTTACAAATGAATCCTGTTCAAGTAGAAGCTATACTCATGCATGAGCTGGCACATGTCAAGCGAAGAGATTACCTATGGAATTTTTTGCAGGTAATGACAGAGAATATCTTCTTTTTCCATCCAATTTGCTGGTGGATTACGAGCGAAATCCGAAGGCAGCGGGAGTTGGCGGCTGATGAGTGGGCAATTTCCCAAGGGGTAGCTCCCAAAGACTTGGCTAATGGGCTCGCCACTGTGGCTGTGTTTCAGCAACATCATGCAGTCCCTGAATTTGCTTTGGCCGCGAGCAAACCTAAACATCCAACTTTAGAACGCATCAAAAAATTATTAGGAGTTCAGAGTTCTCCTTCTCAACCAACTACTTTAACCACACTTGCCATGATTACAACCATCATTATTTCCGTTTTCCTCCTGGGGATGAATCAACCGGTCAACAGTCTACCTTCAAAATTGAATGAGGAAGTTAGCGTAAAACAACTATTTGCGGAGCATTTTGAGCTGAGGGACACTATTCCTCCAATTCCAGATACGCTCACTGTACACCTTAAGAAGCCAGGCGCAATGCCTACAGTCGACTTTGAAATGGATTATCTATCAGATATGCCTATCAAAATGTTATCCTTTGAATGGCCTGACTTCAGTAATATGCCGATTATTTCTTTTGAGCCTGTAAGCCTTATGCCCTCTGTAGATTTATCTGGTTTATCCAACCTGAATGGTTTTGCCTCATTACCTCAGGTTTCTCTTCAACCCATACCTGATTTGCAGCTTAAACCGATTTCTATCAAGCCAATAAAGCCTATTTCAATTCCAAGTTTAAATGGTCTAGAAACTCTAGGAACACCTAGAGATACTACCAAAAGCTCTCGTAAAGTTCAACGCTTGATTATTCATGGGATGTCTGACACCTTGGTTTTGCATTCTAAAAATCTACATGCAAAAATAGTAAAAGCGGACAGTGTGGTAGTGTTTCCTTTTTTCAAATTAGATTCACTTAGTAAGAGACAGACTTCTATTTTCGAGAATTTAAAAATGGATAGTCTTTTCAATGGGGAAAATATTCGAAGAATTCGTTATGCAACTCAGTTTTCCATGGACTCTCTGGGGATAAAAAATCTCTTTTCAGATAGTTTGAAAACGAACCAAAATGGTTTAAATTTTTACTTCAAAGATCTTAGAAATTCCTCTTTTGAGGAACTTCAAGAACTACTACAGGCTAGGAACAAGGAAAATGAGCAAAAGTTCAAGGAATGGCAGGAATACAGTAAGCCAACTTTTGAAGAACTAAACAAACAGCTACAGGCTAGACAGAAGGAAAGTCAGCAAAGGTTCAAAGATTGGCAAGATTCTAATAAGCTAACTTTAGAAGACCTCCAAAAGCAGCTTCAGGATTTGCAAAAAGAAAACGAGCAGAAAATGAAGGAGTGGCAGCAACAGCTAAAACTTATACAGGAAGAGATGCAGCAATTATTGAAGGAGCAGGGAAAGTCGGGGAAGAAGTGAAATCAATATGAGTTTCTCATTAGAATATAAAAAGGAGGTCGAATTTGATTGACCTCCTTTTCATTTGTTAAGTTTTGTTATGATCAAAAATTAGCCTTGAGGAATCAATTTCACCAATAAGCCAGTAGCTTCGACCAAGGCATAAATGTAGCCATCAGGGCTTTGAGATACTTGACGTACACGTCCGATTCCGCTCAGTAGGGTTTCTTCATGCGTTACCTCTGTACCATCCAATTCTAGTCGTGCAATCTGCATTCCTGCCAATCCAGCCACTAGCAAGTTTCCTTTCCAAGTAGGGTATCTGTCGGAGGTCACCAAAGCCATTCCGCAAGTAGCGATGGAAGGAACCCAGTAGGTTTTAGGTTGTTCCATGCCTTCTTTTTCAGTCAATTCTGTTAAAATGGTGCCATCATAATTGATTCCGTATGAAATTACGGGCCAGCCATAGTTCTTGCCCTTTTCGATCAAATTTAGCTCATCGCCACCTTTGGGCCCATGTTCTACAGCCCATAATCTATTGGTCTCTTTGTCATAAGCCATTCCTTGAATGTTTCGGTTACCAATACTCCAGATAGCACCTTTTGCATTTGGTTCATTGACAAACGGATTGTCTGCGGGGATTCTCCCATCGTCATGTAGTCTGAGCACCTTACCATGATCATTATCCAATTCTTGTGCATTCATTGGTCTAGAGCCTTTATCTCCATTAGCAAAGAACAGGTAGCCATCATTGTCAAAAACAATTCTGGACCCAAAGTGTCTTCCACCTCTCCATTCTGGGCCGCATACATAGATGTCTTCATAATCGGTGAAATCGGTTCCAGAAAGTTTACCCCGACCAATCACCAATACTTCTCCATCGCCTTGAGTTCGGGAATAGGCTAAATAAATCCAGCCATTGAAAGCATAATCCGGGTGCAAAGCCACATCCAATAGGCCTGCCTGATTGATTTCTCTTACTTGAGGAAGTCCGCTGACTTTATCCCCTGTAAATTTATCATTTTCAAAAATCAACATTTCTCCAGCTCGTTCCACTACCAACATGCGTCCATCTGGAAGCCAAGTCATGCCCCAAGGACTGATGAAATCGGTGTATAAGGTGTCTACTTTAAAATCAAGTTTTTCTGAACTGACGGCAAATGGATCAGGTTCAGCTGTGATGGTGGGTTCTTTGTCTGCACAGGATACAGCACTGAAGCCGATCAGTCCTGCTACCAGTAAAGTCAAGTATCTTCTTTTTTTCATGAGTTTGTGATTTGTTGTCCAGTTTTACTGCGATTACCAACATCCAGAATCAATGAGATTCTGATGCTAGTTGAATATATTTGTATTCTTTTTTTAATACTTTCATCTGTAAAAGTACTGATTTTTGGCCCATTTTGTTCGAATGAATTGATAGACGGAAAGCTTTTGACCTTGAAGGCTTTTGATTTTGACTAGAGGAAAGTAACTTAGCTTTTCACAAATCAGCTACCCATGCATAACCAAATCTGGATCATGAGCTCGACTTTTGATCAGCTCAGCTTAGACCAAACGATTCTTAAAGCCCAAGAGGCGGGTGTTCAAGGATTGGATCTTTGTGTTTTTAGAAAAGATGGTACGCGAAATGACTTTGTCGCCACACATTTGGATTATGAAAACTTTGATGCGGAAACTGCAAAAGGGATTCTTGAAAAATTTAATGCTGCCAACCTTCGGCTATCGATCGGCGCTTTTGATAACCTGATAGGTGGGGATCCTGTTCAGCGCAGATTAAATCAGAATCATTTGCTTCGCTTGATTCGTATGGCCCATTTATTAGGGGGAGATGACAATGATGTAAAAGTAGGGACTTTTGTGGGATGTAACCACGAATTGGGCGATCAAGAGAATGGCTTTGAAAAAAACCTATTGGAATACCAAAAGGTATTTGAACCCATTATCCGATATGCCGATGATTTGGGCGTAAGTATTTTGTATGAAAACTGTCCCATGGAGGGCTGGAGGTCTTCGGGCTATTGGGGTACTTTCAATAATTTGCCAGGTGTATTGGCTGCAAGAAAGTTGATGTACGAGCTGATCCCTTACAAAAATCATGGGGAGATTTATGATCCCTCTCATGATATTTGGCAGCATACCGATCCTTTGGCTGTGATTCAGCATACGGATATGGACCGATTAAAGCGGATTCACGTGAAGTCAACAAGAAATATCTCCGATCCGTTTTGGGGAAATATGTACGCGATGCAGCGTGTTAATCCTGATTTGGCAGCTCAAGCGGGAGTTCCTATTTCCACCAACCCTTGGGATCGGCATCATTATGAGGCTACTTTACCGGGTTTTGGTTTGGGAGATCATTTGGATTGGAGAGCTTTTGTGGAGTTGTTGCAGCAAAAGGGTTTTACAGGGCCTTTTGAAATCGAGAATGAAGCCAAGCTATCCAAGCAGACAGGCAATATGGGTGCCATCATGCAAGGCATCAAAGCTGCGGTGAATAACCTTGCGCCATTGCTATATCCATTGACTGAAGCGGGATTTGTATATCCAAAATCTATGGTGGAACCGTTGAAAGATGTGCAGCGAAAAGATATCCCGGTGGTGACAATGGAGGAGTTGGGGTAAGTTTAGAGGGGAGATTCGAGAGTTTAGACTCAAGAGGCAAGAAGCAAGAGCCAAGAAACAGATTCTGGTAGTAAAAACACGAATAGGTAATCTACGACTTACGAAACCGTTGACCGTGGACTGTCGTCCGCTGACTTCCCTATGCTGGCTTCGACTTCGCTCAGCCACCAATCACTACATATGTACCAAGTATAAAGTACCAAGAACCAAGTAGGGATTCTGGTAGTAAAAACACGAATAGGTAATCTACGACTTACGAAACCGTTGACCGTGGACTGTCGTCCGTTCACTTCCCTATGCTGGCTTCGACTTCGCTCAGCCACCAATCACTACATATGTACCAAGTATAAAGTACCAAGAACCAAGTAGGGATTCTGGTAGTAAAAACACGAATATGTAATCTACGACTTACGAAACCGTTGACCGTGGACTGTCGTCCGTTGACTTCCCTATGCTGGCTTCGACTTCGGTCAGCCACTAATTACTGTAGATGTACAAAGTACCAAGTACCAAGAGCCAAGTAGGGATTCTGGTAGTAAAAACACGAATAGGTATTCTACGACTTACGAAACTGTCGACCGTGGACTGTCGTCCGTTCACTTCCCTATGCTGGCTTCGACTTCGCTCAGCCACCAATTATTGTAGATGTACCAAGTACCAAGTACTAAGTACCAAGTAGGGATACTCGTAGTGAAAACACGAATAGGTAGTCTACGACTTACGAAACCGTTGACAGTGGACTGTCGTCCGTGGACTTCCACCACTAGTCAGTCAAGCAACTTTTCACCAATCCCTATTATCTTTGTCAAGAAAAACAGACAACTATATGTCGAATTCCATAGAACAGCCATTCTTGAGGACCGTGCAAGTGATGCGCTATGTAATGCCTTTGAGGGAGGGGGGGTCGCTACCTGCCTTGGCAGATGCAGATGATGGGTTTAGCTATGTGCTCAAATTCAAAGGTGCCGGTCAACGGGAGAAGGCACTAATTGCTGAATTGCTGGGAGGTGAGATAGCCAGAGTCTTGGGTTTAAAGGTGCCTGAGTTGGTGTTTGCCAATCTGGATGAAGCTTTTGGGAGGTCTGAGGGAGATGAGGAAATACAGGATTTGCTGAAAGGCAGTCAGGGCTTGAATTTGGCACTTCATTTTTTGTCCAAGGCGCTGACTTATGACCCTGGGGCTACTGCAATAGATTCAGTATTGGCTTCTAAAATTGTATGGTTAGACGCATTTATTACCAATGTGGACCGCAGCTTCCGTAATACCAATATGCTTTGGTGGAATAGAGAATTGTGGCTGATCGATCATGGAGCTTCTTTTCTTTTTCATCATGCGTGGGATAATTGGGAGAAACAGGCTTTGAGTTCATTTCCTATGATCAAAGACCATGTGCTGCTTCCCAAGGCTTCGCAGCTTTCAGAAGTCGATCATGAAATGAAGGTCTTGATTACAGAAGAGAAGCTAGATCAATTGGTATCTCTAATTCCAGATGAATGGATTCTGGCATCAAGGGATGTGGAAACAGCCGAAGAGGGTAAAGCTGTCTATGCTAGTTTTTTGAAGACCCGTCTGAATAATTCTGAAAACTTTATCAAAGGAGCTGAAGATGCAAGGAAAGCACTTATATGAATATGCTGTCCTCCGCATCGTACCTAGGGTAGAGCGTGAGGAGTTTGTCAATGTGGGGGTCTTGGTCTGCTGTAAGCGAAAGGATTTCCTGGTTTGTAAGGTAAATCCGGACTTAACTAAAGTTCTTGCCTTGGATGCTGAGGCAGATTTAGAAGTGTTAAAAGGGTACTTGGAGTCTTTTGTTGGCATATGTAAAGGAACAAATACGGGCAGTCCCATTGCCCAGCACGATGCGCCGGCCCGCTTCCGATGGTTGACGGCTAACAGGAGTTCCATGATCCAAACCTCCAGGCCTCACGGAGGATTTACGGAGGATTTGGAACAGACGCTTGAAGAGTTGTATGTGGGGTTTGTGGAATGAGTAGGAGAAGCGGGTTTAGAAGCGAGAGATTAGAAGCGAGAAGCGAGGAGCGAGAAGCTAGAGATTAGACAAAGAAACAAGTACTAAGTAGGGAGCGGGTAATAGAAACACGAATAGGTAATCTACGACTTACGAAACCATTGACCTTGGACTGTGGACCGTTGACTTCCCTATGCTGGCTTCGACTTCGCTCAGCCACCAATTATTGTAGATGTACCAAGTACTAAGAACCAAGTACCAAGTAGGGATTCTGGTAGTAAAAACACGAATAGGTAATCTACGACTTACGAAACCGTTGACAGTGGACTGTCGACCGTTGACTTCCCTATGCTGGCTTCGACTTCGCTCAGACACCAATTACTGTACGAAGTACCAAGTACTAAGAACCAAGTACCAAGTAGGGATTCTGGTAGTAAAAACATGAATAGGCAATCTACATCAAACGAAACCGTTGACTGTCGACGGTCGACTGTGGACTTCCCGCTACTAATCAACCAATCACTAATTTTTTACCTGCCATATTTCTTCAACTCAACTTTATTTCCTACTTTTGCGGCCTTATTGGGAAAGGACTGCATGAAAAAAATTGATTTTAAGGACTTGATTCTGTTTGAAAACGAGGATTACCTTGTCATCAATAAGCCTCCCTATTTATCGACATTGGAAGATCGGCATGAAGCCCAGAATATTCTGGAACTTGCCAGAGGTTACACCCCAGATGCCCAGGTGTGTCACCGACTGGATAAGGAGACTTCGGGATGCCTAGTGATCGCCAAACACCAGGATGCTTATCGGAACATCGCTATCCAGTTTGAGGACCGAAAAGTCAGTAAAATTTACCATGCAGTAGTGGATGGAATTCATGAGTTCAGCAATGAATTGGTGGATCGTAATATTCACGCAACCAATAAAGGCATCGCCAAGATAACGAAAGAAGGCAAGCCTGCACAGACGGTTTTCAATACCCTCAAGACTTACTTTGCTCATTCCTTGATCGAATGTAAGCCTATCACCGGAAGATTGCATCAGATTCGGGTTCATTTGGCCCATCTGAAAGCTCCGATTTGTGGGGATGATACCTATGGAGGAAAGCCATTGTACTTATCTGCCTTAAAACGGCGGTTTAACCTTAAAAAAGGCACGGATGAACTCCCCATCATGCAGCGGGTTTCCCTCCATGCGTCCGCCATCGGGTTTAAAGGCTTGAAGGAAGAGACTATTGCTATAGAAGCTCCTTATCCTAAAGACTTTGACGTATTGGTCAAGCAGCTGGAGAAAAACGGCTAACATGAAGAAAATGTGGGTAATAATGTTGTTTCTTTTGCATGTAAAAGAAATTACTTCTATCTTTGTGTCCCTTTTTGGGGGTGGAATATATTTAACAAGCTAATAATTAAACATTTACACAGTGGATACATTAAGCTACAAGACCAAATCGGCAAATGCTGCTACTGTAGACAAACAATGGGTGGTAGTGGATGCCCAGTCTGCAGTTCTAGGTAGATTTGCAAGTGAGGTTGCCAAAATCCTAAGGGGTAAGCATAAGCCAAACTTTACCCCGCACGTGGACTGCGGAGACAATGTTATTGTCATCAATGCAGACAAGGTTAGGTTGACTGGTAGAAAGATGGACGAGAAAGTTTACGTTCGTCATACTGGTTACCCAGGTGGACAGCGCATTTCTACACCAAAGTTATTGAAGCAAAAGTCTGCTTCTATTTTGGTGGAAAAAGCAGTAAGAGGTATGTTGCCAAAGAACAGACTTGGCAGACAGATGTACAGAAACCTATTTGTTTACAATGGTTCTGAGCATCCTCATGCTGCACAGCAACCTAAAGAAGTCAAATTTTAACCTTAGCAGTTCATGGAAATTATCAACACAATCGGTAGAAGAAAGACATCCGTCGCTAGAATCTACATGAAGCCGGGCAAAGGTGAGATCGTTGTAAACAACAAGCCGATCGAAACGTATTTCCCGTTTGATTTGCATCAGATCGTAGTAAAGCAGCCTCTTGCCCTTGTAGGTGTAGAAGGTACTTACGATGTGACTATCAATGTAGACGGTGGTGGTATCAAAGGTCAAGCGGAAGCTGCTCGTATGGCAATTGCCAGAGCACTTTGCGAATTTGACGCTGAGCACAGACCTCCGTTGAAAAAAGAAGGTTTCCTTACCCGTGACCCTAGAATGGTTGAGCGTAAGAAGCCAGGAAGAAGAAAAGCGAGAAGAAGATTCCAGTTCTCCAAGCGTTAATTGGGAGTTTTCTCACAACCTTATACAGAAAAATATACTTTATTAATGGCACAAATAGAATATAAAGACTTACTGGATGCTGGTGTTCACTTTGGACACTTGACGAGAAAGTGGGATCCAAGAATGGCTCCGTATATCTTCATGGAGAAGAACGGTATCCATATCATCGACCTAAACAAAACGCTTGTTTGCCTCGAAGAAGCATCCAATGCAATCAAGCAAATCGTTCGTTCTGGCAAAAAAGTGATGTTCGTAGCTACTAAGAAGCAAGCGAAAGACCTTATTGCAGAAGAAGCAAGAAGATTGAACATGCCTTACGTAACCGAAAGATGGTTGGGTGGTATGTTGACTAACTTCGCTACTATTCGTAAATCCTTGAAGAAAATGTCTACCATCGACAAAATGATGAAAGAAGATTCTTACAAGAATTTGGCGAAGAAAGAGCGTTTGATGATCACAAGACAACGTGAGAAATTGGAATCTGTACTAGGCGGTATCGCTGATTTGACAAGACTTCCTGCTGCGTTGTTTGTAGTAGACATTAAGAGAGAGCACATTGCTATCTCTGAAGCACAAAAGCTTGGTATCCCTGTTTTTGCGTTGGTAGATACTAACTCTAACCCAAATGAGGTGGAGTTCCCTATCCCTGCTAATGACGATGCATACAAATCAATCTCTTTGTTGGTAAAAGCTATCGGAACAGCTATCGAAGAAGGTCTTTCTGAGCGTAAGAAGGACAAAGAAGATGCTAAACTTTCTGAAGAGGAAGAAGCTAAGAGAGCTGTGGATGCTGATACACAAGAGTAATTCCACTTTGATTTACTGAATACAAAAGATTGAACATGCGGTTTCGGCCTGTGTTCAATTTTTTGTTTTTAATTGACTAAGACCTGGCAGTCCGCCGCGGCAGACTGTCAGGTCTTCCTTAACATAGAAAAAAGTTTAATCTCATAAATTGACTAAAACAATGGCTATTACTGCACAGGAAGTAAACAAATTGAGACAAAAGACCGGAGCTGGTATGATGGACTGTAAAAAAGCCCTTACCGAAGCTGAAGGTGATTTCGAAAAAGCTATCGATATCCTTAGAAAAAAAGGTCAAAAAGTTTCTGCTTCAAGAGCTGACAGAGAGACCAAAGAAGGTACTATTGTGACGCACGTGAGTGCTGACGGTGCTACTGGAACCTTGCTTTCATTGACTTGCGAGACTGATTTCGTTGCTAAGAATGAAGATTTCGTTGCTTTTGCAAATACGTTATTGGAACTAGCTGTTGCTAACAAAGCGACTTCTGTAGAGCAAATTCTTGCATTGCCGTTTGAAAATATCACTACAGCTGATAAAATCGTTGAAATGACTGGTAAAATCGGTGAGAAAATCGAAATCTCCCACTATGAAGTTGTTTCTGGCGAAGCAGTTGTTCCTTACATCCACTCCAATGGTAAATTAGGTGTATTGGTTTCTTTGGTTAACACCAATGGTGCAGCTGTAGAAGAAGCTGGTAAAGATGTAGCGATGCAAATTGCTGCTATGAACCCAGTAGCTGTTGACAAAGACGGCGTAGATGCTTCTGTAGTAGAAAGAGAAATCGAGGTAGGTAAAGACCAAGCAAGACAAGAAGGCAAGCCTGAAGAAATGTTGGAGAAAATCGCTTTGGGTAAATTGAATAAGTTCTACAAAGAAAATACTTTGTTGAGCCAGCAATTTGTAAAAGATAACTCATTATCTATTGCTCAGTACCTTGATAAGGTAAGCAAAGGCATGACCGTAGCTGCTTTTAAAAGAGTGTCTATTGGATAATTTAGATCTAAGATCTTATATTTTAGAAATAAGAAAAAGCCGACTTCGAAGGGAGTTGGCTTTTTTATTTCGAAACCTTTGAGGTTTTTCAAACCTCGAAGGTTTCCTTGGGGAAACGTGTTATTAACCAAGCAACAAAAAGCTTCTCAGGAAGATAAAGAAAAACCCTTGAGGTCCAGGACTCAAGGGTTTTTGAATAGTAATAGTATATACGTGGAATAATCAGAAGAGTCTGTAAAGTAGTGATATGCTGCTGATTTTATCCCGTGAATCGTATCTTTCATGGTCAAGTCGTAAGCAGAAGCGATCACTAATTGCGCTGTTGCTATACGTTAGTGAGAACACCGGTCCATAGCTCATTTCTTATGAATAGTTGGCGTATATAAACTCCCCGTTTACAAGAGCACCGCCGGTTAGCTGATTACCATACATCAATGACAATCCAAGGCCAAATGTGAAATGGTTACTTTTATAATCAAGAGTCCTTGCGATCCAACTATTAAGTCTAACAGCTCCTTCTTGGTACCAAAATAAAGGGTTATTTGTTTCAGCTTTTGACAAGATCCGATCATAGCCAAGCTCATTGATCATCAGCCATTTGGAATGGTTAAAGATGCTTGCCTGATAATTGACAAAAATACCAAGTCCATATCCAGAGGTAGAATTAACCCTGCTTCCGTCGTACCAATGGTTTTTTAAGCCAATATTCCAATTTTGCTCTTTAGTTTGGGCATAGCTAGACATACTTAGAAGTGTAAGTGTCCCGATCAGTATTGGTCTGTTGACAAGCTCATTTATCCTCATATTCCATAACTTAAATGCTCCTCTTGTCCATTTTCTTGACAAGAACTAATAGCTACTAAACCTAAAAATAGGATAGATAGATACTTTTTCATAGTTACTGAGATTTAATTTATTCAAACATAAAAGTTTAAATCGGTTAATAAAAATAAAATAATGATTATCTCATATTTGAAAAATGCAATAAATAAAAATTTGGTCTCATGAAATCATAACTACAAGTTTCTGTAAGGTGATTTTAGTTGCACTTTTTTAGGACCGATTTTTTTCTATTATCAGTAAATTAAGATGAAATAATCCTAGCAGGTTTTCAAAACCTGCTAGGATTGAGTGCTCTACACACCAAGTACAATCGAAGCTTCTATATCAAGTTTTCTGCTGATTTCTCGGGCGATTTTGAGGGTTGGTTCGCTTTTGCCGTTTAGATATTCACTGATTCTTGATGTACTTACGCCAAGGTATTCTGATAGGTTTTTTTGTGTCAAGCCTCTTTCTTGCATGCGAAGTCTAATCGCTTCTGCTAAAGTGGGAGTCATTATTGCATGGTACTTCTCTTCATAATCAGCTACCATGTCAGACAGTAGATTCAATTCCACAAATCCTTTTTCATCAGGATTTTCTATGTTATCAGGATTGGAAAGCAACTCCTCAACCCTTGCTACAATAGCATTATACTCCTTTTCAGATTTAATCATGATTCAAATGTTTTGAATGTCTTTAATTTTATCATACTCGGCATGAGTTCCGATGAATCTGATATAAATTTTTTTTGCATTGAATGAAATAATTGCTACCAACCGGTATGAATTGCCTTTGATGTTGAAAACAAATCGATGATTTCCTACATAATCGACTGAGTTGAAATCTTTTTTAATGTCATTTAATGAACTCCAATCTTTTTTACTTGTCGTAGTATACCAAAATCTCAAGGCCAATTCAGAATCAGCATGTTTCTGTGCAAATTCTTGAATTCGTTTGAAGGTAACTATTCTCATTGACTCTTGAGGGATTGACTTTGTTTCATATTTCAAAACAAAGTTACATGAAACAAAATAATTATAAAAAATTAAATTTAAAGTTTTTATTACCCAATGGGCTGTGTTTGATTCAAGTATTCAGACTTGCGTTTTATCGAACGAAATCTTTTCACGCAACGAGCGAAACGCATCCATACCACGTTCGTAGCAATGAGTAAGATCTTATGAATGTAGTCTTCAGACTTGCGAAGACGTTCTAATTTCGTACTTGGCGAGCGTATTTTACTTTAATGTATCATGCTATAAACCATTTAATAACTCCATCGGAGCGGCCGACATTTTAGCAATGATTTTCAACTCGTTGATGTAAAATCATTACCTAAGGCGAATTGTCAAAAACACGATTGGTATGAAATTCAGGCATTTATGTAGACTGTCTCGATGGGACTTTAGGGGCATCAGCTAAATTGTGGCCCGAGGGTTGAAACCCTCAGCTATTATGTTGACCGCCTCTATGAGACTATTGCGGTAATTCGTATGCAAGAATGACCTCTTTTCAAGGATGCGAACTCCTATCTAAATTCATCGAATCTTTTTTCTTGAGTCTAATTTCTCGCCTTTAAATTTATTGACACTTTTTTTAGGATAATTCTCTTATTTACATGCCACCTATATTTCGCCTAATGCATATTTCAACCTTATTTTGTGCAAGCATATTTTATTTTTTTGACTCTTGATTCTTGGCTCTTGCTTCTTGATCCTAATCTCTCGCATCTCGCTTCTCACATCTCGACTCTCCCAGCTCACCTCATCAACTCCTCAATCTCCTCGGTCTCAATCGGGATATTCCGCATCAAGTCCAAATAGCCATTTTCCTGAATGACGATGTTATTTTCCAAGCGGATACCCATGCCCTCTTCAGGAATATAGATTCCCGGTTCTACCGTGAATACCATGCCTGCGGTGATGGGCTCATGCATAGTACCTACATCATGTACATCTAGTCCTAAATGGTGGGAAGTACCGTGCATAAAGTATTTTTTGTATGCAGGCCATTTGGGGTCTTGGTTGGCGATATCCGTTTTGTCAATTAGCCCTAAACCTACTAGTTCGGACTGCATCATCAACCCTACCTCTTTGTGATACTCTTGGATATTGATTCTTGGACGGAGGATATTCATGGCTCCTTTTTGTACGCGGAGGACAGCATCATACACAGCACGCTGACGTGGCGTAAATCGTCCATTAACTGGGATGGTTCGCGACATATCTGCATTGTAATTGCCGTATTCAGCACCTACATCAAATAGGATCAAGTCTCCATCTTTGCAGATTTCTTTGTTTTCGATGTAATGAAGTACACAAGCGTTTGGACCAGAAGCGATGATAGGTTCGTAAGCAAAGCCTTTGCTGCGATTACGGATAAATTCATGGATAAACTCCGCCTCGATTTCATACTCAGTAACCCCAGGCTTCACAAACGTGAGAATTCTTCGGAATCCTTTTTCCGTAATATCGCAGGCTATCTGCATTTGATCAATTTCCTCCTGCTCTTTTACCGCTCTCAGTTGGTGCATCAATGGGGCTACTCGGTGATAGTTGTGCAAGGGATAGCGCTCCTTGCAGGATTTGATAAAGCGTGCATCCCTACTCTCCACCTGTACATCTGCTCGTAAATGCTCGTTTGTGTTGAGGAAAATGTGATCGCTTAGGGAAATCAATGTATTGAAAACCTGGTCAAAATTGGCCACCCATTGAATGTTCTGAATTCCCGATGCCTGTTCGGCTTCATCTTGAGTGTACTTGTGTCCTTCCCAAACGGCAATATGCTCATTGGTTTCCCTTAAAAACAAGATTTCCCGCATATCGGGATTTGGGAAGTCGGGACAAATCACCAAAATAGACTCCTCCTGATCGATGCCTGATAAGTAAAAAATATCATTATTCTGTCGGAAACGCATGGTTCCGTCCGCATTGGTTGGCATAATGTCATTGGAGTGAAAGACTGCTACCGACTTAGGTGGAAGTTTACTGATTAATTTCTGACGGTTTTTGATGTAAAGTTCTTTTGGTAGAGGGGTGTATTTCATGGTATAGAGATATTTTTTTAATTGTACAAAGTACTAAGTACCAAGTGGTATTTTAGATTTTAGAGGGTAGATTTTAGATTTAGAACCAAGAGCCAAGAGCCAAGACTCGGGGCGGGTATAGGACTGGGAGTTACTTTCTATTCTTGCCTTAATTTTCTTTTGGGTAAGAATATTTCAGCGTTTTCCGTGTATTCTGCGAGCCGTACTTTCATCCTTTCAACAAATATAATCTATTCTATTCAATCCCCTTCTCATGCCAGTAATTCTATTCCTGTGTTGTAATCCCGAAAACACTTTTATTTTTGTAATTGAATCAGTTGCATCGTGAAATTGTTTGAAGCGACGGGTAGCAGTGATTTAGTACCATTGAAAAAAGTTTGCATGCAGTATAATCTCAAGGAATTGCCTAATGGCATCCGCATTGTGCACCAAGAAGTCACCCATACACGTATGGTGCATTGTGGTTTTGTAGTGAATATCGGAAGTAGGGACGAATCCACGGAGGAGGAGGGCTTAGCGCATTTTTGGGAACATATGGCATTCAAAGGCACCAAAAAGCGGAAAGCTTTTCATATTCTCAATAGATTAGAGTCCTTGGGCGGGGAATTGAATGCCTATACCACGAAAGAGAAAATCTGTTTTTATGCGACTACGCTCAAGGAGCATTTCGGCAAAGCGGCGGAATTATTGTGTGATATCACCTTTAACTCCACTTTTCCCCAAAAACAAATAGAAAAGGAGCGTCAGGTAATCCTGGAGGAAATGTCCATGTATAGAGACTCTCCTGATGACTCGATTCAAGATGATTTCGATGCCATGGTTTTTGCGGGCCATGCCTTGGGTAGAAATATTTTGGGAAGAGAGGAGACTGTAAAAAGCTTTTCCCAACAGGATTTTTTTGATTTCATTTCTTCAAGGTTGGATACAACCCAACTCGTTTTTTCTGTGGTGGGGAATATTCCTTTTTCGAAGGTTTTACAGCGCGTGGAGAGTTTCTTGATTGCAATCCCACAAAAGAGAAGTCTCTACGTGAGAAGTCCGTTTGTACATTACAAACCTGCTGATAAAGTGGTGGAGCGGGAAATAACCCAAGCGCATTGTGCTATAGGTCAGCCAGCTTACTCTCTGTATGACAAGCGGAGGTTTCAACTATACCTGCTTAATAATATTTTGGGAGGGCCAAGTATGAACAGCCGCCTCAATTTGGCTCTGCGGGAAAAGTATGGCTATGTGTACAGTGTAGAGTCCACCTATCAAGCCTATTCGGATACGGGGTTTGTGGGAGTTTTCTTCGGTACCGAGCAAAATACTGTCAAAAAGGCGAAAAAATTGGTGTTGAAAGAAATGGAAAAGTTGCGGACCAAGCGATTGGGAACTATGCAGCTGCATATGGCAAAGGAGCAAGCCATAGGACAAATGGCGATGGCAGAAGAGAACTATGCCGCTTTGATGCTTGTATTTGGTAAAAATTTGTTGGATAAGGGGAGAATTGAATCCCTGGACAGTATCTTTGACCAAATCAGAGAAACTACTGCGGAGGATTTGATGGACATTGCCAATGAGGTCTACCACCCTGATCAGTTGAGTTTCTTGCAATACATACCAGCTTAGCTATGGAATTTATCGATGAACGATTATTGGCTTACTGCGAGGACCATACAAGTCCTGAGGATGAGCTATTGTTACATATTACCCGAGAGACGCATGCCAAGGTTTTGATGCCAAGGATGTTGTCCGGGCATTTGCAAGGGAAAGTACTGGAGCTTTTGGTGAAAATGTTGCAGCCTCAAGTTATTCTTGAAATCGGAACCTATACTGGCTACTCCGGATTATGCATGGCGAGAGGGCTAGGTGCAAATGGGAAATTGATTACTTTGGATATCAACGATGAGTTAGAGCCAATGGTGCGTGGATTTTTTGAGTGCTCAGGCTTGGCAAGTAAAATTGATTATCGCTTAGGCAATGCCTTGGATATCATTCCTACCTTGGAAGATCGTTTTGATATGGTTTTTATAGATGCGGATAAGGCGAATTATAACAAGTATTATGAGTTGGTAATTGAGCGAGTCAATCCAGGGGGTATTATATTGGCGGATAATGTGTTGTGGTCAGGGAAGGTGTTGGTTGGGCCCAGTCAAAAAATTGACAAGGATACACAGGCGCTATTGGATTACAATCGAATGGTTCAGGAGGATCCACGCGTAGAAAATGTTTTGCTTCCTATCCGTGATGGACTGATGATGGCCCGAAAATTATGAGAAAGCATTTACAGAAGTTTATTTATTGCCTTTTGGTTTTGGGGTGGGTATTTCCTGCATCTGCCCAACAAATCCCTCAAGTGCCTCGGGAGATTGCCTTTGCTGATTTGAGGATATTGATCAATGAGCAGGCAAGAAGAGAAATCCAGTTAGATGTGGATGCACTATATCGTAATCCAACTTACTTTCGAATCAAAGCGGAGCGCGTAGCCTTGTATATGCCCTATGTGGAGCGTGAATTAAAAAATGTGGGTGTTCCTGAGGATTTCAAATACTTAGTTATTCAAGAATCGAGTTTGATTCCCGATGCAGTGTCTACCTCCAATGCCGTGGGCTTTTGGCAGTTTAAGCAAGGTACAGCTGAAGAAGTTTTTCTTCGTGTTGATGCTCAGGTGGATGAGCGAAAAAATATTGTATCCTCTAGTAGAGGGGCAGCATTATATGTAAAAAAGCATAATAACTCTTTTGATAACTGGATGTGCGCCTTAGTATCTTATCAGATGGGTTTGGGCGGTGCACGCGCCTACTTTGGAACCCAGTTTAACGGGAAAAAAGTCATTGAAATCGACAGGAATTCTCATTGGTACTTCAAAAAGTTTTTGGCCCATAAGGTGGCATTTGAAGGGCGTTGGCAAATGTTTGCTAGCTCAGATGCTTATTTGGAAGAAACTAGAATTCAAGGGCCTGTTACATTGAAAGCTTTAGCATCCAGATTGGGTGTAACCGAAGAGCATTTGAAAGAATATAATAAATGGGCATCCAAGGGAAGCATTCCAGGGGATAAGCCGTATTCAGTTTTTTACATCCGTCAAGGTGGTGTTCCGGCTGTTCCTGCCGTCAGAAGAGGCCCAAGTACTAGTAGCGAGCCTGTAGAGCGAGTCGTTACAGTGGCAACATCCGCAGAGGCTTTCCCAAAAATCACGGGTAATCAGCAACAAGCTAGCAAACCTAATCAGATCAAAGTAAACGAATTGGATGGGATACAAGCCGCTGCCAACATGCCACAAGAAGCTTTGGCAAGACAAGTTGGCTTGAAAGAGAGACGCTTGAGAAAAATCAATGATTTGGATAAGGGAGAAAAAATCAAAGAAGGTCAGTATTACTATACCGAACCAAAAAAGGGAGCTGCTGAGATAAAAGAACATATTGTAAAGCCAGGAGAAACTCTTTGGTCAATTGCTCAAAAATACGGCATGAAGGTTGCTTCGTTGAAAGCTAAAAATAGAATACGAGAAGATGAAGCTTTAAGGCCAGGGATGATTTTAAATCTTCAAGATCATCGAAGGAGAAATGAAGATATTCGGTATGTGTCTGCTTCTGAGTTGAAGCAGCTCTTGGAGAGCTCATCACAGGCCATTCAGCCAATTGTAGAACCTGCACAAGAGGAAGTCTACAAGCCTAGCCCAACTACACCTTCACAAATAAGAAAGACAGTTACTCATACGGTAGATTCAGGAGAAACGCTTTTCCGCTTAAGCCAACGATATGGAGTTGCTGTGGATGATATCAAAAAGTGGAATAATCTAAAAGATAACACCATTAGGGTAGGTCAACGTTTGACGATTTATCAATAATTCTATTCACTCAAATTTCATGAAACGACTTCTTATCTGTTTCTTCTTGTGCATGAGTATAGGCTCTTTTAGAGTAGCAGCCCAAGTGGATGATTTGTTGAAGGCAGATACCTTATTGATTAGTGGAGATACTATTATCATGATCGGTGACTCTATCATCATCAAGGAAAAGCCCAAGCCTATATTTTGGAAAAAAGGAGGAAACTTCAACCTAAGCATACAGCAAGTGAGTTTGTCCAACTGGAATGCGGGGGGTGCAAGTAACCTGGCATTGAATACAGGAGCAAATTTGTTTGCCAATTACAAGAAAGATGCAATTATTTGGGATTCCAATTTGACCGTTAATGCAGGTTTCAACAGAATCTCTGACAGGCGATTTGCTACACGAAAGACAAATGATAACTTTATCTTTATTTCAAAATATGGTCGGGAGCTTACGCCTCAGTGGTATTTGTCTACGCAGATAGATGCACGTACACAGTTGTTAGCAGGTTATCGGTTTTTCAGGCCTCCTGGTGCAGAGGAAGATGCAAGGGCACGATTATCAGATTTCTTGGCCCCAGCTTATGTACAGTCCTCGACGGGTTTGAACTTTCGAAAACAATACAAAAATAATAATCGACTTTCCTTGATAGCCTCTCCGTTTACGGGACGTTTTACGATAGTCATGGATGATTCTTTGAGTAATGCAGGGGCATTTGGTGTCATCCCTGGAGAGCGGGTATTGGCGGAGGCTGGGCTTTCCTTTAGCTCGCAGACAGATTTCGAAATCATTGACAATGTGCGTTGGAGATCCGATTTGAATCTCTTTACCAACTTTGAGCGGCTGGGGAATTTTGTGGTGAATTTTAACTCCATTATTACCATGCGGGTGAATAAGTACATCACTACTCGTATTGAGACGATTTTGATCTACGATGAGCGGGTATTTATTCAGCAGGAATCCGGGCCTCCCAGGCAGGCGGTACAACTTCAGAATATGATAAATTTTGGATTGGGGATTGACTTTTAAAAGTCAGTTTCCAAGCCAAATCGCTTTTGCAGCTCTCCTAAAGCTGGAGATTTTTGGAGTAAAAAGCGTAGTTTGTCAGAGTTGGTATACAGTCTTTGGGCCGAACTTTCTTCATCTTCTTCTACCAATTCAGCCGCAAGCGCAATGCTGTAATTATTGAGTTTTCTGCGAAGAATTCCCAAAAGCTCAGGCCTCAGTTTTTGGAAAATCTCTTCCTGAATCTCACCGTTCAGTTGAAAAATAATTTTCTCACCTTCCAACTTCACTTCTTGTTTGAGAACAGTTATTTCTAAGTTTTTATGGTTGGTTTTGAAGTCCTCGATAATCTCAGCAAGTACATAATTGAGTTTAGGCAAGTCAAAGGTTTCGGCTAATGCAGGTGCTTCTTTGACTTCATGTTTGGTTTCCTCTTCTGATGTTGCTACAGTGGTTGATTGAGGTTTTTCCTTGGCAATCACCTGTGCATCTGCAATACTCTTTGGGATTGCAATAGTCTTTTGGACAACAGTCTTTTTGACTGTCATCTGGCTGACTGTTTTTACAAGTGTAGGCTTTACTTCAGGAGCAGTGGCTTCTTCACTTAGGCTTTTTTTTTTAACTCATCTGCTGCTGCCGCTAGAGCGATGGCGTACGGTAATTTGGCCATTTTCATCAAAGCCAATTCTACATGGAGGCGCTGATTTTTGCTGCCTTTGTAGTGAATGTCGCATTGATTACTAATGTTGAGTGCGGATAGCAAAAAGGAAAGAGAAGCAGATGTTGACTGTTCAAGGTAGCGCTTTTTGATCGTTTCGGAAACTTGAATCAGTTGGATAGTAGATTCATCCTTGCAAACCATCAGGTCACGAAGGTGTTCGGAGAGTCCTACGATGAAATTATGTCCATCGAAGCCTTTTTTCAAAATTTCATCAAAAATCAAAAGCACCTTTGCGATACTTCCTTCCAAAAGGGCATCCACTACCTTAAAGTAGTAGTCATAATCCAAGATGTGAAGGTTACTAATTGTCTCTTGATAGGTCAGCTTATTGCCTGCAGAGTAGGTGACGATCAGGTCAAAAATAGATAGTGCATCCCTCAAAGCACCATCTGCTTTGGTGGCGATTAATCGTAGGGCTTCTTCTTCTGCTTCGATTTTTTCTTCACCTGCGATGTACTGTAGGTGCTCTGCCATGTCATTGATCTGAATTCGGTTGAAATCAAATATCTGACAACGGGAAAGAATCGTAGGGATGATTTTATGCTTTTCAGTCGTAGCCAAGATGAAAATAGCATAGCTAGGCGGTTCTTCCAAGGTTTTCAGAAAAGCATTGAAAGCCTGATTGGATAGCATGTGCACCTCATCTATGATGTAGACTTTGTAGAGTCCCTGTTGAGGGGCATATCGTACTTGTTCTACCAAGTTTCGGATATCATCTACCGAGTTGTTAGAAGCGGCATCCAATTCATGGATATTGAAGGAAGCATTGTTGTTGAAGGCTTTGCAGGAATCACAGGTGTTGCAGGCTTCAAATTCAGCAGTTTTATTTTGGCAGTTGATGGTTTTGGCCAAAATACGGGCACAGGTAGTTTTGCCGACTCCTCTTGGGCCACAAAACAAGAAAGCCTGCGCCAAGTGGTTGTTCTTGATTGCATTTTTGAGTGTCGTGGTAATATGGCTTTGCCCCACCACACTTTTAAAATTGGAAGGTCTATACTTTCTAGCTGAAACAACAAAATTTTCCATCAGCGCAAGATATAAAATTATTGCAAGTTGCTGGAAGCTTTGGCCTGCAATAATGATTATTTTTTTACTAAACCGCTCTCATTTAATCACTTAAAAATCAAAGGAGATTCCTGTGCGGAATGCGAAAATAAATGGGGTAATGGGTACTATGGGTCTGTCTTCGTACGAAAACTCAAATGAATTAGTAAAGGAGAAAATATCGGTGATTTTCGTGTTTAGATTAATATTTCCAGAAACTCGGTTTCTAAGACGTTCAATGCTGTTGTCATAGCCTGTTTGGTAGTAGATAACCGTATTTAAGTCCACAAAATCATTGATGCTTTGACGAAGAGAGACATAATTGGCACTTTTAACAAAGCTGACTCCTACAAACTCCTCCGAAATCGGGTTCTCCCAGGTTTCCCATTCTTTTAATGCACCGATTCCCACGATGAGTGTGCTTTTGGTTGAGTTGACCAATTTCTGCCGCCAACTTCCCCCAACAATCCAGCGAGGGGCCAAGCCTCTGAAATTATCAAAGGAGTATTGGGTATAAGCTTCCAAATGGGATTTTCTGTCCCGATTGAATACTACACGACCATGGACCAAGCCAAAATTTAGAAAATCTGAGTCATTGATTTTTAGGTAGTCAAATTTGGAGACCAAAATATAGGCGTGTTTCCCTGGTTGATACATGGAGTTGAAGTCCCAATTATAGCCGAAAAGGTTAACTGGATCATCAACCGAAGCACTTCTGTTGTAGATATTGAGACCTCCCGTCGCTTTGGCAATAAAGTTCTTGGTGCTGTCACGCTGAAGTCGGTAACGCTCGATGTTGAGAATTTGGGCATTAGTTATATGGGAAATGCAGGTGATCGCAATGAAAATCAGTAAGGGGACTAAGTTTTTTTTAATTGGAAATTGCAAAACGTGAATTGTATTTAGTTGAAAAGCTTGTTGAATGAAAATCTAATCCGTAGCTTCGGATTTCTACGTTATAAGAAATCAAAATTACAAATTTTAGACCAATGTTCCTTTTTTCATCGCTCCTAGATCTGATTGAGAGGCTTTATGTGGGCTATAAAAATGCCAAATACAAACTTTTGGGGATTCAGTTGACTCAAGAGCAGAAGGATTTTTTAAATCGCTTTTTCCCCTATTACGCAGGCCTTTCAACGGACCATCAAAAGGAATTTGAGGAGCGGGTGTTCTTTTTTTTAGAGGATAAAAAATTCATCCCTAGAGGAAATCTTAAAGAAGTGCCCCCGAAAGTAAAACTTTTAATTGCTGCCACAGCTGTGAAGGTTTCTTTTGGTTTTCGGGATTTTCGATTTGAGCATTTCAATAAGATTCTGGTTTATCCTGATTCCTATTACTCTACCATCAATCAGCAATACCATTTCGGAGAAGTGAATCCCAAATTGGGAATCATCGTATTGAGTATGCTAAATTTTTTGGAAGGAGTAGGTGATCCTTTGTCTGGAAGGAATCTTGGAATTCATGAAATTGCCCATGCCTTGAAACTGGAAAATCAAATTCATTACAACAAAGGCAGTGTGGTCTTCAACCCAACTCGCTGGAGGCAGTATGCCGAACATGCCAATTTGGCTATTGAGAAAATCTCTAAAGGAGAACTAAGTATTTTCCGAGCATATGCTGGCACCAATAAACACGAGTTTTTTGCTGTCGCGCTTGAGTTATTTTTTGAAAAATCCGCAGAACTTAAAGCTTATAATCCGGAGTTGTATCAGGCTTTGGTGTATTTGCTCAAGCAGGATCCCATGGTTTTGCTAAAAAAGAAAGACTAAAAGGTCAAAGAAATCTAAAGTAGTAATTGCAACTTTTATTAGTTGCTCATTTAGTTAGTTTTTTTATCTATCCTTTGCGCGGTAACACTCATTTCTCTTTCCTATATTGGACAAAAATATTTTCCGAAAACATCAATTATTAGTTAATTCTAACCATGTCCTCAAACCCAACCTACCTTGAACAAGCCCAGCAAGCTGCTGCATACATCCGATCTGTGACCTTGGGAGAGGCAGACACTTTGGTGATTTTGGGGTCTGGATTGGGAGGGTTTGTAGAAGAATTGGTGGATGCGCAGGTGGTTTCTTATGCCTCTATTCCTTTTTTTCCAACGTCAACAGTGGAAGGACACTCGGGGGAGTTGCTGTTAGGGAAAGTAGGGGAGAAACTGATTTGGGTCATGAGTGGACGCTTTCACTATTACGAAGGCTATGAATTGGAGGAGACAGTTTTTCCATTACGTGTACTGAGATTACTAGGCTTAGAGCGCTTAGTAGTATCGAATGCTGCGGGGGGTTTGAATCCTGAGTTCAGTGCGGGTGATATGATGCTGATTACAGACCATATTGATAAATTCCCCTCCAATACTTTGCGAGGTAAGGAAGCGATGGCCTTTGGTGTTCGCTTTCCTGATATGAGTGAACCCTATGATACAGAGTGGATAAATGCCGCAAGAACACTTGCAGAAAAATTAGGAATATCTCTTCGAGAAGGAGTGTATGTTGGAGTAACAGGCCCAAGTTTGGAAACCAAAGCTGAAATCAACTACTATCAGATTTTAGGTGGAGATGCAGTTGGAATGAGTACGGTTCCAGAGGTTATTGCAGCTCAGCAAATGGGGATAAAGGTGATCGGGTTTTCTGTGATTACCAATGAATGTATGCCAAAAGATCATCAGTCTTTTTCACATGATTCAGTGGTAGAAGTAGCTAAAAAGGCGGGAATGATGATGCAGAAACTTGTTAGAAGGCTGTTAATAGCTTGATATCGATTTGTTTTTTGGGGCTACTTTTGGTGAATTGTAGTTGGGGTAATATGCTATTTCCCTTGGGTAAACTTTTTTAAGTTGTTGGTTTATAAATTCTCTTTTCTCAATCTATTTGCTAATGCTCCTTCAATAGTATTTTGATGAGATAGTTTTTAGTTTTTTTAATTTTTATTAAAAGTATTGTTGGTTTGTCTAAATTTTATCAAATTACATTCGGTAGTACGGACTTTAGTTTTTATGAATCTTCGTTTGCTCATTTCGTTAGTTGCTGTGCTTGTGCTGCAAATGTCTTGCGGTAAGGTAACAGAGTCTGCGTTGGTTTTGGGAGATCATGAGCAAATCAGTTACAATTACCATATCCGCCCAATCTTATCTGATAATTGTTTTGCCTGTCATGGTCCTGATGCCAATAAGCGGGAAGCAGGATTGCGCTTAGATGTAGCAGAGTCTGCTTATGCTGCACTCAAAGACTATCCTAATCAATTTGGTATCGTGCCCCATGACTCGGATGCCTCGGTTATTTTCCAGCGCATGATCTCCACTGATCCTGCTGAACGTATGCCTCCGCCCGAGTCTAACTTGACGTTGAGTGTAGAGGAGATTGCACTAATTAAGCAATGGATTGAGCAAGGGTCAGTTTATGAGTCCCATTGGGCTTTTGAAGTGCCTAAAAAAGCTTCACTCCCGTTCATTAAGAATACAGAATGGCCTAAAAACGAAATTGATTATTTCACATTGGCAGCTATGGAGCGCCAAAAGCTTATTCCTAATCCAAAAGCTGATCCATTCAGCCTTTTGCGAAGACTTTCCTACGATCTCACTGGCCTTCCGCCTAGTATAGACTTGCAACAACAATTTTATAGTAATCCATCACCTCAGGCCTACGAACAGATGATTGATTACTTCTTGGGTCTTCCAGCTTATGGCGAGAAAATGGCAGTGTTGTGGATGGATATCGCCCGATATGCAGATTCCTATGGTTATCAGGACGATAATATCCGTACCCAGTGGCCATACAGGGATTGGGTGATTCATGCGTTCAATAAAAATATGCCATACGATCAATTTATCACTTGGCAGTTGGCAGGTGATTTATTGCCCAATGCTACCAAAGAGCAGATTTTAGCCACAGCATACAATAGAAATCATAAATACACAGAAGAAGGCGGGGTGATTGATGAGGAGTATCGGGTGGAATATGTTTTGGATAAGACCAATACTTATACCAAAGGAATTTTGGGCATGACCGTTGAATGTGCCCAATGCCATGATCACAAATATGATCCGATTTCCCAAAAAAATTACTTCGAGCTTTTTGCGTTTTTCAATAACACACCTGAAAAAGGGTTTGAGGGTGATGTAGTTCAATCTAAACCAGCCAAAACTCCGATCATGTGGATAGACCGGGAGGATACTGAGGGAATATTGAATTTTCTCAATTATCAGGATACTGCCAGAATAATGGTTTCGGTTATGGAAGAATTGGAGGAAACCAGACAAACGTTCATCTTGGATAGAGGTCTGTATGATGCTCCTTCAACAGCAGTAAGCGCAAATACTCCGGAGGCTGTTTTTGCGTTTGATGGAGCGCTCCCTACCAATAGACTGGGTCTCGCCGAGTGGACTACAGATGCGCGCAATCCGCTGACTGCTCGTGTTTTTGTCAATATGATTTGGCAGGAGGTATTTGGGAAAGGGATTGTTGCTTCTACAGGGGACTTCGGTATGCAGGGAGCTTTACCCACTCATCCCGAACTCCTAGATTGGCTTGCAGTGGATTTTGTAGAGCATGGGTGGGACATCAAGCGCTTAGTTAAGCAGCTGCTAATGTCCGCTACTTATCAGCAATCGTCCGCGATTGATCCTAAAAAGTATGAGAAGGATCCTGAAAATAGTTATCTGGCAAGAGCGCCTCGGCTTCGATTATCAGCAGAAAGTATTCGGGATATGGTTTTGGCGAGCTCTGGATTATTACATCCCGAAATTGGTGGGCCCAGTGTCAAACCCTATCAGCCTGAAGGTTTATGGGAAGCAGCGAGTTCGGGTAGAGGAGAGTTACGCACGTACAAGCAAGCCACGGGCAATCAGCTCTATCGAAGAGGCTTATACACCTTTATTAAATTGACCGTTCCACCTCCTATGCCTATTATTTTTGATGGGAGTAACAGGGATGTGTGTGAGGTGAGCCGTAGCCGAACCAATACACCTCTGCAAGCATTGGTTATGTTGAATGATCCTTTGGTTTTGGAGGCTTCTCGTTATTTAGCTTCAGGACTGTTACAAATGAATCAAGAACCTAAACAGCTGATCTCACAAGCATTCTCACGTATCCTTGGGCGTAATCCAGCCAAACAGGAATTACAGATTCTATTTGCCTATTTTCAAGAAGAGTTAAATCGGTTCACACAAGACAAAGAGGTGGGTATGTCCCTCATGCATCAAGGAGGAAAGCCAATCGAAACCCAAAAAATTACACCTCAATTCATTGCTTTGAGTCAGGTAATTACGGCTATATATAATTTAGAGGAAGCTATCACCAAGACTTAAGTAGGATGGAAAAGGAACAATTAGAACATAGCTTGGGACATAATCGACGTAAATTTCTTAGCAAAGTCAGTTTGGGTATAGGTAGTTTGGCTTTAGGTAGTTTACTGATTCCTGATCTTTTTCGAAAAGGAGTTGCGGAAGATGATATCATGGATGCCTTACCACATTTTGCTCCCAAAGCCAAAAGAGTAATTTACCTATTTCAAAATGGAGCTCCATCGCAGCTGGAGTCGTTTGATTATAAACCACTGCTTAATAAGCAAGCAGGAATGGAACTGCCTGACTCCATCCGGATGGGGCAACGCTTGACAGGCATGACTTCTGGCCAGAGCTCTTTTCCATTGGTGGGTTCTTATTATGGGTTTCAACAATATGGAGAAGCACGAGCTTGGATCTCTGACCTTTTTCCGTACACCGCCAAGGTCGTAGATGATATTTGCATTGTTAAATCCATGTATACCGAAGCTATCAACCATGATCCTGCATTGACTTTTTTCCAGACTGGAGCTCAGGTGGGTAATAGACCAAGTATGGGTTCTTGGCTGAGTTACGGGTTGGGAAATGAAAATAACAATTTACCTGCCTTCTGTGTGCTACTGAGTAAGGGAAAAGGAAATGGGCAAGGCGTGTACTCTAAGCTATGGACCAATGGATTTCTGGATTCAGTACATCAGGGTGTGCAATTTTCTGCCAGCGAAGACCCTGTGTTGTACCTCAATGATCCCAAAGGTATGCGGAGAGAGGACCGCAGGCGTATGTTGGATAAAATTGCCCAATTGAACCAAATTAATTATCAAGCTTTTGGAGATCCAGAAATCACGGCTAAGATTCAGCAATATGAAATGGCTTTCCGCATGCAAACAGCTGTGCCAGAGGTGACCGATATATCCAAAGAACCTGATAGTATTATCAAAATGTACGGTCCAGACTGTTTGGTGCCAGGCACTTATGCTGCCAATTGCCTACTGGCTCGTAAATTATCTGAAAGTGGTGTTCGCTTTGTACAGCTTTATCATCAAGGCTGGGATCAGCATGACAACCTTCCAAGCGAGATGGCCAAGCAGGCCAAAGATGTGGATCAGGCTTCTGCTGCATTGATCCAAGACTTGAAGCAGCGAGGATTACTGGATGAGACATTGGTGATTTGGGGAGGAGAATTTGGAAGGACAAATTACTGCCAAGGAGAGATTCAGTTGGATAATTACGGTAGGGACCATCATCCGAAAGCTTTTTCCATATGGATGGCGGGCGGAGGGGTGAAGCCAGGAATAGTTTATGGGGAGACAGATGAGTTTGGTTATAATATCACAGAAAATCCTGTGCATGTGCATGATTTTCATGCCACTATCCTGCATTTGATGGGGGTGGATCATGAGCGCCTAACCTACAAACATTTGGGAAGAAGGTATAGGCTGACAGATGTACACGGCCATGTTGTAAAAGACTTATTGGTTTGATATGCAGTCCAAAAATGCGATTTCCAGATTGAGTTTTTACCTACAGCATGTTTTAATAGTATTACATGGATTATGTTTGGTACTCGCTTTTGGGCATTCACATATGGAAGTTCCCTTACTTTTAGAGGTTTTTGGAAGAGCACATCCTTTGTTGCTACACTTTCCCATCGTCTTACTGTTGTTGTTGGTAGGATTGCTTTGGAGTCCAGCAGCTTTTTCGAGGCAGAATCCTAGGTTAGCGAGTGATTTATTTATACTAAGTCTTTGTTTGACGGGAATTACAGTTTTGGCAGGCTTATTATTAGCAGCCGAGGAAGGGTATGTGCTGGATGAAATATTTGCTCATCAATGGGTGAGTATGGTGCTTTTTTGGATGGCAAGTATGTGGTATGTGGTTTGGAGTTATGGTAAACAAACATTTGCACGTTTAACTTCGGTAAGTGTTGCATTCCTGACGCTAATTACAGGCCACTTAGGCGCTTCCATGACGCATGGAGAAGATTTTTTATGGGCACCTTTTCAAAAATCCTCGGTTGTAGAAGTGATAACTTTAGAAGATGCTTTAGCTTTTGATCATGTAATTCTTCCAATTTTGGAGCAAAAGTGCGTGTCCTGTCACAAGGCATCCAAACAAAAAGGGGATTTGCGGTTGGATGGTGCATCCTACATTTTGGCGGGTGGAAAGCATGGACCTGTGATTGATGAAGCGAATCCAAAGAATTCCAGTCTTTTGCAGCGAATCTTGTTACCCTTAGATCATGAGGAACATATGCCGCCCAAAGGTAAAATGCAATTAACTATGGAGGAGGTTGCGCTGATTCAAGCCTGGATGGATGAATTGGCTCCTATGGAGAAACCAATGGTAAGTATGGATCCTAATAGTAGCTTTTTCCAATTGGCGAAGCAATTGGTGTTTACAGAAGAAGCAGATGTATACTCCTTTCCTTTTGCTCCTTCAGCTACCCTTGCTAAGCTGAATACTGATTTTCGGGTTATTCAATCAATTTATCCCACATCTCCGGCGCTTCGGGTCAGTTTTTTTGGAAAAGCCAGTTTTGAGTCTCAACAATTGACAGCGCTAGGTGCTATCCAAACCCAAGTGGTGGAATTGAATCTTTCCAATATGCCTTTGGCAGAAGAGGATTTAAAAATAATCAGTCAATTTGAAAATTTGGAAAGATTGCGATTGAATAATACAGGACTTCAAGGAGAGTTTTTACATGAATTGGCCAGTGTGAAATCTCTAAAAAGTCTTTCTTTAGCAGGAAACCCCTTAAGTTCTGTCGCTTTAGAGAAATTAGCAAGGCTAGACCAACTTAGAGATTTATTTATTTGGAATACAGGATTGGATTCCGAACAGATTGAAAGGCTGTCTACCCAATTGACGCATACAGCTATTGAGGGAGGTTACCGTGATGATGGCACCTTATATCAGTTGAATGCCCCCATCATTCAAGCGAATTCAGGGATTTTCCAGGATCAATTAGAGGTATCTGTCAAACACCCCATTGGGAATGTAGAAATATTCTACACTTTGGACAATACATTTCCGGATAGTGCTAACCACTTCCGCTACACAGGCCCCATCAGGTTAACTGAAAATACCCACCTTAGAGTGAGGGCTTTTGCCGATGGTTGGTTGGGAAGTGAGGAAGCCCAAGCGGTGTTTTTTAAGGCAGGCATCAAGCCAAAAAGGTATCAATTGACGAATGCACCACATCACTCATACCAATCGGATGGCGTAGAAACACTGTTTGATTTGATCAAAGGTGATGAGGATTTTACATCCGGAAGCTGGTTGGGCTTTCAGGAAACTAATTTTGAACTTATTCTTGATTTTGATGTGAATCAATCACCGAGTACGATTGCGTTTAGCTTATTGAGTGCAGTGTCTTCCTATATTTTTCCACCTATTTCCGTAGAGATTTATTCCAAATCTTCGGCTGGGGAAAGTTGGGTTTTACTGCATAAAGATAAACCCGAGCAACCTCAAGGGAATCAAGAACGGAAGCAACTACTATTGGAATATCCTATTCCAGCCAAACCGCTTGTTCAAATCAAGGCTGTGTTAAGTCCCATTAATCCACTTCCTAAATGGCATCCTGGCGCAGGTCAGAAAGGGTGGGTATTTGTAGATGAAGTTTTATTGAATTGAGGTTTTGTGACAAAAAAACTATAAAATTCTAAACCACTTCCGAAATCAGGATGATATATCGGAACTCGAAATCGAAGATTTTTTCTTGATTTGCTTAAGAATATTCTTTCATTCTTGGAACTACGGAAGAGGATAATTTCTTCTGCAATGTTTTCTGAATCCTAATTTGTGGAGAAATTGCAGTTTATCTTGTTTTGAAAAATTCTATGTAAGCTAGAAAAGTAAAGACACTACTACGTTAAAGCTCTCGATATTTCAATTTACCAAAATAAGAAAGATTCCTGATTCGTTTCCTTGTAGCATTAAATACCTTATTTGTATGAGGGGACACGTTTAATTGATTAAGTAAGCTGCTTTAAATTCTCCTCTTATGGGGATTTTAACAGGAGTTTCGGATAGATTTTTGTAGGTTTCTCCTTCGAAGGTGCCTCGGATAACCTTTTTAGCTTCATCAGCTTCAGTGATTGTTATCCAGATTTTTGATGGCTCGGGATTAACATTTGTGTTGCCAAACCAAAAATGTGTTGTAAAGGTCCCTATTGGAAGATCAAGGGTTTCTAAAACCTCAATTTCTCTAGTTCCAATACTTCCATCAAAAACCATATTTACGTAAAATGGTAAAATGCAACTAATTAGGCAGTTGTTTTCAAGTTGGGAGTTGATTTGACCAATTGAAGATGACTTATTTTTTTTAAAAACTAAGGGTATTCCATCTAAAGATAGATTTTTAGAAAATTCTTGTCTTAAAACTTGATCTTCAATTTCCACTTCAAAGAAGTAATTTTCGGTATCAGGTGTGTCTTCATCTCTGCAGGAAAATAAAAATAAAAGGGAGAGGATTAAGCCCAATTGTAAAAACTTATTTTTAAATTTCATCTTAGTTTCAAACTTGAGATATTGTTGTTTTTTCTGCTAAGAAACAAACTAGAAATATTCAAGTCAATAGATGATGGAGCAGTATTATTCAAAATTTATTAAATATGGAAATAGATTTTAATTCTCACTATTTCTCCTCTGAAATCCCGTTGATAAACATCTCCACGAAACCCAGGATTTTGTCCTTGGTGCCCTCAGCAATGCTTTTGCACTCCTTCGTAAAAAAAGATAGTAAATTCTTCGTCGATGTTTTCTGGGGTAATTGGCTATACCATTTATGAAAAAGAGGCTGTCTCAAAATTAACTATTAATTTTCAAGACGGCCAAAATTAAGCCGTAGAGGCCGATTTTTAGAAAATCGGCCTCTATTTTTTGAACATTGGTCAAAACATTAGGATTCTAGTTTCCTCAGACTTATTCATCTTTAGTGGGGTGTTTTAGGCTTGAGAGCCAATCTAAAGTGTTATTTATACCGCTTTTGCTGCCTTTCTTGAAAGGTTGTGTGCGATTACGTGGAGCCCAGTTTCAATTTCCACCTTTTCGAGTCCCCTCAGTACATACCTCTTTATCCCCTTGTTTTGCTTAAGGTGTCCGAATACAGGTTCCACGTCTGTGGCCCACTGTTTTATTTTTTGGATTCCCTCGGGAGAGATCAGCTTTTGTTTTGCTTCGGATTTATACCGCTACAATGTCCTGTTGACTTCAATGGCATACGGGGATGGTAACTGCTCGCTCCCATATTGCTGTACTGCGAAAGGATCGGCTGGATGTTTATCTTGTCCACGACAGTGCTGACTACACGGACGGGATGCTCTGATGGCAGAAGATCACCCAAATTATGGGGAAGGAGCATCAACTGGTTGTGATCATAGTCTTTAAAGACTATATTTAGGTCTTGTTTTTCCACACCTCAAAATAACAATTTTGAGTTAAACAAGAAAAAGGCTACCCGAGAATTCAGGTAGCCTTTCAATTTATTTAATTAGAGACTTATGAAACAGCCTCTTTTTTCTTGAAAATCCTCTTTCATTCATACCCCTAATTCAAACAACTCAGCTGGCTAGAGCGTCCCGACGGCTGTCGGGAAGGTCATCGGTTCGAATCCGTTATCCTCCACCAATAGGCTTGCAGAAATGCAGGCCTTTTTTATTTTTAGATTAAAGAGATGCACGAAGTATTTTTTAGTGAAAGTAAATGACCTCATGGGATATAATCTCAACTCTTGTTATTTTAAAATAAACAATGAAATTACTGAAGTGACCAAATAAAGTTTTTTCAAATCCAATCGAAAAATTTTAAATTTATATGACAAAACAATTAGAATTATTTTCAAGGATTTAATTAAGTATCTTAAGCCCATGAAAAAAGAATCCCAACTTGTTCTAACTAAACTCGAGTTTTTTCTAGCGGTGATTTTTTTCCTTTTAGTGTACAACGGAGGGAAACATTTCCTTCAGGGTGTATTGAATCCTTTTTTAATGAATTAAAATAACCTATTTACTCGGCTGTTAATTGTTTAATCACAGAGTAATAGCTAGAGGGCACATGCACTGAGTTAGTTTTTTAGACACAAACACTCTTATTCAAAACTAAATTTTGACAGTATAATGGAATTACTCCTACTTTGAGTTAATAAACTTACTGAATTTCTGCACTTTCTCCAGTTAACATTTTCACAAAGTAGCGAACCAATGATTTTTTTAAGACTTTGAGCCTTGGTGGTAATTATTTCAAACCCCAAACTCCCTTTCCATTTCCATCTTTTTCTTAGTACATTCAAATTTTCGTACCTCAAAGCAGTAATGTTCGAATGAAAATACTTCACACAGCAGATTGGCACTTAGGCAAGAGACTCCAAGAGTACTCCCGATTGGAAGAACAAAAAGAAGTGCTACGGGAAATCGTGGATATTGCCGAAGCCCAAGAAGTTGACCTGGTCCTGCTGGCAGGGGATATTTTTGACAGCTTCAATCCCAATCATGAAGCTGTCGAACTGCTCTACAAAACCCTCAGAAGACTTTCCAATAATGGGAAACGCCCAATCATAGCTATTTCCGGCAATCATGATTCCACCCAATTCATAGAAGCTCCTGACCCTTTGGCGCGAGAGTTAGGAATTATCTTTTACAGTCGCTACGACAGCACCATTCCAACAGGTACTTTGGAAAGTGGGATTCAAATTACACAGAGTGAATCCAGCTTCATAGAACTCAAACTTCCCGCATACGACTTTCCTATTCGAATTTTGCTTGCTCCTTATGCCAATGAACTTCTGCTCAAAACCTATCTAGGGGATGGGGACCGAGAAGAGGAGTTTAGGGAATTGATGGGTAAACGTTGGACTGCTTTGGCAGATAAATACTGTGATAATAAGGGAGTCAATCTTTTGATTGGGCATTTCTTTTTTATGAAAGAAGGAGAAAAGCCCGAAGCAGAACCCGAGTCCGAACGTCCAATCCTCCATGTGGGAGGTACGCAAGCTTTGTTCACACATTTAATCCCTCCCCAGATACAGTATGTAGCCTTGGGACACTTGCACCGCTACCACGCAGTGGCAAAAGAGCCTTGCCCAATGGTGTATTCCTCTTCTCCACTCTCCTACTCCTTTAGCGAAGCCGCTCAGGAAAAGCAGGTGGTCATCATAGAGGCCATTCCGGGAAAACCAGTCCAGTACAAACCCGTTGGCCTAAGCAAAGGAAAACCGCTTTACCGTGAAACGTTTGATTCGCTTGAATCAGCCTTGGCTTGGCTGGAGGCGAATCCTCACTGCTACGTAGAGTTAACCTATATCACGGAACAAGCCATTGATGCCTCCACCAGAAAAGCCTTGATGAAAGCTCACGAAGGCATCGTCAACTTGATTCCTCAAATCAAAAATCCCATCGGCCAAGAATCCCTCAGCCTCAAAGTAGAAGATCTGGAAAAAGATATGCTCAGCCTCTTCCAACTCTACTACAAAAGCGAAAGAGGCCTAGAACCGAATGGAGAAATTTTGGATTTATTTAAGGAAGTGATTAGTAAGGAAGAATAGATATGAAAAGATATTGATGGATATTCATAGATATTAGATATTGAAGTCCAATCGATAGTTAGGACCGCTCCTCAATATCTTACTATCACAATATCCCAATATCAGGCAATGCATTTCAACAGATTTTTAAACTCAAGACAATAATATGATCCCTCTCAAACTAGAAATAGAAGGTTTATACTCATACAAGGAAAAACAAGTTGTGGACTTTACCCAGCTTACGGCTGCTGGATTATTTGGGATTTTTGGTGCAGTGGGTAGTGGCAAGTCTTCCATCTTGGAGGCTATCTTATTAGCGCTCTACGGAAGTACGGAGCGTTTATCCGACAGAGGAGAGAAAAATAGCATGCTCAACCTGCAATCCGAAGCGGTCAAAATCATTTTCGAATTTCGCTCAGGAAAAAACAATGCACATACCTATCGCTCCCTTTATTCAGCCAAACGCAATCCAAAAAAATTTGAAGAAGTAAAACCTGCGGAGCATACCTTCTACCAATGGGAAGAAGCTGTTTGGACTCCAATAGACAAAAGTGCTGAAGAGATTTTGGGAATGAAAAAGGAGCACTTCAAGCAAACTGTGATTATCCCTCAAGGGAAATTCCGGGAGTTTATCGATTTGACCCCAGGCCCTCGTGCGGACATGATGAAGGAACTCTTTGGACTTGAGCGCTTTGATTTAGCAGCGAAGACAGGAAGCTTGCTTCGGACCACCAAAGATGAAAAGATCCGATTGGAGACCCAATTGGCTGGTTTGGAGGATGTGAATGAGGCCACCTTGAGCAGTAAAAAATCCCAAGCCCAACAACTAGCTCTCGAAGTAGAACACAAGCGGGAAGCATTGAAGCTTCAAGGGCAGTTAGTAAAATCACAAGAAGGTTTACAAGGAAAATACCATGAACTTCAGGGTTTCCTCAAAGAATGGAAGCTTTTGGAAGAAAAGAAACCTGCTATTCAGGAAAAGAAAACCATTTGGAAGGAGTTTTTAAAAGCCAAAACTTACCTTAAACCCGTTTGGGAACAGATTCAGGAAAAGAAACTGGATTTAGAGAAAGCCAAGGTCAGTGCCGAAAACTGCCGAAGATTTCGGGAAACTTATATGCAAGAACTGCAAGAATTGGAGGAAGAAGAACAACAGCTTCGCAAAAAAGCAGAACTTAAACCCGAGCGGGAGGCCAAAATCCGGGATTTGAGAAAGGTGATTGATATCCAAGTGATCACAGAAGAGGTGAATGCAGCCAATGCCATCACTGATAAACTCCTCCCAACTATCGCCCAAGAAAAAGAGGAGCTTCAAAAGCTAACTGATCAACTGAAGGAGCTAGAGCAACAATTGGAAGAACTACCAATGGTAGATACGAATGCCCTTGCTGACTGGAAAAGTCAAGCCACAAGCTTGCAACGCATGGAGGAACAGCTTCTAAAGTTGAATGTTGAACAGCAGAAGCTTATCCAAATAATTAATAACCTAAAAGCCTCCATAGCAACGATCAATCAACAAGTTCCTCCTTCTGAAGCTAGCTTTTTAAGCTGGATGGAAACTCAAAAAAAATCTATTCCGGCACTTGAAGCACAAAAAGAAAAACTGATCCAAAAAGCAGGTTTAGCAGCGCATATCCATTTATTACATGATGGAGAACCTTGTCCACTATGTGGTTCCTTGGAGCATCCACAAGCATTGGAAGGGGAACCATCTGAGGAAATACAAGCAATTACACAAAGCATGGAGCAGGCCCAAAAGGGGATGGAGCGAATCCGTTCACTTCAAGAGACGGTCAAACAAGAGGAAATTCGTCTGGAGGGACAGTTGCAGCAGCAGTCAAGTCTAGCAAGCAACATTCAGCAGATAAAAGAAGAACAAGCAGGCGTTTGGGAAAAGCTGAATGCCCAAGGAATAGCATCTCTGGAAAATTTGAATCATGCTATCCAACAAGCGGAGCAAACTAGTATTTCCAAAACAGCGCTGGAAAAAAACATCAAAGCAAAGCGACAAGCCTGGGATCAGCTCCAAAAAAGAGTCATTGAGCAAGAAGAAAAGTTGCGAGCCGCCCAGCAAGCCTTGATTGCCTTACAAAGTAAGCAACAGGCTAAGCGGGAAGAGATTCAAGATATCGCTTTTTGTCAAGCATTCTTTGAAAAAACGCCTGCCAGCATTGTAGTGACCATCCAAAAAGTACAAAAAGATATCGACGAAACAGCCTCCTTGCTGGAAGGAAAGGTGAAAGTAATCCAGGACACCAAGACCAAGCAAGCCACCAACCTTTCCAGTTTGCAGCATCAGGAGGAAGCAATCGTCGCAACAAGCTCGCGCATCGAACAGCTGGAGCAGGAATTCAAGCAACTGATGGTCACCCATGGTTTTGAAAGTGAGGAACAGTTGATTGCGCTATTCCATCATTCCTTGGATGCAGATAAAGTCGATGCAGAAATCCGGCAATTTGAAGACAGAAGTTTGCTCGTAAATAGTAAAATCAAAGAATTAGAAGCAGAAGAAGGAGTTGTAAACTTTAGCCAAGAGGGATTTGAAAGCTTGAAACAGCAAGTTCAGGTTCACAAAGAAGCTTTTGATGCGCTTACCAAAGACTTCACCCTGCTGGATAAAGAAATTATTACCCTCGAAAAGCAATTGCAAGAAAAAACCCAGTTGCTGCAAGTCTTTTCTCAAGTTGAAAACAGAGAATCCAATCTCAAGGAGTTAGAGAAATTATTCAAGGGCAGTGGATTTGTGAAGTATGTGAGTTCCATCTACCTGAAAGAACTCTGTAACACTGCCAACATCCGCTTCATGAAGTTGACCAAAAACAGTCTCAGTTTGGAAATTGACGACAACAATACCTTTTGGGTAGTAGATTACCTCAATGGAGGCAAAAGACGCTTGCTCAAAACCCTCTCTGGTGGACAAACCTTCCAAGCTTCATTGTGTTTGGCTTTAGCTTTGGCAGAAAAAGTAAAAGCCCTGAATCAAGCCGATCAATCCTTCTTCTTCTTAGATGAAGGTTTCGGAGCCTTAGACAAAAACTCCCTCCGCGCAGTCTTTGAAACACTAAAGTCTCTCCGCCACGAAAACCGCATCGTCGGTATCATCTCCCATGTAGAAGAACTCCAACAAGAGATAGGTGTTTATGCGAAGGTAGAACTGGATACAGAGAAAGGAAGTGTGGTAGGGTATTCTTACTAGTGAAAAATGATATATTTGAATTGTGAAAATTTGATTTAGATGAAACATATAAATATTAACTACTTTTACATATCATTTATCTTATTAGTTATTTGGCACTTTTTAACACTTCCAATTTCACCTTTGCCATGGTTTGATGAAGTTTACTTTGCAGACATGACCAATTCTTTATCAGTCTCAAAAAATTTAGCATTCACTCTAGCTCCACAGTTCTTTTCGGGCAATCAACTATCATACGGGCCAATCTATTTTATTTTACAATATATACCCGCCCAAGTTTTGGGACTAAACCCTACTACTTTTAGATTGTTAAATCTAATTTCAGGATTATTGATAGTATGGCTATCTCATCGTTTCTTAAAGTTTAACCCCTTAATTCTTATTTTATTTTTATTAAGCCCTTTATTCATCCAAAATTCTCATAGTGGTCGAATGGATTTATTAAGTGTTTTATTTTGCTTGGTTGGGTATTTCCCGTTTTTTCAAGGAAAAGCACTTAATCTTAAAAGTTCAATTTGGGTTTCTTTTTGGTTTTCTATTGCCGTGCTAACAACCCCTCGGGTTGCCTTTTTATTTCCAGGGGTGTATGTATATTTTCTAAAAAATATTTCACAAAACCCAAGAAAAAAAATTGAACTAATATTTTACAGTTTTTTACCATTTGCATGTGTAATTGGCAGTTTTCTCTCTTGGAGTTTTTTCACAACAGGTTCTTCTCTTTATGTAATTCAAGAAATCATTTCTGATTCATCTACTTCAGAACATGTCGGAGTTTCATTTATTCGAGGTCACCTTGAGGATATCCTAAGCTTACTCTTGATTATTGCATTAATTTTAAGTGTCGTAAAAAAAAATGTAACAGCAAAATTATTCGTTGCATTAGTAAATTATTTGTTTTTTTCTCTTTTTGTAAAAGAGATTGGTCCATATGGAGCTATGGTAGTACCATTTATTCTAATTGGAATAAATTCAAGTTTTCTAGAAAGCAAAATAATCAGGATTGGTGTGCTAGGCTGTATAGCTGTTTTCTTAAGTGTTTTCTTTTTGAAAAATCTAGTCATATTTAGCTCTTATGACCAAAGAAACACCAAAGGCATCAATAACTTCGTCCAATCTTCTTTAGAGTCCAATAAAGTTGTCATTGCTCCTTTCGTATTTTATTATTCTCTGGTCAAAAATAATAACCAATTGGTTTCATTCGAAGTATCAAAACTCCCTGAAGATGAAACAGTTTTCAAAATTTTGGAGCAAAACCCTTCCTATTTACTAGTTGCTCCTAAAGACACTCTTTCTAGTATCGTAAATAAACTGATCATTGAAGGAGACTTTATTTTTTCCAAAAGTTATAGTCCCCAACAGGGATTTTCAATTTCTTCTATTCCAATCATAGGCAATAGGTTGATAGTTACAGAAGGCTATAATGCGGTTTTATTTGAAAGAAAAGAATCAAAATAAATTTGATATCTTAGTTTATACGCCAGCTGCAGAGGAACACAAGAATACTCGGCAATTGACACTAATTTACTGGAAAACATAACATTAACCCTCCATTTGTGGCGTTTATTCCTTTTATGACGTTCCCGTAACATAAAAAGACTCAAATTATATTGGATTACAATCCTACCCCTACTGGTCAACAGTTGCGCCGAATCCCCATCTCCCTTAAGACAGGGTACCGCTGAGATTGTCATCAATATACCAACAAGAGGATTCTATAATTTTTTAACTCATTTTCAGTAACTTCACACAATGGAGCAGGATAAAGAAATTTCAAAAACCAATGAGCCAATCAGTGAATATGGCAAATCCTCTTATGCTGATTACTTAACATGGCAGATGGAGGAAATGGTGGAATTGATCAAAGGAAAAGTATTTAAGCATGCAGCTGCTCCTAGAGTTAATCATCAAAGGGCAGTTGGCAAAATTTTTATTACACTTTCAAACTTTCTCAATTCAAGAACTTGCGAGGCGTTTGTGGCACCTTTTGATGTACGTCTTCCGGTAAAATCTAGAAAAAATGAGGACATCGATACAGTAGTGCAGCCCGATATTTGCGTAGTATGCGACCCTTCCAAGATTGATGAATTGGGTTGTGTGGGCGCTCCAGACCTGATAGTCGAAGTTTTATCCCCTGGAAACAACCAAAAGGAATTGAAGCACAAATATGATGTCTATCAAGAAGCTGGTGTATTGGAATACTGGATTGTACAACCAGTAGAATGTACCTTGATGATATACACGCTGGTAAACGGGCAATATCAAGCTTCTAAGTTATTGACCATGGGTGACATTGCCCATTCACAAGCTGTGAAGGGATTTGAACTGGATTTAAGCTCTGTATTTGAAAATATCAATCCATAATATACTTATACAGATTGCCATCTTTCATAATCACTTTAAATTTCTCGGTAGGATTGGCAATTATCGACAAATCCGCCAAAGGATCCCCATCTACCAAAATCACATCTGCCAAAGCTCCTACTTCTATTACCCCCAATTTGCCTGGATAAGGACTTCGCAAACCTGATAATTGAAGCAATTGAGCGTTATCATGGGTGACCATTTTCAATATTTCGGCATTGCTAAACCATTGTTGAAGTTTAAGTATATAGGCATTTTGCTGCTCATTCAATTCAGGTTCAAACAAGAAATCCGTGCCCCAAGCAATTTTTAACTTCATCTTTTTTGCCATAGGCCATAGCTTTGATTGCCCTTCAATAACAGGCCTACGCTTTTCTAATCGAAGTTGGTCCATTTCGGGCGTACTTTCTACTAAATTTTGGGTACTCAACCAAACTCCTTTTCTTTTTACCAATCTCAAGGTCTTAGCATCCAGTAATTGCCCATGCTCCACACATTTTACCCCCGCTTTAATAGCTCTCTGCACAGCTCTGGGCGTGTAGGCATGAACCATGACATACGTGCCCCAATCTTCAGCTGCCTCCACAGCTGCACGCATCTCATCAAAAGTATACTGCGTCACATCTACCGGATCATAGGCAGAAGATGTCCCTCCTCCGGCCATTAACTTGATTTGACTAGCACCAAATCTTAGATTTTCCCTCACCGCAGTCAATACTTCATCCCTTCCATCTGCTATAAATGTGGCATTGAAGCGTTCGGCACGGGAAGGTTCGCCGAAGAATTTACGGGATCGCTCCTCAGGCGTTCTAAAATCTCCATGACCCGCAGTTTGGGATATCGTAGCTCCTGATGGCCACACCCGAGGACCATTGATCTTATCCGTGTCGATCCCCATCTTTAATGGGAAAATCGGACCACCGGCATCCCTGACCGAGGTAAAGCCACGCATCAACATTTTCTCAGCATTGACGGCTACCTTTTCCATCATCATTCCCTCTGAAAACATGGGCGACATCATTTCTCTCATAGTCAAGGCTCCAAAAGTCAGATGCACATGCACATCTATTAATCCTGGCATCAGCGTCTTCCCATCAGCTATAATCTTCATTGCATCGGTTATATCGGTAATGGGCACAGCGCTGATACGCTCGATTTTATTACCCACTACCAAGACATGGAGTGGGCCTGAAAGCCTATTGGACTGCCCGTCAAATACACGCACATTTTCAAAAATAGTCGCTTGCTGCACTTGAGCAAGCAAAGAAAACCAAGAAAATAGCATCATGAGCACCAAGGTTGCTCTCAAAAGATAAAAATTCATAACAAAGAGTTCTATTGATTGAATACCCAATATAGAAACTCCTGCTTAGTTTAATATAACATCCAAGTGGAATTATTCGAAACAGCTTTCAAGACATTTTTCTTATATTTCAAAAAACTATTTTAAACTTATGAAAAATCAAGTTCTGCTAGTAGCCAATCTCCTAAGCTTTGGTCTCACTATTTTTATGAATTACCTCTTTTCCACTGGATTTGACGGAAGAAAAAGCGTGGGAGAAATCAGTGCAATTTACAGTGTAGACATTACACCTGCAGGATTCACATTTGCAATTTGGGGATTGATCTATCTGGGGCTAAGCATTCTTTGTATTCAGCTTATCATAGAAGCTATACGGTCCAAAGGGCAGAATATATCAGAGAAGCTAGGTGCATGGTTTATCCTAAGCAATATCTTCAATGCTGCTTGGATTTACTTTTGGACCTCTGAAATGATTTTTGTTTCCGTACTGATCATCATTGCCTTACTCATTAGTTTAGTCACACTTACCATCCGAACTTCCTCTTTGAATACAAATCCCTTTTTTAGTCTAAACTTTTTCAGCCAAACAAGCCTGCGGATCTATACGGGTTGGGTAATTGCTGCAACAGTTCTCAATATCAGTATTTGGATAAGCACATTTAACTTATCCTTTTTAGACTACGCTGTGGTCTCCGTGGGAATTTTATTAATAGCAGCAACAATCTATGTGCTGATGGGACTCAAATTTGAAAGTATGGCTATTCCTTTGGTGGCATCATGGGCATTTTGGGGAATTGGAAACAATAGTGGGGATGTTCCTACTGTCTCACTTACAGCAAACATCATTTCAGGTGCATTCGTACCCATAAGCTTGGCTATCCTATGGAGGGCAAAAAAGAAATCAGCTCCTAACCCTTAGAATCTCACTCCCCCATAAACTTTAAAATCTCCCGATAGACTTTGTTAGGTGTATAAATAAACTGGACAATCATCCCTTTATGCTTTTTCCGTGGTTGAAAAATATACTTGGGATTAGGCTCAAATGACTTGTGAGCCTCCATAAAACGTTCCGTAGTAAGGGTGTTACCTGGAAGTGTACGACCACCAAGCATAATTAGCAATGGAGGGTCTTCGACATCTAGGTGGTAGATAGGCGAGGTTTCTTCCCAAACTTCAGGTGAGTCCGTAAATGGAATATTGTAGGATGTACCCGGTTCATAATTCATCTGCTCCAAAAACCACTTCATGTCCAAACCGGCGGCATCAATCAGCACCGCGCCTTGGATAGGGTTAGATACCCCCAATTGATCAAAATACTTGTTATTTACCGCTATCAAACTGGCTAAATGTCCACCGGCAGAATGTCCAGATACAAAAATACGATCTTTGCTTCCCCCGTATTCCTCAATGGATTCATGCATCCAATTAACTGCCTGAGCTGATGCCAAGGCCATAGACTGCACTTGATATTCAGGACTCAAGGGATAATCCATAATGACTGTGACTACTCCTTTTTTCGCAAAACGAGTTCCTAGAAAATTATAAATCTCTTTGTCCCCAGAATCCCAACTCCCTCCATGAATGAATAATAAGACAGGTGCATCTTTCGATTTTTTAGGCTTAAACACGTTAAGTTTTTTCTCGGGAAGCGAATCTGATGCTGTTAAGTAGGTAATGTCTTTGAAGCGCTCCACCCGCTTAAGAGAACAAGCAGATAAAGCAACAATCAGAAAAATAAGCGTGAGTTTTTGCATCAGTTGAAATGGGTTTTCCTATCAACCCTTTTGAATGAAAATTGTTAGTCTTGAGCCCTGCCTTCCATTATTCTAAAAAATAAAATTTGGGCCATCCTTCCGGCGTGTTCTTTGGCGTAATCTGCCACCTCTCCTTCAAAATAAGTATCTACTGTACCAAACCATAAGCCCAGCCAATGCTCGAAATGCGCTTGTTCGAGTTGGCGATTAAAAGTTCTATCCACTTCTTTATGAACGGGAACAGGGCTAAACTTGCCAGCCCCAGGTCCCGACTGTAGCAAGACCATCTCCCAAAAGTCTCCCAATCGTTCCAAATGTGTTGGCCAATCATGAACAATCCTATTAAATATTCTTCCGAGGGTTGCGTCTTCCCGCACTTGGGCATAAAAGCTATTCACCAAAAACTGAACATCTTCCCGAGTTGAAAGCTGTCTTTTCATACGTTTGGATTATTTTGATTGAAGAACAGGCTTTAAAACCTCCGAGTTCCCATCAATATAATCCGGCACCTCCAATCCTAACAACATACAGATCAAAGGGTACACATGAACATTATCAAAAGCTGGAATGGATAAACCCTCTTGTATCATTGGTCCTGCCGCATAAAATATCCCGTGCATTTCTTGGTATTCCGGGCTATACCCATGCTCACCAAAAACATCCGTTTTAAACATAGCAGAACGATTCTGATAACTCATCATCCCTGATGGAGTGGTCAGGTAATAGCCCAATTCAGGCAGGATTAGAATATCACCAATGCGCTCTTGATACAAATCAAGAGTTTTGTAGTACTCCCGATTTTCTACCTTCACCGCCTTGAAAGGAGCTTCTTGGGCATTCAACTGCTTTAACACTGCATCAACTTCCGCTGGATTTTCCAAATACACATGAGCTAGCGCTCCATTGTTCACTACCCTGCCGTTGATACCCTCAGTAATATCATCCAAGTTTACCAATTGGTTTTTTGGAACGTCTGCCATCCCATGATCTGACACAATAATTACATTGACATCAAAATCAAAACTTTTGATTCCTTCCAATAATGCTCCTAATTCCCGGTCGAGTTTCTCTAAGCGCTTCCCAACCTCCACATCATTACTCGGGCCATAGCGATGTCCGAAATCGTCCATATCAGAAAAATACATGGTGATCAAGCGTGGCCTTTCATCTTCCGGAAGATTTAACCACTCAAAAACCTTAGCAATTCTCGTCAGATTCGGCACATTCCCATCGTAATTGAAATAATGGGTTGGTCTAATACCTTGTACAGGAGCTTCCGATCCAACGAAAAAGTAAGAAGCTGTTGTCAATCCGTTCTTTTCTGCATGCACCCAAATCGGAGTCCCTCCATACCAATAGCCATCCTCTACAATGCTACGATCCCGAATATTATATACTTGGTCTTTATAAGGGTCATAAAAAGAATTATCCACCAAGCCATGATTTTCCGGGCGCATCCCTGTAGCGATGCTGTAATGATTGGGAAAAGTTTTGGTCGGAAAAGAGGGTATCAATGCTTCCGCAGCAGTTCCCGAGGCTATGAACTTACTCAGGTTTTCGGGTTGAAAACGCTCCACGTAATCATATCGAAAGCCATCGAGAGAAATTAAAATGACATGTTGATTATTTTGCGCAATGCACTTAAAAAACAAACCATTCAAAAAAAGTACCAACAACACGATTTTTATTTTTTCCATAATTCACTCATTTATTGCAAAGATAGTATTCAAAAAATTAAAAGTTGAACCAAACTAATCCCAATGAATTTTTGAAAATTAATATCAATTAATTTTCAAACTTTTTCCCATTTATTTCATCCATCTATCTCAAATAATCTCTCCTATCCCAATATCAACCAATATCCTCTCTACCTTTCCGCCAATTCAGCGCATTCAGCGAGAGCACAAGCCCTTCATGCTCCCTCACAGGCAGTGGGTCTTTGGTGTCAAACTTTTCCTCAGGCAACTGTTCTTTGATGTCCAATAAATCTCCCAGAACCGGCTGACCTGCATCAATCCATGCTGTGTACCAAAAATCTGCCACCAGTTTGATGGCTGCCCGCATTTGCCGCTCAACCTGACCGTCTAACAATTCGTGATACGCTAAAGTAAATGGACGGGAATGTAAACGGGTATTGATACCTCCCCTTTCCTCGTAGGTAAACTTTTTATCCTTGTCAAAGCGAGCGGTAAGCTCCCGTTCAAATCGAAGGACTGAATCCAAAGCAGCATGAGCTCCCTCAACTGCGGACCAAATCGCGAGCTGTGGTCTTTCTATATACATCGCCTGCCCGACAAAAAAATCATACTCATCTACCAAAAGCTCAGGAATCCTACTTTCCCAAAACGCATGAATCCCATGTTGATTGGTCAATTGCCCATTATAATTCTGTGTGGTATGCAGGGGTACATGCATATCCGCGATGTAATGCCCTAAATCCGCGGCAAGTCGTAGAATGGCTTTTTTATCTTTTTTCAAAAAAGCATTGGTCAATTGGAGCTTAACATGATACACGTTCCAAGGGCCTATGCCATGTGCTCTAAGGTGAGATTCCTCATACACTTCCAAAGCTTGATGCCAATAACGAGGAAGTTTATAAAGTGCACTATCTCCATAAGCCTCCACATCAATGTAATGTTTTTCGGCCTCCCCAAGCACCGCATACCTTCTCCTATCGGGATTGATCGCATTATCGGTAATATAATCAATGTGGTACTTGAAAAACCCGAACATCTCCGGTGGCAAGGAAAATACGGCCTGTCTATTAATTCTCCTATGCGCAAAAAAGCCCCATGCATAACATTCCCCTACACTCACTAACAATAACACCAATAGTATTACTTGGATCAACTTTCTTTTCCAACGATCGCTCATAGACAGGCAGTACCAACGTTAAACCATCAAATAAAACATGCTTAAAGCTACGTGAATACACAAGAGATTCCATGAAATGGGCACAAGTTAAACGTTTAATTAATCGACTAATTTTCAAACCCTTTCTACTTTTCCTTTGCAAACTCAAGGTCATACGGCCAAAATCGTGGAAATACGGCATGAATTTTAAATTTTATGAGAGAAGGTTGTTTGAATCCTTTGAAAAACACTACCTTTGCAGCATTCGGCGGGAATACTAGAATCACATATGATTTTCATACTCAACAAGGTTTTGTTTGAAAATCCCTTTGCAGTTAAAAATATTTGTATTAGTTTTGCACTCCGTTTAGAATTGGGGTGTATCAAAAGAATTTAAGTAAATAAAGATATGGCAAATCATAAATCCGCACTTAAGAGAATCCGTGCAAACGAAGCCAAGCGATTGAGAAACAGATATCAGCACAAAACGACTCGTACGTTTATCAAAAGGCTGAAAAATGTAACTGATAAAGCTGAGGCTCAGGAGTTATTGAAAACAGTAACATCCATGATTGACAAACTTGCTAAGAAGAACATCATTCATAGGAACAATGCATCTAACAAGAAGTCTAAGTTGACTAAGATGGTTAATGCATTAGCCTAATATAAACTTAAACGTTTAAATTGCCCTGTCAGCGATGTCAGGGCTTTTTTATTTTTAGTCCAGTTTATACTTTTATCCAATAGTTTTTTGATTTATTATCAAAACCACTTGGACTATGGAAGCATTCAACTCGATCAAAATCTCACTTTTAGCAGAAGATGACCGTCCACGGGAAAAATTATTGCTTCGTGGCAAAGCACATTTGTCCGATGCAGAACTTTTGGCCATTCTAATTGGGTCAGGCACCAGATCTCTGAGTGCCGTAGACTTAGCCAAACACATCCTCAAGCACTGTAATTACGACCTATCTGAATTGGCAAAAAAATCTATCACGGATCTTAAAAAATTCAAAGGCATTGGAGAAGCAAAAGCCATCACCATCGTGTCCGCGCTAGAACTTGGCAGAAGGCGGAAATTGATAACAGAACAATCCAAGCGTTTCAAAATCTCCTCCTCTTCAGATGTATGGCAATTGATGAAGCCAGATTTGCTAGATGAACCCGTGGAGCACTTTTATGTCCTGTACTTGAACCGTAATAATTATGTCATAAAAAAACAGCTGATCAGCTCGGGGGGCACCACCGGCACTGTAGCAGATCCCAAAATCATCTTCAAATATGCTTTGGAATGCACCGCTAATGGAATGATTTTGGTCCACAACCACCCATCAGGCAATGTTAAACCTTCTGAACAGGATCGTCGTTTGACACAGAAACTGGTTGATGTTGGCAAAAATCTGGAAGTATCCGTACTCGATCACCTGATATTCACAGATGTTGCCTATTTTAGCTTCGCCGATGAAGGATTAATGTAACTCATGACAACTCGAACGATCATTACAATTGGGGTATTGGCGGTTATCGCTATAGCATTTGTATACATGTTGAAATTTGTTTCCAATGACGATGTTTACGTTGAAAACATTGAACGAGAGCGAGACAAACAGTACAAATATCTTCGATTCAATGCTGAATCTCCACTTACGGAAGACCAAAAAAAGGCTTTGGGTGAATTGGACTTCTTCCCAATCGACCCCTCCTATCGTATCCGTGCCAAAATGGTCCCTGTAGAAGACCGTAAAATGTTGGAAATCCCTATGACTGATGGCAGTGTGGAAAAGTACCTCAAGCACTCCTATGCGGAGTTTCAGATTCAGGGTCAACAAGTACGGCTTTTACTTTTACAAGCCTCACGAGAGACGGATAAGAGGAATTTCTTCCTTGCCTTTGCAGATGCCACAAGTGGAGAAAGCACCTATGGCGCAGGTCGCTACCTCAACTTAAAGCAGGATGGTAAAAACAGCATCACCATAGATTTCAACTTGGCTTATAATCCGTATTGTGCATACAATCCTGAATATGCCTGTCCACTGCCCCCGCGGGAAAATATCTTGGAAATAGCCATCGAGGCCGGGGAAAAGGATTATGTGAAAGGCTAGATACTCCGGTATTCAACCTTTCTACCCTTCTGCTTTCAAATTCTACACTTTTTCGGCTCAAGGCTTCCTGCCTACAGCTTTTATCTTAAATTTGTGCATCATTTTGAAAAGCAGAACAAATGAAAATTTCATATAATAGACTCAAAACCTACATAGCCATTCAAGAAAGTCCTGAGGAAATCGGAGCTTTGCTTACAGGTAGTGGACTGGAAGTTGAAGGAATTGAGCAATTTGAATCCATCAAGGGCGGCCTAAAAGGTGTAGTCATAGGAGAAGTACTGACTTGTGAAAGACATCCCAATGCGGACAAATTGAGCTTGACGACTGTTGACATCGGCTCGGATGTAGTGCCCATTGTGTGTGGCGCTCCCAATGTAGCGAAAGGACAAAAAGTAATTGTTGCTACAGAAGGCAGTATGCTTTACCCAGTTACGGGTGAACCTTTCGAAATTAAAAAAGCCAAAATCCGTGGGGAGGTATCTCAAGGAATGATTTGCGCCGAAGATGAAATCGGCATCGGAGAAAGCCACGCTGGCATCATGGTGTTGGATACAGATTTACCTAATGGAACACCTGCTGCTGAATATTTCAATATTGTCAATGATTTTGTATTTGAAATAGGCTTAACCCCCAATAGAGCTGATGCTGCCTCCCACCTAGGTGTTGCACGTGACCTCAGAGCACTTTTAAGAAGAGAAATCTGCATGCATTCCGTGGATGGTTTCAAGCATGACAACGAATCACGCATCATTCCTGTAGAAGTAGCAGACGCAGCTGATTGTCCTCGCTATGCAGGTTTGACAATTTCTAATGTAAAAGTTGGACCTTCGCCGGAGTGGTTACAAAACTACCTGAAGGCATTGGATCTAGACCCGATCAATAATATCGTTGATATCACCAATTTCATTTTACATGATCTGGGACAGCCTTTGCATGCCTTTGATGCGGATAAAATTCAAGGAGGCAAAATTATCGTCCAAAAACTGGCAAAAGACACTCCATTCGTCACCTTAGACGAGAAAGAACGCAAACTATCCGGTGAGGAATTGATGATCTGTGATGAGCAAGGCGGTTTGTGTATTGCCGGGGTATTTGGGGGGAAAGGTTCGGGAGTATCTGAACAAACAAGAAGTATTTTCTTAGAGTCTGCTTATTTTTCTCCGGACATCATCCGTAAAGGCTCTCAATTCCACGGTCTGAAAACAGATGCTTCTTTCCGCTTTGAGCGCGGTACTGACCCTAATATGCCTGTGTATGCATTGAAGAGAGCTGCAATGCTAATCAAGGAGATTGCAGGTGGGGAAATTTCTTCACCGGTTATTGATTTGTATCCACAGGCCGTTGAGGACCGCGTCATTGAGGTAAGCTATGCCAACATTGACCGCCTGATTGGGAAAAAACTTGAAAAATCGACCATCAAGGAGATTTTGGAATCCCTGGAAATTTCCTACATCGGAGAAACAGAGAAAAACATTACGGTAAAGGTAAAGCCATATCGAGTGGATGTAACTAGAGAGGCTGATGTCATCGAAGAGATTTTAAGGATCTATGGATTTGACAATGTGGAGTTGAGCGAAAACCTACAATCAGACTACCTAGCTGAGCATCCAAGCAAAGACCTCAATAAACTCCAACTACGCTTAAGTGAATTATTGGCTTCGAGAGGTTTTCACGAAATCATCACCAATTCCTTGACCAAGCCTGTATATGCAGAGAAGTCAGGATTCTTAAATCCAGCTCACAATGTTGAAATTCTCAATAAACTGAGCGAAGACCTTGGGGTGATGCGGCAGACTTTGTTGTTTTCAGGTTTGGAAGTATTGGCACATAATATCAATCGTAGACAAAAGGACTTAAAAGTATTTGAATTCGGTACGGTGTATGCGAAAACATCCGAAGGCTATGCTGAGGGAAGAAAAATTGCCCTTTTCATGACCGGAGACAAAGCGGCAGAGACCTGGCTGGAACCTTCCAAAAAATTGAGCTTTACAGATTTGTATGCAGCAGTAGAGCTTTTGCTGGAAAAATTAGGCATCAGCAATGCTAGCACGGCTATCGTTCACGAAGCCCCATTTGACTATGCCCTAGAATTGAAACTAGGGGAAAAAATATTGGGAACGGCAGGTTTGGTCCAGGAATCCTTGACCAAATTAGCTGAAGTAAAACAAGAGGTTTGGTACGCAGAATTGGATTGGGATTTATTGGGTAAAAAAGCCAGTGGGCTTAAAAAATTCCAAGAAATTTCTAGATTCCCCGAAGTAAGAAGAGACCTTTCTTTGGTAATTGACCGTGAGGTTTCCTACGATCAAATCAAAAAGGTAGCTTTGAAAGCCGGAGGAAAGTTATTGCAGCGCATGGGTGCCTTTGATGTGTATCAGGGGGACAAAATCGAGGCAGGTAAAAAGGCCTATGCATTGAGCTTTTACTTACAGGATACAGAGCAAACTTTGACAGATAAAGTAATTGAAAAGACCATGTCCCGCTTAATTCAAAGTTTTGAAAACGAAGTAGGAGCATACATCCGAAAATAATATGATTCACGAATCACTCCAACGTACCGAGAAACTCGTACAGCAGCTGGGAAAGAAACTTCAGCAAGCTCAAAAAGACAATGAGACCTTGCAGTCTGAGTTAGTTTCGTTGAGAAATCAACTGGAAGCGAAAGAACGTACGTTGGAGGATTTTAAAAATCAAATTAAAATCGCTAAACTTGTAAACAGCATACCGGTAGAGGACTTAGAGTCTGCCGAATTGAGAGAAAAGATCAATAATTATATACAGGAAATTGACAATATAATCGCCTATTTGTCTGAGTGATATGGAAACACTTTCAATAAGAATCAAGATCGGGGATCGAGAGTACCCCATGAAGGTGAAAGCAGAGGATGAAGCAAAAATCAGACATGCAGGCAAGTTGATTAACGATAAAATCAAAAGATACCGCGATGAGTTTGGCTTGGATGACAGGCAGGATTTGTTGGCCATGGTGGCATTTGACGCAGTAGTTGAGTCCATGGAGCAAAACCTCATCAATAGTGAAGACAGTGAATTGATAAAATCCAACGTAGAACGCATCAATCAACAGCTCGAAACTCTTTTATAATTATCGTACCAATCTCAGTTGGTAGCTTTTTAAGCTCTTCATGGTAGCGTAATAAACTATATATTACCTATGGGAGCAACCGTTTTATTTATTATCCTAGCAGGCGTCATTGGCCTTGCCGTAGGAGCTGGATTAGCCAGTGTACTTGTAAAAAACAATAGCAAGAAAATCGAAGATGAAGCACGGGATAAAGCCAAAAGCATTGTCCGTGAAGCAGAAATCAATGCAGAAGCATTGAAAAAGGACCGTATATTAGAAGCCAAAGAAAAGTATCTAAAGCTGAAATCGGAGTTTGAAGATGAGATGAACAAAAAGAAAAACATCATCATCACCAACGAAAACAAAATCAAGCAAAGAGAGCAAGTTCTTTCAAAAGAATTGGAGCAAATTAAGCGAAAAGAAGCTGAATTGGATTCCAAAAAAGAAAATCTACAGGCTCAATTGCATGCAGTTCAAGTAAAAAAAGAAGAATTAGACCGCGTGACCAATCAGCGTATCGCTGACTTGGAAAAAATCGCTGGACTAACCAAAGAAGAGGCTAAAGAGCAATTGGTGGAAATGTTGAAAGATGAAGCACAGACCAAAGCTTCTTCCCACATCAAAGACATCTTGGACAATGCGAAGCTCACAGCAACCAAGCAGGCTAAGAAGATTGTATTGGATACTATTCAGCGGACTGCTACCGAGCACGCCATTGAAAACTGTGTGTCCGTATTCAACATTGAATCAGATGACATCAAAGGTAAAATTATCGGTAGAGAGGGTAGAAATATCCGTGCTTTGGAAGCCGCTACGGGTGTTGAAATCATCGTAGATGATACGCCTGAGGCCATCATCATTTCCGGTTTTGATCCTGTAAGAAGAGAAGTTGCAAGACTTTCCCTGCATCGCTTGGTACAGGATGGGCGTATTCACCCTGCTCGTATCGAAGAGGTAGTTCAAAAGACCGAGAAAAACATCGAAGAAGAAATTGTCGAGATCGGTGAACGAACCTGTATAGAATTGGGCATCCATGGCCTGCATCCGGAGCTTATCAAGATGGTAGGCCGTATGAGGTTCCGTTCTTCTTATGGTCAAAACTTGTTGCATCACTCTAAAGAAGTAGCCCGCCTGTGTGCTACCATGGCAGCTGAAATGGGCTTGAATGCCAAGTTGGCAAAAAGAGCAGGTCTCTTACACGATATTGGAAAAGTGTATCCAGAAGAAGCAGAGCTACCTCACGCAATCTTGGGTATGGAGTTGGCCAAAAAGTATAAGGAGCACCCAGAAGTTTGTAATGCTATCGGAGCTCACCACGATGAGATCGAGATGACCACCATGATCTCACCTATAGTACAAGCATGTGATGCTGTATCAGGCTCCAGACCGGGTGCGAGAAGAGAAATCATGGATAGCTACATCAAGCGACTCAAAGAATTGGAAAACCTTGCTTTGAGTTTTGATGGAGTCAACAAGTGCTTCGCTATGCAAGCAGGTAGAGAGTTGCGTGTCATGGTAGATGCAGACAATGTAGATGATCAGACAGCAAGCAAACTATCCTTCGATATTTCCCAAAAGATCGAAAAGGAAATGCAGTATCCTGGCCAAATCAAGATTACTGTCATTCGGGAAATGAGAGCAGTAAGCTACGCCAAATAATTAATCCTAGTCTGATATACAAATCCCCAAGCAATCCTGTTTGGGGATTTTTGCATTAATATGGTCTTCACAAAATTCACAATAAAGTTTAAACAGTCAGTATTAAAAAAAATCACCTATACGAAATGATTTTTTGGACAAATTACGTTATATTAGAAGACAATTTACCGATTAGTGTTATGGCCAAAAAATCTTCAAAAGTTAGCGAGCCTGCAATAGCTTCTTATGGCAAAGCGGTGTTCTCGATTGACTCCATTCTTAATATGGACAGTGGCTTTTTTGATGAGCCATTGACTCGGGTTGACACTTTTAGAGATGGACTCCGCAAGGAATCTTTCGAAAGTCTCAAAGCGATAGCAGGATTAGATTACAATACCTTGGCAGGGGCATTGGGCATTTCTGCCAAGACCATACAGCGCAAAGAAGTATTTGACACCATCCAATCAGAAAAGATGTTTGAGTTGGCTGAGCTATATGCTATGGGCATCTCTTATTTTGGCTTAGAAGGTTTCCGTAGATGGATGGAGCGCCCACTTTTTTCTATTGGTAATCGCAAGCCATTGGATTTGATAGATGTATCCGAGGGCTTGGACATCTTAAAGTCTGAGATCATGCGCTTGCAGCATGGTATTGCTGTATAAGTTGATGAAAGCTTATAGAATTGCGCTGACAACTTATGCTGATACGAGTGGTGAAGGCGCCAAACGCTATGGAGGCAGATGGAATTTACCCGGTACTCCTGCCCTGTATGCAGGTGCTAGCCTTTCCGTAGCATTAGTGGAAAGACTGACCATTGATCCGGAGCTTTTCTCTTCGGAACGACACATCCTTTACACAATCATCGAATTTGATTTACCGAGCGAACACATTTACATACCAAACATTGACGAATTACCTATCGGTTGGAATAGCCTCCCGGCAACTCAGGTATCGATGAATTTTGGCAATAAACTTTTGATGGAAGGGAGATTGGGCTTTGCTGTTCCTTCCATTGTAGACCCCACTTCCCTTAATCTTGTCATTAACCCACTAGCTGAGTTATTTCCTTCCCTAGCAATCAAATTGTATCCACTCAATTTGGATAGGCGAATTATTCGGTAACATAAGTAAGCCCCTCACTTTACATTCCGTAGCATTCTAGATTGTTGCTCTCCCTTAAAAAGCTCTCCATCCACTTTGAGTTTGGTCACGAAGAAAACATCCCGAGTGGCTTCCTTCATATTTTCATCCATAAAACGGACCTTTTGCTTACCCGAAAGCAGAAAGAAATCATCGTACCAATAACGGAGCTCTAAGGACTCTTCTTTTGTTTCCCGAATCCGGGCATTTTCATCCATCAGTTGAATCTCAAACTCCTCATTCAAAAAAATCATTTCTCCATTTTTCAAGTATGTTGCTATAATTTTCACCCCATTCAGGTGAAGAAAATGTAATTTATTTCCGTCGAAGTGTACCTCTCCATATTTACCGGGAATCACGCGGGTATGATTAAACAAATTGATCGCATTATCCCATAATACTCTACCATCCCGATGAATATAGATCATGTAAGCTGCATGATACCTGTATTCGGTAGGAGTCATTGCATTCATCGTGCGGAAGCCTGGATTCCGCACACCCCAAGGCCCTCCCATGAAATTCGGATCATAAAACATCCGTTGATTTGCATTCACTTGGGGAGAATACATCCCATCACGTGCTGCATACCGAGGGTTATTGATGGTAAGGTTTTCGGTATATATCAAAAAACCCTCAGGTGTTGGAATAATCTCCCGAAGCGTAAAAACAGGACGAATGGTAGGTATTTTCCCTTTTTCAATGATTTTTTCAATCGCTCTGATCTTTTTTAACTCTTGCTTTTCGGTGAGATATGCATAATAATTGGGGAAGTCCTCCATGGTATACTTTTTCATTTCATACTCCCCAAATTGATTGATTTCAGAGATGTACAAGCCTCGGTAAGCTTCTCTCCTTCGTAGGCCAAAAGTTCCCAGCATGTGCTGTTGATAATCTTGAATCCCAGTAAGCACCCCCTCTACCAATTCATTTTCCCGATCTTCGGAATCCTGCATCAATATATCCCGCATCTTGTTGCCCTGATTATCAAAACTCAATAAGGTGAGTTGCTTTTCTTTGAAGCGATTACGCTTGGACACCAAGATATCTAGCAGACCTAATTCCGAGTCTTTTCTCACCTGCAAAATCTTACTGTCACGGAAATATATTCCCTCCAAGGTAAAAATACTCCCATCTTCCAACCGAAAAAGTTGCACTGCTGGCCTATTTTCTATCAAGCCCATCAAAGCCACACTTCCTCCAAAAACCACAAACTCTTGTAGCTCCATCCCCAACAATTTGCTTAAATCAATTTCTTCAGCTTCCTTACTTTCTATATCTATTGCAATTAAATATTTATCCGTGCTAAAAGGAGTTCCTTTTTGAAGTAAGACATAAAATATTCCTCCATCGATATCATAGCCTACCAAATCGTAGCTGTCTTTGAGCAGAACTTCATGAATGGGTTCTGCTTTTAATGATTCATTGGCAACAAAAAACTGTAATTTGGTTTTTAAATTAAAACCGCGCTCTGGCAAGGTCCGAAAACCAATTACCTGATCACCTTCCACCATCAACATAAAATCATTCTCCATGAACTTGACCTCCACCTCATGCCTATTGAGAAAGGTGATTTGCGCATGGCTGATAAAAGCCAAACTAATCAAAATCCATGTGATAAATGTCTTTTTCATTGGGTTTGCACGAGTATATGGTCAAATACTTCTTTTTCCACAGGCATCACAGATAACCTACTCTGTTTGAGCAGAGGTAGACTTGCACAGATAGGGTCTTCCTTGATAGTAGCCAAGGTGAACGGTTTTGTCAATGCTTTAACGCCTTGAAGGCGAACAGCCATCCAACCTTTCCCATCGGCTCCTTTTGGATCAGGAAATGCTTCTTCCACTACTTTGCTGATCCCCACGATTGCCTTTTCTTTTCCGCTATGGTAAAACAACACCAAATCACCCATTTGCATAGATTTGAGGAAGTTACGGGCCTGATAGTTGCGGATTCCATCCCAAATATCATCCTCTTTTCCCATCAAATCCTGAAAGCTATATTCCTCAGGTTCAGATTTTACTAGCCAGTATTGCATAGACAACGATTTTTGAAGTAGGTAAGATACACTATATCGATTTCATTTTAAAACAATAATTGATGACATTTGTCTTACTATATAATCAACCTTTTTCACATTTTGGACCAAAAAACTATCCTTAGACACCTGAAATTGATCATCAAGCTGATGGAATTGCATGATGAGAACAGTTTCAAAATCCGAAGCTACCAGTCCGCAGTCAACACCATTGACCGAGGAGATGTATCTATAGAAGGAAAATCCATTACCGAACTCCAATCCATCCAAGGTATAGGTAAAAGCATTGCCGAGGTAATAGCTTCGTTGGCAGAAACTGGTTCCCACACTACCTTAGACGACTTGCTTCAGCGAACGCCAAAGGGTATTTTAGAGATTTTGGAAATCAAAGGTTTAGGTCCAAAAAAGGTAAAAATCCTGTGGGATGAGTTGAATATTACCTCTACTCATGAACTGATGGAGGCCTGTCAATCAGGACAAGTAGCGAAGGCCAAAGGTTTTGGAGAAAAAACCCAAGAAAGTATTATTCAAGCCTTAGAATTTAAGGCGGCTAATCAAGGAAAATGGCTGTATGCAGATATTGAAGGCAGTGCTGAAGCTTTGTTGGAAGAAGTAAAGGAGAAGCTTGGAGTATCTAAGATTGCCTTTGTGGGGGATTTTGCCCGAAAAATGGAAATCATCGATACCATAGAACTATTGGTTGGTAATGACGAACCTAAAGCAGCACTTCAAACCTTGGACAATCTTGAAAACATTGAAAAGGACCAACAACAATCCAGTCCTTTCAAATGGAGAGGTAAAATCATCGCTCCTGAGGTGTCTCTGATCATCCATTTTTCATCCGCAAATCGATTTATCAGCGAAAAAATGCTCCGATCTGCATCGAAGGCGCATTTACTTTATCCTCTAGAAAACAATGTAACCTTGGCCGAGACGATTCAGGGCAACTCCGAAGTGGACTCTGAGGAAGCGTTCTACACAAAAGTAAACCTGCCCTTTATTCCCGAAGAATTAAGAGATGGTTTTTTTGAGTTTGATATTGCCAAAGATGGACAATTGGATAAACTTCTTACCCTTGCTGATTTGAAAGGTATCTTGCATAATCACTCTACCTATTCGGATGGCAAACATAGCCTTCTCCAAATGGCTGAGCACTGCAAGGCTTTGGGATACGAGTATCTAGGGATTTCCGATCACAGCCGCACAGCTTCCTATGCAGGAGGCTTGGACATTGATCGGGTGCAGCAGCAACATCAGGAAATCGATGCACTCAACAAAGAGTTGGCTCCTTTCAAAATATTCAAAGGAATCGAAAGTGATATTTTATTGGATGGGAGTTTGGATTACCCAACCGAGGTTCTGGCAAGTTTCGACTTTATCGTCTCTTCTATCCATTCTTCCTTGAGCATGGATCAAAAAAAGGCCACGGCCCGTTTATTAAAAGCCATTGAAAACCCTTACACCACCATCCTAGGACATCCTACTGGGAGGTTGTTATTGAGAAGAGAAGGCTACCCTATCGACCATAAGGTCATCATAGATGCCTGTGCGGCCAATGGCGTAGTCATCGAAATCAACTCCCACCCATGGCGCTTGGACTTGGATTGGCGATGGATCCAATACGCCCTAGAAAAGGGGGTCATGCTTTCCATCAATCCTGATGCGCATGAGATGGATGGGTATTTGGATATGAAATATGGGGTCTTGGTAGCACGCAAAGGCGGGCTGACCAAAGAAAAAACCTTCAACACCCTAACGCGTCAGGAAATGGAGCGTTATTTACAGACACGAAAACAACACATCACTCCATGAACTGGAAAGAAAAAGACTCCGGATTACTATTACAGCGCTCCTTCTTATTTGGTATCACAGGTATTGTCATCTGCCTGATTCCTTTGATTAACAAAAACTTCCCCTTTACCAATGTACCCATGGACCCGGTAAATGGAGTAGGAATACTGTTGCAGTTTTTTGGACTTAGCATTGCCGTGATGGTCATGCGTCAGCGCAAAGTAGCCGAAGAACTCCAGGAAAAAGCGAAAAAGATGATATTGGTATTGGCGGTGGCTTTGGTGTTTTTCTTTATGGTGATATAGGAGACGCGGATTGGGGTACAAATGCATTAAAAAAGGGTTCACGCAAAGGTATTATGTTTGAAAAATAGGCATAAGCTAAATTTCGTATATTAAAGGAAGAATTTCAACCTTAACCTTTAAATACAGAACGCTTATGCCAT
>NZ_BMYF01000014.1 GCF_014652135.1 Mongoliitalea lutea
TGGTCAAGATCATCGGATTGATTGGTTAAGATGGTTTGGGCACAGCATTCGTTTAATCCCCATAGCTAAACCAGCTCTGAACAGCGCTACACTTCTGTCAACGGTTTGCATATGACTTGTGGCGGTTTCGAAGCGCTTTCCTGTCTCCCAAAACCAAAGCTAGCTACAAAGCGAAAACCTTGCTGGTAGCCGTTCACCCTCCATAAGCTATATGCGTTGTTGTAAAGCATTTTTATTTATTTCATTTTCAATCAATGATTTGAATTTTTTAAGTCCGTGTTCATATTTTTTGTTGTGCCAGTATCGTCCACCTGTTCCAGGATGGCATACAAATTCATATCTTACTCCTGATTCATATTTTGGAATTTTCCACCTCAATTTGTCCCAAGATAGTTTAGATACAAAAATTACTAAATCAGGTTCTATAATTTTCACAACTTCATTAATTGTTTTTGCTCCAATTGTATAGTCAATTGATTTACAAAAGTTCTTTATTGAATCCCCAGTTTCTGGTGCTGGTCTTTGAAAGCCATTCATAAAAGCTACGTTTGTCATAGCTCTAAATTCCTCAACTTTCATAAATTCAGACATTCGAGTATTCAGTTCTCTGAATATCATATGTCCAGCTGGTTTCCAGTTTCCTTTCAGTATGACCCTTGTGTTTATCCATGCAATTTCTTCATCGGATAAGTCCGCTTGTGTGGAACTATACCATTTTTCGGGATTTTTGCTTATTGTCGATTTTGGTGGTAAATAATGACTTTCAGCAATCAGCATTATTTTCGGTGAATTGTTTTTTCCGTAATTTTTCCCGACAAAAGGTAGCATTGAAGGAAACCTTTGATAATGGTCAATTTCATTCAGTTTACTATCAAAAATTTCAGTCGATTCGTTCATAGTTTGTTGGTTTGATTAAATGTTTTACAACTTACTTATCCACCTGAAAAACCAACCCATATACACCCTACGGAAAATCGTGAATTCTAATTTTTTCAGCCGTATTTTCAACTCCCTAAACCTACTAAATACCCTCCAACGAAAAAATACCCTGATCAGGGTATTTATTTAGTTTTTTTACATAGGTAAATGACTCATTCCTTTATCTCATAACAACATACGCCATGTTTTGAAGATTGTCAGTAAGGCCATGCTGTTGTCCCGGTGACGAATGATCTGTTTTACTTATGGATAGTGATCGTTTTTTACTCCATGCTTTCCGGTGGTAGTGCTACCCTAAAGTAACTCATAACTGATCAAAATAAAGTGGTCAGGATCATCGGATTGATTGGTAAAGATGGTTTGGGCACAGCATTCGTTTAATTCCCATAGCTAAACCAGCTCTGAACAGCGCTACACTTCTGTCAACGGTTTGCGGCTACCCGAAGGTGGCGATTTCGAAGCACTACACTGTCAACCAAGCATAACTTGTCCCGCAAAAGCGGGAAACTTTGATAGAAGCACGACTTGTCCCGATTTCTCGGGAAAGCTTGATTTAACCACTGAACCGCCACTTTTGGGTAGGTGCTGTTACCAGCTGGCGTTCTTGTGTCTTAAATCAAAAACTATGAAGAAACAATTTACCTGAATCATCTTTATCGTTTAGTTCCAAGCAAATTTCACTTTCCAAAAATTCATACTTCATACCAGATTCCTCTGTAGGAATGTCTGAGTCAATCAATGATAAAATGTATTGTAAATTGTAATCCCTACATATTTCCTTGACCTTGTTTAGTAAGCGTATCTTAATTCGATTGTCAAGACCTTCTAAAATACCATCATGATATACAAAACGGAAGAATGAGTTATTTGAATAATGTATTATTAATGAAAGGTCGAAAGCCATACAGAGCAACTTTTTATATGTAGTACCTTGTGCTTCCGAAGTTGTATTCAAATCACTCGGGTTTTGATAGTCAGCACTATATTCAATATTACCCTGCTTATTTTGTACAATAGATATAAGTGCATTGGCACCTAAAATATCTGTTATTATCGAGTTGAATATTCTATTGATGTCAGCGTGTTTCCTTTTATTTACTGCTTCACGGATTTCGTTAACAGATTTTTCCACACCCTGCTGAATTTTCGAAATTTCTTTTTCAATTTCTATAGACTGATCAACTGCGGCTATTTTATCTTTAATACGCTCTACTTCCGCCTCTATCTTTGATAAGTTCTTCTGATACTCTTTAAATTTGATATAAGAATCTTTCTCCGTAAGAAAAGATAGCTTCTCGCTTTTCTCCAATTCCAAAATCTTTAATTCTCTGTTAACAGAAATCAATTCAGCTTTAAGGGTTTGAAGATTTTCACTTAAATATCTTTTTCTGTCTCTTGAAATTGCTTCGTTAAACTTAAGTAAATCTGAAAACTATTTTTTAAGTTCGACCGGGAAAAGAAGTTGTGCTTCATTATGAAGTTTTTGGAGTTCTTCAATATTTATTTGTTCTGAAATATTTGCTAATGATTTTTCAATTTTATCGATGTCGTAAGCTATTCTATATCTATCAGTACTTAGTATTTGTATTTGGTTGTCTAGACTCTCAATGAGTTCTTTATTTATATATTGGTCTTGTTGGAAAAAATTAAATTTATCAATGGTTGATTTAGCTTCATTAACCTCCAGCTCTTTTATGTCTAGCAAACCAGCAAGTTTATCACGGTCATTTACATTAATCCTAGCTTCATCTTTTAAAATCCTGATGATTTCTTTTTTCTTGTCAATGTCTTCTTCTAGCGATAGTTTTTTAATTATCAAATTACTATCATAACCGAGCAATTCAAATACGAAAGGTTTCCAATCAATATGCTTTCCTTTAAATTTATCTAGTTTATAAACGTCTAAGTAGTCCTGTTGAGTTCTTAGAAAATAGGTAATAGACTTTCTATAGTCGTAGCTTGGTACAACATCAAATCCAAGATGTTCATTAAGTTTTTTTCGAGCTTTATCAAAGGCTAAGTTTTCGTCATCCCAATTCTTGGGAATTAAAAAGCCCTTAGTTTTTGTATCATTAATTTTAAAAGAAATTTTTGTATTCGTATCTATTTCTCGTTTTATAATCAAATAGCTGCCATTATTTAAAGCTAATTCACCGTAAAAAGCAACGCCATTAAAAATTTTATTCCCGAATATTTTTTTGTTAAACGAACCAAGGAGAATGAAATTAATTACGTGAATTAATGAGGTCTTGCCAAGATTATGGGTGTCTTTTTTCTTTTGTTTTTCAAATATTGTAGCAATAACAACATTGAATTCAGGTTCAAATTCAATATTCTTGAAATTTTTATTAGCATATATTTTTACAAGTTTCATCCTTGAATTGCTTTTATTGAATCTAACTTATCTACATACTCAATTTTGCCAAGCATAAAGAGGTACGATAGGGTGTATTCGTAATTTTCGGTAATGCCTTTTCCGATTTTATCGACAAGACTGCTTTTTAAATCATCATATTTGATAATTCCACTATCTAGTATTTCTTTCATCATTACTGCTGAAAGAAAGACAATTGAATATTTTATGTCGGTATGTTTATCTGGTCTAAGCATCTACTTTCTTTCCTATAAAACAATTACAATACATATAGTTGATAAAGACTCTTACTAACCTCTTCCTTCCTGAACCAAAAAACTCTTTGTTATTCGAAATGACATAGTCATATAATTCATCAAGCAACCTTTCGAAAGCAAAATAATCATTTTGATAGATTGTTATCTTAGCGTTAAGTTCGTCAACTAAATCATCAAACTGTTCTTTCAACGGCTTGTTTATAGGGTCTTTCAAAAAAGAATCTATTGATTCAAAATGAGAATAATGTCTTTGCATCACATTATCAAAATAATCTTTACTCAGTTTATTCAATTCATTTTTTTTCGCCATATCTACATAACTGAAGTCAACAATATTTTTGTCAAGCGGATCGGTTGATGGCAAATACTTGTGAAATGCCTCAATTACGCTTTTTAAATCACTTTCGTCAAATTGAAGTGGTCTCAATAAATCTTGAAGTTTTGCTTCTTTTACAATATCAGGATATGATTGAAGCCACATCTGAATTTTTTCATCTGCAATAATTACATTGGGAATCCCTGTATTAGCATCAATCAAATCTTCAATTTTTTCGTCTTGTTTGCCTGTAAGTTTTGAATTTGTAAACAATAGATAATACTCGATTTTATCAATTTCCTTAAGTCTTTCAATTGCTGGTAAAACTTCGTTTTTCAATCTTCGCTGAAAATCGCTATCTGAACAGCTAGCGTTAATTTTATTCGTATGTTTAGCTTGTATTACTATTTTACCCTCCCAAGGTTTTGATTCGCTTGGAAATAAATTTGCTTTCCCATTAAACTTAGCATCCCTGCCACCATCTGTCCCTTGTGCAAATGGAATAACGCCTTCGCCAAGAATCTTTCTACATAACAGTGTAGTTAAATTCTCAAATTCCTTATCGTCAAGGTCATATAATGGGTATTTTCTCATTTTTTGCTCAAAGTTAATTAATCCAATGTCCGTTTCATAAAATTATGTCCTTTTACACTTTTCACTTGTATTTGTGTGTTCTATAGGCTTGCTGGTAACTTACTTATATGTCTGAAAAACCCACCCATATACACCCTACGGAAGCTCGTGAAGTCTGATTTTTGCAGCTATGTTTTCATCTCCCTAAACCTACTAAATACCCTCCAACGAAAAAAATACCCTGATCAGGGTATTTATTTAGTTATTTTCATAGGTAAATGACTCATTTCTTTACTCATAACATCATACGCCATGTTTTGAAGATTGTCAGTAAGGCCATACTATGGTCCCGGTGACGAATGATCTATTTTACTTATGGATAGTGATCGTTTTTTACTCCATGCTTTCCGATGGAAGTTATACCCTAAAGCAACTGATAACTGATCAAAAAAAGTGGTCAAGATCATCGGATTCATTGGTAAAGATACTTCAGGGTATACCATCCACTCCAATCGTTTAATCCCCATAGCTAAACCAGCTCTGAACAGCGCTACACTTCTGTCAACGGTCCTCAGCTTGGAGACGGCGGGCATTCGGAGCCGTTCTCTTCCAGTCTACTCCTAACTTCTTAAAGATACTGATTTTCATAGTTACTCTGAACCGCCCGCTGTCTTCCAAGGTGATGTTATGCACTGTTCTTTTTCATTTTTTTGAGGCAATAAGTTCAAAAATCAATTCTTTCAATATTTCTAAATCACTCTCTATTGTTCCTTTCATATATCTTTCAAACACACTTTTATTGTCCGGAGGGTTTAGGTTCAGAATCAACCCTTTTTCCAAGGCCAATAACCTTAAAAACTCTCTTTGTGCACGTCCGTTACCTTCTCTAAAGGGATGAAAATAATTTACATTATCTAAAATTTCGGCTAACTTCTCTGCTAATTCTTTTCTTCTGTTTTTTCGAATTTTCTTGTAGTCAGCTATTAAAGAATTAATGTAGCTACTGGCATTATCAAAATGGGTGGTGGGAAAAAATTGTTTTCCATCTTTACTTATTTCCACAACCCTCTTTTTGCCAGCCCAGACATATATGTCTTGAAACAAATGCTTGTGAATATCAAAAAGGTTTTCAATTCCTTTAATCTTAATGGGATTGTTGTAAAGTTCCTGAAGTCGTTTTGTCACAGCTCCACTTTCAACAAAAAGTAATACATCTGGGTCTGTAATTCCCGGAATATTTTTTAAAATTCCTGTTTTTGGGTCTACATAAGTATAATCAAAATCTATGTACTTATAGGAATCAGACATAAGCCCTTTCTTCCGCAAACTTCACTAATTCACTTAATGAAATTTTTCCTGATACATAATCCCTGATTATTTCAACCCCTTTGGGCGTAGGTTTAAAACCCTCAAACATATTACTTCCCAAAGCATTTGCCGTGCTTTCTAATGTCTTTAAATCAGAAAATTTCACTCCCATTATCGTCAGGTTATTCCTATCAATTTCGATTGTAGCAAACATATATTTTGATTTTAAACCTTTTACGAATTTACAAAATTTCCGTCATTATATCCTTAGGTTCTTCTTTTTTAGAATAGTGCACAACTTAAATATATGTCTGAAAAACCCACCCATATATGCCCTACGGAAGCTTGCTAAGTCTGATTTTTCAGCCGTATTTTCATCTCCCTAAACCTACTCAATACCCTCCAACGAATAAATACCCTGATCAGGGTATTTATTTAGTTTTTTTACATAGGTAAATGACTCATTCCTTTGCACCTTTCGGTCTAACCAAAACCCAACGTTTTGACTCCGAAAGCATAGTGTCTTCGATTAAGTCAAAATGTAATTTTTGTGTATAAAATTCTATTGCCTTGTCATAGTCGTCCACAACAATTGCGATATGTGTCAAGTTCTGCTTCATTCTTCTATATTATTGTTGCCCGATAAGTACAATTCTCTAAAAAATGACTAGTCATTAAATTCTGTTGGGATTCCTCTGGTATTTGAATGTAAAACTAAAACCATTCATTCTCTGCTTCTCCGCTCCTAAGCACAAAAAATCCCCTGAAGCTTTTTAAACCTCAAGGGATTTCTTATAACTCTCAAACCAATAATCCAGCTAATCAATCAATTATCCGCTAATAATTTCTCTTCTGACTGAATAGGGATCGCTGCTAAGACTCCTAATTTCTCTGCTTTGACCAACTCGAAAGCTGCTCTATTGGCAGGAGCAATAGGCTCGGATGGAGGGATCTTCTCCTGCAACCAGTCCACCTGCTTCCCATTTTTCCAGAATCTGAAACATAAATGCGGTCCAGTAGCTAAGCCTGTGCTTCCAACAAACCCAATTACCTGACCTTGCTTGACACGGGTACCAGGCTTCATACCTGAGGCAATCTTGGACATGTGCAAGTATTGAGTGGTGTAAGTATCGTTGTGTTTGATTTTAACATAATTCCCATTAGCACTCGTAAAGCGTGCCTCTACCACTGTGCCGTCTCCAACTGTACGGATTTCAGTACCTTCTTTAGCAGCATAGTCCGTACCCAAATGAGGCTTGTAGCGCTTTTGAACAGGATGAAACCTGTTAAGACTATATTTGGATGAAATTCTTGTAAATTTAACTGGATCCCTTAAAAATGCTTTTTTGAAGCTATTCCCTTCCTGATCAAAGAAAGAAACCTGTCCGTTCTGCTCAAACGGAATGGCAAAAAATTCTTCTCCTTTATATTTGAAGTAAGCTACTTCAATTTCTCCATTACCTACAACAATATCATCTACTACTTTTTCCTGAAAAATCACCTTAAACTCATCTCCTTTTTGTAAGGTTTTAAAATCAACTGACCAACCAAATAAATCGGCAAATTGATCGACTACATCGTAACTGATCCCTAATCCTGTCATGTTAGATGATAAGTTGGATGTAATCGTACCTCCGATTTCTACCGGACGATAAGTTATCGGACGCTCTTCTTTGTAGATGGCTACTTCTTCAAAATTAATGACAACGTACTCCAATGGATTGGGCTCATAAATAAAAAATTGCGCTTGCGAAGAGTCTTTTGCCGCTAAGACGGTGAATTTTTTATTGTACGCGATACGACGAACATCAAAAACTTCCTTGGATTTCTTGGCGATTTCGTCGATGATTTGAAAAGGAATATTGAAAGGAGCCAAGAGAGAGGAAAGCGTTTCATTTTTCCCGACCACTCCTTCGATGACATCCAAATCCTTGGCATTAATGCCAAATAAAACCAGGTCTTCTTCCTCTTCTTCGTAAACTTCCAGTTCAGTTTCCTCAAGGATGGTATCGGAATATACTTGGTTGTAGAGATAATACCCTGCACCTAAGCATAGCACCAAAATCCCAGTGCTGATCCATTTTTTATTCATGTGTAGTATTGTTGGCTGCGGATGGAATTCAAAGAAATTTAAATTCCGTTCAAATAGCAAGTTTTTCAAGGTTTTTATACCTAACAATTTCAACGAAGGTTACGAAATAAAAATTGCCCAATGTTCTTTTGAAATCATTTGATGAACTAGAAATTTTGAAAAAAATCAATTGTTCGGAACAATGCTTACAAAAACCATAAGGATTCGGTCATAATTATTCATTTCTGTCGTATACTTGGCGACTTTGCTTATCTTTGTCGACTTAAAAAAATAAAAACAAATGCTACGAACACATACCTGTGGAGAATTGAGACTTGACCACGTAAACCAAGAGGTAACTTTAGCTGGATGGGTACAGCGTGTACGCAATAAAGGGGGGTTGATTTGGGTGGATTTGAGAGATCGCTACGGAGTGACCCAATTGATTTTTGAAGAAGGATCTACGGACAAAGCTTTATTGGAAAAAGCAGCTTCTTTGGGAAGAGAATTTGTCATTACCGCCACAGGTGTAGTCATTGAGCGTGCCTCAAAAAATGATAAAATACAAACAGGGGCAATTGAAGTAAAAGCTGCTAACCTAGAAGTATTAAATCCTGCCAAAGTTCCTCCGTTCATTATCGAAGATGATACCGATGGAGGGGATGAACTTCGCATGAAATACCGCTACCTTGACCTTCGAAGAAATGTAGTTCGTGAAAAGTTGCAACTCCGTCACCGCATGATGCAGGAGACTAGAAAATATATGGATGCTGCGGACTTTATCGAAGTAGAAACTCCTGTATTGATCAAATCTACACCGGAAGGTGCCCGTGACTTTGTCGTTCCAAGCAGGGTAAATCCGGGAGAATTCTATGCATTGCCACAATCTCCACAAACCTTCAAACAGTTATTGATGGTCAGTGGATTTGACAGATATTTTCAGATTGTCAAATGCTTCAGAGACGAAGATTTAAGAGCAGACCGTCAGCCGGAATTCACTCAGATTGACTGCGAAATGTCTTTCGTTTCCCAAGAAGATATCTTGAATACCTTTGAAGGCTTGACCAAGCATTTATTCAGAGAGGTGAAAGGCATCGAATTGGAAGAGGTGAAGCGTATGACCTACGAGGATGCGATGAAATTCTACGGGAATGATAAGCCTGACTTAAGGTTTGACATGAAGTTTGTGGAATTAACAAATGTTGCACAAGGAAAAGGGTTCTCCATTTTTGATGTTGCTGAATTGGTAGTGGGTATCTGTGCCAAAGGTGCTGGCGAATATACCCGCAAGCAAATCGATGAGATCACCGAATGGGTGAAGCGCCCACAGATTGGGGCAAAAGGTTTGGTTTATGTGAAATGCAACGCAGATGGAAGCTTCAAATCTTCTGTGGATAAATTTTACAATCAGGAAGACTTAAGTGCTTGGGCAAAATTGGCTGGTGCCGAAGCAGGAGATTTGCTATTGATTTTGTCCGGCGAAGCCAAAACTACCCGCAAACAACTTTCCGAGCTGCGCTTGAAAATGGGTGAGGATTTGGGCCTAAGGGATAGAAATGTATTCAAACCATTGTGGGTAGTTGATTTTCCTCTACTTGAGTGGGACGAAGAAACCCAGCGCTTCCACGCCATGCACCATCCATTTACTTCCCCTAAAGCGGAAGATATTCCTATGTTGGAAACAGATCCAGGACTCGTTCGTGCCAATGCTTACGACTTGGTCATCAACGGGGTGGAGATTGGCGGAGGTTCCATCAGAATTCACGACAGAGCAACCCAACAATTGATGTTCAGACACTTAGGATTCACCGAGGAGGAAGCACAAAAGCAGTTTGGTTTCTTAATGGAAGCCTTCGAATACGGCGCCCCTCCACATGGTGGTATTGCCTTTGGATTTGACCGTTTGTGTGCAATTTTTGGAGGCTCCGATTCTATCAGAGATTACATTGCCTTCCCGAAAAACAACTCCGGAAGAGACGTCATGATTGACTCTCCAAGTACTATTGCTGAAGAGCAATTACAGGAATTGTCCATCAAGGTTGCATTAAAATAAAAACACTTCCACTCAAAAGCCTAGTTTAGCACGAAAAGGATCCCCTATTCTCTAAACTAGGCTATTTTTTTGCAAATTTTCAACCTGCTTTTTATCCACTTAACATCTTTTTTATCCATTCAAAACTTAGCGATACAGGTGATTAAACTATTCATTCACTTCGCAGTCTAAATTCTAGTTCAATAATTCTACCAAATGAAAATTTCTACCACTATTAAATTTTTGTTCGTGCTTTTGTTCATCTATTCTTTTGATGTTCAGGCACAAAGACCCGGAGGAGGACAAGCCCCCATATTAAAAGGGAAGGTCATCGAAGGTGACAGCAAAGAAGGAATGATCGGTGCCAATGTCTTGGTAAAAACGGTAACCGATTCCTTGCTAGTATCCACCGTTACAGGTGTGGACGGAAGCTTTGAAATCGAGCGTCCAAGAATTCCATCCGTAAAAATTGAAATCTCTTTCCTGGGCTACCAGAAAATCACCAAAATCCATGAGCGAGGGCAATCCTTAGATTTGGGTACGCTTATTTTGCTAGAAGACTCCAAGCTTCTTGGTGAAGTAGTCATCGAGGGTCAAATCCCCGTAGGTGAAGTCCGTGGTGACACTACTTCCTTCAATGCCAATGCATTTAAAACACGTGAAAACGCAGATGCAGAGGAATTAGTAAGAAAAATCCCAGGTGTAACCATTCAAAACGGTGAAATCCAAGCCAAAGGAGAACGTGTAGAACGAGTAATTGTGGATGGTAGAGAGTTCTTTGGTTCGGATCCATTTTTGGCACTTAGAAACTTACCGGCAGACGTTATTGACCGGGTTGAAATTCTAGACCAACGCTCTGATCAATCCAGGTTAACTGGATTTGATGATGGTAACTTTTCAAGAACCATCAACATTGTCACGCGACCTGACAGAAGAAACGGTCAGTTTGGGCGTGTGTATGGTGGCTATGGAACTGATGGAAGATATTCCGCAGGTGGTAACTTCAACATGTTTAAAGGAAATAAGCGTATTTCCATCATTGGTCTATTCAACAACATCAACCAACAAAACTTCTCCTCACAAGATCTAGTAGGTGTTGGTGGCGGTGGCGGTGGTGGCCGAGGAGGCTTTGGAGGTGGTCGTCCTGGCGGTGGCGGTAACAACAACTTCTTGGTGGGGCAAGATCAAGGGATTATTACTACCAACAGCTTGGGGGTTAACTACTCTGATAAGTTCGGAGATAAAATGAACTTCACTGCAAGTTATTTCTTCAACTCCACCAACAATAACCTATTCAGATTGACTAATCGGGAGATTATCCTATCCGAAACCAACCGTCAGTTTTACGAAGAAAGTTTGTTTAATACCATCCGTAACAATAACCATAGAATCAATTCCCGTATTGAATACGATATCACCCCTAAGCATGCGGTGATTGTGACGCCTTCGATTAATTTCCAGAATAACAGCACCTTCAATGATCGGGATGCGATCACCCGTACAGGAGTCTTGGCGCCACTAAGTGCTACACGGTCAATCTCAGATGCACAGACAGATGGGTATAATATTTCAAACAATTTGGTTTACCGCTACAAGTTTGATAAAAAAGGAAGAACACTTTCTACTACCATATTTACTTCTTGGAATAAGCGTGATCAATTATCAGAATTGATTGCAGCCAATCAGGATTTCATCCGAGACATCCGTGATACCTTAAATCAGGAGACCATTGGGCTTTCTGATGGATTCAATTACAGAGCTACTTTGCAATTTACAGAGGCATTGAGTGAAAAATCCTTATTGACAGCTTCTTACCAAGTGGGTAACAACAAAACATCTGCCGATCAGCAGACCTTCGCTATGCTTCCGGAATTAGGAATCATGGTTTTGGATACAGCTTTGAGTAACGTGTTTGAAAACAGGTTCATCATCCAAAGACCAAGCGTAGGCTATAGCTACAATTATCAAAAGTGGAATATCAATGCCAGCATGGACTACCAGTATGCGGTACAGGAAAACGATGCTCTTTTCCCAGTGGAACGTACCTTCAATCAGTCTTTTAGCAACTTCTTGCCAAGCATGAACGCATTCTATAGAAACATGCAAACGGGTTTTTCCTTCCGCATGCGTTACAGAACATTTACGCAGGAGCCTTCTGTGAATCAATTACAAAACGTAATCAACAACCAAAACCAGTTAGCACTTTCAGTGGGTAACCCGGATTTGGGACAGGCGTTTTCACACAATATCTTCGCAAACATTTCTAAAATAAACTTAGAAAAATCAAGAACTTTCTTCATGTTTGGTACTTTCTCGGTGACGGAAAACTTTATCGGAAACAGTACCTTCATTGCACAAACAGATACCTTGATCAATGGGGAGGTACTGCTGAGACCAGGTAGTCAGATCTCAAGACCGGAAAACTTATCAGGTCAGTTCAGATCACGTTTGTTTTTGACCTATGGAGCTCCGATCAAAAAAATCAAGACGCAGTTTAACACTAACTCCAGTGTGTCTTACAACAGAACACCAGGTATTATCAATGATCAGAAAAACTTCAATGATAACATTGACCTTGCACAAGGAGTAACCTTTACAAGTAATATCTCTAAGGATGTGGACTTTACCTTGCAGACGACAGCAACGTATACCATTGTTAACAGCAGTTTGCAACAGAATTTGAACAACAACTTCTATGTTCAGAGCTCCAATATCCGCTTCTATTACTCTCCTAACGGTGGTAAATTATTCATTTCCAATACTGCTCAAAACAACTTGTTCAGAGGTTTATCTGCTGATTTGGATCAGTCTGTATGGTTGTGGAACATTGAGGCTGGTATGAGATTCGCTAAAAATAACAAAGCAGAATTAAAAGTAACTGTATTTGACCTATTGAATCAAAACAATGCGATTGCAAGAACTGTCACAGACGTGGCCATCGAAGATACCTTTACCCGCGTATTGAACAGATTTGCCTTATTGACTTTCTCTTACAATATTGGAAACTTCAGAGCAGAGCAACCCGCTCAAGGAGGACCAGGGGGCATGCGTGGCCCTTGGGGCGGCGGAAGCAGAACTTGGTAACCTATTACCCACAAACAAAAAAAGAGGCAAATTGCCTCTTTTTTTGTTTCATCCCGTTGGTTACAATCAACCTTTTGGTAAAACTACTGTGTCAACCACGTGAATCACTCCATTCGATTGGAATACATCAGCAATAGTTACTTTTGATTTTCCACCATTTTCATCAGAGATGTACAAGTCTTTGCCTTCCATCCATGCAGTCAACTTACCTCCCTGTACTGTTGTCAAGGTTGCTTTTCCGTTTCCTTTCTTAATTGCTTCAGCGATTTCTTTTGCTCCCATTTTACCAGCTACTACGTGATAAGTAAGAATACCTGTCAGAGTTTCTTTGTTCTCAGGCTTCACCAAAGTCTCAACTGTACCTGCCGGTAATTTTTCAAAGGCAGCATTGGTAGGAGCGAATACCGTAAATGGTCCTGCAGACTGCAAGGTCTCAACCAATCCAGCAGCCTGTACTGCGGCTACTAGCGTCGTGTGATCTTGGGAATTTACGGCATTAGCTACAATGTTTTTGGATGGGTACATGGGTGCACCACCTACTTCTACTGTTTTCTCTTTTTGACCAAATGCCTGACCTGCGGTGAATATACAAAAAGCGATCAATGCGGATTTTAGAAATGTTGTTGTTTTCATGATTTTTAAATTTTGTTGTCTGCAGGGAATTACGAGGTCTTGGATAAATCTGGATTTAGCAGCTATTAAAAAATGTTTTTCCAGTCAATTATTTTAGATTTGTGCTTTCTAAGAATGAAAGATCCATGGTTCAGGAGAAAGTAGATAAAATAAAGGAAGCAATTCGTGCTGCCTCGGCAAGCAACCAAGAACAGTTGGAGGCCTACCGTATGCAGTTTATCAGCAAAAAGAGTGTGGTAGGTGAGCTATTCGCAGAAATGCGAAATATTCCCAACGAGCACAAGAAAGCGTTTGGTCAGGTTGTCAATGAGGTCAAGGAACTAGCAGAGACAAAATTCAAAGAACTGATTGAGCATGTTTCTTCTGCTACCAAGCAATCTAAGTCCGCTGCTATAGATTTGACCCTGCCTCCTTCGAATATTGCTGTTGGAGGAATCCATCCTTTGACTGCCACCCGTCAGCGAATCATTGAGATATTTGAACGTATAGGTTTCAACCTTTCCGAAGGCCCGGAAATCGAAGACGATTGGCATAATTTCACAGCCTTGAATTTCCCTGAAAACCATCCGGCAAGAGAAATGCAGGATACCTTCTTCTTGGAGAAAAATCCGGACATTGCGCTTCGTACCCATACATCTTCCGTGCAAGTACGCGTGATGGAAAACCAAAAACCTCCGATCCGTACATTATCTCCAGGTAGAGTCTATAGAAATGAAGCCATCTCTGCCCGTGCCCATTGCATCTTCCATCAGGTGGAGGGGTTGTATGTAGATAAAAATGTTGGATTTGCTGACCTGAAAAACACCTTGTACCACTTTGCGAAAGAAATGTTTGGTAAGGAAACCAAGGTACGCTTTAGACCTTCCTTCTTCCCATTCACAGAACCAAGTGCAGAAATTGATATTAGCTGTCACTTATGTGGAGGAAAAGGCTGTAACGTCTGTAAAGGTACAGGTTGGGTTGAAATTGGTGGCTCAGGAATGGTAGATCCCAATGTCTTGGAAAACTGCGGGATAGACTCCAAAGAATACACAGGATTTGCCTTTGGGATGGGTATAGAACGTATCGCCATGCTGAAATATCAGATCAAAGATCTCCGATTATTTACTGAAAATGATGTGCGGTTTTTACAACAATTCCGCTCGCTGATATAACCAATCAAGCTCTCCACTGGGGAGCTTTTTTTAATTGGATGAGATCCGGATAGTGGTCAAAAAATCTCCAATTTCATGTAGCAGACCTGGATTGCTTGCGGCAGCATTGCCAATGACAACCACATCTGCACCTGCTTGATAGGCAGTTTTTACAGCAGTCAAATCCCGTAATCCTCCTCCCACCAGTAAAGGCGCCTGAATATGCTTTTTGAATGATTTAATCAATGATGCAGGCACTGGTTGATGCGCACCACTTCCCGCTTCCATGTAGAAGTACTGTAAACCTAGATATTTCCCGGCTAAGGCAGTGGCGAGCATCAATTCCGGTTTATCGGCCGGCAGTGGTAAGGTCTGGGAAATGTACTGAACGCTGCTATGATTCCCACCATCTATTAGCATATAACCGGTTGGAAGGACCTCCAGCGTTGTTTTGGCTAGTAAAGGGGCTACGGTCACATGCTGCCCGATCAGCAAATCCGGATTTCGGCCAGAAATCAGGGAAAGGAATAAGATTCCATCTGCCAACTCTGAAAACTGAATAGCATTCCCGGGAAAAATAAGTACTGGAATATCAGAAAGTACTGATTTGATGCTCCGAATGACCTGATCTAAATTTCTTTGTTGTACCAAACTCCCACCTACCAAAATAAAATCAATGGGCGCTTCTGTTAAACTGATCAGCAGCTCTTGAAAAGCTATCAAATCCCTCACATCATCCGGATCTATTAGCCAGGCAAGGCCTTTATTTCCTGTGAGGGCAAATGATTGGAGACTTTGGGCAATGGCATTAGGATTCATCTTCGCTTGGGGCCACAGAGTCTTGTTCATTCAAGCGCTTTATCAGAAACTCTCTCCCATAGTTCATGGCAATAGGAAGCAAAGCCATCCCTATCCTACCCATTAAGCCCGGTTGGTTTTTTTGAGTCAGGCGATGTTGCAGTTCTTCGTCAAGTAAGCCTTCCTTTTCTAAAACTTGAAGAACTTTCTCTGTTTTCTTTTTCTTTTTGGAGCCTAAAATTTTAACTGTAGCCGCAGCAATCATGGCTGAACCAAGTAATACAGCACCCATTTTGATGTAATCCCCGGATTCATTTCTTGCTATGGAAAGCTGCATCTTGAGTGTCTGCTCCAATTCTTCGGCTTTTTTCTGAAGCTCTTTGTTAGTCATCGTCTCTCGGGGTTTTGTTTTCTCCAAAAATAAATGCCCGCAAAAATGCCTTCAATGAGCGCCCAAATGATCGGGAATCTCTTGCCAGAAAGAAAATCAGAAATACAATCAGGTATAGAATTGCTACCAATAAAAAGCCTTTATAAGATGAGTACATCAAATCACTCAGATAAAAAGCGAGTGATAAACTCATGAATAAAAGGATCATAACAGAAAAAACACCCATCAGAACCAAGAGAAATATCCTAGTGAGGACAATGGAAACCTGCTCAGAGATTTCATTTTTCACCATATTGATCCTGACCTCAATGAGTTGCTTGATTGTCTGTACTATCTCAGAAATGTTGAACATGCGTCTTGCTATTGTTGGAAATTGAATACAATATACAGCAAAAATCGTGCATCAAAAAGTGTCGGTAGCCTCAGGTTCTTGGTTTTCCGTATAAAACTGATAGGTCAGTACTTTCTCAATGGCTTTTTGGATCGCCTGATTGATGGGCATTTGATCCGTGGTCAGCCCATGATCGATGTTGAATAATTGGGCATAATAGCCACTGCTGGATGGTAGATGCAGACCTTCATTGATAGCTTGAGCGGCTGTTTTAAACTGGGTCTGCTTTTGGGTTTTTATATTCTTGCAGGTGATGATTTCTTTTTGTCCGTGCTTATTTGTGCGATAGGAAGAACTAAAGAGACGGCAAATCATACCTCTATTGTGATAATCTGAGCAAAAGCCCATGGATCCATCTTCCGAAAAGCTTTTATATACGATACACCAATCATCCGCTGTCTTGCTTTCCAACAACTCAAGTGCTGCCTCGGCCTTTCCCTTATCATAGAGATCGAAGGCTAAGGGTATAAATTCCATCACTGTGGCACTTACTTTGGGATTGGAGCAACACTTCCCACAGCCACTGATACAGGTCAATTGGCTCACATCCATAAACGCTTTGACATCCTGATCCAATTGATCAAAAACCTTTCTCACTTCTGCTGATTTTTCCCTTAAGTTCATAGCTTTTAAATAAAAGTTTGCGAAGGTACAGAGAGTTTATAATATCTACAATAGCCTACCTTGAGCATACGCATAAATTGCTAGGAAGTTAATTTTCAGAAAATTATGATCAAAGATGTGATTTTTTTGTAACCATTAAGGGATTAAGGAAATTAAGACCCCTTAATGCCTCTTCACTTCTTAATGGTTTCTCTTTTATTAAAGAATTCCACTCCATGTTTTTTACCATGAAGGAATTAAGAGGTTTAAGTTTCTTCTTAATGACTCTTAACTCCTTAATGGTTTTTTCTCACCATTAAGGGATTAAGGAAATTAAGACCCCTTAATGCCTCTTCACTTCTTAATGGTTTCTCTTTTATTAAAGAATTCCACTCCATGTTTTTTACCATGAAGGAATTAAGAGGTTTAAGTTTCTTCTTAATGACTCTTAACTCCTTAATGGTTTTTTCTCACCATTAAGGGATTAAGGAAATTAAGACCCCTTAATGCCTCTTCACTTCTTAATGGTTTCTCTTTTATTAAAGAATTCCACTCTATGTTTTTTTTACCATGAAGGAATTAAGGGGATTAAGTTTTTTCTTAATGATTCTTAACTCCTTAATGGTTTTTTCTCACCTTTAAGGGATTAAGCTAATGAAACCTTTCTTAATAATTTACCCATCAGGAAGTTGCGCAAAGTATTCATTCACAAATGGTTTCTTGCTACGTGTAATGTTATCAGTAAAAAAATTTATCAAAAGCCCTTGAGGCTTCTTTAACAACTTCATATACGTCAATAATTGTGCTTCGTGGACTGGAAGGATATTCTCTATTGCTTTCAATTCTACTACAACCATTTTGTTAACTAGTAAATCAACCCTCAAATTAACCTCCATTTCTAAGGTATCATAAATCACAGGGACTCGCATTTGCTGATCAACTTCGTATCCTTTTTTAATAAGTTCATGCCTCAGACAGTGCTCATAAACACTTTCAAGCAATCCCGGCCCCAGTTCCTTATGGACTTTAATCGCTAACCCCACAATTTCGTAGGACAGCTGAGTTACCTCTCGTTTTGTCATAAGCAGCAGTATTTCTAAAAAACAATAAACTAATCACACCCATCAATTTAGTGATTTTTTTTGTAACCATTAAGGGATTAAGAAAATTAAGAACCCACTTAATGAACCTTAACTTCTTAATGGTTTCCCATCACGGAAAATTTAAAACTACTTTATGAAATCACCATAGTTTTTGCTATCATTGAAAGGTTAAAATCTTCTTCAGTACCTTTAATTCCTAAATGGTTTTCTAATCATGCGAAAATTTTTCATTTTTCTACTCACACTATTCATCAGTTTCCAAAGCTTCAGTCAATCCATTCTTTACTTGAACGAGTATCGCGTTCCAATTCAGCCTAGCAAAAAGTCCCCTGCCAGTTATTTTATGATTAAAACAGCTTCGGGCCTATCAGAACTGATCCTCACCTTCACGATGGATACAGTAAAAGTATTTGAAAAAAGAGAGGATAAAAATGAAGAAGGAACAGTCATCAAAAAAATTCAAACTGAATACACTGACCAAGGAGCATTAAAAGCTAGAACAGTGAAAGACTTGTTGACATCCACCAACTCCACTGAAACCTTTTTCCTCAATGGTCATCCAAAAAGTAAAACCACCTCAAAAGCAGGAACAATCGTAGAAGAACTGTACTTTGATGAAGATGGTCAGGAACTATCCAAGGCAACCAAGATCGCACCATTACCCAAAGGAAATATGCAAGGCTGGTATAAGTACTTGGCTAACAATATGCGAATGCCAGAAGATGTCAAAAGATCTGGTTTGAATGAAACAGTATATGTAAAGTTTGAGGTAGCCACCGATGGAAGTCTTGACAACATTCACGTATTGAACCCAGAAGAGGTCCATACCTCCATTTCCAAAGAAGCCATACGACTCCTTACAAAATATCCCCATCAATGGACACCTGGAACACTCAATGGAGTAGCCACTGCAATGGATATGATACTTCCATTGAGGTTTAAGTATGGAAACTAGCTGTTTATCGAAGCAAGTATCCCATAGCATATTCAAAAACAATCGATTACGTAAGCGCTATCTGAAATTTTTAAAACTTATATCGATAAAATTTAGAATAAAATTCTGTTTTGGCTTTAGATTGAGTAGTTTTGTAGCTTGTAATTAGCAGGTTAGGAACTAACATGCATGAAGTTATCTTGATTTCACCATCAAGCTTTCATCCTAACCTCTAATTTTTTCATTCGAAAAAGTTGCTTTCCCAAACCTATTGAATTCATGACACAATTATTTTACCGTCTATTTAAACCTACACAGGCAAATTTAAAAGATGAAGTTTTATCTGGTTTAACAGTGGCCTTAGCATTGGTGCCCGAAGCAGTTGCCTTTTCGTTGATTGCGGGTGTCAGTCCATTGATAGGTTTATACACTGCATTTATCATTGGATTGATTACCTCGATTTTGGGAGGAAGACCTGGCATGATTTCAGGCGCAACTGGGGCAATCGCCGTAGTAGTAGTTGCTTTGGTCGTATCTCATGGAGTTGAATATCTTTTTGCCGCTGTTGTTTTGATGGGATTGATCCAAATTGCAGTTGGCTTACTGAAGCTGGGTAAATTGATTCGCTTGGTGCCACATCCGGTAATGTTCGGCTTTGTCAATGGACTAGCTATTGTCATCGGAATGGCGCAGTTTGAGCAGTTCAAATTCACTACAGCAGCAGGTACTGTGGAGTGGATGACTGGGAATCCATTATATTTAATGATTGGTCTGGTGGGTTTGACCATGGTCATCATCAAGTTTTTCCCTAAAGTTACTACCGCAGTTCCTTCGGCATTAGTAGCTATATTAACCATTTCCGCAATTGTCATCTTCGGAGGAATTGATACCCGAACAGTGGGTGACTTGGCTTCTATCAGTGGTGGATTGCCTGAATTTCATATTCCGTTGGTTCCGTTCAATTGGGAAACCTTTATGATCATTCTGCCCTATTCTGCTATTATGGCTGGGGTTGGTCTGATTGAGAGTTTGTTAACCTTGACTTTAATCGATGAAATCACCGAAACCCGAGGACATGGAAATAAAGAGTGTGTCGCGCAGGGTGTCGCTAACCTGACTACTGGATTATTCGGTGGCATGGGAGGTTGCGCCATGATAGGACAATCGTTGATTAATGTGAATGCAGGAGGTCGTAACCGGATTTCGGGGATTGTGGCATCTGTTGGATTATTAATCTTTATCCTATTTCTTTCCAGCTACATTGAAATGATCCCTATGGCTGCATTGGTTGGCTTGATGTTTATGGTGGCTATCGGTACTTTTGAATGGGCTTCTTTGAAAGTATTCAGAAAAGTACCTTTTCATGATGTCTTAGTAATGGTAGTAGTTACCCTAGTGACAGTCTTCTTACATAACCTTGCCTTGGCCGTGTTGGTAGGAGTAATTATTTCAGCCTTGGTATTTGCTTGGCAAAATGCTAAAATGATCCGCACAAGAAAGCGTGTGGATGAAAATGGAGTGAAACATTATGAAGTATTCGGTCCTCTATTTTTTGCATCAGCTATGACATTCGGACAAAAGTTTGACCCCATCAATGACCCTGAGGAAATAGTCATTGACTTTGCTGAAAGCAGAATTGTGGATCACTCCGGAATTGATGCCATCCATAAGGTAACCGAGCGCTACCATAAAATGGGGAAAACCGTTTATATCCGACACTTGGATAGTTCTAGTAAAGTCCTTTTGAACAAAGCAGAAAAGATCATCAATGTAAATTACACCGACGATGATCCTTCTTTCAAGATTGTATTAGATGAAGAAAAAACGATGGTGTAGTTATTATCTCAATAAATGATTGAAGGCCTTAGGTGAAAGCTCAAGGCTTATTTTGAAAACATCAACCAAATCGCCGATTTACTTCAATTTAACGATGCCTCCTACTTCGTTAAGTTCTTTAAAAAACATACTGGGGAAACCCCACATCAGTTTAGGGGGAGGTATTTCGGATAAAAAAGATAGTTTCTCGCAGCGATCGCAACGATTAACGCAGGGCTCGCTGCGTGAAAATATTTAAATACCCCCCGCTGCGCTCGTTGCGAATTTCTTTGCGCTCGCCGCGTGAAATAGTTGAAAACCGAGGTGCTAAATGACCTCAAAGGTTAAACCCCCACCCATTTTTACCAAAATACCTGTATATACCTAGGTTATTTTTGTAATCGGTGAATCATCTTTAAGTTTTTCATCCATCAACCTATGTTTAAAAAATGCACCTGGTATCATTTGAACGTTAAGCATTCTCATTTTTTCATTAACTTCCTGTTTCAATCCATCCCCTTTATGAAAAATATTCTCTACTTATTACTCCTAAGCCTTTTGTTCAGCTGCCAAGCCCCCACTGAAAAAGCCAAACACTTGGGCCACATGCATGCTTTCATAGAAATGGTTGCTGCGGATGTGAAGCCCATTGCCCTAAGCGAACCCATGGACCCGAAAATGGTGGATAAACTATGGGAGGAAGTCATGACCATGGCGGAGAATGCGGGCGTTGGGGTATTTAGAGAACCTGAGCTTATTCAAACTTCCTTATTTCCTTCGTCTGTTGCTTCGGGAAAAGAAGTGCTGATTTTCCACAAAGAAAATTCTCTCGCAGCCTATTTGGATTTAAAAAGCGATCTCTCCAAACTCGACCCGGAGGCAGCGGCAAGAAGATTCGGGAGATTATTAGGCTATCCTTCGCATTACATCAACCACTTACTTTCCAAGAATACAGACTTTCAATCGCTGCCTGATTTCGGTATCCAAGCAACCAATATCTTCCTGTACTACAAAGACCTTGCAAATGCATCAGACTTTTATGGAAGTCTCTTGGGTTTGGAAAAAGTCACAGACTATGCATTTGCCAAAACCTTCCGCATCTCAACGGATGCTTACCTCACATTGGTAGACGAAGCTGTTGGCAGACATAAGGCGGATGAACCCAAAACTGTAGCCATCGCATTGTTAACCGACCAATTGCCCGAGTGGTATGCGTACCTGTTGGAAAAGAATGTTCCCATCAAATACACCTACAAACCAAAAACTGATAACGCCCACGATGGATTTGTGGCTATAGATCCAGAAGGTTACTTATTGGAATTTGAAACCTTCAAGCAGCATCCTGAAAATGAATTGCTGATGCCTCAATTGAAAAAATTTGAAGCACTTCCAACAACCAACCCTTCCATCGCAGCAGGTTTGGGTTTCTATGGAGCAGTATTTTGGACCTACTATGAGGACTTGCAAGAAGCAGATATCTTTTATAAAGAAAAAGTTGGCCTTCCACTAATCGTTGATCAAGGTTGGGCAAAAGTATATCAGGCATCGCAAACAGGATACATTGGTTTGGTAGATGAACGTAGAGGCATGCACAACTTTACCGAAAAAAAGGGAAGTAGTATAGCCTTTATAATGCAAGACTTAGAAGGTTGGTATGCATATGTTCAGGCACAAACTCCCTTCACTCTACACCGGGAATGGTATGAAGGTGCTGACAAGCGTTACCAAGCATTTGTTGGCATAGACACGGGAGGTTATTTCTTAGAATTTAATAGCTTCAATCCACATCCTGACAACGAAGCATTTCTAAAACTACTGCTGCCCGAATGGAAATTTTATTGATAGCCATTGCTGCATTTTTCACAGCTATTCTCACCTTCTTTTCAGGGTTTGGCTTGGGAACCATATTGACTCCTGTTTTTATGGTCTTTTTCCCAGTAGACCTCGCGATCGCCTTGACTGGAGTGGTTCACTTTTTCAACAATATCTTCAAGCTTTTATTGGTTGGAAAAAATGCAGATAAAGCTGTCCTGATAAGATTTGGAGTGCCTGCGGTGATCGCCGCTTTTGCAGGTTCTTGGGTTTTACTCAATATCACCAAATTGGATCCTTTATTCAGCTACGAGCTTTTTGGAAAGACCTTTTCGGTCGAGCCGATGAAGTTTATTGTCGCTATCCTTTTGATAATTTTTGCTTTGATGGACCTTATCCCATACTTTCAAAATTTTCAGTTTGGAAAAGAAAAATTGCCTTTCGGCGGATTTCTAAGCGGGTTTTTTGGAGGACTTTCGGGGAATCAAGGAGCACTTCGTGCAGCATTTTTGATTAAGGCAGGATTATCCAAAGAAGCATTTATCGGCACAGCAGTAGTCGTATCTACCTTTGTTGATTTTACCCGACTGAGTGTGTATGCTACACGCTTTGTAAGTACGGATTTAAGTGATAACCTGACTGTGGTAGTGACTGCAACCCTTGCAGCAATTACAGGTGCATACATTGGAAACAAGCTCTTGAAAAAAGTGACACTAAAATCTATTCAAATGACAGTAGCGATTTTACTGATTGTGTTATCCATCGCTTTAGGTGCGGGGTGGATTTAGAAAATGATTGCATTGATAGTAATCCTATCAATATAAGAAACCAAAAAGCCATAAAGGAATAGATTTCCCGACTGGATATTCAAGGTCATCTTTGACAAGCCAAGAGTTTTCAATTGCACTGACTTGCTTAGCATCTTTATTTTTACCTCCAATCTCAAAAATATATTTTCTATCCACCAAAAAATCACCTGCTTTTGGATATGAAATGGTATGGTTAACCCCCACTTGATTGTTAAAAAACAATTCTCTTACCGTACCGATTGCTGGAGATTCTTCCGAAAGTGCATACAACAGATTGGTATTTTCAAGAAATATTTTTTCAGGTTTTTGAAGAATTGCGGTACTGTTACCACTGCTTTGAAGAAGACTTAAAAGCCGCGCTTCCTCCAAAAAATACAGATAATTATTAATCGAATTTCTATGGATGCCCGTCTTCTCCGCAAGTTTATTAATATTAGGTTTAAAGGGCACTTGCTGCGCTACCACAAAAAGCAACTGTAACATTTTTTTTGCATGCCTAATATCGAATCCTTTCAGTTCGGCCATATCATATTCTACAATCAGCCGTGTTTGCTGCTTGATTCGTTGATAATACCCCAACTTATCTTCAGATTGATAAGGGTAGTAACCTTGCTTGAGATACTCTTGAAAATACCTCAAGGGCTTGAAATCAGTTGGGAAGTTGCTCCGAATACTTTCTTTTTCAAACAAAGGCTTTTCTAACTCAATAGAAGGTAAATCCAATCCATAAGTATATGTAAGATATTCACGGTAGGAAAGCCCTTTCAACTCATACATAAGCGCTCTCCTGCTCAAATCCCCTTCCTGCTTGGCGATATCAATAATGGATGAACCAGTAAAGATTATTTCTAAATCTCTATACCGATCATAAAGATTTTTGATTTCCTGTGACCATGTAGGATACTTATGCACCTCATCCAATACCAACAGTTTACCCCCCTGCTGATAAAATGTTTTTACTGTGTCAGTCAACCGATTCCCTGAAAAATATATATCATCCAAAGAAAAATACGCTTTCTGTGAAATCGGAAGCTGGGATTCTTTTAATCTCTGGAGTAAGAGCGTAGTTTTACCTGTTCCCCTGGCACCTTTGATACCTATCAATCTGTTTTCCCAATTAATTTGAGCAAAAAGATATCTTTTAAAGTCTAGAGAGACTTCATGAATCAATTGTTCGGAATTTAACAATAGCTCTTCCATAACTGTACATATACTTGTGCAAATATAAACATTTAACGCATTTATACTTGTGCAAAAAATAAATATTTTGCATATTTGAACATGCATTAGTTGAAAAGCCCTTCTTTACACACGATAGAAAACAGCTTTAAGAAAATCTGTTGAGTTTAAACCCATTAATCAGCTAAGCAATCCTAACAACAAAACCATCATCCCTTTGACAGAAGACTTTTCAACTTTGATCCACTACTTTGAAAGACTCCAAAAACTTTCACCTGCCTCTCAGGAAGCAATTAAGGCTATTTGTTCAGCTGTACATATTCCCAAAAACCAGGATCTCCAAGCCATTGGGCATACCTGTAAGACTATATACTTTGTCAAAAAAGGGATAGCCAGGATCTACTACTACAAGGATGGAACTGACATTACAGAATCCTTTGCCTTAGAAAACTCGCTGATTGCGAGGGTAGAGAGTTTGTTTACAGGTAAGCCCAGCAAAAAAGGCATTCAAGTATTGGAAGATGCTGATTTCATCGGAATTCATTCCCCTGCCTTGTTTGATTTATATGATGCTTTCCCTGAGATTGAGCGCCTGTTTCGGAAAATTTTTGAAGCTGCCTATGTAGATACCGTTAATCGAATAGAAAGTATTCAATTCCATACAGCCGAAGAGCGCTATCATGACCTTATAACCTCTTCGCCTGATATTTTACAACGTGTTCCCCTCAAGCACATAGCTTCTTACCTCGGAATCACCCAAGTCAGCCTAAGTAGGATACGAGCAAAAGGAGCCAGGTAACTTATTTCCCATCAAGTTCCTTCCGCGAGCCTACCCCCCACTTTGCGACAGCAAGCCCATCTGTGTCAATCCGTGATCATCACATTTACAATCTGTGTCAAAAAATCAATCTGGATACCTCTAAGATCTCAGGGCTACGCCCCTCTAATTCCCTAAAACTTAATCGTTACAAGGAAGTTATCAGGGCTACGCCCCTTTTACATTGGATTGCATAATACATTTCAAATCCCAAAAATCAACCCCAATTATCCTTTTTCATTTGATTTCCTTCCGAGTATTCCCCACCCTCCGAGAGCCTACTTTTTAACATATGTAAAAGGAATCCGATGCTTAGCTTAGGACCTTTGTGTTTCAATTCTGAAATACATGGAAAAAGTATCATTGGGCTTACGAGAAAACTGGAAACAATTCACCCTTTTAGTCATCATCAATGCCTTTGTGGGCGGGATGGTTGGTTTGGAGAGAAGTATCCTTCCCCAAATAGCAGAAGCCGAATTTGGCATTGCCGCAAAATCCGCCATTCTATCATTCATCATTGTTTTTGGTATAGTTAAAGCCGTTTCCAACTATTTCGCAGGGACATTTGCCAATACGATTGGACGGAAAAACCTCTTAACCATTGGTTGGCTATTTGGGATTCCTGTTCCATTTATTCTCATGTATGCTTCCTCCTGGGACTGGGTAGTGGCCGCTAATGTGCTGTTGGGGATCAATCAAGGTTTGGCTTGGAGTAGTACTGTGGTCATGAAAATAGACTTGGTGGGAGAAAAGCAGCGTGGATTTGCCATGGGACTCAATGAATTTGCCGGTTACTTAGCCGTGGCTGTTGTTGCTTTTTTGACAGGATACATAGCTTCTGAATATGGCCTACGTCCATATCCTTTCTATTTAGGGATCGGATTGGCCATACTCGGGTTACTCTGCTCAATTTTTTTGATCAAAGACACTCAAAAACACGTTCAGGCCGAAAATACTGTAAGTACCATCCCCCGTTTGGAAAACAGTTTTTGGGACACAACATGGAAGCACCCAAATTTAGGTTCAGTTACCCAAGCAGGATTAGTCAACAACTTAAATGACGGAATGGCTTGGGGCTTATTTCCAATTTTGTTAGCCAGCAAAGGCTTCAGTTTGGAAGCAGTAGGTATAGTAACCGCCACTTATCCTGCTGTATGGGGATTCGGGCAATTGATTACTGGAAAGATGGCTGATATGTATTCCAAAAAGGCATTGCTTTTTATCGGTATGCTTTTACAAGGGCTAGTGTTATTGATATTTCCCTGGGCTATTGACCTCTCCCATTATATCATATTATCCGCTTTATTAGGATGGGGTACAGCTATGGTATATCCCACATTTTTGGCGACTGTTGCTGAAAATACTCACCCAGAAGACCGGGCAGTATCTGTTGGGGTATTTAGGCTTTGGAGAGATTTGGGCTATGCCATAGGCGCAATCCTTACAGGAATTATTGCAGACAGACTAGGAATCAATTATGCGGTGTTTGTGATTGGAGTATTGACAATTTTCTCGGCTGGAGTTTTGGGGATTCGGATGAAAAAAACAATTTACCCCTCTGATTTTAAATAGTTTAAGCAAACTTCTTAGAGTCATTTAAGACCAAATAATGGTCAATAGGGAAGTATTTGGCATTTTTCTTGATTTGAGTAAAGCTCAACCAACTATATTACCTATGTTACAATTCAAAAAATTTAACTGGATTTTGGGTCTTTTAATGTTGCCTTTCTTGGCTTGTGATAGCCTAGACCGAGATGAGAGTATCTCTGAAGGTATGGCCAGAGTAAACGTTTTTCTTGTGGATGCACCCGCCGCTTTTGATGAAGTTTGGGTGGAAGTAGTAGCTGTAGAAATTTTACCTAAAGGTGGCCGAGAAGAAAACGAAAGTGCTTGGCTGAACTTACCCTACGAACGAAATAATGGTAAAATCAACCTCTTAACATTGACAGGAGGAAACTCCGAAAATTTAGGTGCTATTGAAGTACCAGCCGGAGAAATTTCCCAGATCAGATTGATCTTGGGTAATGACAATTACATTATTTCCAATGGACAGCGACTTAATTTAACTACACCAAGCGCCCAACAAAGCGGTTTGAAATTGAAAGTGGATAAACCAATCCAAGCAGGTGTAAGTTATGATTTGGTTATTGATTTTGATGTGGCACGATCTATTGTGAGGGCAGGTAATTCCGGACAGTTTATTTTAAGACCTGTCTTACGTGTTGTAGCAGAAGCTTTAGCCACTTTAGAAGGTACAGTATTGCCTTTGGAAGCAGGACCAGTATCTGTACAGGCAATTCTCGGACAGGATACCGTAGGTACCTTCACGAATGAAAATGGAATTTTTGTGATGAGAGGATTAAGAGAAGGAACGTACAATGTATTGTTGACTCCAAATGAAGACTTTGAACCTTTACTCTTAGAAGGATTGGTATTGACAGCGGGTGAAACCAAGCGATTGGAACCTGAACAATTAATCCCTGCAACAGAGGAAGTGGAAGGAGATTAATCCCAAACAATGCAGCAAGAGGCTCATGGACAGATACGCTCCTGAGCCTCTTTTGCTTGTATAACACCCAAACCTACAGCCTTGTGAAGGTCTTGGCAGGCATCTATTTTTTTACCCAATCGATACCTGGTTATCCCTCGCTGATAATAGGCAGGACCAAATGCAGGGTCCCAAACCAATGCCACGGAATAAAAAGCAATGGCCTGCTCCCATTGGTCATTTCTATACAATGCATTCCCCTTTCCAAAATTGGCACGTACATGAGTCGGATCTATCGCCAACACTTCTTCATAAGTTTTTACCGCTGCCTCCCACTGATCCAATTTTTCCATTACATACCCTAGGTTAAACAAGACCTCCACATCCTTGGGTTGAAGATCATTGGCCATGTTCAAATCCATGAAGGCCTCTTGCCAGTTTTCCTGTTGTATCCATTGAAAACCCCGTTGCTTATACGACAAATAAAAGTCAGGTTCATCCGCTATGGATTGGCTATACAATTCGACAGCCTTTTCCCAATCCCCCGTTTTCTGAGCCAATTCCGCCAAATACTGATGCGCAACTGGATGATAGGGATCCAACTCCAATGCCCTCAAAAAATACCCTTCTGCCAATGCTAGCTCTCCCATTACTTGATAAACCTTACCCAAATTAATGAGATAATCAGGCTGTCTGGGATTGAGCTTAATTGCCTCTGAAAATGATTGGATGGATTCTTGATATTCCTGCATCTGAAAAGCCACTAGGCCTAGCTGCATATAAATATGATCTTTTTTACCACTTTGCTGGGACACGATTCCTGTAATACCAGTCGCAAAAGTTGGTCGCTGATACAAAATAGTGGTAGTCTCCCGTGTAGGCATGGACAACAAACTTCTAAAATCGTTCTTTGCTAATTCATATTGCTTTAATTGAAAGCGTACCATCCCCCGATTAAAAATCCCCTCCGTGTGCATGGGGTCCAACTCCAAAAGAATATTCAAATCCGTCAAGGCACCTTCCAAATCCCCAGCCTTTTCAAATACCATAGACCGGTAAAAATACACTTCTGCAAAATACGGACGCTCTTGAATGATGCCGGTCAAAATTTCAAATGCATCAATCAGTTCACCTTCGTCTGAGAGCTTGAGCGCTTTTTCCATCTCTCGGTCCAAAGCTGCATATTGAGCCATAAGATTTCCATTCAAACAAAGAAACCCAAACATCAGCCAATATCTTAGCGTCGCACTCATGGTCCAATGTTACGCAATTTGAATCTGAAAAAAAAGAGGCACCATCCAGTGCCCTTTCCCTACTTATACTAATTTTTTTGTTTTCAGCTCACCCGCCAACTCCATCAGAAATGCATCAATTGTCCCTTGCTTCACATGTGGCATAACAACGATTTTATACCATTCTGCTTTTCCGTCATAAGAATTAGCTACGAGATAGTATTTATGCGCCAACTCCTCTGACATATACTTGGACTTGATCGCGATAATATTCAAATAGGGATTTCGAAAATACTGCACACCCATATTTTCCAACTTCTTACAGATGCGCTCGGTGCGGTCACATAGTGTTTCCATCTTATACTTCCAACCCTCCGAACCATGGATTTGTAAAATCATCCACATAGAAATGGCATTGGCTCCAGAACGGCTTCCACTGACGGTGTAATCTTTGCCCGGAATATATTTGGCCTCATCTGTCTTTACGTAATCAAAAAATCCTTTTCGAATCAAAAACAAACCCGTACCGTATGGTGTCTGTAGCATCTTATGCCCGTCAGCTGTAATGGAGTTCATGTAGGGATTTTGGAAGGTAAATCGGCTCGTGGGATTGGTAAACGGATAGATAAACCCTCCGTAGGCTGCGTCTACGTGAATTTTGAATGGGACATTCATATTGGTAAAAAAGTCCCCAAGCATATCAATATCATCCACTGATCCAAACATCGTAGTGGAAAGGTTAGCGATGACTATAAAGTATTTGATCCCCTCTTCGGTTGCCTGCTTGAATTTTTCTTCCAAGGAAGATAATAGAATCTCCCGAGTATCCATATCCACCTCCAACATGATATTGGTCAAGCCAAGGATATTCGCTCCCTTTGGCATGGAATAGTGTGCATCTTTGGAATAGACCAAAGCGATTTCTCCCAATCGGGCATCATATTCTTTTTGAAAATAATTACGGTACACCCACATAGCCTGAATATTGGCTTCCGTTCCTCCGGTGGCAACATAGCCATCTACAGAATCAGGGTCTCCATTAAAAATCTCTTCTGCTGTCAGCTTGATCAGCTCTCGCTCAATTTTCTGGGTACCTTCAAAAACCTCCAAAACAGATTCCTCACTTAGGGTATGCACACCAATATGATTAGGATTTCTCACCATTGCGGACATATAAGGAGCGTCTTGCAAAAAAGGAGCATCCGGATAAAACTCGGAAGTATCCAAATAGGTCCCCGGGATACCTAAGATTGGTCGGTCACCTCTGTAATCTAAATTTTTTTCTAAGGCATCAAATACACGAGCCTTTACTTGTTCGTGGGATAATTTTTTCCAATACATGGTAATTTTTTAAATGAATTGTAGAATCAGTTCCAAATTTTCCAGGCAGCTTCGGCCTGTAATTCGAGCATTTCCAATCCATTTTTTACCAATGCACCGCGCGCTTCCAAGGAGCGCATCAAAAATGTTTTTTCAGGATTATACACTAAATCATACACCTTATGCTTCGCCGTAATCCAATCAGGATTGATTTGAGGCATTTGCTCGGTGTTGGGATAAGTTCCAAGAGGGGTTGTATTGATGATCAACTCATGGGCATCTAAGAGTTGAGAATCTTGATTGAGCTGTTGGTAATCGACTCGGTTTTTTGAAGCATCTGCTGTACGGGATACTACCGTGTAGCTAATTCCTAAATCCTTCAAGGCTTGATTGACGGCTTTGGAAGCACCACCGGTACCCAGTACCAATGCTTTGGGCCGCTGACCTTCCAGCCAGACATCCAAGGAGTCCTTGAAGCCAATATAATCGGTATTGTAACCCGTAAGTTTTCCGTCTTTTATCTGTATACAATTCACTGCGCCAATTGCAGCACAAGCAGGATCCAAGGTGTCTAAAAAAGGTATTACTTGCTCCTTGTAAGGAATCGTGACGCTAAGACCTTCCAGATCAGGATTTCCCTTGAGAATTTCTGGAAAATCTGCAATCTGAGGAATTTCGTATAAATCAAACTGACAGTCAGCCAATCCTTCACGCTCAAACTTGGCGCTGAAGTATTTTTTGGAAAAGGAATGTCCCAAAGGATAACCGATCAATCCGAATTTTCTCATTTTCTATTGATATAATACGCTGCCCGCTCAATTCCTAAAACTAGGATGATGCCAGATGAAAAAGCAACGATCGCATACAAAAATAAGGATTCTTCTCCAGTTACGGCCAAGTAATTTTGAGGAAGGATATTTTCTGTCAAAAAAGGCTTTTGCACACCAGAAGATGACATTCGGTAAGAAATAACTTCTTTCCAAGGCCAAATCTTATTGATTGAACCCAACATAAAACCTGATAAAAGCGCAATCGTCAAGGCATGGAAGTTTTTCAATAACCAGGAAATTAAACGGCTAAATGAAAGTAAACCTACTACGCAACCTGTGGCAAAAACCGCCAATGTCAGCACATCCTTAGAAGATACTGCACTCAATACACGCTCATATTGACCCAATATCAGAAGTAGGAAACTACCGGAAATACCCGGCAGAATCATCGCACATATAGCAATAGCTCCTGCTATAAATACAAACCATGTGGCATCAGGAGTACTTGTAGGAGGCAAACCTGTAATCAGGTAAGCGACTACTGTTCCAATCAGCAACGCTGCAATCGAACCAATCGTCCACTGTTGAATATCTCGAAGGATGATGATCGCTGATATGATGATCAATCCACAGAAAAATGACCACAAGGGTATAGGATATTCATCCATCAAAAAAGTAATCACTTTGGATAAAGTGAAGATACTCGTCAGGATACCCGCAAGTAAAATAAGTAAGAAACCTCCGTTGACATGCTTCCAAACTTCTGTGAATTTCCCTTTCAGCAACAGCTGCAGGGCTGTTTTATCCACTGACTTAATGCTATCCAGGAGTTTTTCATAGATACCAGTAATCAAGGCAATAGACCCGCCTGATACACCCGGTACAATATCGGCCGCCCCCATGGACATACCCTTGAGAAATAACAATACAGAATTTTTAATTCCACTCATACGCGCAAAGAAAAGGCTTTCCGGCAGTACCGAAAAGCCTATCAAGATATTTTAAATTTTGTGAGTTCCTAAGAAATGATCAAAGGTATCGCCCCTCAATCCCAAACGGATAGTTTCCAACGGTATTAATTCATTGGGTGCAATATTCCCTAAATTTACATTCGCTCCCAAGAGCTTCACAAACCATACTTGCTGCTCTTTCTGTGGTGCTTCCCAAATGATTTTTTCTTCTGGAATTTTGGTAAGAATCTCCTCAACCAAGCCTTGTCTTACTTCCCCAGAATCTCGGAACAAACCAACGGTACCGCCTTCTCTAGCCTCACCAATGACCTTCCAGCTTCCTGCATCCAACTCATTTTGCATCTGCTCAATCCACTTGTACGGAGGAATGATTTTGGCTGCATCTTTAGATCCAACCTCTGATAATACGGTTACATCTTGAGCTAATGTGCGGATAAATTCACATTTTTTATCATGTGGCAAACTGATTGATCCATCAGATACTTCGGCAAACTGCAAGCCGTACTTATCCAAAACCTTTCTGTAATCTTCAAATTGACCACGGATGACGAATGCCTCAAACAAGGTTCCTCCAAAGTATACAGGAACACCAGCATCGCGGTAAATCTCAATCTTTTCTGCTAGATTTTTGGTCAGATAAGAAGTTGCCCAACCTAGCTTTACAATATCAACGTAGTCACTGTTAGCACTGAGAAAATTCTCTACTTCCCTGATGCTCAATCCTTTATCCATGACCATGGTAAAGCCTGATGCGCGTGGTTTTTCTGTTCGCACAGGGAGGTTTTTTAGAATGTAATTCATTCCAATATGTTTTGGTGAATAGACTTAAATTTACTGAGACACGTTACTTGTACTGAGAGATAATCTTGAAAATTGCCTTCTGCTGCTTAAGCTCGGGCATGAGTTCGAAGAGAATCGTGTGCCTTTCAAAGTCCAAAGTTAATGCATTTTCCAAATAATTAAAGGCTTCTTTGTATTTGCCGATTTTTAAGAGAAAAACAACCAAACGGTAGTACAACTCAGACTCTTCTGGAAGTTCTTCGATCCCTTCCTTCAAGACATCCATGCACTCTTCAAATCTATTTTGATCGTAGTAGATAATAGCCAAGTTGACATACGTCTCCATGATACCCGGCTCCAACTTGATAGCCTCCTCATAAGCTTCGGAGCTCGCTTGCAAATTGCCCAATTGATATTCTGCATCTGCTAAGCCCACCCAATAATTAGGATTCTCTCCGGTAATGGAAATAGCCTTCTTAAAATAGTGAATGGCCTCAAAAAACTTCTCTTTCTTAAGCATGCACATGCCTAGCCCAAACCAAGCATCATCGTATTCTGGATCAAGCTTTGCCGACTTTTTGAAATACTTGAATGCCATATCGATCTGATCGAGCTTTTCATAAGCAGCACCCATATAGCAACAGTTCTCGGCATTGGCACCTTCGCAATTGATGGTGTTTTGATAGGCTTCTAAAGCCAGGTCAAATTGCTGGGTGTTCATGTAGGCATTGCCTAAGTTGAAATAGGCACTGGCAAAGCTATCATCGATAATCAATGCATAGTCGTAGGCTTTGATCGCTTCATCATAGCGGCCCAAGCGATTATATACCACACCCAAGTTATACCAAGCACCAGCAGAATAGGGATCCTGATCGATAAATTCCTGATAAAACTGCAAGATTTCTTCAAAGGTTCCTTCCTCTTCGGTAATCATGGCCAACTGAAAAAGTGCATCTTCATGATTGATGCGGATTTTCACACACTCTTTGTAATAGTGAATGGCTTTTTCAGTATTGGATTCGGAGCGGTAAAGGTTACCCAGCAAATAAAACGCCTCCGCCTTATCATCTGCCAATGGTATAAAATCCTCCAACATTTCAATCGCTTCTTTTCCACTACCCGCCATCATCATGGCATTGGCATAGGCAAACACGATGTCCTCATTGTTTGGAGACAAATTATTGATGCTTTCCAAAAGCTCAAGACCTTCATCCAATTCATCGACAAAGATCAAACTTTGAGCCTTTAGAAGCTTTATTTCTACACTGTATGGAAATTTCTCTAGGGCGTAATCTGAGGCTTTGAGTGCCTTAACGAATTTTTGCTCTTCGAAATAGAAGCGAATAATATTCTCAAACTCTTCTTCTTCAAAATAGAGATCTAAATTCGACTTTTGGGAATTCTCAAACCTTTCTACGAGGTTTTTATCCTCTTCCCATTCATTTTCAAAGTCTCCTGTCATCGCAAGGGGTTTTGGTTTTCTTAAGATACCAAATAAATCACATCTCCAAAATCAATTGGCTAATATTTTTTTCAACCATCAGGTCGAAAAAAGCAATCATTGGTACCGCATATATCAACAAGGGAAAGGGTTTATTCGTTCGAAAGTGCCCAGTGAAAGGACTTTTCTAATGGTATAAACTCATAGGGAATCAAGGATTTGACTTTAGAGTTATCCATGATAACTTGAAGCTGGGACATCATGGCCACCTGCTTATTAAGAGGTGTTTTGACAAGGCCAAAAATTTTTCCAATTCCCTGAGTGAAAAGCGCTATTTTTAATAGAAAAGAAGTCACTGGTTTCGAAGGAGCTGTTTTTCCAAAGACTTTTGCCATAGTAGCAAAGAAATCCTTATAAGAAATGCTGTTTGCATTGAGAATTACTGATTCATTCCATACCTCTTTTTGAAAGAGTTGGAAGATCAAAGAAACCACATCGCGTACATCAATGTAATTAATCGTACCCAAGGGATAATAGCTCTTCTCAGTCAAGACATAATCATACACTTGCGCACTGGATCGCTGGTCTGAAATTTTGGTTAGAATCACCGAAGGATGAACTACTAAAGCCTGTAAGCCTTCCTGTACAGCTCTCCATACTTCCAAGTCACCAAAGTGCTTGGATACAGCATAGGGGGTATTCAAGGGAGAATTGATCCATTGCTGATTTTCATCAATGAGGTTTTGTTCCGGAGACTTTCCTAATGCAGCTACTGAACTGACATGAATGAGTTTTTTCACTCCTTTCTCCAGCATGGCATTGACCAAGTTAGCCGTCCCTTCCCAATTGACTTTATTCAACAGTTCGCGGTCTTTGTTATCAAATGAAACCAATCCAGCAGCATGAATCACCAAATCTATTCCTTTTAAAGCATCTTCCAAGCTAATTGGATCTAAAAGGTCTCCTTCATGCCATATGATTGGGAGGTTTTTCTCGATTAAGGAAAAATTGGCATTAGCTCTTTTCAGTCCATGTATTTGACCAACTTGACTAAATTTTTTGGCTAATTTACTTCCGAGAACCCCCGTAATTCCCGTAATCAGGATTTTCATAAAAACTTATTTAACACATTTTGCTGCTGAAGCTTTTCGTAGTATTTAGATTTTGGTAAACTCTCCAACATATCCAAATAACGATGATTGTGACAATCTGTTCCAAAGAATTTGACTTTTTTCTCATCTATTAGCATCTCAGCAAAGCTTTTAATCGGCTTGGAGTAAAACCCTGTCAATGAAAGAAGATTTATCTGAAAATAAACTTCTCTGTCAATCAAATCAGACAATAATTTTTTATCTTGAATAAGGTATTGATAACGTTCTGGATGAGCAAAAACTGGCTTATAACCACGCATTTCCATAGCAAAAAAAATCTCAAATAACATCTGTGGTTTATTAATGAATCCAGTTTCTACTAAAACATAGTTATTAGCAATAGGGAGAAGCTTTTCTCCATTTTGAACTTTATCCAAAAAAATTTCATCTAAATAATACTCAGCGGCAGCCGTTAATTCAACATTGATTTTTTCCATGATCAATGCCTCTTGAACCAATTTTAAACCTGCAATAATAGACTCAGGAGTATTTTTATAAAATTCAGACATTACATGAGGAGTCGTAATTATTTTACGCAATCCTAATTCATGCATTCGTCGAATCAAAGAAATTGATTCTTCAATAGTCTTTGCTCCATCATCAATTCCTGGAATCAGATGAGAATGAACATCTACCTGCATCCAATCCAATCGTAATGGTTCAAATTCGGCCTCTCTTTTTTTAATCAAGAAATTTAATAATCCCATTATAATCCACCTTCACTTAATATTACAAACTCTTCCAAAGTTGGCCAATTTTTATCTTTATCGGAAAGTATAGGTTCTGAAACTTTCCAATCAATTTTTAGTGCTGGATCACTCCAAAGTATACCACCTTCGCTATCCTTATTGTAGTATGATGAACACTTATATGAAAAAACTGCATCTTCCAAAACAGAAAACCCATGCGCAAACCCTTGAGGTATGTAAACCATGTTATGAACTTTAGAGTCGAGAACTTGGGAAAAGCTTTGCCCAAAAGTCTCTGAACCTTTTCTCAGATCAACAACCACATCTAGCACCTTTCCTGTTATTACTCTAACCAATTTAGCTTGGGAATGTAGCCCTTTTTGAAAGTGCAGACCACGTAGTGTTCCTGCTTTGGAAAATGACTGATTTTCTTGAACCCAAGAATTTTCTATACCTGCCTCTAAGAAAGCATTACTGCGAAATGATTCAAGAAAATATCCTCGATTATCTTCATACACCTGAGGATAAATCTCAATCAATCCTTTAATAGGGGTTTCAATGACTTTCATCTTTTTTTTTAATATTCAAATATAATAGCTTTTCAACTGAGGTTGATAAATTTGCGCGGAGAACTTGAGGAACTATTCCTTATTTGAAATCCTTATATTCATCTATGAACAAATATTCACGAAAAATACAAAAACTTTATGATACTGCCCCCAAGCAAGAAACAGCTGTTTTAGTGGCATTGATCAATCAAGGACAAACAGAGCAACAAGTCAATGAATATTTGGAGGAATTAGCTTTTTTGACTGAAACGCTTGGTGCAAAAACAGTATACCGCTTCACCCAACGAATGGAACGTCCAGATGTAAAAACCTTCGTGGGATCCGGTAAACTTGAGGAAATTCAATCCTATGTGGAGCACTTCCAAGTCAATATGGTCATTTTTGATGATGACTTGAGCCCATCCCAAATGCGAAACTTAGAGAATGAGCTCAAAGTCAAAGTCTATGATCGCTCTTTATTGATTTTGGATATTTTCCTGAATCGAGCACAAACAGCACAGGCCAAAACCCAAGTAGAATTGGCAAGATTCCAATACTTGCTACCACGCCTGACGAATATGTGGACTCACTTGGAACGTCAACGAGGGGGCACAGGAACCCGTGGTGGTGCTGGGGAAAAAGAAATTGAAACAGATAAGCGGGATATCCGAAATAAAATAACCTTGCTCAAAGAAAAACTCCGGGAAATTGAAAAGCAGGGAGTTACCCAACGTAAAGGAAGAAAAGGAATTGTCAGAGTAGCCTTGGTAGGCTATACCAATGTGGGTAAGAGTACCTTAATGAACCTGATGACCAAGGCAAATATCTTAGCAGAAAATAAGCTTTTTGCTACCGTTGATGCAACTGTCAGAAAAGTAGTCTTGGACAATATTCCATTTTTGCTTTCGGATACGGTAGGGTTTATCCGTAAACTACCGACACACCTAATCGAATCCTTTAAGTCAACCCTTGAGGAAGTGCGTGAGGCCGACTTATTGGTACATGTAGTCGATATTTCCCATCCGAGCTTTGAAGAGCATATTGCAGTAGTGCAACAAACGCTCAATGAAATCGGTGCAGGGGATAAAAGTATGCTTTTGGTATTCAATAAAATTGACCTAGTCCCACCAATGCCTTCTGAGGAGGAGCGCCTCCTCATGAGTGACATCGAATTGGAACAACAGCAATACCTGGATTTTGAGAAGCTTTCTGAGGCTTATGCCAAAAAGACTGGGATTGAGCCGGTATTCATGGCAGCACAAGAAGCCCTGCATATTGAAGAATTCCGAACAGCTTTAGTGAAAGAAGTTAAAAAGCAACACTTAAAAATCTATCCTCATTATTTGCAGGACGAAACCATTGATTGGAGTTCGTACTCGGATGAATCAGAGGTTTAAAGATTTCGAATTCTCCATTCTTTAGGATAATAATTATTGGTGCGGTTCCCGAGGTTTTTGAGCAAGCCTAAACTCAACCCTTGGTACTGCACCAATATCCATCCCTCTGGCAAACCTTCAATGATAAATTCTTCCTTTCGAAGATAATCCTGGGCTTGTGCGAGTGTTAACTCTTGTACCGCCAAGCCTTCTTTTGGTAAGGTACTCAGTGCCCACTCATGACTGGGTATCCACTGGCCTTTGTTGATTTTACCGAGCTCTATCCCTACATATTTGATATTTAAAAACTTACTCAAGTGCTCAAAATTGAGCTGATGTTTTTTGGGTAGGTAGAAATAACTGTCTTGTAAGCTGTAAAAAGCAGAATCCTCAGGAAGACTGATCAGGGAATGTAAGAGTTGCGCATCCGAAGCGGAAACTTGCTTGAGATGCGGATGTTTGAAATCCTTCATTCTCCTCGGACTTCCTATATAGGCATCTTCCGGCCTTTTGAAAACCACAATAAAAAATCCTTCTCCACGGACCTTATGCGGTAAAAACCGGTAACCATAAAAATTATCATCGGCACAAGAGATACTGACTTCTTCTATTCCCCAAGCAGGGTCCAAAGGAATCTGAACTGGTTTATAAGAAAACTCTTCCGTAATAAACTGTACAATTTCCTCATTTTCCTGAGCGTTGAAGGTACAGGTACTGTACAACAAATAACCTCCAGCTTTGACAAGTGCAGCCGCTTGGTCCATGATGCGTTGCTGCCGGAGTGCACACAAAGTAACATGATCTTGGGACCATTCTTGCATGGCCGCAGGATCCTTTCTAAACATGCCTTCTCCAGAACAAGGGGCATCCACCAAGACTACATCGAATAATCCTTCCAAATCCTGAAAATGCTCCGGATCGTTATTGGTTACCAAGGTGTTTCCAAGTCCCCATTTGATGATATTCTCCTTTAAAATGGAAGCCCTGCTTTTGATTACCTCATTGGCCACCAAAAAGCCTTCTTCTCCTATGTAACTGGAAAGCAAGGTGGATTTACCACCTGGTGCAGCGGATAAATCCAAAAACAAACCATCAGGACTGATAGCCTGACTTCTCAGGATATGATCGATAAACATGGAAGAGGATTCCTGTACATAGTATGCTCCTGCATGAAATAAAGGATCTAAGGTAAATGACGGTCTATCCTGTAAAAAATAACCATCCTCCACCCAAGGAATTTGTTGGGCAGAGGATGGTATATGAGCTGTTTTCCCAGGATTGACCCGAATAGAAACAGCCGGATCTTCCTGCAAAGCTTCGCAAAAGTTTTGAAATTCAGCTTCCCCAAGAGAAGCTTGCATGCGTTTTGAAAAGTCTGCTGGAAGTGGGAATGTTGACATGTGATGAGTTGATAAGACTGCGAAAGTACGCAATTTCACTTATTCATCATCCTCATCAAAATCATCCGAAGGATTTCCCATTTCAAACATGCTGCTAAACAAGTCTTTGAACTGCAATCCTGTATCCAGCATGCGCTTGCTCAATTGGCTGTATTCCGCAAGGCCGTGTAGCAAAAACTCCATGAAGAATTCTTTTTCTTTTTCGGCTAATCTTGGGATTGATTTGGTCACTAATGCTTCCAAACCTGGCACTTGATGCAAGAGCTCTTTGTAAGATTTATCCGACTGGGAGGTTAATAAGTCCAACGTGTTTCCTTCCCCAAACCAAGCCAATGGCAGGACGTATGGATTACCTTCTTTATCTTTTTTCTTTTGCTCAGGAGAAGGGAAGTAATCCACAAACTGTGTTCGAATAGCTTTTCCAATCAAGTTATAGGCTACCAAGCCTGCACCTTCTTGTTCGCCTTCATACACTAATTCCACTTTACCGGTAATGGCCGGTATTACTCCCATTAAGTCAGCAATTCGAGCAACTGTCTCTTGTTCATTATTAAGATACAAGCGTCTTTCAGCAGCAGATACCAAATTTTCTAAAGCTGAGATTGTCAAGCGTGCAGAGACACCACTTTTTTCATCCACAAACTCAGAGTTTCTAGCCTCGATTGCAATCTGCTCAATCAAATCCTTCAAAAGTTCAGGGATATGGATGCGTTCCATTGGTTTACCCTGCAAGTTGGCTTCCTGAGCGGTGATTTTTTTACCCGTATCAATTGACTTTGGATAGTGGGTAATGATTTGGCTTTCTATCCGATCTTTTAACGGGGTCACAATAGAACCTCTATTGGTATAGTCCTCAGGATTAGCGGTAAATACAAATTGAATATCCAAGGGTAAACGCAACTTAAAACCACGGATCTGTATATCACCTTCCTGTAGGATATTGAACAGAGCAACCTGGATTCTAGCTTGCAAATCCGGCAATTCGTTGATGACGAAAATGGAGCGGTGCGAACGAGGTACTAAGCCATAATGAATTACCCGCTCATCATTGTAAGATAATTTCATCGTTGCTGCCTTGATAGGATCTACATCACCGATCAAGTCAGCCACAGATACATCCGGTGTGGCCAGTTTCTCGGTATAGCGATCTGAACGATGCCACCAGCTGATAGGAGTTTGGTCTCCCTTATGGGCAATCAATTCTTTCGCAAATGTAGATAATGGAGCCAAGGGATCGTCATTTAACTCAGAGCCTTCAATTACCGGAACATACTCATCCAGCAATAAGGTCATCATTCGGGCAATTCTGGTTTTAGCCTGACCTCTCAACCCTAGCAAATTGATATTATGCTTGGATAAGATTGCCCGCTCGATATCCGGAATGACGGTATCTTCATACCCCCAGATCCCTTCAAAGACATTTTGCTTGGTCTTGATTTTCTGAATCAAATTTTTTCTCAGCTCTTCTTTGATAGAAACAGGCTGGTAACCGGAAGCTTTCAGTTCTCCCAGCGTTTTTATTTTCAATAAATCTTTTGAGGCAATAGCGTGGTAGTCCATTAGTTGAATTTTTTGGTTCTATTTCGTCTGTAATCTTCAAAAATCAAATCGCCCAAACCTTTCAGGCTACTGTAATAGGCATTTCCATTATTCACTTTGGTAAACTCCTTGACAAATTCTTTGAGATAAGGATCTGAAGCAATCATAAAGGTAGTTACAGGTATTTTGAGTTTACGGCACTGTGCTGCCAATTTCAAGGTCTCGTTCAAAATCTTACTATCAATACCGAAACTGTTTTTGTAGTACTTGATACCCACCTTCAGACAGGTTGGCTTGCCATCCGTTATCATGAAGATTTGCTTGTTGGGGTTTTTCCTTCTTCTCAATAAGTCCATAGCCAATTCCAGCCCAGCTACGGTATTGGTATGATAAGGTCCAACTTGTAAATAGGGCAAATCCTTGATTTCTATTTGCCAGGCATCGTTTCCAAACACGATAATATCTAAAGTATCCTTGGGGTATTTGGTTTTGATTAACTCTGCCAGAGCCATTGCTACCTTCTTTGCAGGCGTAATTCGATCCTCACCATACAGTATCATGGAGTGACTGATATCAATCATTAGTACAGTGGAAGTTTGGGTCTTGTACTCCTGCTCGACTACTTCCAAATCACCTTCCGTCAACAGAAAGTCGCTCGAAAATCCATGATTGATTTGTGCATTACGGATGGAGTCCGTCAACGCTATGTGATCCAGATTATCTCCAAAAGCATAAGGACGTCTATCCGTACCCTGCTCTTCTCCTAGGCCTGTGTGCGTAGTTTTATGTCGACCAGATTTTCCTTTTTTCAACTTTCCAAAAATCTCCTCCAAGGCACTCTTTCGGATGGTTTGTTCTGCTTTGGCAGTAATCTCAAACTTCCCTTGCTGGTTTTCTTCCGTTAGGTACCCTTTGGATTTCAAGTCTTCAATAAAATCTCCGATTCCATAGTTCGGATTAGTCAATTGATACCGCTGATCCAAGTTGGTCAACCAACTCAGTGCCTCTGCCACATCTCCTCCGGTCATAGTGACCAATTGGAGGAAGATATTGAGCAAGTTTTCGAAGGTATTTTTATCGGGATCTTGCGGAGGAATATATTGGGAAAATCTAAAGCCTTTCATAATAGCTATCTAACAAAATGTTAGCGCTTGTAGTTTAGCCTACGTACTAAAAAATGTCTCCCATGAAAAATTATCTCTTTCCAGTTTACTTGGTGACAGCCTTCCTAATCGTCTATGTCACAGCAATTCAGGCAAATTTAAGCACAGCGCTTATTTTGTTCATGTTTTCGATTTCTCCCTTGCCAATCTTGTGGATGGTATACAGAGTCCTCACAGCTGATGTAGAGGTAACCTCCACTTTTGAAGAAAAGTGGTACGAGGACCACGAAAAATAAAATTATAATTAACCGAAGAAAACATGTTTACGGGCGAGTTCAGGATGTATTCTTTCGAAAATCCACCTACGATAGGGGCAATGTATTTTTTACTCCCTAGGTTTTACTAATTTTACGCCTCCAAAAATCAACAAACATTATGCTTGATAAGCTACAAGCGCTCAAGGACAGATTTATAGAAGTCGGACAACTCATCGTTCAGCCGGAGTCCATGTCCGACATGAGTAAATATACCAAACTTACCAAAGAATATAAGGACCTTGAAAAAATCGTTGCCCTGTACGATGAATACAAATTGGTCTTAGACAATATTACGAGTACCAAAGAAATCCTAGAAAAGGAGAAAGATCCCGAGTTCCGGGAAATGGCGAAATTGGAGTTGGATGAATTACGAGCCAAAGAACAAGAACTCGAGGCAACGATCAAGCAACAGCTTATTCCTAAAGACCCTAATGATTCCAAAGATTGTATTTTGGAAGTTCGCGCAGGTACAGGAGGAGACGAAGCAGCGATCTTTGCCGGAGATCTTTTTCGAATGTATCAGCGCTTTTGCGAAAAGCAGCAGTGGAAACTCACCGTTCTTGACCTGACCTTTGGGTCTTCCGGAGGATACAAAGAAATCATCAGTACCATTACAGGGGCAGATGTCTATGGAATGATGAAATACGAATCCGGAGTCCATCGGGTACAGCGCGTACCGGCTACTGAAACTCAGGGAAGGGTACATACCTCAGCAGCCACTGTAGCGGTACTACCTGAAATGGATGAAGTTGAGGTAGAACTAAATATGAATGATATCCGAAAAGACACATACTGTTCTTCAGGACCAGGTGGGCAATCGGTTAATACCACGTATTCTGCGGTACGACTGACTCACAATCCAACAGGGTTGGTAGTAACCTGTCAAGATGAAAAGTCCCAAATCAAGAACTTTGAAAAAGCACTAAAGGTACTTCGTTCACGTCTATATGAAATAGAGCTTGCTAAACATAATGATGCAGTTGGTGCGCAAAGAAAATCAATGGTGGGTAGTGGAGACAGATCGGATAAGATCAGAACGTACAATTATCCACAAAGTCGGGTGACAGACCATCGTATCAATAAGACTGTCTACAATTTGCCAGATGTGATGGATGGTGACATTGTAGATTTCATTCAAGCCTTGCGTTTGGCCGAAAATCTGGACAAAATGAATGAAACTGGCTTGGAGTAAGTTTTTTTTGAAAAATAAACTTATCTTTAAACTTAACGAGCCATAAAAGAATAATCGTCTCTTGGGGCCGTTATAACAGTTAAATCCCAGAGTATTCATGAAAATTCAAGGAAAAGGAAATGTCAGTCTTGTTCGTTGGCATGATGGTCACTTTCACGCACTTTACCCTATTGCAAACAATCCAAAGATCGCAGCTAATCTAAAAGACATCTTCCCTTCTCCTTATACTATTCACGATGCCCGTCATTGGATCGAGCATAACATCAAGTTTACTCCACCACAAAACTTCGCTATCGAGTATGATGGGCAACTAGTAGGGTCAATAGGTAGTGAAATTGGCAAAAATGAGCTGAGGACCAATATGGAAATTGGGTTTTGGGTGGCAGAACCTTTTTGGGGAAAAGGTATTGCTCAAGAAGCCTTGCAATTATTCACGGAATATTTGTTAGAGAATTTTCCTAACATCAAGCGCTTTTACGCACAGGTATTTGATTTCAACATCCCGGCCATGAAAGTTTTGGAAAACTCTGGCTATGAAGCAGAAGCTATTCTTCGTCATGGATACATAAAAAATGGCGTGGTAGGAGATCTATTTCAATTCGTCATCATCCGGGAAGAGGTAGAGAAATATACATGATTATATCGATTAATCAACCATAAAAAAGGCTCCTTGCTAAACCAAAGAGCCTTTTTTATTAGATCTGATCCAAAGCCTGCGAGATATCCCAAATAATATCATCAAAGTGCTCCACTCCAATAGACAGTCGGACCAGCTTCTCGGAAATATGTATTTCTTCCCGATCTTTTGGAGAAACATCGCTATGTGTCATAGTAGCAGGATGCTCTGCCAAGGATTCTGTACTTCCCAAGGAAACAGCTAGTTTCATCAATTTCAGGCTGTTCAAAAACTTAAAAGCTTCTGCTTCTCCACCCACAATATCAAATGATAGCATAGCCCCAGCACAAGAAAGTTGCTTTTGATAAATCTCATACTGACGTGTTCCTTCAGGAATAAAGCCTAGGTAATACACCTTTTCTACCTTTGGATGACTTTCCAGAAAGTTGGCAACCTTTACAGCGTTTTCAGCCTGCTTATTCATACGGACTTTCAGCGTCTCCAAGCTTCGCATCAATAACCAACCTGTCCAAGGTCCTGCCATGTTACCTAAAAAGGTTCGAAGAGTTCGGACTCGCTTCATGTATTTGGATCCTCCCAATACTGCGCCAGCAATCAAATCTGAATGACCGCCGATATACTTGGTTGCCGAATACACCACCAAATCTGCTCCATGCTTCAAAGGGTGTTGCCATAAAGGTCCCATGTACGTATTGTCCACCACCACTACCACATCCTTCTCAGCAGTAGTCAATGTGTCCGCTACAAATTTACAAGCTTCTAAATCAAAGAGGGCATTGGTTGGATTAGCAGGGGTTTCTACATACACCATTTTAACTTTTTCACGAAGATTCAAGGTATCCACCATAGCCAAAATCTCTTCAGCTTCCTGATCTGATGTAAAACCAAGTCCCACTATACCGTATTCCGGCAATACTTTATTGATAAAATGATCTGTACCTCCATATACAGGCTTGCTATACAAAAGCACATCTCCCGGTCTCAAAAATTCTAACATAACCGTAGAAATCGCAGACATGCCACTTTCAAACACGGCACATTCATCTGCTTCATCCCATAGACAGAGGCGCTCTTCCAAGATTTGTAGATCTGGATTATTCAGTCTACTGTAGATCAACCCAAGCTCCTCATTGGGTCTTTTCTCACGCTGTCCATACGCTACCTGAAAAAAAGCCTTTCCTTCTTCAGCTGATTTGAAAACAAAGGTAGATGTCTGGAATATCGGGCACTTCACAGCACCTTCGGATAACTCCGGCTTGTAGCCATAGGACATCATCAAACTCTCGGGATGAAATCTTCTATCGTCCATTGTATTTGGGTTTATTGTGCAAAAGACATCAAAAGCCTGAAATAAAACAAGCAGGGAGATAAAATAATATTTTGCAAATGAGTGATATCACGGGTATATCTTTTGCAAATGAAAAATTATATTTCGAAAAAACTGAATATACAATCAAATATTGTTTTGTCAGTCTTGAAAATCAAGCTTCGATTCCTGAAAGTTTTGAGAGGCAATCAATGAAAAATACAGCTACTTCTTACAAGGTAAGTTAAAATTTCGCTGCTTCGATTTACTCAAAAATCAAAGCAGCAGTAGGTTGACATTTCACACACTTAAACAGCTCCAAAAAAGTGCTGATTAATTGACAATTAACTTTCTGCTGAAGGTTTGTTCCCGTGTTTGAATGAGAATCGTGTACATCCCCCGGGGCAGCTCTTCCACCCGCACGAGACTGGTTTCAGCAGCAGGTGCTATTTCTCTGCTAATTTGACCCAGTGCATTCACAAAGGTGATTTTCCGCACATCCGATACGCCCGCCAAATCGATGTTAACCTGTCCTGGAGATGGATTTGGATACACTTTAATTCCTCCTCCTATAGCCTCCCTACCGATACTGGTAATCAAATTAACCATTACAGAGAAACTTCTTTCCGGGCCCATCTCACACTCATTCATTGGAACAACAATAACTTCGAATGTTCCTTCACGCTCCCATAAAATTGTAGCTCGAGCTGTTCCTTGTCCTGCTACGACCCGACCACCGTTAGAACTTACCCTCCACTGATAATTAATACCGGGTAAGGCCTGTACTTCATAAACCTCCTCAGTTAAAGCCACAATTTCTGGACCTGTTATAATCGAAGTTTGAGAAGGTGGTTGTAGTACACTAATAGACTTTGAGAAGGACTGACCTCTTCCACAAGGGTTTTCGGGGGTTACTGTTAATGTTTGTTGATTAAGACCTGTCCATTGAACCACCACTTGATTAGTTCCTTGACCTTGCATAATCAAACCACCTGTCACGGTCCAAATGTAAGTACTACCAGGAATATCTTCCAACTCATAGGTTTCCATTGTATTTACACAAACTACCCCTTCACCAGCAATATCTGGAACGATCTGAGGGGTAGTGGAAACAACCACTTCTAATCCACGCGTAGCTCCATTTCCACATTCATTCTTTACTCGAACTAATACTGCATTTCTGCCAGGTATATCCCATTGTACGACTATCCTATTGGTTCCCTGCCCTTCCATAATAGTACCTCCATCGACTCTCCACTCAAACTCTTCATCGATTCCTGCTGACTCTTGTATTGAGTAAACCTGTTGACTCAAGCAAATCCTATCTTCTCCAAAAATCAATGTTGGGGTAGACGGAACTTGACAATCATAGTCAAAGAAAGTTCCTTTTTCTCCCACTGCAAAACCCTTACTTAGGTTACCAAAACTTATCCCTGTGAAATTTTGAAAGGTCCCTGTTTGCATCTGTTCCCATGTTTCTCCGGAATCACGTGTTCTCAAGATCAATCCTCGCTCACCAGATACAAAGCCTACCTGCTCGTCTAAAAAGTCAACTCCTGTTAGGTTTTGGGTAAATGGAACATCAATTTTTCTCCAGGTTTTTCCCTCATCGATGGTTTTGAGGATGGTTCCACGATTGCCGACCACAATCCCAGTGGTGTCATCCATAACCTTGATAGCATTCAAATCCTCCGTAGTAGAAGAAGGAATTTGCTCCCAATCACTCAATTCAAAAGATCTTCCTATGTATCCTCCTTTCCCAATAACAATCCCTACCAAAAAACCAAATCCTCCAAAATCAACCAAATCAACCTTTGTGTTTGATTCAGACAATTTTTGCCAGGTAACCCCACTGTCCATAGTTCTCACAATATATCCTTGATCACCTACTGCATAACCTACTGAGTTAGCATAAAAAAATAAGCCATTTATATTCCTACTGTTGTCCAAATTTAAGGAAGTCCAGTTGGTACCAGAGTTAGATGTACGCAATACTGTGCCCATATCCCCCGAAATATAACCGAAATTATTACTTGGAAAATCAATATCTCTGAACGTGACTGACAAAGGACGGGAACGATCCACTAAAGTATTACCCCCATTTGAAGTAACAAAAAAACGCCCATTTGTACCAATAACATAACCGAGGTTATCCGTACGGAATTTTACACCTGTGTAATCAACATCAATTCCTGAAAGCCGAAGTGACCAACTATTTCCAGCATTTATTGAGGAAATAACAAACCCATTCGTTCCCACTGCAAATACTACGTTAGAATTATCTCTAAATTCTACGCTATTATAGTCTTGTGAATTATTTACATTAATTCCTTCTAGTGTTAACCCTCCATTAGTGGTCCGAATTAACGTCGCACCTTTACCAGTAAAAACTCCTGAATTGGGGTTTATTTTTGAAAAACTAACTGCTAATAGATCACGCTCTGTTCCCGAATTTAATCGAGACCATTGTTCGCCGGCATTTTCTGTTTTAAGAACAATTCCTCGATTTCCAACGGCATAACCCACAGTGCTACTAACAAAGTGTAAGTCATTAATACTCTGACTTTGCTCGGTAGAAATCAGAGTCCAGTTATTCCCACCATTGAAAGTTCGGGCAACTTGTCCATTAGAAGCAGCTATGTAACCCGTATCCTGATTGTAGAAAAAGAGATTATTTAAATCGGCAGTCAAATTTATATTTTGACGGCCCCATGAAAGTCCCCCATTTGTAGAACGATAAACATCACCATTAGAACCGACAGCATAGACCCGGCTTTGATTAAGAAATGCCACACTTCGCAACTGAGCATTGGCAGCAATTTGAATCAACTCCCATTGAGCACCACCATTGGTAGTTCTGTAAATCTCACCATTTTCTCCAACGATTAATCCCAAGTTCTCGTCAAAAAAATCAATTCCATTCATTTGGTTCTTGGTAGGAGGTTCTTGTTCTACCCAACTTAGACCACCATCTATGGTTTTCAAAATAATCTGTGGGCCTGCAATAAACCCAACCTCATCATTAACCCATGAAATACCTGTAAAAGAGTTTCCCCATCCACCTAACCGCTTCCATGATTGCTGAGCAAATGAAATGTTGTAAGTCAATAACAGTATCGCAAAAGCGGTTGATAACGTATATTTCATCGAAGAACTATGCTGATATACAAATTTATGATTTCTCCCCATAAAAAAAATTTATTTTCACAGGTATCAGAAATAAGTTAGCCACATAAAAATCCCCCTTGATGGAAAATGCATTTTTGATTTTTCTAAATGGTTTTTGTCAGCTATTTTTAAGAAAAAAAGAAATGAAAAAATTTGGTATCATTATCCTTTTCCTCCTCATTTTCAGCGCTTGTGGAGGCAATGAGCGGGTAAGTAGAGAAGTTTTCGATGAGGTCAACCGCAGCATGGAGGCCAAAAAACTCAGCGAGGCGCAAATCTTACAAGCTGCCATGGAATGGGGAGAAGAAATCAGTACCGAAGCTCAACAGCAGCTAATTGGCGCATTGCAAGCCGCCATAGGAGAAAAAGGATTTGCGGGAGCAGTAGACTTTTGTCATGTCAATGCGCTGCCCATTCTGAAAGAGGTGGATGAAAAGCACGGAGTCAAGATTAAACGAGCTTCTCTCAACTACCGAAATCCTTTAGATAAGCCAGACGATACAGAAGAAGTGATTTTGGATGCTTATCAATACAATGTAGAAGAAGGCATCCCTGCTGATCCGAATATTCAAAAAATAGAAGGAGGAGAAGTGTATTTGTACACGAAAGCTATCATGATTCCTAACGCTTTGTGTTTGAATTGTCATGGTGCTAAGGATAGTGACATCGCTCCCGATACTTGGAAAGTCTTGGAAGAAAAATATCCAAATGATCAAGCCATCAACCACAAAATTGGAGATTTAAGGGGTATGTGGAGTATCCGTATCCCCAAAAGAGCTGTGGTCAACCGCATGTAATTCTGTACCCTTATGAGAAAGTTTTTGCCCTTCCTCTTGCTAATCCCATTGCTCTTAGCCTGTGATGAAAACCGTAAGCATACAGTCATCGAACGGCCCATTGGTTGGCAACTAAAAGAAACTCCAACGGACGCCTCCTTGAGAGGGCTATCGGTCTTGACCAATAATATTATCTGGGCAAGTGGTTCTAAAGGAACGTGGCTCCGTTCCTTGGATGGAGGGGAAACTTGGAATACAGGAATTATCGCCGGAATGGATTCGGTAGATTTTCGTGATATCATTGCCTTTGATGCGAGTACAGCAGTGGTAATGTCTTCAGGACAGCCCGCAGTCATCTATAAAACTATCGATGGCGGTCAACATTGGGATTTAAAATACCAAGGACCATCCTATGCCTTTTTGGATGGAATGGCCTTTATCGGAGATCGTGGGTACGCGATAGGAGATGAAGTAGAAGGCAAATGGATGGTCTTATTAAGCAAAGACAAAGGAGACACTTGGACTTGGCTAGAAACGAGCCCACAAGCACCCAAGGGAGCAGGTTCCTTTGCTGCAAGTGGAAGTTCTATTGTAGCAGACCAAGAAAATGTATGGTTTGTAGCTGCGGGTATGCATTCAGCCATCTATCATTCAGCCGATAGGGGTACTCGGTGGACAAAGCAAGTGCTACCGTTGGACAGCTTGAAAGAATCTGCTGGCATATTTTCCTTATTCAAGGTGAGCGATCAAACACTTGTAGGCGTGGGTGGTGATTTTTTATCGGCAAATGAACGGAGCAATACCTTTCTTGCATCGGACAACGGAGGGAAAGATTGGTCCTTTGCAACTGAAAATGCACCTTCGGGCTACCGTTCTGGTGTGGTTTACTACCCTTTCCAACATTGGTTGATTGCTGTCGGACCCAATGGAACGGACTTTTCTAAAGATGTAGGAAAAAACTGGGAGCGATTATCTGAGGAAGGTTTCCATACAGTAAAATTATGTAGATCGTACAAAAATGTGTGGGCTTCTGGATCCGGTGGAAAAATAGCACGTTTAGAATTTTGAGCATCAGAAAAAGTATCCTGTTTGGCATAAAGAAATCTCAAAAAATCAAAGATTTTTGTAGATGATTGTTAAAAATATCCGTCTTGTAGTATATTTAAGATTCCGATAGGCGAATTTTTAATAACCAAGGCCCTTAAGGAAGCGTAAAACTCTCTAACTAGCACAAAAAGAATATGTTTGACTTAATTCCATCCATATACCTGATCAACGGAAAGTGTGTCCGTCTAAAAAGGGGTGATTTTGCCACCGAAAAGGTGATTTCCAACAATCCTCTTGAAATTGCACAAGCCTTTGAGGATCATGGCATCCGATGGCTACATTTGGTGGATTTAGACGGTGCACGCAGAGGGGAACCTAAGAATTACCACATCTTGGAAGCCATTACCGGTTATACCAATCTCAAGGTAGATTTCACCGGTGGTGTTTCTACGGATGGAGATGTGTTGAAAACATTTGAATTCGGAGCAGCGGGCATTACTGCGGCTACTGTAGCAGCTTTACATCCCGATAGATTTGCACAGTGGATCCTATCCTACGGCCGAGAAAAAATCAATCTTGCAGCCGACACGGACCCTCAGCATAATAAAATCAAAGTTAAAGGCTGGACAAAAAAAACTGAAATTGACTTATATGATCATATCGAATACTTCTATGAGCGTGGCTTGAAATACCTCAAGTGTTCAGATATTACAAGAGATGGTGTCATGGAAGGGCCAAACTTTGAAATGTACAAAGAAATCCTCCGACGTTTCCCAAATATCCGATTAGCTGCCAATGGAGGTGTTAGAAATATCGATGACTTCAAAAAATTAGTAGATATTGGCGTAACAGCTGTAGTCTTTGGAAGAGCATTCTACGAAAATATCATCACGCTCCAAGACTTAGATAAATTCATGGCTGAGTACGGTCAATAACCAAACTTTACTCTAAAAAAGGCTTTTCCGATTTGGAAAAGCCTTTTTTTATAACTTTCCTCCCGTAGCCTTATACAACTTTGCATAAGCACTCATCAAAGACTGCTTCAAAGCCACTAATTCCAACTCCGCGTCAAATGCCTGTCGCTGGGATTCCAAAAACTCCAAATAACTGGTAACTCCCTGGGTATAGCGGGCACCACTTAAGTATTGAGCATTGAGAGCTGCGTCTTTCCTTGTACGCATAATTTCGATTTCTTGGAGCAAGGTACGAATCTCAATCTTAGCATCCTCTACCTCCCGAAAAGCATTCAATATGGCATTCTCGTAAGCATAAAAAGCCTGATTGTTTCGGCTGCTGGCAATATCTACTTGCCTCCTCAACTGACCCCAAAAGAAAATCGGACCGATGATTTGACCCCCAATGTTCCACAAAGGGTTACGCAAACTCCAATCGGTAAAATCATTGGTGATGATGCCTCCCGTTCCAAATAGGCTTATTGTAGGCAATTGTTGGGCCCTGGCGGCACCTATGAGGGATTGACTTTTCATCAATTCATACTCTGCAGCCAATACATCGGGACGGAAGCGTAGCAAATCCATAGGGTTAACCTGCGTGAAATCCAATTCCACAAGATAACTCGGCAATGTTTTACCCACCGCTATGGAAGAGGGATTACTTCCGATCAAAAAGCTGAGCAGATTTTCCAACTGATTGGTTTTTCGCTCAAACTTTGGGATCGCTCCATGTGCGATGGCCTTTAAAATGAGCGATTGATCCACATCGGTCTGCTGAATAATCCCCCTATCAAAACGCGCAATGATAATCTGATGCATACTATCCCGCAAAGCAAAATTTCGCTCTGCAATTTCCAGTTCATCCTTGGCACGCAAGTATTGAAAGTAGGTAGAGGAGACTTCAGAGACCAAGGATAATTGCACACTCTGTAATCCAAATTCACTTGCCAGCAACTCAAATCGGGCAGCATCAGACAAGTTTCTCAGCCTTCCCCAAAAATCAATCTCCCAGTTTAAGCCCGAACCTGCAATAAAGAGTTCATTTACCTGACCTATTTGATTGAAAAGAAAATTCCCTCTTTCGGCGGAAGCCTGTACTCCCAACTTTGGTAACAACTCCGCATTTTGAATACGCAAAGCATACCTACTTTGCAATATGCGCTCTGCTGCTATCATCGCATCTCTATTGTATCGCAGGGCACGGTAAATAAGTGTGTCTAAAACTGGATCCTCAAACTTCCTCCACCATTCTAAATCGGGATTTCCCAACTTTTCCAAATCTGACGTATTGAGCACAGAAGCATCCGGGTCTGTAGCTTCCATGTTGTCTACCCTAAACGAATCCGGAACCAAAATTTCAGCACCTTGGTAAGGTTTTCCCACTTTACAAGAAACGGCCAACACAGCCACAATGAAAAAGAATAGTATCTTAGCTTTCATGGTCGGACGATTTTAAGGGTTGAATAATTGCACGCTTCTGCTCGTACTTAAAAACCTTCCCCACCAAAATGAATAACAAGGGGTACAAAAACAGCCCCAGAAATGTAGCCATCCCAATTCCTCCCAAAAGTGCCATCCCGATCACTTTCCTAGCCTCTGCCCCCGAACCTGAGGCCAATACCAAGGGGAGAATTCCCAAAATAAAGGAAAATACCGTCATCAAAATGGGTCTGAAACGCAACTTGGCAGCTTCCAAAGCAGCGTCTACCAGACTGAGCCCTTCATCAAACTTCAACTTAGCAAACTCTACAATCAAAATGGCATTTTTGGCAGCCATCGCAATTAATAGGATAAGGGAAATCTGAGCGAAAATATTGTTTTCAAAGGATAAACTGAAAATACGTGCTATTTCCAAAAACAGAAAGGCACCAAATATCGCAAATGGTGTTCCCAACAAAATACTGAAAGGTAGGGACCAGCTTTCATACTGAGCCGCTAGGATCAAAAACACCAAGAAAAAGGAAAAGACGAAAATAATGGCGGCTGAGCCAGCTGACTTTTTCTCCTGAAAACTCATCCCGTTCCAACTGTAGGTCATATTTTCGGGCAGTACTTGCTGCGCAACCTCCTCCAAAGCATCCAAGGCCTGTAAAGAACTGTAGCCCATAGCCGGCACTCCCGTGACCTCTGCTGATCGGAATAAATTGAAGCGATTGGTGTATTCAGGACCACTGGACTCCTTTACCTCAATAAAAGTACTGATCGGGACCATATTTCCCTGATTATTCTTGACATGGAAGAGCTCTAATCCATCCGTGTTTTGCCTATACTCGGATTCTGCCTGGATATAGGCTCGATAAATCCGACCAAATTTGGTGAAATCATTCACATAGGCACCACCGAGAAAGGCACCAAAAGTTTGGTACACCTCCGGTAGCTGAACTCCCGTCTGCAAAATCTTATCAATATTCAAATCCACCGAACGCTGGGGAACAGATGCCTGATATTGCGTAGAGGCCCGACCAATCTCTGGACGCTGATTGGCTGCTTGGATAAATTCCATGGTTTTTTGCTGCAAGTAAAGCGGGTCTTCCCCCAATTTATCTTGGATCATGATACTGAAACCCGCCCCGGAACCAAGCCCTGGAATGGCCGGTGGACCAAAAGCAAACGCAATTCCATCCTTAATTTGTCGGGATACAATGGCATTTATTTTTTGGGTAACATCTTTAGCAGTAATGCCTTTTCGCTCCTCCCAATCCACCAATGAGATGAATAAAAACGCAGCATTGGTACTCAAGGCATCCGCCAGCATATTGTACCCAACTGCGGTGGCCACGCTTTCTATTTCAGGAATTTCTTTCAAGAGCGTTTCTACATGGGTAGCTACCAAATCCGAGCGCTGCAAACTTGCCGCACTGGGAAGTTGAACAGCCAAAAACACATAGCCCTGATCTTCCTCCGGAATAAAGCCACCAGGTAACCTTGAACCCAAAAAAGCACTAGCAAGCACTGTCAAGAGAATAAATACCACTCCTCTTTTCAATTTTCCAGAAACGACCTCTGTGTAGCCACTGTAGCGCACCGTCACCCGATCAAACTTCCGATCAAAAGCATTAAAAAATCTTCCTAATAAGCCTGTTCGCTCACTTGCATCCTTTTTAGGTTTCAAAATGAGCGCACATAAAGCAGGGGAAAGTGAAAGTGCATTGATGCTGGAAATAATCACAGATACCGCAATGGTAATCGCAAACTGCTGGTAGAGGTTACCCGTAATCCCTGGAATACCCACTACTGGAACAAATACCGCTACCAAAACTAAACTCGTGGCGATAATTGGTGCTGTTACTTCTTTCATAGCTGCGGTGGTGGCCTCCTTGACTCCCAAGCCCTCTTCCATTTTCACCTGAACTGCTTCTACAACTACAATCGCATCATCCACCACAATCCCGATGGCCAACACCAAGCCTAGCAGGGAAAGTACATTGATACTGAATCCCAAGAGCGGAAATACCATGAAAGCACCTATCAAGGATACAGGGATAGCCAAGGTTGGGATAAGCGTAGCTCTCCAATCTTGGATAAATATAAACACAACCACAATCACCAACAAGAGGGCAATAATCAGCGTTTCTACAATTTCAGCAATACCAGCAGTGATAGGCTTGGTAGCGTCCAAAGAGATTTCATGTGCTACTCCTTCCGGAAAATTGATGGCCATTTGATCCAATTCCTTTTTGATGTCCTCTGCCACTTGTACAGCATTGGAACCGGGGGACTGATAGATTGAAATCAATGCAGCATCCGACCCATTGGTACGGGTAAAAGCACTGTAACTCTCAGTCCCCAATTCTACCCGTGCTACATCTTTGATGCGCACTTGGGACCCATCATCGTGTGTCCGCACCACGATTTCCCTAAACTCCTCTTCTGTTTGCAAACGCTCTGGCAACTTGACCACATAGGTAAACTCTGTACCCGGAGGGGCTGGTTCTGCGCCCAATTTTCCACCGGGAACTATCACGTTTTGAGAGCGGATCGCTTGGCTGATTTCATTGATGGTGATGCCCATTTTAGCTAACATATCAGGCTTCACCCAGATGCGCATAGAATAATCAGACGCTCCAATCACACTAACGCGGCCTACCCCAGGAATCCTCGCCAAGCGATCCCGAATATTGATCATGGCATAATTTCCCAAAAATTGCTGATCATACTGACCATTAGGAGATAACAAAGAAATCAATAAGAGGGTATTGGACATGGATTTTTCAGTAGTCACCCCCATTCGGGTTACCTCTTCGGGCAATTTGGCCATCGCAGAAGAAACCCGATTTTGGGTAAACACAGTATTCATGTCCGGATCTGTGCCGATGTCGAAAGTAACTTGGATACTAACTGTACCATCGTTGGAATTGGTGGATTTCATGTAAATCATATTTTCCACCCCGTTGATTTGTTGCTCCAAAGAAGAAGCAACGGCTTGCTCTACCGAAATGGCATTGGCACCTGTGTACTTGGCACTCACCCGCACTACTGGTGGGGTAATGTCAGGATACTGTTCAATCGGTAATGTACCTAAGGAAACCAAGCCCACCGTCACGGTAATGATAGCAATTACGATTGCTACAATCGGTCTTCTAACAAAGAAATGATGCTGACTATCCATACCGCTTATCGTTGGGAGTTAAAAGTCACCAATTCGGTAGCAATTTGATTACCTGGCTTGACGGTCATCAAGCCTTCTAGCAAGACTCGTTCACCTGCACTTAGGCCTGATTGCACAATGAAATAATCTTGGTAATTTTCTAAAATTTCAATCCGCTTCTGGCTAACCAATCCATTGGCATCTACAACCATTACATTGAAAAACCCTTGTAATTCAAACACACAACGCTGAGGCACCAACAAGGCAGCAGGCAAGATATCCACTACACCTCTCACTTTGGCAAATTGTCCCGGTCTGATTAGTTTATCAGGATTTGGAAACTTACTTTGAACCAAAATAGCTCCGGTAATTGGATCAATATTTCGATCTAAAAAAGTAATTTCCCCCATGTAAGGGAATCGCTCACCATCTGCTAAAAAAAGCTCTAAAGATTTACTCCTCAGATCTCGTTGATTTTTATTATCAACAATAAACTGCCTGGCAAAAGCCAAGTAATCCTTTTCATTCAAAAAAAACTCTACGATTATACTATCGATTTGAGAAACGGTATTCAAAATAACAGGATTGGGGCTTCTACCGACATATTCTCCTTGTTTAGCCTTGGTTTTGCCGATGACACCATCCAACGGAGCTAATATTTTAGTGTAGCTCAAATTCACCTTGGCCAAATCAAGGTTGGCACTTGCTGCTTTGACAGATTCCTCGGCAGCACTTTTTCTTGCCTTGGCAGCATCCCAATCCCGCTCGCTAATGGCCTTGATCCCGACTAAAGGCTCTAATCTGGCAACTTCGTTGCTGGAATTGACCAAATTTACCTGTGCTTCTGAAAGTCTGGATTGCTCACGGGCTACATCTAAGCGAAAAGGATTATCATCGATCGTATATAGGAGTTGGCCCTTTTTGACTTCCAATCCTTCCTGAAAATGGATTTTTTCTATAAAACCATCTACACGGGCTCGGATGGGTATATCCGCTTTTCCATATACCTGACCCACAAATTCCTTGGATAGGGGAACTTCTTGGGCAATAATTTCCACTACTTGAAAGGATGGGATTTCCGCAACAGTCTGCGTTTCTTTCTTGCAGGCAAAAAGGCTAACTGAAATGATCAGTGCATTCCTAATACTACGAATCTTCATAAAACTGAGGCTGATAACAAGCCTCAAAATACAAAAACCTTTGGTAAAGGAAAAGAATCAAAAACGATTATTCTAAAACAAACAATCCTTTCAAGGAATTCAAGTGACTTTTGTTAGTTTTTGTAAAATTTAGTTGACGCTGATATAAATAATCCCCCAACTCAGCGAAGAAAGGCAATCCTATGGTCTCATATTCGTAAGTATCATCGTTCAAGGTTTCATTTTCATTGACATAGATAATAGCAGAAACTAAAAATTCCACTCCCTCTTTAAAATCTACGAAGTAAGCTCCATCGAGTAAGTGTCCATAGGCCCATCCCGTTTTATTCAAAATTCGGATATGTTTAGGCATAGGAGATTTATCGGTGCCAAACTTGAAAAACTTGGAATACGAATCGTAATAATCGGGGAGTTCATAGCTAGGGAAATCTGATTCTCCAGGAAGCATACCCATATATCGGAGCACAAATTGCCGAGTTTCTTCACTTATCTGAAACTGTTCTTCTGTTGAGAAAGCCTCTGGAAAAACAATTCTTTTCACGACCCCATGTAAATCTGATAAGGCAAATTTATTCTTATAGGTAAAATCCATGGGTTCATCTACCAAGGTGCCTTTTTGAAAATACGCTCTTCCAATAGTTGGATTCCCTGCATTGGCATAGACCGTATTTGTATGACGGGCAGGTACATTATGAAGTAATTCACCATTTTCAGCATAAAAGCGAATAGGGTTGTAATGCCTATTTTCCTCTTCTGACATCGGCAAACTCAAGCGGTGATTGATAACTGTATGCATCAATCCTTTGGTACGTAATTGCTCATTGATGTACTCTTGACCAAGCAATTCATAAAGTCTATTATAGGCATCATTATCGCTTACCAAAAGGATTTTCTTAACGTAATGTGCAATACTCGGCATCAAATTGGCAGCCGTACTATCTACTAAAGCAGGAAACTGGGAAGGTCTCACGGAGTCAGTCAGCATGATGCTTTCAGCTGATAGGCCTGCAATGCCTTGGGCCTCTAGCCATTCCAATGCAAGAACAGCAACTGGTAATTTTACCGTAGAAGCAGGATAAAAGTAGCGCTCATCATTTAGATTAAATGGAAAATCCACAAAACTCAATGTTCCCGATTCCCCATGATGGATGGTAGAAAAAAGGATTTGAACCTGATAAGTTTCAGGGTTGCTAAGCACTTTTTGAAGGGTAGGATAGGTATCAGGGATATCCTGAAAAGGCTCGGTTACTTGAGGACTATTACAATGAATAAAAAAGAGAATGGTAAATAAATTTAGGAGCCTTTTCATAATTTTAAATACATGATTCTTCATTGTTTTCAATTTCAAATAAAGTTTTTCCAAGAAAGTCTAAGTCCGACTTGGTATGATTAGCATTTAATACTATCCGATTTATCCAAGGATCTGTTTGGGCCGGATAAGGAAATGAGGAAACAATGATTTGATTTTTTTCTAAATGCTGTACCCATTTTTGATTTGCTATGGAAAATATAGGAAGATTTTGATTATAACTTATTCCTTCTATTCCAGAAATAAGTAATTTAAAGAAATTCAAATTATCAGTTAATGCGCTTTGTTGTGTATCATACAACTCTTGTGACTTCAAAAAAGCGTAAAGGAATGCGGCTGTTGGTGGAGATGCTCCTCGAAAAATAGGTTGATTTGTTAATTCATTCATTGATGAGTATTTACCAATAGAAATACCGGCTGGTATTGCTAAGCCTTTAGCCAAAGACCCTGTTACATACAAATCTACAGACAAATGTTTCCATTTTGAATAGGTTCCAAAAATACCCTTTCCCGTAACTCCGAAGGCATGACTATCATCCAAGAGCAGCATATAATCATGTTTTGCAGGAAGATTATGTATCCAGTAAAAATCATAAACTTCTGGTACCAATGGATTCACTGAGTTAGATAAAATGAGAATTCTTTGTGGCGATAATTCTTCACAGGTGTTAAATACTCGCTCTTGCCACTCTTTAAAGGTTAGTTTAGCCTCAAACTTGTAACCTATAGGTAAAATTGCTGGATGTGAATCAGGAGAACAAATAGTATAATCACTTCTTTGAAAGAGATACATAAGCATTGCTTGACCAGCCAAATATCCACTGCTCCAAACAAGAGATTTTTCAGCACCCGCACCAAAGGCAAATTTTTTTTCAAACTCATCAAAAATGCTTAATCGTACATTATTTACCCTGCTCAAACCATGATTCATCCCCAACTTTGAAAAGCCTTCAACAACTAACTTTTCAAAGTCAGGATGCACACTCAAACCGAGGTAGTCCGTACCACTGAAACATAAATACTGCTCTTCATTTATATTTATTTCTCGACTAAATTTACTGTTTATATTGAATACACTCATGCGATATGGGTAGGATGGAATCTATTGATTAAGAAATGTAAGGTATAAAAATAAACTTATCAAAGAATACAGAATAGATACTATTGCAAGTTTCCAATCTTTTCGCTCCCTTATAAAAACACTGTGAAATATAGTATCAAAAAAAAAGCCCCCATTTCTGGAGGCTTTTATTATATGTTAAATGGAATTAGTTGAAGCTGTATCTGATACCAACTTGCATTCTCCACAAGCTACCGATACCATTGGTAGGTCTGAAAGTTTCATTAACCAAATCAGAAGTACCTGGGTTGGTAGCAAGTCTGAATACTGGCTCACCCGCATCATTTGTACCTCTATAACTCAAGATATTTTGCTGCCAAGGGAAGAATGGAACACCCCACTCTGGATTCAACAAGTTACCAAAGTTCATGAAGTCAAATCTTGCTTCTAATTTATTTTTCTTGTCATTCGTAATGTTAATTCTTTGAGCAAAGCTCAAGTCAAAGGTATGAACCCAAGGCTGAATGCCTTCATTTCTTCCAAAGACTCTACCTCTAGCATTTCTCAAGAATCTATCTTGCTCGATGAACGCCTCAAATGCAGCAGCTTGCTCTTCAGCAGTAACTGTTCTGCCTGCTAATGGGAATGGCTGCCAATTTAATTCATTTGCATTGTTCGGAACATAAATCAAACGAGCTTGACCATCACCGATATTTCCTCGAGTATTTAACCCCTGAGCATTGGCCATGGTATAGCTAAATCTGCCATTAGGACCACCTTCGTAGAATAAAGAGATAGTGGTATTTTCCGTAGTGTAAGAAATATTAGAAATAATTCTGTGAGGCTGATCAAAACCAGCAAAGCTCAACTCAGGCTTATTTCTTTGCTCTGTAACTACAGTAGGAACCAATGACTGCGCTTGAGAACCACCTGTAGCATCCAAATCTCTCGCTCTAGAAATGGTGTAAGCAGCCATGATGTCCAAACCGTTATTGAAAGATCTGTTCAAAGTAAGCGTACCAGAAATATAATCAGGGTTTTGGTCAGCATTCGTCAACCAGAATACTTGTCTGAAGAATGGATCACTTGAAGGACCGAAGAATCCATCTTGAGGAATCCAGATAGGACGTTGGTCAGGTCCATTCCAATTCGTGTCAGGCTGTCTGAAAACAATGTTCTGTGCCAAAGGAGCAGAAAGATCTCTCGAATAGATAAAGTCAAATGAACCTATGATACCACCTGGTAATCTGAAATCAGAACCCAAGGTAGTTCTCCACGTTTGAGGCAATTTAAAATTAGGATCAGTCAATGCTAATTCAGTACCCAATGTCTGGCTAGGGTTAGTAGGATTCCACGCAGTTACATCTGGGCTGAATGTAATACCTTGATTGATTACTTCTTGACCTTCAAATCCGAAAATACCTCTTACCACACCTGAACCATTTACTTGGTTAGACAACCATACGAATGGAAGACGACCAGAGAACACCCCAGAACCACCTCTTAATACGAATGATCTGTCACCTTTTACATCATAGTTGAAACCAACTCTTGGAGACCATAATGGATTAACTGTAGGGAAAACAGACACATCAGGAACGATTGTTTGTCCGTTTGGAAGAGTAAAGGTGGTACCTCTTTCAGCTAATAATTGATTTTGAGGCAATTCGATTGGGTAGTAAGGAAGGTCAATTCTCAAACCTGCTGTTACTTTCAATCGAGAGTTTACTTGATATTCATTTTGGGAATACAAGCCTAACTGTCCAAATCTTGTTCTGTCAGTTGGAGGAGTATTTGATCCATCCAAAGCAAAGCTTTTTGCAAACGCATCCGGGAACACATTTGGATTTCTATTAATCACAGCTTCAACGAAGTTATCAAAACTTAAGAATCTGTAGTGACCGTTAAATACTGGGTTGAAAGCGTTATCGAATGTAAAGAATTCGAAGTTACCACCAAAGGTCCATGTGCTTTTGCCTTTGAATAGGGTAAAGTTGTTAGTGATGTTAAAGATGTTGTTTTCCAACAGGTTACCAACTGAGAACAATTCATTACCCATAGACATGAAATATTCTAATTGTCCTTGAGGGTTTGGCTCTAGTACTTCAATGAAAGGAAACGCTTGTCCACCAGGAATACCTCTTCTTGGATCAGCTATTGAGGTATACCCAATGTTCAACTGATTGGCAGCATTGTTACCAATTCTTGTATTCAATTCAGCAGCGATGGTCTCAACCAAACGATCGTTGGTGTAGTTCGCATTTCTGAAGTTGATTGCTTCAGGACCAATTCTGGAAGTATTGTTAAATACAGACATGTTTCTAGTAGAACGCACATTTGTAGGCACATCTGAGAAAGATGAGAACCTGTTATAACGAACAAACAATTTGTTATTTTGATTGATGTTATAATCCAAACGGATATTTAAACGAGTCTGCTCAGAAGCAAATGGATAAGAATCTGGAGCACCTGTATCATAACCATAGATATCCAATAAGCTCTGTCTTACAAAGTTTGCATCTTCAATAGATACTCTGGAGATAAACTGTCCATCAGGAGTCTCTCCTGGTCTTCTAGCTCTTCTCAAAATAGATGGAGTATCTTCTTGCTCTTCTTCATAGTTTACAAAGAAGAATAATTTGTTTTTAATGATTGGACCTCCCAAACGGAAACCCATAATTTCATTTCTTGCATTATTCTGAGGTACGAAATTGTCAACAATTCTCGTAGCTCTCATTTGGTCAGTTCTTAAGAAATAGTATGCAGAACCTTTGAATGTGTTATCACCAGATCTTGTCACCGCATTCACACCAGCTCCAGTAAAACCACCTTGTCTTACATCATAAGGAGCCAAGTTTACTTGAATCTCTTCAATCGCATCAATAGAGATAGGGTTACCACCAGCAAGCTGAGCATTCCCCAATCCAAAGTTGTTGTTCAAGATGTTACCATCCAACGTAAAGTTGTTGAAACGGGAACTTGTTCCAGCAAAAGAGTTACCATTAGACTGAGGAGTCAAACGGGTAAAGTCATTCACACTTCTGTTTACAGTAGGTAGCGCATTTACCTTATCTGCACCCACGTTCAAGCCAGCACCTGTTCTATCAGCATCGAAGATTCCTCCTCTAGAGCCAACTACTTCTACTGCTTCTAAGTTTACACCATCTGTCATTACTGCATTGATGTTGAAGTTTTGACCAAGTGCAAGATTGATACCTTCGATCACTTGATCTTCATATCCAACGAAACTGATGGTTACTTGGTAAGGACCACCTACCCTTACGTTAGGGATAATGAAACGACCTTCCAAATTGGAAACCGCTCCATATCGTGTACCGGATGGCATGTGGACCGCAACAATGTTAGCACCTGGAAGCGTTTCTCCAGAACGGTCTGTTACCAAACCTTGCATACTTGATGTAGTCACCCCTTGCGAAAACGCAGTCGTTGATACGAAAATCAACATTACTGCCGCAAAAAGACTCTTAAGTAATGATTGCCTCATAATTTTAGTTTTTTGTGGAAATAAATTTAGTTTAGGAATAGTTTTTTTTCCGCTACAAATGTAGGCCTCATATCCTAGTTATTTTTTTTCGAATTGTTAAATTTTAACATTTATTCACAAGCAAACTTAACAATTCCTTAACATTGGAAAAGAACGATATTTCCCATTGCTTGAATTAGCCTATTTCAATCGGTTGAGAACATTCACTAAATGTTAAAAAAGCAAATTTCCTTCGTTTCACTTTCTTTTTGTTAAGAAATCTTTAACCAAATGTTAACTTCAGCAAAATCTTATTTTTACCAAATAAAAGTGAGTGGATTGCTTATATTTGAGGACGAACGAGTTTCCAGCGATGAAAAAGAAAAATATACTTTGGCTTTATTTGTTTCTGTTGGTATCTATCCTTGATATCTTCCTGACAGCCAATGGACAACAAGAAGAAAGATTATACACGAAAACATTGATTATTCCATTTTTAGCCATCTATTTTTGGCAAGTAAGTATTGCCTTGAAGGGCACCTATATACGAAAGGCCATGATAGGAGCATTGATTTTCTCTTGGCTGGGGGATACCTTATTGTTATGGCAGCCTTTTTTCCTATACGGATTAGGGGCATTTTTGATGGCCCATATCTGCTACATCATTGCATTTAAAATCAGCCAAAGGCAGCCTTTCCGCGTGGGGACGGTTAATTTTCTCCAATTATTTTTTTATAATTTGCCTATTTACCTTCTGGCAGCAATTGTATACTTCCTTGTAAATCCCGGATTAGGCTCTATGAAAATCCCTGTGGTCATCTATATCATCATAATTGTTATGATGGCCACCACTGCAAGAGAACGGTTTAAAGAAACAGCTCCGGAAAGTTTTTGGCAGGTATTCATTGGGGCGGTCCTATTCATGATATCAGACAGCATGATCGCCATCAACATGTTTTTCAAACCCTTCCCCGAAGCATCCGTCCTTATTATGGGAACCTATGTATTGGCACAGCTGCTGATTGTGAGAGGGATTCAGGCGCATTACCAATGAAAGCAGAAAGCTCGCAGAATTCACGGAAGACGCAGAAAAATTTGTACTTAAAAAGAGAAATTAAGATACAGCTGCTTAAATCCATCAATTGTCCCAATAACTGATTGGAAAGAACATTATGAAACTGCACCGTGGATGATAAAAATTGAACCAAAAAACAATAATGGATTTCAGTACCAACGTTATTTCTAACTAGGAGCAAACTCAATTTCAGCTTGAAATGACTTTCAAAAATTATACGCTTGATAGTCAAACAAATAAACCCATCAATCGGATTTTTTTGGCTTTCAATGGTAATCTATTATTTATTTTTCTAACTTATTCCACTGTATTGTACCACTAATAGCTTTCAAACCATGCCAAGAGCGAAAACCGACCAAGACCGCAAAATTTTTGTTTTAGACACCTCGGTCATCCTATACGCCCATAACTCCATCATGAATTTTGCAGAACATGATGTGGTCATTCCGATTACTGTTTTGGAAGAATTGGATCAGTTCAAAAAAGGAAATGATACCAAAAATTTTGAGGCTAGAGAGTTTATACGCCTACTGGATACCCTTTCCAAAGATCAGATGATCCATAATTGGACTCCTCTAAACGGAAAAACAAAAGGAAATTTCAAAATCCACATGAATCCTGATAGCAGCATCAATGCCAACATGATTTTTGGGGAAGAAAAAAATGACCATAAAATCCTCAATTCAGCCCTACACCTCAAGCAGACCGAGAAAAACAGAAGGGTAATTCTCGTAAGTAAAGACATCAACCTGCGGCTCAAAGCCAAGTCACTAGACATACAGGCGGAAGATTACGAAACAGGTAAGATCAAAAACCTTTCTGAAATTGAAAATACGGGCAAATTTATTTTAGAAGGTATAGCACCCGAAGTAATCAACACGCTTTACGATCAACACTCAGTCGAGGCAAAACATATTTTGGGCACTCGGAAGCGCAAATCCAATGCTTTCTATATTCTCAAAAGTGAGAAAAATTCGGTTTTAAGCTATTACAACGCAGAAGACAACCGTATCGAGCGGGTAGATAAGCGATTGGCTTACAATATTAAACCAAAAAATGCGGAGCAAACTTTTGCGCTCCATGCCATTCTAAATCCTCGCATCAAGCTGGTTTCGATTCAAGGGGTAGCGGGAACTGGAAAAACACTCCTGGCATTGGCAGGAGCACTGGAACAACGCCGGGATTATAAGCAAATCTTCTTGGCAAGACCTATTGTCCCTTTAAGCAATAAAGACATCGGTTACCTACCAGGAGATATTAAGTCTAAACTTAATCCTTACATGGAGCCTTTGTGGGATAATTTGAAATTTATCCAAAATCAGTTCAAGGAATCAGACAAAGAATACCAAAAAATCACCGAACTGGTTAACCAAGAAAAATTGGTTATCCAACCATTGGCATATATCCGAGGTCGATCCTTATCCAATATCTTCTTTATCATCGATGAGGCACAAAACCTTACCCCTCACGAAATCAAAACGATCATCAGTAGAGCCGGAGAAAACACGAAAATCATTTTCACAGGAGATATTTTCCAAATTGATACCCCTTACTTGGATAGCCAAAGTAACGGACTATCCTACCTCATAGACCGCGTCAAGGATCATCCACTCTATGCCCATATCAAATTAGAAAAAGGAGAACGCTCAGAGTTGGCTAATTTGGCAAATGAACTCTTATAAATTGAACGCGGATGACACAGATGCGGGCTTATTTTAGATTTTAGAGGGTAGATTTTAGATTTTAGAGGGTAGATTTTAGATTTATGATTTAGTAGTGGCTTAATAAAACCATTCGAGGCGACCTTTGTGCTTAATCTTAGCGTCTTTGCGCCCCTGTCTGCCGACAGGCAGGTCTGCGTGAAACTCATCCCGTTTTTCAGAATATTATTTTGCTTTATAGGTCCGTATATAATATTTTCAAATCATTGACCATCATATTTTTTGAAAACAAAATTATCTACTGAAAATTTTTTTTAAAAATCTGAAACCTTTTTATCAACTCTGCTGTATATACTATGCTTTCGACAACGAACGAACGACAAAAAATCGAAATAAATAAAGGTTAATATACGGTTATGAAAAAGATGATTCTATTTACAGCGAGCTTTTTGCTAGGAAGCCAATTATTATTTGCTTCTACAAACGAAGAGAACAAAACTATAGCTTTTGAAGATTTGGTGAGAGATTTGAAGATCGAACTTCTTGAGCCTGTTACCAAGAAAGCTCCTTCCATTGTTTTTATCAACAAATGCGGAGAGGTTGTTGCAGAATTATACGGAAACACTAATGAACTGAATGAGAAATTTCAGGAGATGATCCAAAAAGGACACTTAATGTCAAAATCATCCACACTTTCTGTGTACTTAGTACAGTAAAAAATAAAAGCTGATCTCTCGATCAGCTTTTATTTTTTTAGCTTTCTGTAATGGTATTCAATTTCGCCAAGAAACTGTTATAGTACTGTCTCCCTACCTGTACGACATCACCTGTTTTTAAAGTGATATCCCGGGTATTGAAACTTTCAATTTGATTCAATTGCACAATAAAGGATTTTTGAACCCGTAAGAACATGGATGGAGGTAACTTGTCCTCCATATCCTTCATAGACTTACGAATGGTATAATTTTTTGCTTTTGTAAAGATGGTAACCATATTCCCATTAGCCTCTACATAATAAATATTATCATAAGGCACGCGCTCAAAAGCATTATAAGATTTAATAAAAACTGCATCAGTTACTAAATAAGGGCTCTCATCAGCTGCTTTTGATACAACCGATTCAGAAGCAGGCTTCATCCTTTTGTTATAAAGAACTATCTCTACAATTGCATGGATATCATTTGTATTAAACGGTTTTACAATAAATCCTGCTGGATTGATCCGCTTAGCACGCTCGATGATGGTAGGGTCGGAATAAGAGGTCACAAATACAATCGGAACATCTACCATTTGATGTACAATCTCACCTAACTCGATACCATCTTTATCTCCCTTCAATTTGATATCCATAAATACCAAATCAGGTTTATATCTTTTAATAATCTTAACAGCCTGATTAGCAGAATTAGCTATGTCAATATTTCCATAACCTAGTAACTCCAAAATCTCCTCGATATTCTCTGCTATGTTGACATCATCTTCAACAATAAGGATTCTTTCTTCTTTCATAGATTAATTTGAGTTTAGTTACTTCATCCGTAACACAAACCATATTTTTATGTATCCTAACGACAATATACCAGTATTTATCCAAAACATTAAACTAGCATAAATAAAACTGAGGAAATTTTATACATTATACGAATCACAAACTCATCATATCTTTAAATCTAGCTGCTTGTCTCCTGCTTACCTCTATTCGATCCCCACCTCGGAGTGTTACTACAAGCCCACCATTAAACCATGGCTCAATGCCTTCTACCCAGCTTAGGTTGATGATGTGTTTTCGACTTGCTCTGAAAAAAGATTTCTCATCCAATCGCTCATCCAAAGCATTCAATGACTTATGAATCATAGGCTTAAAGTTATCAAAATATACTTTTATATAATTCCCATCTGATTCAAACAGTCGAACATTGGAGAGCCTGACAAACCAACACCGGTCTCCATCTTTTACAAAAACCTGATCGTTGAGCGTTAGCTTTTTATCAGTAGAGGAAGACTCTTCCTGAGACGCTTTTTCTACATTTTCTTGCAATTTTTTCTGTAGTCGTTCAATTGTCTCTGCTAATCTTTTTGGCTCAATTGGCTTCAATAAATAATCCAAGGCATTCACCTGAAAAGCCTTTATCGCATACTCGTCATAGGCAGTGGTAAAAATCACATATGGTACATTATCCAACTCTTCCAATAAGTCAAATCCCGTTTTCTCAGGCATTTGAATATCCAAGAAGACCACATCAGGTGATAGGGCTTCGATTTTTTCTTTGGCATCGTCCACATTGTTGGCTTCACCCACAACTTCTACCTGCTCAAATTGAGAAAGGAGACTAATCAACTCTTTTCTTGCTAATCGTTCATCATCTATGACAAGTGCTTGCATGGTTTTTATTAATTTTTAGCCTAAGGTAAGGTTTTGTTTTGGAATTTTTATTTCAGTGATGACAAAATCACTTCCCGAATTGTATATTTTAAAGGAAGCGCGTTGCCCATAAATTAATTTCAATCGTTGGATAGTATTGGTAATCCCATGGCCTTCTCCATTCTTTCGCTTGGGATTAACCGCATTTTTTAATTGCCCTGAATTTTTGACCTGAATCACCAAATCATCTGAAATCCCTTCAAAACATTTAACTTCAATAAGTCCTCCCTTCACCCGATTGGATATGCCATGCTTGATTGCGTTCTCCACAATCGTCTGCAGCATCATAGGAGGTATTTTGTAATCATAAGCTTCCGTCTCAATCAAATAACTTACCTGCAAGCGCTCCTCAAATCGAATCATTTCTAAGTTGAGATAATCTTTTACAGTATTTAGTTCGTTCTCAAAGTCAATCACCCTCTTTTTATCCATCATTAAGGAAAAACGTAAAATATTTGACAACTGAGTAATAGCAATTTTTGCTTTTTTGGGGTCCTCATCAACCAAAGCTCTGACAGAATTCAACGCATTGAATATAAAATGAGGATTCAATTGGCTTTTTAAATGATTCAATTGAATCTCATTGATCTTGGCTTGGTACTTTAAAGTTTGGTTATAATTATCCAAAAAATGAAATAAAAAATATAGCATTGCCCATAAGGCGTAAAACAAGAAACTCACAAATGTGTTGACTGCAATAACCAAGGGTCTTAAATCCTCCTCCGGTCTAAGTGTTCCAAAAATTATGTTCAGAATTATCTGAGCTAACGTATTACCAAGAGATAATACCGTTAATGCAATTAAGGTGTAGGTCAGAAGCCTGCTAAACTCCAAATTGAACCAACCATACTTTTTTATAACGTATCTGAGGAAATGGGTCGATAATAAATAAATAGCAGCCAATGCCAAAAATGCCCATACCTGAATTATCGTCAAACCCCTATCCAAGGATGCAAAAAACAAGTTGATCAGCGCATAACTTGACCATCCAAGTATTTGTAATATCCAATAGAGCTTGATTTTGTTCATGATAATACAAATATACCCTGAGCTATTGAGTCTAGGAAAACCAATTTACAAAAGGGTACAGAATCAGAGATAACAGGTTAAATGCTCATTCAAGCAAGTTCAGCACGAAGAAACTTGGCCGTATAACTCTTTGGATGTTCTGCTACCACCTCAGGTGTTCCTTGCACAAGGATGCTGCCACCTCCATTACCGCCTTCAGGCCCTAGATCCACCACATAATCCGCCACCTTGATGATATCCAAATTGTGCTCAATGATCAAAACCGTATTGCCTTTGTCCACCAACTTATGTAGTACCTGCAATAAATGTTCGATGTCCTGAAAATGCAGTCCAGTCGTAGGCTCATCTAAGATATAGAAGGTATTTCCAGTATCCTTTTTGGATAATTCAGTAGCTAACTTCACCCGTTGGGCTTCCCCTCCGGATAGCGTGGTGGCATGTTGGCCCAAGGTAATATAACCCAATCCTACATCGTTGAGGGTCTTGATTTTTCGGAGAATTTTCGGTTGATTTTCAAAAAACTCCACAGCCTGCTCCACAGTCATGTCCAACACATCGGAAATGGATTTTCCTTTAAAGCGAACTTCCAAGGTCTCCCGATTGTACCGCTTGCCCTTGCAGGTTTCACATGGAATATGCACATCCGGCAAGAAATCCATTTCAATCAATTTCATCCCTGCACCTTCGCAATCCTCACATCTTCCTCCTTTGACATTGAAACTGAATCTTCCCGGTTTGTATCCTCGGATTTTAGCCTCTGGCAGCTCAGTAAATAGGGTTCGAATATCTGAAAAAACACCTGTATAGGTTGCCGGGTTAGATCGCGGAGTACGACCGATAGGAGATTGATCTACTTCGATGACTTTGTCCAATTGCTTTAACCCTTCAATGGAAGCATAGCTCAATGGTTCCTTTTTCGAGTTGTAGAAATGCTGATTCAGGATAGGATACAAGGTCTCGTGAATCAAGGTACTTTTTCCACTACCGGACACGCCTGTCACACAAATCATGGACCCCAAAGGCAGTTTCAAATCCACCTTCTTCAAGTTATTCCCGGAAGCTCCTTTCAGTGTTAAGAAATGTCCATTTCCGGTCCTTCTCTGAGCTGGGATTTCAATTTTCAGTTCACCAGACAAGTATTTGGCTGTAGTACTTTTCTTCTGCAAAATTTCTTGAGGAGTTCCCGCTGCTACAATGGTTCCCCCATGCCTACCGGCACCAGGCCCTATATCCACCACATAGTCCGCATCCAACATCATATCCTTATCATGCTCCACTACCAAGACGGTATTTCCCAAATCCCTCAAATCCTGCAAGGCTTTGATCAATTTGACATTGTCCCGCTGATGCAAACCAATGCTCGGTTCATCCAAAATATATAAAACACCGACGAGTTGGGTACCAATCTGCGTGGCCAGACGAATCCGTTGTGCCTCGCCTCCGGAAAGTGTTCTCAAAGGTCTATTCAAGGATAAATAGTCCAAGCCTATGTCCAGCAAAAAGCCAATTCGCTTCCTGATTTCTTTCAAAACCTCTTTGGCAATGACATTTTGCCGCTCAGATAGGCGCTCCTCCAAATTCTCAAACCAGCTTCCTAGGGTCTGAATGTCCATCATCGCCAACTCCCCAATATGCTTTTCAGCAATTTTGAAATGCAAGGCCTCTTTTTTCAGACGATAGCCATCGCAATCCGGGCAGGTTTTGGTAATGGTGAATTCGCTGACCCATTGCTGGATTTTGTCAGAGCTTCCTTCTTGGTATTTCTGTAAAAAATTGACAATACCTTCAAATGTGGTATTCCATTGGGTGCCCGGATACTTTACGGAGTCCACAGCCACTTCAATTTTATCCCCATACAACAACACATTGATCACCTCTTCGGGCAATTTACCGATTGGGGTACTCATGCTGCATTTATAATGCTTAAGGATGGCTTCAATTTTTTTGAAAATCCAAATGTCCCTATACTCTCCCATAGGAGCAATGCCACCACGGGTGATACTCAAACTTGGATCTGGAATGATACTTTCTTTGGTGATTTCTTCAGTAACCCCGAGACCATTACAGGTTGGACAGGCACCATATGGGCTGTTGAACGAGAATGTATTGGGAGCAGGTTCATCGTAGGATAAGCCTGTGGTGGGGTCCATCAAATATTTAGAAAAATGGTGAATAGCACCGGACTCATCGCGCAACATGATCACACCTTTCCCTAAATTTAAGGCAGTTTTCAAGGATTGGGAAATCCGGAAACGGTCTTCTTCCTCTGCTACTATACGATCAACCACAATTTCTATATCGTGGATTTTATAACGGTCTACCTGCATTTTGGGGACCATCTCCATCACCACACCATCTACACGCACCTTGGAGTAGCCCATTTTACGTATTTGCTCAAATAGTTCTCGGTAATGACCTTTTCTACCCTTCACTACCGGGGCAAGAATGTATAATTTCTTTCCAGAAAAATTTTCAAATAACTGTTCGATGATTTGGTCTTCGGTCTGCCGGATCATTTTGATACCGGAGAGGTAAGAGTAGGCTTCACCTGCCCGCGCATACAACAGACGCATAAAATCATAGATTTCTGTAACTGTGCCTACGGTGGATCGGGGGTTTTTAGAAGTAGTCTTTTGCTCAATGGAAATAACCGGTGAGAGCCCATTGATTTTATCTACATCGGGACGTTCCATACCTCCCAAAAAAGAACGGGCATAGGCAGAGAAACTTTCCATGTAGCGCCGTTGGCCTTCTGCGTAAATGGTATCAAAAGCCAGAGAACTTTTCCCACTTCCACTCAGACCTGTAATGACTACAAGTTTGTTGCGGGGAATGGAAAGGTCTATATTTTTGAGGTTATGTTCACGAGCTCCGAAGATCTCGATATATTCTTGTTTTTGCTCCGTCAGGGTGTCTGTATCAGGCATGTAGGATTGTTGCATGAGATTCAAATGGCAAAAATACGCATTATAAACTGCACATCACAGGAGATGCTACAAGTAAAACTTGGAAAGAGGGACAAAGTTTGGATAGATGGTTTAATAATGGAATAAAGAAGACGACCTATTCTTTCGTGTTGAATTGGTCATGGCAGTCGACTTGTATCCTGCCAGGCAATGATCGCCATAATTTCAACTGTAGAATCACTTTCCAAAATTCTAAAATAAACAGTATCTGATCCACAAATAGCTCTCCTGTAACCGGGCCTAATGTAATCTACTGCTTCACAAGAAAAAGGTCTAATTGAAATTTCTTCGAAGCAATTAAAAATACTTCTATCCTAAAATCTCTTATTACCTGCTTTCCTGTGTTTCACGCCAAAACGCAGTTTTTGAATTGGGAACAAAATTTTTCAATCCGAATTTTTTTGCGTTTTCTGTGTATTCTGCGAGCTGTCTCGTCCTGAAATTACATGACACTTTTTTTAAGAATAATTTTCTTTCCTATTCACAGCTATTATATCACCGAACCTGTCTACCACAGGTAGAGGTTTATTTCAATTTATATTGCGTTAGCATATTTCACCTCTTTTCTCGCTACTGCCTTGGCTCTAATTTCCAAATTCGAAAAACCAATCCCCTACATGGTACATGTAATACAAACCAATTTCACCCTAATCCCAACAACCACCACAGCCCTCCTGCCAGCAATCCTAACAACCCATAATACTTCAGAACCATCAAGCGATTCATTCGGTCCAAGAACCAAAGGACTAAGACCGGTTTATACAGGCCTGCTAGGATGGAGATTAGGCTCCAGCCAAGTAGGATCAAACAAAACCATCTGATTGCTTCTAACATCTTTGAATTAAAAAAGCATAAAAAAAGGAGCTCGAAGGCTCCTTTTTATGATCAATTATTTCTTCTTTTTGATTTCCTGCATCATGTAGCCCTCAATGATATCGTCGATTTGGATATTATTGAAGTTTTTGATAGAAATACCACATTCATAACCAGCTTTCACTTCAGCAACATCGTCCTTGAATCGCTTCAACTGATCGATCTCTCCGTCGTGGATTACGATACCATCCCGGATAATACGAATCTTATTTTTCCTAGTTACATAGCCGTCCGTAACATACGACCCTGCAACGGTACCGATCTTTGAAATCTTAAATACCTCACGAACTTGTACGTTACCTGTGATAATTTCTTCAAATTCAGGCTCCAACATACCTTCAATAGCATCCTTAATTTGATTGATCGCATCGTAGATGATGGAGTAATGTCTGATTTCAATCTCCTCATTTTCAGCAAGCTTCTTCGCATTTGAAGATGGTCTCACATTAAATCCGATGATGATCGCATCTGAAGCAGAAGCCAATAATACATCGGACTCGGAAATCTGTCCAACCGCCTTATGAATAATATTTACAGAAACTTCTGCTTTTGACAATTTCAATAGGGAATCAGAAAGTGCCTCTACTGAACCATCCACATCACCTTTGATAATGATATTCAATTCCTTGAAAGATCCAATAGCTAAGCGACGACCAATTTCATCCAAGGTAATATGCTTCTTCGTTCTCAAGGATTGCTCTCTTAGGATTTGCTCTCTAGAATTAGCAATGTCTCTTGCCTCGCGCTCGTTATCGTAAACTTTAAACGTATCACCTGCCTGAGGTGCACCACCTAAACCTAATACTTGTACGGGAGTTGATGGACCGACCTCCTTCATGCGTTTACCTTTGTGATCAAACATGGCTTTTACACGGCCATAATGAGGTCCGGCTAGCATGACATCTCCTATTTTCAAGGTCCCTGCTTGTACCATTACAGTGGCAACATATCCTCTTCCTTTATCCAAAGATGCTTCAATCACAGTACCCATGGCATTTTTATTTGGATTAGCAGTCAGTTCAAGAATTTCAGCTTCTAACAATACTTTTTCCAATAATTCGTCTACACCTGCTCCTGTTTTTGCGGAAATGTCTTGAGACTGATATTTACCACCCCAATCCTCCACCAACAAATTCATATTGGCCAATTCCTCCTTGATTTTTTCAGGATTAGCATTTGGCTTATCCACTTTATTGATGGCAAAGATCATCGGTACACCCGCTACTTGCGCATGGTTGATGGCTTCTTTGGTTTGAGGCATGATACTATCATCCGCAGCAATTACAATGATAGCGACGTCCGTGATTTTCGCACCACGGGCACGCATAGCTGTAAAGGCTTCGTGACCTGGCGTATCCAAAAATGCAATTTTATCTCCATTGGTGGTCGTTACATCATAAGCACCAATGTGCTGAGTGATACCTCCTGCCTCATCAGCAGTCACTTTTGACCTTCTGATATAATCGAGCAAGGATGTCTTACCATGATCTACGTGACCCATGATAGTAACAATCGGGGCTCTATGTACTAATTCCTCTTCGCTGTCAATTTGTTCTACCTCATCAATTTCTTCATCCGGCTTAGAGAATTCAACTTCGTATCCAAATTCATCTGTGATGATTGTAATGGCTTCCGCATCCAATCGTTGATTGATAGACACGAACATCCCGAGAGACAAGCATGTAGAAATCACCTCGTTAACAGACACATCCATTAAGGAAGCCAAGTCGTTAGCGGAGATAAATTCGGTTACTCTTAGGATTTTGCTTTCCTCTTCTCCCTCCATTTCCTCGCGCTGACGCTCAGCACGTTTGTCTCTTCTTTTGGATTTACCACCAGACTTACCACCACCCTGCAATCGTGCAAGTGTTTGTTTGATCTGATCTTGGATTTCTTTCTGAGTAGGTTCAGCTTTTTGTACTCGGTTGGTGTTTTGAGCAGGACGTTGATTTCCACGACCTCCTTGTTGAGGTCTTCTATCTCCAGGTCTTTGACCACCTTGTCCTCCCCCCGGTCTTGGACCTTGTCCTTGACCAGCAGGTCTTTGGCCTTGACCCTGACCTTGTGCAGGCTTGTTGGCATCTCCTCCAGCTGCTGCTGGACGATCTCCTTGTCCTGGTTTTTTATCGATTCTCTTACGAGGTCTTTTCTTTTTGTTGTCTTTGTTCTTCTCATCAGAAGACGCTACTGGCTTACCTCCCTTTTTCTTGGAACGCTCATCAGGAAGTACAATTTTTCCTAAAACTGTCAAACCCTTTAATGCATCTGCTTTTGCTGAAATCAATTCCATAGGAACGTTTTCTTCCGCAGTCGGGGCAGGTGCAGCTGGAGCAGCAGCGATAGGCTTCTGTTCTTCGGATGGTTTAGCCGGTTCCGAAGTAGGAGCTGTTTCCGCTTTCGTAGGAGCAGGCGCTTTAGAAGCAGCTGTCTGAACAAGAGTTTCATTTACGCGAGTGTCAGGAGACTGAGGCTTCACAGCCTGAGGTTGTGGCGCAGCTTTTTCCTCCGAACTAGCAGTTTTTTGTTCAGGGGCTGGGCTTGGTTTTGGAGCAGGGGCTGGCTTGCTAGCTTCAGGTGCTGGAGCAGGTTTAGCTGGCTCCACCTTTGCTTGTACAGGCTCAGGTGCAGGTTGCTCTTTTTTCGGATTCAAATCGATTTTTCCCAAAACCTTGATTCCTTGCAGCTTAGGCGCATCCACTGCAACTTTTTCCTTTTCCGGCTCAGGAGCTTTTTCTTCTTTCGCCGAAGGCGCTACAGGTGCCGACTTTGCTGCTGGCTTAGGTTCTGGAGTAGGCTCAGACTTTTTCTCTTCCTTCGCCTCGGATTCTGCCTCTATGGTGAAATTTTCATGATGACGTTTCCCAATATGCAAATGGGACGCTTCTTCTTTCTCCATAGCGGAAGATTTGAATTCCTTGGCCAACATATTAAACTGCTCTATGTTGATCTTAGAATTCGGGTTGTTTTCTACATCGAAGCCTTTTTTGCCCAAAGAATCTACCAATGTGGAAATACCCACATTTAGTTTTCTGGCTACTTGGCCCAATCGCATAGTTTTATCTTCTGACATACGCTAAAAACTCTCTCTCTTAATTTTTTACAAATATAACCCAATAATTGGGGAATATTTTTTTATTCCTGTTCAAATTCCTGTCTGAGGATTCTAAAGACCTCCTCAATAGTCTCTTCTTCTAGCTCTGTTCTTCTCAACAAATCATCTTTAGTCAAAGTCAAGACACTCTTGGCAGTATCCAAACCTGTCTTCTTAAATTCGTCGATAATCCAGTGCTCGATTTCGTCGGCGAACTCTTCCAAGTCCACATCTTCATCTTCCAACTCACCCAACTCTCTGAATACGTCAATTTCATATCCAACTAAGCGAGAAGCCAAACGAATATTGAATCCTCCTTTACCAATCGCCATGGATACTTGATCCGGCTTCAAGAATACAGAGATTCGCAATTTATCTTTGTCCACGTTGATTGAAGTCACTTTTGCAGGACTCAAGGCACGTTGTACATACAATTCAAGGTTATCTGTGTAGTTGATAACGTCAATATTCTCATTTTGCAATTCACGTACAATTGCGTGAATTCTACTCCCTTTCATACCTACGCAAGCTCCTACGGGGTCGATTCTATCATCGTAAGATTCTACCGCTACTTTGGCACGCTCTCCTGGTTCTCTAACGATCTTTTTAATGGTAATCAAGCCGTCAAAGACCTCAGGAACTTCGTTTTCAAACAAACGCTCCAAGAAAATCGGAGAAGTTCTGGATAAAATGATCTTTGGATTGCCATTAACCATTTCTACCTTATGTACGATAGCGCGGGCATTATCCCCCTTTCTAAATCTATCTTTCGGGATTTGCTCACCTTTGGGAAGAATCAATTCATTGCCTTCTCCATCAATCAACAATACCTCTCTACCCAATACTTGGTACACTTCTGCTGAAACAATTTCACCTACAAGCTCCTCGTACTGATTGAATAACAAGTCTTTTTCCAAATCTTTGATTTTTTGAATCAAAGTCTGTCTTGCCATTTGCACTGCTCTTCTACCGAAATCTTCTAACTCGATTTTCTCGTACACTTCCTCGCCAACTTCGAAATCAGGCTCAATTTGTCTCGCTTCAGTCAAAGAGATCTTATCTAAATCCCAAATATCTTCGGAGTTATCATCGACGATTTCTCTAATTCTGAGGATTTCCAAGTCTCCCTTATCAGCGTTGATGGTCACATCAAAGTTTTCATCGTTCTCATACTTCTTGCGAATCATCGCCCTGAAGACATCTTCCAGAATACGGATCATGGTAGGTCGATCCACATTTTTAGATCTTGCAAACTCTGCAAAGGAATCTATTAGAACTTTAGCATCCATCGTTGTTATTTAAATGAGACTAATACAATTGATTTTTTTATTTGCTCAAATGGAAGGGTCATTTCCTCCTCCACTGATTTCTTACCTTTTTCTTTCACCTTTACCTTCAGCTGAAGACCGAAAGTCTCCACGCCTATCAATTCTCCTTGAATCTCTTTACCGTCATCTAATGTAACTTTAAGAGATCTGCCAATATTTTTCACATATTGCCTTTTAGAGTTTAATGGAAAATCCAACCCAGGGGAGGATACTTCTAAGATATATGCATCACTTAAAATCTCTTTGGCTTCAATTTCCTCACCCACTGCTCTACTCACAATAGCGCAGGTGTCGATATTAAGTCCCTGATCTGCATCAATTAAGATCTTGACTGAAGTCTTCGAGGACTTTTCCAGTACTTGAACATCCACCACAAAATGAGTTTCATCTGGCAGATGCTTCAATACTATTTCTTCTATGCTTTCCTTGACATTCATAACTTTTCAATCCTAACAAATGAAAGAGGGGACTCAAGTCCCCTCATGCATTCGGATATTATTTCACAAATGTAAGAAAAATATTCCCACAAAAAAAAACAGCATTCTTGTAAGAAATTGGGAATTAGATAATAATTTTGCCGACCCACAGGGAATATTTGGCATTATTAATGCTAAATTAGCGGCACAAACGAGACATAATTTAACAACAGAATGGGTTTATTCGACTTTTTTTCAAGCGACATTGCCATAGATTTAGGAACAGCCAATACACTAATTATACATAAAGATAAAATTGTTGTAGACGAGCCTTCCATTATTGCTATTGACAGATCTTCTAATAGAGTGCTGGCAGTAGGGAGGGATGCAATGAACATGCATGAAAAAACGCATGAGAATATCAAAACCATCCGTCCATTAAAAGATGGAGTGATTGCGGACTTCTACGCCGCAGAACAAATGATCAGAGGATTAATAAAAATGATCCCAGGTCATAATAAAGGGATGTTTCCTAAATCCCATAGAATGGTAATATGTATACCATCCGGGATAACCGAAGTAGAAAAAAGAGCGGTACGTGATTCTGCAGAACATGCAGGAGCCAAAGAAGTGTATATGATTTACGAACCGATTGCGGCGGCTATCGGTATCGGTATTGATATTGAAAAACCGATGGGCTCAATGATTGTGGACATCGGGGGAGGAACAACAGAGATTGCCCTTATCGCTTTGTCCGGTATTGTCGCCGATCAATCGATCCGGGTGGCAGGAGACACCTTCACCAAGGACATTTTGGACTATATGCGCAGACAGCACAATCTGCTGATAGGAGAGCGCTCTGCTGAAAAAGTTAAAATTGCAATCGGCTCTGCCTTGACGGAATTGGACGATGCTCCGGAAGATTACGAAATCAGAGGGAGAGATCTGATGACAGGAATTCCAAAAGTTATTAAAGTATCATATTCTGAAATTGCATTCGCTTTGGATAAATCTGTATCCAAAATCGAAGAAGCGGTACTGAAAGCCTTGGAAATCGCTCCACCAGAGCTATCTGCTGATATTTATGATAACGGTATTCACTTGACTGGTGGTGGTGCCTTATTGAAAGGTTTGGATAAACGATTGCATCAAAAAACGAAGCTTCCTATACACATTGCCGAAGATCCTTTAAGAGCGGTGGTGAGAGGTACAGGTACAGCTTTGAAAAATATTCATAACTTCAGGACAGTTTTGATGACTTAATGAAGAATGCAGCGGATTTTCCTGTTCTTATATCGAATTCGGGCCTTTTTGCTATTCGTAGCATTAGAGGCCATTGCTATTTTTCTGATAGTTTCCAATAACTCTCAGCAGGGATCAGCTGCACTTAACAGTGCCAATCAACTCAGTGGTTCTATCCTGAATACGCAATCCAACGTGTTGGACTATTTCTCTTTGGCTACAGTCAATAAGGCACTGGTAGATAAAAATGCCAACCTATTAGCCGAATTAGAAAAATTCAAAAGACCTGCAGACTCCGTGTATATTGAATTGGATAGTGTCTTGAGCGCAAGTTTTCAATTTAAGGGAGCAAAGGTCATCAATAACTCCATCCATCACAGCCAAAACTACCTGACCATCAACCGTGGTTCGGCCCATGGTATCAAAGAAGGTATGGGAGTGTTTAATGAAGAAGGAGTAGTAGGCAGAGTGAAAGCCGTGACCAAGAATTTTGCTTCTGTCATATCCTTGCTACATACCGATTTATTGGTTTCTTCCAAGGTCAAATCATCTGAGGTATTCGGCTCTACTAAATGGGACGCCGCAGATCCAAAGCGTGCAAAAATGCTCTATGTTCCTCGACACGTATCAATTGAAATCGGGGATGAAATCGTAACCTCCGGATATAATGCAGTCTTTCCTGAAGGAATCTCCATAGGAAAAGTCATCAATGTTCAGCCGGGGAAAGAAACAAACTACCTAGATATTACTTTAGAATTATCAACTGATTTTACTAGAATTTCATATGTCTACTTAGTAGAAAACAATCAGGAGCAGGAATTGGATGAATTATACGAATCAAGCAGCATAAGTAATGAATAGTAGAAAGATTTTTTATCTCATAGTAAGCTTTTTCTTATTCCTGCTAGTTCAGGTTCTGATTTTGAAAAACATGGTCATATTTGGGGTGGTGTTTTGCTTTTTGTATGTGCTGTACCTCTTATTACTTCCATTGGAATTTAAAGTTATAACGATGCTTTTGATTTCTTTTATAATTGGTATCTCTGTTGATCTTTTTTATGATACGATGGGGATTCACACAGCAAGTTTATTAGTGATAGGCTTTATCCGTAATCAATGGATCAAAATTATCACTCCTACGGGAGGGTATGATGAGGATTTGCAACCTACATTTTTAAACATGGGCTTTGGTTGGTTTCTCACTTATAGTATACCGCTTTTTTTAATTCATCATTTTCTGTTTTTTTCAATAGAAATGTTGGGCACAGATTTGTTCATACCTGTGATTCAAAAAACCGTATTCAGTGCTACCTTTGTATTTATAATTAGTATAATTGTTCAACTGTTATTTTACAGGAGAAGAAGGGGTGTTTAATGAATGAACAAAGACCTATCATCCTCAGCATCGCAATAATATTGGTGGGGTTGATAATTGTAGCAAGATTATTCTCAATTCAGGTATTGGACGACAGCTTTTTGAAAAGGGCTGAAAGGAACGCTATTCAACGAGTGGTAGACCACCCATACAGAGGGCTTGTCTACGATCGTACAGGCAAAATCTTGGTATACAACAATCCGATTTTTGATTTGATGGTCATTCCACGGGAATTCACGGTGAAGGATACAGCCCGCTTTTGTGAAATTTTTCAAATCAGTAAAGAGCACTTGATTGAGAACTACACAGCTGCACGAAAATATTCAAGTGTTAAACCTTCTCCTTTGGTAAAACAGATATCTACAACTGATTTTGCCAGAATTCAGGATTATCTGATAGATTATCCTGGACTTTTTGTAATGACCCGTTCGGTACGATCTTATCCACAACCAGCGGCCGCTAATGCCCTTGGTTATATTGGGGAGATTTCTGCACGGCAGCTCGAACGTGATACTCTAAAATACTACAGACAAGGAGACTTTGTAGGTCTTAGTGGTATCGAAGGATACTACGAAAATACCCTTCGTGGAGTCAAAGGTGTCAAATATAAAATGGTCAACGTTCGTGGCGTTGATAAGGGGCCGTTTAAAAGTGGAGAATACGACACTGCTTCGGTGGCAGGCCATAACATCACCTCTACCATTGACCTTGCTCTCCAAGAATACGGAGAATTATTGATGGCTGGAAAGCGGGGATCTGTGGTTGCAATTGAGCCTAAAACTGGAGAAATCCTTGCCATGATTTCAGCACCTACCTATGACCCTAATCTATTGACAGGTGCCAAATTTGGGTCCAATTATTTACTGTTGAACCGGGATGACAGCAAGCCTTTGTTTAACAGGCCTATCATGGCCATGTACCCTCCAGGTTCGATCTTTAAGGTTGTACAATCGCTGATTGGTTTGCAGATGGGCGTATTAAATCCCAATACGACACTTTCCTGCAATCGCTCCTTGGTAGCTTGTCATAATCACCCCAATCCTGTTAATCTTTTTGGAGCAATCAAATACTCTTGTAATCCTTACTATCATCAGGCCTACAGAATGATGATCAATCGTGAGGTATCTCGTAATACCTTTAAAGATACAGAAATTGGTCTCAATGAATGGAGAGAAAAGGTAATGAAGTTTGGTCTTGGCGGGCCTTTGGGGATTGATTTATTCAATGAAAAGGGCGGTTCCATCCCTTCAAGCAAATTATACGATCGGGTTTATGGACCCAATCGTTGGAAATACTCCACCATTTATTCTCTTTCCATTGGTCAGGGAGAAATGCTTGTGACACCTTTGCAGATGGCCAACTTAGCTGCAATTTTCGCTAACAAAGGCTATTATTATACTCCTCATTTGATCAAGGCAATAGATGGAGATCCAACGAAAATCGATATCAAATACCGAACAAAAATTGAAGTAGGGGTAGATTCTCATCACTTTGATATGGTACAAGACGCCATGGCAGAGGCCATCTATGGTACAGCGGCGAGAGCAGCTATCAAAGATATTACTGTCGCCGGAAAAACAGGTACAGCCCAAAATCCTCAAGGAGAAGATCATTCGGTTTTCGTGGCTTTTGCCCCTAAGGAAGACCCTAAAATCGCCATCGCAGTGTATGTAGAAAATGCAGGCTGGGGTGGTCGTGCAGCTGCAAGCACGGCGAGCTTGATGATAGAAAAGTATATCCGAGGCTACATTACCCGAGAGGCATTGGAAGAGTATGTGCTGGTAGGAAAATTTATGTAAGGTGAGAAATAAAGACGACTTATATTTAAATAAAATCGATTGGTTAACAGTCAGTATATATGCCTGTCTTGTAATTTTTGGGTGGTTCAACATCTATGCTGCTGTTTTTGACGAGCAATTTCCAAAAAGTATTTTTGACCTTTCCATCAATTCAGGACAACAGTTAGTCAGAATTGGTGCGGCATTCATAATTATTTTACTGATTATGGTCGCAGATTATAGAGCATTTGATAATCTAGCCTGGATTTTATACATATTATTTTTAGTCTTGCTAATTGTTACCCCATTTATTGGAAAAGAAGTCAACGGTCAAATTCTTTCCATTGGTGTTGGTTCATTTCGAATCCAGCCATCTGAATTTGCAAAATTTACAACTGCTTTGGCATTGGCTAAGTATATGGAAAGACCAAGTTTTGATCTCTCCCAAGTCAAGCACCAACTACAGGCCGTAATTATTATCATGATACCGGTGATTTTGATCATGTTGCAACCCGACACAGGGACTGCAATGGTGTACTTTGCATTCTTTATCATGCTTTACAGAGAAGGGATGCCTCAAACATACTATATCTTAGGCCTGGCTTTTATTGCAATCTCTTTGCTTGCATTAGGGATTGAAAATAACCTATACCTAGTTGGTGGAGTTTTTGCCATTATTTTATTATTGATAATAACAGGGAAAAAACGAATTGGGAGGATCGTTGCACTTGTGGGAATTGGAATTTTCACAGTAGTTTACATCTACAGCTTAGATTACGTGGTATCCAAATTACCAGAACACCAACAAAACCGAATCATGGTGTTATTCAATCCTGACCTAGATCCCCTAGGAGTAGGCTGGAATGTCACACAGTCCAAAATTGCCATTGGTTCGGGTGGTTTTTGGGGCAAAGGCTACCTAGAAGGAACCCAAACAAAATTTGACTTTGTTCCCGAGCAACATACGGACTTTATCTTCTGTACTTTAGGAGAAGAGTTTGGTTGGGTTGGAAGCACAGTGGTTTTAATTCTTTTCTGTACGTTACTCATTCGGTTGATTTTTCTTGCTGAGCGCCAAAAAAATAGATTTTCAAGGATCTATGGGTATTGTGTAGTTTCTATTCTACTCTTTCATGTGATGGTTAATATCTCTATGACCATCGGACTGTTTCCTGTGGTCGGGATACCACTCCCATTCTTTAGCTACGGAGGCTCCTCGCTTTGGTCTTTTACGATTTTATTGTTCATCTTTATCAAACTGGACTCCCATAGGATTCAGTTGTTGGGAAGGATGAATTAGTTAATTTAAATCAAGCCCCTCGCCTTCAATTCTAAGTACTTGTTGATCGTATTAATGCTCAAGTCCTTGGGTTTGGTCAAGATGGTTTGGATGCCATGACGGTTGAGTTCTTTGGCCATCAGCCGCTTATCGTAAAGAAACTTACCTGCAATGGTTTGCATCAATACATCCGAAATACGTTCCGATGGCTCGGATGCCACAGACTCAAGCAAGGTATTTTCGAACATGACCACTACCAGTAGGTGCTGCTTGGCTATTGCCTGTAGGTAAGGCATCTGCCGCTCCAATGCAGATTGATGCTCAAAATTGGTAAAAAGAATGACCATGCTTCGTTGATTGACCTTGCGCTTTAGCCAAGTGTATAACAGCCCAAAATCCGTGTCCAAATAATCTGTCTTCAGGCCATAGAGCATTTCCAAAATACCCAACAAATGAGTTTTGCGGTTACTAGCTGCGAGTGATTTATGGATGGTATGGGAAAATGTAACCACCCCTGCTTTATCTCCTTTCTTGATGGCAATATTGGAAAAAGCAAGGCAACTATTGATCGCATAATCCAAAAGACTCAGGCCTTCAAATGGCATCTGCATCACCCTCCCCATGTCCAAAATGGAATAAATCGGCTGAGACTTTTCATCCTGAAACTGATTGACCATCAGATTCGCCGCTTTAGCTGTGGCTTTCCAATTGATCGAGCGCACATCATCCCCAAGGCTGTATTCCTTGATTTGCTCAAATTCCAAGGTATGTCCGATTCTTCGGATCTTCTTTAAGCCCTGATCCACTCTTTTGGTATCATTGGCCAAAAAATCATATTGCTGCATTTGAATAAAGGAGGGATATACCTTGACCAATTGCCCCCGCTGGAAACTCAACCTTCGTTTGACCAACCCCAACTTACTTTGCACAAATACATGCAAATCCCCGAAATAATATTCTCCTCTCTCCAAAGGAATCAGCTGATACACTAATGTTATTTCTTCTTTGGACGGTAGCTCCCCTTTAAGTTCAAAATCTCTTTTTTGAAATTGTACAGGTATCTCATCGATGATGGTGTAGGTAATTGGAATGGCCAAGTGGTTATCCAATAACAACCGGACCTCATTCACATCTGAATTGGAAAACTTCTCTGGCAATAAGCGTTGAGCAAACAATGCATCCTGTTTTCGAAAAAGGATAATCGTATCCAATACCAACAAAAAAGCCAAGCTCCAAAGCAGGATAATCCCAACGGGAAACAAAAAAGCAATCCAATATGAGAGCAAAAAGATTACACTCAATCCAAGCAGTACCGCATAAAGCCGATACCCTAAAAATAACTGTTGGATAAACTTTTTAAGCATCAGCGAGGGATTTCTACAGATTGAACGATGCCTTCAATGACAGTATCAGTACTGAGTCCTTCCATCTCCCGTTCGGGACTTAGCAGGATTCTGTGACGTAGCACAGGAGTGACCACTTTTTTGATATCTTCGGGGATCACAAAGTCCCTTCCATCTATGGCAGCCATCGCTTTGGAAGCATTCATAATCGCCAAACTCGCACGTGGTGAGCCTCCCAAATATAGGCTTGGATGGTTCCTCGTACGCACGACAATTTCAGAAATGTATCTCAAAATCTTCTCCTCCACACTTACCTCAGCTGTCAGCTCCTGATAGACAATCAAGGCTTCTGGCTTTAGCACGGATTGAATCTGCCCCAAAGCATCTGCTGATTTTCTGGCATGATGACTCTTGAGTATCTCAAACTCCTGATCTAAATCTGGGTAATCCAATGTAATCTTGAAGAGAAATCTATCCAATTGGGCTTCGGGAAGATTATAGGTTCCCTCTTGCTCGATCGGATTTTGCGTGGCTAAGACCATAAAAGGAGCCTCCATCGTGTACCGAATCCCGTCCATGGTTACCTGTCGCTCTTCCATCACCTCAAACAAGGCCGATTGGGTTTTGGCTGGGGCCCGATTGATCTCATCAATAAGAATCAAATTGGAGAAAATTGGCCCCTTCTTAAACTCAAAGCTTCCCTTTTGCATATTCAGAATCGAGGTACCCAATACGTCACTGGGCATCAGATCCGGCGTAAACTGAATTCTGCCAAACCCCACTTCCAAGCTCTTGGCAAATAGTTTGGACGTAATCGTCTTCGCAATCCCGGGGACCCCTTCTATCAACACATGCCCCTTGGCCAACATGCCCACCAAAAGCAAATCAACCAACTCATCCTGTCCTATAATTACCTTTCTGATTTCTGCCTTGATTGCAGTTACGGCTTTGCGCAATTCCTGAAGCGGCAACCTGCTTTCAAAAGCCATTTCACCTGAATCTTGTTCTTTATTTTCTTCCATGTTGAACCAATTTAAACTCGTTGATTTTTTTATGTAATGCAATCACATCTGCCTGTGTGCTTTCTTTCTTATGTTCTAAGATGGCTACATAGGCAAATAGCTCTCTCGTTTTTTCCAAAGGGTAGCCGGATCTAGCGGCGATTTTTTGAATGACTTCCTCATCAATTGTCTCCGTGGAAACCCTAAATGTATTCCTACAATACTCCAAAAAGAGGGTAATCTGTTGCAGGATGTTCTCATGATAGGCCTTTTTCTCCAGATACATGGAGGCAATCGTCTCTGCAAAATCCACCGTCTGATTCGCCAATGGCTTGATTACGGGAATACTTCGTTGCTTCCGTCTACCTTCAAATACGATCCAACACAGGAGCATAGCAACGACGGAGTAATAGGCCCATTTCAAGTGCTGATTGGAAAGAAAAAGGTACATGGGTGAAGCAAAAATGGATTTCCCGTTTTTAATGTAATGGTCATAAAAAATCGGCTGATCCATGGGTAAGTATCCAAGAATGGCTTCTGTATAGGTTTTATTTTCTTTGTCTAACAAGAAATAATTGCTGAATGCCAAAGGGAATAAATGCAACAATACCTGGCCCTCTCCATACGACAGCTGAATAAAATTTGGCAAAGCATCCTTGGTAGAATCTGCAAACTTATTGCTCCCCAGCACTTGAATGGCTAAGGAGTCAGTAAAGGAAAAATAGGTAAGTGGGGTGATTCGTTCGAAGCGAAACTCATTGCTTGTGCCCCCCTGCTCTTCCCCTACAAAAAGGCTTGAATGCTCCCGGAAATTTTCAAGTTCAATGATAGATTGAATTTTTATTCCTAAGGAATCCAAAAATCGCTCTTCCATGTACCGTGCAGAAATAAAGGCTGTGTTTCCCGCTTCTATCCACTGCAAAAGCCTCTTGGTCGTTTCCTTATCCGAGTAAAATGAGCTATTGAACACCAACAAAGTACCATCCCCCGGCTCTGAACGAAGCCACTCATACGTGGACACATGGATTTCTTTCACAGGAGTTGGGTCTATAGCTTTGAGAAACTGCTCATAAAACACCCTCCCTCCATAGGGAGACTTATCCATGCGATCATAACTTTCCTTCCAATTGAGGGGCGGCTTGGCAGTTGCCTGTAGGATTAAAATAATGAGGACAAGAGCCAATAAAACCCCTACCAAAACCTGTTGCTGCCTTGTCTTCATAGTTCCTTTTCGACTTGATGGAAACTTCTTCGTACGGCATCAAAGCCCGACCGGTCCAACTCAAACCCTCCATACCAAATGTAATCGTAGACCCTTGTCACTTGCGCAAAACTTGCTTTTAATCCTCCCTCTGGAAGTTCCGATACATACTCATGATTTGTTTTTTGAATTTTCCAATCGATGAGGGTTTGCTCCTTCATTTTCTTCAAAAGTTGCAAATAAGAGTACCGAACTGCCGAACGAAAATCCCCTCTTGCCACTGCCTCTTCTATCAGTTGCTGAATATCCGACCGCTCCATAATCGCTTCATCATCGGAAATGCCCACTTGGATAGGAGAAAGTTTTTTGTCCCTACCGGGATACATTTCGTATTTGCTGACCAACCAAATTAAAAGCCCTGAAAGCACAAGGATTGCAATGTAGGGTAAAGCCTGAAAAATGAATTCTGCAGCAGTATCAAACCTCCCATCTCCCAAAAGCCATCTAAGAAACTTCATGACAACCTGCTTCACCTTTCGCTTCAACTTCTCAAACCAGTTTTCTCCATCGTTCAATTCTTGGTAATTATAGTCGGAATTGGCCAGGTACTCATCGATATAAGTATCGCCAAGGCTCAAAGGTTCACTGACAGGTGCAGCGAAGCTATCCTCACAACCTACCATGGCAAGGGAAAGCATAAGCAACAAAAAAATCACCCGTTTCAACATATCAACGATCCAGCTCTTCTATTTTTTGTCGGAGGCCTGTTCTGTTCTTTTCTTCATCCAAATCATAATAAATAAACGCCAAGGCCACTAACAAAACGATTGATAAGAGATTGCTGGCGGCTGTTCCAAGCGCATTCAGTACCAAATAAATGAAATCCCCCCTTCCTGCTTCGGCAAATGTCATTTCAGATGAATTGAGGATAAACTTCACTATATTGTATAACAGAGCTGGAACTGAGAAAGCAAAAGACATCATGGCAATCACTATAACCAACACGATGATGGTACCAAAGGTAACCCACCAATAGCCTGAGGTTAGTTGAAAGCTTTGTTTGACTGCTCCAAAGACTGTCGTATCTCTAATGACCATCAAAGGGATAACAAGTGCCAAAGGAACTAAGAAATAAAAGCCAGGTATCAGAAAGAACATAAAACCAAGAATCAACATCACATAGGTCACCAAGTACAAGCCAATCATGGAAGCGATTTTTCTTTTAGCTTCGGGGACCACCAGATCCAAATTTACCTCCGTCGATTGCCCTAAGTCGTATTGCCTGATAAAGCTAAAAACGGTAGCACCGGCAGTAGCATAAAACAGTAAACTAGCCAATAAAAGACCTCCAAGGCCTAAACCTATATCCGTACCACTATTAGCCAAAAGATCAATAGAAAGGTATTGATAATAGACGGAGGCCAAGACTACCAAGATAAAAGGAATCAAAGAGGTACGAATCAAGGCCTGAAACAACTGCTTATACGTACTCCTTACGAATGCAAAAGTGTCAGATAGGATTTCTCCCAACTCTCGACGTTTTTTAAATTGAATGTACGGTGCTGTCATGTATAGATTGGTTGTGGATACGAATAGGATAAAGAATATAATAGTAGCAAATCAAAGCCATTGAACCCAGGATAATGCTGAGATTGAATAGATCCGGGAAATGTGTGATTCTAGTAATAAACCCTTCTAAAAATCCGGCAAGAATAAAGAAAGGAATGGTGCTGATAAGGATTTTAAGCCCATCTTTTGCTCCCCGCTGAAAAGAAGCTAAGCGTGTATACGTCTTAGGAAACAAAATACTGTTACCCAAAACAATCCCGGCTGCTCCAGCCACGATGATCACAGCGATCTCGATCGTCCCGTGAATCCAAATGGTACGGGCAGACTCCCATAATAGACCCTGATCATAAAAGAAGTATTGAAAAGAGCCCAGCATGATAGCATTTTGCATCAAGATGAAAAACGTCCCTATTCCCAACAAAATCCCCGCAGAAAAGGCCAAAAGAGCAACCCTAATGTTGTTGATTGTGATGCCCAAAAACATATCTACCTCGTTCATTTGCTTGTAAACTGCCATAGGGTCACCTTGCTCGATATTTTCCAAGGTCATGTTGACGTACCCATCGCCCAAGATGCTTCTGACAAAAGCTCCATCAGTAGCTGCCGAATAAGCCCCAATCAAGGAAAAAATCAAGAATATAAGAAAAGAGGCTCCTAACTGAGGAAGATATTTGTAAAACATTGCCGGAAACTCATGTAGATAAAAATTTACAAATCTTCCCTTGGATTCTTTCTTGGTTTTGTAGATTTTTTGGTGAGCTTTAGCAGCAAGTTGGTTGAGATAGAGATGGGTATTACTATTGGGGTAAAATGTCTGCGCATAACTGAGATGGTCAGTAACTTCAATATACAAATCTCCTAACTCAGCCGGGGAGATAGCCATATCGGTCATCAGGACATTTTCAAACCTTGTCCATTTATCTTTATTTCGCTTAATGAAAGTGGCTTCCCTCATCTGATTATTCGACTTTATCAAAGGAACTAATAAATGAAAGAATTTCAAATTAAGACTGCCCAAAATATTAGTATTAATCAAAATACTGCAAATGTAGGCACTCGGATCTTGGCCTATCTTTTAGATGGGGCAATCATGGTTTTTTATCTGATTTTCATCTTCTATATCGGTTCGGAATCCTTATTTACTTGGTCAGTATATTCTTTACTGTTTTTACCCGTGTTACTTTATCATTTGCTGTTTGAGGCCTTTATGGATGGACAGTCCCCTGGGAAAAAGATTATGAATATCCGGGTGGTTCGCCTGGATGGCTCCAAGCCTACCATGAGCAATTACTTGATTCGATGGCTCCTCCGCTTTGTAGATATTTCCTTGACAAGTGGTGGAGTGGCCATTATTACTATTTTGATTACTGGAAAAGGGCAGCGCATAGGTGATGTGGCGGCAGGCACTACGGTCGTATCAGAAAAATTCAACATTGGACTTCATGAAACTTTACTACAAGAAATTCCCGAAGACTATGTGCCCAAATACCCACAAGTGATGAACCTCAGTGATCAACAAATCCAACAAATCAAGCAGATCAAAAGTGAAGCACTCAAATCTGGGGATTTCACACTTATCAAACAACTAGCAGAGAAAACTGCCTCCCTGCTACAGCTAAAACCTGAGGAAAAGAGTCTGGCATTTTTGGATCATATCATCAAAGACTACAATTATTATGCGCAGAGGGGGTAAATAACGAAAAGAATTTGAACTGCTAAAAATGTTAACAGAACCCAAAGGGCCAACCCTCGAAAACAAAAATAGCCTGCTGTTAAAGTTTCAGCAGGCCATTTCTTTTTGACGATCGTGAAGTATTAATCGCTCAACTAAGCTCGATTAACGCTCACGACCCACTCACGAATTACTTATACAAATTATTGAACAACATCTTGAAGGTCCCATGAGATTGCGCTCTGTAGGTAATTTCTGGACCATAAGCCACTAGACTACCTTTTCCTACAGGAGCGGAGAAAGCAGTGATTCCATCTTCCAAATAGGACTGCCCCCAAGCCCAACCGGACTTCAATGGTGTTTTGGTATCAAACCAGGACAAAATCTGGAAACCTTGCAGCTTCGCCTCAGGTCTGATTTTGAATACTGGGCTATTGTTGAATAAAACATCTGTATGCGTCTTCAAACCCCAGTTGAGAGGTAAGGAAGTGTCTACTCTTGTCACCAACACAGAACCTGGAACAAAGTATTTTTCACCCGGAAGTGTACGTTCTGTACCATCCGGCTGTATCTCAACCAATGCATTTCTCACCGGAAGGTCCAAATGATAAGCCAATGCAGTTGCGGAACCTACGGTTACCACTTTACCACCTTGCTCCATAAATTTCTTCAACTGTGGAATGGACTTATCTGCTGAAATACTACCGATCATGTGCTGATACTCCGCAGGAATCGATGCAGCATCCATCCCGAAACCTCCACCTCTACTACCCACCGGAGGAATACCTCCGGAGATAAAGAGAATGACATCATATTTTTTATTCAAGTCTCCCGCATCAATTTCCTTAGGGAAGATGAGTTGAAAGTCGAAATTATACTGCTCCAACATCCAGCGAACCCATCCACTTGGCATGGAACCTCCATACTGGTCAAACAAGGCTACTCTTGTCGGCTGAATGGAAGTGGTCTGCGCAGGTTGACGTCGAGCAGCAGTAACCGTAATGCCATATTGCTGTACCAATGGTGCAAGTCTACGCTCTGCACTGGAAGGAATGAAGAAAGAACCCGCTGGGATATCGCCCTCTGCTTGTTGGACTCTGGAAACCCGTACTCCTTGCTTCAATAATTCATTGACCACAGGGAATGCATCATTCTGAACAGCGCTGATCAAATAGCCATTACCGGAAGAAGGCAATCGCGTAGCTGGAGGAGCCAATAATTCACCGTAAGGCAAGGTTTCAAAAGGTCCATCAAAAGCATCCAAAACCCGGTCAAACTGAATACCCATTTGGTAGGCCAATGTCCAACCTGCGGCATCATACGGACGAATAGGAGGCCCCCCTGGATACTGGAAATCATTCGGATAATCCTGTGGTTCAAACATATCCAAGACGTGAGGTCTAAATGCCTGATCAGTTTTTACTACAAATGAACCGGCTGGATATGTTTTCCCTTGGAGACTGTAAGAAGCTGTGGTACGCTCAATTCGGATACCTGTTTTGACCAAGGCATTGATGAATTTTACCACGGTTGCCGGATCATCCTGATTGGCAGGAATGATAAACCCTCTAGGATCCCGCTGATCTGCTGCTTCGTATACCTCCTCATAAAATTCAGAAGGAATTGCCCCGCCTCTTCGCGTGAAAGGATTAGAGGATAACTGATACTTATCTTTGTTAGCCTCGTAGGCTGCCTTGATAGCATCGATTTTTCTTGGATACGGTGTCCAAAAATCTGATGAACCTCTGTCTATCGAGCGCTGACCCATGTTGTACATATTGTACAAGAGATGATCACTGTTTCTCGCTGCATAATCCAATACAGCAAAGTTCATGGAAACGGAATAGTCAATGGACTGCTGGAACACCCATGTCTTTTGAGGGGTTACTGGGAATGGGGTATTGCTATTTGGTAATAATCTATCCGGAACCAACGGCACTTCCTCCGGATTTGGACCACCGATAATTTCTGTCAAAATCCCGATGATGTTGTGAAAATGCGTGGTCGTACGCAAGCCACCATTATACCAGGTGGAGAATACCGATCCATTCATACGGGTAAAACCCGGTTTGTTTTCTGCATTCAAACGGTTGTACATAGCAGCACCCACGGCATCAATACCTGTGACCATCATAGGATCAAATACATGGTTGAATGGGTCACGGTAAGGAGGTCCTGCCAATACTGAACCGGCCGGTCCTCTTTGGTGGTGATTATACATCACCTGAGGAATCCACTCCACAAACAATTGATAGCCCAGATTCGTAGATTCCTTCATATTTTGGATATAGAAATCCCTGTTGTTATCATGGCCGATGTACTTTTGATACAATACAGGCAGACCGGACAAGCTCCTTTTTTCAGGAGTAGGCTCACGCATGTACCAATTGCCTATTTTTTCATGCCCATCCGGATTGGCATGGACAAAAAGAATCACCACATTTTCCAGAATACGTTTGGTCTCATCGTCTTCTCTTGTCAAGACCTGATAGATAGTTTCTGTCAATTGGTGGATTCCGACTGTTTCTGTAGAGTGCAATCCTCCATCGATCCATACCACTGCCTTGCCTTCTTTTGCCAAGACTTTGGCTTCTTCATCAGAAATTCCCTCTGCTCGGGCCATATTGATGGAGATTTCCCGCAATCGGTCTAATCGGGCATGATTTTCAGGGGAAGTCACAATCATCATGTACTGCTCTCTTCCTTCCTCTGTTTTTCCAATGGAGACCAATTTGGCCTTATCACTTACCTCAGCCAATTTCTTGAAATAGGTCTCTGTCTGGGTATAATTGCTCAACATGAAATTATCTCCCATACCGAAGCCGAAGTGATCCCTAGGCGTAGGGATACTTTGAGCAAAGGCTAGGAATGTCCAACAGAACATGGCTAGAAAAGCCATGAGTTTGATTCGCTTCATAGTATTCAAGTGTTTTTGATTCAATCTCCTATGCTACTAAAAAAAAATTACACCAATAGATGGATTTACAGAAGCGGTCGAATAGGTATAAAAAAAAGGGGGATTACCCCCTCTTATCAAATTTTCTAAAGATCAATTGTAGAAACTCATCCAATGCATCTGATTGAATATCCCACTTTAATTCATCTACATATCGTAAGTTAAGTAAATTGATAGCCTCGTTAAATGTCTCACATTGATCAATTGACTTTAAGGCATGCCGCAGCAAATCCGGGTTTCCATCAAAGAGTTCTTTGGTAAACATAAAACGTTGATTGATACCAATACTTTCGTTTAGCTCTTTGATATTCATTTTCATCACCCCATATTCTTCGGATTCAAAACGAGACCAAATTACCTGGGCATCTAATTTCCCCTCTTTTAATTCCAACGGTTTCGTTGCTTCCGATTTCGCAGAGGACTCTATAACGGCTACTTCTTTGACTTCTATTTCTACACTATAACTAGGAACTTCCTTTTTTTGCTCAACTATAGGCGTAAATAAAGACGATCTTTTCCCTTCTACGGCTGAATCAACCATTTCCTTTGAAACAGGAAGCTCTTTCGGGCTGTCCTCTTTATTTGCTAAAAACAATTGATTGAAATCAATACTCACCTCCTTATTTAAAGAAGTCAGTAATTCCTCAGAGGTTCTGAGGGTGGATATCTGCTGTTCGTAGTTATTTTTTAGAGCGGCGATATACGCTTTGTGGGAAAATCCTAAAGCAGCCCTGTCTATTAAATTCTCTACAAGAGCACTGTGCCATTTGAAATACCTTTTGTTTTCTTTAAAGTAATTGTTCAACTGTTCTTCTGGACATTTTTCAATTTCTGAGCTAAAAAACAAAACTGGGTCGGTGGCAAGATAGATAGAGTCAATTACAGCCGCTATCAACAGGGGTTCAAAATTTTCCCTATCAATTTTTATTGTCCTAGATAATACATTCATGAAGTCTTTTAGTGCGTCATGAACTGCTTTGTCCCGATAATCAAAAAAAGGACTAGCTTTGAGCTTTTCAAGTTCCTCTTGCCATGCAGCAAATAAGGCTTTAATCACAAAAAAATTTATTTGTTCTGATGCCGTTAATTGAACGATTTGCGGTCCTGTTATGTATTTAAACTGATTAAAATACCCATCACAAACTTTGTTGGTGAAGTTTTTAACATAATTTTCTAGGTATAGTTGATTTAATTGCCTTTTCATATAAACCTTGCTAATTAATTTGTGGAGTAAAGAGAAAACCTATGGTGAAAATTATAATAGAAAATTTAAACCACGAAGAAATAAGCTCTAGTTCCTCTGGTCGTAAAGTTATTGAATTAATTCATGAAAACTACATTGATTGGATGCATGCTTGTGGAAAAAAAGGACGATGCACCTCTTGCAAAATGATTGTTATAAAAGGTGGCGAAAATCTTGACGAACTTACAGACCGGGAAGAATTTTTCAAATCGAAAGGTCGATTAAAAACCAATGAACGCTTAACTTGCCAAACCAAAATTAAACAAGGGGAGCTGCTTATACGAGTAGCTGATGAAAATAAATTTCCACATATCTCATACTCAGATTAATATATGTTTATCGAGCCTTCTTTAGGTAAATTTCACTCCAAAGAACGAAAAGGACAGCTGGAAGTCATTTGCGGATCTATGTTTTCTGGTAAAACGGAAGAACTTATCCGCAGATTAAACCGTGCGCTGATTGCCAAACAGAAGGTGGAAATCTTCAAGCCATCCATTGACAAGCGCTACCATGAAGAAGATGTGGTCTCTCATAACGAAACAGCCATCCGATCCACTCCGGTAAATTTTGCCGAAGATATCTTATTGCTAGCAGGCGATTGCGATGTAGTGGGAATCGATGAAGTACAGTTTTTTGATAACCGGATCGTTCACGTAGCAACGGTATTGGCCAATTCTGGCAAGCGGGTCATTATGGCAGGGTTGGATATGGATTTTGAAGGCAAACCTTTTGAGCCCATGCCACACTTAATGGCTATAGCAGAATACGTTACCAAGGTACATGCCATCTGCATGAAATGCGGGGAACTAGCCGCCTATTCCTTCCGATTGATCGAACAAAAGGACAAGGTAGTCTTGGGAGAAAAAGAAAGTTATGAGGCACGCTGCCGCAAATGTTTCAATGAAGGTAATTCCTGATGTTGGTCAAAACACAAGGTTTGGTACTCTCATATATCCGCTTTAAGGATACTTCAATTATTGTAAAAATCTTTACTCGGGAGCTTGGCCTGAAAAGCTACATTGTAAACGGTGTTCGCTCGAGCACCGCCAAAAGCAAAATGGCCATGTACCAGCCCATGACCTTGTTAGACTTAGTAGTATACTTCAAAGAAAGCAGCGCTATCAACCGCATCAATGAGGTAAAACTCCTACATGCCTATCAGCGGGTGCCCTTTGATTTCAAACGCTCGGGTATTGCGATGTTTATGGCAGAAGTGCTGAGTAAAAGCATTTACGAAGACTATCAAAATGAAAGCTTTTTTGACTTTTTGCATGAGTCTCTTTTGTTAGTGGATAGCACACAGGTACAACTGGCACATTTCCCGATTGCTTTTTTGCTGGAAAGCTCCAAATACCTAGGCTTTGCTCCTGAAACATCCGAAGCCTTTTTTGAAGAACTCAATTTGGATTGGGCTTCCATCCGGGATTTTCAACTAGAGGCAGCGTATCTGGCAAACATGTTGGATCAGGCATTTGACTTTGGTGAACAGGTACCGGGAATGGCTCGGAGAAATCTTTTGGATATGTTGTTAAGCTTTTACACAAGGCATTTGGAACAGGAAAAAGAATGGAAATCCATCAAAATTCTGCGTCAAATCATGCTGGAATGACAAAATTTCTGCTTTTTGAGTAGAGAAAAAACATAAAAACTTGTGTAATCCAAAGTCTTGGCTTATTATTGTGGCGTTACAGTATCCCAAAATCCTCTCCCCGTGGATTTTATACTCGCCTGAATACCTTTTTCATTCAGTTCAGTAATACTCAATACACATTCAAATTATCAATTACATCATTATCTAATTTCATAAGCTTTTTATGTATAACATAGAAGAATTAAGGATCAGACTTCTCTCTGAATTGAAGGAGATTGCTGAGGAGTTGGGTGTCAAAAACTTTAAGACACTCAAAAAAGACGACTTGATTTATGCCATTTTGGATCAGCAAGCGATCACCCCCGAATCAGCCCTCCCCAAAAAGAAACCTTCTGTCGTAGAAGTAGAAGAGAAAAAATCACCCGAACCCACCGCTGAAAAAGCACCCAAAAAAGAAGACAAACCTACAGAGGCTCCAGCCAAGCCAAAATTCAAACGAGAAAATGTAGGTGTTATTCCACAGGAGGAACCAAAGGCAGAAGCCAAAGCCCCTCAAAAAGAGCGTGAACGAACTCCCAAAAGAGAAGAAAAATCAGAAGCGCCCGCACCGGCACCCAAGCCAGTCACTACCGTAGCTACTCCAGAAGAAGAGAAACCAAAATTTATCAGACCTCGCAGAAAGGTGGTAGAAATTGAGCCTTCCTTGGATCCTGTGGCCTCTTCTGATACGGTAGAAGAAAAAGCTGCTCCCGAAGTAGAAAAGAAAGCTGCCGAACGATTCGAACCGAAGGCAGAAGCAGAGGTGGAACTGCCAAGAAGAAAGAATTTCCGTGACATAGAAGAAGCACATATTCCTACCGCGGAAGTAATCCCATCTAAGAAAAAACCTTATGTAAGTCCAAGAGAGTTTGAGGGAATCATAGAAAACGAAGGCGTATTGGAAATCATGTCTGAGGGCTATGGATTCCTACGTTCATTGGATTACAACTACTTGGCTTCACCGGATGATATCTACGTATCTCCTTCCCAGATCAAGCTTTTTGGTTTGAAGACTGGTGACCATATCAAAGGTACTATCCGTCCTCCAAAAGAGGGAGAAAAATACTTTGCCTTATTAAAAGTCATTACTGTCAATGGCAAGACTACCGAGGAAATCAGAGACCGTATTCCATTTGAATACCTGACTCCATTGTTCCCGGAAGAGCGCTTGAATCTATCTACCAAGCATGACAACTACTCTACCAGAATCTTGGATCTATTTGCTCCTATAGGTAAGGGTCAGCGTGGGATGATTGTAGCGCAGCCAAAGACAGGTAAGACTGTGTTATTGCAACAGATTGCCAATGCCATTGCAGAAAATCATCCGGAAGTACACTTAATGGTCTTGTTGATCGATGAGCGTCCGGAAGAAGTGACGGATATGGCCCGTTCTGTGAAAGGAGAAGTTATTTCTTCTACTTTCGATGAGCAAGCAGAAAGACATGTGAAAGTAGCCACCATCGTGTTGGAAAAAGCCAAGCGAATGGTAGAATGTGGTCATGATGTAGTGATCCTATTGGATTCCATCACCCGTCTGGCAAGAGCTTATAATACCGTGGTACCTTCTTCCGGAAAAATCCTTTCTGGTGGTGTAGATGCCAATGCCCTTCATAAGCCGAAGCGATTCTTTGGTGCAGCAAGAAATGTAGAAAACGGTGGTTCCTTGACCATCATCGCTACAGCCTTGGTGGAAACAGGTTCCAAAATGGACGAAGTAATCTTTGAAGAATTCAAGGGCACAGGCAATATGGAATTGGCCTTGGACAGAAAGCTCTCCAACAGAAGAATCTACCCTGCGATCGATGTACCAAGTTCCGGTACACGAAGAGAGGATCTATTGATGGACAAGGAAGAGATGCAGCGTGTATGGATTCTGCGCAAACTGATGTCCGATATGACTTCTCAGGAAGCTATGGAATTCCTCTTGCAACGAATGCGTGGTACCCGGGATAATATTGAATTCCTGATCAGCATGAATGGGTAAAAACCTGAATGATCACTGAAAAAACTCCAACTTTTAGTAGTTGGAGTTTTTTTGTAACTAAAAAATTGCAAATTGAATTAATTTTATTGTTTTAAAAAAATAAAATTTGGTAATATTGTTAGTAGTTCACATTTTTATACTCATTTATTCACCACGATTGGCATGAATACCTTCCTCAAAACTAAACTTGCTGCGCTGTTAACAGTTTTTGGAATTGTCGTACTTATAACTTTTTATACCGCAATTACGGTAAATCAAGCAAAGGCAGAAGGTTCGGGCACTTGGGGTACGGCAACAAATAGACAGAGTATGTTATGGATGCCAAGTGCAGGAAGGCGTCTTGTAACTGAACCTGTTGGAGAAGGATGGTTTACCTCCGGGTATAATTATAGGGGTTTTATGTTGCTCCCTTCGACGGCAAATACCACAAATTATCCAAATTACAACACAAACTATAACCCTCAACACCGGGTATTTGTGTATGTGAGAAATGGCGAAACGGTATTTTGGGGTTTCAGATTAACAGCTGCAATTAGGAGAAGAACTAATCTCTCCACCAGTAACAATATACGTGTAAGATGGTATTATGATGCCAATGATTCCGGCTATTTTCCAACAGCTAGGACGGTTGGCGAAGGAAGAACTATGATTCAATATCAGGAGTATAATGCTGTTGGAGGAGGAGGGGCCAGTGGCAGGCCGGCCAATGCTGCTGCAGCAGCGAATGGCCCAAGTCAAGTAACCAATACAGGTTATACTGGATTTTCATTTACTAATGACACTGGTCAAGATCGTGCATTTTGGATAGAAATAACGGATATATGGAATGAACCTATTTGGGACGGTGCAAATATTGATTTTTGGGACGTAACAGTAGCCTCAGGTACTCCCGGTAATTACACTCGCATCAATGGACGTCTGTATTGTAAATTTTGGAGCATTGCCAATTCACGAAGTGATAAAACAGCTTACGCTAGTGGTGTTTCCTTTAGCATAGCAGAGAATTTCAGATTCCATACAGACTTTGGTTTTTTCGTACCGGTTGATAACACATTCACACCTGACCCAAATGACTATTTTGTTAAAAGAATAACTTTTCCCCAAGCAAGTGGTGGGTGGACAAATTTTTTCGCTAATGAAAATGGCCCTAGAAACAACCTGAGCTTTGATGAAAACCGAAGGTCAATTACAAATAACCCCGTCACCAATCAACCCCCACCACCCAATATCCAGTATCCTTTATTTTTAAATGATCCTGACCCATCGATTTGGCAGACAACTGAACCACCTACCGTAGGTTTGGATGTGGTATATGATGAAAAAGAAGCCCCTTTAACAGGAGGTGAAGCATTTATCGATATTGATGTATCATTACCCGCAGTAGTGGATATTTTGATCGATCTCAACGGAAATGGAATCTATGATGAAGGAGTGGATTTACTCATATCAAGAAATTTTACAGAGCCAGGAGTTTACCAAATCTATTGGAATGGAGAAGATTCCAGTGGTAACGAAATTGAAAGTGGCGCCGAAGTTGATTTTTATGTAGCGGTAATTTTCTTCCCTGTGCATTTCCCAATTTACGATCTAGAATATAGCAATGGAATCTTTGTACGAAATATTCGACCAGGAAACCTCAATGAACCCAATGATATCTATTGGGATGACTCCTTGATTCCGAGAACTGGTCCAGGAATAACAGGAAGTCCCCAGTCTATTCCTGTAAACCTTACAGGAGTACCAAGCCCCGACCACCGCTGGACAGCAACAGGTGATAACGGCTTTGGAAATAACGTAACGATCAATACTTGGGCGGCATCTTACTATACAGAAGTAAAAGAAAGTTCTTCTTTTTCTTTTTACAGAATTTATGGGAATGTATTCAATGATGTCAATGGACTTGCCGACAATCTAATCAGTGGACCAAGTTCAGGCCTTACAAATCTTAGAGTAGTCCTTATCAATGAAGCGAATCGGGTAGTGAGGTCTTCGCCAGTACAAGCAGATGGAACATTTACACTACTAAGAGTGCCTAATGGAACTTTAAGTATAATGCTAACCACTCGTTCAAGTGTACTTGGTGCAGCTCCCCCCGAACAAAGGATTCCGGCAGCTTGGGAAAGTGTAGGTGAAAATTTAGGACCAGGCGAAGGTAGTGATGGAATTGTCGATGGAATTCTTACAGGTGTTGTGGTAAACAATGCCACTTTATTTCACGCTAACTTTGGTATAAGGCTTATTAATGCAGATTTAACAGTTTTAAAAATTGTAAATGAAACTTTCCCAAGAATCGGTACGCCAGTAGAATTTACAATTATTGCGGGAAATAATGGGGTTAGTGGATATTCGAATGCCAGAGAGGTCGAAGTACAAGAAAATATGCCAGATGGCTATGAATATATTAGCCATACTGTAAGCAGAGGCTCATTTGACCCTACCACAGGAATATGGACACTGGGCGATATGAATTATGGTGAATCAGCAACTCTAAGCATTACAGCTATGGTTGTAGACCATACGGATTATGAAAATACCGTATCAATCACTACGCCAACATTTGAAGAAGATCTGACCAACAACTTTGCGGCTGCCAGTACGATTCCATTTGTCATTGTATCTCTAGAATGGTTATCCTTTGAAGGTTGGGCCAAAAACAATAGAACTATAGAATTGAAATGGATCACCTCTGAGGAGAATGAAAAACATTTATTCAATGTATGGAGGTCTCCCAATGGCAGGGATTGGAGGAAAATAGCAAGTGTCCCAAATGAAATTGATGCAGGCAATAAAGGAAGATATACGATTATCGATCAAAACCCTATGCTGGGAATTAATTTTTACAGGCTTGAATACCAAGATCTTACAGGGCAAGCTGATTTTTCAGAGGTCATTCGTGTAGACTTATTTAAAGAGCAAGCGTTCACCGTTTTTCCCAACCCTCACAAAGACAGCTTTCAGATTCAAGCACTGAATTTGGAAAACTACCAGCTAGAATTATTCGATGCTATGGGGAAGACTTTACAAGTGCCCATGACAGCCATTGATAGTCATACGATACAAGTAAAAACCCAGCATTTACCCCAGGGAGTCTATTTTATTAGGGTCTTTAATCAAGAGCAATCATTGATCAAAAAACTGCTGAAGGACTAAATCCCTTACTTTCACATAGTAATTTTGATTTTTTTAAAAAAATAATTTTAAATGCATTTTTTTTTGTTTGAAATACATTTAATATTCGCTAACTTTGTGATACTAAAACAAATAGAGAAACAGTTCGCCCAAAAAATAACATGTTTTTCAGAGCAATTTGTTTTTTATCAATACAATTAAGTTTCATCCCTAGAAAAATCATATTCTTTAGCAATTAACCAAGACGCTAAAGAACACCCTTAAATACTATGAATCTAAAATTTAGTTTGTTTAGTACGCTAGTTTTTTCATTGATTCAAGTGATTTTCACTGCTGGTAGCTTATTTGCGCAGACCCCTATCACTTTTAACACTCCAGGACAGTCCTTTTTTTATGTTCCCGCAGGAGTGACAAGTGTTACAGTTGATGTAATTGGTGCAGGTGGCGGTGGAGCAAATAGAACAACCAATAACCCTGGCGGCGGCGGCGGCGGCGGAGCATTTGCAAGATCAACGATAGCTGTTGTACCAGGTCAAGTATTATTTATCAATGTGGGTGCAGGAGGGAGAAGCGTTCCTTTTGCCAATGGTGGTGATTCTTGGGTTTCTTTAACCCCAAGTGTAGCCAATGCCATAGTGATTGCAGGCGGAGGAAATTCAGCGTCTGAAAACCAAACAACAGGAGCAGCGGGCGGTACGCCTTCTGGAAGCTTTGATATAGGTACCAGCGGAGGCTCGGGCGGTAATGGCCAAGCAAGTCCAAGAAGGGGCGGCGGCGGCGGCGGAGCTGGAAGAGCAGTAGGCAATGGTACAAATGGTGCAGTAGTAAACCAAGGGGCTCCTAATGGTGGACAAGGTGCAAGTTCAAATGGAGCCAATGGTTCAGCAGGTTCCACAGGTGGTGGAGGTGGCGGTTCAACCAGAAATGGGAATATTATTGTTACGGGAGGTACTGGAGGTGCTGGTGGCAATGGTGCCGTAACTGTAAGTTACAGTATGGCACCAATAACAGATGGAACAATTCTAGATGATGGCGCAACTTCCGACAATGCCCTTATTTCTTTCACTACTAGCGGTACATGGACACCCCCTGCTGGGTTGGAAGCTTTTGAAGTATTGGTCATCGGCGGAGGCGGCGGTGGAGGTAGAGGTACTTCAGCTGGTGGAGGTGGCGCAGGTCAGGTCCTCGTTCGCAGCTTTTCAAATATCAATGGAGGTGCTGGATTTAATGGTACTGAAAGTTTTGCAATCGAAATAGGTACAGGAGGCAGTGGCTCAGGCAATACTAATAACAGAGGAGTAAATGGAACATCTTCAAGCTTTGATTTAGGCGGAATCTATGAGGCAATTGCCGTAGGTGGTGGTGGTGGAGCCTCAGAAAATAATACTACAGGAAACTCAGGCGCTTCTGGCGGAGGAGGCTCAGGTCCGGGCAATGGAGGAAATGGGACTAATGGGAACAATGGAGGTAATGGCGCTCAACCAATCGCTTTTAGAGCAGGTGGTGGCGGTGGCGGTGCTGGTTCTAGCGGATCAAATGGAATTGTAGTACCTTTTACCTCATATACCACTGGCGGTAATGGTGGAGCGGGTGTTAACCCTACTGGATTTCCAGGTCCGTTTGCTGGAGGAGGAGGAGGTAACGGGATAATTTTCTTAGCACTGGGAGGCGGTGGATCTGGCGGTTCTGGCGGTGGTGGTAATGGCGGTGGTAATGGTAATGGTGGCTCCGGAGCGGCAAACTCAGGTTCTGGAGGTGGTGCTGGCGGAGCAGGGGGCGGCAATGGTGGCTCTGGAAGGGTAATCATCCGTTATCAAAACACCAGAATTCTTCCGGTCGAATATGTACATTTTGATGCACAGTTTGACCCCATCAATCGAGTAAATATCCTAGATTGGGCCACAGCTAAAGAATGGGAAAACTCCCACTTTGAAGTGGAACGTGCCCACAATCAAGTGAATGAATTCGTAAATATCGGTGAAGTAGAAGGTGCAGGATTTTCAGATGCCATCCTTTCTTACCAATTTAAAGACGATCATTTGCCACTTGCGGGAGGCATGCTTTACTATCGATTGAAACAGGTAGACTTTGGGGGTACTTTTTCCTACAGTGATGTGGTAGGTGTACGTGTCGATCCAATTCAAAGTACTGGTAAAACATGGAAAGCCTATCCTAATCCTACCAATGGTACCAATCTGAAAATCGAACTTACCAAACGGCAGGACTTCAAAGATGAAATGATACAATTACGACTAACAAGTCCATCAGGAGTCAGTCATGGTTACCTAGGAAGACGGATGGAAGAACTAAATCTAGAAGTCAATCAGGTTTTGGAGCGCTCTTCTCCAGGAGTCTACATCCTAGAGATTCGATGGGGTAATGAAGTTGAATATCATAAGATTTTGAAAAAATAAAATCAACTTTTAAAGAGCTCTTTCATTCAATTGAAAGAGCTTTTTTTCTTAGAATAAAATTAGTTTTCGATCAAATGTTAAGGGATTGCCCTTTTATCGTTTTTCCTCATACCAAGACTTATGTACGATCTTCCAGTGCCCATCGATCTTGAGTAAAGTCAGGTAATCGTAGTAATATACTCCCGGCCAAAAGAGTTCGGTGGTGGCTAAAGCCATGTAGCCTTTGAATTCGATATTGATCAAGCGATTATCAAAATCTGCTGGATTACGGGGAGTTCCTTGGGCGGTACCGGAAGCCCATTGTTCGTAGGGGGTTACGGTAAAGTTTTCCCCCCGGAAACCGATCAGGCGGGCATTGGCATCAAAGGCTTGATCTAATTTACTTCTATCCCGCTGCACCATTCCATCAAAGTAGAGCTGCACAGTAGCCGCAATCGCCTCCCGCTCCTCCACCTCCGTCTGCCCAACAACAGCCGAAGCAAACAAGAACATCACCAAAACCAAGCTTCCAATTTTTCTCATAATTTTCTATTTATTTCTCCGAAAAAGGGTTCTCGCAACGACCGCTACGATTATCGCAACGAACGCAAAGTTTTAGGATACGCCCCCCTAATATCCATTCAATCCCGAGGTCTCGGGACAAGTTATCTAAGTATCAATCAATATCCTTTTTCAGCCACTGATTTTCACAGATAAACACAGATGCTTTGCTGACGCAAATTAGTATGGAACAACACCATCCACTATTTCAATTTATTTCCACCTTATTTCAAAATACAAGTTCACGCCAAGCCCGCCACGATTATCGCAACGAGCGCAAGGTTTTAGGATACGCTCCCCAATATCTTATTATCCAATATCAACAAATATCCACCAATATCCCCTAATACCCCACCCCCATAGCATACAACCCAAATGCAAAAATATCCGCTATCTCTGCTATCTGCATGGCCGTAGGTTTACCTGCACCGTGGCCAGCGTTGGTTTCGATACGGATAAGCACTGGATTGTTGCCTTGATGGGCATCTTGTAGGGTGGCAGCAAATTTGAAGGAATGGGCTGGAACTACTCTGTCATCATGATCCGCAGTAGTTACCAAGGTAGCAGGATAAGCTGCCGGACGTAAGTTATGCAAAGGAGAATAGCCTTTTAAATAACGATACATTTCCTCGCTATCATCAGCCGTCCCGTAATCATAGGCCCAGCCAGCACCGGCCGTAAACTGATGGTAACGCAACATATCTAAAACCCCTACCGCTGGGAAAGCAACTTTGGCCAAATCCGGTCGCTGGGTCATCACCGCACCTACCAATAAACCACCGTTACTGCCTCCACGCAATGCCAAATAATCGGAAGAAGTATAGCCTTTTTCAATTAAATATTCCCCAGCAGCAATAAAATCATCAAAGACATTCTGCTTGTTCATTTTGGTGCCAGCCAAATGCCAATTTTCACCGTACTCTCCTCCTCCACGAAGGTTAGGCACGGCATACACCCCTCCATTTTCCAACCATACGGTATTGGCGATGCTGAACGATGGTGTCAAACTCACCCCAAAACCTCCATAGCCATATAAAATCGTTGGGTTCTTCCCATTCAATTCCAGTCCCTTCTTGTGAGTGATGATCATCGGAACGCGGGTACCATCTTTGGAGGTATAGAATACCTGATTGCTTTCGTATTGGCTAGGATCAAACTGAATTTTTGGTGCATTGTACAACATGGATGCTCCCGAGGCAATGTCGTAACGGTAAGACGAACTCGGATTGATGTACGAAGTGAAAGAATAATACACATACTCTGCATCATTTTTTCCAGAAAATCCTCCCGCAGTACCTACACCCGGCAGTTCAATCACACGCTCTTCATTTCCTTGGTAATCAAACTGACGAACTTCTGAAATGGCATCTTTCAAATAGGATGCGAAAAACTTTCCTCCTGCTTTCGAAATATCCAACACATTGTCTGTTTCTGGAATAAGGTCTACCCAATTGGATGGAGCGAATTTGCTGACGGAAGTTTTGACAAGTTTATTATTCGGTGCACCCAAGTTGGTGAAAATAAAGAAGTCTCCTCCAGCATGGTCCACCACGTAATGGGTATTGTCCATATTGTTGACGATCGGAATGATAGGCGTACTACTTCTAGTCAAATCCTGAAAATACAATTCATTGCCAGTCGTGCTATTCGCAGCAGTAATGATCAGATACTTACCCATCCTCTGTTACGCTCGCACCCACATACCTCCTAGGATTGTTATCATCACCAAAAACCAATACGTCTTGACTTTGGTCCGTGCCGAGTTTATGGTAGTATAATTTATGATTATTGGTAAATGCGGACAACTTGGAGCCTCCCGGCTTATCGTAGGTAGAATAGAAAAATCCTTCATTTCCCTTCCAGGCGATTCCGGTAAACTTGGCATCTAAAACCTTATCCTCCAAAGGCTCCTTGGTCAAGGCATTCATCACATAGATATCCCGCCAATCTGAACCCGCAACAGATACTGCGTAGGCAAACAAAGAACCATCAGAAGTAAAAGCAGCACCTCCCAAAGAGCTTGTCCCATCTTCCGATAATTTATTTGGGTCTAAAAAGAGTTCCTCTGCACCACCTTCGTAAGGTCTTCGGTACAGGATGGATTGATTTTGCAATCCATCATTTTTGTAGAAATACTCAAAATCCCCATTTTTGGACGGGGCAGAGATACGTTCGTAATTCCATACTTCTTCCAAGCGCTTTCGGATAGCTTCACGAAATGGAATTTGCTCCAAATAAGCGAAGGTCACTTCATTTTGGGCCTGCACCCAGGCTTTCGTTTCGTCGGCATAATCGTCTTCCATCCATCGGTAAGGGTCAGCAACTGACTCCCCCCAATAACTGTCTACATGGTCGGATTTTTTGGATTCAGGATAGGTCATGTCAATAGTTGGGAATTTTTCTTGGGGTTGGCAAGCAAGGGTAACAAGCCCTGCCGCTGTAACATACAAGATACTTTTAATGTTCATGGACTGTAAGTTTATGGGTTTATGTACAAAAGCAGTGTGAATTTAGGAATGTTTAGCGATGTATTCCTTAAATTTGCGGGATTGATTATCATGTAGGTAGCTAAAAATGGCAAAAAGAAGAGGCACAGCCCTTGAAGAACACGAAAAACGAAAGCTCAACAAACAGAATCTGAGTAAGCTGGGAGGGATATTTAAGTTTGTATGGCCGTATCGGTTCTCCTTTGTTATGGGAATGGTCTTCTTACTATTTTCCAGTCTTACGCTGCTGACTTTTCCCTTTGTAGCCGGTAAACTCATCGATACTGCCTCCGGAGAATCCTGGCTGGTAGAAGACATCAATGTCATTGCCTTGATGCTTGTAGGCATTTTGTTGATTCAAAGCGTTTTCTCCTTTTTCCGTGTGTGGCTTTTCGCTAAGGTCAATGAGCGGAGCATGCGGGATATCCGAAAGGCACTTTACTCCAAACTCGTGCAGCTTCCGATGACCTTCTTCGATAAGCGAAGAACGGGAGAACTTATCAGCCGAATTACATCCGATGTTAGCATGTTGCAGGAGGCTTTTTCCACGACATTAGCTGAACTCTTCCGTCAATTGATTACGCTTTTGGCAGGGGTCGCATTTTTGTTTTTTACCACACCCAAACTGACCTTATTTATGGTGGCTACCTTCCCCGTATTGGTCATTTTTGCCATGGTATTTGGTCGCTTTATTCGCAAACTCTCCAAGCAAACGCAAGATGAGTTGGCTGCTGCAAATGTAATCGTAGAAGAAACCATGCAGTCCATTATGACTGTCAAATCATTCGTTGGGGAAGATTATGAATCCAAGCGTTATGAAAGTGGCTTGAATCGCGTGGTCAGTGTAGCTTTGAAAGCTGCCGGATTTAGAGGGGCTTTTATTTCCTTTATCATCTTTGCTTTGTTTGGAGGGATTGTGGCCGTTATGTGGTACGGGGCAACTTTGGTAGCTTCTGGAGAAATGAGCGTGGGTGATTTGGTTTCCTTTGTTTTGTACACCACCTTCATTGGGGGTTCCATTGCTGGGCTAGGAGATATTTACGGACAAATCCAAAAAGCCATCGGTTCGTCCGAGCGGGTATTGGAGATTTTGGATGAGGAACCAGAAGTTTCTACAGCAGATTTTCAGCAAGTACCTGTATTTGGAAACATTGCTTTTGACCAAGTGACGTTTGCCTATCCTACACGAACTGAGGTAGATGTACTCAAAAACATGAGTTTCGCAGTAGAAGCGGGACAAAAAATCGCCCTAGCGGGACATAGCGGGGCAGGAAAATCCACCATTATCCAGTTATTGCTCAAGTTTTACGAAGTAAGCAAAGGGGAAATCCGTGTAGATGGAAAACCATTGAAGGATTGGAATTTGAAACAACTGCGCTCCAATATCGGGATCGTACCACAAGAGGTGTTATTGTTTGGTGGAAGTATCCGTGAAAACATTGCCTATGCAAAGCCTGATGCAACAGAGGAAGAAATCATCGAAGCTGCGAAAAAAGCCAATGCATGGCAGTTTATTACCAAACTTCCGGAAGGTTTGGACACTTTGGTAGGCGAGCGAGGCATCAAACTATCCGGAGGACAGCGTCAGCGGGTAGCGATTGCACGGGCAATCTTGAAAGACCCGGCTATTTTGATCTTGGACGAGGCAACCTCTTCTTTGGATGCGGAGTCGGAATCCTTGGTGCAGGAGGCGTTGGATGAGTTGATGAAAAACAGAACCACCATCATCATTGCGCATAGACTTGCTACCATCCGTAAGGTGGATAAAATCTATGTACTATCAGAAGGCAAAATCGTAGAACAAGGCTCTCACGAATCGCTGGCTTCTCAGGAAGAAGGCTTTTATGCCAACTTGGTACGATTGCAGTTTGCGGAGTGATTTTTTGACACAGATAAAGACAGATTTCGCAGTTTACCACAGTTTGTACCTGAATGGAGGTTGAGGTTTTACCCTTAAGAAATCATTCAGTAATCAAACTTTTTTTACTGGAATTGCATTCTTAAAACGAATCAAACTCACAACAGCGATCATGGAAAGACCAGATTTCAATATAGCAGAAGTAAACAAAATCATCCGTGGACGTAGGTCCATGTTTGTAGCACAATTCAAGGAAAATGACCCTGTAGATGATGCCATCATCGAGGAAATGCTCACCAATGCCACATGGGCACCTACCCATAAACTGACGGAACCATGGGAATTTACCGTGTTTTCGGGAGAAGGCTTGAAGCGCTTTTCAGAATTCCAATCAGGCCTTTACAAGGAGCGAGCAGAAAAAGCTGGCAATTTTATCGAAGCTACCTACCAAAAACTGAAAGAAAACCCACTCAAAGCCTCCCACATCATCGCCATACAGCTCAAGCGTGACCTTCGTGCAAACTTACCTGTGATGGAAGAAATTGCAGCTGTTGCCATGGCTGTGCAAAACATGTACCTAACCGCCTCTGCCCACGGCCTTGCTGCCTACTGGGGAACCGGCGGACCAACATTCTGGCCGGAAGCCAAGGAATGGTTTGGTTTGGGCGAAGAAGATATGTTGATGGGCTTCTTCTACGTAGCCAAACCCGCTACAGACAGATGGCCAGCAGGGAGAAGAAGACCAGTTGGGGAGAAGGTGAATTGGGTTAGGTAATGATATATGCTAGCGCGATATAAGTTGAAATAAGCCTATTGGCGATATATTGGTGGCGTTTAAATAAGGAAATTATTCTTTAAAAAAACGTCAAGTGATTTCAGGACGAGACAATGGAGGGAGGAATGGTAGAATGAAGGTGGAAGGATGAAGGTGGAAGGATGAAGGATGAGGGATGAAGGATGAAGGATGAAGGTGCTGCAAGCAGGAGGCGAGAAGCGTAGGGAAATGTAGAATGAAGGTGCCACGGTGGCTGAGCGGAGTCGAAGCCAGTGAACAGTGAGCAGTGGGAAGTGAACAGTGGCAAAAAAAGATATCCTTAAAATCAAACAATTGCATTTTTAGTAGAAGACCCGGCAGGTTTTTAAAACCTGCCGGGTCTGGATTTTCGATGTAGAAGTGAAGTCCACAGAGCAAAAATCCATCATTCCCTTGGCGAGCGTGGCGGAAAAGCGTTGCGCTCGTGGCGTGAAAAAAAGCGCCTCCTTTCGCAAGTCTGAAGACTTAAACCACACCGTGGACAGTCGACCGACCAACCGTGGACCACTTCTTACATTCCACTGAATCTTGGAGGCTCGATGCCATTGGCTCTAATGTAGGAAATTGCCGCCCCTCTGTGGTGGGTAGTGTGGTCATCGATCAAGGCTAATACTTGTCTGCGACTAGCTGTACTACCAAAGATTTCTACATTCTCGGCAAACTGGGCAGCAGTCAGTCCACTGGCAGTGATCTTTACATAATCATAGCTTGCGGCAACTAAGGCTTTTAATTCCTCCTTGGTTGTTGGCTTTACACTCGGATCAAAAGATGGATCTGCTCCCATCATAAAGTTCTTCGCGATCATCACCATCGCTCCAGAAAGGTGTGTCACTTGCTCATTGAAACTCATAGCAGAAGCATGCGGCTTGTAGTCTAATAAGTTATCCGGCATTTTATCTACCACGTCCAGGGTAAACTGCTTGCCATTGTCCCATTTGGCAACAAATTCTTCCAGGGTTGTTTGTGCGGATACAGAAAATGCTGAAAAAACCATCAGCAAACTAAGCACAGTTCCGAAAATTAAATGCATCTTTTTCATCGTTTAGCGTGTTTTGTACGTTTGAGTTAGGAAAACTTTTGATCAAAGTACTACCTTTGACCTATGCATAACAGAATACTTTGCACGCTTGTTTCCATTTGCTTCCTTTTCTCATGCGGACAGGATTATTTACCCAAACCCAATGGCTACAACCGCATTGATCTACCCGAGCGGGCATTTGATGTGCTAAGCATGCCCCAGCCATATATTTTTCAACATTCAGCGCATGCACAGGTAGAACCTGATTCCTTCAATTTGGCAGAAAAAACATGGATTAATCTGAATTATCAGGATCTAGGTGCCAAGGTCCACCTCACTTACCTAACCCTAGAATCCAAAGGCAAAGACATCAAAATGGTCTTAAATGATGCCATCAATCTGACAGCCAAGCACCAAATCAAAGCCTATGGTATTGAAGAATCCATTTTGCTGACACCGAAAGGCTACACAGGAGTAGTCGCGGAGTTGACAGGTGAAGTGCCTACGCAGTTCCAGTTTTTTGTGACCGATTCTACCGAAAATTTCCTTCGGGGCGCTTTGTACTTCAATACGGCTATGAAAAATGACTCCCTCTCCCCTGTCATTGAATACATCAAGGTAGATTTGATCCATTTGATCAATACCTTGGAGTTTAAGAAGTTGTAAGAGTTTCCAAAAACAGACTCGAAAACTTTTAAACGATTATTCAACTGTGTTCATTGGAGGAATTATTTGCCATAGTGGGGAAAGAAAAGCGAATTTACTATCTTAGTAAACCAATAAACCCCTTCCCGCTATGACCTTAGAAGCTGTTTTTGCCATGGCAAGCACCTTGGCATTCTTTGCCTGGATAGGCTTGTTTATCTTTTACGCGCAATCCTGGATTTACAGCACATTGTTTTCCGGTGTCCTGATTCTCCTTGGTGGAACATATATTTTCTACCTCATCTACGGTATCAGTTCGGGAGACATGGAAGGAGCTGGATTTGGAAGTTTAGCAGAAGTGAAAGCTTTAATGAGTTCAGATGAAGCCTTACTAGCGGGTTGGATTCATTATTTGGCCTTTGATTTATTTGTAGGCATGTGGATAGCCCATGATGCTTGGAAAAAAGACATCAGCAGGTGGCTATTGTTACCGGCCCTGTTAGGCACCTTTATGGCAGGACCTTTGGGATTAATGCTCTACTTTATCATCCGGGCGGGTAAAACAGGTAAATTGGTCCAATCCACGATTGACTAGCAAAGGTTGAATACCAAATTTTATTTTAATTCGGACAGAAATTTTTGGCTAAACTTTAAATTATTTTGAAATGGCCTTGAGCCACAATGGAAAATGTTTGTATCTTTGACGGGCAAATAGGGTTACCTAACCACATTTGCCATGAACAGAAATTCAGATAAATTCCTCTACGAAGCACTCACCTACGACGATGTGCTTTTGGTTCCCGGATACTCAGAAGTATTGCCGAGAGACACCAACACCTCCACTCAACTTACTAAGAACATCCGATTGAACATTCCGCTTGTGTCCGCTGCTATGGATACCGTGACGGAATCTGAATTGGCCATTGCGATTGCATTGGAAGGAGGACTTGGATTCATCCACAAAAACATGTCCATTGAGAAGCAAGCAGCGCAGGTTCGCAAAGTGAAGCGTTCTCAGGCAGGGATGATTTTGGATCCAATCACGTTAGCTATCGAAGCAAAGGTGAAGGATGCAGAAGCCATCATGCGTGAATATCATATTGGTGGTATTCCGGTGGTTGATGAGCATAGAATTTTAAAAGGAATCATTACCAATCGTGACCTTCGCTTTATCAAAGATCCCAATGTCAATATCAAAGATATCATGACGGTGGATGGCCTGATTACCGCCAAAGCGGGAGTCTCCCTCGAACAAGCAGAAGAGATTCTTCAGGAATATAAAATCGAAAAACTCCCCATCGTAGATGAGGAATACCGATTGACAGGGTTGATTACCTACAAGGATATCCTGAAAAGAAAAGATAAGCCACACGCCTGCAAAGATGAATATGGTCGTCTGAGAGTGGGTGCGGCAGTTGGCGTAACGGCTGATATCGTGGAGCGTGTAGAAGCATTGAAAAATGCAGGAGTAGATGTAGTATCTATTGACACAGCACACGGACATTCCAAAGGTGTGATCGATACCTGTAGAAAAATCAAGCAGGTATTCCCTGACCTGGATGTAATCGTAGGTAACATTGCAACTCCTGAGGCGGCGATTGCATTGGCTGAAGCAGGTGCTGATGCAGTAAAAGTAGGGGTTGGACCAGGTTCCATCTGTACTACCCGTGTCATTGCTGGAGTGGGCGTTCCTCAACTTTCAGCGGTGTTTGAATGTGCTGAGGCTTTGAAAGGTCGAAATGTACCCGTAATTGCTGATGGAGGTATCCGTTATTCTGGTGATTTGGTGAAAGCGATTGCAGCAGGAGCAGGTTCTATTATGATCGGATCACTCTTAGCAGGGACCGAAGAAGCTCCTGGGGAAATGATTATTTACGAAGGAAGGAAATTCAAAACCTACAGAGGGATGGGCTCCTTGGAAGCTATGGAGTCAGGGTCCAAAGACCGTTACTTCCAAGATGCGGAAGACAATATCAAAAAACTGGTACCGGAAGGAATCGTTGGTAGAGTTGCTTACAAAGGTCAGGTTGCGGAAGTATTGTACCAATTGGTTGGAGGTCTTCAGGCCGGTATGGGCTATTGCGGTACCCAATCCATTGAAGACTTACAGCGTGATGGTAAATTTGTCAAAATCACCGCTGCCGGTGTAAAAGAATCCCATCCACACGATGTAAGTATTACTAGAGAGGCTCCGAATTATTCGGCGAAGTTGTAATCTCAAGTGCAATTAGTAAAAAAGGGTCACAAAGGACCCTTTTTTTACTCTATCTCAAGACACCCTAATTCGTCCCAGTCTTTATGGAATAAAAACTTTTCAATTAAGCTCTTGTTTGATGTTCTCTATCCGCAGCGTAAGCTAAGCAAGCCAATATATCTTCAATTGTCAACTCAGGAAAATCTTCTTGCACGTAGTATGTAAGAGGCTGTCTCAAAAGACTTCGCTTTTAAAACAGCCTTGATTAGGATCTAATTCAACCTCCTCAAATACCTGAAGAACTCACTGTCCGTAGACAAGACCAAACTGGTATTTTCATCCAATGATTTTTCGAAGCTTTCCATGGATCGAAGAAACTTGTACAAGTCTACTGCCTGACGATTACGGTTATAGGCTGCAGCATAAATATTGGTTGCCTCAGCATCCGCTCTACCTTTGATTTCTTCTGCCAGCTTAAATGCCTCTGACTGGATCTGGGCTAAATCTCTTTCCTTGTTACCTTCGATTTTTCTTGCCTCTCCTTGACCCTCTGATTTAAACTGATCAGCTATTCTCACACGCTCGGAAATCATTCTATCATACACACGATCTCTAACCTCGTCCACATAGTTCATACGCTTGAACCTGAAATCCAAAATCCGTACGCCCAAATCTGTTGTACGTTCATTCGCTTTTTCCAAAATAATTTTCTCGATTTGCGCACGACCTACTGATATATCCTCAAGGATTTCTATTTCTTCCATAAAATCCTCGGTTACCTCAGGATCTCTATTGGTTGAACGCACCAAATCCAACAAGTCATGGCTCGCTACCGCATTTCTGGTTTCCCCATCCAGGATATCATCCAATCGGGACTGGGCAGAGCGCTCATCGCGTAGACGGATAAAAAACTGCAAAGGATTGGTAATCTCCCAACGGGCGTAGGAATCCACAAAGATGAATTTCTTGTCCTTGGTAGGTACCTGATTTCTATCTCCGTCCCATTCCAAGTAGCGCTTATCAAAAAACTGCACCTTATGCAGGAATGGAATCTTGACATTAATTCCCGGCTCTGTACGTGGCTCTCCTACCGGCTTACCAAACTGAGTAACAATTGCCTGCTTGGTTTCATCCAAGATATATACACTATTCCACAAAAGAATTGCAGCAATAGCTCCAACGATGATCAATACTGTTCCTTTCGTACTCATGGTGTATTCGTCTTTACTTTATCAATATTCAACAAAGGCAATACATTATTACCTTTTTCATCCACAATAATCTTATTGCCGATTTTAGGAAGCACGCGCTCCATGGTCTCCAAATAGATCCGCTGCTTGGTTACTTCCGGTGCTTTGACGTAGGCATCAAACAACGATGTGAAACGCTCTGCTTCCCCTTTCGCTCTGTTAACCCGATTTAAAGCATAAGCTTCTGCCAATTGAATCGTTTCTTCCGCCTCACCTCTTGCACGTGGGATAACACGGTTGTATTCTGCTTCAGCTTGATTGATTAAGGTTTCACGTTCCTGCTGGGCCTGGTTTACTGCATTAAAGGAAGGTTTTACTGGCTCAGGTGGATTCACATCCTGCAATACCACTTGGTCAATACGGATGCCATTTTCGTATTCATCACACATTCTCTGTAAAAGAACTTCCACCGAACTCGCTACTTCCTGCCTTCCCACTGTCAATACTTCATTTACGGTTCTGTCACCCACAATTTTACGCATAGCTGCCTCAGACATGTCTCGCAAGGTTTTCTCTGCATTGCGCACGCGGAACAAGTAACGATAGGAGTCTACGATTCGGTACTGTACAACCCACTCCACATCGGACAGATTCAAATCACCTGTCAACATCATACTCTCATCACCATAAGAGCTCTTCGTATATTGAGTAGGGGCACCTGAACTATCAGTAGATCTAAACCCAAATTCCTGTTTCAATTGACGCTGTACAGGAATTTTAAACATGCGCTCCACTCCAAATGGAACGATAAAGTTCAATCCCGGATCCACCGTACGGTTATACTTTCCTAGTTGAATCACAACACCTTCTTCCTCAGGTCCCACCGTTTTAACTCCCGTAACAACAGCAGCTAATAAAATAAATCCGCCGATGATCCTAGGAGCAAATTTCTTAATCCAATCCGGATCAATATTCACTTCGTAATTTCTATCTTCCATTAGTTTATTTGGTTTCAGCTTCTAATTTACGGCTTAAAGTTAAGAATGTTGGGGAAAACGGATAATTCTGAAATTTTAAAAGTGTAATTGTCTTTCAATACTTGATTTCTTCCCTCGCTTGCAGAGTAAAAATAGTAAAAGCTTAAAACTGTATGTAATGTATAATTGTAACTGTTTAAAGTTCCAGCTTAAAAATAGACTAAAAAAGTAAAGGGAAGAAACGGATTTTCTCTTCCCTAAAAGTAACTTATTACAGCAAACTTAAATTATTTAAATTTGATTTCTGTTCTTCGATTAAGTTGGTGCATAATACTTGAACATGGCAATTCGTCGCAATCATTAATTGGTTGAGATTTACCAAACCATTCAAACTCCAATCTTGCAGCTTCAACGCCTCTATTGATCAAATAATCCATAACAACTTGAGCCCTCCGTTCACTTAGATCTCTATTATAATCATCATTTCCACGTTGATCCGTATGACCTGCAATATAAAGTTGTAGATTTGTCATTTTTCTCAGCATAATTGCGGTTCTTTCTAACTCTTCTTTATGGACAGACCTTAATGTGTTCTTGTCAAAATCAAAATAAATTGTTGGTAGACTATTTAACTCTGCCTGTAAAGCATCAAAAAGATTGGTCTGGTTACACAGCTCTTTCCCAATCAACTCTTTAGGTAATTCATATTGTTTTGTAATATCTGGAAAAGCCTCTAAAACCAACTCGCTTCTTCTATTTAGTTGATGCTCCCTTTCAGGACAAGGGATGCCATTTCCACAATCATTTATAAGGTTTTCTTCCCCAAACCATTCTAACTTAATCCTTTCTCCATTAATATTATATTTTGCAAGATAATCCCTGACAGCATCTGCCCTCCTTTGACTCAGAGCCAAATTATAAGTTTCACTAGCCCTAGAGTCTGTATGACTACCAACTAACAAATCAAGAAAATTATATCTGTTCATTAATTCAGCTATCTTATCTAAGGCCTCCTCAGCATCCTTTCTAATTTTGGATCTGTCTAGATCGTAATAAACAATATCCACATAAACAGGTGTTTGATATGGAATAGCAGCCAATTTATATTCTTTTTCAAGTTTTTCTTCTTTTACACCTACAGTACTTAAAGAATTATCAGTAAGACTAAAGTACCCTTTTTTAGTAATAGAAAGATTAAAGTTCTTTTCTGGCAATAAATCTGCAAAAAGCTCTCCATTCGGTCCTCTTTTGGTACTAACTTCATCACCATTCTTAATTTTGATTTCAGCATCAAATTCATCTGAAATAATATTACCTTCACAATCAAGCACTTTAGCAATTAGTCGCTTGTGAAGATCTTCAATTAAATAAATATCATCCAATCCAATGCCCCCTTGTCTATCAGAGGATAAATACCTTTTGCCATCTTCAAATTCAACATAAGCAAAATCATCACGTGGGCTATTAAAAGGAAAGCCTAAATTCTCAGCAACTCCAAAATTGTTAAGCTGTATTTCTGACTTGAAAATATCCATGCCTCCAAGACCAGAACGCCCGTTAGAACTAAAGTACAGGAAATTTCCTGAAATAGATGGATGGCTTTCATTCATAACCGTGTTGATTTCTCCACCAAGGTTTACCGGTTCACCAAAATTTTCCGTACCATCAAAATCAACAAAATAAAGATCATATCCCCCATAACCTCCTTCTCTATTTGAAGAAAAATACACCTTACCATTAATTTCATCAAAAAAAGCATTCATCATACCATATTCCAGCATGCTATTGAATGGAAAAGGCTTGCTGTTAGTTACTTGTCCACTCTGATCAAGTTCTCCATAAAAAATTCCAGGATAATTGATTAAATCCAAACTCCTCTTTCTTCTTCCCTTAATTTTAGTTTGACCTATAAACGCCGTATAGAAAATCTTGTTGCCATTAGCGAAAATTTGAGCATCTGAAACATGTTGAACTCCTTCCAAATCAAGAGAAACCACTTGTACTTTACCAGAATTATTACTTATATACAACTTGTAAAATTCCCGTTCGTTGAAATTACTTTTTTCATTGGAAAAAATATTGTTTTTGGCATCTAACCTAATCGACTTTCTTTTAGAAGTCGAAGTTTCTCCTCTATCACTCGTAAAAAACAAATCCTCGCCTCTTCTAGATAATCCATAATCCGAACCATCACTATTCACATGAGGAACCGGAACCAATTTAATAGGTTTTCTTTCAGAGTAAAACTTCTCTAAAAGCTCCAAATCAAACCCCGGAAAATCAAAAGAACTATAACCTCCTTTTTTTAAGAATTCATTTAAATCTTCCGCTTCACCAGCTTGCATGGCAGCAATCAAATATAAATAAAAATCATCTTTAGTAGAGTCATCATAAGAAACTACAACAGCCCACCATTCGAATGCTTTATCATAATCCCGAATTGTTTGGTAAGTAATAGCAAGCTTCCGCGCAGTGGTATAGGTTTCCTTTTTTGCATAAGCTTCAGAATACATTTCAGCAGCGTGCAAATAGTTTTCCAAATAAAATTGCTTATCCGCATACCGAAGTAACGGTCGCTGTGCTTGTATTTCTGTTTGAAACAAAAACAAAAAAACTACAGCAAAAATCCTTAAATATATTTTTTTCCTTCTCATGGTAAGTACCATCTTGGGTATTAATGTTTTAAATAAATAACTCTTACATAATTTTTTATAACTACTTCTGAAGTATTTTTTAGAATTATTGTAAGAGCTGGAAATTACATACGTTTTTTTATACAGTACTGAAACACTTTTTCATTGAATATCAGCTTGAGAAAATCATCAATACTCAACGGTCTTCTGGAGGTATAAATATGCCCAAGTGAATAATTCTAGTTACTTGCCGTAGCTATCTACAGGAGAAACTTCTCCCATAGACACTACAACAACTAAATTCAATTTTTACACTATTACTTTATTCTTTTACTACTTGAATCCAGCCTTTAAACTCATGAGACTTACCTTGCTTATCAACAGCTCTAAATATATAGAAATATGTGCCAGCAACTTGTCCCGGAGCATCCCAATTGTTTTGGTAATCCTCAGTTTGGAAGACATGGTCACCATATCTGTTAAATATTACAATGCTATTGCTCACAAATTTATTTATTCCCTTGATCTCAAACCTATCATTCAATCTATCGCCATTAGGCGTAATCACATTTGGAATGAAGAATGGACGAACCGTATTAACATCACTGTCAGAATTATTTTGTGTGTTTTCGTCTTCCTCTTTGCTACTCACTGTAACTACATTAGTAATTGTCTGAGAGTTAGTTCCAGTTAATGCGTTTGCCCTCACCCTTAATTTAATTTCAAGGAATCCGTCCGCTGGGAAGAATGGAACCGTCCAAAGAAGTCTATCACCTTGAATACTAAAGGTTACATCTAAACCTGATACAGAACTGATGACAGATTGACTAATGAAGGACACACCTGAAGGTAATATATCTTCAACAATAACTTCTGTTGCATTTGTACCACCAATATTAGTGACTATGATATCATATTCAAAATCATCACCTTCCCAAATTTCCACACCACGAGATGTCTTTTCAATAGCTAAGTCAACAGTATTTACAGTAACAACTACCGGAGCTATGGCCTCTAGAGTAAATTCACCTCTCCTGAAAAACAACCTATTGATAATATCACCTGCTTCAAGGACTAATGCATCAAGATTTATCTCTATAGTCTCACCAATGCCTACTTCAACGAAATCCCAGAATAGATCTCCCGAAGGATCTACACTTGAACTTATAAACATCAATTCCGAAGGAAGTAAATCCACTAACCTGACATCAGTTAACACAAACTCACTTCTATTGGTGAATTTTAACGTATATGTAAGGATATCACCGACAGAAGCATTAATAATATTGACTGTTTTTTCGATATCTACCAATATTGGCCTTACAAGAACAGTAACAATAGCCTCACTACAATTCGGAATTGGACTACTGAAATCACAAACTTGGTAAGTAAAGCTATCAGTACCCGAGAAGCCAAATTCAGGAATGAACGTTACTGTTCCATCATCATTTATAATTATTGTACCATTAGACGGCTGACTAGTGATTTGAAGACTTGCAACATTCAAAGGAAGATCAGAAAGATCATTTCCTAGAATATCTACAGTTATCGCAGTATCCTCGTTGGTTACAAACTCATCATCTTCAGCTTCAACTCTATTTCCTTCCACAGTAATAGATATAGTAGCTACCGAACAATTATCAGGATTCAACAATTCACAAATGCTGTATGTCAATTCATAAGTACCAGTTGAAGTTCCTGGAGCTACTGTTATGGTACCATCCGGATTTAGAATCAATCCAGGAGCCGAGGTAATTACGGTCAGACTTACATCTTCTAGGCTCACAGGACGACCATTCAATGTATCATTATCTAGTACACTCGGAGTCGTTCCACCATTTACTCCATTAATTGGTCCGAAATTATCATTACTTGCATCAATTTCAGATTTAATGATAGTTATCCTTACAGTAGCTATACTGCAATTTGAAGGATTTAAAGTATCACAAATTCTATATGTCAACACATATTCCCTTGGTTCATTTAATCCAGGAGTCAAAATAGATAAATTACCATCTTCATCAATAAATAATCCTTGGATACCATCGAGTTCTAAGAACTCAAAATCTATCTGACCTTCTGACGGCCTTTCTCCATTTAATAGATCGTTATCTAAAATATTTCCTAAGTTCCCAAAGAAATTAAAGAAATATGTTCCAAGATCATCATCATTAGCAATGATCTCAGGACCCACTACCGTAACAGTGGCCGTCGCTGTGTCACAGTTGCCAGGATTCAATACCTCACAGATGCTATAGGTCAACTCATAATCTCCCGCAGGCGTATTCGGTGCTACCGTTATTGTGCCATCAGGGTTCAACCTCAACTCAGGGTCTGAACTTACTACCGTCAAAGTCACATCTGATGGATCTACAGGGTCTCCGTTCAAGGTATCGTTACCCAATACACTCGCTGTTGTTCCACCATCTGCTCCGTTGATCGGGCCTAAGTCATCATCATTAGCATCTATTCTTGGTGCGGCTACAGTTACCGTTACAGTCGCTGTGTCACAGTTGCCAGGATTCAATAACTCACAGATGCTATAGGTCAACTCGTAATCTCCCGCA
>NZ_BMYF01000015.1 GCF_014652135.1 Mongoliitalea lutea
CTTCATCCTTTTCCTCCTCCCCTCCGAGCCGGCCCCTCGCTAAAAAGCTATTACTATAGCTTTTCTTCACGCTCGGTCCTCCTTCATCCTTCCTCCTTCCTCCTTCATCCTTCATCCTTTCTAATAATTCATCCTTCGGAGTTGGACGTTCATCATTCGACATTTTTTTTCTCGCCACCGGCGCAAAGATTTAAACGCCACGGCCGCAAAAAATATCCCCAACTTTTATATCTATACTCTAGCCTTAAAAATTACAGAAAAGAATAGTGGAACTATTGGGTAGCAATCTAAACTTATACTCCGAAATTTTGAAGATTGGTTTAAATGCACACTCATCAATTAAACATCTGTAGAATTCTGGTAATCATTTCCAGAAAGTTACTTTTTTTGCGTCCAATTCTCCAGTTTCAGATTTTTTAAATGTCTAAAATCTTTAACGTTGTCCGTTACTAGAATCATTTCGTTAGCTAATGCTGTAACACCAATAATTAAATCAAATTCATCATGCATGGGAGTTCCTTCTTGTCGAAGCAAGTATTGCATAATTCAAATTTTTACATCTTTTGATCTGAATTTCCTGCTTTCTCTTAAATCCTTCGCGATTTCTTCTGCGGACTTTTCTGAAACGAAACCTCCAAAAGAGCTGAAAAAGTCCTTTTCTTTTGTCTTTTTTCCCTTCCTGATAGATTTTGCAAGCCGTTCCAGTAGCTCTAATTTATTTTCCGAACTCATGTTTTCAAAAAGCTCAGAGTATGTTTCGATAATATGGCGTTCTGTAAGTGACATAACCTAAATTTCAATAAATATAAATAATTCCTTCCTATCTAGAAAACTAAACGTTTGTTTAATTCAATTCATGAGTTATCTTAGTTGGTAAAAATTCCATGTGGAGTTTGAAGCCAATGGTTGGGTTTTATCGTTAAAAACATATCCCTAATAGATATCATTACCACCCATGATTAAGCGATTGTTCCTATGCTCTATTTTTTTCCTGAACCTGTCCTACCTAGCGCAGGGGCAGACGGCTTATGAACAAAAGCTGGTGGTGGAGTTTGAGCAAAAGGCGAGGCAGCATGCAAGACCGATAGAGTACCTGCAGACAGATAAGGATATCTATGAGACAGGGGAACAGCTTTGGTTCAGGTTTACGCAGCTTGACGGACAGTTGTTGACCCCACATCCCAAAGACAGTATCCTGTATCTTAGACTGGTGAAACAGACGGACAGGGAGGTTTTTTGGGAGGAGAAGTACCCGCTGAGGGGTGGATTTTCAGACGGAATGGTCCTTATCAGGGATGACCTTGTACCGGGGATATACCAGTTGGAAGCCTATTCCCCCTCAGGAGTGTACCAGGGGATGGAGCGCTACCATGCATTCAAGGAACTCGAAATCCGCAAATACATCAGCCCCGAGATTATCATCAGACATAACCATGAGGATGATGGGGACAGCCTAAGCCTGATAATCTCCGATAAACAGGCCAAGAGGCTCTCAGGAGCCGAGGTCAAGGCCAGTTGGCTGGATGTGCAGAAGCAACCTGTGCATCAGGCATCTTTCCGCTCAGATGCAGAAGGGAAACTGTCCATCCCACTCCAAAGAAACGGGGCGAAATTACTGGACCTGGAGATAGTTTCAGGCAATAAACAGGTATTCCAGCGCTTACCATTGAGGGGCCAAAAGGGATCAGAACGACTGACCTGGCATCCAGAGAGTGGCAAACTGGTCCATCATCAGGAAACCTCCGTGATGCTTTCATCCACGGGCAGTACTTCCAAGGATCAATCAAGACAGGGAGTACTAATGAAGGACGGGAAGATGCTACAACCCATTGGTACAGGAGCTGATGGCTTGGGAAAACTGAGGATCAAACCGGAAAAGGGTTCCGTGTATGGTATCCTGTGGAACGATGCGCCCTCTGATACATTACCTGTTTTTGATCAGATCGAGGAGCAGGGAGTAACGATCCATCTAAGGCCTATGGGCGATACGCTGATGGTGGGTATTCAGACCTCCTGGCCCCATCAGAAACACCTTGTGAGGATACAGATGAGAGGGATCGTGTACGTGTTTCAGGAATTTATGCTGGAAAGCAATTCCCAGATAAAGGTGCCAATCGCCCATATTCCATCAGGCATAGCAGAAGTAGCGGTATTCAATGAAGCCTCCGAACCCTTGGGCCAACGGCTGGCATGGATAGAGAACAATGGTAAGCTGCATGTGGAAGCAATCCTCAGCCAATCTGAATACGGTACCAGGGAGAAAGTCGATGTCACTTTCACCGTAAGGGATTCCCAGGGAAAGGCGCTAGGAGGTGTACTCTTGGGGGGAGCTGTATCGGATAAGCTTTTCCATAATGCGGGATACAAAAGGAACTTGTATACCCTGGCACACATACTCACCCAAGTGGGGCCACAGCCCAATCTTGAGTTCCTTATGGCAGCACCTGAGGCAAATGACAGCAGAAAGCTACAGACCATATTGGAATCCTGTGCGATAGAACAGTATATCTGGCTGGAAGAGCAGATGAAAGACCATCAGTCCAAGGCCCCCCTTCTTCCCAACAAGCTTAGGGGACAGATTGTCTATAAAAGCTCCAAAAAGCAGGACAATCCAAATTTTGCGCTTTTGTTCCGAGGGGACGATGAGTCCTCCACGGAGATTATTCCCTTGGATGGAGCGGGCAATTTTGAAATAGATGCAGAAATTCTTGACTTTGGGAGGGACGAGTATCTGTATGTAAAAGCGCTGCCGAAAGGTTCGATGCAAATCAATCTTTCCATCGAGGAACCTTTAGAACTTTTGTCTCCTGTAATGAAAACAAAAGGACTGATTTACCCAAGTATGACTTATGGAAAGCAGGAAGAGGAGAAGCTGGACTTTCCTGCCTTTGACAGGAATATGATTCTATTGGGGGAATTTGTGGTCAGAGGAAGGCGTATGGTTCAGGAACGTGAAAAGTTTATTGGTGATCTGGTTGAAAGGGCTAAATTGGATTTTAATAATGACTTTGTTTGTAATGGTGGTTATTTAAATTGTCCAATTTGTGGTTATACTGACAAAAAACCAATAGAGGGAGAGACTTACATAGAGATTTTATATTTACAAAAAGCTAATCATAGTATTTCAACAAGGGGCAATTGGAGACGTATTATATATCGATATCCAGTCTACACCGATGAGGAGTTGATGAGGATGTATAATATGACCCGGACCAAGGGATTTTTTATAGGTCGAGGGTTTGTACATAAAAAGTATCTTGATGTAGCTTCCAAAAATGACCCTGAGTCGGATTACAGGAATACGCTGACCTGGATACCGTATCTGTTGACCGATGAAGAGGGGAAGGCTGAGATGGAATTTTATACCTCCGATATCCGCTCGATATTCACCGGCAACTTCGAAGCCCTCGGTCCGGATGGAAAGATGGGGCAAGTGATTTTTGAGTTTGTGGTGGAGTAGATCTCACGAAAAAAGTCCACGAATGGCACGAATTACACGAAGGCATCATTCTGAAAGGATAAATCTAAAATCTACCTTCTAAAATCATAAATAAAAAGTCCACAGATGGCACAGATTTGCACAGATTAAGGTGTTGGGAGAAACTTGGGGGATAGTTTAGAAAAATTGCAGGCTTGACTTTTAATTTCCTCGCATGGCTTGGGTGATGGGTTTTCATCTTTCCTCCTTTCTCCTTTTCCTCCTCCCCTCCGAGCCGGCCCCTCACTAAAAAGCTATTACTATAGCTTTTCTTCACGCTCGGTCCTCCTTCATCCTTCCTCCTTTACCAAAATTCATCATTCGGAGTTGGACGTTCATCATTCGATATTTTTTTCTCGCCACGGGCGCAAAGACTTAAAGGCCACGCCTGCGACGTGATTTTCCTCCTGATTAAATTTAAAATCTACCTAAGGGAAGGCATGTCTACCTTCTTTTAAGAGTGAAAATATAGTTCCCAGCAATAGCTTCAACCCGTTCTTCTATTCTACCTGAAGGCATCGGAACATTGAAAGTGAGGATTAAGTTATCAGCAGTCCTTGTGAAGGTAATGTCTCTACCCGCAGCTGGTCTTGTACCTGATAACCTCAAACGATCAAAGTTACCTCCCTCAAATGTCCAAGTGCCGTTAGAATCAAAAAGATTATTGCTATTGGTTGTTTGATACGTTTTATTGCTGCCAGAGCTTGCTAACGTGAATTCAAAATTAGCAAATAGGGCTGTCTCTGTTCGTCCATCTCTAGTGACCGAACCCCCACCTGCAATGGTCCATACCTGAGAAGATCCGGATGTTAGATCTAAGATTGCCAGTTCTTCGGGTGTTTTTTGTGGTTCAGGATCTGAACCTGATCCTCTACAAGATCCTAGTACGAATACAATTACTAAGGGGGAAATTAAAGTGAAAAATATTTTTTTCATGCGACTAATTTTAATATTGAATGAAATGTAGCTGTTTTATTTTAACAATCAAAGTTTAGGTCTAGTCTTGTAATGCTCAATCACTATATTTTGTTTACAAAAACCATATTCTTTTGGCTCATTTGAACAAACAAGTATTTTTCTGTCCCGTCCAAAGTCATCAACTAAACTTAAATACCAATTACAACCTTTATTGTCCAAATTCGAAGAAGGCTCATCAAGTAAAATTAAAGGTACATCAGAGAAAAAGCAAAGTCCTAGCTTCAGTCGTTGTTTCATACCTGAAGAAAATTGAGAAACTGTTTTGTTTTTGTGTTCGCTGAGATACATAATGTCTATCATTTTTTTGATTGATAGATCCTTAAATGCCTTTTTGAATTTAAAATGAAATCCAAGCACTTCTTGTAAAGTAAACTCTTCTGGTAGCTCTAAATACGGAGCACTAATTACCAAGTGTTGATAAATAGTTGCATCTGAAATGCTGTTGCCATTGATACTGTAGAGTATGCTTCCGCTAGTCAGTGGGAGTTGGCCAGAAATACATTTAAGTAACGTAGATTTTCCGGATCCGTTTGACCCTGTTATGGCCCAAGCTTTCGCATCATCTAGGTTAAGAGAGATGTCTTTAAAAATCCATTCAAATTGGAATCTTTTGGAAATTTTATCAAGTTGAATGGAAATCATATTAGCTGATATAGCCTTTCATTACGCCGCGCTCAGAAGAGCGAATGAAATTGACAATTTCATCCCGCTCTTTGGTGGCTGGTAAATTAATTTCAATCTCTTCCAAAGCCCTGCTGTTGTTAAGGCTATTTAAGAATAGGTATCTATAAACCTCTTGTATGTGGCTGATGCTTTCAGAAGAAAATCCTCTTCTTCTCAAACCTAAACTATTGACTCCCGCATAACTTAAGGGTTCTCTAGCAGCTTTTGTAAATGGCGGCACATCCTTTCTTACAAGTGATCCACCCGAAATCATGCTATGCATGCCGATTTTGACAAATTGATGGATAGCACTACTGCCTCCTACAATTGCCCAATCATCAATTGTTACATGGCCTGCCACTTGTACTGAGTTGGCAATAATAACATTGTTTCCAACAATGCAGTCATGGGCAATATGGACATAAGCCATCAATAGGCAATTGCTTCCTACTTTGGTAATTCGTTTGTCTATCGTGCCACGACTAATGGTTACACATTCCCGAATGGTCGTGTTGTCTCCGATTTCTACCGTAGATACTTCTCCTTGAAATTTTAGGTCCTGAGGGATTCCTGCAATTACTGCACCAGGAAAAATTTTACAGTTTTTACCGATTCTTGCACCGGGATAAATAGTTACATTGGACCCAATCCATGTGCCTTCACCAATGATTACGTCTTCATGTATCATGGTAAAAGGGTCTATATGAACCTCGGTACCAATGATTGCTTTGGGGTCAATATGGGAAAGATTGCTGATCATGATTCTTTTCTTACAATGCTGGCTGTCATAGTAGCTTCACAAACAAGCGTATTGCCTACATAAGCCTCTCCTTTCATCTTCGCAATACCACGTCGGATAGGGGCCAAAAGTTCACATTTAAATATAAGGGTATCTCCAGGAAGAACCATTTTTCGGAATTTACAATTTTCAATTCCTAAGAAATAGGTCCAATAATTTTCAGGATCATCTACTGTACTCAATACTAATATCCCACCTGTTTGCGCCATTGCTTCAACTTGTAATACACCTGGCATCACTGGATTTGCAGGGAAGTGACCCATAAAAAATGGCTCATTGATAGTTACATTCTTCACCCCAGCTACAGTAGTCTCATCCAAATAGATGATTTTATCCAATAATTGGAAAGGGTATCTATGCGGAAGAATATTGCTGATCTGATTAATATCCATCACAGGTGGCAGTTTTGGGTCATAATGGGGGATATGGTTATGTCCCATTTTTTCCCAAGCTCTTTTTAGTTTTTTAGCAAAGGCAACATTCGCGGCATGACCAGGACGGGCAGCTAATATCTGAGCTTTTAAAGGTCTTCCTACCAATGCTAAATCACCAACTACATCCAAAAGTTTATGTCTGGCAGGCTCATTTTTATAACGAAGGTCTACATTATTTAGAATCCCTTCTTTTCGAACCTCGACTTTGTTTTTGTTGAACATTTTGGCTAGATGCTCCAATTCCGAATCATCGACAACCCTGTCCACAACCACTATCGCATTGTTTAAATCACCACCTTTTATCAAGTTTTGCTTGTAAAGCATTTCTAATTCGTGTAAGAAACAGAAGGTTCTGCAAGAAGCAATTTCAGCTTTAAATTGGTTGATATTGGTGATTGAGGCGTGCTGACTTCCTAGCACAGGAGAATTATAGTCAACCATAACAGTCACACGGTAGTCATCCAAAGGAAGTGCTGCAATTTCAACTTCACGGGAGGCATCTCTGTAAGAGATGCTTTCTGGAACTTCAAAAAATCTTCTCAAAGCATTTTGCTCTTCAATTCCAGCATTTTCTAAAACTTCAATAAACTGTATAGATGAACCGTCCATGATAGGAGGCTCTGGTCCATCCAATTGAATCAACACATTATCAATCTCTAAACCTACTAATGCTGCCAATACATGCTCTACTGTAAATACACGTGCACCACTTTGTTCCAAAGTTGTTCCACGAGATACGTCTACTACATTATCTACATCTGCATCGATGATTGGTCTTCCTTCAATATCTATTCGTTGAAATTTGTAGCCGTGATTTGGTGGGGCTGGTAAAAATGTCATATTTGAAATGACACCTGTGTGCAAACCTACACCGCTTACAGTTACTTGTTTTTTGATGGTATGTTGTTTTACCCTCATGATTCTTTTGTACAGATTTTTAAAAGATGCAAATTTAGTCTTTTTTTTCCAGTTCCTTAATTCTTTGTTGGATTTGAGGGAGATTTCTGAAAATGGCATAAGACTTCAAAAAATCCTTGAGGTCCATTGCCACAAAGCCAAAGAGTGTTTGTCCTTTATTTGTGATATTTTTACTGATTCCTGTTTTTGCTCCGATTGTAGTATTGTCTGCAATTTTGATATGCCCTACAATACCGGCTTGCCCGGCAATCACACAATTTTTACCGATTTCTGTAGAACCAGAAATACCTGTTTGAGAGGCGATTACGGTATTTTCACCTATGATTACATTGTGGGCAACTTGAACCAAGTTATCAATTTTAACTCCCTTTTTTATAATCGTAGAGCCCATAGTGGCACGGTCTACCGTTGTATTAGCCCCTATGCTGACGTTGTCTTCGATGATAACATTCCCTATTTGAGGAATAGTCTTGTAAGTGCCGTCTTCTTGAGGTGCAAAACCGAATCCATCAGAACCGATTACTGCTCCAGAGTGAATTTCACAGTTGGAGCCAATCCTGCTGTCATACTGAATTTTAACGCCTGGGTGAATGATGGTGTTATCTCCGATTTCACAGTTATCCCCTACATGGGCTTGTGCGTGAATTTTTACGTTTTTTCCGATTTTACAGTTTTTACCAATGTAAGAAAAGGCTCCTCGAAACCCGAAGTCTCCCATACTTGAACTCGCATCCATAAATGCAGGTTCTTCTACACCTTGTTTGCTTTGCTTGGTCAGTTGGCTGTAAGCTTCTAGTAGCTGGGTAAATCCAGTGTAGGGGTTTTTTACACGGATCAAGTTACATTTAACTTCTTTTTGTAAAAGCAGCGTTTCAGAAATAATTACAGCTGTTGCCTCCGTTTGGTAAAGAAAAGGCTCATATTTTTCATTGGATAAGAAACTAATGCCCCCAGCTTTTCCTTCTTGGATTTTGTCCAATCGGTTGACAGTAGCTGACCCATCCCCCTCTACCTTTCCTCCTAAAATTCCTGCAATTTGATCAAGTGTAAATTTCATTCCTTGTATTTAAAGCCTACAAATTTAAATTTTTAGCCTGACAAATGTAGTGTTTGGTCACTATTTTACTCATTGCTTTGATATTTGGCAGGTCCGCAGCTTGCGCTACATCCAAAATCTCTCCTTTTTTGGTAAGAATATGTATTTTCTCCTTCGTTAGATATGCGTAGTTACTGATGCTTCCGTAAGTAAAGAAATAGGGTAAGTCATCCTCAGGTATGACGAGTCTTTTTATGGCTTTTGTCCTGGCCTCTTCAATTTCTTCTAACAAATACTCTTCATTTCTCAAATTGATCTTAAATAGCTTCCGTCCCAAAAACATGTTTGAAATGCATTTGAGCACGTAATCTTGTTCATTTTTCCAGAGTTTGATACCTCCCCAAATATCAAAATCATCAAGGGATAAAAATAAGTTAAGTAAATCTGTAGACTGCTCAAAATCTCCCAAGGTGAAGTCATGGGAAAGAAAATGCAGCAACTCATCTGTTGCTCTTAGGTTCCCACGATTTTGCTGTACATGTTTGGCTCTGAGCACCAGGTTGATAAGCATTTTCTCTGCGCTGACGGTTGTCTTGTGCAGGTACACTTGCCAATACATTAAGCGGCGGGCAGATAAAAAATTCTCTATACTATACAGCCCTTTTTCTTCTACCACTAATTGGTCATGCTTGATGTCCATCATTTTGATGATACGGTCCGCACCGATAGTGCCTTCTGAAACCCCGGTGAAAAAGCAATCACGCTGAAGATAATCCAAACGGTCAATGTCTAATTGGGATGATACTAGCTGATGAAAAAACCTTCGTTCGTATTGGTTATTGAATATTCTTAGTGCTAAGTCAAGTTTGCCGTCAAACTGACGGTTTAGCTCTTCCATTACCAAGATGGACAAACGCTCGTGTGGAATGTTTTTGAGCAGACTATATTCGAGCGCATGGGAAAAAGGACCATGCCCCACATCATGCAGTAATATGGCAATCAATGAGGCCTCGAATTCTTCCTCGGAGATTTCATGACCTTTGTATCGGAGGTTTTCGAGCGTAATACTCATCAGGTGCATGGCGCCCAAGGCATGGTGGAATCGGGTATGCAATGCTCCGGGATAAACGAAATCTGTCAAACCTAGCTGCCTGATCCGACGTAACCTTTGAAAGTAGGGATGGTCAATGATGGAAAAAATCAACTCACTAGGGATGGTAATAAACCCGTAAACGGGGTCATTTAGAATCTTTCTGCTTTTCAATGTCGCTGACATTTGATTGATTCCAAAAGTAATTATAATTTTAAAAGAATTAAACCGAATTTTATGCAAAAATTTAAAATCCTTTGGGCTGATGACGAAATAGATCTATTGAAACCACATATTCTGTTTCTTCAACAAAAAGGCTACGAAATTGTAACTGTCAATTCGGGGGTGGATGCTATCGATGAAGTGGAGGAGCAATCGTTTGACGTGATTTTTTTGGATGAGATGATGCCTGGTATGACGGGGCTAGAAACCTTGCAGCAAATAAAAATGATCAAGCCGCATATCCCTGTGGTGATGATCACTAAAAGTGAGGAGGAGCATATCATGGATGATGCTATTGGCGGGAAGATTGCAGATTATCTGATCAAACCTATCAACCCTAATCAGATCTTACTTTCGGTAAAGAAAATTTTGCAAAACAAACAGCTCATTACAGAAAAAACCAATCTTTCTTATCGGCAGGATTTTATGAATATCAGCATGGCATGTAATGATGCATCCACTCATCGGGAATGGGCTGATATCTATAAGCGATTGACTTATTGGGAACTGGAAATTGATGAGACTGAAAATAAAAGCATGCAAGATGTGCTAGATACCCAAAAGACGGAGGCCAATAGTTCATTTGCAAAGTTTATCAAAACTAATTACCTCGATTGGCTAAATGATCCAAAGATTGAAAAGCCATTATTGAGTCCCCGAGTAATGAAAGAAAAAGTATTTCCTCACCTCGTGGAAGGGAAGCCTTTATTTTTTATAGTTATCGATAACTTAAGATTGGATCAGTGGGAAGTGTTGAAACCTTTGATAACCGAGTATTTTAACATTAAAGAAGAAACTTCTTATTTTAGTATTTTGCCAACGACCACTGCCTATGCTAGAAATTCGCTATTTAGTGGTATGATGCCATCTGAAATGGCACGTTTCCACCCGGATTTATGGGAAGGTGAAGATACAGATGAAGGGAAAAATAACAATGAAGAAGAGTTTCTAGCTGAAAATTTGCATAAAAATAGGCTGAATATAAAATTCAGTTATACTAAGATTTTACAAGCCTACCAAGGAAAAACAGCCTTGGAGCAATTCCATAATTTGTTGCACAACGATCTCAATGTGTTGGTGTATAATTTTGTGGACATGATGTCTCATGCACGTACGGATATGAAAATGATCCGTGAACTTGCCCCCAATGAGTCTGCCTACCGTTCCCTAACCAAAAGTTGGTTTGAGCATTCTACGTTGTTTGAGATGTTCAAAAAAATCAATGATGCCAAAGCCGAAGTTATTGTGACTACAGATCATGGTACCAAGCGTGTGAACAAACCCTATAAAATTATCGGGGATAAGACCATTACAACGAATCTGCGGTATAAGCAAGGGAAGAATCTTAACTTCGAAAGTGGAAAGGTTTTTGAAATTCATAAACCGGAAGATGCCAAGCTTCCTAGGTTTAATGTGTCCACAAGTTATGTTTTTGCAGTGGAAGATTATTTCTTTGCATATCCAAACAATTACAATTACTACGTCAATTTCTATAAGGACACCTTTCAGCATGGAGGCGTTTCATTGGAGGAAGTGATTGTACCTTTGGCGCATTTAAAACCCAAGACGAGCTAAATTGGAATCAAAAACCATAGACAACTATTCGTTGTCAGATATTCACGAAGTAGCCCAACAAGTAAAATCTTTTGCTCAAGATATGCCAATTTGGGTCTTCAAAGGAGCAATGGGAGCTGGCAAGACGACACTTGTTAAGGCTATTGCGGTTGCCTTTGGCGTGGAGGATCAAGTGTCTAGCCCTACCTTTGGTTTAGTGAATGAATACAGAAATGGAAAAGGTCAAACTTTCTATCATTTTGATTTTTATCGAATTAATGAAGAGGAAGAGGTGTTGGATATCGGTATAGATGAGTATTTTTACAGCGGGAACTATTGTTGGTTAGAGTGGGCGGAGAAAATTCCACATTATTTGCCTGAAGATTTTGTATTGATAACCTTAGCGGTAGATGAATCTGGCAAGAGAAAAATCCAAATGAACCGAGTGATTAAGGGGCAAAAACATGGTTGAGATAACTGATACAACGGTATTGACGCAAGAGGCTAAGGCCAAGGTGAAAACACGAAATAACTCTTTGGTAATAGGCATTCCCTTGGAACGCTCTGCGCAAGAAAAAAGGGTGGTTCTCACACCGGATGCTGTGGCACTACTAGTCAATAATGGTCAACAAGTCGTGGTGGAAACTGGGGCTGGTAAGGATTCCAAATTCACCGATAAGGATTATTCAGATGCAGGGGCAAAAGTCGTCTATTCAGCCAAGGAAGCATTTGAGGCAGAAGTGGTACTAAAGGTAGAGCCACCTACTGAAGAAGAAATCGGTTTCATGCCAGTTGGTGCTTGCCTTATTTCAGCGCTTCAGCTTGGTAAGCAAGAGGCATCTTTTATTCATGCCTTGAATGCAAAAAAAATCACAGCTGTATCCTTTGAAAATCTTGAAGACAAAGTAGGAGGTATGCCGGTGGTCAGGGCTATGAGTGAAATAGCGGGCTCCACAGTGATGTTGATAGCTGCTGAGTATTTAAGTTCTGTCAGTGCTGGCAAAGGCTTACTGCTTGGCGGTATTACAGGTGTGCCTCCGACAAAAGTAGTCATTATAGGAGCGGGAACAGTCGCTGAATATGCAGCTAGAACTGGGTTGGGGCTAGGAGCTAATATTAAAGTGTTTGATAATCATTTGTATAAGCTCCGAAGAATTAAGCAGTTACTTGGGCAACAGATATACACATCAACTATTGATAATTATACATTGGCTGAGGAGTTGAAAAATGCTGATGTAGTCATTGGTGCGCTCCGTGCAGAAAAAGGTCGTAATATGATTGTTATCACAGAAGAAATGGTGGCTGGTATGAGTCCTGGAAGCATCATCATTGATGTCAGTATCGATCAGGGTGGCTGTGTGGAAACCGCAGAAATGACCACACATGATAATCCGGTATTTATCAAGCATGATGTCATACACTATTGCGTTCCCAATATTGCCTCAAGGGTGGCTCGGACAGCATCTTTTTCTTTGAGTAATATTTTTACACCGATTATTTTACAAATGGCAGATCTGGGTGGTGCCGAAGAGATGGTGTTTAACTACAAATGGTTTATGAAAGGAGTATACACCTATAGAGGTAGCCTGACAAATGCACATTTGGCAAGAAAGTTTGGCATGACCCATAAGGAACTTCAGCTATTACTAGCAGCTAGATTTTAAGACAAAAGATTTTGGCGAAGCAAAAACTCGAGTTGCTCGTTGACCCTTATTAGATCTTGGGTTAATTTTTTATTTTCCTTTCTCAATGAAAAAACTTCAAATGCATTTCTAATTACATTTTTTAAATATTCTTCATCCCATGGCTTTGTAAGGTAATGATAAATCTGTCCTTTATTGATTGCATCTATTACAGCTTGTATGTCAGTATATCCCGTTAATAAAATTCTCATTGGCTCTGGATGAGTTGGGATGATTGATTCTAAAAAGTCAACACCTGTTTCATCGGGCATCCGTTGATCGGTAATTATAATATCCACTTTTTCTTTTGATAAAATAGCCCTTCCCTCATCTGCTGAAATAGCAATATGTACTTTAAAATCTCTTCTAAAAGTTGCCTTGAACGCTTGCAGATTATGCATTTCATCATCAACATACAAAACTGAAACTTTGTCATCTGGGATCATCATAGGGATCGGGCGTTCATTTATTTATCACAAATTTAATATACCTTACTTCAAATATCTTCTTTTCATACAAAATCTGTGAATAATTTCTAGTAAAAAGAAAAAGTTTTGCATTCATTCGTTTAAATTTACTAGAAATTTCACCCACTTAATTATTTTCAATGCCAATTCTTCCTAAGCCTTTGTATGAAGAAGACTCAAAACATATTATTTTAAATCTAACAAAAAAAAATGACTTGCGTCATTTTTTGGATTTAAAGCAAGATAGTACTATTCGAAAAATCGATCTTATACTCAATCAAATTGAAGATCTAATCAAGCTTCAAAACCCTACCAGGCAGTTTACGAGAGCAGAATTGGCAGATAAGTCAAAAGAGTTTTTGCAAGCAAATGGTGGAGACTCCTATGGGAATTGGGTATTTTATCCATGGAGAAGAAGTTTAATTCATATTTTGCCCGAAAAGGAGTATAGAGATGTACGTACTGTGAGGAATAGATATAAAATCACAGATGAAGAACAAGCGATTCTTGAAGAAAAGAAAATCGGGGTAGTTGGACTTTCAGTTGGTCAAAGCGTTGCTATTGCCCTGACGTTGGAAAGGTCTTATGGGGAGTTAAGGATAGCAGATTTTGATACCTTAGAGTTAAGTAATCTGAATAGACTTCGATCCGGTATTCACTATCTTGGTGTAAAAAAGACAACTATCGTTAGTAGAGAAGTAGCAGAGATTGATCCATATCTTCAAGTAACTGTTTTTGAAGGGGGAGTTTCAGAAGATAATATAAATAATTTTCTTTTAGATGGGGGGCAACTGGATCTCTTAATTGATGAATGCGATAGTTTGGATATGAAATTGATGATGAGGGAACGAGCTCGTCAACTTGGTATTCCTGTATTAATGGATACCTCTGATCGGGGGATGTTGGATATTGAAAGGTTTGACTTAGAGCCTCATCGAGAAATTTTCCATGGATTGGTTGGAGATTTGGACTATAGAGTTCTTAAGGATCTACCAATGAAAGAAAAAATACCTGTAGTTCTAAAAATTACGGGATTAGAGACTTTGTCTTCCCGTATGAAAGCCTCTCTGTTAGAAGTTAATCAAAGTATCACCTCTTGGCCTCAGGATGCATCTTCTGTTTTTCTGGGAGGGGCTTTGGGGGCATATGCCAGTAGAAGTTTGCTATTGGGAAATCATTCTGAATCAGGTAGATATTTTGTTGATTTTGATGAACTTCTGTTTACCAAAGCTCGATCTTTTGAAGAAAGTAAAAAGACTCTACAATTAAATAAACTGGTCAGTGAAAGTTTCTCGGTCAAGGGAAATTTGAAATCAGAATATCAACTTCCAAAAGAAAAGATAGTCGAGCTTGTTGAATTTGCGAACTTAGCACCATCTGGAGGAAATGTTCAGCCTTGGATATGGATTTTTAATAAACAAGGAGTCTTGGAATTATGGCATGATCAAGAAAGGTCTGACTCGTTATTAGACTTCAATGGAACGGGCTCTTTATTAGCCTTCGGTGCAGCCTTGGAAAATATTAGGATATGGACTCGTGCTAATGGTGTTTTAATTGAAGTTATTGAACATATACGTGAGTTTGGGCAAAATCAAATTGCATCGGTTGTGTTTTTGTCTGCTCATGCTGATTTAAAAAAAGAAGAACCTTTATTCGATTACGTATCAAGAAGGATTACTAACAGGCTTAATCAGAAGAGAATCCGAATACCTTTAGATCATATTCGGCAACTTTATCAAATTCTGGAAGGAACTGAATTTGAATTAAAGATTTTTGAGGAACCAGAAGACCTTCAGTTTTTAGCTCTTATCAATGGTAAAATGGATTGGGTCCGTATGTTGAATAAACAAGGGTATGAGGATTTTTTGGAGGAGGTTCGATGGACACCAGAGGAAGCTGAGCAGACTAAAGACGGGATAGATTTAGCCACTTTCGATTTTGGGGCAGCAGAAAAAGCTTTAATGAAGCTTATTAGCAACCGACAAGCAATGGATGTGATTCGGAAATTCAAATTAGGGCAAGGTTTTACTAAGATTTCAGATGATACATTTAAATCTGCATCAGCAATTGGGGTATTTATAGGACCGGATTTCACACCTCAAACATATCTTAATGGAGGCTCACTTCTTCAAAGAATATGGATTACAGCAAATAAGTTAGGGATAAGTTTTCAACCAGTAACCGCATCTTTATTTATGTTTCATAGATTTTTTAGGGGAGGAGAGAAAGATTTTTCATCATTCGAAAGTAATTTAATTCATGCAAGTTTTAATGAACTTCAAAGACTCATCAATATGAAAAAAGAAGTGCCTCTATTCATGTTTCGTTTGAATATTACTAATGGTGATGTTACTACTTCTTATCGTCGGGATGTAAGTGATACTCTTAAGTTTTTGCAAAATGTTTAAATTTAGAGCTTTTAGAGCTATTGATGATCAGCAGTCGTGCAAAGAATTTGCATCAGGCCATCACAATGTGTTGCAGCAATATGGGGTCAACAAGGTAACATCTGCAAATAATGATTGGATGTATAATCCTTTTGTATATGTGGTGGTGGTTGAACTTAAGGAAACAGGTGAGATAGTTTCTGGTTTGAGATTGCATATAGCTCATCCTGACTATCCTTTACCAATGGAGACGGCTGTTTCTCAAGTGGATAAAAATGTTTTTGAACTTGTGTGTTCTTACGGTAAACATGGAACAGCAGAAGTTTCCGGATTGTGGAATTCAAGAAGCATTTCTGGCTATGGAATTGGTGCGGTTTATTTGATTAGGGCAGGTATTGCGCTTTCAACTCAATTAAAATTAGGCTCTTTATTGGCATTGGTAGCCGAATATACATTGCCTCCATCGCTACAAAAAGGCTTTGAAATTGAGCCGGCGATAGGGAAAGATGGAACGTTTTTTTATCCAAAGCTAGATTTGGTTGCTACATCCATTGTTTTAAAAGATCCTTATACCTTGCCCAAAGCCGAACAGGTAGAAAGGGATTATATTTTTGAATTAAGGGAGTCTTTGCATTGCATAAAAAAGGAACATACACCCAAAGGAATTATAGAAATAGAATTTGACTTACGGCTCACTAATCCCAATTGGAAATGTTAATAAGTTCCATATTGATCATAATAAGCAGCCTTAGTATACCTGCTCTCCAATGGAAAGCAGGTGAGGCTTTAAAAAATGTCGAATGTTACGAGTTTTTGATTGATAAAGATGGGACCTTTTCTATAGAAGATGTTTTGGAAGATGATAGATTTCAGTTAATCGAATCCGAAAATCCAAATTTCGGAATCAATAAAGCTGCGATTTGGCTTCGTTTTGGTGTGAATGGTTTAAGAAATTCACCGGAAAATAAATTCCTTGTAATTAATAACAGTTCCTTGGATGTTGTAAACTATTTTTTAGTGAATGAAGGTGCGGTTGTTGATAGTCAAAAAAGCGGAAGGATAGTTGATTTTTCCACCCGGATTCTACCATCAAATAAATTTATTTTTNGAGTAGTGATAAAAAAATTGTTTCTGCTTATATAGCGACTACTTTAGGGGTGTACCAGCGATTAAACTTTGAAAACGTTTTGTTTGGAATATTCACAGGTATTATAGTTGGATTGTTTTTTTATAATATTTTTTTATACAGTTCCGTTCGTGATATTACTTATTTAGTGTATGTGCTTCATCTATTAGCTGTTTGGTTTGCTCAATCCTCTATTTTAGGGTATACACAGGAGTTTCTGTGGCCAAATTGGATTTGGATGAATCAACGATCAATTGTGATCTTTTCTTCGCTGGTAAGTATTGTTGGTATCTGGTTTCTCAGAGTATTTTTAAACTCCGATCATTATGTGCCGACCTTGAACAAAGGATTTAACTTTATCTATGGAGTTTATGCATTTATATTAATTAATGCGTTTTTCATTTCCATAACCTTAAGTTATCAGGTGTTACTTGTAACTCAGTCTATTGTGGTTTTGTATGTTTTTTTAGTAGCATTTATGATTCTTAAGAAAGGCTATGGACCTGCTCGATTATATTTAATTGCATGGTCTGTATTTATGATTGGGATATTTGTTTTTGTTTTTTCTGAAATGGGAATTATTCCTTTTACCAAGTTTTCAGCTTATATCATGCCTTTTGGTTCAGGACTTGAAGTTGTCTTGATTTCTTTTGCCTTAGCTGATAAAATCAATATTCTAAAAAAAGAAAAAGAGACGGAACAGCAAGAAAAGCTCTCTGTTATGAAAAGGAATGAGAGTTTGATTACAAGACAAAATGAATTGCTGGAGGAAAAAGTTAAACAGCGTACATTAGAATTAGAAGAAACCTTACACAATTTGCAAAGCACCCAGACTCAATTGGTAGAACAAGAGAAAATGGCTTCACTTGGTCAGTTGACAGCAGGGATTGCACATGAAATTAATAACCCTATCAATTTTGTTAGTTCCAATGTGTCTCCGTTAAAGAGAGATATTGAAGATATTTTAGAAATATTGGAAAGCTATAAAGCTAAGGGCGACATTGAATTTTCTTCTGAAACTAGAGAGGAATTGAAAGTACTGGAGGACGATTTAGAACTTTCTTATTTATTGGATGAAATCCAGCAGCTTTTACAAGGAATGGAAGATGGAGCTAAGCGTACCGTAGAAATCGTTAAAGGCTTAAAACTCTTTTCTCGAGTCGATGAGCAAGATGTAAAAAAGGTTGATGTTCATGATGGTTTGAACAGTACTCTGATATTGCTTAATAGTACTATGTCTGGAAAGATTGAGGTTGTTAAAGAATATGAATCTATACCTCCCATAGAATGTTTGGCAGGAAAAATAAATCAGGTTTTTATGAATATCCTTAATAATGCTATTCAAGCGCTATTAGAAAACGAGCATCAAGAAGTTCCTCCAAAAATAATTATCAGGACAAAAAATTTGAATCAATTTGTACAAATTGAAATTGAAGATAATGGACCGGGGATTCCTGATTCAGTCAAACAACGTATTTTTGAACCTTTCTTCACCACCAAGCCTGTGGGTAAAGGTACAGGGCTTGGATTGTCTATAGTATATACAATTATTGAAAATCATCGGGGATTTTTGGAAGTGAATACCCATTCAGGAAAAGGAACAAATTTCATAATCAAACTCCCTGTTCTTCAAAATAATCACCATACACATGAAGGATAAAATAAAAGTGCTTTATATAGATGATGAGGCTAATAATTTAAACTCATTTCGAGCTAGTTTACGCAAATTTTTCACCATTACAACTGCCACTGACGCAGCCCAAGGTTTAGAGTTAGTGAAGAATGAAGAGTTTCAAGTTGTTGTTGCAGATCAACGTATGCCAGGAATGACTGGTGTCGAATTTTTTGAGCAGTTGACAAAAATCAACCCAGATCCGATAAGGATCTTACTTACAGGTTATTCTGATATTTCTTCTGTTATTGATGCTATCAATAAAGGAGAGGTTTATAGGTTTATCGATAAACCATGGAATATTGATCAAATTAAAAATTCAATAAGCAATGCAGCTGAAATTTACAATACAAAGAAGGAATTAAGAGACAAAACCAATAGACTGGAAAAAATCCAAGCAGAGATGAATCAATTTGTGTACTCTCTATCACATGAATTAAGAGGGCCTTTAATGAGTATTTCAGGTGTTTCCAAGTTGGCTAAAATGGAGTTTTATGATCCTCAAGTTTTAGAATATTTTGAGATGATTGACTCTGCTACTGTCAAACTAGATGATTTTATTTATAAGATGTTGGATTTTTACCGTTCAACTAAAATGGACTCCAGACCTGCATCTATTAAGTTTGATGAGATTTTGTATCAACAAATGGAGAGCTACAAAGAAAAATGGGATCTCAATGGATTTGAGCTTTTATTAAGCATAAATCAAACAGAGGAATTTTGGTCTGATGACGCTAAAATCCGAGTTATATTAAATAATTTATTTTCCAATTCTTATAATTTTCACAAAGATCTCCAGAATGGTCCATGGATAAAAATTGAGGTTTTGGTAAATAATGGAATAGCCGAAATTTCGGTAGAGGATAATGGGCATGGAATAGAAGAAAAGTATCAGTCTGAGGTCTTTAACTTGTTTCAGCGAGCTTCACGGAAAAATGTAGGTTCAGGGCTTGGTTTGTACATGGTTAAAGAATCCGTTTCACAAATGGGTGGTAGTATAAAATTGATTTCCGAAGCAAGTGTAGGGACAAAAGTTACAGTAAAGCTTCCAAGCATGAAAATGGATCAGAATAATGATTTGAAGACTAATATGTCAAATTAAACTTTCAATTCATTTTTTTCCTTGGTTTTTGACCGTAATTTTGAACTCAGTTTTGTTTTAATCAAACGTTTTTAATTATGATCAATCCATGGCACGATGTGCAATTAGGAAAAGAAGCGCCTGAATATGTAATGGGTGTAATAGAAATCCCTAAGGGCAGTAAGGGTAAATATGAGTTAGATAAAAAAACAGGGATGTTGCTCTTAGATAGAGTTTTGTTCTCAGCTGTTCATTACCCTGCTAATTATGGTTTTATTCCTCAGACTTATTGTGAGGATCATGACCCCTTGGATATCTTGATTATCTCTCAAATTGATATTCCCTCAATGACATTAGTGAAAGCGAAAGTAATTGGAGTAATGAGAATGATTGATGGGGGAGAGGCAGATGATAAAATTATTGCTGTTGCAGCAGGTGATCAATCTGTTAATTATATCAACGATATAGATGAGCTGCCTCCTCATTTAATGAAAGAAGTACACCGTTTCTTTGAAGACTATAAGAAGTTGGAAAATAAAGAAGTGAAAGTGGAAGATTTCTTGGGCAAAGAAGAAGCCTTTAAAATCATTCAGGAAAGCGTTGAGCTTTACGATAAGCATTTCAGAACTAGAAAGTAATCATAAGTGAAAGCCAGCGAAAGCTGGCTTTTGTTGTTTGATTGAAACCCTAATTACATTTGTATGAGGCTTTTGCTGATTTGTCTTTTGCTGGTTAATGCAGCAAACTCTTTTGCACAAGAAGAGGGTCCAGGTTCGTGGGAATTTTCTGGGTACTTGGAAACCTATTACAGTTTTGATTTTAATCGGCCAGACAATCACCGGAGACCTCATTTTCTATACAATTTTAATCGGCATAACGAGTTCAGCGTTAATCTTGCACTTGTGAAGGCTTCCTATACGGAAGGTACTATTCGTGGTTCGCTTGCCTTAATGGCGGGGACTTATGCTCAGTATAATCTTGCAGAGGAACCTACTTGGGCTCAATATCTAAATGAAGCGTCTATTGGAGTGCGATTGCTAGAAAATCTTTGGTTAGATGTGGGAATAATGCCTTCACACATCGGATTTGAAAGTTGGATTGGGACTGTTGGATGGCATCTTAATAGAAGCTTAATGGCGGAAAATTCCCCTTACTTCCTGACAGGAGCAAGGTTAAGCTATGATTGGAAGGAACATACCCAATTCATCTTATGGGTTTCCAATGGTTGGCAAAATGTCCAACGAACCCAAAATAGTCAAGGAGTAGGACTTGGACTAGGCATCAATCATTCTCCAATCAAAGGAATGGTGATTAATTATGCCAATTATTTGGGCAATGAAAGCACCATAATCCTTAGAGAAATGCGATTTTTCAATAATTTTTACATCCAACATGAGCTACCATCTTGGGGATATACCCTTGGTTTTGATTATGGTGTGCAACAAGTAGTACTCGCCCCTAAAGCGCAGTGGTGGGGGCTGACAGCATCCTTGAAAAAAACAGTTTTGGAAAAATATACTGCTGCCATACGAACAGAGTATTATTCAGACCCTCGGGCAATTATTTTAGATGAACCATTTAAATTGTCCGGGCATTCCATCAATTTGGATGTTCCTTTGAATGATAAATTGATATGGAGAGTTGAAGGAAGACAGTTTTTGGCCGAGCAGGGAAGGTTTTCTCTTCGAGACGGGAGTTTTTCAAGAAATAATTTTGCCCTTACTTCCTCTTTGGCTTTGAGTTTTTGACAATAAAGGAAACGTGTTGTTTTGCCAGTTTTTTTTGAAAGTAAGCAAGCATTTCTGAGTAGTTTTCATGTTCATGATTGCTGATAGTAAAGGAGGTTTGATCTTCAAATACTACGGTTAGTTGTCGAAATTCCCGATTGTTTGCGAGTACTTTTTCTTCCTCCCATACCTTAACTTGATCCAAGGTATAGTTTTTTGTTAGTCTTCGAAGAGGGAATTTTAGGATAATTTTTTCTTTACCGGCAGAAATAAATTTATAGCCTGCCATCATTTTGACAAGTAGTAATAAAATTACTATCGTAAGTATGGTCGTGCTTAGTAAATAAAACCATAGGCCAAAAGTTCTGAGATTTGCGAAATGGATTAGGGTGCTAATTAATCCAATAATTAGTAATCCAAGAACTGAACTAAGTGCTACATAGGTGTTAGTTTTTGGTTTACAAGTTGTCATTTGTTGATGGATTTAGTCAAAAATAATTCTATGAACTTCATAATTAAGGATGTATCGGGTAATAGAAATTAACGTTCGGAGATAAAGTTTGAATTAATTAACTCGTTTAAGCTTGCTTTTGAATATGCTACTAAATCCTCAAAAAAATCTCCAAAATGTAAACGGAAGAACTCATGGTGTTGATCCAAGAATTTATGTGCTGTTTCCATATTAGAATTAAAGGTTGTTCTCTTAGCCATACCCTGTAATGCGCGACGTATTCCGTCAAATTCTCCATATTTCACAAGCATGTTATATAAACGGATATTTCCATACATCTTTATGAATTTCTCAGGAAGAATGTCAGCATGTTGGTCAACAATCAAGTACACTTCTTGAGCAAAATCATTTAAGGGCTGAGGATGGTAATTATTCCAAAATTTACTTAAAAAATGATCAAAGTACATATCGGTAATAACTGTGGAGTACCTACCAAAATTTGGTCTGAGTAATAATTGAGCTTCTTTTACAACAGGGTGACTATCTGTATATGCATCTATGGCTCTATGAAGCTTTATTCCAAGAACTATTTCTGGTTCATATTTTTTTTCAATTGCCCCCCTTACAGAGTCACCGATAAGGTTACCGATTAAAATCTTTGGTCTACCAAAAGAAAGATATGCATGCGCTAAATAATTCAAGACTTTTCTTAAACAGTAAGGTTGAAAGAATGATTTACTTGTAATTTCACATCCAAATTTACGATTCCATGGCAACTATTCAGGACCAATTAAAAAATACTTTTAGACTTTTAAAAATCGAATGGGAAGAAGACCTTGCTCAATACAAAAAAAAGTTCTTGTACACCTCCATAGCTGACAAAAAAGAGGAGGGTGTCTGTTGGTATCCTGTGTATTTGAAAAAATCTAAAATTGGTCACGGCGAGCGTGTGATTATTGAGTTGGAAAGACCTGATACCAATTATGCGCATATCTTTCAATCGGGGAAATCAGTATCTATTTTTTCTACACAAGAAGGCTTCCATCATCAACGAATCAATGGTGTGATCAATCAGGTCAAAAAAGAGGTAATGGTGGTGACTATTCAAGTGGATGAAATCCCTGAGTGGATGCATAAAGGCAAAATGGGTGTGGACCTGTTATTTGACGAAGCATCCTATCGAGAGATGGAATACACTATGAAGGCAGTCGTAAAAGCTGAAAAAGGCCGTATAGGTGAATTGAAGCATATTTTGTTGGGAGAACAAGCAGCAAGTTTCGATACCAAGCTTCTTCAGAATAACCCCTTATTGAATTCCTCTCAGAACAATGCTGTAGCCTTGGTAAGTAACGCCAAAGATGTTGCAATTATTCATGGACCTCCAGGAACAGGCAAGACAACGACACTCGTTGCGGCGATTGCTCAATCTTTAGAGCGTTACCTCCAGGTGTTGGTATGTGCTCCAAGTAATGCAGCGGTGGATTTGTTAGTAGAAAAATTAATTGAAAAAAATATTGCCACGCTTCGCTTAGGACACCCTGCACGGGTAGATGATGCTATCCTGAATCAAACCTTGGATGCGAAGCTAGCGATGCATGAAAGCTACCGGGATTTGAAAAAAGTTAAAAAATCTGCGGAAGAATATCGAAAGTTGGCCTTCAAGTACAAAAGAAGCTTTGGTCCCGAAGAGCGCGCCCAACGAAAAAGATTATTGGACGAAGCAGGAAGGTTGAAGGATGAGGCAGAACAATTGGAAGATTATATCACACATGATGTCTTTCAGCGCACTCAGGTATTTGCCACCACCTTGGTAGGGGCAAGTAGCCATGTGTTGAAAGGAATGGAGTTTCCAGTGGTTTTTATTGATGAAGCAGCCCAAGGTTTGGAACCGGCTACTTGGATCCCGATTTTGAAAGCTAAAAAGGTGGTGATGGCGGGAGACCATTGTCAGTTGCCACCTACCATCAAATCTTATGATGCTTCGAAAGCCGGTTTGAGTGAAACTCTATTCGAAAAAGTTATCAAAAGACAAACCAATGTTTCTCAAATGTTGCAAGAGCAATACCGCATGCCAGAGACAATTATGGGGTTTTCGAGCAGGTATTTTTACCATTCAGGCTTAACTGCTGCTTCCAATACGCGGACTCACTTTTTGCAGGAAGAGGAACCGGTGATGGAGTTTATTGATACAGCAGGAGCAGGCTATCAAGACCAGCAAGAGCAAGAATCCTTGAGTACCTATAATCCTGATGAAGCTAAATTCACCCTACAGCATTTAGAAAATTTATTAAAAAGAGTGGGGATTGGCACAATCAAAACCCAAGGCTGGACAATTGGGCTGATTGCACCTTACAGGGCTCAGGTTCGCAAATTCAATGAATTGATTTTTGAATCCTATGCATATCCCAATTTACGCTCCTTTTCAGAACTATTAACCATTGACTCCATTGACGGTTTTCAAGGTCAGGAGCGGGACATCATTGTCATCAGCTTGGTCCGCTCCAATAGCAAGGGAGAAATCGGGTTTTTATCAGATGTTCGCCGGATGAATGTAGCACTGACACGGGCCAAAAGAAAATTGGTGGTCATTGGCGATTCGGCAACCCTATGCACCCATGAGTTCTACCGAGAGTTTTTGGATTATGTGGAGGAAAAGGGTTGTTACAAGAGTGTATATGAGTTTATGGAAGAGTAGTGCGTCTAATACTACGTATAAACGCATATGGAAGCAGTTCTTACCTTGGAGATATGTGTATAACTAGTTCTTTGAATGCATATACACCTCATTCAAATAACTCAGTAATCCACCAAAGGACTCTGTGGCTTCTAAGATTTCAGAGGGTATTTCCCTTCCTTGAAGACGGGCCAATAAGCGCCCATAAATGGCGTTGAAGAACAACTGTACTTCATGTGAAATCTCATCAGCCCCTTCTTCCAGCATCATATGCAAGACATGAGGCTTTGCCAGTTGGTAGTGCTCAAAGTAGCTTTTATCGGTTTTCAGTAAGGACCAATGAAGCCGAGCCAATTCATCGACAATGGCTTGTACTGCTTGTAAGTGTCCTTTTTGAGTGATCTTTTCCTCTTGCATTTGAGTCGCCAAGTCAGCAAACCAAGTTACTGTTTCCTTTTTTTCTACTAATTCAACGGGATAGTGACTGACTACATACTGCTCAATGTCTTCTAATACAAAATTAAATGCACGTAATAAATCCTCCATTTGATACATGTAAATGATGTATTCACCAATGTTTTGTTGCTGCTTCTTTTCTGCGATGCTTTTCATAGGGAAATCGATTGAGGATGCAAAGAAAATAAAATTCTGTCTGCTATAGTTTTAATTCCCAAAATTGCCACATTTTTATCTATTTTTGCGTTCTGATATGACTATGCAAAAGACGAGAAATTTCTGTATTATCGCCCATATTGATCATGGGAAGAGTACGTTGGCAGATCGCTTACTACAATTTACGAATACTGTAAGCGACAGAGAGATGCAAGATCAGTTGTTGGACAACATGGATCTGGAGCGAGAGCGGGGAATTACCATTAAATCCCACGCCATACAGATGAAGTATAACTACAAAGGGGAGGAATATACCCTCAACTTGATTGACACACCGGGGCACGTGGATTTTTCTTATGAGGTTTCCCGGTCAATTGCTGCCTGCGAAGGCGCCTTGTTGATTGTGGATGCTTCTCAAGGGATTGAAGCCCAGACAATTTCTAACTTATACTTGGCCATTGGTCAGGATTTGGAAATTATTCCGGTTTTGAATAAAATCGATTTGCCTGGAGCTGACCCAGAAGTAGTTGCTGATGAAGTGATTGACTTGATTGGTTGTGATAGAGAAGATATCATCTTGGCTTCTGGTAAAGAAGGATTGGGTATTGAAGATATCTTGAATGCAGTTGTAGAGCGGATTCCTGCTCCTAAAGGGGAGGTTGACGCTCCTTTGCAGGCGATGATTTTTGATTCGGTTTACAATCCTTTCAGAGGAGTAGAGGTTATCTTCCGAATTTTTAATGGTACCATCAACAAAGGTGACAAAATCAAGTTTGTGAACACCGGTAAGGAATATGACGCCGATGAAATTGGTATCTTAGGTATCAACCAAATTCCGCAACAAACACTTGCAGCAGGAAATGTTGGGTATCTGATCTCCGGAATTAAAGTCGCTAAAGAAGTAAAAGTAGGGGATACCATCACACATGTGAAGAACCCTTGTCAAACAGCCATCAAAGGTTTTGAGAACGTAAAACCAATGGTATTTGCAGGTATTTATCCTGTGGATACTACGGAGTTTGAAGAATTGAGAGCATCCATGGAGAAACTCCAGTTGAATGATGCCTCCTTAGTTTGGGAACCTGAAACATCTGCTGCTTTGGGCTTTGGTTTCCGTTGTGGGTTCTTAGGAATGTTGCACATGGAAATTATTCAAGAGCGATTGGAGCGTGAGTTTGATATGACTGTTATTACCACAGTTCCATCTGTTCAGTTTAGAGCTTTGATGAATAATGGTGAGTACAAAACTATCAATGCTCCTTCTGATATGCCTGATCCAAACTTGTTCAAACATATTGAAGAACCGTTTGTGAAGGCTACGATCATCACCGCGGCTGAATATGTAGGTCCTGTGATCCAATTGTGCATGGAGAAAAGAGGACAAATCAAGAATCAGGTTTATTTGACTTCTGAGCGTGTTGAACTTTCTTTTGATATGCCTTTGGCTGAGATTGTATTCGATTTCTTTGATAAGTTGAAGACCATTTCCAGAGGATACGCATCCTTGGATTATGAGTTGATCGGTGCTCAAGCTTCTCATATGGTGCGCCTGGATGTGATGTTGAACGGGGAAGTAGTGGATGCACTTTCGGCAATTGTTCATAGAGACAAAGCCTACGAATGGGGCAAAAGGCTGTGTGAAAAGCTGAAAGAATTGGTTCCGAGACAAATGTTTGAGATTGCTATCCAAGCAGCAATCGGTACCAAAATCATTGCCCGAGAGACAGTGAAAGCTCTACGTAAAAACGTATTGGCCAAGTGTTATGGTGGTGATATCTCCCGTAAGCGTAAACTCCTTGAGAAGCAGAAAAAAGGTAAAAAACGTATGCGCCAGGTCGGAAACGTAGAAGTGCCGCAAGAGGCATTTATGGCTGTATTGAAACTTGATTAGATTGGTCTACTTTAGATGCATCTGCCTATCGAAATTCTAAATTCAGCGTTCATCATTCGGAGTTAAAATGTCGAATGATGAACGTCAAATTTCGAATAATGAAGTTTAAAACCACCTTTAAACAAACGTTTTCGAACTATAAAAATAATGTCGAAAGAATATAATCTTGAAGAAAGACTGATTGATTATGCTGTGTCGATCATTCATTTGTCAGATTCCTTGCCAAAAACCAAAGCAGGAGGGCATTTAGGAGGGCAATTGTTAAGATCGGGTACTTCTCCCGCTTTGAATTATGGTGAAGCTCAAAGCAGTGAGTCAAGAAAAGATTTTATTCATAAGTTTAGAGTGATTTTAAAAGAATTAAGGGAGTCTTTAATTTGTATAAAAATCATTCGTAAGTCTAAGTTAGCATGTGATAACCAAACGCTTAACTTCTTGTTTAAAGAGTCAAATGAGTTAATAGCTATATTTGTTAAAAGTTTAGAAACAGCCCAAAAAAATCAATTCAAATTAAAATTCAGAGTATTTAATGACTCTTAACAGTGAAACCGTAGCACTTGACAACCAGTCACTGTTCACTACTAACTATTCACTAATAACTAATCACTGCTAACTACTAACTGTTCACTAATCAATAATCACTAATCAACTAATCACTAATCAACTAATCACTAATCAACTAATCACTAATCACTAATCAACTAATCACTAATCAACTAATCACTAATCACAAGTAATCTAACCCCCTCTCACTATGCCTACTCTTATTGACGGAAAAAAAATCTCGGAAGAAATCAAATCAGAAATTGCTGCACGGGTACAGGAAATTGTATCAGAAGGTGTGAAAAAGCCACATTTGGCAGCGATATTGGTGGGAAATGATGGGGCGAGTCAAACCTATGTGGGAGCGAAAGTGAAGGCTTGTGAACAAGTTGGTTTTGACTCTACACTAGTACGTTTGGAAGAAACTGTTTCAGAAGAAGAACTTTTAAAGGTAGTAGAGGATATTAATCAAAATCCTGAAATTGACGGGTTGATCGTGCAGTTGCCACTCCCAAAGCACATTTCTGTTGAAAAGGTTACCAACAAAATTAAGCCTGAGAAAGATGTAGATGGATTTACTCCTGCTAATGTGGGTAGGATGACCTTGGGATGGCCTGCCTATGTTGCTGCTACACCTTATGGAATTGTGGAGTTGCTGAAGCGTTATCAAATTGAAACTTCTGGAAAGCATTGTGTAGTGATTGGTAGAAGTCATATTGTAGGTTCTCCCATGAGTATCTTGATGGCAAGAAATGAGTATCCGGGAAACTGTACAGTAACTTTGACACACAGTAGGACAAAGAACTTACCTGAGATAGCCAAAACAGCTGATATACTGATTGTGGCTTTGGGTAAGCCTGAGTTTGTGACTGCTGATATGGTCAAAGAAGGTGCAGTGGTGATCGATGTAGGGATTCACCGCATTGATGATGCTAGTAAGAAGTCGGGATTCCGTTTGATTGGAGATGTCAAGTTTGATGAGGTTTCCCAAAAAGCATCAGCCATTACTCCTGTTCCAGGAGGTGTAGGTCCAATGACAATCGCTTCTTTATTGTATAACACCCTATTGGCTGCGGAAGGAAAAGTCTATTCTTAATGAACTTGCAGATTTCTCGCAAAATCCTTTCAATAGATTTGCAGGGATACACTTTGATTTCTACTTTTGCAGACCTTACAAGCGCACGTGGTGAAATTGGTAGACACGCTACTTTGAGGGGGTAGTGCCCGTTCGGGTGTGGAAGTTCGAGTCTTCTCGTGCGCACAAAGCTCTGTTTTCAGAGCTTTTTTTATGATAAATACTTTTAATTGTTTTAGTAATATTTAGTTTTCTGGATTTTTATGCAAGAGAAAAATATTTTCAATCACATTTAACATTTCGGTCTTTTAGTAAAAAAAATATTGATTATTTGGGCTATGTTTTAATCTTGTGCTTTTCTTCTTCAAGTTTATGATTCATAACTAAACGGATTTTGCAAATCTAAAAATAGAGGTTTGAGGAAGCGCTGATTTTTTCTAGATTGGAAAAAAATCATCAGCTATGAAAATCATCGGATCCATATTCTTCCTTTTTATTTGCTTTAAAACCAGTTTATTTGCCCAGCATATAGGTTTGGATCCGATAGTTCCTGGATTCGGTATGGTTTTTCAAATTCCAGAGGCTACTGAAGTTCCTGATCCTGATCAAGAGTTCAAAATCATCATTGATTTGGTATCGGCTGCGGATAATCCATTACAAGTTAATCGAATGGTGGATAATATTGCCCGCATGCTGAATTTACATGGGGTAGGAGGGGTAAAGAAAGAACAACTAAACGTAAAAGTGGCTGTACATGGTGGGGCCATCTACAGTATTCTGAACAATGCCTATTATCAGAAGTTGTATGGTGTCGATAATCCCAACCTATCTACCTATGAAGCATTGAAGCAGGCAGGTGTGGAATTTTCTATCTGCGGACAGTCTCTCATCGCAAGAGGTATGGAGCCTAGCGACATGTGGCAAGGGGCAGAGATGGCACTTTCTATGTTGACTACCTTGACCAAATATGTACCTCAGGGCTATATGTTGATGCGTTTTTAAAAGAGTGGTAGCTGTTCGGGTAAATGTTTAAAACTTTTTCTGTGCCAAGGTGTCAGGCCGAGTGAGCGGATACCTGCACGATGTTTGGGAGTTGGATAACCCGCATTGTTTTCCCAATCATAGCCCGGGAATTCTTTAGCCAAATCAACCATGAGATTGTCCCGGTACACCTTTGCCAATATGGAAGCAGCAGCAATGCTTGCATACATAGCATCCCCTTTTATAATGCAAGCAAAAGGAATGTCTAGGGTAGTTTTAAAACGGTTTCCATCGATCAGTAAAAATTCAGGCTTTGAATCAAGGCTAGAAATAGCTCGATTCATGGCTAGAAAAGATGCATTCAAAATATTGATGCTATCTATTTCAGCAACGGAAGCTTCGGCCACTGACCAGGCTATGGCCTCTGTCTTGATTTCAGATACTAAGTCTTCCCGATTACGCTTACTGAGCTTTTTGGAATCATTGATAAATTCATTGGCGTAATCCATGGGGAGAATTACCGCTGCGGCCACGACAGGACCGCTTAGGCATCCTCTACCCACTTCATCACAGCCGGCCTCTATCCTGTTAGAGTCTAAAAATGGTTTCAGCATTTTCCTCTTCCTTCTTCTTATCTGATTTGTAATATTTATGAATCATTTCTGCGACCAAGCCTGTCCAACCCGTTTGATGAGATGCTCCCAAACCCGTACCGTTGTCACCGTGGAAGTACTCATAGAACAGGATGTAATCTTTGAAATGTTGATCCTCTTGGAATTTTTTGTGCTTCCCATAGACGGGTCTGTGCCCTTCCTCGTTTCTTTCAAAGATTTTTATACAACGAAGGGAAAGCTCCCGGGCAATCAAATCCATGGTCAAGTACTTTCCTGAGCCTGTTGGATATTCAATCGAAAACTCTCCCCCATAATAATGGTCAAATTTTCTAAGGGATTCTATAATCAAATGGTTGATCGGAAACCATATCGGGCCCCTCCAATTACTATTACCGCCAAACATTAAAGTATCTGATTCCCCTGGAGTATATCTGACAGTTTGAATATCTTTATTGATCCTGAGGGAAAACGGGTGCTTTTCGTGGTATTTAGACATGGACCGTACGCCATAATCACTCAAAAACTCCTCAGTATCCAGCATTTTGTTCAAAATACTCTTCATGCGATGTCCTCGGAGCAAGGCAAATAAACGTCGTTTTTCTTGTCCAGGCTGAATCCAACTGGAAACAAGAGATGCGAGTTTTGGTTTTTCCTTAAGGAAAAATTCCAGTCTCTTCTTAAAGTCAGGCAAGTCATCAAATAAATCAATGCGAATTGATTCCACTGCGAAAAGTGGTATAATCCCTACAATTGACTTGAGTTTCATGACCTTCGGTTCTTTTCCTGGCAAATGAAACAAGTCAAAGAAAAACTGCTCCTCATCATCCCAAAGGCTAATACTTTCCCCAGAGATGTTGTTCATAGCACCAGCTATGTGTAGAAAGTGCTCCAAAAACTTAATGGAGGAGTATTGGTAGGTCTTATTGAATTCGCATAGGTCCAATGATATCCTTAGCATATTCAAACTGAACATAGCCATCCATGATGTGGCGTCCGCTTGCTCTAATTTGCCTCCAAACTTATCTGCATGACTCCTATCGATCACTGATATATTATCCAACCCTAGGAAACCGCCTTGGAAAATATTCTTTCCATCGGAGTCTTTTTGGTTGACCCACCAGGTGAAATTGATCATTAATTTGTGGAAGCAGCGCTCCAAAAACTCAAAATCACCTTTCCCATCATTCATTTTTTTATCGATATGAAAAACTCGTGATACCGCATAAGCATGTACAGGGGGATTCACATCGGAGAAATTCCATTCATAGGCTGGGATTTGTCCATTGGGATGCAAATACCAGTCATTGAGGAATAAAGTCAATTGATTTTTAGCAAAATCTGGATCTATTCTTGAAATGGGAATGCAATGAAAAGCAGAATCCCATACTGCATACCAAGGGTACTCCCATTTGTCAGGCATGGAGATGATGTCATAATTATGCATATGCCTCCAGCTGGTGTTTCTGCCTTTTTTACGCTCTTTCGGAGGGGAATATCTTCCAGGATCTCCTTCTAGCCATCGTTCTACATTGTAATAGTAAAATTGTTTTCCCCACATCATACCTGCAAACGCCTGTCGTTGGATCAATTGATGATCTTCCAATTTTACTCTTGACTGGATTTCCCCATAAAAGGCATCTGCTTCCTTTATCCGATCTTGTAGTATTCGTTCGCAATCCTCTATGCAATGTGCTTGTTTTTGATGGGTCATGCGGAATTTTACACGAACACTGCCACCCGCAGGAATCATCAAACGGTAAATGGCTGCTGCCTTGGTTCCATAATCCTTTGGATTCAAATGCTGCACATAGCCTTTGACTACGTAATCATTGATGGCATCCTTGAGGTATTTTTTTTCATTAGGGATATTGTAGAGACGCATGCGGTTAGTCTCATTATCGCAAAACTTGAATTCCGGCTCTCCCTCAAAAGTAAAAAAGTAATTCCCACTCTTCGGATTAAAGGCTTTTAACTCTGTGTCACTTTGTTTGGAAATCTTAGGCATAAAAGGTTCATGTCCTGTAAACCAAGTCTTCCTAAACCAAATAGTAGGCATTACCACTAGTGGGGCATCTTGTGCCCCCCTGTTATGGATAGTGGCAAAAAAGGAAATGTCTTCCGTATCTTCTTTGGCATATTCTAGAAAAATATCGAAATATTCATCCTGATCGAATATACCCGTGTCCATCAACTCAAACTCGGGGTCTAATTTTCCCCGTTTGGCATTTACTTCATACAATTTTTTGTAGGGGAATTCATTTTGAGGATACTTGTACAGCATCTTCATGTAGCTATGGGTAGGAGTAGAGTCCAAGTAGTAGTAGAGTTCTTTGACATCTTCCCCATGATTTCCCTGAGGTCCTGTAAGTCCAAAAAGCCGCTCTTTGATAAATGGATCCTTTCCGTTCCAAAAAGCCCATGCTACACATAAACGTTGCCGATAGTCAGAGACTCCTCCGATACCTTCTTCCCCCCAACGGTAAGCTTTGCTGCGGGCTTCATCGTGGGTGACATTATTCCAAGCATCCCCATTGGGACTGTAATCTTCTCTAACGGTGCCCCACTGTCGTTCAGTCAGGTATGGTCCCCATTTTTTCCAATGCTTAAGTCGTTCTCTGTCTTCTCTAAGCCTTTCTTTTTCTATATTCATGAACGATTATGTGCTAACGTTTGCACGAATTTAACAAAGTTGGGAGGAAATTATGTGAGCACTTGGAGTAATTTCAATAAAATCCAAAAAATATTCAAAAAGTAATAATTAAGGTTTAGCTAATGTGCATGTTACTAATTGGCATAGCTCTCTGTAGATTGGAATACAAGCTTGATAAAGATATCTCTAGATTGAGTTACCCATGAATGTTGGCGCCTATATTGTTTGTTTAGATAGGCTTCTAATGCCTCTAAGTCGAACGAGTCATAGCCTAGCCCCGCTCCCGCAAGCGCTGCATCAATGGCATTGCATTCCTGCTCATATTGTCCTTCCACTGGGATCATTAAAACTGGTTTTTGAAAGTACATTGCCTCACAAATGGACTCAAAACCTGCAGTACTGATATAGGCTTTGCAAGCACTCATTTTTTCTAAAAATAAGCGATCATTGATTGGGTGAAAGACTAAGTTAGGGAGTGCTTGAAAAGATTCGGAGTGGGATTTATTGTCCCAAAAAGCTTCAATTTTAAGGTTGGGATGTGCTTTTGCTTGGATGATTAGTTCATTGGCATAGCCTTGATTGACCATATAGGCCAAGATGAACTCTCCTTCCTCTGGCAGTAGTTCAAATAATTGTTTCCGAAGTAAAGGTGGCAGTACGGTCAATTTCGGATTCTTGGATTGTTTCAATGATCGAAATGATAGTGCCAGCCATTTTTCTGCTCCTATAGCCGTCAGGTGAGTATTAACTTTGAAAAGCAATTTTTGAATGGGTTTTCCTTTAGCAAATGGAAATGATTCATGTGCAATCAGGTATTGATGGCCAATTACCCAATATCTCTGATTGGGTCTGTACACAAGTTGATGAAGGCCGCCCAATAGTTCGTAAAAATTGAGGATTACGTCAGGTTGATGCGCTTCAACCAGTTTCTGGATTGTTTTTAGACTTTCAAAAAAAGTGGGGAGTCTTACCAGGTTGCTTAGAATAGTCTGAGTTAGGAGGATTTTTTTCTGTTCTTTGTCACAAACAAAATTTGGGCTTTCAAAAGAGACTATTGGACAGTTTATTCCATTCAAAAAGAAATCGGGTATCTTTCTCCTATGGCTACTACCCACCCCAACTGCAACCAATTCATGTCCCAATTCAGCCAAAATTTCAGCAAAACTTATGGCTTGTGTCATGTGACCTCTGCCTTCTCCTTGGACCAAGAATAAGAACTTCATAGTAGCCTACAGTAGTTTGTTGAAATCTGAATCCTGTGAAAAAGGTTTAAAAGCAACAATTTTATACGCTTCTCTTGGGATTAATTTCGAAGGTGTATCATCTCCCTGCTCTTCAGAAGATTTGCGCTTAAAATCAATTTCATTGTAATAAATCAATTGCCAATTCCCATCATAGTCTTCTGCCAAGGCACTCATCGTTTCCACCCAATCTCCGCTGTTTAGGTATTCTATACCATCAATTTCTCTGTTTTCAGCTTTATGGATGTGTCCACAAATAATCCCATCACAACCTTTGGATTGCGCAAACTTTGCCAGTTCTTCCTCAAAGTTATCGATGTAAGAGACAGCTTTTTTCACTTTTCCTTTCACATATTGGCTGAGAGAATAATAGGGCAGCCCTTTTTTCCTTCTATAATAATTCACCTGCCTATTGAGCCATAGTAAAAAAGTATAACCAATATCGCCAACATAGGCAATCCACCTAAAGTGTGAAGTGACAGAGTCAAAAACATCTCCATGGGTAATGAAATACTTTTTACCACAGCTTTCATAAATCATATCCTGCTGAATTGACAGGTTACCAATGGTCAAAGGGAGGATTTGATCCAAAAAATCATCGTGGTTTCCCCGCAAGTAATATACCTTGGTATTGTCCTGCTCGATCATCTTTAATATCCGATTGAAGAATCTGGTGTGTTTACGCTTCCAAGAACCTGATTTTTTCAATTGCCAACCGTCAATGATATCCCCATTGAGAATGAGATTTTCGCAGGAATACAATTTTAAAAAGCGGGCGATTTCTTTGGCTTTGGAGCCTTTGGTCCCCAGATGTATGTCTGAGACAACGATGGTTTTGAAATGGGTTTTCAATGCTTTTAAGTTTTTATAAAAGTATATCCCCAATATCAACTGATGATGAAAGTAATATTAATGAATAGCTACTATTTTAGGAGTCAGGGAGTTGTTTGTGAACTGGGTGTTATCTACGTGTGAATCCACTGTTTCTTCAAACTTTTTTAAACGAATGTTTGGGTTATTACGTCTTTATTTCAACCTTGTAGCTGAAACTATTAAATATCCATAGAACTGTAAAAAATGAAAGCTTTAAGAGTAGTTGCATTGTTGCTGTTGGTAAGCTGCCTGGCTTGCAGTCAGGATGATAAGGAACCTGAATTTAGTATCTTGGGCTATTGGAATTTGTCCATGCTCGAAAACCCCTTTGAGGTAGCTTCGGCAGATGCTCCTTCTTTTCAAGAACGCTATATTTTTAATGATGACGGTACCTTTATCAAGTTTTCCACCAGGCTTGGAGGAGACTTAAGGAATGGTCAATTACCCTTGCAATCGTTTGGTAAATATGCCTTTATAGATGCTCCTGATGCTTCTTTTCAAGAGCTTTTTCAAGTAGAATTGATTTACGAAACCAACCCCCAAATCGCTGGTTCTTGCCTGCCAGAGATGGAGTTTTTGGTATTTGACAACGCTAGAAAGTTAAAAAACTTGGCTTGGGCGGCCTGCGATGGCCCTGTATTAATTTATACGCGTAAATAATTAGCCGTTAAAAATCAATTTAAAGGTACTTCCTTTTCCAAGCGCTGACTTTACCTGAATATTTCCCTTATGCCTTCGGATGATCTGTTTGGATAGACTTAGGCCAATACCAGAACCTTTTTTCTTGGTGGTGAAGAATGGGATAAAGATTTTTGCTAATGCTTCCTCTTCAATTCCTTTCCCGGTATCAGATATTTCCAGAATGATTTTTCCGTTTTCATCAATAAATGCTTCCAGTCTGAGCACACGTGTGACAGATTCCTCCATGGCCTGAATGGCATTTTGGATCAGATTGATCAATACCTGCTCAATAAGGGTAGGATCTGCAAATAAAATCAACTCTGTTGGCTCTACTCTTTTGATAACTTGGATTTGATGAGCTTCTAGGGTATGTTGAAGAAGGGTTGTCAATTGGTCAAAGAGCAGGGATAGTTGGATGGTCTGGAATTTTGGAGCAGGTATATGTGCCAAATTCCGGAAATCTGATACAAAATTAATCAGGCCTTCGCTCCGTTTTTCAATGGTATTTAAAGCCATTTGATAATCTTCCAGTTCCGAGGTACTTGCTTCTTGGTCATGGTCGAGTTTGGACTCAATATCGGATTTGATCGTAGAGGCCAAGGAAGAAATAGGGGACATACTGTTCATGATTTCATGTGTCAGAACCTTGATAAGTCCTTGCCAAGCTTCCATTTCTTTTTCCTCTAGTTCACTTTGAATGTTTTGCAAGGAAACAAGTTTAAACTTGTTTCCTCGCATCACTAGTTCGATAGCGTACACCGAAAGTTGGAGTATTCCATCCGGATGGGCAATTTTGATCAGTTCAGAGCCTCCTGTGCGTAAGTTACTGATAGCATGATTCAGCTCTTTGTTAATCGCTCCAATTTCACCAATATGATTAAGTTGTTCGATATTTAAGAGCCTTTTGGCGGCGGTATTAATAATCTGAACCTTACCCAAATCATCAAAAGTCATCAATCCAATGCTTAGATGTTGGAATACAGAGCGGAAATATTGGTAATTCGCTTCTTTTTCTGCTTGGTCTTCTTGGAGCTTTGCTAGGATGGCATTAAACTCAATGTGAAGGTCATCAGTCTCAGTACCATCAAATTTGACGGGGTATACATTGGTATAATTGTCCTGCTTAATATTATTCAGGAATAGGCGCACCTTATGAAATGAGCTCTCCGCATATTTTACGAGGAAAATCACCTGTGCCACAACCACGATGATAAATAAAGATATACCAAAGACCCCTGCTCCGTTGGTAATGAACAGGCTTAGAAAAAAGATAGAGGTGGCAAGTAAGACGATCCTACCTAATAAACCGATTTTATAATCCATATTTTTCTAATCTTCGGTAGAGGGATGCACGCGTCAACCCCAATTCTTTGGCGGCTTTGGAAATATTTCCACCATTTTTATCAATCACCTTTTGAATGGTAGTCTTTTCTACCTCATCCAAATTGAAGGTAGCTGAAGTGGCCATGCGCTCATTGACAGGTTTGGCTGAAAGGAAGAAGAAGTCCCGCGCATCCAACTCAGTACCATCTGCCATGATGATGGCACGTTCGATAGCATGCTGCAATTCACGGATATTCCCCGGCCAACTATAGCGCTGCAATAGCTGCATGGCAGATGCTGTAAAACCATCAAACTGCTTTCTGTATTTGTTACAATAGATTTTCAGAAAATGATTGGCCAAAAGTGGAATATCATCTAATCGCTCTCGTAAAGGAGGAAGAAATATTTCCACTGTATTGATCCTGTACAATAAATCCTGACGGAAGGTATTGTCCAAAACCATTTCATGCAATGGCATATTGGTTGCGCAGATTAAGCGTATATCTACAGGGATGGATTTATTGGTTCCGATGCGAGTTACCTCTCTTTTTTGGATGACTGTCAAAAGTTTGGATTGAAGAGGCATACTCAGGTTACCGATTTCATCTAAGAATAGGGAGCCTTTGTCAGCAATTTCAAAACGCCCTGCCCGGTCTTCCTTGGCATCGGTAAATGCTCCACGCTTATGCCCGAATAACTCACTTTCAAACAATGTTTCCGTAATGGCACCCATATCTACTCCCACGAAAATTTCATCTTTTCTCATCGAGCGCTCATGTATAGCACGCGCGATCAATTCTTTCCCTGTTCCATTTTCTCCCAAGATCAAGACATTTGCATCTGTTTGTGCGACTTTATCAATGATAGAAAAAATATTTTTCATAGAAGCAGAGGTCCCTATGATATCCTCGTAAGGTTTCTTTAAATCAGATTGTAACTGCTTTTGCTTTTTAGAAAGTTTATCTACCTGATCGTAACTTTCTTTGAGTCGTGTAGCAGCAGTAAGCGTAGCTAACAATTTCTCGTTTTGCCAAGGCTTCAGTATAAAATCTGTAGCTCCTTCTTTCAATGCCTGTACAGCCATTTCCACATCTCCAAAAGCGGTAATCAAAATAACTACGGCTTGAGGATCAATTTCTTTGATTTTCTTTAACCAAAAAAAACCTTCTTTACCGGAGGTGGTGTCCTCAGTGAAGTTCATGTCCAATAAAATGACATCATAGCTGTTGTTGCTGACCAAGAATGGAATTCTTCGGGGATCTTTTTCTATGCTGACTTCTTTCGCATATTTCTTCAATAGCATCTTAGCAGCGAATAGTAAATCCTCATTGTCATCTATGATAAGAATTTTACCGAGTTGGGGAGCGTCCATAATGTTCATCGTTTGTATTGATTCAATTGCTGTAATGACAAAATAATGCCAAAGACTAAAATCACGGCTTACAGCCCAATATAGGCACTTTTCATGAAAGTTATGTTCGATATCGAACAGTTCTTTCTCAAATGTGTACAGGTTTGCCTTGTTTCCGTACATTTTTTTAGCTTATCATAAATCCTTACCTTTGAGCTTTAACCAATTAAGTATTTTATGTCAATAGCAAGTAAAGGCGATGCTGTCAGTGTACATTACACAGGTAGATTGCAAAATGGGACTGTATTTGATAGCTCTGCTAATAGAGAGCCGTTATCTTTTACATTAGGTGATGGAAATATGATCAAAGGCTTTGATGCAGCAGTTCACGGAATGGAAATCGGACAAGAAATCACGGTGACTATTCCTTCAGTAGAAGCTTATGGAGAAAAAAGAGAGGATATGATGTTGGATATTCCATTGGATCAGGTTCCTCCGCATATCAAACCTGAATTGGGCATGGAGTTATCCCTTCAAAACCAGGCAGGTCAGCCAGTTCCGGTAAAGGTAGTACACATGGATGATGCAAAAATCACCTTGGATGCCAATCATCCTTTGGCGGGTGAAGATTTGATTTTCGATATTACCTTGGTATCAATCGGATAAGATTTGAAAGACCGCTGCCGAGGCGGTCTTTTTTTATTCTTCTGTGATTCCTAGGCTTTGCTGTATGTCATAGATTCGTAGCTGATTGTTACCATAGCAAACCAAGTGTCTAGGTCCCATCATCACGGACATATTTTTGACTTCCTTGGGGAGTAGATAAGATGAGCGTTGGCCTGTTTGGAAATCCATTAATATGAGTTGTTCTCCTTCGGTAAATACTAAGTTATTTTTCCAAAAAGACAGTTTTTGCTCGATTATAGTGTCATGTTTTCTGATGTAATTCCCTTGATTATCAAATATGAAGATGCCTTCGTCTTCGATATTCACAAATAGTAGATTTCCATATTCCCGCATATCGGTAACAAAGAGGGCGGATTCACCTAAAATCAAATTCAAGGGTTGATGTTGGATAATGCGGTTTCTGCGATAATCTAACTGTTTCAGAGATAGGTCGCTTTCATCCAGTATCCAGATGATATTGTTATTGCCTAATGTTGCGACTTTGGCAAGGGAAATGAGCTGCTCGGGAATCCTGTTTTCTGCAATCGGGTTGATAAACCTGTCTAGGATACGATACTCCTGTAAATCAACAGAAAAAGTGAAAATATTCACTGTCCAGAATGCCTCCAAGGTAGACACACGGGCTTGTCGAGGAGGAGAAAAATTATTGATCCATGAAGGTGTACCTGCTTGGTATTGATATAAATTGCCTTCTAAATCCACAACAAAAATAAAGCCTTGATTATCCAAGGAAACCAAATCCATTCTTGGAACTTGAATGACTGAAATAGGCTCCCATACCATATCTTGGGCGTGACTTGGAAGTGAAGACAAGGCAATAAGGAAACAACAGATAACTACAGGGACTCTCAATAGGAATATTTTTTTAATTCGAAGGTTTCACCGTCAAAAACACCGTAGGTGTACTGACTGACCCACTCTCCTAAGTTAATATATTTTCCTGTTTTCCCAACGGGTAGTTCAAGGGGAAGATGCCTGTGTCCAAATACAAAATAGTCAAATGGTTTAGAGGCATACAGCTGCTTGGCATACTGCCAGAGCCATTCATCTTCTCCTTTAAAGTCATTGTCATTTTTGGCCACACTGCTAGCACGGCTATTGGAGCTCCATTTAAGCGCAATCTTAACGCCTATGTCCGGATGAAGCCATTTAAAAAGCCACTTGCAGGCTGGATTTGTGAATACCTTTTTTAAAAGTTTGTATGTGTGGTCTCCTGGACCAAGTCCATCCCCGTGACCTATGAGAAACTGTTTTCCATTAATATCGGCTTCTATTGGATGATGATGTACAGGGATGCCTAATTCTTTGATAAAATAGTCTTTCATCCACAAGTCATGATTTCCTGTAAAAAAACAAACAGGGATGTTTTTATCTCGCAAATCGGCTATTTTTCCAAAAAAGCGAATAAAACCTTTGGGAATTACCGTGTCGTATTCAAACCAGAAGTCGAAAATATCCCCAACAAGGAAAATTGCTGCTGCTTCATTTTCGATCTCATTCAGCCAGCGGATGATTTTTTCTTCCCTTTGTTTACTGGCTTCTGTATTAGGAGCGCCCAAATGAAAGTCGGAGGCAAAAAAAACTTTTTTATGATGTAGATTTATTTTCATGGATTTCTGAGATGGCTCAAATATACACATTCAAGTCATTGAAATAAAAAAGCCCTCACCGAAGTGAAGGCTTTTTTGCACTATAAAGGTGAGTAATTATTTGGTTTCTTCCTCATTAACTGGCTCTGATGGATTTTCTGTAACCTCAGAGGCAGCTTTATCTTGCGCAGCGGCTGCAGCGGCAGCTTCTTTTGCGTCAATCTTCTTAGTGAACGCTTCGTAAGTCGTTTCTTTGCCAAACGGTCTTTTACCAATCAATTTTTCCAAGTCTGTCTGGAATAATATTTCTTTTTCCAAAAGCTCTTTCGCCAAAGTTTCCAATTCAGTTCTTCTACTTGCTAACAACTCTTTGGTACGGTCGTAAGCAGCTGAAATGAGTTTTCTTACCTCGGAATCGATGGTTTCAGCAGTAGTTTCAGAATAGGGCTTCGTCATTCTGTAATCGCTGGATTTGCTATCGTAGAATGAAACGTTACCGATGATGTCATTCATACCATACACAGAAACCATGGAGTAAGCCATCTTGGTCACTCTCTCTAAGTCACTTAGGGCTCCTGTAGAGATTTTTCCAAATACGATCTCTTCCGCAGCTCTACCTCCCAAGGTCATACACATCTCATCCAACAATTGCTCTGTTTGATATAAGAACTGCTCTTTAGGTAAATACTGTGCATATCCTAAGGCTGCGACACCTCTAGGGACGATACTCACCTTTACCAAAGGATCTGCATGCTCCAAAAACCATCCCGCCACAGCGTGACCTGCTTCATGATAGGCAACAATCTTCTTCTCTTCTGGAGAGATAATTTTGTTCTTTTTTTCCAAGCCTCCAATAACCCTATCAACTGCATCTTGAAAGTCTTGCATGTCAACTTCGGATTTATTTCTTCTGGCAGCAATAAGGGCCGCTTCATTACAAACATTGGCAATTTCTGCACCTGCAAATCCTGGGGTCTGGGCAGCTAATTTTTTAGCATCAATGCTTGAATCTATTTTGATTGGTTTTAAGTGAACCTTGAAGATGGCCTCTCTACCAACAATATCTGGTTTATCAATGCTGATTTGTCTATCAAATCTACCCGGTCTCAATAAAGCTGAGTCCAAGACGTCAGGTCTGTTGGTAGCAGCAAGTACGATTACGCCTGTATCTGTACCAAACCCGTCCATTTCCACCAAAAGGGAGTTCAAGGTATTTTCCCGCTCATCATTAGAACCAGGCATTTGACCTTTTCCTCTGGAGCGTCCAATAGCATCAATCTCATCAATAAAGATGATACAAGGAGCCTTTTCTTTCGCTTGTTTGAATAAATCCCGCACTCTGGCAGCACCAACTCCCACAAACATCTCTACGAAATCAGAACCTGATAGGGTAAAGAACGGGACTCCTGCTTCACCAGCGACTGCTTTTGCTAGCAAGGTCTTTCCTGTTCCTGGAGGGCCTACAAGCAATGCTCCTTTGGGTATTTTACCTCCTAGTTTGGTGTATTTTGAAGGGTTTTTCAAAAACTCCACAATTTCTTGGATCTCTTCTTTGGCCTCATCCAAGCCTGCCACATTGTCAAAAGTGATTTTGACTTTGTTTTCAGCATCAAACAGCTGTGCTTTGGATTTTCCAACATTGAAAATCTGACCTCCCGGACCACTTGGACCTGCCATTCTTCTCATCATCAACCAGAAGAATACAAATAATAGAATCAAGAAACCGAAGCTAGAAAACCAATTAGTCCAGTTTTGCTCATTTTTCACACTGTAGCCGATTCGCTGGTCTTCAGGCATGCGGCTTTCCAACTCTTCGAAGTCAGTAGCAAACTTTTCTGCTGTAGGTACTTCTATAGAATAGTGGGGGCCCAAAGGATTAAAGAACGGGCTGCTCGTATCAAGTTCAGTGCTGTATTTTTGGTTTTGCAGGGAAGATTCCTTGAGGGAAATGTCTACTCTGTTTTCGTTTCGGATAATTGTTACCTTGGCTACATCATTTGCCAGGTACATCTCTTCAAACTTGCTCTTGGTGATATTGACCACCGTACTACGTTGATTAATAAACGTAATCCCAATCAACACAACAACAGCCGTGATGATCAACCAAAGTTGAAGATTTGGCTTCTGTGGAGGCTTTGGGACGAAACCTTTATTATTTTTATTTTCGCTCATGCTACTGTTATTTGTGCAAACTTTTGATAAAACGATTTTGGGCTGTTAAAGTTCATGAAAAAGACCTTTCAATCCGTGTGATTGTTGCATCTCCCCATAGGTCTTCCAGTCCATAATATTCTCTTTTGTCTTTTAGGAAAACATGGGCAACCACATTTACATAATCGATCAATATCCATTGGCGATTACTTTTTCCTTCTGCTACTGATGGCCATTCTTTATTAGCCTTGAAAACAAACTCCTCTATTGACTCTGAAATAGCTTCCAGTTGTGTATCTGAATTTCCAGAACAAATGACAAAAAAGTCTGTAAACGCGTTTTTTACTCCTCTCAAGTCCATCAATACGATATTGCTGGCCTTTTTTTCTTCCATTCCCTGAATAATTACCTTGCTCAGCTCTTCTGCTGTCATAATTTAAAGTTTAACTTTGCTCTTTGATTAGCGATATTTAACCAAGCGATAAATATAGCCTGAATCCTATATAATTTAACTACTATTGATGTATAAAATCCTTGCCAATACAGTTTTTTTAGGGAAAGAAATCATTTATCTGACAGAGTGTCACTCTACCAATGAATATGCCCAACAACTACTAAGACAAAAGGAAGCGGGTGAGGGCATGATAATATTCACGGACAAGCAAACAAAAGGGAAAGGGCAACGAGGTAATCGATGGTGGACAGAACCTGGAATGAACCTCACATTTTCCTTGATTTTGGAGCCAAAATTCTTGCGATCTAATCAACAATTTGACCTAAATATGGTCGTTTGTTTGTCCATTTGGGAGGTGCTGAATCAATATGATCCAAATTTTGTCATCAAATGGCCAAATGATATTTTGCATAAAACGCATGGTAAAATCGCAGGAGTTTTGATAGAGAACTCTTTACAGAGCCAATGGATGGAATCTTCGATTGTGGGTATTGGGCTAAATGTGAATCAGGATATGCAAATTATTCCCAGAGCACTTTCTTTGTTTAATCTCACAGGTGAGACCTATGATCTTTGGGTAATCTTAGAAAAACTGGTCCAACGCATCGAATGGAATTACATCCGCTTGAAGCGGGGAGAAATCAGATTGCTTCGAAATAGTTATCTGAAAAATTTATTGAACTATCAGCAGAGACAACTGTTTTCAGATGGAGAGGTATTTGAAGGGGTGATTATCGGAGTAGGGGAGGATGGTAAACTCTTGGTAGACAAGGGGGGGAGTATTCGTTCGTATGGATTTAAAGAAATTCAGTACATCGGTTTGTAGCTTTCGTTTATAAATAAAAATGCGTAGTTTTGCGCTTTAATTTTGAAAATCAATTCATTAATCAAAAAATATATGTCTGAAATTAAATCTGACAAATTCATTCAGTACAAAGTGAAGGATATTTCACTTGCAGAGTGGGGAAGAAAAGAAATTACCTTGGCAGAAGCAGAAATGCCAGGATTGATGGCTTTGAGAGCGGAATATGGTCCATCTCAGCCATTGAAAGGTGCTAGAATTGCAGGATGCCTTCACATGACTATCCAAACAGCTGTTTTGATAGAGACCTTAGTAGCATTAGGTGCTGAGGTTACTTGGTCTTCTTGCAATATTTTTTCTACACAGGACCACGCAGCAGCAGCCATTGCAGCGGCTGGGATTTCTGTGTATGCTTGGAAAGGGATGACAGCTGAGGAATTTGACTGGTGTATTGAGCAGACCATTTTCTTTGGTGAAGACAGACAACCATTAAATATGATTTTGGATGATGGTGGGGACCTTACCAATATGGTGTTGGATAACTACCCTGAACTAGTGGCTGGTATCAAAGGTCTTTCGGAAGAAACCACCACAGGTGTACATAGATTATATGAGCGTATGAAAAATGGTACGCTTCCTATGCCTGCTATCAATGTAAATGATTCTGTTACCAAATCTAAGTTTGATAACAAATATGGTTGTAAGGAGTCATTGGTAGATGCTATCAGAAGAGCTACCGATGTGATGATGGCTGGTAAAGTAGCCGTAGTGGCAGGTTATGGTGACGTAGGAAAAGGTTCTGCTGCTTCCTTGAGAGGTGCAGGTGCTCGAGTAATCGTGACTGAAATCGATCCAATCTGTGCTTTGCAGGCTGCTATGGACGGTTTTGCTGTGAAGAAAATGGTGGATGCTGTGAAAGAAGCTGACATCGTAGTAACAGCCACCGGAAATAAAGACATCATCTCTGAGGTTCACTTCAGAGCTATGAAGGACAAGGCAATCGTATGTAATATCGGTCATTTTGACAATGAAATCGATATGGCTTGGTTGAACAAGAATTATGGCCATACTAAAGATGTTATCAAGCCACAGGTTGATTTGTATGAAATTGATGGTAAACAAATCATCGTGTTGGCAGAAGGCCGTTTGGTGAACTTAGGTTGTGCTACCGGTCACCCATCTTTTGTGATGTCCAATAGTTTCACTAACCAAACTTTGGCTCAGTTGGAGCTGTGGATGAACACGGATAAATATGAGCCGGGAGTGTATGTGTTGCCTAAACACTTGGATGAAAAAGTAGCGGCATTACACTTGTCTAAACTAGGAGTAGAATTAGATATCTTGTCTGACGATCAGGCAGCGTATATTGGTGTGACTCCTGAAGGACCATTTAAGCCAGAATATTACAGATATTAATCTGTTATGTATAAATAAAGGCCTTGGAAGTGATTTCAAGGCCTTTTTTATTGCTATAAACTGAAGACCAGGACTCTCCCGTCAGAAAGAGCCAAATTGGCTCGGCCCACACAAGTTTCTACAAACTCAAAGACCATAGTATGGTTGACAGCAGGGCTGTTTTGACCTCTCGAAATGGTCCAACGCTCTACCCCTTGCTGAGACAAAATATGACCTGCCTGCAAACAGCTTACTGAGTATTGTCTCGGGGTAGTTTGCTCCATACTGAAGTTTCTGCCAACGGTATTGATACCTGTCAATTGGCCAATACTCGTAAATCCCATTAATTGCCTGTTACTTAATTGTAACTGATGGGAAAAAGTACCCGAAATCCGTGAACTGGAACCACGTGCATTGGTCAATTGTACGCTTTCAAAGTTTTCCATTATGCTATTTGGACTTCCATTTCTTGCCGTTAGAAATGTTCGTTCTCCATTCAATGTTAGGTTTTTGAAGGAATAATTTTCATAACTCAGGACTTTACGCGACTCAGTGAGCGTATTTCTAACAAAATCTATGACAATCGTTCCTTTTCTGTCAAGCTTCCTACTTTCACAGGCAGGATTAGCTTCAAAAGTCAATTGCACTTGACTTGCTTCTAGGTCAACAGAAAGTTTAGGGCAGCCGGGCAAAGGTAAACTGTCTCTTTGAGCTACTCTATAGTCTTCCAACGTCAATAGGGCAAAATATAAACTTTCTTCAAAAGCTAATGAGATATTGAAAAGTTCGGTTCCCTCTACTTGTAAGTCGGTACTCAGCCTACGCTCTACATCAGAATCACAGGCCCAAAAGGTGATAAGTCCAACCAACAGGATACTAAGTTTTTTCATAATGCTTGAAATGATTGTAAAGCTAGATTCTTTTTGATGATTTTGAAAATGGAAAAAAAGTATGCATGCATACTTTTTTTTGAGTAACTGAATTTCTATCTTCAACGACGAAATAACCTACATACGATATGATACATACAGAAGGCATGCTGAAAGACGGTGCATTAAAAGGCAAGAACATACTCATTACTGGGGGTGGAACTGGTTTAGGGAAGTCCATGGGAATATATTTTTCCAAACTTGGTGCCAATTTGATCATTACGAGTCGCAAACTAGATGTGTTGCAGGCTACCGCCAATGAAATTGAGCAACTGACAGGAGGAAAAGTACTGCCTATTGCTTGTGATGTCCGTGACATTGATCAGGTTGAGGCATTATTTGATGAAGCAGATTCCATGTTTGGTAAAATAGATGTTGTCCTTAATAATGCAGCAGGAAACTTTATCAGTCCCACCGAAAGACTTTCTTCCAATGCTTTCAATACGGTCATTGATATTGTTTTGAAGGGAACTTCCAATGTGACGCTTACTGCTGGAAAACGTTGGATTGCGGCTAAACAAAAAGGTACATTTTTGAATATTGTGACTACCTATGCATGGACAGGTTCCGGTTATGTGGTTCCTTCGGCTGCTGCTAAGGCAGGTGTTTTAGCGATGACTCGCTCCTTAGCCGTGGAATGGGCCAAATATGGTATCCGCAGCAATGCAATCGCACCAGGACCATTTCCTACGGAAGGTGCTTGGAGTAGATTGCTACCGGGAGATTTGGTGAAAAAATTTGATCCGGCAAAGAAAGTACCTGTGGGTAGAGTGGGAGAACATCAGGAATTAGCCAATTTGGCTGCCTATCTGGTTTCTGATTTTTCTGCGTATGTCAATGGGGAAGTGGTGACAATTGATGGAGGTGAATGGTTGATGGGAGCAGGAGAATTCAATAATCTAGATTTGATACCGCAGGAAATGTGGGATATGTTGGAGGCATCTCGCGGAAAAAAGGGATGAGCCCCAAGGTCCTTTGGGGCTATCTAAAAGCCAAATGGAAGATTAGAAATTTGTAGTCATTTGTCCTCAGAACTGTATTTCAAAAGATTGTTCTGAGGACAGTTTTTTTATAGGCTAGCTACCCAATAGTAAAGGGGTAAGCCAATGGTGATATTCAATGGAAAAGTTACGGCCAAAGCCATTGGCAGGAAAATTCCTGGATTGGCCTTTGGTACGGCAATTTTCATGGCTGCTGGCACAGCAATGTAAGATGCTGAAGCCGCCAAAATAGCAAACATGAAACGATCACCTGTGCTGGATGTTACAAGCTGGCTTGCAAAAGCGACAATGACTCCATTTACTAAAGGTACAATAATTGCAAAGAAGGTAGTGAATTTACCAGAAGCAATAAAGTCCTTTAGTTTTCTTCCGCTAGTAATCCCCATATCTAGTAGGAAAATCGCCAAAAAACCTTTGAATAGATCAGTTGTGAACGGCTCGATTCCTCGGGCTTCTTGCTCACTGGCTAATAAACCAATCACTAAACTTCCAAGGATCAACAAGACCGAACCATTCGTAAATGCGTGTCCTGCCACATGTTTTAGTTTGGTGTTACTGCCTTCTCCGTATTTTCTAATCAATAAAACTCCCAGAATGATCGCTGGTGCTTCCATCAAGGCCATGATGGCTACCATGTAACCGCTGAAGGTTTGCTGCTGGATTTCCAAAAAAGAAACTGCTGTCACAAACGTAACTGCGGAAACAGAACCATAGGCTGCTGCTATAGCTCCAGCATTTTCAACACTAAATCTTTTCTTAAGAAGAAAAAACGTGTAAAGTGGAATCAATAAAGCTGTTACAATACCAAATAATACCGCCCAGATAATGGACATGCTGAATTCACTGTGTGCTAATTCCTGTCCTCCCTTAAATCCAATGGCAAATAGGAGATACAAGGAGATGAACTTAGATGAGTTGGGCGGGATTTCAAGGTCGCTTTTTACCCGGACTGCAATGATACCTAAAACGAAGAACAGAAACGCCGGATTCGTGAAATTGTCAATTAATAATTGAAGATCCATAGGTTTATTAGAGATATGAGGTACGCAAATCTTTCTTGTCTAAAAATTTTAGTCAAGAAACTTTTCGCAAGTTAAGTATGTATAATACATATATTTTTATTTATCCAAGAAAAATCTATCATAACAAACGCTTATGAATTACACGTTGCATCAGTTACAGATATTTATGAAAGTTGTACAACGCGAAAGCATTACAAAAGCAGCGGAGGATTTGCATCTTTCTCAACCAGCTGTTTCTGTGCAACTTAAGAATTTTCAGGATCAATTTGAAATTCCATTGACCGAGGTCGTCGGGAGAAAGTTATATGTGACAGATTTTGGAAAGGAGATTGCTGATTATGCCCAAAAAATTTTAGAGCAAATTGATGTGATTCAATCCCGTACAGCTGTATACAAAGGAAGATTGGCGGGAAAATTGAAAATATCGGTCGTATCTACCGGGAAATATGTGATTCCGTATTTTTTATCAGAGTTTTTACGAAGAAATCCTGATGTAGATTTGAAATTGGATGTGACTAATAAGGCAATGGTGATCAATAGTTTGGATGACAACGAGATCGATTTTGCCTTGGTCTCCATATTACCGGAAGCTTTTCAGGTAGAGCGTGTCCCTTTGATGGAAAACAACTTATACTTGGTCGCAGGTAAAGATTTTCAGTTGAGTACCGGTACTTTAGACCCACATATGCTGGAAAAAATGGTATTGATATTCCGGGAAGCAGGTTCTGGAACGCGGCTAGTGATGGAGCGCTTTTTAAAAGATCATGATATTCATGTGCAGAGAAAGTTGGAACTGACTTCTAATGAAGCTGTCAAACAAGCAGTTTTAGCAGGCTTGGGTTGCTCGATTATGCCTTTGATTGGTATTAAGAATGAATTAAGAAATGGAGATTTGAAAATCATCCCTGTCAAAGGTTTGCCAATTGTAACTGATTGGCATTTGATTCATTTGAAGAATAAGCGATTTTCCCCTGTAGCATTAGCCTTTTTGGATTTTATCATCCAAAATAAGGAGCAAATCATTGATGAGCATTTTCAGTGGTATAGACATTTCAAATAATTGACGGTATCCCATTAGATACCGTCAAATAACTCGAAGCTCTCCAAATATTCAGGAACAATTGTATTCCAATGCATTTCTTCCTTGAGCTTCTCCGAAAGTACGCTAGAGGCCTCTTCCTCCCCATGTACAAGAAAGGTGACTTTTGGTTTGCTCACAAACCCCTCGCACCATTCCATCAATTCATGTTGATCTGCATGTGCAGACATTCCATCTATATAATAAACAGATGCTTTTACCGGCACATCAATCCCATACATTCGTGAAGTAGTGTCTCCGTCCAAAAGTTTTCTTCCTCGAGTCCCTTCTGCCTGATAACCAACAAATATGAAGCTGTCCTGCTCATTGGGTAGTCGATTGTATAGATGATGTACAATCCTCCCTCCAGTAGCCATGCCACTAGCAGAAATAATGATAGCATCCCCTCGGATTTGATTGAGAGAAATAGACGACTCTTGTGAACTATAATAGTGTAATAGTTTGTGAAAGAATGGGTTTGCTTCCGATTCCTCTATCATGGCACCTAATCGATGATAGTGGGCAAACTCTTTATACAATTTGGTTACATCGATAGCCATGGGACTGTCCACATAGATAGGAATGGATGGGATTTTCTCTTTTTGAATCAGGTAATGCAGGTAGTATAATAGCAACTGCGTACGACCTACTGCAAAAGCAGGTATGATAGAGACTCCTCCTTTACGGTAAGTTTCACGGATTGCCCTTGCCAATTCGTCTTCTGGCTTATGATTTTTTTGTAGCCGGTTTCCATAGGTAGATTCCAAAATCAATACATCTGCAAAAGGTACTCTACATGGAGGATTGAATAGAGGGTCTTGATACCTTCCCAAATCACCTGAAAATACGATCTTCTTTTCTTGATTTTTTCCCTGAATAGTGATTTTTAGGATTGCAGCTCCTAAGATATGCCCAGCTGGAAAAAAGGTGATTTTCACATGAGGAAAAATCTCTATCCGCTCTTCCATTGCTACACCTTGGAGAAGAGGAAAGACCCGCTCCGCATCTTCTGTTTTATAGAGTGGTTCCGGTTTCTGGTGTCGAGAATATCCTTTTTTCTGGGCAAAAGAAGCTTCTTCTTCTTGTAACTTACCGGAGTCCAATAGTAATATTTTTGTTAACTCAATTGTAGGGTTGGTACAGTAGATTGGCCCTCTGAATCCTTCTTTGACCAATTTCGGTAAGTAACCCGTATGGTCAATATGGGCATGCGTAAGAACTACAGCATCAATTTCCGATGGGCTTACCGGGAAAGACTCCCAATTCCTATTTCTCAACTCCTTTAATCCCTGAAAAAGACCGCAATCAATCAGGATTTTGGTATGGTCAATTTCTAACAGATAACGAGAGCCAGTAACTGTTTTGGCACCGCCCAAAAATTTAATTTTTACTTTCATGGCTTGGGTTTACTTGTTAAGCCAAGTTAGTTGAAAAAAATTAAAATAATAGCCTCTATTGCAAAAGAAAACGCCTTTTTCTTACGCAAGAAAAAGGCGTTTTCTTTCATGATTGCGGGATTAATCCCTTGTTGCAAATGGATATTTTTCCCTGAATTTTGCAATGGAAACACTATCAGCTGTGGTTAGCCGTGCGTTGCCATCACAGGTGATGCACAGTAATCCCCGTTCGTTGAAGACAAAGTAATTGTCTGGGGATAAATCCCGGACTTTGTATCCATTTCTATAGAGGGTATTTCGAATGATAGGAGCAATGGAAGGGTCCATGATAAAGGCTTTTTCATAAGGTATTTCCAAACTCATTTGAAGCTTTTGTGCTCTAAAGACTGCCAACTCACTCAGGTTCCAATAGGTAGGAAGGGTGAGAATGGAGTCTTGAAACTGATACTTATATTGGATGGATTTTGCATGTGTTCGTGCATCTTCTTTGTTTTTACCTCTAGCTTTAAAATCCATCGTGAGTGTGGTTTGGTCAGATGGGACTCCCTTAAGTTGAATAGTAACGCCTTCCAAAAAGCCTTCTTCTGTCCATCCATCTTCACCTTTCAATACAAGGACTTTATCGCTTGGATTGAGTTGATAGGTCTCTTGATGTGTAACTTCTGTACTAAAGTTTTTCAAAACTTTTGGCACTTGGAAAACACTGACCCCAAGGGAAATTAACCAGAGACCCAATAAGACTAATCCGAAATGTCCTTTAATGATATTTCTTTTAGCTAATACCGATATTCCCAGTAGGACGATCACCAATCCAGGGATAGCAATCAAACTTGCCACTGCAATAGCTAACCAAGAAGGTGCAATGTCAGTAATCCATTCCATTGGAATATCTCCCAAATTGACCCCACTTCCCAAGACGGTTTCAGGGAGCACCGCAAAATAAACTCCCAACATCAGGACTGGTGTCAGCATCAAAATCAAACCAAATAGGAAGACGAAAACTCCGAAAAGGATGCGGAAAATGGCAAGGATAACCATTCCGATAGGTCCTAATGCTTCTCCTAAGCCATTGATGACCTTTCCCAGAAATCTAAAAGGTGCCAGTAGCGCTTTTTTTCCAGGGCTTTCTTCCGAGACCACCCCTGGATTCATGTTTTCTTTGATCGTATAATCGATATTGTCCAAGGTGATTGCTCCACCTTTCATCTGAATTCGTTGGGTAATAGATGTGGCTTGGGGCGTGATGATCCAAAGAATAATGTAAATTACTAATCCCGAACCGCCTGCAAATATCAGGGCTATGAAAATCAAGCGTGCCCAAATCACTTCGATTCCAAAGTAGGCTGCAACTCCTGAGGCTACTCCACCTAAGGTCCTGTCGTCTGGATTTCGGTAGAGTTTTTTAACATTTTTATCTTCCGGCTCCTCAAAGGATGTTGGTAGCATGATCCACATTACCACATAAGCAAGTACTGCCCAAATCCCAATGGAAAATCCAATTTTCATGTTCCATGGGAGTATATCCCAGTCTGGATTGAAGTTCAACTTGCCGCTGAAAAACAATAAGATTGCGATTAATCGTACCCAAAGTGCATCAATCGCCAAATAATGGGCTATTCCAGCACAAACTCCACCAAGGATTTTCCTGCTTTCGAGTCGGGTCAATTTTTTATACCCTTTTCCATTATTCTCAGGAGGTGTTACATACTTGTAGAAATCTTGTTGGGTATATGCTTCTTTTGTGTCCTGATCTTCTGACAAATCTGCCTCAGCGGCTTTGAAGTCTGCAATGGTTCCCATTTTTTCAATAAGAGCCGTTACATTTTCTTCCGTGATTACTTGTTTGTTGTTTTTCAGGTTTGATAGAAATATTTCTGCAATACGGTTTTCAATATCAGCAATTATCTCCTGGTAATCTGTGTAAGCTGAAAAGTGCTTATTGATGGAGTCCAAATATTTTTTCAGCGTGCTGTACCCGTCTTCTTCTATATGAAAGAGTATGCCACTGATATTGATGCTGAGTGTCTTTTTCATAATGCTGGGTGTTTAGAAGTGATGAGTGCAAGTGATGATGTGAGTGATTGCCATGTTCCTTGGAGCTTTTTTAAGTAATCCAACCCTTCTGCTGTCAAGGAGTAATACTTTTTTGGAGGCCCTGGTTCTGTGACATCAGACCGGACATGTACCAAGTTTGCTTTTCGGAACTTATAAAGCAGCGGGTATAAAGTACCCTCAGCTAAAATTAGCTCAGCGTCCTTTAGCTCTTCTAGCATATCAGAGGTATAGACCTCTCCTCTGGATAATATTTCTAAGGTGCAGAGCTCCAGTATTTTTCTGCGTAGTTGGGTGATTGAAGTGTTCATATCTGTTGGTTTCTTTTTCATCAAGGGCAGATTGAGCGGTTTTTCCGTCTCTCTCTGCCTGATACAAGAGAAAAATTATACCAAAACTTTTTTCATAGCTTCATCAAAGGTTAACTAAGCATTCCAATTTTAGGATAATCACTTATATTTCTATCAAATTAGCTCAAATTTAAAGATTTACCCAAGGACAGACCAGTAGAATCATGGAAGAAAAAAATCCTCTCGAAAAAAAGTTTGTGTACAGATAGCAATGGAAATTAAAATTCTGGACAGTTAATTGACCGATTTCGTACACTTTGCATTTCTTTTTTCTAATAATTGGACTTTTATCTTTTTGTATCTAATTTATTTTTATTTTGCATATAAGAATTCCAAGTTGTACATGTCCAAACCGGGGCTCCTTTTATTTCACCTTTTCTTCCTTCTGGTGGGAGGGGTTTATGCTCAGTCTATCGCCCCCAAATATTCTAATGAATTCATGAATATTGGAGTCGGGGCCCGTGCTTTAGCCATGGGTGGAGCACAGGTCTCTTCTGTAAGGGATGTAACTGCCGCTTTTTGGAATCCAGCTGGTTTGTTGGGGATTAAAAATAAGCATGAGTTTACTCTGATGCATGCAGAGTACTTTGCGGGGATCGCTAAATTTGACTATCTGGGGTATAGTACAAGTTTGGATTATGATAATCAGATTGCCGTTTCTCTCATTCGATTTGGCGTAGACGATATACCGGATACACGCTTCCTTTACGACGCTAATGGTGCACTAAACTATAATAATATTCAGTTTTTTAATGCGGCGGATTATGCCTTGTTATTGTCCTTTGCCAAAGATTTCAGCGATGAATTCAAGTTTGGTGTCAATGCTAAAATCATTCATAGAAATGTGGGTAGATTTGCCCAAGCATGGGGCTTCGGGTTGGATGTAGGTGGGATTTATTTATTGGATGATTGGAGGTTTGGGGTAATGTTGAAGGATGTTACCAGTACCTTCAATGCCTGGTTTCATAATGCAGACATGGTGAGAGATATTTACTCTCAAACGAATAATGAAATCCCCGTAAACTCTATAGAGCTTACCTTACCAAGAGCAATTTTTTCAGTTACTAGGGACGTGCAGATTACAGATGAAATAGGGGTTCAGGGGGTAATCGATTTAGATTTTACCTTTGACGGTCGGAGGAATACAGTATTACGGACAAGCTTGGTTTCTTTTGATCCTAGAATGGGCTTTGAGGTAAATTATAGCAATAAGTTTTTTCTCAGGGGTGGTGGAAGTAATGTGCAGCGTATAAAGGATTTTGATGGCTCATTTTATACCTCTTGGAAGCCAAGTTTTGGTTTGGGCGTTTTTCTGAGTGAAAAGTTTTTTATTGATTATGCCCTTTCCGATATTGGAGGGATATCACAGACACCCTATTCTCATATCGTATCAGTAAAAGTCAGTTTGAAAGAATTGGATGGGCGCTACAGGATCAATAAAGGTTGGAAAGATTAACATATGAACAGGAAATTTGTCATAGTATTTTTATTGGGTTGGTTGCTGTCACATATCTCGATGGCACAAAGTGACTGGATTGATTTTTCAAAAACATATTTCAAAATACCAACCTCACATGATGGCATACATCGAATCAACTTTGCGGCACTAGCTTCTGCGGGTATTAATCCTTCCGTAATTAACCCTAATCATATTCGAATGTATTTTCGAGGGGAAGAAATAGCAGTGCATATTGAAGGTGGTCAAGATGGTTCTTTTGATCCTAATGATTACATAGATTTTTTTGGCAAAAGAAATGATGGGACTTTGGATGCAAATCTGTATAAATCGCCTAGCCATGTTGGAAATATAGCTTATAATACCCATAATGACTCAACGGCTTTTTATTTGGTAATTACGCCTGGAATTAACGGACGTAGAATGATCCAACGTCCTCTCCCCCAATCCTCTGGGGCAAGATTAGAAAGTTACAAAGACGAATACTTTGAGGTCTTTCATGAACAATATAATCTAAGTAGATTGTACAGTCCTGGCGTTAGGGTCGCAGAATACGAAGAAGGTCAAGGATGGATGAGTGCTCCTATAACTAAATCTGCACCCTTAAATTTAAACCTGACTAGTCTTGGGCAAATAGCAGAATCCGGGTTTGCTACCTTAGAAATTGGCCTGACCGGACGTTCTGAAAATATCCATTTATCAGTCATCAGTGCAGGGCCTTCATTAGGAAGTTTACGTGAAGTTGGACGATTTGAATTTGATGATTATCAAGCGATTCATCGGTCAATTGACTTGAAAGTTGATGATTTTGACCGAAATGGAAATCTTAGAGTACAGATTGCTAGTCAAGGCCCCCAAACTGTTGATAACGTGTCAATTGCTTATCTTCGACTAACTTACCCTAAAAAAGTAACTCCTGGAGGCCGAATGCGGGAATATATAATTACCGATGAAGGGGAATCTATTATTGAGTTTTCTCAAGTAATTGGGAATTATTATGCTTATGATGTTTTAGATCCACTAAACCCAGAGCAAATACCTGTTCAATCAGATGGTTCCACCATTAGATTACAAGCTCAAACTCAATTTAAGTCAAGCAAGATTTTATTACAGAGTAATGCTGATATTACACCTGTTGGAACGTTGGTGCCTACGCGTTTTCGTGATTTTTTGTCAGTACCTGCAGATTTTATATTGATTACGCATCGTTCCTTGCGGAGACCAACCCAGACGTATGCAGATCCTGTTGTGGCTTATGCAGCTCATCGAGCCTCTCCAGCTGGCGGTAGTTATGATACATTGATAGTCAATATTGACGAGTTATACGATCAATTTACTTTTGGCGAAAAGACACCAAATGCTATTTTTAAGTTTTTAAAACAATATTACCCCAAGTATAAACCTGAGCATATGCTTTTGATAGGTAGATCCGTTGGGATATTTGCAACTGCCCGTGAAGGGAATACTAACTTTTTTTATCGACAGCGCCCTTCTATTTTTAGTTTTCAAGATATGATTCCGCCAGCAGGATATCCCTATGCAGATAATAATTACGCGATGGGTTTGAATCCAGAAGATCCCTATGTCGGTGAGGTAGCTATTGGCAGATTACCCGTAAGGAACTCTCAGCAAGTGGCTGATTATTTGGATAAAGTTAAAGAAAAAGATGCTTTAGGATACGATGCTTCGTGGCTGAAAGACATAGTACATCTCAGTGGAGGTATAAGTGCGTTTGAACTACAGCGTTTTTATAATTTTTTGAATGGTTTTAAAACGATAGCAGAAGGTAAATTTTTGGGAGGCAATGTCACAACTTATAGAAAACGTTCAAATTCCACCATTGAGTTAATTGATATTACAAGTGATGTAAACAAAGGTCTTGGTCTCATTACATTTTTTGGTCATGGGGCACCAACTGTAATAGATATTGAAATTGGGTTTGCATCGGATCCGACAGTTGGTTATAATAATCAAGGAAAATACCCAGTCTTACTTTTGAATGGCTGTGATGCTGGAAATGCATTCGGGAATGCATACACTTTCGGTGAAGATTGGATAGTAACTCCGAAAAAAGGGGCATCAAATTTTTTAGCACATGCTAGCTTGGGTATTGATGTATTTTTAAGGCGGTATTCTGAAGCTTTCTATTTTAATGCATTTGCTGATTCCACAATGATTCATAGACCTGTTGGTGTGGTTAAAAGAGAAACAGAACGAATGTTTTATCGATTGTACGGAGATTCACCTGTCAATCGATCACATGGGGAACAGTTGGTAATGCTTGGTGACCCAGCAGTTCGAATGTTTCCAGCCAATAAGGCGGACTATTCTGTTATAGAGTCAGAGGTCTATTTGGGAGCTTATGAGGGAGATATCTTCAATGCTTTATCAGATTCTCTGGAGCTGAAATTTGTCCTGAGAAATCTTGGTATTGTCAATACAGATTCAGTCAATTTTAAAATCAGCAGACGACTTCCGGATGGAACGGATATTACCTATCCGTTGAAAAAAATTGCAGGAGTCTTTAGAAAAGACACCATCAGTTTTGCAGTTCCTAACACAGGTTTACCAGCTTTTGGTGAGAATACATTCAGTATAGAAATCAATACTGATCGAGCCATTCCTGAAATGACATTCATGAATAACCTGATTACCGTCAGTCGTTTTATTCCTTTGAGTGGTACCATTCATTTGTTGCCAAGTTCTTTTGGGATTGTCAATGAACGGGAAGTCGAATTGGTTGCGCAGATACCTGGAAAATCTATTAATCAGCGGACGATTGTGGTGCAGATTGATACATCTCCTACATTTAATAGTTCTAACCGTCGGGAGAATAGGATTACGACTACCAATATTTTGAGTTGGAAATTGGACTTGTTCCAGAATATACAAGCGAGAGATTCCTTGACTTTCTTTTGGCGAACGCGATTCCTTCAACCGCAGGAGGGCGAAAGCAATGAATGGACAAGCAGTAGCTTCTCTTATATCCGAAATGGTCCGGAAGGCTGGACGCAGCGAGAAGTTGCCGAATTACAGACTAACATCTTGGATAATGTGGTCTTTGATGCCAATCAACGCAGATGGAATTATCAGACCAATTCGTTGGATATTGGAGTGTTTACCTTTGGTAATCAGGCAGACTCACTTACCTTTAGAAATACCCAATTTTATCTAGATGGGGTTCCATACATTATTGATAATGTCAACAATGCCAATTCTCGTTTATGTCCAGATGGTTCACTTGGTTTGGTAGCATTTGAACAAAAGTCTTTGACCCCGTATTTGGTGATTCCTGTTCCTGGTTTCGATATTTTGGATGGTCGTAGCTGTGGTCGGGTACCTCAGGTAATTCAAAGTATACGGAATGCCCAAATCAGTAATCCTGGACAAACCTTTTTGATTGATTATATCAATGGTTTAAGGGATGGGGATTTTGTGGTTATTTTCTCTGTAGGCAATGTCAATTATGAACAGTGGCCTGATATTGCTTTCCAAAAGTTGAGAGAGGTCGGGGCGAATGAGGCCGTATTGAGAAATCTGAAAAATGGAGATCCATACATCCTTTACGGACAAAAGGGTATGCGGCCGGGAGAGGCCGTAGAAATCGTAGCTCAACGAGGAATAGAACTGGAAACGAATGAGCAAATCATTGAGTTTGAAATCTCAGTTGAAGGTTATTTTACTTCTGGGTCAATTATAACTCCCCGAATTGGACCGGCATCTGATTGGAAACTATTCTTTAACCGGATCAATCGTAGAGATTGGTTTAATGAAGAACTTTCCCATTTTGATGTCATTGGTGTGAGGGCTTCCGGTGAAGAACAGGTGTTGCTTTCCAATGTCAATGAAAGTTTGGCTGATTTGAGTTTAATTAATCCGGCTACCTATCCATTCCTACGCTTGCGGTACGCTATGGATGATCCTAATTCCACCGCACCATCTCAGCTGACCAAGTGGCAGGTTAATTTTACTGGGGTGCCTGAGGGAGTATTGTTATTTAAAAACAGAGATGAAAAAATCACCCTCCAAGAGGGACAAGAAGTTGTATTGAAGTTTGAGTTTTTGAATATTTCTAAATATGATTTCCTCGACTCAATTCAGGTAGATTGGAAAATAAGGAATACCACCTCAAGAACAGTCCTGAATTTTACTCGGAAATTCCCTGCTTTGAAGGCTGGTGAAAAGTTTGAATTTGATGTGCTGTTTAATTCTATTGGGAAACCGGGAGAAAATGAAATTGAGGTTTTTGCCAATCCAAGAATTCAAATGGAACAGACTTTCCGCAATAACTTGATTGATTTGGGAGAGTATATCACAGTGATACCAGATAATACGACAGCTATTTTGGATGTAAGTTTTGATGGGGTGTATATCATGGATGGGGATATTGTATCTCCTTCCGTTATGATCACCACCTTGCTTAAAAATGAGCAAAGTTTGATTTTGAAGCGGGATACCCTTGGCCTAGAAATGTTCTTGCGTAAGCAATGTGAGGGCTGTCAGTTTGCAAGGATAAACTTCTCCGACCCTCGGGTATTCTGGACAGAAGCTACCGAAAATTCTGGATTTAGAATAGAAATGCGCCCCGGTCCATTGGAGGATGGGATGTATACCTTACGGGTAGTGACAGAGGATTTGGGTGTAGATAGGCCTTATGAGATCAATTTTGAGGTAATCAATGAAGCTACTATTACCAATTTCTACCCTTATCCTAACCCTTTTAGTACGAGCGTTCGCTTTGTATTTACCGTTACAGGAAATGAAGTGCCGGATCAGATTAAAATTCAAATCATGACGGTAACAGGAAGAGTAGTCCGAGAGATTTTGCAGGATGAATTGGGACCACTACGAATTGGTAATAACCTGACTGAATATGCCTGGGATGGTCGGGATGAATTTGGGGATCAATTGGCCAATGGTGTGTATATCTACCGGGTGTTGGTTCGTAAAAATGGAGCTTTTGTAGAATTGAGAAATACTGCTGGAGACCGGGCCTTTAGGCAAGGGTATGGTAAAATGTATTTGCTTCGATAAGCTAGTTTCTCGAGCGGATCACTTTCCAAATTCCCCAAGTACTGACAATCAGGAATCCGATAAATATCCAAATCTTCAGCCTATCATCCCCTTGGTTGATGGCATCAAAAAGGTCATTGGCAATAGTACCTGTGTAAAAAGCTACTAAGGTGCGTGGCAACATACCGATGGTTCCCCAAATAAGTAATTTCTTCCAGCCAGTTTGCACAAATGCAAATAGGAGATTAGATAAAGCAAAAGGAATTACCGGACTTATCCTTATGAAAAAAATCAATTGAGGGATGCTATGAGAACGCTCTGCAATGGCTGTTCCTACTTGAGGATAGCGTTTGATCAAGAAATCTAATCCTTCTTTGGTAACCATTCTGCCCCAAAAATAGCCTAGAAGAGATGCTGCTGCATAGGAAGCTACCAGCCAAGGAATTATTTTCCAGCCAAAAAGGAAACCAGAAAATACAGCAACCATAGTAGTCGGTAGCAAGGCAAGTCCCATTAGGAGTGTCAGAAAAATACAAGTAACCAAGAGGGAAAACGGATTCAACCAAGGGAATTTCGCTAAGTAGTTGCTCCCTTTCAAGACCAATGGCGTAGCTATCAAGGTTCCCAAACTTGGCATGATGCTGACCCATAGGATCGCTAGGCCCAAAAACAAATTCTCTTGGATGCCAGTTTTAAATTCCTTGATAATACTTCTCATTTTTGTCATCTTTGGGCTGCCAAGGCGCAAGAAAAGAAAAAAAACAGAAGTAAACCCATAAACTTTCACAGTTGACTTATGAAATTCGGAACAAAAACCATACATGCTGGTGTAGAACCAGATCCAAGTACAGGAGCGATCATGACCCCAATCTTTCAAACGTCCACTTATGTGCAACGTTCTCCGGGAGATCATCAGGGCTATGAATACTCCAGAACACATAATCCTACCCGTACAGCTTTACAGAATAATCTCGCAGCCTTGGAAAATGGCAAATATGGCCTTTGTTTTTCCTCAGGTTTGGGAGCAATTGATGCGATTATCAAATTGCTGAACCCAGGCGATGAGGTAATCTCCACGAATGATTTGTACGGTGGGTCTTACCGCATTTTCACCAAGGTTTTCCAGCGCTATGGAATAAAATTCCATTTTGTATCCATGGAAGACCCTGCTTCTATTGAGGCATCCATCAATGAAAATACCAAGCTGATTTGGGCAGAGACCCCTACTAATCCTATGATGAATATTGTAGATATCAGCAAGATTGCAGCGGTAGCCAAAAAACATGGAGTCTTGTTAGCGGTGGACAATACCTTTGCTACTCCTTTTTTACAGAATCCCTTGGATTTAGGTGCCGATATCGTCATGCATTCGGTTACCAAGTATTTAGCAGGCCATTCGGATGTGGTCATGGGTGCGATCATTGTCAATGACGATGATTTAGCAGAGCGATTGGCATTTATTCAAAATGCATGTGGCGCTACTCCAGGACCTCAGGACTGCTTTTTGGTGCTGAGAGGTATCAAGACCTTGCATATCCGGATGGAACGTCATTGTCAAAACGGAAAGACCATTGCGGCTTTTTTACGAACACATCCTATGGTAGATAAAGTGTATTGGCCAGGATTTGAAGATCATCCCAATCATCAGGTGGCTAAAACACAGATGAGGGATTTTGGAGGGATGATTTCTTTCACCATTAAAGGTAACCGCATAGAAGATGCTAATAAAGTATTAGAGAACCTTCATTATTTTGCATTAGCAGAGTCATTAGGCGGAGTAGAATCTTTATGTGGTCACCCTGCGACGATGACGCATGCTTCTATCCCTAAAGAAGAGCGGGAAAAAGTTGGCTTGGTTGATTCCTTGATTCGTCTTAGTGTGGGAATAGAGGACGCGGACGATTTGAAAGAAGATTTAAAGCAGGCACTCGCAAAGATTGGCTAAGTTTAGCGGATAATGTTATTAAACAAAAACCTACACTCCTTCTCTACCTGAAGTGTGTAGGTTTTTTTGTTTTCCTTTAGTTTTGAAAGCAGGTCTAAATATTTTTTGGAAACATTCTCCTTATCGGAAAGATAGCTGATCATGTGTTGCATCAGCAAATGATTTTCATACCAGTCCAGGAGGTTCTTCTGAAAAGTGGTCAAGTATACGTGGACAGCAGAAACAAATATTGGATTGAAACCAATTTCAATTCGTATATTTTCCAAGGCCGTAATAACACGCACACCTTCGTAAATATCTTTGATGCCTTTGTATTCTAGCTTGTGTTTGTTTTCCAAATTGAAAAACTCCAACTCTTCCTCAATGATTTTGGTCGTAGCAGTGTTGATGGCCAATGGCTTGATGCCATGACTATACTTGTAAGCCTCCTCGTATAGATCTTCCCAAATTTTCAAAGGAGCACCCACAATCATATCGTAGACCTCCGTGTAAAGTCTATTTTTTTCAGAAAGTAAGAATTTTTCGTAGGAATTGAAGGTTTCACCAGTGCTTACTTTGTAAATCTCCAACTGAGCAAGAATAATCCGGATATGCTTGACCTTCTTTAGGCCTTTGAATATTCCTTTGAAAGGAGAAAAAACCTGAAACTTCAACTGATCTTCTTTGAAGTGAATCTTGGCTAAAAGGTCCACATAGATTTCCAAAAAAATGAGTTTTTGCTCCAATTCTACAGCTTTCTTTCCTCTGAATTGCTTGCTTAGTGCATTGAACAGCGATTTTCCTTCATGAAACTGCTGATGAAAAGGCTGAAACAGCGGGGAGAGTTTACCTTGCATGGCTTATGAAATTCTGACTAAGGTTGCCCCATATCCAAATGGGCTTTTTTGTGTGTCCTTAAAGTACTTAATATTTGGCAATTGACTCAAATATCTGTGAATTTCTTTTCGAAGAACGCCATTTCCTATCCCATGAATAAAAGATATTTCATCCATCCCCCCTGCAATTGCATAGTTTAGATTCTTTTCAAATACCTCGAGTTGCAGTTTTAGCATCTCGGAATTGCTCATCAGGTCATAATCTTTGGTGAGTTTTTCAATATGCAAGTCCACTTCTTTCGGAGGTCTGGGGAAAGAAGGGGCTGCTTTAGGTTGAATTGTTTGCAATTCCTGATTCAAAGATTGAATATCCAGCGGTTTTGCTTGTTCGGTAACATTGAATACATAACCGGTTTTATTTAGGACTGGAGCCACCCCTTTGCTTTTGAAAAAGGCAGATGCTTTGAATTTGTAGGTTTTGGAAACGATTGGTTCGGTTTTCTCAATCTTTTTATTGATTGTAATCAGCTGAACCATCAGATTTGGCCATTCTTCAAAGTCCCGAATATTTTTTTCAGTGATTTTATGAGACTTGGATGGTAGAAGCGTGTCTGCTACGATTGTCTGAGAATTGCTCCCAAATACTTCGGAAACTACTACTAAATAACTCTTTGAGGAATTATTTGAAATATAAACCGCGTGTGCTTGGTCATTGAGTGGGATGTAGCTCAAAAACACCCCAGAATCCTTACTACTGACGGCTTGTTGCTTTTCAGAAATTACAGGGATCTCTGCTTCTTTTTCACCAAAAAGGATCCTCTCAGATGCAGAAATTACCACTACCTCATTTTTGAGTGCGGGGATTCTAAACCCATCTTCAATTTCTATTTCTACTTTAGAACCCGAAATTTTGGTTATTACCCCTTCTTCGTTTCCGTGGAGCAAGCGGACTTTATCGCCTATATTCATGAATTTAATGCCTCTTTGTATGTGCTGATTGCCCGTTCACGAGCAAATTTATGATCAACCATGGGTTTTGGATATGCTGATGTTCCATATTCAGGAACCCATTTTTTGATGTATTTAAGTTCTTTGTCAAACTTCTCCGTTTGGGAGTCCGGATTAAATACCCGGAAGTAAGGCTGTGCATCGGTTCCTGTGCCAGCTGCCCATTGCCAGCCCCCATTGTTGGAAGAAAGCTCGAAATCTAAGAGTTTTTTTGCAAAATATGCTTCTCCCCATCTCCAATCAATCAACAAATGCTTGGTAAGGAAGCTGGCTACGATCATTCTGACACGATTATGCATGTATCCGGTAGCGTTTAATTCGCGCATACCTGCATCCACGATCGGAAAGCCTGTTTTTCCATCACACCATTTTTGGAAATCCTCTTCACTGTTTCTCCAAGGAATTTCATCATAGGCTGGCTTAAATGCTTTATCCACCACCTGTGGGTTATGGTACAAAATCATCATGTAAAACTCTCTCCAGATCAATTCATTGAGATAGGTAGCGTTCAACTTACTGGCCTCTAAAGCTAATTTCCGCACAGAAATGGTTCCAAAGCGAAGGTGAATTCCCAATCGAGTGGTCCCATTGATCGCGGGAAAATTTCTGACCTGATCATATTTTTGGATCAAAGCCTGATTGATTTCCAAGGGGGGAATTTGAATAGAGCTAGCCTGGAAGCCCATATCTTCCAAACTTGGAATAGAAATAGCGTCAGTTTGAAAAAAAGTATTATTTGAAGGATTCAAGGATACTAATTGAATGGTGGCTTTTTGGAATTTATCCAACCACACCCTGCTGTAAGGGGTAAATACTTTGTAGAAATCACCACTTCCATTGACGATTTCCTCTTTTTCAAAGATTACTTGGTCTTTGAAATCCAAGAATTGTATGCCTTTTGTGTCCAATAGGTTTTTGACTTCCAAATCTCTACTGATGCCGTAGGGCTCATAATCCCGATTGGTATAGACATTCAGGATGTCATACTTTTCCATCAATTCTTGATAGACTTCCAAAGGCTTCCCGTATTTGACTAAAATTGAACTGCCGAATGCAGCCAATTCTTGAGATAGTCTTTGGATTTGTTGGTGAATAAAAGTAACCCTCGCATCAGTTTTATCTTCCAAATCGTCTAGGATTTCCCGATCAAAAATAAATAAAGGCAATACATTTTTTTCTTGGGTATAGGCATGATATAAGCCTCGGTTGTCTTCTAATCTAAGGTCTCTTCTAAACCAGAATATACTTACTTTTTCCATGATAGCTATTTTCATTGTAGAAGATGATAGCTTCCAAAAATGTTTGCATGATCATCTTCTTTTCTGTAGAAATTTGAGCGAGATGTGCTCTTTTTTTCAGATTCTTGAAGTTTTTTCTCTAGGTTTTCTAATGGAATCTCGGTCCATCCTTCTCGGTATTCCTCTCTTAGAAAATCGTCAGAATCATTGATCAAGTCAAAGGATGTTCTTCTATTTCTGATGCGATTGATCAGTTCTGAGAATGAGTTGAAGGAAAGATTCTGAGATAAGGAAACACCATAAGTGGCTACATTTCTCGCCAATGAAAGAGAGGTAAAGGTATTGAAATTGTTTCGGTTATAGATCCGCATACGGTAGCGTCCATCTTCTGTAAGTAAGTATTCCGCTTGCCAATCGCCTGCAATGCTATTTAAGTCAGCATTGCCCTGTAAATCTGTAAATCCACCGTCACGGGTCACCCGAAGTCTACCGTCAAGGAAGGTGTAGGCTACACGTAGCTGGAAAGTTTCCAAAGCGCTCTGATCCAAATTTGCCAAATCAATATCCACTTCCAGGTTTTGATCTACCTGTGCGATAAAAGAGTTGAGTTGGGAAGAAAGTAATTGGCTTAAATTGGAAGTAGCAATGTTGGAAACACCGGAGAATTGTCCTTCTGGAGAGAGTGAACGCATCATGATGACAGAGAAAACCTGCCTGTTTTTCTCTTGCTCATCATTGGCAATACGGTTTTGGAATGCTGAGATATAGGTTTGCACATTTCCCTCTGAGGGGAATTGCCCAAAGTCAAAATTGAAGGTGATCTCAGGGGATAGTAAATTCCCTTGCAAATCCATTAGCACACGTAGCGGCCATCTTCTGCGCATTTGTGGATCGTCGATGGTCGCATTTGGGTTGTTTTGGAGATTTTGTAAGGAGACAGATTCCTGATAATAGGCTTTGATGTCCATGATTCCCTCAAATGGATCTCCAAACCAGGAAATTCTACCACCAGGCTGTACAATGAACTCCTTATTGATAATATTATAGAGTGAGAAGTTGTAGCGTGCTTCCGTTATTTCATAATTCCCATTCATGGAGAAATTTCCTTGGGTATCGATGTTCAATGTCAAGACCCCTCTTCCTCGGCCTTGGATACTTTCCCCTGTTCTTGGGTCAATGGATATTTCAGCATAAGCATCCGGGGTAAGGTCTAAGACAAAATTCATCCGGACATTATTAATTGCCAGCTTTTCGATGCTGTCTTCGAAGGATGCGGCAACCTTACTGGAATCCCGAACATTGATAATGGTGATAAAATCTTCTTGGGCTTGGGTAGATGAAGTTCCAAAAGGAATAAATATTCTCGTATTAGGTTGAGAGGTGGCTCTCGCCACGATATCCAAGTTGTTGGCAGCACCAAATATCTCCAAGGTTCCTGTTGCATAGGCGGTTCCATAAAACAGATCATTGTCACGGATGCTGGTATTTAACACTTGGAAGTTTTCAAGATTGGAACGGATATCTAGAATGAAATCAGAAAAATAATCATGAGAAATGCCGCCTCTCATCCGGGCACGATTTCCATTGACATCTTGAATGACAAGCTCACGAAAGCTGATTTCATTTAAGGTGGAAAGTAGATTACCATCAATGGTATAGTAAGTATTCAGGTAATTGATAAGCAGTTTTCCTTCATTTACTCTTCCTGTTCCATTGATTACCGGAAAGTTCAGAGAGCCTTCAATACTAAAGTCCCCGGTGACTGTACCATCAATTTGAGTGATATAATCTGATAGGAATGGTTCGATAATTGATAGATTTGCATCTTTTAAGCTCGCATTCAATCCTATGTTTTGTTCTTCCTCATTGTTTCCTAGGTAGCCTTTGATTTCAATTACTTTTTGACCGTTTCGGATATTTTCAATCTCCAAATTGATATTGTTCTCGGCAGAATAGGTGGAAGCTAAGATATCTCCGATCAAAAAATTATTGATTAACATCTCATCTATCCGAAGCTCACCTAAGACCAGCAAGGATTGATAAAAATTACTCAGGGCAAACTGTCCATTGGCAATTCCCTGAAAGTCTTTGGTGCTCAGTGTATTGAAAAAGTCCAGATTCAATTGATTAATCTCCAGACCTAACACAGCTTCAGGATTAGAAGCGGATATCTGACCTGCCAGGGAAATGAATTGTGCTTGGTTAAAAAGTTTCAGGTTATCTACCAAGATGTTGTTTCCAGTGATGAAAATTTGATTGTTGGGATCAAATCTCCAGATTTTATCAAGAATTTTCAGTTCGGATGGGGAAAATATTATCTCTGTATGATCAGGGAAGATGGTGATTTCATTATCGACTCGGATGTAACTTCCTGACTGCAATTGGTCTTGGCTGTAGGACAGACCCACCTGATTTTCATCCCAGATAGCCTCGATTGCTAAATTGTCAAAGGTTAATCCCGATCGTAGCTGTTGGGTTTTGGAATAAATGTAAAAAGAAGCCAATACATCAGATGAATTTACCAGTTTGGAAGTATTGAAGTCGATATTATTGTTGAAAAAGAAATTTTCCTGGTAGTAAATTGAATCAATGCTGGAGAAGAAATTCAGGATGGTATTGTCAGGTGTTTGATAGAATGCGCCTTCTATCAAGGTATTTTTAGAAATCGAAATCCGGGGTTCCACCAAGTTGATAATGGGATTGATATCGATGAAATTAAGGTTGATGTCAATATTGTAAGGGTCTATTTCCTTTTTGTTTTGAAATTCAATTTTATCAGTAGCGTTAGTCAGGATGGCCAAATATTCTGAGCTTAGATCTTGTACATCTTCTATGAGTTGCGCTACCTTGAAGTTGCCATTGATACTAGCTACAAGCAAGTCTGAATTAAGGGAAATTAATCGGGAGGATTCTGTGAAAAGGGATTGGAAAAAGAAATTGTCGATGTAAAGGTTTCTCCCTTCATAGCTGAGGTTAACATTTTTGAAGCGGGCGATTCCTTCAATATCATCCAAGGTAATCCCCTTAGTATCCATTTCTATTTCTCCACTGACAAATGTTTCCCTATCCACAAAATTTAACTCCTTCAGAAAGGCCGTATCTATTTTTACCTGTAGTTGAATGGAATCTTTTTGCTGTCGTAGATCTAGAACCCCATCAAAAGAGGCCTTGAGATTTGGGTCGTTGACTTTGAGATTTCCTTTGAACAAATCACGACCGTAGGTTGCCGCAGTTTGAATATTGACGTAGTTATACCCATTAATTCCTGCGCTACGGATGTCGGCATCTACTTCCAACAAGGTATTGGCAAGCGTCAGTCCTTTACCCTTGATATTTCCTGTAAGATTTACTTTTTGAAACCGTTCCCGGTCTTCCAAAAGAATCCCCATATCCAGGTTTCTGAGTTCCACACGGCCATTGTAGGTGGGCTCGTTGTTGACTTTTCTGTAGTTTAAGCGGCCAATGAGTGTTCCGATTGCTGTACGGAAATTCCCATTTGCCGTAAAAAAGTCCAAGTATCCAGAAAAGTCAGTGTCAAATCTAATATCCCGAAATTTATTTAACTCTTGCCTACTTTCCTCACTGATATAGGGCGCAAGGTCTGCACTGTTTAGGATAGAGTTCATCAGGGACATTTTAAAAAATGTTTGATCTAGATAAGGCAGACCATCAATATCAAACTTTCCAAAGAGTGCGCTTCGTTGCCCAAATCTAATGAGAAGCTGCTCGGAGAAAAGTTTCTCTACGGTACCTCCGATTTCTCCGCTTAAGGTAATTTTGTCATCAAACTCAGGTAGGGTAGGTGCAAAGATCCGTAAATCACGCAAATGCAAAATCGTCTCGTCCAAGCGTGCAGTTAAGCTTACTTCTTGGTTGAAATTAGATAAAGCATCTAGGGACTCGTAGGAAAAAAGAAGGTATTCTTTAATTTCAGTTTGATTGGAACGGAGGTACAGTCCATCGAATTCCATAAAAGTAGGCGTATAAGTGAAAATAGTCTTGAGTTGCTGAAACTCCAAACCAGAATTGGCCTCTACGCCTCTTAAATAGTTGAGTTTGAAACCAATTTCTGGGCCTTTACTGTAAAAATTATCTGCATCAGCAATCAAGTTTCTGAAGTTAAGGTTGTTGTGATCAAAACCATCCGTGACAGGCGTTGCTCCATAATTAAGGATATCCACAGAGGTGTTTTTGAAATTAATGTTGGTGATGGTGAATTTCACAGGTTCCTTTTCAGGGTCTCTTGGGGTACCTGGAAAAAGGTCGTTGATTCGTGCAATAAATTCAGAGATGTTGAGGTAAGATTCCTGTGGATGGAACAATAAACGAACATTTCCTTCTTCCATTTTTATTTGATCCACAGCTGGATTTTTACGGTCAAACAATCCCTTGATAGAAAAATCAATGTAAACCTCCCTCAAGTCCACCATCAAACTGTCGTGATGGTCAAGAATACGGACTTCTTCCAAGCTTACGGCATCCCACCAGCGGATTTTTACCCGATCGATACTGGTTTCAAAGCCTGTCCTTTCACTCAAATAATTGGTTAGTACCGTTGAAAGTCTCGTTTGAATTGCTGGAATTTGTAAAAGTCCGGCAATGAGAATTAACAGTAATACAAGAAAGACCGTTAGCCTTGTCAGTAGCTTCAAGGCTTTCCATAAAAATTCCGTAACTTTCCGCTTCTTTTCCAAGGGTCAATCTCAAATGAAAATAACTATTCTCGCCATCGAATCATCCTGTGATGAAACGTCCGCAGCTATTATTTCTGATGGCAAAGTACTTAATAATATAATCGCAACGCAATCTGTCCATGAAAAATATGGTGGGGTTGTTCCTGAGTTGGCTTCCCGAGCCCATCAGCAGCACTTGATTCCTGTCATTCATGAAGCAATAGCATCTTCAGGTATTGCCAAAGAAGAATTATCTGCGATAGCTTTTACGCGAGGTCCAGGGCTAATGGGTTCCCTAATGGTGGGGGTGTCATTTGCTAAAGCTATGGCATTTGCCTTGGACATCCCATTGATTGATATCAATCATATGCAAGCGCATATTTTGGCTCATTTTATTGAAGATCCTAAGCCTAAGTTTCCATTTATTTGTTTGACGGTCAGTGGAGGGCATACGCAATTGGTCTTGGTGAAAGACTACTTGGATATGGAGGTCATCGGAGAGACAACGGATGATGCAGTTGGAGAAGCCTTTGACAAGACGGCCAAACTTATGGGGTTACCATATCCCGGAGGTCCTTTGATCGATAAATATGCCAAAGAAGGAAATCCAAAGGCATTCGAATTTCCGGTATCTGATATGCCAGGTTTGAATTTTTCTTTTTCTGGTATCAAAACTGCGGTCCTTTATTTCCTAAGAGATCGATTAAAAGAAAACCCTCAGTTTATTGAAGAAAACTTGGCAGATATAGCGGCGTCTGTTCAATACACCTTGATCAAAATGCTGATGCAAAAGCTTAAAAAAGCAGCCAATCAGTACAAAATCAAGGAAATCGCTATAGCTGGTGGAGTTTCTGCCAACAGCGGTTTGCGGGATGAATTAGCATCCTTGGCCCAAAAGCATCATTGGAATGTCTACGTGCCAAAATTTGAATACTGTACAGATAATGCGGCTATGATCGCAATGGCTGCGCATTACAAGTATTTGAAAGGGGAGTTTGTGGGCTTGGATGTAGTGCCGGAGGCGAGGATGAAGATTGGATGAAGCGAGAGATTAGAAGCGAGAGACGAGAAGTGAGAGACGAGAAGTGAGAGACGAGAAGTGAGAGATTAGAAGCGAGAAGTTTGATGCGAATAAAAAATCAATAGCCCTGAGTTTTAACTCAGGGAAACCAAATTGAGGAGTAACGATGACAACGAAGAAAAATAGATTTGAGAAAATCATAAATATCAAGAATAAGAAGGCAAGTTTTGAGTTTGAATTCATTGATAAATATGTGGCGGGGATTCAGTTGAAGGGGACAGAGATCAAATCCATCCGGGAAGGTAAGGTATCTTTGACAGAGGCCTATTGTTATTTTAGGAGAGGGGAGTTGTTTATCAAGCAAATGCACATTGCCCCATACTCCATGGCAGCGAGTTATAACCACGATGCTGTCCGAGAGCGTAAACTTTTGCTCAATAAACAGGAATTGGATAAAATTGAAGGAAAGTTTTCTGAAAAAGGTCTGTCCATAATTCCTGTTCGGGTTTTTATCAATGACAAAGGGCTGGCAAAGGTGGAAATTGCCTTGGCAAGAGGTAAAAAACTACACGACAAACGCGAAAGCATCAAGGCAAAAGACACCAAACGGGAGCTAGAAAGAATGAAGTTTTAAAAACATTCCTTTTGAACAACAGGTTTTTCCACACAAAGATTTTATATTAGTGGGTGATGGAAAAACGAGTATTGGTGTTGAATTTGGATCACAGGCCCGTGGGCGTTGTCACGGTGCAGAAAGCGCTTGTTCTTTCATTTTTAGATAAGGTGACTACCTTAAGCCATTTTGATAATTTGTCGATTCGAACCGTCAGTCAAGAATTTAAATATCCTGCGGTCATCCGCTTGAATGAATACAAAAACATTCCGTTTAAAAGTGTACTCTTAAATAGGAATAATTTATTTAAACGAGATGGAAACGAATGCCAATATTGTGGGTCAACCAAAAACCTGACTATTGATCATATCATTCCAAAATCAAAAGGAGGAAAGACAAGTTGGACAAACTTGATTACCGCTTGTAATCGCTGCAATGTCTATAAAGGAGATAAATCACCCGAGCAGTCCGGTTTGAAATTGCGTTCTCAGCCATTTAAACCTACCTTGAGCTTTTATTTGGCTGAATATGCAATGCGTAATGCGGAGGAGTGGATGCCGTTTTTGGATGTAAAGATTGCCAAGGTATAAATGTTGAAGAAAAAGGTTTTATGTAGAATCCGCACTTGTGACGAAATAAAAGTGAAATCAATTTTTTAAAGCTTCTATAAACTTCTAAAAAAGAGCTACCTTTGCATTCTCCAGGATATTTTGCCCAAATCAAATGAGTGATCAAATCAAGCACGAGTGTGGTATTGCCATGATTCGATTGAGGAAAGACCCTCAATATTACCTAGATAAGTACGGTTCACCGCTTTTTATCCCTAATAAGTTGTATGTATTGATGCAAAAGCAGATCAATAGGGGACAAGATGGTGCAGGTGTGGCCAATATCAAAATCAATACATCTCCAGGGACTCGTTATATCAGTCGGTACCGTTCGATAGAGCCTCAAGCAGTCAATGATATCTTCGAAAAAATCCAGAAGAAATATAAAAAAGCGAAAAAGCAGGCAGGAGAAAAAGGTATCTTGGATGCAGCTTGGTTGAAGGAAAACATTGCTTTTACTGGGGAGGTTTGGTTAGGCCATCTTCGCTACGGAACCCACGGAGAAAATAGCATAGAAACATGCCACCCATTTTTAAAGCAAAATAACTGGAGAAGTAGGAATTTAGTCATGGCTGGAAATTTCAACATGACCAATGTAGAGGAACTTTTTGATAAATTAGTACAATTGGGACAGCATCCCAAAGAAAAGACTGATACCGTAACAGTCATGGAAAAAATCGGGCACTTTTTGGATGAAGAAAACCAACGGATTTTTGACAAATACAAACACGAATATACCAACGAGCAGCTGACGCATATCATCGAAAATGAATTGGATGTGGCAAGGATTCTTCGGAGGTCTTGTAGAGACTTTGACGGAGGATATGCAATGGCGGGTATGATTGGAAATGGAAGTAGCTTCGTTGTAAGAGATCCTTCAGGGATTCGTCCGGCGTATTACTTTGCAGACGATGAGTTTGTTGTAGTGGCTTCCGAAAAGCCAGCTATCAAGTCAGCATTCAACGTTGATTATAATGAAATTAAAGAAATTCAACCGGGGCACGCCTTGGTCATCAATAAAAACGGATCTTACGCAGAGCATGAAATTCTACCTGCCCGTGAGCGCAAGTCGTGTAGTTTTGAGCGTATTTACTTTTCAAGAGGTACAGATCCGGATATCTATCGGGAGCGGAAACTGCTCGGTAAGGCTTTGATTCCACAGGTATTGAAGGCGATTGATTTTGATCTGAAAAATACAGTTTTCTCATACATTCCCAATACTGCCGAAACAGCCTTTTTGGGAATGATTGAGGGGTTGGAAGATTATTTGGCAGCTAAGAGAAAAGAGATTCTATTAGAGGGTAAGCCTCACTTAGAAGATTTGGAAGAGTTGCTCAATTTCCGTCCGAGAGTTGAGAAGTTGGTGAGTAAGGATGTGAAGTTACGGACATTCATTACCAATGACTCGGATAGAGATGCCATGGTAGCGAATGTGTACGATACCACCTATGAGGTAGTCAGGGCAGGTATTGATACCTTGGTGGTAATTGATGACTCCATTGTGCGCGGTACCACTTTGGAGAAAAGTATCTTGACGACTTTGGATAAGCTAAATCCCAAGCGGATTGTGATAGTGTCTTCTGCTCCTCAAATCCGATATCCTGATTGCTATGGTATTGATATGTCCAAGATGAAGGACTTCATTGCTTTTAGAGCAGCTGTAGCCTTATTAAAGGAACGTGGGATCGATAATTTGATGGACCAGGTATATGAGAAGTGTACTACGCAGCAGATTCTGACCGATAATTATGTAAAGGAGTTATATGCACCCTTTACCGATCAGGAGATCTCAGATAAAATTGCAGAAATCATTACTACACCTGAAATACGCGCAGAGGTCAAGGTATTGTATCAAACAGTAGAAAATCTCAATAAATGCATACCAGATCACTTAGGGGATTGGTATTTTACAGGCGATTTCCCGACTTCGGGAGGTATGCGTGTGGTTAATCGTGCATTTGCCAACTATATGGAAGGTAAAGTGGTACGAGCGTATTAAAAAAGAAAAAATCAACGCTTATATATAGCCTTTCTCTAAACTCTTGTTGGTGAAAGGCTATTTTTTTGAAATTCTTCTGCCAGAAAATTTTCTAGCTTCTCTTTTGTAAAAGCTCCGCGGACATACCTTGCTCGATTATTGGTAAGCTTGATTTTTAAATACACATTTCCCAATCTATTTTTTACTCGGATCGATTGGATTTTTGAAAATGGAATTTCATTTGAAAAATCTCGCATGAGGTACAAAATGATGAGTATAGCGTTTAAAAGACAAATAAAGATTCCAAATTCTGAAATAAACCCTTCCGTAAAAGATTTATAAATCATTGACAGTCCAAGTAAAAATCCCATAGAACCCAAAAATATTTGGGTGTATTTTTCCTTTTTAGCATTATCCTCAATCAAGATTCTATTCGAATCAAAGACTATTTTCCCATGCTCTGTGTAAAAAGTTCTCATAAGCTTGCATCAATAAGTTCCTAAACTAATAAAACTTAGCTAATGACTGAAGTGATCTGCTTAAAATAAGTACTTATTTAAGGCTGTGCCATTTTTTGGCAAAGGCATCTACAGCTTCCCAATCTGTGTATTCTATATCGGTGTTTGGGTCAGTAGGCCCTTTGGTTAATTTCATAATCAGACGGATCAGTAATTTATCCCAAAAAGAATAGATTTTGTAATTCAATTGGCCTGCAAAAACTGCTGTTACCGTAGGTTTCCAAGGAATGGTTTGAAGAAATTTGATGACATAGGGATTGGTGTTGTAGCTACTTTTTTCTTTTTTTCTAGCTACCAGATTGACGGAAATGAATGCAGCTGTCTTGGTTTGGAGTATTTGATGCTCCTGATGTATAAGCGCAGTTATCTCCTGATTGTGCTTACCATAGCGAATGCTAGAGGCCAAAATTATTTTAGAAAATACATCTAATGAAAGTTCCTCCTGTATAAAATCTTCTATACTCAGGAGTTTGACTTCTTCCTTGAACTCACTCAGAAGAGATTGGACATACTCGCAGATCTTTTTAGTCTGACCATCGACGGAGGAATAGATGATGATGGTTTGTGGAGGCATAAATGATTATGATGGCTCATGTAATTTATTCAAAATATAATCAGAAAAGGAGTATTTCAATAGTTAAAAAGTGAACCCATCCTATAGAAGTAAAAAACCCGAAGAATTCACCTCGGGTTTTATTATCATTCGCTAGCTATTTAAGCTGGTAATTGTATTAGTCGATTAAGCTTCTACGCCCAAAACCTTCGCCATTACGGCGCCGATTTCAGCAGGAGAATCTACTACGTGGATACCATTTTCTCCCATGATACGCATTTTTGCAGCGGCTGTGTCATCAGCACCACCAATGATAGCACCTGCGTGGCCCATTCTACGTCCTGGAGGCGCTGTCTGACCTGCGATGAACCCTACTACTGGCTTTTTGTTACCATTTTCACGGATCCATTTTGCAGCTTCTGCTTCATAGTTTCCGCCGATTTCACCAATCATAACGATAGCATCTGTTTCAGGATCTTCCATCAACAATTGCACAGCATCTTTGGTAGATGTACCAATAATTGGGTCACCACCGATACCAATCGCTGTAGATACTCCCAATCCTGCTTTGGCGATTTGGTCAGCAGCTTCATAAGTCAAGGTCCCTGATTTGGAAACGATACCTACTCTGCCTTGCTTAAATACGAAACCTGGCATAATTCCAACTTTCGCTTCTCCTGGAGTAATTACCCCTGGACAGTTAGGGCCGATCAATGTAGCGCCTCTTTCTTTGATGTAAGGCTTAGCTTTCATCATGTCAGCCACAGGAATTCCCTCAGTGATGGCAATGATAACTTTGATACCTGCCTCAGCAGCTTCCATGATAGCATCCGCTGCAAAAGCCGGTGGAACAAAAATGATGGAAGTGTCTGCTCCTGTTTTTTGAACAGCCTCTTCTACAGAATTAAACACGGGTTTTTCCAAGTGGGTAGTCCCACCTTTTCCCGGAGTCACACCACCTACTACATTGGTGCCATATTCTATCATTTGCTGTGCGTGAAAAGAACCTTCCGAACCGGTAAAGCCTTGCACGATCACTTTAGAATTCTTGTTGACTAAAACACTCATCTACGGTTAATTTTTAGTTTGTCACAAAATTAAAAGAATACCGTCTACTGCAAAAAGAAATGATAAACATTATCCATATAATTTCCACTTACCATAACTTTTTCTAATTTAGTCGGTATTCTTAGTGATCGATGCGGTGTTATTTACTTATTGTTATATTTCTTTTTTTTGGTTTTGGGCTCTATGGTCAGTCTTTCACCTTTAATCGTCAGATTCGAGGAGTGGATTTGCCTTCCGAAACAATTAAAGGTCTTCTTCAGGATGCTAAAGGAAGAATGTGGTTTAATACTTCAATGGGGGTTTACTACTCTGATGGATTTTCGACTTTTTCCATCCCTGCATCCGTACAGGCTGAGTTAAGTAATGATATAGGAATGTTTTTGGATAAGGATGGATGGGTTTGGTTGTTCAATCATACCAAAAAAGCCAAAGTCTTTTTCTACGATCAATTGACATGGCGTGAGTTAGCGCTTCCCGAAGATATTGTAGCTCAAGCTACCGAGTTGTATAAGCGTGTAGTTGTTTTTGGTAAAGGGGCTGATAAAAAAGTTGTGATGTTGGATGAGGAAAAGCTTTACTTGCAAGATAGAGCAGAGTCTAGATGGTTGTCCTATGATTTACCTCATTCAGAGCTTGGTTTTTTTTATTCTCATTTTGAAGAATCTGGAGAATTGCTTTTATTTTTTGAAAACAGGATTATTTCACTTAAAGAAGGACAACCCAATTTTTTTGAAATTGAGAATTCTTTTTCTGCTGGTTCCATTTATCATGTCGCAAAGGATCAAGATACCTACTACTTTTTAGGGAGAAATTTTTTAGCAAAAGGTAATTTGCTTACTAAAGTAGAAAAAATTGTGACAGCTGGTTTTGAAGAGCCTCAATATACGCACGTTGATTACACATACCTGCAGATTCATAATGGTAAAGTCTACTTTTTTTTTAATTCCCAACTCATGCAGTATGATCCTATACTGGATAGAAGACTCAAAATTGAGACCATGCAAAGTTTGCGATCCTATAGCTTGACTGCTGCTTTGGTAGATAGGGAAGGGATTATTTGGTTAGCATCCACGAGAGGGTTGGTCAATGTTTTCTCGTTAATGTTTGTCAATTACAACCGTAGAGAATTTATAGACGATGAGGTGACGGCTGTGCATGTGATGAGGGATGAGAGTTATCTCCTTGGGTTTAATAATGGAGTACAGCAATGGGAAAAAGGTAGAGTTTATACAATACAACACTTTCCTGAGTTATTGAGTCAACCCCGTAATCGAATTACGAATATTGTTTCAGACAAAAATGGTCAGATTTGGATTTCAGGGCATCAGCAAGGTGTAGGTAAATATTTTCCCGAACAGAGAAAAATTGACTTTGTTAACTCTTCTTCTAATGATGAGATAATCGGAGTATTTCCGGTAGGTGATTCTCTTTTTATCAGTGCTAAGAGAAAAGTATATCAAGCGTCTATTCGAGATAGAGGGAAAGAATTATTCCGTAATGAAGTGACCGAGCATTGGAAACAGTTAAGTCAATTAAGAGAGTTTTATGTGCGAAAAATTGGTGAGATTTCCGATGGAAAATTAATGGTGCTTTTAGGAGGTAATGTGTATACAGATGATTCCATTCGCGTAAGCCCCAATCACTTGTTTGTTGTAGGCTTTGATTATTTGGAGTTGGATACTGGTATTTTGGTTGGAACAGAAAAAGGGTTAAAGATTTTTAATAAACAAGGACTGAAAGATTTTGAATATCACGGACAAAAAATCCCGCGACCTGTATATGCATTGAAGCAGGACGAGCAAGGAAGGGTTTGGGCTGGTACTGACAAGGGTTTGTTTTTAATCGATGAAAAGCTTATTAAGAATTTTAATGAGAAAAGTGGTTTAGCGGGTTCGGAGATTAACAGAGGAGCTCTGAGAAAAACTCCAAGCGGGCAATTGCTGATAGGTACACATAAAGGCTTATCACTTTTTAATCCTTTAGAGGAAAATGTTGATCTACCAGCACCAATATTAGAAATCACGTCTTTGGCTGTACTCAATACCGATGAAGATAATCAAGAATTGCGTCAAGTTCCTTCCACTACCAATTTTATTGAAGTGAAGTATTTGGCTCCTTCCTTCCTTCAGAGTCTGGATTATATTGTTTATTACTATTTGGAGGGTTTTCATGAGGATTGGGTGCAGGTAGTTAATCCTAGATCTAATTCCATTACTTTTAGTAACCTCCCTCCCGGCAATTATCGTTTCCACATGAAAATCAGCCTGGGTAATCAAGTCGAAACAGCCATAGTCTCATCTAATGATTTTGAAATTCTTAAGCCAGTCTATTTGCGTTTGTGGTTTATTTTAATTGTCCTACTGATTTTCTTTTTAATTGGATACCTAGTGAGTACACTCTTGACCCAACTCAAAGAAAAAGGGATTTTGAAGCAGGCGATTGATGAGAAAATTTATGAGGCCTCCGTCACAGAAGATCAATTTAAAAATGTCTGGTTGAGCTCCAAAGATGGATTGTGTTTGAGCACAGAAGAAGGGAAAATTGTTGCGGTGAACCCTAGTTTATCGACATTAGTCGGGTTATCTGAAAAAAGTTTGGAGGATAGTTATTTATGGGAGATTTTCTCAGATCCAACATTTTATGATGTTAAGAGAAAAGAAATCGAAAATCTTGTTAATCAAGAGGCTTCCACTACCCTAAGTTTAGAAATGGATATGCCATTTAAATCAGGGATTAAAGTTATAGATTATTTTTCTACTGAATTGAAAACTGAATTTGAAGGGAAAAGAGTTTTTCTTTCAGTATTTAGAGATATAACCAAGCAGTCTCAACAAGAACAAAGGTTACAGGCAGCAAAAGAAAGAGCTGAGGAGTCTAGCCGCATGAAGAGTAGCTTTTTATCCAATATGAGCCACGAAATCAGGACTCCACTAACAGGTATTTTGAGTACTGCTGAGAATATTATTTTGCAACGAGCTGATGAACAAGAGTTGGTGGAGCAATTAGAAATCATTACAGAGTCTGGTGAGCGGTTGTTAGGTACAATTAATAGCATATTGGATCTATCAAAAATTGAAGCTAACAAAATGGACCTAAATTATAATGAAACAAATATTAATGATTTTGTAGCTAAAGTGCTTATGCCTCTTAAGGCTTTAGCAATGAAAAAAGGGATTCTATTGACTGTTAAATATCAAAAACAGCCTTTTTTGGGTAAGATAGATCAGAGATATATTGAGATAGTTTTGAATAATCTTATTGGTAATTCAATCAAATATTCAGAAAAAGGATTGATTTCTGTCAAGATTAACAAAGTAAGTGATAAAATGGCTTTAGTAATTGAAGATCAAGGTGTCGGAATCAGTGAAGAGTTTATGAATCGCATTTTTCAACCATTTGAACAAGAAAGTAATGGTTATCTCAGACGATATGAAGGTACTGGATTAGGTTTAGCAATTACTAAAAGCGCCATTGATTTAATGAGGGGGTCTATTGAAATTGAAAGTAAAAAAGGAGAGGGTACAAGAGTTTTGGTGTTTATCCCTTTAGAAAGAGATTAGTTTTTTAATATCTTTATAACTTGTTATTTATTAAAGCTAATCCAAAAAAGCTATGTTTCCTTTGAAGATACTTATTGTTGAAGATGATCAAGTTTCAGCTTTGCTTCTTAAAAAAGCATTGGAGAAAAATAATCATCAAATTATTGCAATTTCTGAAACTGGGGAATTTGCATTGGATATACTGGCGGAAAATCAGGCAGATATTGTAATGATGGATATTAGCTTGGCCGGTGAATTGGATGGTATACGTACTACAGAGATTATCAATGATAAGTTTAATATTCCTGTAGTATATCTAAGTGCGAGTTCAGATACCGAGACTCTTAATAAGGTTGTTGGAACTAATCCCTCCGCTTATGTTATTAAACCCTTCAATATTCGCGAATTAAACATGGTGATTGAACTAGCTATTTTCAAAGATCGTAAAGAAAAAGAGCTCCAAAAGCTCAATAACGAATTGGAAGAGAAGGTTCGTCAACGAACAAAGGATTTGGCAGAAGCTAACAAAGAATTAACAAGAGCCTTAGAAAAGGAGCGAGAAATTGGGGAGTTGAAGTCCAGAATCGTACTTAATGTGTCCCATGGCTTTAAAACACCGCTAACCTCTATTTTGAGTTCTGCTCAGCTTTTGAAAAAATATGCTGAAAAGGATCACCCCTTTAAGGCAAAAATCACAAAGCATGCAGACAAAATAGAAACTTCTGTTAGAAACCTTAATAGCTTGCTAACATCAGTTTTGTTCTTTGGAAAGGCTGATGCTAACAAAATTGATTTTAAACCACAAAAGATGTTTTTGGCTGCTATGTTGAATGAAGTGGTGGATGTGGTCAAAGCAGGAGCGGAACATGATGTGAAGTTGGTTACTAATTTTGTTAAGCTTCCAAAGACCATTACATCCGATCCAGATCTCTTGTATCAGATTTTTGAAAACCTCCTTTCCAATGCTTTAAAATACTCTAAAGAAGGTAAAACTGTAGAGTTTAATGTTTGGCAAGAAGGAGATTGTTTAAAAGCAGAAGTGAAAGACCAAGGAATTGGTATTCCGGAAAGCGAACATAGTGAGCTATTCAGTCGTTTCTTTAGAGCAAAAAACGTAGGAATCATAGAAGGTTCTGGTCTTGGGCTGTCCATTGTCAAAAAATGCGTGGAGGTTTTGCATGGTGATATTACTTTTGTCAGCAAAACCAACCAAGGTACCACCTTCTTTGTGACCTTGCCATTAAAACGATAAGCATGTTAACCTTACAGAATGTAGCATTCAAGTACGAAACATCACAACCATTTGATATACCCGATATCCACCTCGATGCAGGAGGGGAATTACTGATTTTGGGTAAATCTGGAAGTGGAAAAACAACCATTTTAAATATTATTGCAGGCTTACTTCAGCCTCAAAAAGGGACCGTTACTGTCAATGGGGTGGATTTATATTCGCTCTCAGGTTCCAAGTTGGACAAGTTTAGAGGTAGTAACATTGGGATTATTTTCCAGAAGCCTCATATTCTGTCCGCACTTTCAGTGGAAGAAAACTTGAAAATCGCCAATTATTTTGTTTCTGGCAAAGGTGATCAGAATGAACAAATATTAAAAAATCTGGGGATTTGGGAGAAAAGAAAGCAACGAGTGCAGACCTTAAGTGAAGGTGAAGCACAGCGCGTGTCCATAGCCCGTGCCTTGGCCAATCAGCCAAAGTTGATTTTGGCAGATGAGCCTACAGCAAGCTTGGACGATGAAAATGCCGCAAAGGTCATCAAACTACTCCAGCATCAAGCTTCCCAATTTCAGGCTGCGTTGGTGATTGTTACCCATGACCAACGTGTCAAAAATCATATTGCTAATCAATTGACAGTAGGAGGTGCTCGATGAATTTATTGAAATTAAGTTGGAAATATCTGATAGCGAAGCCACTGAGCACTACACTCAATATTTTATTATTGGCTTTGGGTTTGGCAATTATCACTGTATTGATATTGGTTCAGGATCAATTTGAAAAGAAAATGACCAAAGATGCAGAGGGAGTGGATTTGGTTGTTGGTGCAAAGGGTAGCCCTTTACAATTGATTCTTTCCAGTGTATATCATATTGATTTCCCTACTGGGAATATCGATATGGCCGAAGCTAAGTCGATTGCCAATAATCGATTGGTGAAAAATACTATTCCTCTAGGTTTGGGCGATAATTATTCAGGATATCGAATCGTAGGTACCAATTATGATTACATTGAGCTATATAATGCTGAGGTAGGAGAGGGGACACTTTGGGAAGTTCCATTTGAGGTGGTTTTGGGTGCGGAGGTAGCGCAAAAACTCAACTTAAAAGTTGGAGATAACTTTATAGGTTCTCATGGAATCGGAGCCTCTAGTCATGCACATGATGAGCACCCATATACCATTACCGGTATTCTCAAGCCTATGGGCAATGTGCTGGACAAGCTTGTATTAACAAGTATGGAATCTGTGTGGTATACCCATGATGAAGATCATGACCACGATAAGTTTACCCAAACAGTTGCCAAAAGAGGATTTCCTGAAACAGATGAAGATAGAGAAATCACCTCTATGTTGGTGCAGTATAGAAATCCAATGGCAGCAGTCCAATTGCCGAGGTTTATTAATAGTCGAAGTTCTTTGCAAGCCGCTTCCCCTGCATTTGAGATCTCCAGGTTATTTGAGCTTTTGGGTTTCGGGGTTAAATTGATTCAAGGATTGGCAGTTATTATCATTGTAATTGCAGGTCTAGGTATTTTCATTGCTTTATTTAATTCCCTGAAAGAGCGGAAATATGATTTAGCTGTGATGAGGACCTTAGGAGCTTCTAGTGGGCAACTCTTTATCCACATAGTCTTGGAAGGGGTCATCCTAACCTTTTTAGGTGCAGTTACAGGGATAGTGATAGGCCATGGATTTCTCTTTGCATTGGTTGCACAAAATGATCAGGGTGCCTTGAGTACATTAAGCGCAATGGTATTTTTACCGGAAGAGTTATGGATTATAGTTTATGCCCTTGTGGTGGGGGTTTTAGCCTCTCTTATACCTGCTTGGAACGCTTATCAAACAGATATTGCCAAACAGCTAACCAAGTCTTAACTTGCAACAAATTATTCAATTAAAAGCGTTTATGAAATTTCAAACCTTGAAGCTATTCGTCCTTGTGCTGTTACTTAGTACTGTTCAGTCCTTTGCACAGACAAGTTTTTCTGTGTGGAGAGATTTGTCCGAGGTGACCTACAAAATCGGACAGGATGAGTTTGGCGAATTATATATTCCCGTTTTCGGAAGTAAAATCAAAAACTTGGAAGGGAAAGTAGTTGAAGCTGATGGTTTTATTATTCCTTTTGAAGGAATGTTTAAGCCAGAACATATCATTCTTTCTTCCTTGCCTCTAGCAGAATGCTTTTTCTGTGGGAGTGGTGGACCTGAGACGGTTATGGAAGTGATGCTCAAAAATCCAATCAAGTATACGAGCAAAAAAGTACGCGTCAAGGGAAAATTAACCCTCAACGATAAAGATCCTGAAAAGCTGATGTATATATTGGTAGATGCAGAGCTATTGAGCAATTAATAGCCCTTACTATATTTCAAAAAAAGCCTGTTGAGTCATCAGCAGGCTTTCTTTTTTTAACTTAATACGGCTACTTCCATAGCAGCAAATTCCTTTATCAATTGTTGTGTCTTCGGTCCCACTTTTCCATTCCCTATGATATGATCATCTATTTTTGTGATAGGGAGAATTTTTTTGGTTGTACTCGTGATAAATAATTCATCTGCCGCTAATACTTCAGGGAAACTAATTTCACGGATAGCTGTATCAGGGACAAGTTCTAGGGTACGTTTTCTCGTGATGCCATGGAGAATATGGTTGTCGGGTGTGGATACCTTGCCGTCCTTGATCACAAAAATATTGGATCTTGAACTTTCTGAAACTATCCCGTTCCAATGATAGAGTACATCATCAGCACCTGCTGCTTTCCACTGTGCACTGTGCCAAACAGGGAACGCATAATTGGTAGTTTTGATATCTGCTATAGCCCGTACGTGTTCCACACTCAGAAGCTTGACTCCTTGCTCATATTTTTGTTGAGCAGGAAAATCCAACGCCTCATTGAATATAAAAAGACTCCCTTTGGTTGGACTAAAATGATTTTCGGAGACTCCTCCGGTTAGAACCATTCGAATTCCACCTTCTTTCAGGTCATTTTTATCAATCAGCTCCAAAATGATTTGCCTTAAGTCCTCCTTAGAGTAGGGTAAATATAGATGTGTTTTTTCTGCTGAGCGAGTAAAACGATCTAAGTAATCTTGCAAGAACATTGGGTTGTATTCTTGAGTCCTGAGAAAGTCAAAAATACCATATCCGCGAATCAGTCCAATATCCATTGGATGAATCTGTGCTTTGGCCGTTTCTAGGATGCCTTCATTGGCAAAACAATATGTTTTCATTTGTTTGGTTATTGAACGTGAATGTATTTAATTTGCAATTATGTTGCAAGTAATCAAAAGACTTTCTATACCAAAAGCTGACTTTCTGGGAATGTCAGCATCGGTTTTGTGTATGATACATTGCTTGGCTGTTCCATTGTTTGTATCACTTGGCTTTATTGTCAAAAACATGGATGGCCATGCTGGACATCATCATCATGACCACGAACATGGGTATTTTCATTTTCATTGGGATTGGCACATGCTTGATTACCTCTTCATACTATTGGCATTGGTGGCAGTGTTTCAAGCATCTAAGCAAGCGAACTCCCGTGCCATAAAATTAGCACTTTGGATGTCAGTTTCCATTTTTTCAGTAGCTATTTTATTGCATGACTTGCATAACTCCATGTTGTTTGTCTCCTTGGGAGCATCTTTGGCTTTGTTTGGAACTCATATTGTGAACTGGAAAACACATAAAAAATGTAATATTTAAATATTTTTTTTTGTTTTGGGTGTTAAAATCCTTTTCTTTGCGATGAAACCGCTTTGAAGATGAAGAATATTTTTAAAATTTTTGGAAGTTTTTTGTTCGTGGCTTTAATTGTTAGTAGTTGTAAGCAGGAACAAGTAGATGAAAATCAAGTCCTTAAGCAGGAAGTGATTGATATACATGATGAGGTGATGCCACGCATGGGTGAATTACGCTCCTTAAAGAAATCACTTTTGGAAAAGGTGGAGCAATTAGGTGCAGAAGATGCTGAGAAAAATGCCGAAGAGATCAAGCGTTTACAGGCTTATGCGGATAACTTAGAGGATGCCTTTGAAGGAATGTTTGTATGGATGCGTCAATTTCAATCCAATTATGAAGGAAGCGAAGAAGAAGTGTACGAGTATTTATTGGAACAAAAAGTCTTGGTAGAGAAAGTCAACCGAGACATCAAGTCTTCTATAGAAAATGCAAAAAAAGAATTAGGGAGCTAGTCGCTCCCTTTTTCATTGAGATATTTTTCGATATCAGAGGAACTGATGATTCCTCTAGATTCTCCCCAAATATTGTATAAGTATGTCGTTAATTTGGAGATTTCAATCGTCGTTAATTTTGAATTTGCAGGCATGACCCCATTGTATTCTATCCCGTTCACAATGATGGATCCCTCCTGACCGTTTTTGATGATCCGAACTGTTCTTCCAATATCTTCTTTGAAGTAATCCGCTCCATTGATGGGAGGAATAAGTCTTCCAAGTCCCATTCCGTCGGATCCATGACAATTGGCACACAGGTTTTCGTAGATGGTTTTCCCCTCTATGGCAAATTGCAGGACTTTGCTGTCCCGTATGTCTGCCAATCCTTTCTCACTATCGGGCTTATTGCTTCCTTGGCAAGCGATTAGGACACTTGCCAAAAGTGGAAATACCCATTTCAACCTATTCATAATTATTGCAGCAGTTTTGGTATGTCTTTCATTAGACGATTAACTTGGTCTTCTTTCGTGCCATCATAAAGTCCGCGGATTCTTCCTTGCTGATCGATCAGAATAAATGCTCCCGAGTGTAAATATCCTCCGGGCTCATTTTGATCCTCCATAGCGGTGGTCAGGTAGCTTGTCTGTCCGATTTCAAATATTTTCTCCTGATCTCCTGTCAAGAAATGCCAAGTAGACGCATTTTCTACCCCAATGCGCCCAGCATATTCCTTCAATACTTCCTGAGTATCATGTATTGGATCAATCGTATGGCTTAAGATCTGGAAATTTGGATAATCTTTGAACTCCTCATATACCCGAAGCATTTGTGCCTTCATAGTAGGGCAGATGGTAGGGCAAGTAGTAAAGAAAAAATCTGCTACATATACTTTTCCTGCAACATCCGAATTGCTAATAGCTTGTCCTTCTTGATTAATGAAGGAGAAATCTGCAATCTTATGATAAATGGTGTCTTTAACCATTTTTCCTTCCATTTCAAATTCGTTGATGTAGGAGTGACCTAATATCGGTAATTTGCCACTGCTCTCCTCTTCACGTTCCTTGCCTGAACACCCTGCGCTCCCAATGAGCAAACCAAGTACAATCCAAATTGATAACTTTTTCATATTTAGTAATTTATGCTTCTCTTACACGTTTATACCACTTGATGCCAAGCATCATGACCACACTTAATCCAATCAAGCCAACTATACCCCATATCACACTGATTAAACTTTTCAGCACTACAAGGAATACTATTGCAAATAACAACACAGTAGATACTTCGTTCCACATGCGCAACTTCATGGAGCTAAGGGTGACTTTTCCTTGCTGAAGGTCTAAGTAAATTTTATGGCAGATAAAATGATATACGTACAATAACAATACAAAGATAAGTTTTGCCTGCATCCAACCCATTTCTGTAAATCCCCAGCGGTAGGACAGTGTCCAAAAGCCAAAAATAAATGTTAAAATGGCAGAAGGCCAGGTAATGATGTACCACAAACGCTGAGCCATTAGGTTGAGTGTGGGAAGTAATATTTTTTGCTCTTCAGGGGATTTGTCGTAGGCTTCTCGCTGATAAATAAATAAGCGGACAATGTAGAAAAGTCCTGCAAACCAAGTGACTATGAAAATGATGTGCAAAGCTTTGATATAATCGAATGCCATCTTTGAATTTTTCCTCTAAATTAAGGCTTATAATTCAAAACAGCTAGGATAATGAGAGCAAAGAACACGTTCTATCTATTGAGTTCAGTAGTTGGAGTTTTGATCATCTGGTTTATGTATGAATCTTTTAATCAGCCAGGAGTGGGGCAATTGGAAGGGGAGTTTCAAGAGATGGCTTTTTATCGAAACGAAAATAATACAGGACCTGTCAAACGGATTTATGCTGTCTATACCTCTAGTGAAAATCTGGAAGAATTGGAACAGTATGGGAAGTTTATGCCGCATACCAAGTATGGATCCACTACGGTATATTTCTTTGATAATGTACTCAATACACCTAAGCAATTGAATCCGAACAGTCCTCATTTTGAATCGACTTTTGAGCGCTCTTGTATAGCGGTTTACGAAAAAAATGCCATGGGTCAGGAATCTTTTCGGGTTCAGCCTTTCAAATAATTTTCATACCTTCAAATAAAAATCAAAGTCTTGAGTAGTAGAAATCGATTTGCTCCAGAAGTTTATATCCAAGGCATATTGTCCGGTGATCGAATTCTTTTAAGTAGAGCCATTACCTTGGTAGAGAGCTCCCTTGAATCTGATAAGGTATTAGCAGCTGCTGTGGTGGAGGGGATTTTGCCATTCACAGGAAAGTCGATTCGTATAGGAATTACAGGTGTTCCTGGAGTTGGAAAAAGCACATTCATTGAGAGTTTTGGGGCCTTATTGGTTGAAAAAGGTCATAAATTGGCTGTATTAGCTATTGATCCTTCCTCCCAGCAAACCAAGGGTAGTATCCTAGGCGATAAGACAAGAATGGAGACGCTTGCGAGAGATCAGCGGGCCTATATCCGGCCTAGTCCAGCTGGTTCTACGCTAGGAGGAGTCAGTGCCAAGACCCGTGAAGCAATGTTGCTTTGTGAGGCAGCGGGCTTTGATGTGATTATCATCGAGACAGTAGGGGTGGGTCAGTCGGAAATAGCAGTGAAGGGGATGGTTGATTTCTTTTTATTGCTGATGCTTGCAGGAGCAGGGGATGAGTTGCAAGGGATCAAAAAAGGTATAGTGGAAATGTGTGATGCTTTGGTAATTAATAAGGCTGATGGGGAGATGGCTGAGGCAGCTAAGCGTGCCAGGCGAGAGTATGCTAATGCACTCCACCTTTTTCCTGCAAAGGAAAGTTTTTGGTTTCCCCAGGTCAAAGTGTGCTCTGGATTGACTGCATCCGGGCTGCCGGAAATTTGGGAGATGATTCAAGAATATCGTGACAAAGTACAGGGAAATGGTTTTTTCGATGCTAACCGATCCCAGCAGCGGGTCAATTGGATGCATGAACATATTCGGTTTTTATTAGAGACTACTTTTTACCAACATCCTTTGGTTCAAAAATCTATCAAAGAGATGGAAATTGGAGTGAAAAATGGAATTTATTCTTCTATTGCCAAAGCTAAGCAATTGGTAGAACTCTTTTATAAAAGCCAATCCTCCTAAAAAGAGGCTTAGATGGCCTTCATTTTGAATTTCTTTTTCAATTCATTCACAGCATTTCTAAAGGCTGTGTCCGTATCCATCAAATCATTGACTGTTTGTACAGCATGAATAACCGTACTGTGGTCTCTGCCACCAAAATGATACCCGATTGATTTCAAAGAGTGATTGGTAAACTCCTTGGCAAAATACATAGCTACCTGACGGGCAGTTACAATTTCTTTTTTACGGGTCTTTGCCTTCAGATCATCAACTTTGATATCAAAATAATCAGCACAAGTCTTCTGAATGAAATCAATACCAACTTCCGTCTCGATGTCCTTGACGATATTTTTCATGATCGTTTTGGCTAAAGCCAGATCGATCTCTACACGGTTGAGTGAGGCATGCGCAATAAGGGAAATCAAAACCCCTTCCAACTCACGCACATTGGTATCTACTGTGTAAGCAAGGTATTCGATAACATCATCAGGGATGAAAATACCCTCTGTCTGCATCTTCCGCTTGATAATGGCCACACGTGTTTCAAAATCAGGCATCTGCAAATCGGCCGTCAGCCCCCATTTGAATCGGGAGACTAAGCGCTCTTCAAGCCCTTTCAAATCCTTCGGTGGACAATCAGAGGTCATGATGATTTGCTTTTTGTTTTGATGCAAGTGATTGAATATGTGGAAGAACATTTCCTGTGTTCTGTCCTTTCCAGCCAAGAATTGAATATCATCGATGATCAAGACATCTACCTGCATGTAGAAATTGGTAAACGGCTTGATATTTCCGTCTTTGATTGCATCCAAAAACTGTGTTACAAATTTTTCTGAGGAAACATATAAAACGAATTTTTCCTCAGGTCCATTTTTTATTTCATTTCCTATGGCCTGTACCAAGTGAGTTTTTCCCAATCCTACTCCTCCATATACCATCAAAGGATTAAATGAAGTGACGCCAGGCTTGGTGGCAACTGCATACCCAGCTGATCTTGCTAATCGGTTACAGTCTCCTTCAATGTAAGTACCAAAGGTGTAGTTTGGATTTAAATTGGATTGTAGCAATAACTCATCATTCAAAGAAGGCATGGCAAAAGGGCTTTTGCTTTCTTCCTGATTGCCCGTATGCTTTTTTGGAGGATTGCCTGTAGCTGTGCCATGGGGAAGATTGACTACATAAGGCTGATTCTGGGAGTTACCACGATCTACAACGACCGCATATTCCAAGCGACCATTAGGGCCGAGGATAGATTTGATAGCTAACTTTAGCTGATTGATATAATTATCCTCTAGCCATTCGTAAAAAAACTGACTAGGAACTTGAATAGTAAGGCTACTTCCCTCCAGTTTCACTGGATTGATTGGCTTGAACCAAGTATTGAAACTTTGCTCATTGACATGCTGTTCGATCACACGCAAGCACTCATTCCAAACTGCTGTAGCCTCTACACTCATGAACGATATTCTAAAATCTTTTTATTTAGGACTGGATTACACCCTTGCAGAAATCAGGGGCATCAAAGTTGACAAAAATATGTCTAAATTAAAAATCAATTCTGCTACAAGTTTGAATTAAATGTGGATAACTTTTGAATTAATTTGAGCTTGAGGGCTTCTGCCATCGAAGGTGAAATCAACCTTCCCAAGCCTTAATGCGCCAGTACCTACTTGATTTACAAGTGTTTGAAAACCATTTGGTCCCGCTACTTCGGTGGGTTTTTCCAAAAAGGAGTGCGTATGACCTCCTATGATCAAATGTATTCCTTCCACTTGGGATGCCAACTTCAGATCATCAATTTTGTTGGTACGGTAGGAGTACCCCAAATGGGAAAGACAAATGATCAAGTCGCATTTCTTGCGTTGCAGCTCTTGAACCATTTCTGAAGCTACGGAAACAGGGTCTAAATAAAGGGTGTTCCCGTAATTTTTCTTGCCAACAAGCCCTTCCAATTGAATGCCTAGTCCAAAGACACCTACTTTGACTCCTCCTTTTTGAAAAATCCGATAAGGTTCAAATGCATTTTTTAAAATGGTATCTGAGAAATCATAATTTGAGATCACATGAGTGAAATTGGCATGAGAAAGTTGGTTTGCAATTCCTTCCAATCCATTGTCAAACTCATGGTTGCCCAAGGTACCTGCATCATAGCCCATCTTGCTCATTAGACGAAATTCTATTTCACCTCCGTAGAGATTGAAATAAGGAGTGCCCTGAAATACATCACCCGCATCAAATAGTAATACGTTTTCTTCCTCAGATCGGATTTTGTCCACAACAGTTGCCAATCGGTTCATGCCCCCAAGATTGGAATTTCTTCCCCCATCATTTGGGAAGGGCTCAATCCTACTATGCATATCATTGGTATGGAGGATAGTGATTTTTTTACTTTTAGGAGCAGCCAACAGTTGATTTCCTAAAAAGCTAACACCCAATCCGGTTAGAACTGTGTTTTTTATAAATATCCGTCTGTTCATCTGCTTATTCAATTATTTGTCTTCCTTCTATGCTTGCGTGTATTCGATTGCCGGCGGCAGTTTCCTTTTTGATTTGATTGATCAAGATATCACGTAATACAATGTCTGTTTCTTCTTTTCTAGTCAAGGGAATTAAAAAACTCATATTATCCCCTCCATTGGCAATGTAATCATTAGCTGCAAGTAGGTAGGTTTTTTCCTCTGAAAGTGCTTGTCCATTGATTGAAATTTCTTGAATCTCTCCTTGTACGCTGCGATAAGTTAGTCCAGCAATCCCAAGGTTTCTTCCCCTTGCTGCATAGCTGACAAGTTCACGTATGCCTGCTGCATCAATTTCTAATACATGCAGGTAATTATCAAAAGGGGAGATTTCATAAATGGTCCCCAGTTTAATATCGCCCTTTGGTAGAATATTTCTAATACCCCCATTGTTCATAATGGAAATGTCAATAGCATACCCAAGGGTTTCTTCTGCAAATGCCTTTTGAAAATCTGTGATCAAATTACCAAGCTTACTTTCGCCTGACCCGTCCTTGGTTAGTTCTTCTTCACTTTGCCCGATGACAGCATTCATTTCTGCTTCCAAGGCCTCTTTGAATGGTTGAAGAAAATTGTTGATTTCGTCTTTTACTTCCACATCCTCGGAGATTGCTATAAATTGACCTGTTCCAGAGGGAGTTAAACTTGGACTACAGGCAAGTAGGAATGCAGTGAGTAGAAGGCTGTATATAGATTTTAGCAAATGCTTTGACTTTCGCATGTTCTTTTGGTTCAAAATAATGGGTTTTGAAACTATTAGGAGCTATTTTTGACTGGTAAGATACGCCATCCCATGCAAATTATTGGAACAGTCTGCATGAGTTTACACAAATTTAACCTAATTAGTAATACCCAATATGACTCAATCGCTTTTTGAATCATTCCCTAAAGCATCCAAAGAGGAATGGATTGCACAGGTTACCAAAGATCTTAGAGGCAAGGATTTTGAAGAAACCCTCTTTTCAAAAACAGCTTCAGGTTTGCCAATTCAGCCTTTTTTCACAGCTGAAGACAATCAGGGATTAGAATTTATTGAGCCTTATAGAAATCTGATCAACCCTGTTTCTGAAATTCCAGGAATGGGCCCTAGAATTTGGTCGAATGTGCATTATGAAAAAGTTGTTGAGGAGGAATCAGCTAATAAGAGAATTTTAGAAGCACTTGCCAATGGAGTAGATGCTATCCGCATAGAGCTAAAAGGGGGTGAAAATTACCATGTGCTTCTTAGGGATGTTCATTTGCAATACATACAGGTTTTTATAGATCCACATGGATCGCCTGTGGCTATTTTGCAAGAGTTTTTGAGCTATCTAAAAGCAATAGAATTTCCCGTAGATCAACTGCAAGGAGCGTTTATGTGGGGAGGATTGGTGTATGCATTGCGTTTCAAAAACTCTCTTTCAGAATTGGTTGAGGATGCTTATCAGTTGTTGGAACTGTCAAAAGGTTTTCAAGGATTCAAAGTAGTAGGGATTGTGGGGACCTATTATCACAACGCTGGAGCAGATGCTGTTCAGGAATTGGCCTATGCATTTGGTTCGTGGATGGAATTGGCTGAGCGATTGATCATGAAAGGAGTGGATGTGGCCTATTTAGTTTCTAAGACTTTTGTAGGCACAGCTGTGGGAAGTGATTTTTTTGAAGAGATAGCAAAAGTGAAAGCCTATAGAATATTCTTCCATCAGCTATTGAGCTTGTATGGGGTGACAATTGATCCATCATCAATTTTTATCTACACTTCTACAAGTCAGTGGACAAAAACCCAGAAAGATTTACATACGAATATGATCCGCAATACCTGCGAAGCGATGGCTAGTGTCATCGGCGGTTGTAATGCACTCCATGTACTGCCATTTGATCAAGCAAGCAAAGAGGCTGACGCCTTTTCTCTTCGGATGAGTCGGAATATTTCTTCCATAGTACAGGAAGAGAGTTACCTTAATAAGGTAATGGACCCAACTGCAGGAAGCTATTATATTGAAAACCTGTTAGTACAACTCTTAGAAGCTGTGAAAGACAAGCTTTCTGTGATAGAACAGGAGGGTGGATGGTGGCATTTGTATGCCTCATATCAAATGCAGGAAGAAATCAAGTTGACCAGACAGCAAAAGCAACAGGATGTAGTGGATGGAAAAACGGTTATTGTGGGAGTGAATAAATATCCTAACAAGGCTGATATTCCTACATTTAACAGCCTGCCTCAGGAAGCCAATTGGCAACTTTTACCTTCCAGACTTTCTCTGCTAAGCGAACTTTAAGTAATGAACGACATGAGACCATCGATAGATCAATTGGATTTTAAAAAACTGCATACTCAAAATCCGGATATTTCAGCAACTTGGGATACGGCAGAAAAAATTGAAGTACCTGCTGTTTTTGATACTACAAGCATCGAACAATTACCTCATCAAGGGTTTGCTGCGGGTATTCCGCCTTACTTGAGGGGACCTTATAGTACCATGTACGTCATGAGACCATGGACTATCCGTCAGTATGCGGGTTTTTCTACAGCCGAGGAATCTAATGCATTTTATAGACGAAATCTGGCGGCTGGGCAAAAAGGCCTTTCTGTGGCTTTTGACTTGGCTACCCACCGAGGTTATGATTCTGATCATCCACGAGTAGTTGGGGATGTGGGGAAAGCAGGTGTTGCCATTGATTCCATATTGGACATGAAAATCTTATTTGATGGAATTCCATTAGATCAGATGTCTGTATCCATGACGATGAATGGTGCTGTTATCCCTATTTTGGCATTCTACATCGTAGCTGCTGAGGAACAGGGTGTCAAGCCAGAGCAATTAAGCGGGACCATTCAGAATGATATTTTGAAGGAGTTTATGGTGCGAAACACCTACATCTATCCTCCATTGCCTTCTATGCGGATAATTGCGGATATTTTTGAGTTTACTTCTCAAAAAATGCCCAAATTCAATTCCATTTCTATATCAGGATATCACATGCAGGAAGCAGGAGCTACTGCGGAATTAGAATTGGCTTATACCTTAGCAGATGGTTTGGAATATCTCCGCACAGGGATTGCGGCTGGTTTGGATACAGATGAATTTGCTCCACGCTTATCGTTCTTTTGGGCAATTGGGATGAATCATTTTATGGAGATTGCTAAAATGCGGGCAGGGCGCTTGTTGTGGTCCAAAATTGTGCAACAGTTTAATCCAAAAGATCCCAAATCATTGGCTTTGCGAACACATTGTCAGACCTCTGGTTGGTCTCTGACGGAACAAGATGCCTTCAATAATGTTGCGCGTACCGCTATCGAAGCCATGGCAGCAGCGATGGGGCATACGCAATCGTTGCATACGAATTCCTTTGATGAAGCCATTGCTTTGCCAACTGATTTTTCTGCGCGCATTGCTAGAAATACACAATTGTATCTGCAAGAAGAAACGAGAACAACTAAAGTAGTGGACCCTTGGGGTGGCTCACATTATGTAGAGTATCTCACAGATCAATTGGTCCAAAAAGCATGGGCTTTGATTGAAGAAGTAGAAGAACTTGGAGGGATGGCGAAAGCCATTGAAGCAGGTATTCCAAAAATGCGTATAGAAGAAGCTGCCGCGCGAAAGCAGGCTAGAATTGATAGTGGCAAGGATGTCATCGTAGGAGTAAATCGGTATGAGACAGATGAGCCGTCCAATTTTGAGATATTGGAAGTGGATAATCAGTCTGTGAGAGAATCCCAGTTGAAACGGCTTGCCCAATTAAAACAAGAAAGAGACCAAGAAGCAGTTCAGCAGGCATTGGGGGCAATAACCCATGCTGCAAAGACCGGTGAAGGAAATTTATTGGCTTTGGCCGTGGATGCAGCAAGGGTAAGGGCTACCTTAGGAGAAATTTCAGATGCTATGGAACAAGAATTTGGAAGACATAAAGCGGCTGTTAAATCCATTTCCGGGGTGTACTCAGGGGAGGCTAAGGATGATCAGACTTTCCAAAAAGCCAAAGAATTGGCAGATAAATTTGCAAGTTTGGAAGGCAGAAGGCCAAGGATTATGGTTGCCAAAATGGGTCAGGATGGTCATGACCGTGGAGCGAAAGTGATTTCCACTGGATTCGCTGATTTGGGTTTTGATGTGGATATCGGGCCACTTTTCCAGACTCCTGAGGAGGTCGCCATGCAGGCAGCTGAAAATGATGTACATATCGTGGGAGCTTCATCTTTAGCTGCAGGACACAAGACCTTGGTGCCAGCCTTGATTCAAGAGTTGAAGCGCTTAGGTAGAGAAGATATTATGGTGATTGCAGGTGGGGTGATTCCTCCGAAAGATTATGATTTCTTGTATGATGCTGGAGTTGCTGCGGTATTCGGACCTGGTACGGTATTATCAAAAGCAGCTATTGAAATTCTTCAAAAATTGATAGGGGAAGAAAAAAATAACCTATCAGTATAAATCCAACGATTTTGTTTGCAACTCCTTGGAATGGAGGTCTTTTTATTAGAAAGGCCTCCATTTTTATTCTTGAGTGGTTTTCGTTTTATGCAATTACTGAGAACTTTTTCATATTTTTAGTTTTTATAGGTATATATCAACTGAATTCTATATGGTATTTCTAGCTGAATTGAATCTCTCACTTCCTTGGCAGAATCCTGTTCTTATTTTTGCTTCCATTCTCTTCATAATCTTGTTTGCTCCGATTATTTTGAATCGGTTTAAGATTCCACAGTTAATTGGATTGATTGTAGCAGGAGCCATTATTGGTCCTAATGGGGTCAATCTTTTGGAGCGGGATAGTAGTGTGGTGCTATTTGGGACGGTAGGTTTATTATATATCATGTTTTTGGCGGGTTTGGAGATTGATATGGCCGAATTCAAAAAGAACTCTAGCAAATCCTTGGTCTTTGGGTTGTATACGTTCTTGATTCCTATGATTTTAGGAACTCTTGGAGGGTTATATATTTTGGATTTTTCACTACCAACCTCAGTTTTATTGGCTTCTATGTTTGCATCACATACCTTATTGGCTTACCCAATTATTTCCAAAATGGGTATAGTCAAAAATAAAGCGGTCAATATAGCTGTTGGTGGGACTGTAATTACTGATACCTTAGCCCTTTTGGTATTGGCGGTAGTTGTCGGGATGTCTGCAGGTGAAATTACATCTGATTTTTGGATTCGATTGGGATTATCCATAGTCATATTTTCTGCCATCGTAGTATTTGTATTCCCTATCATCGGGAGATGGTTTTTTAAGAAATTTGAGGACAGCGTTTCTCAGTATGTATTCGTTTTGGGGCTGGTCTTTCTAGCGGCGTTCTTAGCAGAAGCAGCTGGAGTGGAAGCGATTATTGGAGCGTTCTTAGCAGGTTTGGCTATCAATAAATTAGTTCCTCATACTTCTCCATTAATGAATAGGATTGAGTTTGTCGGGAATGCTTTATTTATTCCGTTCTTCTTGATAGGTGTAGGGATGTTGATTGATTTTCGGGTATTTTTCAATGATTTGGAGACAATTAAAGTGGCAGTTGTGATGACTGTTTTGGCTACTTTATCCAAGTTTTTAGCAGCTTGGCTTACACAAAAAACCTATAAATTCTCTGCTGCTCAACGGGATGTAATATTTGGTTTGAGTAATGCACAGGCGGCGGCCACTTTGGCGGCAGTATTGGTTGGTTATAAAATCATTGTAGGGGAAGATGCCAATGGTGAACCCATTCGATTGTTGGGAGAAAGTATCTTAAATGGTACGATTTTGATGATTTTGGTAACGTGCACGATTGCGTCGTTTGTTGCACAAAAAGGTGCCGCTAAATTAGCATTAGAAGAAGCAGAAGGAGAAGAAGAAAGTGATGAAGAAGAAACAGGAGAAAAAATTCTAATCCCGATTAATTATCCTGAGAACATCGAAGAATTGGTGCATTTGGCTGTAACAATAAAGAGTCAATCCCAAAAGGATTCACTTATTGGTCTAAATATTATTCCGTCTGATTCTGAAGATTCTTCCAAAGAAAAACATGCGAGAAAATTATTGGAAAAAGCAAGTGTGTATGCTTCTGCTACTGATAATCAATTGACAGAGCTTGTTCGCTATGATTCAAATATTGTCAATGGTATCACCAATGTCGTCAAAGAAAATAAGGTAACAGACATAATTCTTGGACTTCATAAGGATCAGGGAATTTCAGGTTCCTTTTTAGGAAAGCTTACAGAGGGGATTTTGAGTAAAATCAATGTTACAGCAATGATTTACAATAGTGTACAACCTTTGAATACAGTTGGGCGCTATGTGGTAGTCATTCCTCCTCAAGCTGAAAAGGAAATGGGCTTTGCTTTTTGGTTGCTTAGAATATGGAATCTTGGCAGGAATACTGGAGCAAAGCTTTCATTCTACGGGACCAAAGAATCCCTTTTCTACATTAAGCAAGTTCAAAAGAAATTCAGTGTGGAAGCGCAATTCAATGAATTTGCTGACTGGGAAGACTTTTTAATTCTCTCTCGGGAGTTGAAAGACAATGATGCCCTTGTAGTAGTTATGAGTAGAAAAAGCGGTGATTCCTATGATCCCATGATGGAGCGTTTGCCAAAATATTTGAACAAGTATTTTAAAAATAATAATTATATCCTTGTCTATCCTATGCAGTTTAACTTTGATGAAAAAGGATATACCTCTTATGGTGGCACACCATTGTTGAAGCCTTTACTTGCTGGGGTGGATAGTTTGGAAAATTTCGGTCAGGTGGTCGGTCAGTTGTTCAAGAAAAAATAAAGTAATTGATCAGGTTTATCTGAAATAATAGAAATAAAAAAGGGAGCTTTTGATGCTCCCTTTTTTTAATTGTCTTCTCCTCTTAATTTGAAAACAGCTCCTTCGAGCATGTCTGAAATTCGTATTTGGCAGGCAAGTCTGCTTGTAGGGAAATATTCAGGTAAATTTTCCAATTGATCCAATTCTGCGTCAGTAGCATCACCGAGTCCATCTTGGCCGTCGAATACTTCCACATGACAAGTGGCGCAAAGAGCCATACCTCCGCAAGTTGCCAGCACGGGGTATTCAGAGGCTTTCAATATTTCCATTAAGCTTAAGCCCATGTCATCTGGGGCCTCAACTTCCTGACGGTTGCCGTCGTGATCTTCAATGGTAAATTTTATCATTGTCTGGGTTATTAGAAGGCGTTGACGCCGTTTACAGTCGTGTATTTGAAGCTTAACTTTTGATCTGGATAAACATACTTAAATGCAGAGTGCATCATAATAGCAGCCTCATGGAAACCGCAAAGAATCAATTTCAGTTTGCCTGGATAGGTATTGATGTCACCAATTGCATAAATGCGGTCTACCCCTGTGGAATAATCTCTCGTATCTACCTCAATCGCACTTTTATCAATATTCAGACCCCAATCGGCGATTGGGCCTAATTTAGGACTCAATCCGAACAGTGGAATCAAATAGTCTGCTTCCAAATTGAGTTCTTCCTTATTTTTCGTTTCTAAAGTGACTGTTTCTAGTTTGCCATTACCGGAAATTTCTTTCAAATTGGCAGATAAGATCAAATCAATCTTACCATTACTTGCTAGGTCGAATACTTTAGCGGCTGAATCTGGTGCACCTCTAAAAGTTTCATTTCTGTGTACCAAGGTCACTCTTTTAGCGATTTTTGCCAAATAAATAGTCCAGTCTAAAGCGGAATCTCCACCACCGGCAAGTACCACGTTTTTGTCACGGAAAGTCTCAGGGTTTTTTACCATGTAAGTTACTCCCTTACCTTCGAAAGCTTCTAGATTTTCCAAGGCTGGCTTTCTTGGTTCGAATACTCCCAATCCACCTGCAATGACGATTACCTGCGCATGAACTTGCGTTTTATCATTAGTGGTGATAATGAAGGAGCCATCCTCTTGCTTTGCCAAATGATCCACTCGCTCACCGAGGGTGAAGGTTGGTTTGAAAGGCTTGATTTGGTCCATTAAATTATCTACTAATTCCTGCGCTTTCACTTCAGGATAGCCAGGAATATCATAAATTGGTTTCTGAGGATAAATCTCAGAAAGTTGACCTCCTACCTGCGGTAGGTAATCAATCAAATGGCACCTCATTTTCAATAACCCTGCCTCAAAAACAGCGAATAGGCCTACAGGTCCAGCTCCAATAATGCAAATGTCGGTAGTAATCATGTTGTTTTTTTTTCTAAACCAGTTGTATGCTGATTTGTTCGTGCAAATATAATTAGTATAACAACTATTGTAACTATTTTTTAACCATTATCTTCTAGATTGGTGTAAATGGTATTCAAAATCCGTTTGAACTCTTCGAAATCTTGTTGATCGAGATTTTTCCATGCTTTTTCGCGGATACCAGCGACTAGCGGTCTTAATTCACTCACTTTCGCTAGTCCTTCTTCTGTCAAAACTAATTGAAAAGATCGTCTATCTTGCGGATGAGGGACTCTCGTAACATAGCTTTTTTTGCACAGGATATCTATAATACGCGTGAGTGTTGGCTGATCTTTAAATACTAATTGGGCCAATTCAGACTGACTGAGTAGCTCATTTTCGGAAAGATTTTTCAATACCAGCCATTGATCAACAGTGATTCCAAAGTCTCCTAATTTGAATTTTTGTTGAGCATACTGCTTGACTTTTCTTGCCGTCCTGTCCAACAAAAATGAATATTTACTGAATTGTTCCTGTGTCATACAAATAATTAGTGTGACAAATATATAGATTATTCCAAAGTATTAAAAATGAAAGGGTATGAAGTGGTATCAGGTGTCTTCTCTTCGATAAATAAGGTTGCCGTCCTTGTCCCATTCTGCACGGATAAATGGGCGAAAGTTTTTGGTAAAGGGTTGTTCCTGATATTGTATCTCTCTTCTGCGGATGGTTTTTGCTTGATGATCCCAATATTCCGTCCATAAGCCGACTTTTTCACCATAACGGTATTCTCCTGTTACGGCTACTTGTCCACTTTCATGAAAATGGAAAAAATTACCCTCAGCCAATTCATACTCAATAGGGATTAATTTTTCAATCTTATTGGCCTCTCTATTATAATAGGTGATTCTGGAATCTTTAGGCCAGCCTTCCTGGAAATGTAATTTGTCTGTCAAAATGCTTTTTCCATCAAAAAACATCCAAGTCCCATGACGGGTACCGTAGAAATAATGACCGCTTTCTACAAGAGTTTCATCCACAAACCGCTCGTAAGGACCATGAAGTAAATTGCCTTTGGAGGGGTCCCATTTTTCTTTACGGACTACTTTTTCAGATCGATCATACCAATAGACATCTCGGATGTAGGGGTCAATTTCTCTCTTGACATTGACCACATTGAAGAACTGCCAACTTACTTGATTTCGAAATATCTGTTTGATCCGGACTTTTCTGGTTTGCTCACCGTAGTAGATGTTTTTCTTCGTTTTCTTTTTCTCAGCGCGATCTTTTTGCTTTTTCTCCTCATCATCAAACAATAGCAATGGAAGCGTGGTCGGTAGTAATCGATCAGAAACCACCCCACTGGAATCTGGATCTACCAGTTCCGCATCCTTTTTTTTCTTGCGCTGCCCATAGCTAGTCGAGGCAAGACAGATGAAAATCACAGAAAATAGCAAGAATCTATGCATAGCTATCGATGTAACGCCAAGCGATTGGATTTATTTTGATATAAATGTAAGAAGCATTCATCAAATCCCCTTGAAGTTTAGAATTAATCCGCTGAATCCTTAATTTTGGGCCAGCAAAATAAACAACCAAAAATGAATTCAATCCTATCAGACCGCATCAATCAGATGGAAGAATCGGCCACATTGGCCATGGCTAAAAAAGCCAGGGAGCTAAAGTCCCAAGGAATCGACATTATCAGTTTGAGTTTGGGGGAGCCCGATTTCAAAACTCCTCTTCATATTCAGCAAGCAGCTAAGGATGCTATAGACGAAGGTAAGTACTTTGCTTATCCTCCGGTAGCAGGGTATCAGGATTTGAGAGAAGCAATTGCTAAAAAGCTCAGAGATCAAAATAACATTGTGGATGCTAAGGCTGAGAATATCGTAGTATCTACCGGTGCAAAACATAGCATTGCGAATGTATTTATGTGTATGTTGAATGAAGGAGATGAGGTGGTGATTTTTTCACCTTATTGGGTCAGTTATGCCGAAATCATCAAGTTGGCCGGAGGGGTACCGGTGTTGATCGAAGGTGGAATTGAAAATAACTTCAAAGCTACCGCTGCACAATTGGAAGCCGCAATCACAGACCGTACAAAAGCCGTCATTTATTCATCTCCATGCAATCCTACTGGTTCAGTATTTAGCAAAGATGAGTTAATTGCTATCGCAGAAGTAGTTCAGAAGCGATCAGATATTTATGTAATCGCAGATGAAATATATGAGTTGATCAATTTTACTGGTGAGCATTTCAGTATTGGATCGTTGCCTGGTATGTTTGAGCGCACGATTACGGTCAATGGATTTTCAAAAGGATACGCCATGACCGGATGGAGAGTAGGGTATATTTGTGCTCCATTGTTTATAGCTAAAGCCTGTGAAAAAATGCAGGGGCAATTTACCAGTGGAGGTACAGGTATCGCCCAGCGTGCTGCTTTGGCTGCGATTGCAGGTGATCAAACACCTTCAGCAGAAATGGAGAAAGCCTATCTCAAAAGAAGAGATTTAGTATTGAAGGGTTTACAAGCTATCCCGGGGATTGAGACACATATTCCGGAAGGCGCGTTTTACTTTTTTCCTGATGTGAGTTCTTTCTTCGGGAAAAAAGCCGGGGATTTTGTGATCTCCAATGCAGATGATTTCTGCATTTATCTCCTAGAAAAAGCAAATGTGTCTTTGGTGACAGGTGAAGCTTTCGGTGCGCCAAAGTGTGTAAGAATTTCGTATGCAGCATCTGAAGAAGAATTGACAGAAGCTTTAAGGAGATTGTCGCTTGCCCTGGGTCAAGTTTCGTAATTGGTAAGTTTTTTACTGGTTTAATTGTCAGGAATAAGTATCAAAAAACAGGTATTTACTCTTTCTTTAGAAAGTTTAGATGCCTGTTTTTTTTATTTGGGCCATGTTTTAATTTGTATTAATCTAAGAAATGTTTGATTTAATTGATTTATTAATAATTGTTTAGGTTAAAGAATGTTTTCGTTGTTTAATTTTGGGTTAAGGAAACTTTATTCTCCAATTTCTTAATCGAATGAAAGTATTTGTCTTTGAAATGCATGAAAATGTACATTTATGATTTTTTTAAAGAAACTACTTTACTTTTTCTCTTGCATTATTTGTCTACTATGTATTTATTCTTCTCTTTCTAAATTGTAAAATTTCAATTTATGATAAGTTTTGGATGTTATTTTTTTGCTAAAAAATCAAAAAAAACCATGATTGTTTGTTTGCTTATCCAATTTATTTTTCTGTATATTTGCATCGGGTGATTAAGCAACTTTTTCTGCTTTTGTTTTTTAACAAAATCAATGAAGGTTATTGTGAGAATTGATTTTTTCTAACCTTCTTTGAACTTATCCTTCCCTTGTGAACTTTTAAATTAAATGTCCCAAATAAGTTAATTAGATGAAATTTTATTTTCTGTTGGTCTTTTGTTTGACAGTAGTTTTGGAGTCTTTTGGGCAATTTCAGCCCGATACGACTTATTTTGAAAACTATCCCGACCAGCTCACGACAAGATTTTATACATCAAGGAAATACACTTCATTCCTTGTTAGAGATCAAGTGACTGATCAATCCTACAGATTTGAACCCAATAGTACCTTAAATCTTGGAATAGGGGCGACTTACGATGACTTTACCCTCAACTTGGCGTATGGATTTGGGTTTATGAATCCTGATAGAAGTACAGGGAAGACCAAGTATTTGGATTTGCAGGCGCATATGTACCCGAATAAATTTGTTATTGATTTTTTTGGTCAATTCTATCGGGGATATTATTTGTTAGATGATTTAAGGGCAGGGGAGGATGAGGTATTTATTCTTCCTGAAATGCGTATGCAGCAAGTAGGATTGAACGTACAGTATTTAATGAATGGGGAACGTTTATCATTGAAGGCGGCATTTCTGCAAAGTGCATGGCAGAAAAAGTCAGCAGGTTCCCTTGTTGTTGGGATGGAAGGCTACGGTAGCCGAGTGAACAATAACGATCTCATTTTGCCTCCATCGCCTGAGTTGCTGGAGCAACGGAATTTTGATAGGATTGCATCTGTTGATTTTGGTCCCAACGTTGGATATGTACATACCTTAGTCTTTGCCAAGCATTTTTTTATAACAGGGATGCTCTCTGCTAATTTGGCGGTCAACCGTGTTGCTATGGATATCGAAGGGGTACGAGAAGTTAACTGGGGGATGAGTCCCAATATTTTCTGGAGGGGATTTGTAGGGTATAATTCTGATCGCTGGTCTATCAATGCAAACTATGTACAGAATAGGGTGCGTAATCAGACTATCAACGATATGGAGAGTGTTTTTTTAGTTGGGAATTATCGGTTCAATTTTGTTTATAGGTTTATACCCGGTCCCAAGCTTAAGCCCAAGTTGGATTTTTTCAGTCCAAAACGAATCATTGGGAGCTTGAAAAAGTAGGTTTTTTTGAGGGCTTAGACACTTTTATTCTTTAGCTTTACATCCATATCACACAATAAATCCAAAACCATGTCCACTCAATTCGGAATTAAAGAAGTCTTGCAAAGACTTGGTATTTCATCAGAAAACAAAGGCACATCTACCGGTAGTCACTGGTTGGATAGCACAGGAACTTATTTTGAATCCATTTCCCCTGTAGATGGAACTGTTATTGCACGTGTGCAGGCCACAGATGCTGCGGGTTATGAAGCGGTGGTTTCCAAAGCAGCAGAAGCTTATCAGACTTGGAGATCCATGCCTGCTCCTCAAAGAGGGGAGATTGTACGCCAAATCGGAAATGCACTGAGAGAGGTAAAAGATGATTTAGGCAAGTTAGTGTCCTACGAAATGGGTAAATCCTATCAAGAAGGCTTGGGTGAGGTGCAGGAAATGATTGATATCTGTGATTTTGCTGTAGGTTTATCCCGTCAATTATATGGGTTGACCATGCATTCCGAGCGCCCGGGACACCGCATGTATGAGCAATGGCATCCACTCGGGATTGTGGGGATTATTTCAGCTTTTAATTTTCCTGTGGCTGTATGGTCTTGGAATAGTATGATCGCTTGGGTATGCGGGGATGTCTGTATCTGGAAACCATCAGAGAAAGCTCCTATTTCTGGTATTGCCTGTCAGCATATTATTGCCAAGGTTTTTGAAGCCAATAACCTTCCGGAAGGCTTATCAGGGCTTATTATGGGAGATTATAAGATAGGAGAGCTGATGACCAATGATCATCGCTTACCGTTGATTTCTGCTACAGGTTCTGTGAGGATGGGTAAAATTGTTGGTCAGGCAGTTGCTGCAAGGTTAGGAAGATCTTTATTGGAATTAGGAGGGAACAATGCCATTATCATTTCCGAGCAAGCGGATTTGGATATAGCCATCCGAGGAGCGCTTTTTGGGGCAGTAGGGACAGCAGGGCAGCGTTGTACCACTACTAGGAGGTTGATCGTGCAGGAGTCGGTGTATGATACGGTTAAGGAGCGATTGAAGTCCGCTTATGCCAAATTAGTGATTGGGAACCCCCTCGATGAAAAGAATCATGTAGGGCCATTGATAGATACCGATGCTGTTAAGGCGTATTTGAATGCCATAGAAAAAGTGAAGCAAGAAGGAGGTAAGGAATTGGTTGCAGGTGGGGTATTGGAAGGTGAAGGTTATGAATCCGGATGCTACGTGAAACCATGCATCATTGAAGCCGAAAATCATTACCACATGGTGCAAGAAGAGACCTTTGCTCCGATCTTGTATCTGATGAAGTATAAAACCTTAGACGAGGCTATTGCCATACAGAATGGTGTTCCTCAAGGTTTATCATCTTCCATCATGACCTTGAATATGCGTGAAGCTGAAGCTTTCTTGTCGGCAGCAGGTTCAGATTGCGGTATTGCCAATGTAAATATAGGTACTTCAGGTGCAGAGATAGGTGGCGCCTTTGGAGGAGAAAAAGAAACCGGAGGAGGCCGTGAGTCAGGTTCAGACTCCTGGAAAGCTTATATGCGTAGGCAAACGAATACGATTAATTATAGTGACAGCTTGCCATTGGCGCAAGGGATCAAGTTTGATATTTGATTTTTCTAACCAACAAACAGTTTTTATGGATAAAAGAGCCTCCGAAAAGGAGGCTTTTTTGGTGGGTGTGATGGTTTAAAATTAGTATTACTCTTTTGTGATTTGCCACCTGCAAGAAATAAAAATCACATCCATTGGTGCACTCGTTCTTCAATTTCGTACCTCAATTTCCCTACTGCATACATTTTATTCAAAGCCATCAATCTTTTGAGTGATCCTGATGCACTGGATTTGGTACATATACCTTGATCTACAAACTGGTCAATCACCCAAAGCAAACCGTGACATTCTAGCTTAAGACGTTCAGTACATTTTCTTACCAGATTATCGCTTGTAATGACTATTCCATTTTCTAGACCAGTAGCGATATAAAGCACCGACTTATCTTCTGGGGAAAGTCCTTTTGGAAGGGCCAAAGTTTCTATTTTTAAAAAGTCTTGCGCATTTAGATTATGAACAATCAACTTACCCACTTGCTGATAAGCTTCTAACACCTGGTATTGCTCTGTAAACAACTCGTTCATTACTTCAACTGTTGTGTGAAGCTCCAAGTCGAGTCTAAAAAAATCCGAGACCAAATCCAGCTCGATCAGATCAATAAAAATACAGGCATCCGTAACAGCAATCCTCATCAGATGACCATATTTTCCTTCCTAAACTCCGCCAATTTCTGATTCTTCAATGCTGCTGCTTTACTGATGCTGATATACTCTTCTGCTAAGGCTCTGAACAAAAGCTGAGAAAAGCGATTGGAATGCTCCATTCCTTCATAGTCCACTGGTTCAGTTACCCGAAATCCCAGCTGATTGAAAACCATGTAGAATTGCTTGAGGTAATTTTCAGAGATCAGCCCGAGATTTTTAGCCCGATAAACTAATGCCTGCATAGAAATACCATATTGCTGCTTGATGGCTCCCAATTCATTCATGGACAATTTGCTTCTTTTTCCTCCCAGTTCTTCTCTTAAGGTATCCTCGGGGATCAACATAGCGGCAGCAAAAGCATGACAGAATTTTTCCTTTTGCTTCTCTTCGTATCCATTGACATCAAGAAGCAAGTGTGCCAATTCATGTAGGGCAGTGAAGCGCTTCCGGTCGAGTTTATTCACAAACTTGGCTTTATTGAGTACGATTAAAGGAATGTCTTTCCTATTCACCCAAGTAGCGAAACCATCAAATGACTCCTCAGAATCAATTTCTATCACTTTGACATGATGATCTTCCAAAAGCTCGATCACATTGGAAATGGCATCAGTTCCCAAGCCCCAAGCCTTTCTTAAGGTTTCAGCCGCTCTTTCAATATCCTCTAGGGTATTAATGGCCATTCCATCAAGCGGATTATGAAACTTGGTTTCTATACCCAATATTTCCTCTAACTCAATGTAGCGGCTCAGTTCATTTTTGGCAATTTCTACAATCCTGTTCTTTTCTTTGACTGGGTAAGAATCCAGTTTTCTAAATTCTATTTCTCCAAATTCTATGACAGTATCGGCATGAAAATAGTCAGGCCGGACATGCAGGGCTTCTGCCAATATGCCGATCATTTCTGAGTCAGGGATTACCTGCCCCTGCTCATACTTGCTGAGTGCTTGTTTGGTGATACGGTTCTCTATGCGGTCTGCCAGACCTTGCAAAGATAAGCCATTCATCAAACGGGCTGATTTGAGACGTTCGGCTAAATATTTCATTGGGTTTCTGTGTTGAGTGTGCTTATAAAAGTAAACGCAAATATATATAAACAGTTTACATTTATCTAAATTATTGGATAAACGTCAATTTATTATGACAAATGGTCACTGACATATTAATAATTTTTTTCTGACATTATGACTTAATTTCAGTGTTTTAGATGAAATTATCAGAGTAATAATATTGATTGACAATATTGGTAAAAAATTTGTTGTTTGTCAACCAATAATATTTCTTGCATTTTAAAACATGATATTTAACCACACCAACTATTATGAAGAAAAAGTTTAGAATCTTATCCATTGATGGCGGAGGCACCCGGGGCTTGATTCCAGCAAAATTATTAATGGAGCTTGAAAGAGAGTTACAAAAGACAGAGCCCGAAAAAAAACTTTACGAACACTTTGACTTAATCTGCGGCACATCTACAGGGTCTATTCTCGCGATTGCAATTGCTTTAGGGATTCCTGCTTCGGATTTAGTTAAATTTTACCATGATCATGCTAAAATCATTTTTCCAAAATGGTATTTGAAAGTAATACCAAGGGGTGTTCGAGTGTTAGCTAGCTCAATTTATAGTAACAAGCCACTTGAAAAAATTCTTGAAAAGGTTTTTACGGAAGCAAACGGAGGGAAACTCCCTCTTTTAAATGACCTTAAAACTAAAGTATGCATTCCAGCTTTCAATGGTAACGATGGTCAAATAAACGTCCTTAAAACCAAGCACCATAAAGACTACTTAAGAGATTATAAATTACCTGCCCATCAAGTTGCTCTTTCAAGTGCTTCCGCACCTGTTTATTTCCCACCTCATTCCTTTTCGTATTCAAATGAGTTTGGTTCCGGTAAAAACATTAATATGATTGATGGTGGAATTTTTGCTAATAATCCCTCCCTTATCGGAGTTCTAGAAGCAACAGAGAAATTAGGGCTATCTTTTTCGGAAATAAGTCTTTTGTCATTAGGGACAGGAAAGGGGAAGCATATTATAAAAACAGGCTGGAAACCCAAAGATATCTGGTATTGGCTATTTCCCAAACCGCGATTATTAGATATCATACTAGACAGTCAATCTCAAATCACTGAACAATACATCAATTTCTTAAATCGGGCTTGTGAAAAATCAGGTAATGGCTTCGATTACCTAAGAATCCAATATGATTTAGGAGGTGATACAATCGATCTTAATGCGGCTAGTAAAAAAGATCTAGATAGGCTTGAGGCCATTGGTGATGAACTTGCAAAAAATGAATTAATTAAAATTATAAACCACCTTAAAACCAACTAAAAATGGCAAACTGTCACAACTTATTCATTGAATTTCATGACGAAATTTCAATCGGCTCAAATAAGAAAAACCGAATGATTTCCTCTAAGGAATCTTTAAGAACTAGAATCCGAAAATGGTTCAAAGAGTACCACCCAGACTATGTTCCAAAATTTTACATACAAGGCTCTCACAAAATGAAATCAGGTGTTAGAACCAAAGAAGATATTTGTGATTTAGATGATGGAATATATTTCTTTAGGGAACCAGATGTTTCTGCATCAACACTTCAGGGCTGGGTTTGGAATGCTGTAAACGGGCATACAAGTACCACCCCCGAGCACAGAAAAAAATGTATCCGATCAATTTTTGCCGGAGATTATGAAATTGATCATCCAGTCTATACTAAAGTGGATGGAGAGAACTATAAACTTGCTACGAAAAACGGGGGATTTGAAGAAAGTGACCCAAAGGCTATGGTGGACTGGTTTCAAAAAAAGAAAGATAAAGAAGGGAAGTTAATACGAACCATCAAGTATCTGAAGAGCTGGTGCGATAACTGTAATCATAAAATGCCAAGCGGGTTAGCTATGACGATCCTTGCTTCTAATGCTATAGAGAAAATCGTCCTAAATGACCGTGATGACATAACTTTAAAAGATATTTTAAAGGAAATAAAAAAAGAATTAGATAGGGCATTCAAATGTGTTGTACCTGCAATACCAAATGATGATCTATTTGCAAATTTTTGATGAAACACGGAAAAGAAATTTCCTTAATTCCCTTAGTGAGTTTATTGAGGATGCGGAAAAGGCTTTAAAAGAGGATAACCAATTAAAAGCAAGCAAGCTTTGGAAAAAACACCTTGGGAGTAGATATCCAGAAGGTAATGATGAAAAGGTTCAAAATGATTCCAGATATTCCGCAGCAATATTGGGAGGGGCTTCCACTTCTAAACCTTGGGCAAGTGAATAATGCTTATTTACATTTTAAAGAAGAGTCCCTTTCACTTAAAGGTCAATTTCCTGAGCTAAATCTTGGTCAAACGGAAGATGGTATTCCAACCTTTGAAGGGAAATTAATATTGAGCGATGAAAAGAGTAATCCGATTGACTCGTATGAAATTAGAATTGTATGCTCTATAGACTATCCTCAATCTTTTCCTTTTGTTTTTGAGACCAAGAATAGAATTCCAATAAATATTGATTGGCATGTCCACACTGATGGACATGCTTGTCTTTGTACTTGGCCAGAAGAAGTTATTTATTGTCATAAAGGCATCACGCTAGAATCATTCTTAAGTGAACATGTTATCCCCTATTTTTTTAACCAAAAATATCGCGAAATGCATGGTTTTTTTCTACAAGAGCGTGCACATGGAAAATTAGGTACCATGGATTTTTTCAAAGAAAAATTCCGGACCAGTAACTTAAAGTTAATAATAAATTGGCTTGAATTCATTAAATCAAATCCCGAGCCTAGTAGGACTAATGAATGTTTTTGCGGAAGTGGCGAAAAATTCAGGAAATGTCATAGATCAGAATTTAGAGAATTCAAGATACTTCCTGTTGAAACCATAATTAATTTCATTCAATATATTAAATTGTCAAATCCTATTTTCAAGAACTAAATTGTTGATATACAAATTATTACTGAATTCTTTTTAGCTTAACTATAGTTTAAACGGATTCGTATTTTAAGTTTAAAAGTGATTTAAAATCCGTTTGTTCTAAGAGTCCCACTAAAAGAAAGAAGAAATTAATATCATCAATCTTAAGTTCTTGGCCAATACTATCAGAAATAGAGTTTACTCTGTATATGTATCTTTCTTTCAAACTATATGAATCAAATTCAGTACTAATTGTATATCTAAGATTAAAACTATCTATCTGTATTTCAAACTGCAATTCTTGACCGACTTCTTTTGGCCTTTCTTTGTTATTGCTCCAATAATTTTTAACGTTGCCTGCTTTTACTATCTGGTTAAGAAAGAAGTGATTTGAAACATTTTCTAAAATTTCTATATCCCTATTTTTTAGAACTTTACATTTTTCAACAAATAGTTTATAGTCTTGAAATAAGAAGATCAAAAAGTCAACAGCTTTTACTAGTTCAATATCATTATTGGAGATCGCATCATACTTTCCTTCCCTCCACACATACCTTTCCTTTAAACTTTGAGTTCCTGAAAAAATTCGTTTAAGTACCCGAATTGAAATTAAATCATGTTGAATAAAGGAGTGTAATATTTGTTTTATTATTGCTCCTGCTACATCTTTTCTTACTTCACCTAGAGACATTTTTTTATTTCCATAATCAAGTACCACAGAATGAAATAATTTATTTACACTTTTTATCATCTCCCCCGACAAATCATAATGAAAAATCGACCTCGAATAAAACTTATCGATATATCCTGAAAAGTCCACATCTGCGCCATAACGGTTAGAAAAGATTTTTCTGATATTCTCAATATCGCAGACAAGGATTATTTTATTGAAGTCAAACTTATTTTGATCTTTATTAATATCGACATGGGCTACCAAGACATTCAAAAGCCGAAAAATGTGTTCAGGGTCAATGCGGTCCAGGTCATCGATAATCAATACTACCTCTTTCCCGTTTTCTTGAATTTGATTGACTAAGCTACAGATTAGCTGGGTGTATAAATCATCTTCAAGTATGGATCCCTTTTTACCTGAGAATTCTTTTAAATAGTCGATTATTTTGTCTTGCTCAGTAAGATTCGCCTCCTTAAATTCTTTCTCAAATTTTTTATTTAACTCGATCAACCCGCTAGCGATATCCTTCAAAGAGGCTCCAACTTTTGGTATTACTCCCAGCAGAAAGGGAATAATTTCTGTTGCATGGCTATTCAGGAAAAATGGGAGAAATGTTCCTTTATCAATTTCCACATTCTGAAAGTCTAATCCTTTTTCAAGCAATTTGAAGAATATGTCGTACTTGATCAACTCAAAAATATCCTCGTTGGAAGAGACAGAGTAGTTCACAGGATAAATATGTATGGTTTCATATCTTTCATTGTCTTTGAAAAACTTGTTCAAAAAGTAAGTCTTACCAGTTCCAAATGCACCTGAGAAAATAATGCGATGATTATTGGGAATCTCAAGGTGATCTTGGAACTGCTTTTTTGGTATTTCTAGTTCAAATTCCATCAAAGTTAATTTTGTATTCCCTAATTTTTATCACCTTCCCCCGCCTTATCCCTCAACAACTGTGTAATATCAATCGGCGGCAACAAATACCCACCCATAGGGCCCAAGTTGGTGATCTGATAGATGATGTTCCGGAGGTTGTTGATCATCATGTTGAGGGTGGAAAATTGGGTCAGGTTGTTTTTAAGATTTTCTTCGAGTGCTTCCGGATTTTGAATACGAAAAGTACCTCCACCTTCTACTACAATTTTATACCCGGGAAGTGGATTTTCTTCCTCTGCATTGATTGCAATGAAAGTAAAGAGTTTGATTTCTTTTGTTCCTATATCCTCCTTGAGTCCAAAATCTATGTCAACGGAATACGAATGAAATAATTCCTTCACATCGAATTCATCATCTTTGGGAACAATAAACTCAACGTGTGACTCTAACAACTTGAAGTCCAATAATTGTAAAGGTGAGAATTTAGCTTTCATCCTGCCATAGCAATTAGATCCCCATCCGCATGACTCACAGCCATTACAGCTTTCGAAGAAGATACTTGATTCTTTAATTTATAATATTCCTCTGTTTGTGCCCTACGCTGATGATAAGCCATTATTTCCTCTTTAAGTCTCTCCTCAAAAGCTTCTTCAGTAGTCACAAACTCATCCTCTGCTAGAATCGCATGCATGGTAATTCCCAGAACCTTTTCAAGCTTATCTATGGTCGAAAACTTAAAATCTCCTTCCCCTTTGACCCATTTGCTGACCTGCTGAGGGGTGACTTCCAATTCTCTCGCAAGCCGAGCTTGACTCCAGCCCTTTTCTTCCAATGCATCCAAAAGCCTTAGGGCAACTTTAGCAGCTTGTCTAAGCGTTGCTTTATTGGCTTTCCTAAACGCTACCTTTTCCTTCCATTTGGAAGCAGGGTTTTCGGAAGCTAATGCTTTGATTTTTTCTTCAGTCTTATTCATCGTTGTCAAGGTCTAGGTAAACAAATTCAGGATAGTAGCTCTCATAATCTTTTTTATACTTCCTGAAGAATTCCCTAAGAAACTCCCCATCTGACCACTGTTCTTGTAGTACTTCGAGCGCATCCAAGTCCTCTTCTTCGTACTTTACGGCGAAGAGGCTTCCTTTAGAAAGCTCAAAGATACTAACAATTTTCATATTATCAACCTGCGGGTTTATGTTTTTGTTTTCACTCGATAACTTAACTGTTCCTCCGCCGCCATCAACCCCTCAATCTCCTCCACCACATACTCCTTCACTTCCTGACCTACCAACTCCCCCCGAAATGCCTTCGCCAATATCGCCTGAGGCAATTGGTCAATCTTGGCTTTTAAGGAAACATACTGGGATTCGATTTTGTCGGCTAAAGAGAATAGAGCATCGACCTGAGATACTATTTCTTTTTGTTCTTCCTTAGAAGGATTAGGGGTTGGGAAAACTCTTGCCTTTTTAATTCCGAAAGCAGGCTGAGAAGTGGCTTTTGCTCCCTCTTTTAGAAGTTTATTTATAATTGGACTATCTAAGTAATAAAAGAGGAATTTGGGATTATAATTTGATTTAGGTTGGATCAAAATAATGTTTGCGGATAATGTATATGTCCTTTCTTTAAATATTGGAAGTTGAAATGGTTTACCCAGAGTTCCAATTTTACCGAATCCTAAATCGCCTTCTTTTAATTCATATCTTTTAATGTGCTCTTCCAGCACTTTTGACGAAACAAGTGTTGAGTTACTAAAATCAATTCTACCTTTAGAGTCAACATCTTTTATACTTATGTATGGAATTCCGCCTATTACAGGCGGAGGGGTTCTATGGCTTGGGTGGGGATCAACTACATCAGCAACTTCTTGTAAATCTATGTATTCCCACTCTCCCAATCCCTTCCCCTCTCTCCACTCCTTCGTCAACTCCCCCGTCACGGCTTGGGTCAGGACCTGCTGACGGAAGTTTTTCAGCAAGGTCGGTATCCTGTCCAACTTCTCCCGTAAGCTATCCAAATGTCCAAACAAAGCATCCAACTTGCCCACAATCCGCTGCTGCTCGGGAAGGGGAGGGAGGGATATTTTTGTGTTTTTTAAAATAGTTAGATTGATATTGTTTTGAGCAACACCCTTTCCAGATTCTTGTATTTTATTTGAAAGGTTAATCAATGAATAAGTTAAAAATTTTGATTCGACAATACTTTTAGGAGTAATTCCAGCAATTGCTTGATTCGTTGCAGCATCAATTTGAAGAATCCCGACCTTTCCAATAGAAGCAAATATTGTAAACAGTATTGTACCTTTTGGAAAAATTTTTGTAGAAGAATTTTTTATACCTTCTTCAGTAATACTTTCCTCTGTTGTACTAACGTTTAGTCGACGTATATCTGAAATTTTTACCCAGGGAATATTTCCTCCCCAATATTCAGAAACAGCTCTTGATGGAGTTCCACCACTTTTTATTGACGAGATTTCATGTAAAGGCAAAACCTTCCACCCTTTCGGTAATTTCTTCTCCATCATCCCAACAAAGCAATTATCTGATCCAACTCCTTTTTAATGGCATCCAATTCAGCGGCTGCCTGCTTGGCGATATCTAAAGGCTGACCCAAGTCTGCATTTTTGCTGATGTTCTCGTCTTCTATCAAGCCTATATCCAGGGAATCGTTTTTGGCAGCGATCTGCTCTCGGGTAAAGACCTGCCATCTTGGATCTTGGATGGCTTGACGCTTGGCATCATCCACCGTTCCATCATAGCTTTCCTTCACTTCTTCCAAGCCCAGACCTCCTGTATAGGCTTTTACAAAATCCGCAAAGGCTTCCCGGGTAAAGGGGGTACGCTTTCCATAACTTGGGGCATTGGTACGCATGTCGTAAAACCATACCCGCTGAGTATTGCCGTTTTCTTTTTTTCCTCGGGTAAAGAAGAGCACATTGGTCTTTACACCTGCTGCATAGAAAATACCCGTTGGCAAACGTAACACGGTGTGCAGGTCGCACTTTTCCATCAGGTCACGGCGGATCTTCTGCCCGTCATTGTCTTCGAAGAGCACGTTATCGGGAAGCACCACCGCAGCCCTTGCCGTACCTGTATCCCTTCTCAGGGAACGGTAGATATGCATCAGGAAATTCAGCTGCTTGTTGGAGGTTTGAATGGTAAAATCATCCCGTGTTGGTCGCTCTCCTCCCTGCTTGGTACCAAAAGGGGGATTGGCGAGTACACCATCGTAGTTTTTGAAACTCTTGCCCAATTCGGTCAGGGTGTCTCCCATAGCGATGGGGCTTTCCAGTCCATGCAGCTTGGCATTCATCAGGGCCAGTCTATGGGCATCTTGAACCAATTCACAACCGGAAAAGGCCTCGTGAACCTGGAAATTCCGCTCTGCCTGGCTGAGGGAATAGTAATCATCGTACTTCCGCTTCAGGTATTCATCCGCAGCGATCATAAAGCCAAAAGTTCCTGCCGCAGGGTCATTCCAGCGCTCCCCGATTTTGGGTGCAAGCAATTCCACCATCACATTGATCAGGGGTCTTGGGGTAAAGTACTGCCCTGCTCCACTCTTTTTCTCCCCTGCATTCTTTTCCAGCAGTTCTTCATAGATGCTGGCAATCTTATCCTGCTCCTCATCCTCATACCAATCGATCTGATCGATATTGGTGATCAGGGTACGAAGGTTGACAGGCTTGCGAAGGGTGGTGGAGGCATTGGTATAGATTTCCGTGATGGCAGCATTGCTGGACATTGTACCCAAGTTGGCCAGCAGGTCACGGTAGGTGTCAAAGAGTTCTTTATTGTCCTTGATGCCTTTGAGTTTGGACCAGCGGTATTGCTCGGGAATGTCCTGATCGAATTTCTTCACCTCGGACAATCTCAAAAAAAGGATATAGGTCAGTTCGTTCAAATACTGGTGATAGGTCACTCCGTCATCGCGAAGGACGTTACACAGTTCCCACAGTTTCTTGGCTATCTGTTCTGCACTCATGGTTTCGTTTAGGCGTATAAATTTTGATTGATCTGTGCGATCACTTCCTCCAGTTGCTCCTCAAAAATCTTGTTGAGTCGCTCAAATCCTCCGGCTTCATCGAAAGGATCCTCATCCAGGTCTTCTTTTCTCAGCACGGTTTCTTTCAGCAATTGCTTTTCAAAGCGGTCTATCCACTTGAGTTGGGTTTTGTTCCAGGTTTTCATGCCACGGATACTGTCCACGGCTTTTTTGACCCGCTCTTCATGGCTGATCAGGGAACTTCCCAAGGAAAGCGTTCGGATATAGGAAATGATATCGGCTGCAATATCTTCATTTTTGGCTGCTTTCCATGCGGCATTAAGGGTAGGGGCATTGTAGCCTTCCTGATCCAAGGCCAGCATCAGCTCCTTCAAGGCCTTGCGGTCCAGTTCGGTAGGGCGGCTACAGACGATCTTGAGGGCTTCGATTTTATTTTGGTTGTCTTGGATAAATTGGGCAAAGTTGTCCAGGTAGTCTTCAGGTTTTTTGGCTTTGCCATAACCCCGCTCTATGCCCAGAAACCTATCCTCATGCTCCGAAACCAATGGTAAATTCACACCGGCTTTCAGTTCATCGAGGAATTTCCACAGTCCTGAAACTTGTATGATTTTCTCCACGGCGGATGGGGTATCCAGATTTCTCAGCGTTTCGATAAATTCATCTGGCTGGGCGCCTTTGGCATTGTACACAAACTTCTCTTCCTGATCTCCTTCCAGAAACTTTTTCTTCCGCTGAATCTTGGCTACCAATTGTTCCACCTGCCGCTTGGCCCGCTCTCCTTGATCAATGGACTTGAGTTCCTCCACCAATTGCTGAAAGCTGACCTTTGGATTGGCTACCACGGGTTTCATCTGGGTAAAATCCTCCAAGGTCTCGTAAATCTTGACCGCATCGTAAATACGGAATACTTCTTTACCGATTTCATCACAGCGACGTGTGGCCCGACCCAACATTTGTTCGTAGAGGATTCTGGATTTGATTCTTCTGATAAAGATCAAATTGCATATCGAAGGCACATCAATACCTGTAGTCAGCAAATCCACAGTGACTGCAATGTTGGGGTATTTTTCATTTTTGAAGCGGTTCAGCTGTTCTTGGGGATTGTAGGATTTGCCGGTGATCTTTTGGATGGCATTATCAGCTACTTCTACCCCAATAGCTTCAAATTCTTCTTTAAGGTATTGCACCACCATATCTGCATGTTCGTCGGTGGCGGCAAACACCAAGGTTTTCTCTTCTCCATCGGGATCTAACTCCTGAACCAAATATTGGATTACGGTTCGGTTGAAACCTGGGGTGATGACTTTCCTATTGAATCCTGCAATGTCAATTTTCAGTTCATCTTCCAGTTTTTCCAGTTCTACGATTTGGTTATTTTCCCTATCCAAGGCTTTGGGCTGTGCCCCTTTTTCCCAGATAATACCTTCCTCGCCTAACTCAGTTTTGATGATATAGGGCGGTTCGTGGTCGATCAAATATCCATCGATTACGGCTTCCCGATAGGAGTAAGTATAGACCGCAGGACCAAATATCTCGGAAGTATGCAAAGCAGGGGTGGCAGTCAGACCAATGGCAAAAGCATCGAAGTAATCCAGCACCATGCGGTACTTGCTGACATAATCCCGCTGATCCTTGAAGTCAAGATCATCTTCATCCATTTCCCGATCCATCAGGTAGCCCCGATGCGCTTCATCAATGATGATGCAATCGTATTGGTCCACGGGTGGCACTTCGCTTTCTTCACTATAAAACACCCGCTTGACCATGCCTTGCACGGTCGCAAAATGCAAGCGTGTATCCAGTTCGGGCACTTTTGCTCCCAATTCCTTGACTCCGTAAATTTCCGAGAAGGTGTTGAGGCCAATGATTTTATTGTCTTTGAAGGCGTTGATGGCTTGAGTGGCGAGAAGCGTTCTATCCACCAAAAAGAGAATCCGTTGGAAACGGTTGGATTGAATCAAGCGGTAACAGAGTCCGATGATGGTTCTGGTTTTACCAGTGCCCGTGGCCATGGTAATCAAGGCTCGGGTCCGATTGGGATCACCCAAAAGTACCTTTTCCAGTTCCTGAATGGCATTCAGCTGGTATTTGCGTAAACCTAGCCCTGTTGCACTTTCCAAAAAATCCACGGGTTCAGTTTTTAGCTTTTCTTCGGAGGCTTTCAGGTCTTTTTCCAACAACTTGACCAAACCCTCAGGACTGTACCAACCTTGTAGGGCTTTGGAACGTCCGTGTTTATTTCTTACATCCAAAAACCAGACCCCACTTTTGGTTTTGATCTGTTCGAGGTAAGGTCTGCCATTGGTGGAGAACAGAAATGGTACTTTATACCCCTGCCATTCGCCCAAGAGCGCTGCTTCATGCTTGGTTTCAACCAACTCTGCATAGATTTTGGATTGGCTCAGATCAGTGGAAATGTCAGCTGCATATTTCTTTGCTTCGACAATTCCATACAGTTCAAACCCGATAAATAAGGCATAATCTGCCCATTTACTTCCGCAAGGCCATTCGGCAATGGCCAGATTTTTTCCCCGTTGAGGAAGGGTTTTATTCTTTTTGAAATTGATTTCTTGGGTATCCACTTCCCAGCCTGCAATTCGGAGTTGCTCGTCAATCAATAAGCGTGTTTCCGCTTCGGACATTTCTATCTTGCGCGCTGCTTGTTGGGATCGGGTCTGAATTGCTTCCTTCTTTTCTTGAGGAAGTGCGGCTACACTTCTCTCTTGTAGGAGTTTTTCAAACTTTTGCTGCAAGTCTGCATATTCCTGTTCCAGTACATGGAGGGCATGCCGGGCATCTTTATTTTCTGGCAGGTGAAATTTCACCTTACTCAGGTCATCGTTTTCTTCCGAGTAAGTCTGATAAAACCACTTGGCAATTTTGAAAGTCGAAAAGAGCAGACCTTTCGCATCCTCCAAGGAGCCCTTGTTGTCATGGACAGCCAGATTTCCCTTATGCTTGATGGTATGCAACAAATCCTTGACCTGAGGGGGAAGAACATTTTCATATTCCAAAGTCTTCAATCGACTATGGAAGGAATTGTCATAAGGGAAATCCAAATGATGCAATTCAAAAAGCAATTCACTTATTCTTTCTCCAAATTGCCGTAATTTCCATAGGCTAGTAACAGGATCCTGATACAGATTAAATTCAGCAGCTTGCCCGATATTGAAAAGAATGGGGTATTCAAATGCTAGGTATGAAAAATTGGATTGGGTCATGAAGAATATGTAACCAGAAAATTTCCATTGCTAATATATCGAAAACAGGTTTTAAAAAAAAATGATAGTTTTAAAAGTTTTCAATTACTTCTTTTGCGGCTTTTCCAAGCCTTGACCTGTATTTCCCTAGCAAATGCTTCCATTTTGTTAGCAAATGATTCATGGTACACAATTTTCCAGTCAGTAACTTTCCCCGTAAACCCTTTATGACTGGATATATGCCTTCTCAATCTTTCTTCAAGTTGGTCACAGGTATG
>NZ_BMYF01000016.1 GCF_014652135.1 Mongoliitalea lutea
CCAACATAGGGGCTTACTTTTCATTCATAACAGAAAGAGTAGCTATATTTATTCCTTTCAAACAATTTTCACTAATGGCCGACTTTAGTCGGACACTAGTGATTTATATTTTGAAAGATGGAAAAATAATAGAAAAAGGAACCCCAATGGATCTTTTAAAGTCAGAAAATTTGTTATCCAATTCTGTAAAGGAAATTTCAGGTTTTAGTTGAGATTAATGGCATAGTCTTGGGCACGGCTACCGCCGAAACAGATATGCGTATGGCAATCAATGAGGCCGGGCAATGCGACAAAGTCCCCTTTTAAACTAACCATTTCAGCCCCTATAGACTGTGCTTCGGGATATAATTCCCAATAGTTACCGACCTGATGGATGCGGTCATTTTTGATCAGGATGCCTGCTTCGCTGATGACTTCCAGCTGTTCATCTTTAAGCGCTCCTTTCAAGGGAAGTCCTGTCATAGTAACTGCTTGGCGAATGGGTCCGATAAGGGTATGTTTGATGGTTTGCATATTCATATGTTAAATTGCCACAAACCTGCCTGTCAGCAGACAGGGGCACGAAGACACAAAGGTTTGGTTTTTGGCTCGCAAACCTGCCTGTCGGCAGACAGGGGCGCAAAGGCTTTTATAAGGTAACGAAAACAGTCTTGTCTCTTGCCTCTTTGTTCTTGTTTCTCGTCTTTCGCATCTTACTTCAATGTAATATTTCCTTGGTTTCTTAGCGTCTTTGTGTCTTTATTACAAAAGTACCCAAATCCCTTTATAATTTTCCATACCAATTTATTCAATAAGTAATAGCCTGAAGTAATTTTTAGAAATCAGTGACAGCAAGTAAATGGTTATTTTGATTTGGAATTTTACGCTATCGGATAATTGGGATGGATGTCGGGGTTTTTGAAAAAAATATAGTTTAGCCGAATTGCACGCTAATTTTTTTTCAAAAACTATAAAAAAAGTTTATTCTTTTGGAAAATCAATGTATAATTACTAATTATTTGGTTTTTCGGGGGGGGAGGTAAACTAATTTTTAAAAGATTATTCTGAAATTGACTATTAGAATAGTACAAAATTATCTAAGTGTTTGTTATTCAGCTGTTAGGTAATTTGGGAAAGTGGTATGTATAATGTAGTTTCAATCATTGTAAATTATTTCTAACAGTTTTAACCATTATAAATTATGGAACAACTTAATATGGATCAGATGGAAAATCTGGTCGGAGGATCTGATTATTGTGACCATGCTTGGCTGTTGCTAAGTGGCGGTGGATTTCAAGGTGATAGTGAATTGTATTTACTTCTCGTGAGGTCCTATGAAGCTAACTGTTCTGGTCACGATCAACAGTTATAAATTATGATTAGGCTGACCTATGAGTCAGCCAATCTGATACTTCTACAAATAATTATACTATTCTCAATTTAAGATTTCTTATGTTTATTCTTCAACTAGTCTATATATTAAATTTAATCAATTGTAATGATAACCTTCTAATTGGTCGATGGGAAATGTCTAGAGATGAGTCCATGGAAAATATTTTAACTTCTCAAAGATTTCAAATGGAAGATGAAGAAACAAAAAACGCACTTGCTGAAACCTTTTCTAAAGTTCTTAATGGTTCATTTTATCATTTTGAAAAAGATACTGTAACCTTTACTGATTATAAAAATAATGAGATTATTGAATTAAAAGGCTTATGGTGGACTAAAGGAGATACCTTAGTCATTGGTCAATTACAAAAAATGAGTGTTCAAAAATATTTAATTACTAATTTGGACGAATCTGAACTCCATATGAAAATGATTAATCCTCGTGATGGAGTTCCCTTCAAAAGTAGGATGATTTTTAAAAGGGAAGAATAACTTGGTTTTGATATATACAAATGTTACAATGAGTTGAATTTGTAAATGGTTTTTTCTGTATTCTCAGATTCGATTCAGGAGGGGCGTTGGGTAATTAAAAGTTTTGCTTCTTTTGAGAGGGTTCTCGATTCACAGGTTTTTCAATCATTGGATACTAATGAACAATTAAGAGTCTATGATGTATAGCTTGGCAATGAAAGAATTTGAGCTCGTTTTTAAAGGAGATACTATTTTCTTTAAAGATTTAAGAAATGAAGCAATTATTGATAAAAAAGGAATTTGGCATCTTGATAAAGACACATTGATTATCAATGACCTAGAAATTATGGCTTCGTACAAATATTTTATTGACCAGTCAGATAGCTGTAGATTAATTTTAAAGCCAATCTTTCCTGGAGGAAAGGCTGCAAAATATGGGAGTACCTACAAGTTCATTGATTGTTATTAGAATTAGTTCTAAATAGAAGTATTCATAAAATTTTTAAATAATGTTTTGGAAAAATGAATAAATTACTGTTTTTAATTATAATTATTATTGTTATATCTATTTATATTGACTTTATAATTCTCACAGATGATGTTTTTTATTCACACTTTTCAGAGCAATATTCTTATACCAGAATAGGACAGATGCTTGAGTTTCGAGGAAGATGGCTTTGGTTGACTTACCTGATTGCTCCTATTATAACTTTCTTTAAGATTCTGATCCCTGCCAGTTTGGTATATATGGGGCTTTACCTTTCTAATTTGAAGTATCCCTTTTCTGACGTTTTTAAGGCATGTGTTATTGTAGAGTTTGTATTTTTGCTTCCTGTTTTATCCAAGATCTTATGGTTTGAATTTGTAGAGCCAAGCTTCACTTTGGAGGAGTTTAATTCGTTCTATCCTTTATCTCTTTTCAGTCTTTTTGATTCAAGTTTGTTAGAGAAATGGTTTCATTACCCATTCAAGGCACTAAATGTTTTTGAAATAGGGTATTGGTTTGCATTGGCAGGAAGTCTGGCTTTTGGGCTAGGTCAAGAATTCAAGCAAATGCTTGATTGGTCCGGGGATTTAGATGCCATGAGGACTGATTAATAACCTTAGGGTAACGTTCGGATTCATTTAAAGTCATAATTATCATGCGTAAGGGTTTATTTATTTCCATAATTTTCATTTTGACCTATTGTTCCCAGAAAAATAATGATCAAAAATATTTATCGGTAAATCTCGATCAAATAAGGTTTTCAACTTTTGAAATGGAGGAGTTTAGTGGCTTGCTGCCGGATGAATTGGTTGAAGAGAGAAGCTTTGTACTATTGGAAAATGACCAAGCTGGAAGTGAAATTTTCAATCTTGATAAATTGATCAAAAGGAATGGTAATTACTATGTGTTGGATTGGGCTTACAAAAGTATCCTAATATTTGATGATTCTGGAAAATTCATCAAACGATTTAATTTGAGCGGAGAGGGACCGGGGAAATATAGTAGGATAAGTGATTTTGATGTGGATATTTCCGGTAAGCTATATGTTTTGGATGCTACTTTGAAGAAACTGTTTGTGTACGATGGGGATTTTAGGTTCCAAAAAGACTTTAGATTAGGTTTTGACGCAGAAAAAATCATACACTTGGAAGAAGGAGGATTTCTTTTTGCTTTGTCTCCTTGGAATGGTTTGGGTTATGAAGGGTATAGATTTGTTAAAACTGACCTTGAACTGAAAGTACAAGAGACACGAATGAAATTTGATGATCATGTGGATCAGAATTTTGTTTTTGATTTTGGATTTACCCTATCTGATATCATCGTATTTAATAGACCTATAGAAAATGACATCTTTATTTTTTCCCGTGATGGAAACTTTCAGCGAATAGTTAAGATGGATTTTGAGCAATTTAATGTACCCGATAATGTCAGGAGAGATTTGGAAACGTTTATGCCAAAGCTTTCGGATTTTCGTTTCCTCAATAAGTTTGCTGCAAAGACACAAAACAATTTTATTCTTACCGTTGGGTATGGCCTTACATCCAATAGAATCCTTATCTTGGATACCCAATCCAACAAGGGATTTATAGAAAAACCACTAGCACTGTCAGATGACATTGGTAACTTAAGGAGTATGTTTCTTACATTTTCATTTATAGACAACAATGATCTTGTGAGTTATATCCACCCCGACCGAGTAGATGCAGCGGAGAACATTGGTCTGCCTGATCACGTTATAGCGCATTTGAAGAAGGAAGGTTATGTGCTTTGCGTGGATAGGTTGCGATGAACGGCTGGATTTAATAAGTTGATTCGAAATGGGAAATCATATAAAACCTTTCGAGGGTGTAAATCGATTCGCTGATTTCTGCTTAAAGAAAGGAACATAGTGAGTAGTTATAAGCAAAAATGATAGGGGTTTTTTACGTCCTTTGTTTAGGTTGTCTAAACATCCCTTGTTCATTGTGAAATTTGAGCTTTACGCTTTTTTCACAAATTGCACGCTAATTTTTTTTTCAAAAACTATAAAAAAAGTTTATTCTTTTGGAAAATCAATGTATAATTACTAATTATTTGGTTTTTAGGAGGGGGGGTAAACTAATTTTTAAAAGATTATTCTGAAATTGACTATTGGAATAGTATAAATTTATCTAAGTGTTTGTTCATCAAAGGGTATTGGATTTGGCAAGGTTATATCAATCATTTAGATTCGGGTGTATTTAGTTTATTTTAATAATTTAAACCATTTTCAATTATGAGAAAATCGATTCTGATTTGTATTGCTTTAATTGCTTCACTTTTTTTTACAAGCCCATTTACAGGGGCACAAAATGTTGCGTCAGGATATTATGAAAAGCCTGAGAACTGTGATTCTCCGGCAGGTGTAGTTGTCATGAAATGTCGATTAGCTGTTGATAGCAGTTGCAATGTAAGTGGACAAGTACCATGTTCGCTTTGGGCAGAAATTCTTGATTAGTCTTCTTTTAAAAACTCTTCTAAAAGTGAAAAAAAGTTTTCTTTCTATACTTTTCCTTTTTCCGTTGCTTTTTAGTTGTCTATCGGAGCCAAAAGAAAATCATTCCAATACAGTTTTTCTTGATTTTGACAAAAACTCCCCGGTGAAGGCCTTAGAGATATTTTCTGAGGCTCATTATGTATTTTTAGAAGAAGACCTATCGCTTCCGCTTGTTCGACCCTACAAAACTGTGGTTCAGGATTCTTTAATTTTTGTAGAGGACAAAGAACTCAATAATTTATTTGTTTTCGATATTTCAGGAAAAATAAAAGCTATCATCAAGTCGTCAGGAGTAGGTCCTTATGAGTTTGTCCAAATTGATGAGTTTTCAGTAAGTGAGAATAAAATTTATATTCAGGATGATTATTTGAAAAAGACTTTGGTATTCGACTATGAGGGGCGATTTATCTTGGAAAAAAAGCATACTTATTTTGGGTTTAATAAATTTTATTGGCTAGGGTATGAACTGACCTATTTTGATGACTATAATTTACATGGTACAGATTTTCATTTTTCAAAAAATGATCAGGTTTTACATACTTTCAATATCGATAGGTTGGATAAAAGTCTTCCTCCAGTAAGTCATATGTATGGATTCGTACCTGATTTTTCCAAAAGGTTGGTTTCGTTTGTAGTTCCCTTTTCTTACAAGGCCGCATTTTTTGACTTAGATGGTTTTAATAAGTATTATGTTAGTTTTGATTTTGGTAAGTTTAATTTTCCCAAAGATCAACATATCAATTTCATTAAAGATCAATGGAATAATAAGGAGGCTTTTATCGAAAATAAGTATGTTTCCATGCTTGGATATTATGGCCCATTGAAAAATGGGTCTATTTTATCTGTATCTCATGGACTTGGAGATCCGCATTGGTTTATTTTTGATGGGGATTTGAATGTTGAAAAACAATTTAGATTACGGGATATTGAGAATGACTTGGATAGTTGGAATTTGAACCTCCCAATTGCTTGGTCTATGGAGGATTTTGTAATAATGAAAATCAATTCCAACGAATTTTATAACCGTATAGTGAAAGTCAAAGAATCTGGAAAATCAATCGAAGGGAATTTGGAGGAATTTTGGATTAAACACCAAGAGGAATTGTTGGACGATAGGCTAGTTTTGGTGTTTTTGAAAGTAAGATAGTATTAGAAAAATTGAACTTTTAATGAATTCAAACAAGAAACCTTTGAGGTCTGGAAGCCCTCAAAGGTCTTTAGAACATATAAAATTCATTTGACCTAAAATCTATCAAAATCCTCTGACCATTGCGTCTCCAATTCTAATCCTTCTTTTTCTGCCACTTCTCTTGCCAAGCTAAGTAATTCTCCGCTCTGAATGATAGAGATAGCAGTTTCCATGTCTTCATACATGAGCTGATCTTCGGTGACATGTTTGATTTTGGTGCGGACATGTTCGTAAAGTGCAGTCATGATCTTTCCTGATTTCAAAGGAGCATGGAAATCCACCGCTTGGGCTGCACAGAAGAGTTCTACTCCTAGGATTTTCTCAACGTTTTCAATGACTTGCAATGCTTTTCTGGCACCAATACTTCCCATGCTCACATGGTCTTCCTGACCCAGGGAGGTAGGAATACTATCAGCAGAGGAAGGGAAGCAAAGGCCTTTGTTTTCGCTAGCCAAAGCTGCCGTAGTGTATTGGGGGATCATAAAACCAGAGTTCAAGCCGGTTTCTTTGAGAAGCAATTTGGGCACTCCAGGCGTGTCGCCTTCCAAGGAAAGGTAAATCCTACGGTCGGAGATATTTCCGATTTCAGATGCGGCCAAACAAGCATAATCCAATGGCATAGCAATGGGTTGACCATGGAAGTTGCCTCCGCTGATGGTATGGGTTTCATCAAAGACCACTGGGTTGTCGGTAACAGAGTTGATTTCGGTCTCCAGCATGTGCTTCAAATGCAGCCATGCATTGCGGGAGGCTCCATGGACTTGGGGCATGCAGCGCAAGGAATAAGGATCCTGCACCCGTGCACAGGTCGCATGGGAATGTACAATCTCAGATTCATGTAAGAGGTTGAGGATGGTCTGCGCTACGTGTTGATTACCTGCATAGGGTCGGAGTTGATGGAGTTCGGTAGAAAATGGCTTGATAGAGCCCAATAGCCCTTCTAGCATCATGGCCCCTGTAATGTCTGCATGGGCGAGGATATTGTGAAAACCCTCTATAACTTTCACTCCAAAGGCTGCAATAAACTGCGTGCCGTTGATCAATCCTAGTCCTTCTTTGGGGCCAAGGTGGATGGGGGACAGCTGATGCTCTTCGAGGACTTCGGCTGCCGATAATATTTTCCCACCTACATGCACTTTTCCCAATCCGATCAGCGGTAAAAATAAGTGGGAGAGGGGAGCGAGGTCACCCGATGCGCCTACCGAACCTTGTTTGGGCACTACAGGAATGACATCATTTTCAATATGCCAAAGTATCCTATCCAAGGTTTGTTCTTGTATGCCCGAGAAGCCCTTGGCTAGCGCATGAAGCTTCAGGATCAGCATCAGTTTGGAAATTTCCACAGGAATAGGCTCACCTACACCTACAGCATGACTTTTGAGCAGGTTTTCTTGGAGTTTACGGGTCTGATCTGGAGAGATCAGCGTAGTGCACAATGGCCCAAAGCCTGTATTGATACCATAGACCGGTAGGCCATTGGCTACGATTTTTTCGACTGCAGCAGCACTGTCCCTGACTTTTTCTCTGGTTTCAGGGCTGAGGATGCCTTTTATGTTTCTATTGGCGATGCCGAGGGTGATGGAGGCGGTGAGGTGGTCTTGACCATATTCAAATATCTCTAACATAACTTTTGTATCAATTGCTATTTTACATCAAAAATGAACCAATAACGTTGTTAGCGTTCAACTTTGCAGCCGTTGCATGAACTCTTTTTTCACGCCACGATCGCAACGGCTTAACGAAATGCTCACAACGAGGATAAGTCAATTCAAAATTACAAAACTATTATGATAATTATAAATACCAATATTTTCAATTATTGATTACTTAAAGTTATTAAAATAAACGTTTATTTTGATAAGTCTAATTGGCTGGTATTCTTCTTAAGATTAAATTGCAGTGTCATTTTTTGTAAATGATACTGAATGTTTTTCTATCCTAATCCTGTATCTATATGAACAAATCAAAAGATTTAATCATTCAAGAGAGAATTGCTCAAGCAATCTATGTAGTCAGAAATCAAAAAGTGATGATGGATAGTGATCTTGCTGAGATGTACGGAGTTGAAACTAAGGTGCTTAATCAAGCTGTTAAAAGAAATTTGGATCGCTTTCCGGAAGATTTCATGTTTCAAATTTCCAATGAGGAGTGGGAGGATTTAAGGGCAGTAATAGAGGAAGGAAAAGAAGGTGATTCTTTAAGGTCACAATTTGTGACCTTAAAGAATGATCGTGGACGGCATAGAAAATACCTTCCATATGTATTTACCGAACAGGGGGTAGCTATGTTATCTTCTGTACTCAACAGTAAAACAGCCATTCAAGTAAATATTTCCATTATGAGGGTTTTTGTGAAAATGCGTGAATGGGCTGCGAATTATGAAGGACTAATCAGAAAAATTGATGAACTCAGTCAAAACCAAAGAGATCATAGTGAGCATATTAGGAATATTTATCAGATTATTGAAGAGCTAGTTAGGCCATCTATGACAGAACGAAAAACAATCGGTTTTAAGAAACCTTAGTTTATTCAAATCTAAATATCTGTCAATATCATACTATCTATCAATAGCTATTGAAATTTACTAGGCATCAAAGATTAATAGGTGCAAAAATATGAACATAGAATTCCGTCACCTCGAATACTTCCGTGCCGTTGCCGAAGAACTCAACTTCGGCCGGGCAGCAGAGCGATTATTTATCTCCCAACCGGGGCTTAGCCGTCAGGTCAAGCAGATGGAGGAGATCCTTGAAGTTCAGTTGTTTGAGCGGACGAAGCGGAAGGTAGTCCTTACACCTGCGGGTCATTTCCTCAAAGCTGAGGTAGATTATATCTTCAATCACCTGGAACTCACCAAAACCCAACTCAAGGAAATAGCTTCGGGTAACATCGGGGAATTGAGGGTTGGATTTCTAGGCTCTGCGGCCCATACAGTAATTCCCGAACTTTTGGTCAAAATTTCCCAAACCTTTCCCGGTATCAAAACTTCCCTGGAGGAACTCAGCAATGCCATACAAATCGAAATGTTGGAAAAAGATAAATTAGACTTGGGATTTGTACGATTGGCGCGGGTTCCGGAGTCCTTGGAGATGAAGATGGTCCATCAGGATACTTTTTCGGTGGTTTTGCCGATTGGACATCCTTTGATAGAGGAAGGTTTTAAGCATGTAGGGCAATTGAAGGAAGAAAATTTCATCCTCTTTTCTCAGGACTATTCCTCCATTTACTATGATAAGATTATGTCTATCTGTGAGGATAAGGGATTTTCACCACGTATCACCCATAAGTCTGTGCATGCCCTGACCATTTTCAAACTGGTAGAGGCGGGATTGGGTGTGGCCATAGTGCCCACATCCTTGAAACAAGGGTATGATTTAAAGGTGAAGTTTATCGAATTGGATAAGATCAAGCAAAAAACGGAGCTATATGCCGTTTGGAAAAAGGGGAATAGGAATGCGGCTTTATCAAAGGTTCTCCAATTGATTCAAGACTCTTGATAAATTTAGCTTTCCCTTATGCTATGAAAGTATCATAGAAATATAATTGAAATAAGGTGGAAATAGAGTTGGGCGGGAAAACAATTCAAATCGAAACGTCTCGAAGTTAACTTATAAGATAGAAAAGGGATAGAAGTATGAGCTTTTGCAGGGATATGTAAGAAAAAGTTATTAATAAAGAATAGAGAGTTGGTTGAACTAGTTACTTAAAGCGAAAAGTTAAACTTTTGAAAAACAGGAACTTTTGTTATAACATGTTATTACTTTTTTTGTAAATTTGGGTATGGAAACCAAAATTCGAAAAATAGGCAATAGTAGTGGGGTTATTTTGCCTAAAGCATTGATTGACAAATATGAGCTTGCCGAGGTGGTAATTGAAGATCATGGAGATGGTATCATGATCAGACCTGCTACTAAATCCATATTTCAATTGAAAATGGAGGAAGCCCGAAAAAACAAAAAGACAATCTACACAACCATGGAAAAAGAGGCCTCTGATCCTGAGACTAGATCATATTATGAGCAAGAAGTTGAGGATTGGGGTGATATTGATACTGAAATCATTGAATGATGAAAAATGGAGAAGTGTGGCTGGTGAATTTTGAACCGCAAGTCGGTCAAGAAATAAAAAAAACTAGGCCAGCAATCATCGTTAATGCTGATTCCCTTGGGATATTGCCTTTGAAGATTGTTGTTCCGTTGACAGATGGGACTAAGGAACCAAAAAGTTGGATGGTTCTCCTAAAGCCTAATCATCTCAATGGATTATCAAAAGCCTCTTTTGCTGATTGTTTTCAAGTAAAGAGCTTGTCTGAAAAAAGGTTTGTGAAGAAAATTGGAGTACTTACAGAACTTGAATTAGCCGAAGTCAAGGTTTGTTTGGCGAAAGTGTTGGGGTTGATTTAGATTAATGAGGATTTTGGTTGTGAAAAACTAAATTATTCCATAGTTAAGATTAGGAAAGTAGGCAGAATATTGTTTTTTTTATTACTGAGTAAATTATTACCTCTTGAATTATGAAAAATGGCCAGATGAAATTTAATGCTTTTCTATGGATTATGTGTTTTTTTTACTCTTGTAGTTCAGGATTAAATTCTTCTGATACGATTATCAATATTTTCAAGACAAATGAACCCTTGTTGTTCTCTTCCTATTTTAGTGATATTCATCCTATTATTTTGGTGGAGAATAGACCACTTGGTACGCTAGGTAAAGTTAATTTTGCTGATGATTTTATTGTGATTTCTTCATTTGATCTACTGCAACAATTGGCTGTATATGATTTCCAAGGGCATCTAATGGCGATGAGAGACGATATTGGAGAGGGGCCAGAAGGATTTGGAGAAATAAGTGATTTTGCTGTTTATGATAATAAAATTTATGTGCTTCAAGGTTATCATAGAAAAATTTCAGTCTTCGATAGTTCATTGAGATTACTAGAAGAAATTAAGATAAGTTATTCTGCCAGTGGTATCTATGTGAATGATGTTGGTATATATTTGTATCATTTAGAATCTAATCCGGATTTCCCATTTAGGCTTTCTTTTTTTGAGGCGGGTAACATGAATGGGTTGATTCAATTTGATGAAACCTTGATTTCAGCACCTCTTACGGGTAATTTTTTTATAGGGTTAGACTCAAAAAGTTTTATTCATTATCATCCTGCATCTGATTCAATTTATTTAGTCAATGAAACAAATGTCAATGGATTTCATTTAAATTTTGGAAGCAGTTTCATAGATATCAGCAAATTTAAAGATTTACATCCTTTAGAAAGGCTGAAGGCATACAATGAGTTTGAAGGGTATAAAGATTTATCCAATGGGGTGAGATTAAGCGCATCAGAACTATTATTCTCCATTTCTCACGAAAAGAAAAAAAAATATCTGAAAGTTGATTTATCTTCAAGACAAGCCCAGTTAATTCAAACGATAAAAAATGATTTATTGCCCTTACCATCCAATGTGTTTTTTGAACAAAATCATTTGAATGCTGCATGGTATTGGCAGAATTCCGAAACTCTTTCTAAGTTTTATCAATTGAACGGTTCTAAAATTGTGGATACTCAAAAAATCAATTTACCAAACGATCCAGAAAGTAAAGTGGTTTTTAACTTGCCGTATAAGTAATAATTGGATAGAATAACAACCAAATTTAAAGTGTACTTTAAAAGGCTTTATTATTTTTTAATATACGATACGTTATCGTAAATATGTAAAAAAATGATACTATGAAAGTTACAGCAATAATTTCTCAGGAATTGATTGAAGAAGCCATGGAGCTTTCTAAAGCTGATACGATTACGGAGGCTTTGAAGGTAGCCTTAGTTTCTTACATCCGCTCTCAAAAAGTCAAGCAAATAGGAGCTTCCATTGTGAGTGAGCCCTTAGAGTTTAAATACTCTGCTCAGGAATTAAGAGATTTGAATCGCCGATGAGAGGTGTTGTTTTTAAATGAGTTAAAGCTTTGGACCTTGGATAAAAAGCTAAGACGGATGGTAGGGTATGAGCTATTATTTCAAGTGGGGTAGGATTTTTCGCTACTTACGATAGTATGGATACTGTATTTTCTGTCCACTAATGACACGAATGTCACGAAAGATTTTTTTATCGTTCATCATTATCAGGTTGTCCACAGATTTCGCAGATTAGCACAGATTTTTATCTTTTTTCTTTCATTTCCAATTCCTCATTCCAACTGCTTTCCAAAAAGAGCGAGTGCCCGTTTGCCCTTCAACATTCGAAATTCAGCGTTCATCATTCGACATTAGTTTGGCTGTCCACTAATGATACGAATGTCACGAAAGATTTTTTTCCTCCTTCATCCTTTAAACCTTCTAGCTCCACCCTTTCGGCAAAATTCATTATTTTGGCTATCCACAGATTTAGTAGATTAGTACTGATTTTTTTTCTCCAATGCTATTGCGTCTTTTTAGATGGATAAATCCCAATCCTTATAGTTTAAAATATCTATTACTTTGATTTGGTGTTTTTGCTGACGTTCCATGGTAGTGGGGTAAAGCCCACTTATATAAATCCAGGAAATACTCTTATTTTCCTGAGTTAAAACCCGGTGGAAATTGATGGAGTTTATTGGTTGATTCTTAATCCATCTCTTAAGGTACAAATTTTTCAATGCAAGTTTTTCTGTGTTTTCCGTTAATTCTGCGAGCTTTCATTTCTCATTCTACATTCCCAACTGCCCACTGTTCCCTGTTAATTGTTCACTTCCCTCATAATGTCGTCCAAATGTCGGGTGAAATCCTCCTATTTTTCGGGCTATATTTGTAAGAAACCAACCAACTTGCCATGGTCAAACAAGCTATACACAACATGCAACAACCACAGCTAGGGCTCAAGATCCAAGAATGGAGAAAGGCCAAAGGAATGACTCAGGAAGAGTTGGTAGAAAAATGTAATATCAATGTGCGTACGATCCAACGGATAGAAGCAGGGGAGGTGACTCCACGATCCTACACGGTCAAGGCCATATTGGAAGCTTTGGGAGTTGAGAAAGAATTACCCATGCCTGCTATTGCTTCCAATGAACCACTTATTTTCTCCAAACAGTCTAAGCAAACCTTCCTGGCTGCCGCTATTGCAGGAGTTATTTACTTCTTGGTTTCAATGCTTGAAATCTATTGGGATGGCGTATTGTTTTTTGACTCTGCATTGAAAATCCCGGACTATTATGTTCTGATTAAAGTGATAATCTTGATTAGCTTTTCCCTGTATTTTTTTGGTTGGAGTAAGTTGGGTGAAGCTTTAGATTCCAAACTCATTCGATGGGGAGCTTTTATGCTAATTACCGTCAACCTTGTAATTATTATATCAGATATAACCTTTGCAGGAAGTCTGGAGACAGATTATAAATTGTATGGATTCGTCAAATTAGTTGGTTTTGGAGTTTCATTGATACCTTTTTCAATTGGGCTCATCCTCCAAAAAGGATATATGGGTAATCTGTTTTTAGTGACTGGTATTGTGGGGATATTAACAGCGATTTTATTGATGACGGTTTTATTTGTAATGGTCGGATTGGCGGTTTTGAGTGTATTTGATATCTTACTCATCTACATCCTTACCTCAATTGCTTTCCAAAAAGAGCGAGTGCCCGTCTGACCTTCATCATTCGAAATTCAGCGTTCATCATTCGTCATTAGTTGGTTGTCTACAGATTTCGCAGATTGGCACAGATTTTTTTCTTTAGTATTCCATTTCTAATTCTTCAGTGCTCATGTTTAGTTCTGAGATTAACTGACATTTTTTTATAATAATTGTCTTATCTACACGCTACAATTATATCACCGATCCTGTCTACCATAGGTAGGAGGCATATTTCAATTTATTTCGCGCAAGCAAATTTCAAGGATGTCTGCCTTCATTCCAAATTTCTCATTCTTCATTCCAAATTTTCAATTCTTCCTCCAATGCCGGGGATTAAAATCCACGGCAATTGATTGGTGTGTTCCTAGAATATTGGCTTAATTTCATTTCAAAATTCTAATTCAAATCGTGGGTTAAAACCCACAGGTGAAGGTTACACTCCTCCTCTCATTTACAAACTGTTCATTGCTCACTGTTCACTGCCTTCATCCCTCACCCTTCATCCTTTAATCCCAATTTCCTTTCCGCTCCGTAACAGATTCATTTTTTTACTGTACCTTTGTTTTATCCTAAACAAATCATTTCACCGCCAAATCAAACATACCAATGACTGAGGTCAAACTATTCTCTGGGACCAATAGTAAAGTTTTAGCCGAACAAATTGCCAAGCATTATGGTAAAAAATTAGGCGATCTGACGATCTCCAAATTCAGCGATGGTGAACTCTCACCAAGCTTCAATGAATCCGTTAGAGGTTGCACTGTTTTCTTAGTGCAATCAACCAATCCTTCCACAGATAACCTGATGGAATTATGCCTGATGATCGATGCAGCCAAGCGGGCAAGTGCCTATAAAGTCTGTGCCGTAATTCCATATTATGGCTATGCACGTCAGGATAGGAAAGATAGACCAAGGGTTTCCATAGCAGCAAAATTAATTGCCAATATGTTGACTTCCGCTGGCGCTGACCGTATCATGACATGCGATTTGCATGCGGGTCAGATTCAAGGCTTTTTTGATATTCCTTTAGATCACCTGAATGGTTCAGCGATTTTTGTTCCTTACTTGGAGCGAATCAGAACAGAGAACATGATTTTCGCAGCACCGGATGTAGGGGGAGTAGCAAGAGCAAGATCTTATGCCAAGCATTTCGAAGTAGAAATGGTGGTCTGTGATAAGCATAGAAAAAGAGCCAACGAGGTGGCTTCCATGCAAGTCATTGGTGATGTGGAAGGTAAGGATGTGATCCTTGTGGATGACTTGGTAGATACTGCTGGGACTCTTTGCAAAGCAGCTCAAATCATTATGGATAAAGGAGCTAATTCTGTTAGAGCTATTGCAACTCACGGGGTGCTTTCAGGAAATGCATACGCCAATATCGAAAATTCCGTGTTGACAGAACTAGTGATTACGGATACAATCCCAGGAAAACAAACTTCTTCCAAAATCCGCGTGCTTAGTGTCGCAGATCTTTTTGCCAAAGCAATTCATGCTGTAACAGGACATACTTCGATTAGTTCCTTGTTTATCTAATCAAAAATAAGCTATAAAAAAAAGCCCCAAATCATCTGATTGGGGCTTTTTTGATGGTGTCAATTATAAGGTTTCATACCCAGGGTTTTGAACTAATACTCCTTGGGAAACCAATAACTCGTCTCTTGGGATTGGCCATACTTTTCTGAAATCAGGCATTCCCAAAACAGTTCCAATTCTATTGTATCGAACCAGATCAAAGAAGCGGTGTCCTTCGTAATTGAGTTCAACGCGTCTTTCCTGAAGTAGGGCATCCACAAATGCATCTGTACTAGCAAAACCTGAAAGTGGCTCTAATCCTGCACGGGTACGGACAGTGTTCAAATCAGCTAAACCAGCATTTGGGTCATTATTGGTAAATACGGCTGCTTCTGCTCGTATAAAATAGATCTCTGCCAAGCGGAATACTTTTGTGTTGTTTCCGTTGTTGTTGTCAGGGTATTTATCCGAACGGAAAGAGTTTCTGCTGAAAGTAAATAAATCAGCACGCGCATCTCCATCTTCAAATGCTTCCAATAATGAAGGATCTACATTGTATTCATCTCTTCTGACAATGTAGGTATTGAAACTACTTTGATCCTGATCGTTGAATTCCACATCAAAGATGGATTCAGCCGTAGGAGTCAAGGTAGCATAAATATCACGCACATTATCCAATAATTGGAATGGACCCTCACTGATGACTCTGTTTGCATCCTGAAAAGCCTCAGTATAATTCCCTCTGTAGAGTTGAATACGGGCTCTTAAGCTCAACGCAGCCCAGAAATTCATCCGTCCTCTGTCATTGAATCCAGGAAGTAAATCTACGGCAGCATCCACATCAGACATCACCTGCGCATACACCTGCGCAACTGTGCTTCTACTCAGATTTGGGATTCTATTGAAATCATTATTTTCAATAGGCTCAATTAAAAGCGGCATTCCAAATGAGGAGCTTTCATTGAAAAACTCTCCGTAAATTCTCAATAAATCAAAGTAAGCCAGTGCACGGATAGCGTGTGCTTCACCCAAGACTCTGTTTCTTGCAGCTTGGGAGAAAGTTCCGTCCTCCAAATCAGGTACGCCAGTAATTAATAGATTTGTAATATTGATCACTCGGTAGATATTTGGCCAAGCCTGTGTAATCCACAAATTGGTAAATGGGACCGCTCGTTGATCAATTTCTAACTGGGAATCGAAGAACCCTTGATAGCGTGCATTATCTGCGATCAAGTCATTGTTGAGTACATATTCCAGGCCATAATAATTGATGTTCTGCATTCTAGAATATGCACCTAAGAGTATTGCATTGGCAGATGTACCATCCACCAAAGCAGCATTTGCATCCAAAGCAGTCAATGGATCCGGCTCCAAAATATCACAAGATTGGATCGTAAAGACTGCGAGTAATATAAAGAGTAATTTTTTCATGTTCGCTAGCATTAAAGACCGATGTTAAAACCAAGTGATACACTTCTCGTTTGTGGGAAAGTACCGAAATCAGAACCTGCCAATCGAGGGTCTCTCGCATTTTGGCTAACTTCTGGATCCAGACCGGTGTATCGTGTCCAAGTCAATAAGTTTTGAGCTTGTACAAATACTCTCAAACTTCTTACACCGATACGCTCTACCCGCTGAGGAGTAAAGTTGTATCCCAAATTGATCATCCGTAAACGTAAGAATGAACCATCTTCCAACCATCTGCTGGAATATTCTCTCCAATTGACATTGGTTAGGGAAGCTCTAGGGATATCCGTGACATCACCAGGCTCCATCCAGCGGTTATCAGCTAATCGGTGGTTGTTGCCATCTGGAAGTGGGAATCCTAGTCCTAATCTGCTCCAACCTAAGTTCTCATAGGTTGCTCTGGAATGATTGAAAATTTGATTTCCAACGATAAAATTGAATAATACATTTAAATCAAACCCCTTGTATCGGAAGTTATTATCCCATCCGCCAAAGAAATCAGGCTGGGAATTACCCACGATTCTACGATCTCCGGAATTGATTACTCCATCTCCATTTAAATCAACCCAGCGCATATTTCCTGTTTCAGGATCTACACCCTCTTGGTCAATTAGGAAGAAAGTTCCGATAGGATGGCCTACAGCCAAAATATGCGAATCACTCAATACCTGCTCGTCGATTACCAGTTCAAGTACCTTATTTCTGATCCAAGAAATGTTGAATGCAGAACTCCAGGTAAATGGACCAGAAGCTAAAATTGCTCCTCGGATACCTAATTCAAGTCCTCTGTTTTCTACTTTACCGATATTGTCAATCACACTGGAGAAGCCTGAGATTCCTGGAATAGGCCTGTTTAGAAGTAAGTCAGTAGTAGTCTTAACGAAGTAATCCCCTGTGAAAGTGATCCGGTCATTAAGTACACCAAAGTCAATACCCATGTTCCACTGCTCGGTGCTTTCCCATGTAAGGTTCGCATTGCTCAATTGTGCAGGAGTAAGAGTAGGGGCTAATCTATAAGCAGAAACACCAAATAAACCTCTGGAAGCAAAGTTTCCAATACCATCTTGGTTACCTACTACCCCATATGAAGCTCTGAATTTTAAATCAGATACAGCCGTATTGCGTAAAAATTCTTCTTCACTTAATCGGTAGGCAACAGAACCTGATGGGAAAATACCAAAACGGAAATTATCACCAAATCTTGAAGAACCATCTGCACGGACAGTGAAGGTAGCTAAGAATTTGTCTGCATAGTTGTAATTACCTCGGAAGAAGTAAGATGCCAACCCCCAATCTGTACCGGAAGTCGATGCTGAAGTTACTCTACCTGCAACAGACAATTTAGTGAACTGATCACTTGGAAAATTTTGTGCAGAAATGGACGAGAACGTCCTAGAAGATGCCTGATAAGAAGTACCTAGCAAAGCACTGATATTATGACGATTGTCAGCACCAAAGCTTTTGGTGTAATTCAAGTAATTTTCAGCGATCCAAGTAAAGTCCTGAGTCGAGCCAAAGGTTCCAAATCCGTTAAAATTACCATTAACTGATTCACGGGAAATGATAGGCGTATATGATTCGTCTTCCAAATAGGTGTAATCTATACCCAGTGTAGAACGTAAGGTCAAACCAGGTGCGAGAGTCGCCTCTGCATAGGTATTAGCTAAACCTCTGACAGTTCGGGTGAATCTATGATAATTTTCTGCAATCAACACAGGATTGTCCAACATCCACCATCCAAAATAATCAAAAGGATCAGCATAAGAGCCATCCGCTTCACGTACTGGCATTAGTGGATCACCTGCTAATGTATTGATAACAACCCCATACAAAGAGTTGTCATTGATGGTACGGTCTTGTACAGTACGGCTAAGGTTCATGCTTGTACCGACTTTCAACCATTTTTTTGCTTGGGTATCCACATTTAACCGGGCAGAAACCCGCTCAAAACCAGTACCTATTTGCACCCCATCCTGGTTGAAATAAGCAAGGGAAGTGTAGTACTGGGTTTTTTCATTACCTCCGGAGATGGCTACATCATAACTTTGAATTGGTGCGTCTCTGAAAATTTCTCTAAACCAACGGGTATTTTGCAAATCAGGATCATCAGGTGAAAAACCCCACACATCCGTAATGTTATCATAAGGTAATTGCACACCTGCTCTAAGATCTTGACGGATAGCATCATTCATTAGGCTCAAAAACTCGCTTGAGCTATGCATGTCAATTTCGTTGGTAATTCGCTGGAAGCCATAAAATCCATTGATATCAATTTTGGCATCTCCGGATTTTCCACGCTTAGTCGTAATCAATACAACACCGTTTGCACCTCTCGATCCGTAAATGGCCGCAGCAGAGGCATCTTTTAAGATTTCAATGGACTCAATATCCGCTGGGTTGATATCCGCAAGGGAGTTGGTAGCCTGACCTCCGGAGAATAAACCCGAAAGATCCTCCGATATCATCGGAATCCCATCGATGACATACAAAGGTTGACTACTTGCAGAAAGGGAAGTGTTCCCTCGGATCTGCATGGTGATACCCGCACCAGGTGTTCCGGATGGAGACTGCACAAATACACCTGCAGCCCTACCTTGAAGCGCGTTGTCCACACTGGCTACAGGCATGCGGTTGATGTCTTCCCCTCTGACGGAACCAACCGAACCCGTCAAATCTCTACGCGACTGAGTACCGTAACCAACGACTACGACTTCATTCATGGTTCTGGCATCAATCATCAATAACACATTGAGGTTAGTTTGATTGCCCACTAAGATTTCTTGGGTGTCATACCCCACAAAAGAAAAAACCAAGGTTTGACCTTGGGCCACTTGAATGGAGAAGTTTCCATCAAGATCAGTTACCGTTCCGGAAGTGGTTCCTTTGACCAAGACATTCACACCCGGCAAGGGCAGATTGTCTTCGGAGGAGGTGACCACACCCCGTACGTTTGTTGTTTGGGACATGGCAACACTGATAGAGATCATCAATATCACACATGTAACTAGTAAACGTTTCATCATACAAAATGAATTAAGTTGAAAGATGTATTTCGTATTCTTGTGTAAAGAGTTCTTCAAAATAGACTATTTATGCTCTAAAAATCAAATTATTTACACTTTTAAATAGTTGAAAAAATAAAATAAATGTAGTTTAAGAAATTATATTTTGTATTTAGGTGTATGTGTAAAATTATCCTTGGTATTTTGGTTTTTGATTAGAGGCTTTTTAGTGGGAGTTTAGGTGAAAAAAATTATTTCTTCAAATCGTTTTTTCAAACATCTTTATATAAAAAAAACCTTTCCAATAGCTGGAAAGGTTGAGAGTCTTTTGTGGTGTATGGGGTCCTTACACGGAGAAACTTTCTCCGCAACCACAGGTTCTTGATGCATTCGGATTGACAAATTGGAATCCTTTCCCATTCAACCCATCGGAAAATTCTAGGACGGTACCGGCTAAGTACAATATACTTTTTTTGTCCACTAAGATTTTGATGCCTTTATCTTCAAACACCTGATCTGTTTCAACTACTTGAGCGTCAAAATTCAGGTCATACATCAATCCGGAACAACCTCCACCTTTGACGGATACGCGTATATTGTCATTTTCTTCACGGCCTTCTTCCTTTTTCAATTGAAGTATTCTTTCTTTGGCCTTTTCGGAAACTGTAATCATATTTTCACTAGGTTTAGCATGTGAAATTAGTAACATTATTGCATTTGAAAAAATTCATGAATAAAGATATAAAATTTCAACCATGAGAAAAATTGAACATCTAGGTATCGCGGTCTCTGATTTGGAAGCATCCAATAATCTTTTTGAAAAACTCTTAGGGAAAGCACATTATAAAGAAGAAACGGTAGAAGGAGAGGGAGTAAGCACCTCATTCTTTATGATAGGAGAGACAAAAATTGAATTACTGGAAGCTACTAGGGATACTAGTGCTATCGCCAAGTTTATCGGTAAAAAAGGAGAGGGGATTCATCATATCGCATTTGATGTGGAGGACATTGAAGCAGAAGTGGCACGTTTAAAAGGAGAAGGCTTTGAAATCTTAAATGAAACGCCCAAAGAAGGTGCGGATAATAAATTAGTGGTATTTTTGCATCCGAAAAGCACCAATGGAGTATTGGTGGAGTTATGTCAGGAAAAGAAAGCCTAATGGAAAATCAAAAAAGAACCGAAATCAGTGAAGTAGGAGAGTTTGGATTAATCGATCGCTTGAGTCAGCAATTTACCAATAGACATGCATCTACACTCAAAGGTATAGGAGATGATGCTGCGGTCATTGATTTGGGAGATGGCACAGTGCAAGTTGTCACGACCGACTTGTTGATAGAAGGGGTTCATTTTGATTTGTCTTATTGCCCTTTACAACATTTAGGATTCAAAGCCATTGCTGTAAATGTATCGGATGTGGCAGCCATGAATGCTATTCCGCAACAAGTGACCGTAAGTATAGCGCTCTCCAACAGATTCTCCGTGGAAGCGGTGGAGGCCTTATACGAGGGTATTCGGATGGCTGCGGAACACTATGCAGTGGATGTTATTGGTGGGGATACTACAGCTTCCCGTTCAGGATTGGTGATTTCTGTGACAGCTATGGGTGTTGCCAAAAAAGAAGAAATTAGCTACCGGTCAGGTGCTCAATTGAACGATATTGTTTGCGTTACAGGTGACCTAGGGGGAGCCTTGATCGGTTTACAGATTCTGGAGCGTGAAAAGCAGGTGTATCTTGCGGATCCAAACATGAAGCCTGACTTGGAGAAATATGCCTATGTAACCGGTAGACAACTTCGTCCACAAGCCCGTATGGATATTATTCATGAACTGAAAGAAATGGGAGTAGTCCCAACCAGTATGTTGGATGTGTCTGATGGACTGGCATCTGAGCTCTTTCATATCTGCAAGCAATCAGCCTGCGGGGTGACTATTTATGAGGATAAACTACCGATTGACAAACAAACCTTTGACACAGCAGTAGAGTTGGGTCTAGATCCTATTACTTGCGTCTTAAACGGAGGTGAGGATTATGAATTGCTCTTTACTATACAGCAAAAAGATTTCAAAACATTGGAAAAACATCCTGATATCCATTTCATCGGCCATATTTCTCCAGCTTCTGAAGGAAAATCCTTGGTTACTAAAAGTGGAACAGTTGTCAATTTGAAGGCTCAAGGTTGGAAGCATTTTTAAGTGCTTAGTAACTTTTTTAGACTGTTTTGTGTCCAAGGACTGTTTTTTTATTCAATTTTCATTGAGTACGATTTTCTTTCATGAAGTTTTTCAAGGCTTTCGTGTAGTATTCTTAGACTTTCATGAAGTTGGTGAACATCAAGTACAGCAATCGATATATTTTTGAAAATGGAAAATATAAAAGAAACAGTTCCTTTTTTAATATTTCTAGCCGCTATTTTAAGTGTTGATATTGATGAGCCGAACTTAGAATGTGAGGAAAGAAATGGAAATTTAAATAAAAATGGGACATTAAAGTCAGGTAAAAGCTCAATTCAGTGCGTAAACCGAATAGATGCAGATGGTAATTTCTATAAATCTTTGCAGTTAAGAAACTTCGTTACGCATAAACATAGTGTTGGTCTTTTGTCCATGTTAACTTCTAAGCATTTCAAAGAGGGAAATATATCCTTGATTTTAAACCAATTGAATAACAAAAACTAAAAAAAATGGTAATTATTTTATAAATAATGACGGCCTTTAAACAAATGTGTTAGTTTTTGGAATCATGGAAGCTTGTTGAAGTGATTCTCTTAAGATCTAGGATCATAGTTTATTATCTCCAAATAATGCGAGTAAATCAGCTTTTTTATCTTGTGTGATGGACAACAACTCACCATTACTCATGACTACTCCGCCACCATCTTCCTTGGTGATTTTTTTAATGTGATCTAAGTTAATAATATGACTACGATGGATTCGCATAAAGCTGCCTAGTTCTAACAATTTTTCATATTCCTGAAGCCGTTTGGATACGATGATTTTTTCTTTGTTGCTTAAATGAAAGTGGGTGTAAGATCCATCCGCTTTTAAATAAAGGATCTCGTCAAGCTTTAAAAAAATCAAACCTTCTCCAGTTTGCAAGGCGATTTTTTGAGGTTTATGGGTTTTGAGATTTTCATGCAAAATCTCTAGATTTTCTATTTGAGAACCAGTAGCTTTAGATAATGCCCGTTCGAGAGCTTCTTTTTGGATTGGCTTCAATAAATAGTCAACTGCTGATAGTTCAAACGCTTTCAATGCAAACTCCTCGTATGCTGTTACAAAAATTATCTTACAATGTAGCTGGTGTCCATTAAAAAAATCTAGTATCTCCAAACCTGAGTAGCCTGGCATTTCAATATCTAAAAATATAATGTCCGGTTTTTGCTGATGAATCAACTTGATTGCATCAGGAAGATTTTTTGCTTCTCCTGTGATTTGGATGTTAGGGAAATAAGTTTCCAACATGCCTCTAAGAGATAATCGGGCATTTGGTTCATCATCAACTATTATGGCTGTATTCATAGGTGAAAGGTAATCGAATGGTGACTCTTGTCCCAATCCCTTCTTCTTTGTGATTGATTAAGTCCTCAACAAAGTATGTTATTGGTTTTGTTAAGCTTTGGTTTAATAAGTTTACTCGAGTTTCTATTGCTTTTGTAGCGAATGCTTGGTGACCTTTTCGCTTAGCATTGATGATCTCTGAGGCTTTTCTTCCTACGCCGTTATCTTCGATAACGACAAGTATACTTTTTTCATCTGAGTCCAAAGTGAATTTCACACATAATCTTTTTGAATTGGATTGATGTAAAAGACCATGTTTAACTGCATTCTCAACAAATGGCTGGATTATTAACGAAGGGATTTGGATAAGATTTTTTTCTATTTGGTGATCGACGTCCAAAAGATATTCAAAATCTTCCTCAAATCTTCTTTTTTCTAAGGAAATATACAAATCAATTAGCTGAATCTCTTCTTCCAATCGTACAAATTGCTTGTCAGATTGTTGTAATACTTTTCTCATTAAATCAGAAAACTTCCCCAAATACTGAGCAGCATCCTGTTTTTGATTGGAGAAAATTAATCCTTGAACAGCATTCACAACATTGAAAAGAAAGTGTGGATTCATTTGACTTCTTAAAGCTTTCAATTGTGAGTCTAATAATTTGGCTTTGAGTGTTTCTTTTTCTTTAAGTTTCTTACCGTAATCCCTTACATAAAGAGCTACACTTGTAAATATCATTCCAATTGTCAGGAAAATAAACCACCATGTTTTCCAAAATGGAGTTTCTACTTCAAAATTTACAAAAATAGGCTCTGATACATTTTCCGCAATTAAAGCTCTAACTTCTAATTGGTAAGTTCCTGAACTCAACTTGGCAAAAATAATCGTGTTTTGACCTCTAGGAAGTGTTTGCCAGTTATCTTGATTTGGACTTGTTCTGAATTGAAGATTATAGGCCCCCATGCTTCGATAGTGAATGATATCGAATTGAAATTCAAGATTTTCTAATCCATAAGGTAATTTTTCTTCTAAAGAGATGGCTTGATTATTAGAGCTTACTTTACGAAGATGTATCTTCGGATGTACAATTGGAATAGCTATTGGTAAGAAAGTCCAAAGTAATCCTTCGGATGTAGCCAACCAAATTTTATCGTTCCAAACCCTTAAATCATTTATGTTTATTCCTTTGAAAATACTTGAAATGGGTAATAATTGAAGGTTTTTCGATGGGATATGATATTGGTAAAGCTGATTGCCTCCAATTAGGTAAATATAGTCTCCATTCGATATAACTTTTTTGACAGGTACAATAGTCTTATCTTCTAAAATAGGTATTTCAGTAATTATTTTATCTCCTTTAATGGCTAACAGGCCTTTTTGTTGCGACCCTATCCAAAGGGTTCCCGAAAAATCTTCTACAATACTATTGACAATCAATGGAGAGGAATCATCTGAAAAAAAATTATACTCTTGACCGTCTTTGTCAAATGCAACTAATCCTTCTGAACTACCAAAATAATAAAGCTGGTATTTCTTTGAATAAAACACCGTCTTAGTACGTTTGTCTAATATGTAATAAATTGGAATTGCCGTGGTTGAAAAGCTCGTTAATGGGAATTTACTTCCGAATAGAATACTTGGATGGCTAGTTAGATCTTGTGCAATCAACCCAGCACCTACTGAAGTAGCAATTAAGTAGTTCCCTTCACCATCAGGTGTGATTTTTTTCGAAAAGTAGATCTCTTCACGATTACGGGCTTGTGGATAATCAAAATATCCTTGCGTATAAAAAACAGTACTCGTTAAACTATCAAAATGAATAAACTCTACTTCATTTTGAAGTTGTGACTCTATGGTTTTGAGTATTTCACCAGCTGAGTTTACAGTGAAAATCGTTCCTTTATTATTTCCAGCTAGTAAAGTGTTATTATTACTGAATGTCAATGATAATATATTGTTTCTACTATCTGTTCTGAAATTAATTAGCTCTGTTGTATACAACGGCGCATTTGCAATAAAAAACAATCCGTCATCGAGTGTGCTAATCCAGAGATTACCCTCACGATCTTGGATGAAGTCAGATACACGCATTCCATCTAAGAGACTGCTACCGACTCTCAGGTTTTTTGTATCAATCAGGAACAAACCTTTATTGGTGCAAACATATAAGTTGTTTTCTATCTCTCTGAAAAAATAGAGATAAGTTCCTTTGGGGAACTTTTCGTTATTAATCAATTGACCTGTACTTATGTTGAAAATTTCACCTTCTAAAGAGCGGTTCAAACCAAATAGTTCATCATTAAAAAAGGTAAACTCTAAAACTTTCGATCCTTTTGGACTTTGGGATTGAATAGCCCCTTCTTGATTGATAATTCTTTGGTTATCATTGAAAAATACTTGGCTTTGATATTCATGGAGTGAATAAAATGTGTTTTCCTGACCCTTACTTGAAAGAATGGTTGTGGCAAATTCAGTAGTCAGGTCAATTTTCAATAAGTTATTATCCATGGCTGCATACAGCCAATTGCCTTGAACAGTGAATTTCTTTAACCCTCCATAGTTCTTTAATGTCTTTTGAACAACTGGTACGGAGTGGAGCGTTCCATTCGTAACTTTGAAAATCTGATTAGCGAAGTTTTTTGCCCATAAATTGCCCGCTTCATCGTGTAGGAGGTTATCAAAATTATTGTCCCAAGATTCAGGAGCGGGTAATTTTAGGAAGTTTTGCCCGTTATACTGAAACACCCCAACATCCGTCCCTAAGTAAAGATATCCTTTAGGGCCCTGATGGATATCGTAGATTGTCTGAGTGGGAAGTCCTTCCAAGAAACTAATCGGACGAATAAACCTATCCTGCCCCCAAGCCATCGGGCTTGCCAGCAAAAGAAAAAAACACAAAAGCAGTAAATTACTTACTGCTCTCTTGAGAATGATCAAAGATAGTGGCATGAAGAAGCATCATACAGATTTCTATGCCCAAGATAATCAGAAATTAATCTTCAGGGAAAGGAATAAAAACAAAAGATGTAAACTCTCCATCCATTACAAACAAACAACAGAATTCATCCGGATTTTTGTAATTGGATTTGAAGTCCTCCAGTAATTCTTCTGCGATCAGTTTTCGTTGGATAAACTCATCCACATAAGTGATGTAGTAATTCCAATCCAGTCCTTTTTCTTGTTTGCCAAGAAAGAGTTGTCCGATGGGCTGCTCTTCTTTGGAAATGGGGAAAATGGGGTATTCTGAAAATTTCCTGCTTCGGACTTGGTAAGAGGCTTCTTTCAGAATCTCTGAAACTTTTACAAAGTCTTTGGTAATCGTGCCTAAATACTTACCGCTTAATTCCGGGTCATTGAAATCTGAAATCATGGTTTTAAGGTTAAGCGTACAACATTTTCAACATGATAGGTTTGTGGAAACATGTCCACAGGTTGGATTTTATCTACAGTGTATTTTTCTGCCAATAAGGCCACGTCACGGGCCTGAGTGGCAGGATTACAAGAAACATATACAATTTTAGGAGCCTCTAATTTCAAAAGCATATTCACCACATCCTCATGCATGCCTGCACGTGGAGGGTCAGTAATGATGACATCAGGCTTGGCATGTCTGGCGATGAAATCATCTGTCAACATATCCTTCATATCACCTGCATAAAACAAGGTGTTGTCCAGGCCATTCACTTGTGCATTTAATTTGGCATCCGCTATCGCTGCTTCCACATACTCGATTCCGATCACTTGCTTTGCTTGCTTGGCTACAAAGTTTGCAATAGTACCCGTGCCGGTGTACAGGTCATAGACAACTTCATCTCCCGTAAGCTCAGCAAACTCCCGGGCTACCTTATACAGTTCATAGGCCTGTGCGGAGTTGGTTTGGTAAAAAGACTTTGGACCGATTCTGAATCTTAATCCTTCCATCTCTTCCTCTATATAACTTTTACCCGCAAAAGTCACTACTTCCAAATCATGGAAAGTTTCATTTTTCTTGAGATTGACGATGTAAAGCAGGGAAGTGATTTCTGGGAATCGCTTGTGGAGAAAATTCATCACCAAGGCAATTTCAGCGGGTTCATCTGCTCCAAACTGCACAATTACCATGCTTTCTCCTGTCGAACTTGTGCGGATGATCAAATTCCGCAATAAGCCTACCTGATTTCGGATGTCATAAAAGGAAAGATTATTCTCCAAAGCAAATACTCTCAGTTCATTGCGGACATCATTAGAAATGTTTCCCTGAAGGTAGCAATGCTCAATGTCGATGATTTTATCAAACATTTTCGGGATATGAAATCCCACCGCATTTCGTTCAAAACTCTCGCCCGAATTGATTTCCTCCCGTGTCAACCAACGGTTGTTGGAAAAGGTGAAATCAAGTTTGTTACGGTAATATTGGGTTTGTTGGGAACCCAAAATCGGTAATACTTCGGGGATCTCAACTTTTGCAATTCGAGTAAATTGATCAAGAACTTGCTGACGCTTGTAGGTTTGCTGCAAATCGTAATTGATATGTTGCCACTTGCAGCCGCCACATGTTCCAAAATGACTGCAAAAGGGCTCAACCCGGTCTTTGGAGTACTCATGAAAATGAATGGCTTCTCCTTCTAAAAATGAACTTTTGCCTCGGGTGACACGCACATCCACCACATCTCCGGGAGCTACATTTTGTACAAAAACCACCTTGCCCTCATGATGCGCCACACATTTGCCCTCGGCAGCTATCCGCTCAATCAATAGGTTGCTGACAACCTTATTTTTCATTTTTCTTGACATGGCCGCAAAATTAATGAAAAAAACGAGGCTAACCTTGTACTGCGATGGTTGTGTAGATTTTTCTATCTTTGAAGCTAAAATGAATGCTATGCAGTGGAATAGTAAAGTGGTGGTGATAACCGGTGCCACCTCAGGAATAGGAGAGGCCTGTGCTTTTAGATTTGGTCAAGAAGGAGCGAAAATTGTGATTACAGGCCGCTCTCAAGAACGACTGAATGCCAGCGTGGAAAAATTGAAAGCAAAAAATATAGACGTCCTAGGAGTCTTGGCAGATGCTGGAAGCAAAACTGATAATGAGCGCATGGTGCAGGAAGCCTTGCAAGCATTTGGTAGAATCGATGTGCTGATTGCCAATGCGGGGATTTCCATGCGGGCTTTATTTGAGGAAATGGACTTGGAAGTTTTTGAAAAAGTCATGGACACCAATTTCTGGGGGACGATATATGCTACGAAGTACTGCTTACCCGAAATATTGAAAAATAAGGGGAGCATTATCGGAATTTCTTCGATCAACGGTTACAGAGGAACACCTGCCCGAACGGCATATACAGCTAGTAAGTATGCCATGAATGGTTTTTTTGAATCGTTGCGTACCGAAGTCATGAAAAAAGGCGTTCATGTGTTGGTGGCTTGTCCCGGCTTTACAGCATCCAATATCCGTAATAACGCCTTGACAGCGGATGGGTCCATGCAAGGAGAGTCTCCACGGGATGAAGGCAGCATGATGACTTCAGAAGAAGTGGCAGATGCGATATTCAAGGCGACTGTTCGTAAAAAAAGAGACTTGGTATTGACGGGAGAAGGAAAATTAGCTGTATTTTTAAACAAATGGATTCCAGGCATCATGGATGGAATCGTGTATAATAAAATGGCCAAGGAGAAAGATTCTCCCTTTAAATAGCAGGTATGCTACAAGAGATTTTTCAGGTATATGCGGATCGTTTATTGGATCTTTCCAGTCGGAACCGGTTGATTTATCAATCCCAATTGCTGGAAAATCAACAGGTAGATGTACATGCTCTGGATTTTTTGAATGGAGAACCGTCCTTTACTATCGTATCCCATTTGCTTGGAAAGCGAAAGAAAGTGTCGCTTGTCCAACAGTTAGACGCCCGAAATCAGGCTAATAATCAGCAGTCCTTGAAATTGAAGCGGCTGGCTCAAGCTACTGACTTCACAGAAAAAGAAAGTGGGGAAAAAAGCTTATACCTGGCTTGGCCTTATGTAGAAGGGAAATTGTTGAATGGTCAATTGGTGCGGGCTCCTTTGTTACTCCTTCCGGTAGAGTTGAATGCTGAAAACAAGCAATGGGTCTTGCAGGTGTCTGGAGATGCTGAACTCATGTTTAATTCTGCTTTTTTTCTAGCCTATCAGCAAGCCTCGGGATTAGTGCTGAATTTGGATTGGATCAAGCAGCTCGAACTCCCGGAATCCTACACAGACTTCCAGGATTTCATCAATCAGCTCTATGCAACGCTCAAGGATAGGATAGAAATCCAGTTCACTAGCGGTATTTACGAGCAACGTATTCAAACCTTTCCTACTTCGGGGAAGACCTTGGATCAGGAACGCTTTCAATTGGGTAAGCTGAGTATCAAGCCCTACGCTGTATTGTCACAGTTCCAGACCAAGACTAGTGCCATGCTTGCAGACTATCAGCTGTTGATGCAAGAGCAGCAAGCGGGAAGCTTGGACGATTTTTTTGCCAATCGCTTTTTTCCTTCCAAGCAGGTAACCACACCTCGGGAGGAAAATCTGTATACCATATTTCCACTAGATGGATCCCAGGAAAAAGTCATTCAAGCTGTCAGGCAGGGGAGGAGCTGTGTAGTAGAAGGACCTCCAGGCTCTGGTAAATCACAATTAATTAGTAACCTCGCCATGGATTTCATGGCAAGAGGGAAGCGGGTGTTGATAGTTTCCCAAAAACGTACTGCCTTGGATGTAGTCGCACAGCGCTTGGCATCGAAAGGTTTTGGAGAATTTCTGGCCCTAGTTCATGATTATCGGACAGATAGAAAACATCTTTATAAGCAACTCTTCCAACAGGTCGAAAAACTCGACGAATTCAAGAAGGAAAACAGTAGTTTGGATGCCATTCAGTTGGAGCGAACCTATGCGCAGATTTGCAGAAAAATCGATGTGTTGAATGAGTTTTTTGAATCTTATAAAAAGGCGCTATTTAACTCAGAAGAATGTGGGCTTCCTATCAAAGAACTCTACCTTTCCTCTTCTTTGAAGCGTTCATATATACCGCTGACAAATTATTTCCGGAAAATTGAATATGCCCGATTAGATGGATTTCTACGGGACTTTAAGCAGTATTGGTATTTTGCACAAAAGTTTGGGAAGACAGATTCTTTTTGGCTACACCGGGTGGATTTTTCCAGTTTTTCCGTATTGGTCCAGCAGCGGATGCAAGATGCTTTGAAAGAAATGCGTCAGGTAAAACTCGGTTTTCAAGAGTTATTTGGCTATTCCTCTGTTTTTCGCATTACCCACTTATTCGCATTGGTCCACCAAAAAGAGGCCATGCAACTAGTGAATAAGCATTTGAATCATGAAGGAGTAGATTCATTTCTACATGCTTTTAAGGATGTCAATTCCGAAGAAGTTGATTTTCCATGGTTGGAGCAAAAACTCGAGATAGTCAAAGGTTTATTCAGTGATGAGGGTATAGAATGGGCCGTGACAGACGAAGAATTACCGGACTTGATGCAATTGGCCATAGACTTTGCCGATACCACCCAAGCTTGGTGGACCTCGCATAAACTTCCTTGGAATCAAAAGAGGTACAAAAAGATTCTAGCATTGATGGAGCTGAATCAGCTTCCTATAAATGAGCAAGGAGTAGCAACACTGATCAAAAGACTAGAAAACCGACTCAACCTGAATCATCAATTTACCTTACTGTCCGGTAAAGCGTGGTTGTTGCTTCCTGATAAGCCCTTTGATTTTGCTGAGTTTAATCACTTTGCTAGCATGACCATCCAAGCCTTGCGAGGTAAAATACAGCTGGAGCAAATGGGGGAACTAGGTGTTTTCATCCAATCGCTTGCTACCAATGAAAAGCCCTTGCCATCGGTCGTTCAATCCCTCATGCGGGAACTTGAGACTTTGGAGCAACAACTCCTTTCTTGGAGTCATTATTTCAGCACTGTTCAAATCAATCATTTAATGGATTACCCTATCGGGGAAGGATTGCTCCAAGTGGCGGAGGAGTTGCCCTTAATTTTTGATGAACTGATCAGTTTTGATAAGTTGCTGCATAGCTTGGATTCCGATGAGATTCACTTGATGGAGTGGATGCTAGATACTTTTGGAGAGCAGCCCTTAGAAGAATTACAAGAAGCCTTTTTGAATGGATGGAAGTTGGCTTGGATCGAGCACATTGAACAGAAATATCCTGTTCTGCAAACATCCGCTACGTCTCACATGCATCATCAACAGCAGGAATTGATGGAGGCTGTGCTGGAAAAATGGGCCTTAGCTTCCTCTATCGCACAGGTGAGGCTAAAGGAGCAGGTCTATCAAGGACTTGAGTTTAATCGATTAGGCAACCTTTTGACCTATCGGGATTTGAGGCATCAGGTTAGTAAGCAAAAGAGAATATGGCCTATCAAACAAGTGATTGATAGCTTTGAGTCAGAAATTTTTCGCTTGGTTCCATGTTGGTTGGCCTCTCCAGAGACAGTTTCTGCGATTTTTCCATGTCGAGATTATTTTGATTTGGTGATTTTTGATGAAGCCTCCCAATGTTTTGCAGAAAAAGGGATTCCAGCCATGCTTCGCGGTAAACAGGTAGTGGTGGCGGGAGACAGTCAGCAGCTAAGACCTACGGATTTGTACCAAGCACGTTTGACGGTAGAAGAGGAGGACATAGCCTTGGAAGTGGAGTCCTTATTGGATTTGGTAAGTCTGTATTTTGAGAAATATTGGCTACAGGGACATTATCGAAGTGAGCATCTATCATTGATACACTTTTCCAATCAGCATTTTTATGATAACAAGTTGGAAATGCTTCCAACACTTAGGTCCGTTAATCATCCTTCACAAGTGATTTTTTACCACTTTGTGGATGGTGTTTGGGAAAAGCAGACCAATCGACTAGAGGCGGAGAAAGTAATTGCCCTGCTCCAAGAGATTCAAAAAAAAGATGGGGATTCCAATAGCATTGGGATTATCGTTTTCAATGTGTTTCAATTGGAATTAGTGGAAGAGTTATTGGCGAAAGCAGAAGGGGTTTCCTTAGCCCGCGTGGTAGTCAAAACTATTGAACATGTGCAAGGAGATGAGTATGATTATGTAATTTTAGCTTTGGGCTATGCCCGAAATCCACAAGGAAAATTGATTGCTAATTTTGGTCTGCTTTCCAAGCAGGGGGGGAGGCAGCGCTTGAATGTGGCCATCAGTCGTGCCCGCAAACAACTCCATTTGATCAGTAGTATCAGCAGCAAGGATTTTTCTAAGAAGCAGCTGGAAAACGAGGGGATAGCTTTGCTTCAAAAGTATCTAGCATATGTGGAGGCTCAACATAAGGGAGAGACATTGGTTAGAGAGCAACCTACTATACGAGGCTATGCCGCAAATTGGCAGTTACGGCATCGATTATTGAAGCAAGATTCTGTCCAATCTTTCGATGACTTTTCTTGGGTTGATTTGGTTGAAATAGAAGATGGTATCATCACGGGTGCAATTCTGACAGATGATGAGCGTTTGTTTGGGGCAAGTTCGGGTAAGGAACCCATGGTGTATCATCCCTTGGCCTTACAGTATAAAGGCTGGCCCTATGTGTTTTCGTTCTCTCGTAATTACTGGCTAAATAATCAGGAGTTGGGTTAATTCAATGTTGGCTAAAAATAAAACCTGCCAAAACTTTTCAGAAGAGTATTCATTTCTCTCCAAAAAATTTCTGGCAGGTATGATGCTGAAATTATCTTAGATCAGTTAGCCGCGTGTTTAACCACTTTTAGTCCAATGGCCTCAATTCCATTTAAGGTTTCAGTCCGCATGTATTGGATAAACTGTACGGTAGCAATTTTTGAGTCCACAGAAACAGGCAAGGTGTCATACTTGGTAAACGTTCCACCGAATCCTTTTCCCAAAGGGCTACCTGAGGTGCGTTCAAACAGAGGAATATTCACTAAGGTGTTTTCAAGAATTTGATTGCTACTATCGCGGAGTATGTAGCGCACATAGAGATTTCTAAACTCGTATGCATCCGTATGCTTGACTGCAATCAACATTTTTCCGTGATGGGCTGCCGGGTTCAGCTCAAAACGCACGGTGTCTTCAATGCTCCATTTTAGACTGGGCATTCCCTGATAATCCTCAAATAGCCTATCCGTACCGCAAGCACTCAGTACTAGGATACTTACGATAATACCAATGAGACTATAGGCTAATCTATTCCCCGCCATTTTGATCCCCTCGTTTTCTTGGTGGAAAGCGTCTTTTACCAGGTGTTTTTGGATTCTGCCCATCAGAAGCAGGTTTTGCTTTTTGTTGAGGATTGGCAGCTGCTTGATTTGGGTTAGCAGTAGGCTTCTGCTCATCTTTGTTGCCTCTGTTACGGAAGTTTCTTCTAGGCTTGCCTTGCCGCTGTTCTCCCGAGCTTGCATTTTCCCTTCTTGGTTGGTTGTTGCCACCTGCTCTTGTGGGTTTTTTATCCTCACCTTTTGCTTCTCTCACAGGTGTGGAAGTAGCGCCAGTTTGCTGCTCGCGAACTTCTCCGCCTTTTCTCTTTTTCTTCTTTTTCTTTTTGGTGGTCGTGCTGAATTTTTTATCCAGACGCTCCAATTCCATATTGGATTTCTGAATTTGCTCTTCCAATTCCTTGGCATGATTGGATTGCAGGTTGAAAGGACTTTCCCCACGTGCATTCATCTCCTGAATTTCCTGTACCCGCTCACAAGTAATGGAATGCCAGTTATTTTCATCGTTGTAGCTGAACCACATCAGCTTGCGGAAAATATCTGTCTTTTGAAGTTTAGCAATTCCCGCTTCTGTTTTCAATGGCTTCTCTACCGAAGGAATATCCTCTAGAGCAGACATATAGGTGTCCAACTCATAGTTAAGACAGCACTTCAATCGTCCACATTGACCGGATAATTTGGTCGGGTTGAGGGAGAGATTCTGATAACGGGCCGCAGCCGTACTCACACTTTTGAAATCGTGAATCCATGTGGAGCAACATAATTCCCTTCCGCAAATTCCAATACCCCCCAATCTGCCTGCCTCTTGACGCAAACTGATTTGGCGCATTTCTACGCGGACTTTAAACTCAGAAGCCAACAATTTGATCAACTCACGGAAATCCACTCGATCATCTGCGGAATAATAAAAGGTCGCTTTGGTGTTATCCGCTTGGAATTCTACATCTGAAAGTTTCATCTTCAGACCTAATTCATCGATGATCTGCTTGGAGCGATACAGGGTCGGGATTTCTCTGTTTTTAGTCTCTTCCCATTTATCCAAATCCTTCTGCGTGGCTAAGCGATAGATTTTGGTGATGTTGTCATCATCCCTGATTTTACGTTTTTGCATTTGCAGACGCACCAGTTCCCCTTGCAAGGAAACCCAGCCAATATGATAGCCACTAGTGACATCTACCACTACGGCATCGCCTGTGGTCAAATGCAGCAAATTCACGTTTCGGTAATATTCTTTTCTACCGCCTTTGAACTTTACTTCAACTATGTCAAATTTATCTACAGTTGGGATTCCCATGTGGGAAAGCCAATCGAAAGAATTCATTTTATTACAATCGCTCGTACCGCAAGTACCGTTATTCTGGCAACCTCCTACGCTAGAGGTTCCGGTCGAGCAGCTACTACATCCTGCCATACTCGTGTTATACTAAGGGAGGGATTCCTCCTCGTTGGGTTGTTAATGATATATTTTCAAGTCCTGACCAATGTCTCTTCTATGGTATTGGTCTTTCCAGTTGATGTGATTGACTGCCTCGTAGGCATGATTTAAAGCTTCTTCCATGCTTTCTCCTAGTCCTGTCACCGCAATGACTCTACCGCCATTGGTAAGTACCTCACCTTTGGTTCCAGTAGTCGTACCTGCATGGAAGGCAATGGCCTTAGCTGGATCTGCTATACTTGTTAATCCTGTAATCTCATGGCCCTTTTCATAAGCGCCCGGATATCCTCCAGCGACCATTACCACCGTAGTGGCAGTATGTGAATGAATCTCCAATTGGTATTCATCCAAATGCAAGGTGCCCATTGAGAAGAGTAAATCTACAAAATCACTTTTGATTCTTGGTAATACTGCCTCAGTTTCCGGATCTCCCATGCGGACATTGTACTCAATGACATAAGGATCCCCGTTCATATTCATCAATCCTATGAATAAAAAGCCAGTGTAAGGAATGTTTTCCATTTCCAAACCTTTGATGGTTGGAATCACCACTCGTTCCGCTACTTTTTTCAGAAAACTTCCATCTGCAAAAGGTACAGGACTGACGGCACCCATACCACCAGTATTCAGGCCTGTATCTTGCTCGCCAATACGCTTGTAGTCTTTCGCTTCGGGAAGAATTCGGTAACTTGTAGCATCAGTGGCCACAAAAACGGAAAGTTCTATCCCTTGCAAAAACTGTTCGATCACTACTTTGGAAGACGCATCTCCAAACTTGGCATCCACCAACATCTCTTTCAATGACTCAGTGGCTTCCTCATAAGTTTGGCAGATAAGCACTCCTTTGCCGGCAGCTAACCCATCTGCTTTTAGCACGATTGGTAAGCCTTGGGATTGTAGATAAGCAATACCTTCTTCTAAACTGTCTTTGGTAAAGGTTTTCGATGCGGCGGTAGGAATCCCGTGGCGCTGCATAAATTGTTTGGAAAAATCTTTGGATCCTTCTAGTTGAGCACCTTTTTGACTTGGTCCTACTACTGGAATATGAGCTACTGCTGGGTTATTTTTGAAGTAATCCACAATGCCTTTGACCAAAGGTTCTTCCGGGCCCACTACCATCATATCTACACTTTGATCCGTGCAGAATTGGGCTAGTTTCTCAAAGTCTGTAACTGCAATGGCTACATTTTCTGCAATTGCGGCAGTTCCTGCATTTCCAGGAGCTACGAAAAGCTTTCCGCATTTTGGACTGCTTGCAATCTTCCAAGCGAAGGCATGTTCTCTTCCTCCGCTACCTAAAAGCAATATATTCATGAATAAACTTCGGTTTAGTTGGCGTGGTCCGAAATGAACTTGATTCTGTAGACCCTGATTTCTTCCTCGTCAATGTCTTCTTCTTCAAGCTCTTCTAAAGCCACCCGTATATTGTCAGATTCGGCAGTCATGAAATAGTCTTGGAGAATATCCTCCTTTTCCTCATCCATGATATGCTCGATGTAATAATTGATATTCAACTTGGTACCACTGTAGATGATTTGCTCAATCTCCTGGAGTAACTCAGCCATGGATATATTGAGGTTGCTGGCGATTTCATCCAGATCGATTTTGCGGTCAATCTGTTGGATAATTGAAATCTTTACTTTAGACCTGCTACCTGAAGTCTTAACCACCACATCAGAAGCTGTGATGATATCGTTTTCTTCCACGTAACTTGAAATTAATTTTAAGAATGTCGCTCCAAATTTAGCGACTTTCCCCATTCCTACACCATTAATTTGAGCAAGTTCTTCTTTGGTAGTCGGGTATACTGTGGCCATTTCTTCCAAAGAAGGATCTTGGAAGATCACATATGGAGGAAGGCCTTTAGCTTTGGCCACTTTTTTACGCTCCGCCTTAAGAAGTTCAAATAGATTCTCATCGTAGGATTTTCCAGTTGTTGGAACATCCTCCGGTGCTTCGTTATTGATTTCGTCTTCGTAATTATGGTCTTTGCTGAGGGTTACAGCGTAAGGGTCCTCCAAAAACTTCAAACCCTTGCTGGTGACTTTAATCAGTCCATAGTTTTCTATGTCCTTTTCCAAGAAGTTGAAATACATAGCCTGACGGACGATTGACTTCCAAAGACGATCATCATCCTCTTTACCTTTCCCAAAAACGGCTAATTGATCATGGCCATAGCTGACCATGTAGTCATTGTGCTCCCCTCTGATAATGTCGACAATATGCTTGAGATTGAATCGGCCGTTAATGTCTTTGACAGTTTGAATTGCGGTGAGTAAATGTTCCATCCCTTCAAACTTCTCCTTGCTTTTCTTACAGTTATCGCAGAATCCGCAGTCCTCTTCCATGATTTCACCAAAGTAGTGGAGGAGTACTCTTCTTCTACAGACCGAACTCTCCGCATAGGCAGCCATCTCATCCAATAGGATTTTGGCATTTTCGCGCTCAGTTACAGGTTTATCTTTATTGAATTTTTCTAGCTTGATGATGTCATCATACCTGTAAAACATCAGGCAATGACCTTCCAAACCATCTCTACCGGCCCGACCTGTTTCTTGATAGTAACCTTCCAATGATTTTGGTACATCGTAGTGGATCACATATCTCACATCCGGCTTATCAATACCCATCCCAAAAGCGATGGTTGCTACAATAACATCCAATTCTTCATTTAGAAAATCATCTTGGTTTTTGATACGTACGGCTTGGTCTAATCCAGCATGATAAGGTGCTGCATTGATGCCATTAACCTTCAAAAGCTCAGCAATCTCCTCAACTTTTTTTCTGCTAAGGCAGTAGATGATACCTGATTTGCCTTTGTGGGATTTGATGTATTTGATGATGTGTTTTTTGGTGTCATTCTTCATCTTTGGACGAATCTCATAATAAAGATTGGTCCTGTTAAAGGATGACTTAAACAAATCTGCTTCTTCCATATGCAGGTTCCGCTGAATGTCCTGCTGCACTTTAGGTGTTGCAGTAGCAGTCAGGGCGATAATGGGAAGATTAGCACCTACTTGCGCTATAATGGATTTGATTTTTCGGTATTCCGGTCTGAAATCATGACCCCATTCAGATATACAGTGAGCTTCATCAATAGCTACAAAACTTATATTCGCTTCTTTAAGAAATTCGATGTTCTCCTCTTTAGTCAAGGATTCTGGAGCAACGTAAAGTAATTTGGTTTTGCCGGACAAAACCTCTTTTTTAACCTTTGTTGTCTCTGATTTATTGAGCGTTGAATTTAAAAAGTGGGCATTGATACCAAAAGCAGTCAACTGGTCCACCTGATTTTTCATCAGAGCAATAAGTGGAGAAATAACGATAGCCGTCCCTTCTTTGGAAACTGCCGGCAGTTGATAGCACAGGGACTTCCCTGCACCCGTTGGCATGATGACAAAAGTGTTGTTTTTATTGAGGATGTTAGTTACGATTCCTTCTTGATTTCCCCTGAACTGGCTGAAACCAAATATCTTTTTTAAGTTGTCTTTTACGATTTGATCCACAGTTGATTGAGAATTTTAAGATTCAATTATACAGCAAACGGGTATTTCCTAGGTGGAGTGATCAGGAAAATTGTCTTTAAGTTATCCGTTGCGAATATGAAGTTAAGAAAAAAATCTAACATACAGATGATAATTGGTAACAAAGAAAATTGATTATTTCTATACCTTTCGACAGGTATGGGGATTCCAACAAAAAAGATACACTGATCTGTTGACCGTTGGTAAATTAAATCGTTAAAATTAAGGGATTTGTGTCGTTTATTTGTAAATTCTACCCAAATCCAACCACTTTAATCAAATGAAAGTACATGCTTGAAAAGCCCTACATAGTAATTTTGGCCGGAGGAATAGGTTCGCGATTTTGGCCCTATAGCAGAAAAAAAAGACCCAAACAGTTTTTGGATCTTTTCGGCACGGGTAGAACCTTACTCCAAATGACCTTTGATCGCTTTTTGGGAATTTCCCAGGCAGATCATTTTTTCGTAGTCGCCAATCAACAGCATTACGAGTTGGTCAAAGAACAACTTCCTGAAATTCCTGAATCAAATATTCTCACAGAACCTTTACGGAGAAATACGGCTACTTCCGTCGCCTATGCCTGCTATCGAATTGGTGTACATCATCCAACTGCCAAGATTATCGTCACACCATCAGATCACTTGATTTTGCATCAGGATAAGTTTTTGGCTAAAATTCAATTGGCACTTACGGCTAGCGAAATAGATCATCGATTATTGACTGTCGGTATACGACCTAATCGACCCGAGACTGGTTATGGCTATATTCAATATCATTTAGAACCTGCCTCCAAAGTAAAAAAGGTCAAAACCTTTACGGAAAAGCCAAATACAAAGCTTGCACAAACATTTTTTGAAAGTGGGGATTTTGTATGGAATTCCGGTATTTTTATCTGGCAGGCCAAAAGTATTATTCATGCCTTTGAAAAATACATGCCCGATGTGGCAGAGGTGTTTGAAGAAGGTAAAGAATTTTACAAGCGGGAGGAGGAAATTGCCTTTACAAAAAAGGCCTATACGCTCGTGAAAAACATTTCCATAGATCATGGTATCCTAGAAAAATCAGATCAGGTGTACACCGTTTTGGGTGATTTTGGTTGGTCGGATTTAGGGTCTTGGATGAGCCTATACGAGCATCATGACTTGGATAATGCCAATAATCTGGTGGAAGCCAATGCCTTATTGTATGATACCAAAAACTCCTTTATCAAGGTTAGTCCCGAAAAATTGGTAGTGGTGCAAGGATTGGAAAATTATTTGGTAACAGAATCCGATAATGTATTGTTGATATGCCAACTGGATCAAGAGAAAAAATTCCGGGAGTTTATCAACGATGCCAAAAACAAAGGAGAAGACTATGTCTGAATTGGAAAAACAAGAAATTACCATCTCAGAAGCCCAACAGTTAGTGGATGAGTGGATTCGAACAGTCGGTGTACGTTATTTCAATGAACTGACGAATACGGCGATTTTAATGGAAGAAGTAGGGGAGTTGGCGCGTATTATGGCCCGAAAATATGGAGAGCAATCCTTCAAAGAATCAGATAAAAACAAAGATTTGGCCGATGAAATGGCGGATGTCTTGTGGGTATTGATTTGCTTGGCTAATCAGACTGGTGTGGACTTAACTGATGCCTTGAAGAAAAATTTTGAGAAAAAGAACATCCGCGATAAGGATAGACACATCCAAAACAAAAAGTTACAGTAGACCGTAACTTAACTTGGTTTACTAAAGTTTATTGAAATTTTAAGCAAATGAAAAATTACCTTCACCGCAACTACTTTCTGATATTTTTGATGCTTGGCGTCCTTTCATGCGAAACAAACAGGGAAGAACCTCCACGCTTTTTCTATGGGAATTACAATCTCCAGTCTATTATTATGAATCTGTCGGTTGATTTGAATAATAACGGGGTAAGCTCCAACAATTTTCTTGAGGGAATAGAAGGAGTTTCCCAGGTGATAAATACCCGGATGACCTTGGTAGAGGAGGAAATAGATGAAATGGTATTCTCTCTTTTCATTTCCAACATTCTTACGACGACTAACAATATTCCAATCATTCGATTTGGAGCGGAGAATGTACGCTTGCTCGTGGAATTCGGTGAGCTTTCGGATACTTTTCAACTCGTCAATGATTCCAATCGCCCCACAAACTCCAGTGGAGTCATCCTTGGCATCACCCTTATTGATCAGTTGACTGTGGAGATTGAAGTGGAGAAGTCGGTATACGATTACGCAATCAATGATTGGGTGGAAATCTTGGCCACATACCGATTTGTCAGGGGAGGTTTCATGTCATGAAAAAACAGCATCTGCCCACCAAAATGTGTCCCGTCTGCAACCGTCCCTTCACCTGGCGCAAGAAGTGGGAGAAGAATTGGGAGAATGTTAAATATTGCTCCAAGAAATGTGCTGGAAATAAAGTGAAAATTGAAAATTAAAACAAATAAGATATTTGTATGAGCCTTCAATAATTTTTTTAGCATTTTGGGTTTAGTAGTATTCTAAATTGTTTAACTGTAGAAAAAAAAATAAGCGTTTAAGATTTTTGAGTTTGTTTTTAAAGAGCAACTCATTTTATAAATTTAAGGGAATAAAAACCCAAATACATTCATGCTCTTTTCTAAATTACCCCAAACAGAAATAAGTATATTTACATTGATGACTGATTTGGCAAATTCCTATAACGCCATTAATCTAGCCCAGGGATTTCCAGGCTTTGATTGTTATCCATATTTGCAGGATCTCGTGACTGAGTATATGCAAAAGGGCTTTAATCAATACGCTCCTTCTCATGGAGTTGGACTTTTGAGGCAGCGAATTGAAGAAAAGTCGAGGCTGCTCTATGGTGTTCAATTTGATGTTGATACTGAAATTACGGTGACCTCTGGTGCAACGGAAGCATTGTATGTTGCAATTACTTCTGTGGTGAAAGTGGATGATGAAGTGATTATTTTGGAGCCTGCTTATGATTGCTATGTACCAGCTATTCAGTTGAATGGTGGTTTGCCTGTATTTGTGCAGTTAGATTCGGAAAATTTTAGTGTGCCATGGGAAAAGGTTAAAGACGCTTTTTCAGAAAAAACTAAGGCTATCATTATAAATAATCCTCATAATCCAGGCGGCTATGTGTGGAAAAAGTCAGATTTTGAAACACTCAGTCAGCTAACAGGTGATAGGGAAATATACATCATAAGTGATGAGGTATATGATCATATTCTGTTTGATGAGCGCAAACACCTCTCTCCTTGTATGGTTGATTCGCTGAAATCCAAGACTTTTGTATGTGGCTCTTTGGGAAAAACCTTTCATGTGACAGGATGGAAAATTGGATATTGCTTAGCGCCAGTGAAATTGACAAAAGAGTTTAGGAAAATTCATCAATATGTTACCTTCAGTACAGCAACTCCATTTCAATTTGCCTTGGCAGATTTTATGATAGATCCTACACGTTATTTTCATCTAGGTGAATTTTATGAGTCCAAGAGGAATTTATTTCTTAATGGACTGAAAGAAACACTATTTGAATTCACACCTACGGAAGGGAGTTTCTTTCAAACAGTTTCCTACAAGCATTTAAGTAAAGAAGCAGACTATGAATTAGCAAAAAAAATGACTGTCAGGGCCAGAGTTGCGGCTATCCCAATTTCTTATTTCTACCATGATAAAAAAGATGAGAAAGTTCTTCGCTTTTGTTTTGCCAAAGAAGATGATGTGCTAGAAGAGGCTATATATCGTTTAATCGAATTTTGTAAAGAATTACATTGAAAATCAGTTACCTCCTCCGGATTTGATTTAAGGTTAATTCGGGCGACGATGCTGTGTTACTTCGATTAAGGGCGCGATCCTGTATTTGTACATCTATTCTAATAGTGTCATTTCTGAATATTGATTCCCAACCCGAAGAAATCATTGCATAACGGATACTTCCTTCTACAGCTCTTTCGGCATTGCTATTGAGGATTCTGGGAAATCGCCCGTTGAATGTGGTGAAAAATGGAGGATCTTGCCAACGGAACTCATTAAATTGACCATTCCTTTTAATAAAAAAACGAACAAAAATATTGAAATGATTTTCATTGGGTTCTACCCATACCGTATCACGGACAATAACATTATTAACAGTAGGGTTAATTGCCCAGTCAATAGGGTTGAAATTTGGTGCTTCGGGTGGTCTATTGCTGAAGAAAATTAGCGCTCCTTGTGGTGTTCTCCTGAAGTTTTGTGAGTTAAATGGAGGGTCAATATCTGTGGGATTTAATCCTAAATCACCTTCAGCATCCTTAAAGCCTACTATTACTACAAGTGAATCTCCACCAGCGCTAGATACAAACTCCATTCGTTCAAAATTTATTTCAGGAATTGATGGAAAGTTCTCAGGTGCATTGATACAGCCTGTCCAAAGGAGTGCGAAAGTGAATATCAATAGATAATTTTTGAGGCTACGCATGCGCTAGTATCTTTACTTTGTCAAGTTAAACGTAAATTTGCTGAAATTTCTGCGGACAAATTAAAAAACGATGAATTATTTCAAAAGTTTTGAGGCTGATTTAATTAATCTTACATCAGAAAATTTTGAAAAACTGGCCTTAAAGGTGTTTCAGTTTCAGGCTATACATAATCCTATATATCGGAGCTATCTCCATTATCGGAATATTCAGCCCCAATCTGTCCAATCATTGCAATCTATTCCGTTTTTACCCATTCGGTTTTTTAAAGATTATGAGGTCTATTGTGAAGGCGACTTTCCATCTGAGGGCTTTTTTTCAAGTTCGGGAACTACAGGGATGATTACGAGCAAGCACTTATATTGGTCCAAGGACTTTTACCTGCAACATGCTCGTCGCATTTTTGAACAAGTGTATGGTAAGCTAAAAGAATATCATGTATTAGCCTTGCTGCCTGCTTATTTAGAGCGGGAGGGTAGTTCATTGGTGGCGATGGCGGAAGATTTTATCCAACATTCGCAGAGTCCGTACTCAGGCTTTTACTTATATAATCATGAGCAGTTGTTGGCCCAATTGCATGAGTTGAGAAAGGATAATAGGCGAGTGCTTTTGTTGGGGGTTACCTTTGCCTTATTGGATCTAGCAGAAAAGTCATCTCAATTTCCCAGTATGAATAACCTAATTGTTATGGAGACAGGTGGTATGAAAGGGCGAAGAAAAGAAATGATCAGAGAAGAAGTACATGATATTTTGAAAAAGGCTTTTCAAGTTTCATCTATTCATTCTGAATACGGCATGACTGAATTATTGTCTCAAGCTTACTCTAAAGGGGAAGGGAAATACACTTTACCTACAAGTATGCGTGTTTTTTTAAGAGATATTAATGACCCGTTATCCTTCAGTATTCGCGCTACAGGGGGAATAAATATAATCGATTTAGCAAATTTTCATTCCTGTTCTTTTATTGAAACCCAGGATTTAGGTAGGTTTGATTTAGAAGGGAATTTGGAAGTTTTGGGAAGATTTGATAACAGTGAAACCAGAGGTTGTAACTTAATGGTCAATTAATTCTTGTATTTCTAGATGTAAATAAACATCTTTGAATATAAATATATATCAAATGAAAAGATTAGGAATCGTCGTTGCAGCGCTAGCTATTTTGATGCTTTCTTCATGTGCTGCAAGTAAACCTTGTCCAGCATATGCTAAAGCTGTTGATAACCAAGAAGTAAAAGGGTGAAAAAATATGCTGACCGTTAATAGTCAGCATATTTTTTGACATCTTCTAAGGAAATTGTTTTATCTCCAAGAATAACCAAACGTTCTACCACGTTCCTCAATTCTCTAATATTTCCAGTCCAAGAAAATTTCTGTAGTTCTTTTAGTGCATCTTCACTAATGCCTTTTTTAGCTGTACCATATTCTGCTGCAATATCTGCTAAAAACTTGTTTACTAACTCAGGAATATCTCCCACACGGTCCTTCAATGCAGGTACTTGAATCAATATAACGCTTAAGCGATGGTAGAGGTCTTCTCTGAATCTACCTTCTTCAATTTCCTTTTTTAGGTCTTTGTTAGTTGCCGCCAAGACTCTCACATCTACCTTGATATCTTTATCCCCGCCCACTCGAGTAACCTTGTGCTCTTGTAAAGCCCGCAATACTTTAGATTGAGCGGATAAACTCATATCTCCAATTTCATCCAGGAAAAGCGTACCACCATTGGCTTGTTCAAATTTCCCTACCCGTTGTTTCACAGCAGAGGTAAAGGCTCCTTTTTCATGTCCAAATAATTCACTTTCAATCAACTCAGCTGGAATAGCGGCACAGTTGACAGCGATAAAGGATGCCTGTGCACGATTACTTTTGGTGTGCAGCCAATGAGCTACCAATTCTTTACCCGTTCCGTTAGGTCCTGTAATCAATACACGTGCATCGGTAGGGGCTACCTTTTCAATGGTGTTTTTGACATCTTGGATGGCAGGAGAGTTTCCTACCATATCCAATTTTTGGGATAATTTTTTTTTCAATACCTTAGTCTCCGAGACGAGGTTCTTTTTATCCAAGGCATTGCGTACGGTAAGTAATAGACGGTTCAGGTCTGGGGGTTTAGGTACAAAATCAAAGGCTCCTTTTTTAGTGGCTTCTACCGCAGTTTCAATACTGCCGTGAGCAGAAATCATGATGAATTGAGGGTTTTTCTCCAGTTCTTTCGCTTTTTCCAATACCTCCAAACCATCCATTTTCGGCATTTTGATATCACAGAGTACGAGGTCATAGTCCTCTTCCATGATCTTCTTCAATCCAGCTTCGCCATCTGGTGCTTCGTCCACCTGATACTTTTCGTATTCTAATATTTCTTTTAATGTAGCTCTAATGACGCGCTCGTCATCTATGATCAAGATTTTTGACATATAGTTGTGTATGGTAAGAATAAAGAATATGCAAGCCTGTAAGCCGGGTTCTGTTCCTCTCGCGAGGCATCTGTCATTTATCTAGGCCTTGATTCACACCAAGGCTCCATCGACCTACCCATCCTGCACAAAGACGAGCCGCCTTTTCTGGAACTGAATCCAGCGCAGGACCTATTTGGTCTTTCAACCCATAAGGTTTACCATGCAATCCTTGTCACCAAGGACCCGGTGGGCTCTTACCCCACCTTTTCACCCTTATCCCGATAGCTATCGGGACGGTATATTTTCTGTGGCACTTTCTGTGAACTTACCGTCTCCAGTAAGCCCCCTTCCCGTTAGGAAGTATGGCGCTCTATGTTGCCCGGACTTTCCTCTCTCCCGTCAGACGGGACAGCGACAGATCGGCTTGCATCTTGCAAATTAAGGTAAATATTTCTGTTTACTAAATATGTATCATGACATAAGCACTAAATGTCTGCATTCAATGATAAACTTGGAAGTGATTAAAATCTGGATTGTCAAAGAAGAGCATTTATTCATTGAGCTTTTTTCTAATTTCATTGGCTGCTGTTCTTGCCATTGAAACTTAATTTGGGCTAAGTACCTCAATTTTATTTATCAAATCCATTAAATATTTTAATATATAGATATAATCAATGATATTGCGTGACTTCTTATTTGGATTAAGTTTAAATAGACTCTACTTTTGTGACGTTATTTGAAATAAGTCTTAATAAAGCGAGTCCCAAGCCATATATGTTTACGAGAGTAGTAATTGTTTCCTTTTTCCTGAGTTTGCTTATACTAACTGAAGCAAATGCATGGAATGACACCGATAATCGCACGCTTGCGATTTCAGGAACCGTAGCCACCTTAGAAGGAGAAACTGTTCCATTTGCCAATATCTATGTAGAAGGGACCGTGAAAGGAGCCTACACGAATTTGGATGGTTCTTTTCAGATTTATGATTTGCCTGATGGTGAATATACTATTAAAGTTTCAGCTGTAGGCTATAAATCATTTACTACAAAAGTTGTTGTATCTGGCGGAAAAACTGCCCCTTTGAATTTGATTTTTGAAGAAATTGGAGTAAAAATGCCTCAGTTTACAGTAATTGCCAGCAAGGATAGGGTATTTAGTAGGGTTCCAGGTTCGGTAACCTATGTGGATGCCAAAGAAATCCAAACGGTTAATCCTCTGAGCGGTAATGAGGTGCTGAGAAGATCTCCTGGTGTACATGTGGTTGACGAAGAAGGTATTGGCATGCGTGTCAATATCGGTATCAGAGGTTTGGACCCGGATAGGAGTAGAAGTGTGCTCGTTTTGGAGGATGGTATTCCAGTAGCCTTATCGCCTTACGGAGAACCTGAAATGTATTATACTCCTGCTATGGATAGAATGGCTGGAGTAGAAATTCTAAAAGGTTCGGGGCAGATTTTGTTTGGTCCTCAGACTATTGGCGGTGTAGTTAATTACATTACGGCTAATCCTCCTCAAGAGGAAGAAGGCTCTGTTTACATTCAGGGTGGCCAAGGTGGCTTTTTCTCTGGCTTAGTCAATTATGGTAATACCTTCGGTAATACAGGTATGCATGTGAGTCTATTGAAAAAACGTGCGGATAATGTTGGTGCTACGGAATTTGATATCACAGATTTTAATACCAAGTTTCTATTCAATATCAATGAAAAGTCCGAATTAGGATTGAAACTAGGGATATATAATGAAGTATCCAATGCTACGTACATTGGAATTAACCAGGTAATGTTTGATCGGGGAGGAGAGGACTTTGTTAGAATGGCTCCGGATGATTTATTAGAAGTAAGAAGATTGTCTATGAGTTTTAGCCATAAATACAGATTTAATAAAAATGTACGCCTCAACACGATTGCATATGGTTATACGACCACAAGAAATTGGAGTAGACAAGATTTCACGATCAATGCTACCAACACACCACCAGCTAACTGGACTGGGGTAGTTTGGGGAGACCGTGAAGTACCCGGTGGAGCAATTTTTATGCGTAATAGTACAGGTAACAGAAACCGTCAGTTTGAAGTTGCGGGAGTGGAACCTAGATTGGAAGTAGATCATCAGCTATTTAGTTTGAAAAATGAATTAATCGTAGGTACACGATTTCTTTACGAAAGAGCATTTGAACAAAGAGTAAATGGCACGCGTGCAGGGGTAAAAAGCGGGAATTTGGTAGAAGATGAGGTGAGAACAGGCTACGCCTTTAGTGCCTATGCTCAAAATAAGATCGCTATCTCCAATAAATTTGACGTTAGTGGTGGCGTTCGTTTGGAATCATTCGATTTTGAGCGGGATATTCGCAGAAGGAGTTTTGCAGGTCTTGGGGTCAGAGATACTGTTTTGGTAGCGGGAAATATCGTCCACGAAATCATTCCAGGGCTTGGGTTTAATTACAGACCTTTGAATCAATTAAACGTATTTGGAGGTGTTCATAAAGGTTTTGCTCCACCACGTACCAAGGATGCTATCACTGCATTGGGAGATGCCTTGGATTTGGAAGCTGAGAGAAGTGTGAACTATGAATTAGGATTCCGCACAGAGCCTGCCAATTGGTTCTTTATGGAAGCTACGGCTTTTGTTATGAATTTCTCGAACCAGATCATTCCGGTTTCTGAGTCATCCGGAGGTGTAGGCTTTGGTTTAATCAATGGTGGCGCTACGTTGAATAGAGGGGTGGAAACCGCCATGGTAGTAGATGTGAGTAATTTACTTGGTTTTAGCCGTACCAAATTAACCTATGATGTGAATGCAACCTTTGTCAAGGCGACTTTCAATGAGGATAGATTTGTGGAAGGTGTGAATATCAACGGCAATAGAACACCTTATGCTCCGGATAGATTTGTCAATACAGCACTTACACTAGAAACTAATTCCGGATTTGGTTTGCGTTTAGCCGCTAATTTTGTTTCCCAGCAATTTGGTGATAACCTCAACACACTAGAGCCAAGTGTGGATGGTAGAAATGGTGTGATTCCTGCTTATCAAGTATTTGATGCTGTGTTTTCTTATAATTTGAGTAAGTGGAATTCGCGATTTAATTTAAGCATCAAAAATCTTACAGACGAGCGATTTATTGCCTCCAGAAGGCCTCAGGGCATTCGCGTAGGGATTCCAAGATTCATTACAGCAGGGTATCAATTCAAGTTTTAAAAAAAAGAATTTTTTTTGTAAACTAGTTGAAACAAAAATATCAGATTCATGTTTATACATATATAAAGGCTTTAAAAGCTTTTCTTCATAGTGCTGGGTTGAACCGTTCCATTCATTTGGAGCGGTTCTTTTCGTTTCAGACTAGCTGTTTTTTTGTATGTTCGCATCTTGATTTCATCTCATATCATGAATCCCAACGCCAAGAAAAAATACATCCGACTAATCAAATTACTGAATTTCTATCCTCCTTATTTATGCTCAGGTATTCGAGTGGTCGATTATAATGAGTCATTTACCTATTTTAAGGTGAGATTGAAGTTGACATGGTATAACCGCAATTTGGTAGGTACAGCTTTTGGGGGATCCCTCTATTCCATGTGTGATCCTTTTTTCATGTTTATCCTAATCATCAATTTAGGGAAAGATTACATCGTATGGGATAAAGCAGCAAGTATTGATTTTATAAAGCCTGGAAAAGGGACGGTTTACGCTGAATTTTCTTTGGAACCTGATGCAATTGAGGAGATGAAACAGGAAGTTGATTCTTTAGGGAAAAAGGTGTTTACCTTTCCCTGTCAGGTGGTGGATGCTGATGGGAATACCATTGCTCGATTGACAAAGGATGTGTATGTTCGGAAAAAGTAACAAGAGATTCACTATAGAACAGGTGTTGGTTTTCTTCTTACCTTTGCAAAAAGTTTGATTTATGATATTGGTTGGTAACGCTGTGATAAGCGATGATATAAAGGAGCAGTTTTTTGTCTGTGATTTGGAAAAGTGTAAGGGCGCTTGCTGCGTAGAAGGTGATGCCGGGGCGCCCTTAGAAGATCATGAGACGGAGATTTTGGAAAAAATCTATCCTGCCATCAAAGATTACATTACTCCTGAAGGAAGGGCAGTAATCGAGCAGCAAGGTACTTGGGTCATTGATAAGGATGGAGACAAGGGTACGCCAACTATTGGAGATAATCGCGAATGCGCTTATGCCTTGTACGATGAAAAAGGTGTGCTCAAATGTGGTATTGAGCAAGCCTATTTCGATGGTAAAACAGATTTTCAAAAACCTATCAGTTGCCACCTTTATCCGATTCGAATCAAAAAATACGATGAGTTTGAGGCCTTGAACTACGATCGTTGGGATATATGTAGTGCTGCCTGTGTGTTGGGTAAAAAGCTAGGAGTGCCCTTGTATATTTTCCTAAAGGATGCATTGATCCGTCATTTTGGACCTGATTGGTATGCGGAGTTGGTGAAAGAGATTGAGGGGTAAATATAGCGTAAGACTTAGTAATGTGACCAGGCAGGTTTTCAAAACCTGCCTGGTTTTTCTTTAAGAACTATCTTCTCTTGCTGATTTTATTGAAAGTAATCTTTCGCTGCTGATTGGATTTGAAGCGAAGCAAGTTATCAGGGGCCTTAGCAATATGTTTCGTTTTACGGCCTTGTACACGCTCACGCCACATTTTGAAGGAACTGGCTTTCATTTCCCTACGCATCAATTCTATGACTTCTTGCTCGCGTACGCCAAACTGATTTTCTATGGCATCGAAAGGTGTTCTATCTTCCCATGCCATTTCTACAATTCTATCGATGTCCTCTGGGCTGAGTTCCTTCATTTTTTCCATACTCGCAAAACTTTGAAATCATTTTTTTGTTTCGTATTCGATGCAAAAAGTTTCCATTGTTTGGTTTAAAAGGGATTTGCGCCTGCAAGATCATGAGGCTTTAGCGGCAGCTTGTGAGGCGGGACTTCCGCTGATTTTATTGTATATTTTCGAACCAGCACTTGTGCAGGCGCCCCAAAGTGATGAGCGTCATTGGCGTTTTGTATGGGAGAGTTTGCAGGATATCAATCAAACATTGGCAGCGTTTGATGCCCGCGTTCACATTTTATATGCAGACCCTCTTCGGGTTTTTGAATCATTGGCCAAATCTTACCAATTAACACAAGTATTTTCTCATCTGGAAACTGGTCTTCGGGTAACCTTTGATCGGGATAAACGAGTGAAGAAATATTTTGCAGCACATGGCATTGTTTGGAAAGAATACAGACATCAAGGGGTCAAGCGAGGAAGAAAAGACAGGTCAAAATGGTCACAGGAATGGTATGCACAAATGGCCTCTCCACAAGTTCATCCCAACTTGAAAAAGGCTACCATTTATACGCTGCCGAAAGCAGTTACGGAGAGTATTGATAGTTTGCCGATTCCTGACGCTTGGGAAATTCCTGTTTCTCTGATGCAAAAAGGAGGACCAAGTACTGCTAAGCGCTATTTTGATTCTTTTTTTGCAGAGCGGGCGGCTAATTACAACCGGCATATTTCTAAACCCGAATTAAGCAGGAGGGGCTGTAGCCGACTATCGCCTTATTTGGCTTGGGGAAATCTGTCTATCCGTCAGGTGTATCAAGAAGCAGAGCGGGTAAAGAAAAGCAAGAAGTTTGTCCGAAACCTAACCAATTTCCAATCTAGACTACGTTGGCATTGTCATTTTATTCAGAAGTTTGAGTCCGAGTGTCGCATGGAGTTTGAGCATGTCAATCGTGGTTTTGACGCGCTGATCAAGCCTTTGGATGAGAAAAAGGTAGAGGCATGGAAGCAGGGGAGAACAGGGATTCCCATGGTAGATGCCTGTATGCGTTGTGTAGTGGAGACAGGATATCTCAATTTTCGTATGCGAGCCATGTTGGTTTCTTTTTTGACTCATCATTTGTGGCAGGATTGGAGGGTTGGAGAGGTGCATTTGGCGAGGCAGTTCTTGGATTTTGAGCCCGGGATTCATTTCCCACAATTTCAGATGCAAGCAGGGGTGACGGGAATCAATACCGTTAGGATCTATAATCCAATCAAGCAATCCCAAGACCATGATCCTGATGGAACTTTTATTAAAAAGTGGGTTCCTGAATTGGCAAGTCTCCAAGCACCTTACATTCATGAACCCTGGAAATTGACGGTTATGGAACAGCAGATGATGGGATTTACCCTAGGGGTGGATTATCCTCACCCTATTGTTGATGTGGAGGAAGCTGGGAGGTTTGCCCGGGATACGATCTGGAAGGCCCAGAAAATGCAATCAGTGCAAGAAGATGCTGTGAGGATTTTGGAAAAGCATACGGTGCCGAACCGTTGGCCATGAGTGGGTTACTTGCGATGGGCTAATTGAGTTGCGTCACTACAACGAAAGATTTTATACATGATATTTTGAAGTTGTACTTCAATTTATCATGTATATTTGAAGTTGTACTTCAGTTTATCATGTACATTTTGAAGTAAAACTTCAAAATGTTATCTATATTTGAGTCTGACATTCAAAAAATTTTTACAACTATGTTTAAAAGATTTCAAGATTTCCTGGATTCCGATAATGAAAGCCTTTAGGGAGGAATATTCTGTTAAAAGAGCAATCGTTGTTTGTACTGAACCGAGGGCAAGGTTAATGGATGGGATTATGGTTTTGCCTTGGCAGAATTTTTTGCAACAATTGTGGAATGGTGAGATTGTACATGGGGAACCTTAGGTTTTCATTAACTTTACCAAGATTTGGAGATTTTATGGTGGACGAAACTTATGTTTTTGAGGTTGGAGGGCCTTCTAAGACTTCCGAACAAATCCAAGGAGTTCCCAATGCCTACCTCGTCGAAGATGATATCAAATTTGGTAACGGCAAAAAGATTCCGCTCTGGCTTTTTGGCTTTCTTTTTTGAGGATTATTTATCGTAGCGGCAGTAAAGAGTGCACTAAAAATGGAGGCGATGGTAAGTGTTTAATTAAAAAACTTTGAAACCCCAAAGGTCTGGGAAGGAGCTAACCTTTGAGGTCTCCAAGACCTCAAAGGTTTTTCCATTTAAATTATTGAAGCGTGACTTCCTGCTCTAAGTAACCACCTCTGGTAGAAAGTAATTTTACTTTCGCTTTTACTGGATCTTTTTGGTTCACTTTAACACGGAACTTTACCTCTTTTTCTTCACCTGCCTCGGTATAGCCGGCATAGATGGTTTTATCATATAAGCTTGGTTCGCTGATTTGCACGATTGCTTTTTCATGTCCTTTGGTGAGCTCTTTGTCAAATTCTAACATCACTCTATCCTCCTGAACGATTTTCACACGTTTCGCTTGATCCAAGGCGACAGGTAATTTCCCGACATTTTTCCATTTGATGGTAATCTCGTATTCATTACCGATTTTTTGGACAATTGGATCTTCCATGATGAGTTCAGGCAAATCCATAGCCATGGCGACATTGAATAGGGACTGTTTTTTAATCCAGCCTTCCAATTGCCAAGGTGGACCATTTTGGGAGAAGAATTTAGGGTGGAAACCACCAATTTCAACTTCGCCTAATTGCGGGTGCATAAATTTTTCCCATACTTTGAAGCCTTTACTGCCATTTTCCTCATCATCCCAACGGAGCGCATCGTAATCATCCAATACCCCATCGCCATCATAGTCCTTCATGGCGCCATTATTCCAAAGCTCATCTCCATACCAAACAGCACCATAATAGAAGTACCCAAAATCAGGTCCATGACCAAATAAGGGGTTCGGTTTAAGCGGGTCTCCTGTCAATCTATTGGTGCCACCTCTTGTACTGTAGGTTTCATAAACATCACCTGCCCAAGGGTAACCGGTAATGCTCATGCCCAAACTGTCATAATATTCGTAGATCTTGCGATCTTTCTCAAACATGGATTCCGCACTGCTGGAAGTGGATGGTGGCCTTAGGTGCATGGGAACACGAGTATCCAAGGAGTTGACTACCGAAATATTTGGATGCTTGATAAGCCACAAGAAAGTAGCACGGGTTTCAATTTCGCTTAATGGATATTCTCCGGCACCAAATTGGGTATAGCCTCTGCCAGTGGCGTCTTCTCTAGTATTCGGCCTCCAGTTTTCTGGATAGTTACGATGTAAATCTAAGCCTCCAATTCCATCTTCATTGAATCTACCGTCTCCGTCATTGTCAATGCCTTCGGTGTACATCAAGTAATCACCTTTACCATCTAGCACCCGTTTCATCAACCGCTTTTTCGGGTCGCGAGGGTCAATGATGTAATTAGCTTTCTCTTTCTCTTCTGGAGTAAGGGCTTTCTTGCGCATCATGTGAATGATACCATCTCCATTCAAATCTTCTTCAGGATCTTCGTCATAGAGTCCGTCTCCATCTACATCAAATGGACGAACCGTACTTCTATTGCGCTGCTCCGAGAAAAGATACATATTGGTGCCATCAGGATTATTTTGCGGGCGAACATAGATGGTCTTAGTGTCAATTAGGTGAGTGATTTCTGGGTCTTTACCATAGTTATCTAATAAATACTTGGTCAACCATAAGACTGCCTCACTCGCGGTGACTTCTCCTCCATGTCGACCTCCTTCAAAGAATGCAGCAGGTTTGTTGGTGTGTTTACCTGTTTTTTTGTTGGTGATGGTCATCTGTAAGATGGGTCTGCCTTCGAATGAGCGGGCCACTTCATATAATTCTGTGATATCCGGATACTGCTCCGCCCAAAGGCGGTACCAATGATACATTACATCAGGTGAGTGGTAAATATCGAAGGTCAAGGTTTCACCTGCTGTGTATTCCACTTCGGGAAATTCGTGTTTTTTGAAAAAGGATTGTCCATGCCGCTCACCGGAAACGGTATAGAATTTGGATTGCGTATTTTGTTCGGGGAATGTCTTTCCAAACTCCTGTGCTTGGGCGGATCCGATACCTATAAGTGAGGCAAGCAGTGTACAGTAAATTTTGTTCATCATAGAATAGGTTTACATATCCCCTAAAAATAAGGCGAGGACAAAAGCTTTCATAACCATTCAAAAAAAAATCCCCAACTTTCGCTGGGGATTAATTGATGAGTTGAACTCTTAGTAATTGATGAGCAATTCAAAAGATGTATCGCTGTAGCTTGTAAATCCAGGTACCGGCTGAGCATTAGGTAATTTTCTCAACACATGAGCAACTCGTTCTTTAGTCCCTTTGTCAACATTTTCTGTTAAAACATCAAAACCCACGATCTTACCTTTTCCGTTGATGTTCACTAATACTTTTAATTCATCTAAATCAGCAGCTTTTTTTGTTCTAAAGATAAATGGAAGATGACTGTCAATCACATCCAAAGTAAATTCAGGCCAAGCCCATTCACAGATATAGGTATCTATATTACTCGAATTCATCGTAGCAACCGGTTTCAAAACAATCATTGCTTCTTTCTCAGAAACGCTTGAATTTATATCGGATGCAAGCACACTTAACGAAGTTAATATGGCTAATAATCCTGCGGTCAATATTTTGATGAAGAGTGTCATGGATTTTTCTGCTCTTTTATATTGTAATTATACAACAAAAAACTTTTCAAACAAATAAATTTGCATTTTATATTTAGAAATAAGCAACAAAAAAGTCTTGCCAACGACAAGACTCTTTTCAGAATATAAACCCAAATATAACTTTAGAGATTAAAAGTTTCGATCATGAATTTTGCTCCGTTAAGAAGCAATTTGCTTTTTGACAATACTAAATTTGGTCAACCATTTTGATGTTCAAATTAAATATTTTATTCTAAAGCAACATCAAAATAAATAGGTTTTGATTTAATTTGCAAATTGAAAAATAAATTTTGTTAATTTTTAACTGTTTTATAATTTACGCATGGTTTTATTAACATGACTTCAAAATCACCTAAAAAAAATGGATAAAATTTTAGATATTGACAATGTAGATCTCAAGATCATCTCATTGTTGAATCAGGATGCAAAGACTCCTTACACTGAGATTGCCAAAAAAGTATTTGTTTCCTCGGGTACGGTTCACGTGCGTATGCGCAAGCTAGAAGACATGGGAGTGGTCAAAAGTGCAACCCTGAATATAGACTTCTCCAAACTTGGTTATGATATTTCAGCCTTCTTGGGGATTTATTTAGAGAAAAGCAGCTTGTATGACAATGTCATCGAAATGTTAAAGCAAATTCCCGAGGTGATTAATGCGTATTACACTACCGGTAATTACTCCATTTTCGCTAAGATCATTTGTAAAGACACAAACCATCTAAGGACTGTTTTGGATAATATTCAAAAGGTGGATGGGATAGACCGTACGGAAACATTGATCGTGTTGGAAGAAAGTATCAATCGACCAATACAGTTTTTTGACAAGTAAAAATCAGTTATTTGGATTAAATCTAAATAAAATATTTTTAGGATTATTCCTATAATTCGTATCATTCTAATTTAGGAGTCAATTTGTATCAAATTGGCTCTTTTGTTTTTTAAATCATTGATAGTAATTGACTTGTGTAACATTAATCACTTTTTTTTAAGAATTTTTTAGCAGTAGTGAACAATAAATTTTCCATTTGTGTTGTATCTTCACACCATAAAATGTAATTAGTCTAAATAATTCAGCCCAATGAGCAAGGATAATCAAATACTGGAAGAATTAACCTCTAAGGAATACGAGCATGGCTGGTCTGTTGCATTAGAAGCAGATGAAGCACCGCTCGGCCTCAACGAAGATATCGTCCGATGGATTTCTGCAAAGAAAGAAGAACCGGAATGGATGTTGGAGTGGAGATTGAAAGCTTTTGAAGTGTGGAAATCCATGAAGGAACCTGAATGGGCAAATGTACATTATCCTAAAGTAGACTTTCAAGCTATCAGGTATTACTCTGCTCCGAAGCAGGCGAAAAAGCCAAAAAGTTTGGATGAAATTGATCCAGAATTATTACAGATTTATGAGCGATTGGGGATCAACCTGAATGAGCAGAAGCGATTGCAAGGTATTGCCGTAGATGCAGTATTGGACTCTGTTTCTGTAGGTACTACTTTTAAAGATACCTTATCTAAACTTGGAATTGTGTTTTGTTCCTTCTCAGAGGCCGTTCAAGAGCATCCTGATTTAGTAAAAAAATATTTGGGATCAGTAGTGCCTGTTGGTGACAATTATTATGCCGCCCTCAATTCAGCCGTATTCTCTGATGGTTCGTTCTGCTACATTCCAAAAGGTGTTCGCTGCCCGATGGAATTATCTACTTATTTCAGAATTAATGCTGCCAATACCGGTCAATTTGAACGTACACTTATTGTAGCTGAAGAAAATTCTTATGTTTCTTACTTAGAAGGTTGTACTGCTCCGCAAAGAGATGAAAATCAGTTGCACGCAGCCGTAGTTGAAATCTACGCAGACAAGCATGCTGAAGTAAAATATTCTACGGTTCAAAACTGGTTCCCGGGTGATAAAGAAGGGAAAGGAGGTATTTATAATTTCGTAACCAAGCGTGGTATCTGTGCTGGAGATTACTCCAAAATTTCATGGACACAGGTAGAAACCGGTTCAGCAGTTACTTGGAAATATCCTTCCTGTATTCTGAAAGGCGATCACTCGGTAGGGGAATTCTACTCTGTAGCTGTTACCAATAACTATCAGCAAGCAGATACGGGTACTAAAATGATCCACATTGGAAAGAATACCCGTTCGAGAATTGTTTCCAAAGGGATATCTGCCGGCAAATCCCAAAACTCCTACAGAGGCCAGGTTCAGGTGATGAAGCGTGCTGACAATGCTCGTAACTTCTCCCAGTGCGACTCCTTATTAATGGGAGACAAGTGCGGGGCCCACACTTTCCCGTACATCGATATTCAAAACTCAACCGCCAAAGTAGAGCATGAGGCTACTACTTCCAAAATCGGCGAAGATCAATTATTCTACTGCAATCAGCGAGGTATTTCTACTGAGGATGCTGTAGCCTTGATCGTCAATGGTTATGCCAAAGAAGTATTGAATCAGCTTCCAATGGAATTTGCGGTGGAGGCACAAAAATTACTTGCCTTGACTTTAGAAGGCTCAGTCGGTTAATCTAAACTACATATTTGAAAACTACATACCTATGTTATCTATAAAGAATCTTCATGCCTCTATCGATGGAAATGAAATATTGAGAGGTATCAATTTGGAAGTAAAAGCAGGAGAAGTTCATGCGATCATGGGCCCAAATGGCTCTGGCAAATCTACCTTGGCCTCTGTTTTGGCAGGTAGAGAAGAATATGAAATCACCGAGGGTGAAGTTGTGTTCCAGGATAAAGATTTGCTGGACATGGCACCAGAGGATAGAGCAAGAGAAGGTGTTTTCTTGGCTTTCCAATATCCAGTTGAGATTCCAGGCGTATCTACTACCAATTTCTTGAGAACTGCCGTCAACCAGGTAAGAGAATATAGAGGGTTAGAGCCTTTGGATGCAGTGAAGTTTTTGGCATTGATGAAGGAGAAGATGAAGTTGGTGGAGATTGACCAAAAATTATTAAGCAGATCATTGAATGAAGGTTTCTCCGGTGGTGAGAAAAAAAGAAATGAAATCTTCCAAATGGCGATGTTGGAGCCAACCTTGTCTATTTTGGATGAAACTGACTCTGGTTTGGATATCGATGCATTGAGAATTGTGTCCAATGGTGTCAATCAATTAAAATCAGACAAAACAGCTACGATCGTAGTTACCCACTATCAGCGACTATTGGATTACATTGTTCCTGATTATGTACATGTGTTATATAAGGGAAGAATCGTAAAATCGGGTAGCAAAGAGTTGGCCTTGGAATTGGAAGAAAAAGGATACGATTGGATCAAGGAAGAAGTTGAATCTGCCTCTGTATAAATCTAAAACCAATGATGACGACAGCGACAACAAGTAAATTATTTACACAGGTTCAATCTTTGTTTCAGGCTTCGGGAGGTTTTGCTTCCATCCGTCAGCAGGCGGTAGAAAGTTTGGAAAATCAAGGCTTTCCTGTAGCTAAAGCGGAGGAATATAAGTTTACCAATCTTAGCAAGAAACTGGAGAATGGCCTGACTAATGCAAGTTTTGCTGAGCCTTTTTCCATCGATCAAGCAACAGTGGATGCTCATATCTTCGCAGATTTCGATGGGGACGTATTGGTATTTACCAATGGTTCTTGGAATAAAGAACTCTCAAAAGTTACCCAAGATTACTCTGTAGAGGTAATAAGTGAAGATGGCCTGTTAGGAGCTATTTCCAAGCCGGGAAAAGATGCATTTGCTGACCTTAATACAGCTGCTTTCCAAGAGGCTATCAAAATTTCAGTAGCAAAAGGAAAAGTAATTGAAAAACCAGTACTTCTGATTCATTTCAATCAAGCAAATGAAGGTCAGATAGTGATGCCTCGATTGTTAGTGCAGGTGGATGAAATTGCTCAGGTAACCTTATTGGAGTATGCCGTATGTTTGGATGAAGAGGTCTATTTCTCCAATGCCTTGACAGAGGTAAAGGTAGCGGCTGGTAGCTATGTTAAATTTTTCCGTTTGCAAAATCAGTCCTCCAAAGCTATCCTAATGGATACAATGGAAACGGATATTCATAGAGATGCTGTATTTACTTCAGTGAAAATCTCTTTGGCGGCGGATATGATTCGTAATAACCTGACGTTGAATTTGTTGGATTCAGGTTGCGAAGGGAATATGTATGGTTTGTATTTGTTGAATGGCAAAACCCATGTGGATAATCATACCAATGTAGACCATACTATGCCTCATGCAGTTTCCAATGAATTGTACAAAGGAATTCTAACAGATAGTTCGCGCGGGGTATTCAATGGGAAAATTTTCGTGAGACAGGATGCCCAGAAAACCAATGCATTTCAGCAAAATAATAACATTTTGCTTTCCGAAAATGCTATCATCAATACCAAGCCGCAATTAGAAATTTGGGCAGATGATGTAAAATGTTCCCACGGATGTACTACAGGTCAGTTGGATGAGGAAGCTTTGTTCTATTTACAGGCGAGAGGGTTGGATAAGACGCAGGCAAAAGGCATGTTGCTTTATGCTTTCGCAGGAGAGGTGTTGGAATTTATTTCCGATGAGCCATTCAAAGCTCACATTACCAATTTGGTAATGGAGCGATTGGGAACTCAGTTTTAAGAGAAATGTCATTAAATATAGAAAAGTTAAGAGGCTTGTTCCCTATACTTCATCAAGAAGTGCATGGCAAGCCTCTTGTTTATTTTGATAACGCGGCTACCACGCAAAAGCCTCAAGCGGTGATTGATGCCTTGACAGGATATTATCAGCATGACAATGCCAATATTCATAGAGGTGCGCATGCTTTGGCTGACCGATCTACCCAATACTTCGAAAGTACTCGGGAAGCAGTTCGGGATTTTATACATGCCAAAGAAGCCGCTGAAATTATTCTGACCAAAGGAACTACCGAGAGTATCAACTTGGTTGCAGCAACCTTTGGGAGGAAATTTATCGGTGAAGGGGATGAAATTATCATTTCCACCCTAGAGCATCACTCGAATATTGTGCCTTGGCAGATGTTGTGTCAGGAAAATGGGGCTATACTTAAGGTAATCCCTATCAATGATGCAGGGGAGATTGAATATGATGAGTTTCTAAAATTGCTCTCAAAGCGTACCAAATTGGTGAGCATCGTGCATGCGTCCAATGCTTTGGGTACCATCAATCCGGTGAAAGAAATCATTGCCAAAGCTCATGAAGTAGGAGCAAGGGTATTATTGGATGGTGCGCAATCCACTTCTCATTTGACTGTAGATGTTCAGGCATTGGATTGTGATTTCTTGGCCTTCTCTGCACACAAACTTTACGGGCCAACCGGACTTGGCGTATTGTATGGTAAAAGAGAAATCTTAGAATCCATGCCTCCTTATCAGGGTGGTGGAGAAATGATCAAGGAAGTAAGTTTTGATGGAACTACCTACAATGAGATTCCCTTCAAGTTTGAAGCAGGCACTCCCAATATAGGGGATGTGATTGCCTTTAAAAAGGCCTTGGATTTTATTCAGGACTTAGGAAAAGATGCGATCAAAGCCCATGAGGACGAACTGCTTCAATATGCAGCGGAGCAGCTTTCTGAAATAAAAGGGTTTATTCCGGTTGGAGTTGCCAAAGATAAGGTGAGTGTACTTTCATTCTGTATCAATGGTATGCATCCCTTTGATGTAGGGGTGATGTTGGATGCAAGAGGAATAGCCGTACGGACAGGACATCATTGTACGCAGCCTTTGATGAAACGATTGGGCTTGGAGGGAACTGTTAGAGCTTCCTTTGCTGTTTACAATACCAAATCCGAAATAGATGTTTTGGCAGATGCTGTTCAAAAAATCGCACGAATCAAAAACAAATGATGGATATCAAAGAAGTTCAGGAAGAAATCATCAGTGAATTTGACATCCTAGGGGATGATAAGGAATCCACCATCTTCTATATCATGGAGTTGGGAGGTAATTTGGATGCATTTCCGGAGGAACAAAAAACAGAAGAAAATATCATCAAAGGGTGTCAATCCAAAGTTTGGTTGACAGCTAGCGAGGAAGATGGGAAAGTACATTTTCATGCAGATTCCAATACAGATATTACCAAAGGGCTGATCAGTTTATTGATCAGGGTCCTATCTGGTAGGAAACCATCAGAAATTGCCTATGCTGACCTTTATTTTATTGATAAAATCGGTATGGGTTCCATTATAGGTTCACAGCGTTCCAATGGATTGGCCGCTATGATCAAACAAATGAAATTATATGCTTTGGCTTTTGATGCCAAATTAAACGCAGGAATATAAGATGTCAGAAACCGCCACAACCGTAAAAGAGATACCTTCTCAGGAGTTAAAAGAAAAGGTGATTGCCGCAATCAAGCAGGTATATGATCCCGAAATTCCTGTGGATGTATATGAATTGGGATTGATTTATGAAATCAGTGTTTACCCTGTTAATAATGTGTATGTGCTGATGACGCTTACTTCACCCAATTGTCCTTCCGCAGAATTTATTCCTTCGGAGATCAAGGATAAAATACAGCATATTCAAGGAGTCAATCATGTGGAAATGGAGTTGACTTTTGATCCTCCGTATTCTCAGGATATGATGTCTGAAGCAGCAAAATTAGAATTAGGATTTCTTTAAAAATAAAAATACCGTAGCATATGTACCCAGAGGATTTAATTGCCCCTATGCGTTCTGAATTGACCAATGTTGGTTTTGAAGAATTCAGAACTGCCGAAGATGTAGAAAATCATTTGAAAGAGCATAAAGGAACTACCTTTATTGTCATCAATTCTGTATGCGGTTGCGCAGCAGGTGCTGCAAGACCGGGTGTTCGCTATGCGCTAGAACAATCTGACGCTAAGCCTACAACGTTGGCAACCGTTTTTGCAGGAAACGACCGTGATGCCGTAGCAAAAGTGAGAGAGATGCACATGCCATACCCTCCTTCTTCTCCTTCCATGGCTTTGTTTAAGGATGGTGAATTGGTTCACTTCATCGAAAGACACCATATTGAAGGAAGAAATGCTAAAATGATCGGCGACCACCTAGTGGAGGTTTTTGAGCATTTCTGTAAGTAATCAGAGCCCTTCGGGGCTTTTTTTATGCTAAAAAACTATAGCAGTCCCTTAACCTTTTTAAGAGAGATTCGTTGGTTAATTGGTTTGCGTAGCTTATGAAATCAGCTAAATTTCGCTGAAATCAGCAGGTTTGTTGGAGACTCAGCAAAACGTCAAAAATAGGTGAGTTTTATACTTGTACACAGATGTTTGTCACTTGTGTAATTAATCGTGTAAAAAATACCCGATTTTACTAACTTAAGGGCTCAGATTAAGTTAAAGTATCAGGAAAACAATAAACTGTAAATAAACAAAACATATATGTCTGAATTTGCTAAGATATCTTATGCAGGCAAGGAGTACGAGCTCCCTGTTATTGAAGGTACGGAAAATGAAAAAGCGATCGATATTGGAAAGCTTCGTGCACAGTCCGGATTAATCACCATTGACCCAGGTTTCAAAAATACGGGTTCAACTACCAGTTCCATTACTTTTTTGGATGGAGAAGAAGGAGTTTTACGATACAGAGGTTACAGAATCGAGGATTTGGCTGAGAAGTCTTCTTTCCTTGAAGTAGCTTACTTATTGATCTACGGTTCATTGCCTACCCAGCAGGAATACGAAAAATTCAGCAGAGATATTACCACACATACCTTGGTGCATGAGGATATCAAGAAGATTTTGGATGGTTTCCCTTCCAATTCTCATCCAATGGGTGTATTGTCTTCTTTGATTTGTTCCCTGACCGCCTTCTACCCAGAGTCTTTGGATCCAAATAGAAATGAAGACGCAGTGAATCTAAGCATCATTCGTCTATTGGCTAAAATGCCAACGTTTGCTGCTTGGGCATACAAGAATGAGGTAGGTCACCCAGTAAATTATCCAGACAATAGCTTGGACTACTGCTCCAATTTCTTGAAAATGATGTTTGCGTTACCAGCAGAGCGTTATGAAGTAGATCCAGTTGTTGCCAAAGCTTTGGATCAGTTGTTGATCTTGCACGCAGACCATGAGCAAAACTGTTCAACTTCTACCGTTCGTATAGTAGGATCTTCCCAGGCTAGTATTTATGCAGCAATTTCTGCTGGTATCAACGCTTTGTGGGGTCCTTTGCATGGTGGTGCTAACCAAGCTGTAATCGAGATGTTGGAAGCGATCAAAGCAGATGGTGGAGATGCTCAGAAATACTTGAATAAAGCAAAAGATAAAAATGATCCGTTCCGTTTGATGGGCTTTGGACACAGAGTTTACAAAAACTTTGATCCAAGAGCAAAAATCATCAAGAAGGCCGCTGACGATGTGTTAGGTAAACTTGGCGTAAATGATCCAGTATTGGACATCGCTAAAGAGTTGGAGTATGCTGCGTTGAATGATCAATACTTCATCGATAGAAACCTGTATCCAAATGTTGATTTCTACTCTGGAATTATCTACAGAGCTTTAGGTATCCCAACTGATATGTTCACGGTCCTATTTGCTTTGGGTCGTCTTCCAGGATGGATCGCACAGTGGAAAGAAATGAGAGAGAATGGAGAGCCAATCGGAAGACCTCGTCAGATTTATACTGGAGAGACAGAGCGCGATTATGTTTCCATGAACAAGAGATAATAATGCTTTGATAAGCAAGTCTTTCACTTTAAAAAAGAGACCGGTTGAAAAACTTGGTCTCTTTTTTTGTTAAAGAGGTGTTTGATGCCGTGAAAAAATCTTTTTTATGTATATTTGGAAACCCAAAATTAATAAATGAGTTTCTTATGAGCGCAACTAGTTTAGATGAAGCAGTAGCTTTAACCAAAAAATTCACCAGCAAACCAAGTAATGAAGAATTGCTTAAATTATACAGTTTGTACAAGCAAGCTACAGAAGGAGACAATACAAGTGAAAGACCGGGAGGTTTTGACTTCGTGGCAGCTGCCAAGTATAATGCTTGGTTAGCCTTGAAAGGAAAAGAGAAAGATGAGGCTTCTTCCGAGTATATTGAATTGGTCAATACGCTTGCAGGTAAGTACATGTAATCGGAATTTTTCATTTCATGTAATGAGTATATCCAACGATAGCTTAATAAAATTCCACAGAATATTGTATCTCAGTAGCTCTGTGGGATTTTTGGATTAACAGAATAATTTGATTGTTTTTTGCGTGTCTTTCTGAAATTATATTTTGTATTGCTGGAGTAAAAAAGGAGAGAATCCGAATTTTATCAAAAATATTCAGAGATTTTCCCTACATTATTTCAAAAACTTTTAGCTAGGATTTGGTTTTCCAAATTATTTCCCAGATCTTTGCACCCGATTTAAACAATAACATTTTTCTAACCGTGGTTTCCTTACTGTCGCTTGACTTGGGTTACTTCAGGAGCTCATGGTTCAGAAAAGTAAGGCAAATTTCATGGAAAAAGAATTATTATTCTCAGACCTTGGGGTATCTGCAGAGATCCTTAAGGCCGTGGAAGATATGGGCTATACCCATCCTTCTACTATTCAATCACAATCTATCCCTTTGTTGCTTAGTGGCCGTGATGTCATTGGACAGGCGCAAACTGGTACTGGTAAAACAGCCTCTTTTGCGATTCCAATCATCGATCAGGTTGATACTGACTTCAACAAACCACAAGCGCTTATCTTATGCCCAACGCGTGAGTTGGCTGTTCAGGTAGAAGGTGAGATTGTTAAACTAGCAAAATACAAAAGAGGACTTTCTTCTACCTGTATTTATGGTGGAGAAGCCATCGACAGACAAATCAGATCTTTGAAAAAAGGTGTTCAGATTGTCGTAGGTACTCCAGGTCGTATCATGGACCATATGGAGCGTGGTACCTTGAAATTGGATCATGTTGGCATCATTGTATTAGATGAGGCAGATGAAATGTTGGATATGGGTTTCAGAGACGATATCGAAACCATCTTGAGTGAATGCCCGGATGAAAGACAAACAGTGTTTTTCTCTGCAACGATGGCCAAGCCTATCATGGACTTAACCAAAAAATACCAAACTAATCCAGAGATTGTTAAGGTTTTAAGAAAAGAGTTGACCGTAGAGAACATTTCTCAAGTGTACTACGAGGTTAAACCTGCTCTGAAACTGGAATTGATGTCCCGTTTGATCAACTTGAATCAGTTTGCGTTAAGTGTTGTATTTTGTAATACAAAACGTACGACAGACGAAGTTACCGAAGAGTTGATTGCAAGAGGTATTATGGCTGAAGCTTTGCACGGTGATTTGTCACAGGCACAGCGTAGCAAAGTAATGTCGAAATTCCGTAAAGGTCATGTATCTGTGTTGGTTGCTACAGATGTAGCCGCAAGAGGTATTGACGTGGATAACGTGGAGGCAGTATTCAATTTTGATTTGCCTTTGGATGAGGAAAATTACGTTCACCGTATCGGTAGAACAGGTAGAGCAGGTAAATCTGGAGCTGCTATCAGCTTTGCTACCGGTAGGAAAGATATGTTCCGTTTGAGAGACTTGGAAAAGTTTATCAAAACTTCTATCACCAAAATGTCTCCTCCGTCTGTGAAAGACTTGATCGAATTGAAAAAAGATCAGTTGATCAAGGATGTATATAGACAATTAGGCAAAGAAGAAGATAACAGCTTCTACGAAGAAACAATTGGTCAATTATTGGCGGAAGGTTTAAGCATGGAGCAGGTGATGATGGGTTTGATGAAAATCCAGATGGCCGATGCAGTTCATGAGTTAGAAGATCAAAATTTCGAATTGGATCTAGGAAGGGAAAGAAGTGGTAGAGAGCGATCTGAAGGGCGTGGTAGAGAGCGTGACCGATTCGAAAGAGGTGGAAGAGATCGTGATAGGGGTGAAAGAGGTCCACGTCGTGAAAGATCATCCAGTGATCGTGCTGACAGAGGCGGCGAACGCTCCGAAAGAAGAGGTTCACGTGAGAAAGGTGTGAGAGAACCAGGAATGGCTCGCTTGTTCATCAATCTTGGTAAAAAAGACCGTGTAAGACCAAATGATATCGTAGGTGCCATTGCAGGTGAAGCAGGTGTACCAGGAAGAAGCATTGGTGGCATCGATATCTTTGATAACTTCTCATTTGTAGATGTTCCTTCCAAGGATGCAGACCACATCATCAAAGTGATGAAAAACAATACCATCAAAGGTAAGTCTGTAAACATGGAGATCTCCAAAGGCTAAGAAATTCATAATAGGTTAATTAGTTTATAAAGGTTAGTGATGGAAAGCGCAGCTCCGCAGGGGCTGTGCTTTTTTTATCCCTTAATTTGATTGGCACTCCCGACTAGACTATGTAAATTTAAAACTCAATACCTATTATCAATATTAAAACCCAACTTTATACCTGAAATACAGCTTATGCAGCTTTTCTACCACGAAAAAACCTTGGAGAGTACCTTTGACTTGGATGCTGAGGAGTCCAAACACCTCATAAAAGTGCTTCGCAAGAGTAAAGGAGATAAAATACAGTTTACGGATGGAAAAGGCTGCCTTCTTCATGGCGCCATCATCGATGCCAACCCGAAAAAGGCACGAATACAGGTAGAGCAACGCCACTACCAGCCCGAAGATGACTTTCATATTCACTTGGCCATTTGTCCTACGAAGAATCTAGATCGATTGGAGTGGATGCTGGAAAAAATCACAGAAATTGGAGTCCATGAGGTTAGTTTTATAGAATCCAAACATTCGGAGCGGGGATTTCTTAAAATGGACCGATTGGAGAAGAAAGTTATTGCAGCGTGTAAACAAAGTCTGAAATACCATTTCCCCAAGATAAATGGTTTAAAACCCTTGGAGGAAGTATTGAAAGAGGCACGCTTTGATGCATATCAGCGATTTATTGCCTATATTGATGAGGAAAACACGAGACATTTGTTTGAGAAAGCAGAACCAAATCAATCCTATATTGTATTAATTGGACCAGAAGGGGATTTTTCCAAAGAGGAAATAGCGATGGCCTTGGAATATCATTTTCTGCCTTGCTCTTTGGGGAAAGCCCGTTTGCGCACAGAAACTGCGGGCCTCGCAGCAGTGCATTCCTTGCAACTTAAAAACACACTACAAATACCATGAAAAAACTTGTACTCGCAATTATTACGTTGGCGCTTTTTCAATTTTGCCAAGCACCTCAGACCACAGATTCTACATCCTCTCATGGAGAAGATGGATGGCTCACAGGCACCAATGAAGAAAAATTTGATGAGATCGCCCATCAATTGGGTGGATTTAGTAAAACGATGGTGGAGGTTTCTTACCGATATTCAGAATTATACTGGGCCGGTATGGATGAAAATTGGGGTTATGCTGAGCACCAAATTGAACACATCATTGAAGCGATGGAAGATGGCTTGAAGAGAAGACCTGTGCGAGCGGAGTCTGCAGAAACATTTATGGAAGAAGCAATTCCTGCTATCGAGGAGATTATTGAGCAGAAAGATAAAGAAGCGTTTATTATTGGCTTCAGAGCATTTACCTCGGCTTGCAATGCTTGTCATGCCAAAGAAGGGGAGTCATATATTGTGATTCAAGAACCATTGCAAAGACTTTCTCCTGTCAGATTCTAATTGAAAAATTTCACCCAATAGTACTAATTCATGTTGCCAGATAGTCAAGAGCCTATCCATTCTACCGAATTCGAGGGGGGGTCAGCCGATTCCTTGACCATTCTACTTCAAACAGATGAGGATGACCATAGACCTGTTTACCTTTCGGGAAATTTCAATAATTGGCAGACCCAGGATAGGCGTTTTATGATGCAGCGCTTGACCAAAGGCAAGTATAAGTATCAGTTTGCGCCCGATTTCAATTATCCAGAGGAATTGGTATATAAATTCACGAAAGGTGATTGGTCAGAAGTAGAAATCGATCGCTACGGGAACAAAACTCCCAATCGCTTCTGCCAAAAGACTGTAGGGACCCAAGAAGAGTTTGTGCCCCGCTGGAGGAAAAACTGGTTGCCTTACAGGCCTTCACAGTTGCCTCAGGTTCATTTGATTTCGGAGGAATTTGAAATTCCTCAATTAAATAAAAAACGTAAAGTATGGGCCTTGTTGCCGCATGATTACGATACTTCAGATGAGCACTACCCAGTCTTGTACTTGCAGGATGCCCAAAATTTATTCAATGAAAATTCTCCCTATGGAAATTGGCAGATAGACAAAAAACTTGCCGTAATGTCTGATTACGGTATCGGTAAAATCATCGTGATTGCCATAGAACATGCCGAAAAGGAGCGTATTGTAGAGTATAATGTGGGGAAAACACTCCTTGGGGAGGGGCAAGGGAAGAAGTACATGCGTTTTTTGGCAGATACCTTAAAGCCTTTTGTAGATAAAAACTTCCGGACCAAACCTGAACGTGAATACACGGGGATAGGGGGGAGTTCTATGGGAGGCTTGATTACTATTTTCTCTGGGCTGATGTATCCTGAAGTATTCAGCAAACTGATGGTATTTTCTCCATCCTTGTGGGTAATTCCTAAACTGAAATTTTCCTTTTTAGATTTTTTTGAACCCATGGAAACTAAAATCTACCTGTATGCAGGTGGAGATGAATCCGAGACCATGGTCAAGCATGTGAAGAAATTCCGCAAAAAACTGCTCAAACATGAGGCCGCACAGTCAAAAATGAATATTCAATTGTCCATTAATATGGAGGGGAAACATTCTGAAACCTATTGGTCCGATGAATTCCCTAAGGCTGTGGAGTGGTTGTTTTTTGCAGATAGGGCAGGGGACCTTCCGGAAGATTCCGAGGAAGAATAATTAGCTATTCAACTAAAAAAAATTCTATATGAAATTTTCAATTCAGTCGGCAAGTGCCTCTCTCGATATTTCAGGAGTGATTGTGCCATTTTTGGAGTCAGAAAACATTCAGTTTTCTTGGGAAGAGACCTCTTTTGTGATCAATAAAAACCTTTTTGCAGGTAAGAAGGATAGTATGCACGCTTTTGAGTCAGCGGGGAAACTTTTTGTATTGGTTGGCTTAGGGAAAGAACCTGATTTCAAGTCCGTTCAAAATAGTTTTCGAAGATTAACTGCGAAAAATTCCGACTTACTCAACGGAACTCTTTTACTTGATTTGTCTTCTATTTCAGATGCTTGGGTGCTTGAAGCGATCGTAACAGGCCTTAAATTAGGAACCTATCGTTTATCTCACTTCAAAAGTGGAGATCTAGGCTTGAAGGATTGGAACTCCTTGAGTTTTGGGGTCAAAACTCAATTATCGAATGCCAAAGCATTGTTGATTCAAGCAGAAAAGATAGCAGCAGCCCAACTGGAAACTTTTCGAATGGTAGATTTACCTGCGAACACCGTGACTCCACAGTTTTTGGCAGATTGGGCGCTTAACCTTGGTAAGCTGGCAAATGTTTCTGTGCAGGTTTTGGACGAGGTTCAGGCAGCAGAACAGGGCCTGAAAGCTTTCCTTTCTGTGGGACAGGGAAGTAAGCGGGCACCGCGATTTATCATCATAGATTATCATCCCTCCGATGCCAAAAAGCATGTAGGTCTTGTAGGAAAAGGGGTAACCTTTGATACCGGAGGTCTGAATATCAAAACCCAAGGCATGGTCCACATGAAATGCGATATGGGAGGTGCCGCTACTGTTTTGGGGGCGGTGCAATTGGTAGCTTCTTTGCAAATGCCACATCGGGTTACGGCGATCGTTCCTTGTGTAGAGAATGCTGTGGATGCCAATGCTTACCTACCATCGGATGTTATTGGCAGTTACAGTGGAAAAACAATCGAGGTGATAGATACGGATGCTGAGGGGCGATTGATTTTGGCTGATGGTCTGACTTATATGGTCAGGAATTACAAGCCTGAGCTATTGATTGACTTTGCTACCTTGACTGGAAGTGCTGTGGGAACATTTGGATATTCCTGCGCTGCTCTGTTTTCTAAGAATGAAGTATTGCTTAAGCAATTGCAAGAGGCGGGGGATACTGTAGGTGAGCGCATGTGGCCCTTACCGATGTGGGATAGCTATCAATCAGAGATGGACTCGGATATCGCAGATATCAAAAATTACCATGGAAAGCCCTTTGCGGGGGCAATTACAGCAGCCAAATTTTTAGAGTATTTTACGGAAGGTCATGGGGCTTATGCACATATAGACATTGCGGGTACAGCTTTTGGTGATTCAGAATTTGCAAAAACCAAGCATTCAACTGCGTATGGTGTACATTTATTCCTTAAATTGTTGGAAAATCTTTAAACCATGAGTAACAAACCTAAAACCTTTTTGTGCATCTCTAACTATTTTAAAGGGGGTGCCTTCTTGACTTCTTTGAAAAAAGCCGGGAACAAAGTATTCTTGGTGACTTCTGAAAAATTACGCGACAGTGCTTGGCCGCACGAATATATAGATGAGATTTTCTATATGCCCGGTCAGGATTTGGACTGGGATTTGGATCGTCTCTTGATAGGAGTAGCAGGGGTTATGAAGGCCAATAAAATCGACGCCATCGTAGCGTTGGACGATTACGATGTGGAGAAGGCAACTTTTCTAAGAGAAAGCCTTAGGATTCCAGGCATGGGACAAACTACCGGGCGCTATTTCCGTGATAAGTTGGCCATGCGTATGAAAGCCAAAGATGAAGGTGTCTTGGTTCCGCCTTTTTCGCCTTTGTTCAATGATGAAGAAATCAATCATTTCGCAGATACTGTCCCGGCTCCTTGGGTTCTCAAACCTAGATCAGAGGCTTCTGCTCACGGAATTATCAAAGTACATGACAAGGATAGTTTATGGGCCAATATCCATGAGCTGGGAGATAACCGAGTTCGCTATTTAGTAGAGCAGTTTATGCCTGGGGATGTGTATCATGCGGATAGTTTGAATTTGGATGATAAGGTGATATTCTGTGTGGTTTCACGCTATTTGGCGACGCCTATGGAGATTTCGCAGGGTGGAGGTATCTTCCGCAGTGCCAATATACCGTATGGGTCAGCCGATGACAAGGCCATTCAAAAAGCCAATAAGCAAGTGATGAAAGCCTTTGGGATGAAAAGTGGTGCTGCCCATACTGAATTTATCAAAGGTCGGGAAGATGGGAAGATTTACTTCTTGGAAACCTCCTCTAGAGTAGGAGGGGCGCATTTGGCAGAAATGGTTGATGCTGCTTCTGATGTGAATCTGTGGTCCGAATGGGCCTTGATTGAAGATGCCAAAGCAAAAGGTTTAGCTTATCAATTGCCATCCGTGAAAAAAGGCTATGCGGGTATTGTACTAACGCTATCTAAGTTTCAAGATCCGGATCTTTCTGGTTTTAATGATACCGAGGTGTGCTTCAGAGTGCCATTGGACTATCATGCGGGCCTGATTGTCAAGTCGGATTCCAAGGAGCGTGTGCTACAACTGTTGGATGAATATGCAGAGCGATTAAGTAGGGACTTTTCTACAGTAGCGGAGCAAGAAAAAGTGAAGAAGTTTCATTAAAAAATTTGATATAGGCTATTTGAAATATGGGATTCTATAGCGTATTTGAAAAAAAATATGTGCTATGTCAACGAAAATAACTGTTAATCCCAATGGCTCTCTAAAGATTGAGGGAGACTTTGAAGTAGTCGATAATCAAGGAAATGCTTATGGTCTTCAAGGAAGAACAGTCCTAGGTCTCTGCCGCTGCGGACTTTCCAATAACAAACCATTTTGTGATGGCTCTCATCGCAATGGTTTTGAACATACTGCCGTAGCATTCGATTTACCTCCTAAAAAAGTTTGATCAACAAAAAATCCCAAGTTATCAAAACTTGGGATTTTTTTATGGGAATCTAGTAGACCGCTCAGTCAAACTTCATTTCAGGAATTTCTCCTTCTATAATCAGTTTGCCTTCTGTCTTGGCAATGATTTCTTCTACGCTGATCCCAGGTGCTCGCTCCAATAATTTGAAACCTCCCTCAGGAAGTACATCAAGCACTGCTAAATCGGATACAATTTTCTTTACACAACGGATACCTGTAATTGGAAGGCTACATTCTTTCAGTAGTTTGGATTTACCGTCCTTACTGCAATGCTGCATGGCTACGATGATGTTATCCGCAGAGGCTACCAAATCCATAGCTCCACCCATACCTTTGACCATTTTTCCAGGGATTTTCCAGTTGGCAATATCTCCGTTTTCAGAAACTTCCATTGCTCCTAAAATCGTCAACTGTACATGACCACCACGAATCATAGCAAATGACTCCGCTGAACTGAACAAAGCAGAGCCTTTGACCATGGTAATGGTCTGCTTCCCTGCATTGATCAAGTCTGGATCTATTTCAGCTTCCGTAGGAAATGGACCGATACCCAATAAGCCATTTTCTGACTGTAAAACTACCTCTAAGTTTTCAGGAATGTAGTTGGCAACCAAGGTAGGGATTCCAATGCCAAGGTTGATATATTGTCCACCCTTCACCTCTCGGGCGATGCGCTGGGCTATTTGATCTTTTGATAACATGGCTCTTAGGATTTTCTGATGGTTCGTTGTTCGATTCTCTTCTCGTAGTTTACACCTTGGAATATGCGTTGTACATAAATCCCAGGGGTATGGATTTGATTAGGATCCAACTCGCCAGCAGGAACCAATTCTTCCACCTCTGCTATCGTTATTTTTCCCGCAGCAGCCATCATTGGATTGAAGTTTCTGGCTGTTCCTTTGAAAATCAGGTTGCCGGAGGTATCTCCTTTCCAAGCTTTCACAAATGAAAAATCGGCTCTCAGCCATCTTTCCATCAAATATAATTTTCCATCAAACTCACGAATTTCTTTTCCTTCAGCCACTTCTGTACCCACACCTGCCGGAGTAAAAAAGGCAGGAATGCCAGCACCTCCTGCACGTACTCGTTCTGCCAGCGTGCCCTGAGGAATCAATTCCACTTCTAATTCTCCACTCAGGAGTTGACGTTCAAATTCAGCATTTTCTCCCACATAGCTAGAGATCATTTTCTTTACCATGCGTTTTTTGAGCATCAGACCGATACCAAAATCATCCACGCCGGCATTATTGGAAATACAGGTAAGACCGTTGAGGTCTTTTTCTAGGAGTGCAGCTATGGAATTTTCCGGGAGACCGGACAATCCAAAACCGCCAAACATCAGCACAGCGTCGGAGAAAACATCTTTCACCGCCTCTGCTGCATTCGCTACAGTTTTATTGATCATGTGTTATTTGGATTTAGTTAAATGATTGGTCAATACTTGCAATGCTGCTATCCTGTCCTGCTCCAATTGAGCTTTTAATGAATCCAATCCTTCGAATTTAACTTCAGAGCGAAGATAAGCTTTTAAAAATACGCTTACACGTTTATCATACAAATCTCCGCTAAAATCAAATATATTTACTTCAATTGTCCGTGTATCTCCGCTGACTGTTGGACGGTTACCGATATTCAGCATGCCTTGAAAGCGTACACCTTCTATGCTGACCTCCACCGCGTATACTCCATCGGCGGGGATTAGCTTATAATCATGGGGGATATGGATGTTGGCTGTAGGAAAACCAATCGAACGGCCTAATTGCTGTCCTTTGATGATGATGCCATTGAGCTCATAATCTCTTCCTAAGTATTCATTGGCGATATCCACCCGCCCGGATTCCAAGGCTTTTCGGATTTTTGTGCTTGATACCCCTACATCATCCACATCTTCTCTCGCAATTTCCTCCAGTTCAAAAGGATACTTTGCCAAGTTAGCTTTCAAATAATCAAAGCCACCTTCTCGGTTTTTTCCAAATCTATGATCATATCCTATCACCAATCGCTTGGTTTGGATTCCTTCAATCAATACTTTTTGAATAAATTCCTCAGAAGAAAGATTGGAAAACTCTTTGGTAAAAGGAATGGTAAGTAAATGGTCAATCCCTGCCTCTCGGAGTAATTTCGCCTTCTCTTCAAATGTGCTGAGCAAGCGCAGCTGATGATCATCGGGCTGTAAAACCAAGCGTGGATGAGGCCAAAAAGTAATCATGACCGTCTCACCCTGAATCTCATCTGCGATGTTACGGATGCGTCGAAGGATTTTTTGATGACCTAAATGAACACCATCAAAGGTGCCACTAGTGACCACAGCATTGGTGACCGGAGAGAAATCAGCTAATCCTTCGTATATGTTCATGCAGTGCGTTCCTTAATTTTTGTTATCAGTTCGGGTAATTCTTCACTATCTTCCAAAAGAAATTCTCCTATTCTTGTTCGGCACAAAGAGGCCATGTAAGCACCCACCCCCAACAATTCTCCCAAATCCCTGGCAAGGCTTCGAATGTAGGTTCCCTTGCTGCATACAATACGAAAATAAATAACAGGGTTTTCAAATTTGGTGATTTCGAAGACTGAAACTTTGACAGGTCTAGCTTCAATGATCACTTCTTGTCCTTTTCGGGCTGCTTCATATACACGCTTACCACCTACTTTGATAGCAGAGTGCATAGGGGGAACTTGCATGATGTCACCAGTTAAGTGAGCAGCGGCATCTATTACTTTTTCTAAGGTAATATGAGCCGGATTTGCAACAGGGATCACTTCCTTTTCCAAGTCAAAACTCTCGGTAGTGCTCCCAATGACGAAGGTGCCTGTATATTCCTTTTCTTGCCCCATAAAAGTTTCTATGGATTTGGTCATCTTGCCGGCGCATACGATCAGTAAACCTGTTGCTAAGGGATCTAACGTTCCCGCATGCCCCACTTTTTTAATTTTGAGGGCATTGCGTACTTTTTTGACCACATCAAAAGAAGTCCATTCCAAAGGTTTATTGATCAAGAAAACTTCTCCGTAGGGGGCTTGTTCCATTAAATAGGGGAATTGAAATTAGTTGAAATATCCGGCTGCAATCGCAATCAAACCGACAATAGTACAGTAAATGGCGAAGTAGGTCAATTTGCTTTTGCGAACCAAGGCGATCATGACCGTACAGGCAAAGTAGCCCGAAATAAAGGCAGCCACAAATCCAACGGAAAGATATCCAAAGCTATCACTGTTATAAGCAAGTGCACCATCCAAAATATCCTTGGCCATTTTGCCCAAAATCAAGGGGACAACCATCAGGAAAGAAAATCGGGCAGCTTTGCTTTTATCAATACCCAGCAATACGGATGCTGAAATGGTTGCACCCGAACGGGAAATGCCTGGAAGCATAGCAACCGCTTGTGCAAGTCCTACCAAGACCGCGTTCTTGAAACTGACGTTTTTATCGGTATTCTTGGCTTTATCCGCCAAAAATAAGAGTGTCGCTGTCACCAACAACATAAAGCCAACAAACATGACCTGACCACCGAAAAACTGTTCCAATTGCTCCTCAAAGAACAATCCTATGATGACAGCGGGAATCATAGACAAGATGATTTTTACAGAGAATTGGGTTTCTTCATTCCATTGGAACTTTAGCAAACCGCTTAAAATCTCTCCAATGTCTTTTCTGAAAACAACAATCGTAGCCAAGGCTGTGGCAGCGTGTAGCACAACCGTGAAGAGCAAACTCTCTTCTGGTAATTTACTTTCTCCGAGCAGGGCACCGGCTAATTCGAGATGGCCACTGGAGGAAACAGGCAAAAACTCAGTCAATCCTTGAATAATTCCAAGGATGATTGCATCGATTAAATCCATGACTATTTGTTACTCGGTTTATGGAAAATAGCGTAAAACTGAAAGATAAATCCAGCTAGTGTCACAATTGGTCCTAGGGTCAATCCCAAAAATCCAAACCCATGGGGTTCTTTGTCCAAACCGATGAGGACGAAACCCAAGGAAATGATCCCAAGTCCAATCAACATCAATTGGTAATTCTTTTTTGAAAAAGGCATGTGTGAATTTTCCATCTTAATATAATTCGTCCAAAGACATGTTTAAATACTTATTAACTGCTTGTAAGGTACTCAATACCGATAATACTGCACCTATCACTACCAACCCCCCAAATAAGGCATAGAGCAAGGTGTAATCCTGCAATAAAGCAAAACCATCAATATTCGCTTTGGTGTACTCAATGATTCCATATAGGAAGGCAGATGCCAATACTCCGGAGGCGATGCCAAACAAAAATGCTCTGGAAATAAATGGCATACGGATAAATCCTCTTGTTGCTCCTACAAGCTGCATACTTCTGATGAGGAATCGCTGTGAAAATAGCGCCAATTTGATGGTATTATTGATTAACATGATCACAGTAAATATCAGAATCAATACAAAGCCACCCAATACCAAAGCTACTTTTGTAAGGTTTTGATTGATGGAATCAACGAGGTCAGCCATATAGGTGACTTCAAAAATACCTTCGATGAGTCTCAACTCTTCTACAATATCAGCTATAAGCTCTGATGTTTGGTATTCCTCTGCAATGGCCAATGTAAATGAATCCCTCAGTGGATTATCATCCAAAAACTTGGTAAAATCTTCCCCTGTGTTTTCTAAAAATTCTTTAGCGGCTTCCTCCTGTGAAATGTACTTAAATCCTGAACCATCTTCCTTTTGGATGATATAGGGCTTGTTTTTCAGCGTATTGCTGATGCGTGTGATGTCTTTTTCTTCTAGGTTTTTGTTTAAGAAAACCTGAATCTCAATGTTTTCTCGGATGATTTTGGTCAAGGTCTTAGCCTGTATGACAATCACTCCAAATAAGCCCAATATAAAAAGTGAGAGCGTCGTGCTAAAAAGCACAGAAGTGAATTTGAATCTACCTAGTTTCGTTTTCTTCCGTTGGTTGCTGCTCATGGTTTACAGATATAAATGTCAAAATTACTCAGCACAGGCGATTAAACAAATGCTATGACTTGAAATTAGCTTCCATCACCTGACTTCCTGTTACAACGTAAGTCTTATCATTTTTGGTGCATGAAAGCAGATGGAGTCCAGTAAATCGGCCAAAAGCAGGGAGTATCAGCTGATTTGGCCGCATAAAGTAACATGGTAAGGATATTTTTTGTCGTCCATTTCCATGGAGCCGGATACCCGGATGAATATGACCACAGAGGTTAAACTTTGTTAACGGAATATTTTCTAAAGGTTCGTGTGTCAGCAGTAAGTTGCCCAATTCCAATTGTTCCGGGATAATTTTCCAATTGGAGGCTTGATAGATGGCAGGAGGGAGGATGTCATGATTTCCCTTGATCAAGATAAATTGCACGCTTGGAAATTGTGCTAAAAAATCCTCTAGAGTAAACCAGGATTCATTCAGATCACTGTGGAACAAATCTCCTAAGAAGTACACTTTCGAGGGATTCCATTGATGAATAAGGGATTGTATTTTGATCAAATCCTCATCATGCAAGGTTTCGGGAATAGGGATTCCTGCCTTTCGGAAATGTGCGGCTTTACCAAAATGAGCGTCTGCGATCAAGAGACTTTTTTCCTGAGGTATGAAAATAGCTTTCTCGGGCAATAAATTAAATGCTATTCCCTCCCACGTAACTGTTTGCATGCTTTCGAACTTCTTATGGGGAACTTCCTGTTTTTCCTTTCAACAATTTGAATAGTTATCCGTTTGAAAGGAAGTAAAACTTCTTTTTTTACACCACAAACTTATGCATATGTTTAAGAAAATTGCTTTTACACTCTCATTCTTTTTGGTACAATTCACGATTTCCGCTCAGCAGGCGGATGCTATCTTAGGAGAATGGTACACCACTGAAAGGGATGCTAAAATTGAAATTTACAAGGAAGGGAACACCTATGCAGGTAAGATTGTATGGTTGGAGCAACCAACGGAGAATGGAAAGCCTATTTTAGATGCTAACAATGCAGATAAAAGTAAGCGCAATCAACCTATTTTGGGTATTAAGCTGATTGAAGGTTTTAAGTATAAAAATGGGGTATGGGAAGAAGGCAAGATCTATGATCCCCGCAACGGAAAATATTATTCCAGTACCATCAAAAAAAAGAATGCGGAGGTATTAGAAGTAAGAGGATTCGTAGGCTTTTCCATGATTGGAAGAACCGTGGAATGGTATAAAGTAAAATAAACTTTATCGACCACCTATGAATCGCTTTTGACACCTATCTCTTATTTTAAAAAATAAGTTGGAGTGCTTCAAGTGAAATTAAAGGTTTTTTAGAGAGCCTTAGTTTTCAGAGTCTTCTTGCAAGGCTTGATTGATTTCTTCTTCGGTCATGCGCAGCTTTTTTCTACAAAACTTCATCAACTCGGACGCTTCCTTAACCAAGGCTGTTAACTCATCCATGCCCTTTTCACCTTTTTCCAATGTTTCTACAATTTCTTGGACCCGCATCATTGCTTGGTCATAACTTAGTTCCTGTATGTTCATCGCTGTCAATTTTTTGAATGATACTTTCTATAATTTGTTTACCGGTAAAGGTTTGCATCTGATCTCCTGCCGAAGGTTTTGATTGGTGTAAAGGGATACCTTTGATTTCTGTACGGGTATATCCTCTTTTGAAGTGCTCTTGCGGATCTAGGCGGGCTATGTCTTTTGCCACCTGAGCAAGTGTTTTTTGCTCCTGATCGATGATCCGATTCCAGGATTTTTGAAGCGAATTTTTCAGCTCTGAAATTTTGTGCTTCTCCATTTTCAATCCATGCCCACTCCAAGATTTGATGGAATGCTGCAACTGGTCTAGCTGCTGATCACTTCGCTTGAGCTCTTGCCGGATGTGATTTCTTAGCCGTAGTTCTTGCTGATCCAATAGCTTCCCTTGATGTTGGATATGCAGAAAGACCGTACGCTCCATGCGTTTGTGTAGCATCAACAGATTTTCCTCAAACTCCAAGAACCCATCCAAGAGGAAGGCAGCTACTGCGGTTGGTGTTTTTAGTTTGGTGTGTGCAACCAAGTCAGCCACTGTCTCATCCCGCTCATGTCCAATGCCTGTCAATACCGGAATCGGGCATAGCGCTAGCACTTTGGCTAATTCGTAATCATCGAAACACTCTAAGTCTAAAGCCGCTCCCCCACCACGTACCAGTACAATGGCTTGAAATGCCTGAGTTTGGACTGCTTCTTGGACAGCATGACGAATGGAATGAGCGGCTTCTGCTCCTTGCATGACAGCAGGAAAGAGGGTTGTGTGTAATCGGTAGCCGTAACTATTGTTGATGAGCTGATTGATGAAATCTTCGTAACCCGCTGCATGGGGAGAACTGACGACTGCTATCCGCTGTGGAACACTAGGTAAGGCTAGTTGCTTATTTAGGTCCATCAACCCTTCTCTTAAGAGACGGTCTATGGTTGCCTGTCGTTGCTTAGCCCTTTCTCCCAAGGTAAAGGCAGGATCAATATCCTTAATGTTGAGGCTGATACCATAGACTTCATGAAAAGTCACCGTTACCCAAGCCAAGATTTTCATGGATGCCTGCAAACGCTGTCCGGTGGCTTGTTGAAACTTGGCAGCAACAGTTCGGTAGGTGTAGGACCAGATGGTTCCTCTGATTTTTGCTAAGGTTTGATTTCCTTCTTTTTCCAATAAATCCAGGTAGGCATGCCCATTTGGACCGGCCTTCAGTTCCCCGATTTCAGCGATCACCCAATAGCTGGGTTCCAACTGTGTATTGAGCGTATCCCGAATGATTTTATTGAGTGTTACCAGTGAAATAGCCTCTTGCATAGAACAAAAATATGGTCTTTTATTCGTAACTTGGAAGTCTTAGGGGAAGGATTTTGTTGCAGGAGCTTAGATTTCATTAAATTTTCAGTACCCAAACCCTAGTCTAGGGTTTTCCCGTAGGTAAATAAGGATATCCAATATCTTGCTAATTGGCATTGATAGAAAAAAGATGACTGCTTATAGATTTTATCAATCGAGTTTTAAATTGGATACAGGAAAATAATTAATATTTTAGCATACATAAACCCTTTATAAATAATACAACTTATGGAAAAACATCATGATTATGCCACTCATGCAGGCAATGGAGCAGCTGGCAAATGCCCTGTGATGCATGGATCAAACACCAAAGTAGGTACTGGCGGTACCATGAATAAGGATTGGTGGCCCAATCAGTTGAATTTGAATATTTTGCATCAACACACGCCTATTTCCAATCCACTTGGAGAGGATTTCAATTATGCAGAGGAGTTTAAGAAATTGGACTTGGCTGCATTGAAGAAGGATATGGAGGAAGTGTTGACGACCTCTCAGGATTGGTGGCCAGCGGATTTTGGACACTATGGACCATTTATGATCCGTATGGCATGGCATGCAGCGGGTACCTATCGTACCGGTGATGGCCGTGGAGGTGCCAACACGGGTAATCAGCGTTTCGCACCCTTGAATAGCTGGCCGGATAACGGAAACTTGGATAAGGCCAGAAGACTTTTGTGGCCGATCAAGCAGAAATATGGTAACAAGATTTCTTGGGCTGACCTATTCGTTTTGGCAGGTAACGTTGCTATCGAGTCAATGGGGCTACCTACCTTCGGATTCTCTGGCGGTAGAGCAGATATCTTCCAGCCAGAAGAGGATATCTACTGGGGTGCTGAAGATACCTGGTTGGGCAATAAGCGCTACACAGGCGAAAGAAACTTAGAAAATCCATTGGCAGCAGTGCAAATGGGTTTGATTTACGTAAACCCAGAAGGTCCGGATGGTAATCCTGACCCGTTAGCTTCCGCAAAAGATATTCGTGAGACATTTGCCCGTATGGCGATGAACGACTATGAAACAGTAGCTTTGACAGCGGGTGGACATACCTTTGGTAAAGCCCACGGTGCAGGTGATGCTGCCTTAGTGGGGCCTGAGCCAGAAGGAGCGCCAATGGAGCAAATGGGCTTCGGTTGGAAGAGTTCTCATAAGAGTGGAATGGGTAGAGATACCATAACCTCTGGAATTGAAGGTGCTTGGACACCAACTCCAACGACTTGGGATATGAGTTACTTTGATGTCTTGCTAGGTTATGAGTGGGAATTGTCCAAGAGTCCAGCAGGTGCACATCAGTGGGTTCCTAAAAACCTGAAGCCTGAGCATCATGCGCCAGATGCAGAAGATGCATCGTTGAAAGTAGGTATTATGATGACTACTGCGGATATGGCCATGCGTGAGGATCCTGCTTATCGCAAGATTTCTGAGCATTTCCACAAAAATCCAGAGGAGTTTGCCGATGCTTTTACAAGAGCATGGTTTAAATTGACACACCGTGACATGGGACCTAAAACCCGATATATTGGTCCTGAAGTGCCAGCTGAAGATTTGATCTGGCAAGATCCGATTCCTGCGGTTGATTTTGAAGTGATCAATGATGCAGACGTAGCGGCATTGAAAGGAAAAATCTTGGCAACAGGTTTGTCTGTTTCCGAACTAGTGTATACTGCTTGGTCTTCTGCTTCTACCTTTAGAGGTTCTGACTTGAGAGGTGGTGCGAATGGTGCTCGTATACGCCTTGCACCTCAGAAGTTCTGGCAGGTAAATATGCCGGAGCAATTGAGTAAAGTGTTGGGTGCTTTGGAGAAAGTCCAGCAAGAGTTCAATGCTTCGCAGTCCGGCAACAAAAAAGTATCCATGGCAGATTTGATTGTCTTGGGTGGTTGTGCAGCTGTAGAGAAAGCAGCGAAAGATTCTGGTTTTGATGTAACCGTGCCATTCACAGCTGGTAGAAATGATACTACACAGGAATTGACCGATGTAGAATCCTTTGCCGTTTTGAACCCGGAAGCAGATGGTTTCAGAAATTACAGAAAGGCTTCCTTTACAGTTCCTGATGAGGAGATGTTATTGGATAAAGCGCAGTTGCTGACCTTGAGTGCACCTGAGATGACGGTGTTAGTTGGCGGTATGCGTGCCTTAGGAGCGAATTATAATGGGTCTACCCACGGTGTATTTACCAGCAGACCAGGTCAATTGACCAATGATTTCTTCGTAAACTTGGTGGATATGGGCATTGCTTGGAATCAGTCCAGCAAAGAAGCCGATACCTTTGAAGGAAGAGACAGAAAAACCGGTCAGGTAAAATGGACAGGTACCCGAGTAGATTTAGTATTCGGTTCCAACTCTCAATTGAGAGCCATCGCCGAAGTCTATGCACAAGACGATTCCAAAGAGAAATTCGTCAAAGATTTCATCAAAGCATGGGATAAAGTGATGAATTTGGATCGATTTGATGTGAAGTGATTCAATGAGAATAATTGATAATGAAAAAAGACGGCTGAGAGGCCGTCTTTTTTATTTTGTTAAGATCTCAAGGGGATTAGATGTTTATTTTCCGAAATACGTATTGGGTAGGTGCGACCCCGACTGGGGTCGAATGAGACTAGTTGGGTTGATGTTAGCTATAAGCATGTGACCTCTTTGAGGTCGGGTATATGTTTCATTTATTTTATGAGCTAATTTTTCTTTTTTCTCTCGATCCCAACGGGATCACATGTTTATAGCAAAAAATGCGTCTAGGGTAGTGTACGACCCCGACTGGGGTCGAATGAGCCTAGGTGAGTTGATGTTAGCTATAAACATGTGACCTCTTTGAGGTCGGGTACATATTTCATTCATTTTATGACGCTAATTTTTCGATTTTCTCTTGATCCCAACGGGATCACATGTTTATAGCACGGAATGCGTCTAGGGTAGTGTACGACCCCGACTGGGGTCGAATGAGGTTAGGTGGGTTGATGTTAGCTATAAACATATGACCTCTTTGAGGTCGGGTACATATTTCATTTATTCTATTACGTTAATTTTTCGATTTTCTCTCGATCCCAACGGGATCACATGTTTATAGCACGGAATGCGTTTAGGGTATGTGCGACCCCGACTAGGGTCGAATGAGGCTAGGTGAGTTGATGTTAGCTATAAACATGTGACCTCTTTGAGGTCGGGTACATGTTTTATTTATACTGTTACGTTAATTTTTCGGTTTGTTCTCGATCCCAACGGGATCATATGTTTATAGCATAGAATGCGTCTAGGGTAGTGTACGACTCCGACTGGGCCTGCCTGCCTGCAAAAGGCAGGGTCGAATGAGGCTAGGTGAGTTGATGTTAGCTATAAACATGTGACCTCTTTGAGGTCGGGTACATGTTTTATTTATACTGTTACGTTAATTTTTCGGTTTGTTCTCGATCCCAACGGGATCATATGTTTATAGCATAGAATGCGTCTAGGGTAGTGTACGACTCCGACTGGGCCTGCCTGCCTGCAAAAGGCAGGGTCGAATGAGGCTAGGTGAGTTGATGTTAGCTATAAACATGTGACCTCTTTGAGGTCGGGTACATGTTTTATTTATACTGTTACGTTAATTTTTCGGTTTCCTCTCGATCCCAACGGGATCACATGTTTATAGCAAAAAATGCGTCTAGGGTAGTGTACGACCCCGACTGGGGTTGAATGAGGCTAGGTGGGTTGATGTTAGCTATAAGCATTTGACCTCTTTGAGGTCGGATACATATTTTATTTATTCTATTACGTTAATTTTTCGATTTTCTCTCGATCCCAACGGGATCACATGTTTATAGTTTAAAATTCGTCTGGGGTTAGGTACGACCCCGACTGGGGTTGAATGAGGCTAGGTGGGTTGATGTTAGCTATAAACATGTGACCTCTTTGAGGTCGGATACATATTTTATTTATTCTATTACGTTAATTTTTCGATTTTCTCTCGATCCCAACGGGATCACATGTTTATAGTTTAAAATTCGTCTGGGGTTAGGTACGACCCCGACTGGGGTTGAATGAGGCTAGGTGGGTTGATGTTAGCTATAAGCATTTGACCTCTTTGAGGTCGGATACATATTTTATTTATTCTATTACGTTAATTTTTCGATTTTCTCTCGATCCCAACGGGATCACATGTTTATAGCACGGAATGCGTCTAGGGTATGTGCGACCCCGACTGGGGTCGAATATGGCTAGTTGCAAGGATGTTAGCTATAAACATGTGACCTCTTTGAGGTCGGGTTTATAAATCATCAATCCATTCAAACAAATATTTTTCATCGTATTGAATTTGAAATTTTTTTAAAAATCCCATGTACTCTTGTTTAAAGGTTTTTTTCTTATGATGCTCTTTCTGATTTTGAATATAGGCAATTACATTATCCAATGCTGATTGAGAATAAGAAAAGGCACCATAACCATCTTGCCAATCAAATTTGAATTTTGTAAATCTCTTTTCTTTCACAAAAGCGTTGGAAGATTTTTTAACTTCTCTGATGAGGTCTGAAAGGCAACAAGATGGTTTCATTCCGATTAGGATATGAATGTGGTCCGCAACTCCATTTATTGCGATTAATTTTTGATTTTTACTGCTAATGATACCCGTTATGTATTTATAAAGCTCTTCTTCCCATGTTTGGGAAATCAAACTATTCCTGCCCTTGACGGCCATCACCACTTGAATATAAATCTGAGAATAGGTGCTGCTCATATTCAATAAGTTTAACTGAAAATTATAAAAAGACTTCTCAAATTGAATTGTATAAAAATAACAAGCCCTTGGCAGTCATGCCAAGGGCCAATGTAATATTAAGTATTTAATTTCCTGATTTGATTAAATCAACTCCCCCTTTATCCTCTCCTTCAAGGATTCCGAAGCTCTCAATAGTGGCAATCTAACCTGATCTCCGCATAGTCCTAAGATTGACATCAAAGCTTTGATACCAACTGGATTGGCTTCTTCGTACATCAATGGATTGATGTCGAGCATTTGGAAGGCCGCCTCATTGGCTTCTTCCAAGCTTCCATGTGCAATCGTTTTGAATAGGGCAGGGTAGGCGTTCGCCAACACAGATATTACTCCTGCTCCGCCCATCAAACGCATAGCAGGTGTTAAGATATCGTCACCGGAAATCAATAAGAAATCCTTGGGCATCTTGGAGGCAATGCGCATGCACTGGGACATGTCACTGCTCGCCTCTTTCATTCCAATGATATTTGGGTGAGCTGATAGTTTCACTGTGGTATGCCAACTCAAATTAGACATGGTTCTGCCTGGAACGTTGTATAAAATTACTGGAACAGGACTAGCGTCAGCTATTGCTGTATAATGAGCAATAATTCCTGCCTGCGTAGGTTTGTTGTAGTAAGGGCTAACAGAAAGAATGGCGGCAATACCTTCAAAATCAATGCTTTTTAAGTCTTCCAATACCGCTTGGGTATTGTTTCCTCCGCATCCGTAAACTAAGGGGACTCTACCTGCATTACTCGCTTTAACGGCCTTGAGTACTTCCTTTTTTTCTTCTTTGGTAAGGGTAGCACTTTCTCCGGTTGTTCCTAACACGACCAAATAGTCTACGCCTCCATCAATTACATGATTGACCACTCGGTCCAATCCCGTGAAATCTATGCTATAATCCTCGTTGAAAGGGGTGATAAGGGCTACTCCTGTGCCTCTTAGTGTTAACATGCTTGTTTTATTTTTAATAAATACTGAATGACTAAATTTAAATTTTCTGACAAACGCTTATTTGGATCAAAGGCCAACATCAAATCTAAATACGGTTTATTCGTTTCGGAAAAGAAGCCCACTTTGAAAGATGCTTGTTTTCTCAACAGCAAATAACGCATATATGGATTGAGCTTGGAAGCAGAAACCAAGATAAAATCCAAGGGTTCATCCAAAAACTCATTGAAATAAGCCGATGGCAGTCCAGACCAAGTGAAATGTGTATGATTGATTCCTTCATTTACTTCAACCTTTTCAGTCGTGTAGAAGTAGGCAATGATCCGTACTTTCAGCCCCCACTGTGTTCGTATGCTAGCTTTAGCTTCTTCGTATTCTTCCAATGAACTTGCCAAGACCCCGATCGTTTGAATGTTACTGGGGATTTTGACTTCCTGCGATTTCTTGGACACTTTTTTCAAGAGTTTCCGCAGTTGCGAGTTAACCAATTGGTCTTTGATCCACTTCATCGGCTTAGTTTTTACCAACCATTTGTAAAAACTCCTCCTCTGAAATCAACTTGACACCAAGTTTCTCGGCTTTTTCCTTTTTGCTCGGGCCCATATCTTCGCCTTCAATGATGAAGTCCAAAGCCTTGGAAACAGACTTGACATAGGTTCCCCCATTAGCTTCTACAAAGTCTATAATTTCATCCCGCTTGAAATGGTTCAATTTACCGGAGGCCAAGATCTTCATTCCTTCCAATGCATTACTGGCCAAAATGCGTTCTTCCTCTTGTAACTCAAAATTCAATCCATGGGTCCGCAGACGCTCGATATTGGTCAAGTTTTCCTGATCCTCAAAAAACTCCCGGATACTCTGCACCAAGGTTTCTCCCACACCATTCACAGCCAACAACTGCTCTGCTGTAGCACTTTTTAGCGAATCTATGGTTTTGAATTCCTTGGCCAAAATTTGTGCGGTGTTTTCTCCGATATTGCGAATCCCTAGTGCAAACAACACTTTGGGAAAGGCTTGCTGCTTGGATTTTTCTATCCCTTCCATCATATTAGAGATCACTCCCTCTTGGAAAGTATTGGCTTTGAGTTTCTTGATTCGGTCTTCGACTTCGGAAGGCAAGTCGAGATTGAGTTCAAGTAAAATCGCATGAACGGTTGAACAATGAGCACTTACCCGTAGCAACTCTTCCAAACTCACGCGCGATCCCAACAATACTTTTAAAACAGCACTTACTGGAACATATTCTTCCAAAGTGGGAAGGCCTGCGTAGTGAATTTGATCTTTCAGTAAAAGCAAATTCCCAGTATTTTGAGCTACCTTTTTATTGCTTTTGCGGATAAATAACTCGAAGGATTTAATGGTTTCATCCAAGCTCTTTTCCTGTTCTTCGGCTAGGAATTTTTGGATAGCACTGAGGGATATTCCTTCTGTTAACGCAAAAAAGGCTTTTAACAAAGAAATGTACAGATATCTTTCCTCTGTTTTTTGATATTGATCTTGGGACATTTCCAAACCGAGTAATCGGTCTTTTTGTGTCTTCAATTCATATAAATCAGCATAGTTTTTAATATATCCTTGATCAATGAGCGTTTTGATGCGCTCTGTGCCCAAGGAATCAATATCCATGGCCCGCTTATGCAAGAAGTGTTCGATTCTTCCCAAAATCTGTGGAGGACATCCGGCATGATTGGGGCAATAATGCTTGGCTTCTCCTTCTTTTCGGGTCAGTTCGGTGTGACATTCGGGGCAATGCTGAATATAGGCAATAGGCCTCGCAGCTGCTTTCCGCTTTTCGGGAATAACCGCGGTGATTTTGGGGATGATTTCTCCACCTTTTTCAATGGATACCCAATCTCCTTCATGCAATCCCAAGCGCTCAATTTCATTGGCATTGTGCAAGGAAGCACGCTTGACCGTTGTCCCAGCTAAATACACAGGTGCCAAATTTGCTACGGGCGTGATCGCCCCAGTTCTTCCAACCTGATAGGTGATGGAAAGCAATTGACTGATGGCTGACTCCGCTTGGTATTTATAAGCAATCGCCCAACGAGGGATTTTTGCCGTAAAGCCTAATTCCTCTCGCTGATCGTAATTGTTGACTTTTAACACCACACCATCGGTGTCCAAGGGTAATTCGAAACGCTTATCCTGCCATTCGTTGATGTAGGACAAAACATCCTGAACGCTTGCGCACTTGGCATAGGTGGGGGAGACATTGAAACCCCATTGCTCCAAAAGATGAATGGCCTTATCATGTTCTTCTACGCCGATTTCTTCCCCTAACAATTGATAAAAATAGCAATTGAGTCTTCGCTTGGCTACGATACTGCTGTCCTGCATTTTGACAGTTCCGGAAGCTGCATTTCTAGGATTCGCCAAAAGCGCTTCTCCGTTTGCTTCTCGTTCTGCATTGATTTTATCGAATTCCTTTCGGGGAAGGAAAATTTCGCCCCGGACTTCAAATTTATCCGGTACATTTTCTCCGATCACATGCAAAGGGATATTTCGGATGGTTTTGATGTTCTCCGTCACAACATCCCCTTTGGTACCGTCTCCACGGGTTACTGCACGGATAAGCCGCCCATTTTCATACACCAAACTGATCGCAACTCCATCAAACTTCAATTCACAGAAATATTCATAATTTCTATGCCCCAAACCTTTAGCTACCCGCTCATCAAAAGCTATCAGTTCCTCTGGAGAATAGGTATTACCCAAGGAAAGCATGCGATACTCATGTTCTGCTGTTTCAAATTCCTTGGTAATTGTACCACCTACTCGTTGGGAAGGGCTGTCAGCATCCAAGAATTCAGGGAACTGTTTTTCCAAATCAATCAATTCCTGCAACAACTGATCAAATTCGAAATCAGAGATTTCCGTTCGGTCCTCGTTGTAATAGAGCTGATTATGATAGTTGATCTGCTTGCTGAGTTCGGTAATTCGATGCTGCGCCTCTTGTGGGGTCATAAATTGGGTGTGTTTGTACCAACAGTAAACTCCAAAATTAGCGTGTTGGATTACAAAGGCAAAAGATTTCTTATGGATGATCAAATAATTTGATACCACAGAAATCAAGCTCATTTGCTATATTTGCCCACTTCCCAGATACCATGAGTAAAAAGACGGACATAGAATCCAAAATATTAGATGTTGCCTACAAGCTTTTTTTGAAGCAGGGGTATAAAAATACGACCATGGATGACATTGCTCAGGAACTTTCCATGAGCAAAAAAACTCTTTACAAGTATTTCCCTGGAAAGCTGGAATTGTTGGCGGCCTCTTTTGAAATTCTCAAAAACAGACTCTCTTTAAAGGTAGAAACCTTATTGGAAAATAAGTATATTCCCTTCACAGCAAAGTTAAAGTCTTTATTAACCATCGTTGCTGCGGATTTAGCTCCTATCAATCCCGAGTTATTGGCAGATTTACGGGAGCATGCTACAGAAATCTGGGCAGAATTGCAGACATACATCAGGGAGTCTGCTTTTCTTCGTTTTCAAAAATTGATTGAAGAAGGTGTCAGGCAAGGCTACATTTTACCTAATGTTAATATTAGTTTGGTAGTTTGCTTGTATGCAGCAGCCATTCAAAGTTTGATAGATACCCATTTTCTGGAACAATTTCCTGCGGAAATGCAAAAATCCATGAAAATGAGCACCGCAGATAAATACGATCAAGCAATACATATTATTTTCCAAGGAATACTTACCGATGAGGCTCGAAAGGAGTTTCAGGCTACTGAGTAGGATTTTGCGATTGAATAACCATCCATTGAATCATGAAAACATTTAAACGATATACCATTACCTCTGCTTTACCTTACGCCAATGGACCCTTACATATTGGGCACTTGGCTGGGTGTTACATACCGTCCGATATTTATGCCCGCTACCTGCGTTCCCGTGAGCGAGATGTGGCCTATATCTGTGGTTCGGATGAGCATGGGGTAGCTATAACGATCAAAGCAAAAAAAGAAGGGATCAGTCCTCAGGATGTAGTGGATCGCTATCATGAAATGATGAAAAAAAGTTTCCAGGAGTTTGGGATCAGTTTTGATCATTACAGCCGAACCTCTGCACCGATTCATCATGAAACTGCTTCTGAGTTTTTCAAGGATTTGTATGAAAAAGGGGAGTTTTTGGAGCAAATCACGCAACAGTATTATGATGAGGAGGCTGGTCAGTTTTTAGCAGACCGCTACATCGAAGGTACTTGTCCTAAGTGTGGATACGAACATGCCTATGGAGATCAGTGTGAGAAATGTGGGTCTTCTTTGAGCCCAACTGATTTGTTGAATCCTAAATCCAAATTATCCGGTAGCAGCCCAGTGTTGAAGGATACCAAGCATTGGTTTTTGGATTTGGCCCGTTATACTGATTTCTTGAAAAACTGGATTTTAGAAGAACATCAGGGAGATTGGAAAAACAATGTTTTGGGTCAGTGTCGCTCTTGGTTGGAAGCTGGGGATGGTCTGCAAGCGCGTTCCATGACCCGAGATATGGAGTGGGGGATTCCTGTTCCAGTAGAGGGTGCAGAAGGAAAAGTACTATATGTGTGGTTTGATGCACCCATTGGTTATATCTCATCCACCAAAGAGTGGGCGGCGGAGCAAGGAAAAGATTGGGAGCCTTACTGGAAAGATCAGGATACCAAATTGGTGCACTTTATTGGGAAAGATAATATTGTGTTCCACTGCATCATTTTCCCTGCTATTTTGAAAACACACGGAGGCTATGTATTGCCAGATAATGTACCTGCGAATGAGTTTTTGAATTTGGAGGGGGATAAGATCTCTACTTCTAGAAACTGGGCTGTATGGTTGCATGAGTACTTGGAGGAGTTTCCGGGAAAACAAGATGTGCTGCGCTATGTGTTGACCGCTAATGCACCGGAAACCAAGGATAATGATTTCACATGGAAGGATTTTCAGGGGAGAAATAACTCTGAGTTAGTGGCCATATTTGGGAATTTTGTCAACCGAGCGGTGGTATTGACGCATAAGTTCTTTGATGGAAAAGTTCCGGCTTTGGGCAAATTCGAAGCAGTGGACAGAGATGTCTTGGAAGAAATGGCTGATTTCCCTGAGCGGATTGCAGATTCTATTGAGCGTTATAGATTCCGTGAGGCTTTGTCTTTGGTGATGGATTTTGCTAGAATGGGTAACAAATACTTGGCAGAAACAGAGCCTTGGAAATCCATTAAAACTGATCCGGAAAGAACAGCCACGGTCTTAAATATTGCCTTGAATATTGCTGCGAACTTGGCTGTGGTGGCGGAACCTTTCTTGCCATTTACGGCGAAAAAGATATATGACATGTTTGAGTTGAATGGACTTACTTGGAAAGATGCAGGAAAGTCTGATTTGTTGTTGGAAGGAAATGTGTTGAATCAAGCTGCCTTATTGTTTGAAAAAATCGAAGATCAAACAGTTGAGCAGCAAGTGAATAAATTGTTGGAAACAAAGAAGAAGAATGCCATGGAAACAGCACCTGCTGCACCGATGAAGGAGTTGATTACTTACGATGACTTTGTGAAATTAGATATGCGCGTAGTAAAAGTGTTGACTGCTGAGCCTATGCCAAAATCCAAAAAATTATTAAAATTGACGGTAGATACAGGACTTGGACAGCGCACAGTACTGAGTGGTGTTGCAGAGCATTTCAAACCAGAAGATTTGGTAGGCAAGCAGGTGGTGATGTTGATCAACTTGGCGCCTCGAAAGATGATGGGAATAGAGTCTGAGGGGATGATTTTGATGGCAGAGGACAAGGATGGTAGCTTAAAGCTGTTGCAGCCGCATGAAGCAGTTGCATCTGGCTCCACGATTTCATAAATTACTGAAAGGATGAAGATTGAGGGAGGATGGGTAAAAGCTGTTCTCCCTCTTTTTTTGTGGGTCCACGAATGGCACTAATTACACGAATGATTTTGGTTGGATGTTAATGTGGTAGCCATTCCTAATTAGCTTGAAAAACTTTGTGATCTCTGCGTAAAGCTTTGCTTCCTTGGCGGTTGATAAAGTCCACAGATTTCATAGATTGGCACAGAATGATGGAGTGCATGGGCAATACTGATGCCAAGGTTGATTTAATTAAATGGATAGTTTTTAAATTTACTCGCAGGGCTCGGGGATTTGCACGAATCCACAACTAAAACCTAAAATGAACAGGTCCACTAATTACAGGAAGGTTTTCATGGGAGTTTGGTTTTAAATAGCTAGCTATTGCTTGTATTTGATTGTCTTTGTCTATAAATTTCAGCTCGCTAGCTCGCGATTTCACGACACAATCCCGATAAGTGTGTAAACTTTAAATTATGATTTTATGGTCAGGTTTCAAGAAGCCTGACCCTATCACCAAATATAAGCAGGAAACTGTTAAGAATAGTACCCCAGTCTCGAATGGGCATAGTCCATTTTTTCGATGCTTCTCTTGCAGCGAGAAAAACAGACTTCATAACAGCATCATCTGTAGGAAAAGAGAGCTTGTTTTTGGTGTATTTTCTGATCTTGCCATTGAGATTTTCAATCAGGTTAGTAGTATAGATGATTTTACGGATTTCAACCGGGTAATCGAAGAAAACGGTTAGTTCATCCCAGTTGTCCCTCCAGCTTTTGATGGCATAGGAGTATTTGGAGTCCCATTTTTTGGCAAAATCGTTGAGTGCGGCCCATGCAGCCTCCTTGGTAGGGGCAGTATAAATTTCCTTCATATCCCTTGTAAAGGCCTTACGATCTTTCCATACGACATATCTACATGCATTTCTGATCTGGTGGACGACACATATCTGGGTGACTGACTGAGGGAAGGAGGCCTTTATAGTATCAGTAAACCCGTTCAGGTTATCAGTTGCTGTTATGAGTATATCTTCAACCCCTCTGGCTTTCAGGTCAGTGAGTACCCCCATCCAGAAAGCGGAAGATTCATTCTTGCCAAGCCAAAGGCCGAGTATCTCTTTGAGGCCGTTAGTTCTGAGGCCAACAGCAATATAAACGGTCTTATTAACTACTTTAGAGTTCTCCCTGACTTTGAAGGATATACCATCCATCCAAACGATCAGGTATACAGGGTCAAGCGGCCTGTTTCTCCATGCAACAATATCCTCCGCTACGGCACTGGTAACCCTTGAGATGGTGGAAGTGGATACATTGATGTCATAAAGCTCTCGGATCTGCTCTTCGATGTCCTGGTTTGACATTCCCTTGGCATACATGGATATGATCACGTTTTCAACGCCCTCTGCCATGCTTTTTCGTTTAGGCACAAGAGCAGGCTCAAAGCTACCCTCCCTGTCTCTTGGAACTTTGATTTCAGCTTCTCCAAATGTATTTTTTATTGTTTTGGTGGAATAGCCGTTTCTTGAATTGGGATTGTCGGAATTCTGATGCTTTCCATACCCAAGATGAGCATCTAACTCGCCTTCAAGCATTTTCTCGACAGCTCTTTTCTGAAGCTGTTGAAGGAAGGAATTCAACTCCCCCGCAGTCTTAAACTGCTTGAGGAAATCATCATTTAGGAGATCTTCTTTTTTCATTTTTGTAATCTGTGTGTTAAAGATAAGAAATTGTCCACACACAGATCGGGTATTCGCCTACCGCGGGTTCCTCAAATTCTCTGTGCGATTTCTTCTAAATCACACAGAGAATTTCGAGGTATAACTTTAACTTCGTAAGTAGTGAAATCAACTTACACAGTTTTTGTCATAGTCCCCGATTTCACTAATTTTCTGCCATTGTTTTTTCTGCGCTTTCTGTGTATTCTGCGAGATTTCTACATCTAAAAATCCAAAATCCGTTTCCAATCCGCGCCTGCTCGCATCCGTATCATCCGCGTTCCCACCACGGAGTGGCTTTAGAAAATAACCAATTATCAAAAAGTATTACATTCCAATCAGGGTTTTAGGTAGCTTTCCGATATGTTCTTATCTTAAGCATTCCAATTGATAAATAAATACCCATGATACACCCACAGTACTTTCAAAAGATTCTTTTCCTTGTTGCTGTTTTTTGTTGCTCATTTGCTTCCTTCCCTAGTCTCGCCCAATTGTCGGATTTGCAGCGATGGGAGCGCAGGGCTTCGCAGGTGGAAATTTTTAGGGATGGTTTGGGGGTGCCTCATATTTATGGGAAAACAGATGGAGATGCAGTTTTTGGGATGATCTATGCGCAGTGTGAGGATGATTTCAACCGGGTGGAGATGAATTACATCACAGCCATGGGCCGCATGGCCGAAGTGGAAGGAGTGAAGGAATTGTATGCAGACCTTCGCATGAAGCTCTACATCGATGAAGCAGTAGTCAAAAAAGAGTATCAACAAGCACCGAAATGGTTAAAGCAATTAATGAGCGCTTGGGCGGATGGGATTAATTATTTTCTACATACCCACCCAGAAGTTAAGCCTAAACTGATTACCAAATTTGAACCATGGATGGCATTGACTTTCTCCGAGGGAAGTATTGGAGGAGATATTGAAACCATTTCCGTGAATCAGTTAAAGGCTTTTTATGATAAAGAATTTCAGGCTTCATTAGTTTATCAGGAACGCAACTTTGACGAAGAGCCCAAAGGTTCCAATGGTTTTGCTATCGCACCTCAATTATCCGCTACTGGCAATGCCTTATTGATGATCAATCCTCATACATCTTTCTATTTTAGGCCGGAAGTTCATATGGTGAGTGAAGAAGGTTTGAATGCCTATGGAGCAGTGACTTGGGGACAGTTTTTTATCTATCAGGGCTTCAACGAGTACAATGGATGGATGCACACTTCTGCCAAAGCAGATGCTATCGACCACTTTGCCCTGACAGTGGAGCAAAGAAACGGTAAGTATCATTACAAATTTGGAGAAGAGTGGAGACCATTTACTGAAAAAACCATTCAGTTGACCTACAAAGAGGATGGACAATTGTTGAAGAGAAGCATCACGGCTTACTACAGTCATCATGGTCCGGTTATCAGGGAAGAAGATGAAAAGTGGGTGGCTATTGCATTAATGGTTGAGCGAGAAAAGGCTCTGACACAATCGTATCTGCGTACCAAAACCACCAATCACCAAGAGTTTCGGGCAATCATGGACTTGAAAACCAATAGTTCCAATAGTACCATGTATGCGGATAGAGATGGAAACATCGTGTATTACCATGGCAATTTTGTACCTAAAAGAGATCCATCATTCGATTGGAGAGGGGTAGTAGATGGAAGTAATCCAGCTACTGATTGGAGAGGTTTACATGATGTAGAAGAATTGATTTATCTTGAAAATCCTGTGACTGGTTGGATTCAGCATTGCAACTCTGATCCATTCAATGCTTTGGGCAAAATGAGCCCGAAACGGGAAGATTTTCCTCCCTATGTAGCCTGGGATGTGGAAAATGCGAGGGGAATCAATGCTGTAAGAATTTTAGAACAGCCCCGAAAGTGGACCTTAGAGTCTATGATTTACGAATTAGCTTACGATCCACATATTTTGGCTTTTGAGCCATTAGTGCCTGTTCTAAAAAAAGCTTTTGATCAATTGCCGGCAACTGATCCAAGAAAATCACAACTTCAATCAGCAGTTGACACCTTGGTAGCTTGGGATCTAAAAACGCATGTAAACTCGGTAGCCACATCAGTAGCAGTATTTTGGGGCAATCAATTGATGGGTATGGGAAGAGGTTTGGACAGACCTTGGGATGCTTATGTATTTGATTATTTGGCGGAGCATTTAACTCAGAAGCAATTGATCGATGCATTGGATAAAGCTGTAGCCAAATTAGGTGAAGATTTTGGTCAATGGAATACGCCTTGGGGAGAGATCAACCGATTTCAACGGGTGACGAATGCCATTCAGGGGAAGTTTTATGACGAGTTGCCAAGTTTACCTGTAGGATTTAATTCATCCATGTGGGGTTCTTTAGCCGCTTATGGGAGTCGGGCTTATCCAAATACCAAACGCTTTTATGGGAATGTGGGCAATAGCTTTGTAGCAGCTGTGGAGTTTGGTGAGAAAGTAAAAGCCAAATCCATCTTGGCAGGGGGACAGTCAGGGAATCCTTTTTCTCCTCATTTTGTAGATCAGGCGGAGATGTACACCCAGGCCCAATTTAAAGATGTCTTATATTATCGGGAAGATGTGGAGCAACATGCCCGTAAAAAATACAAGCCTGGACAACGGTAGTCCAGGCTCTCATGTATTTATCGTACCGGTTCAACAGTGTAACCTGCATTTCGGAGGAGTTGGATGACTCCTTTTTCGGAGGGGAAATGGCCTGCGCCTACAGCAATAAATGTTGTCTCTGCTTTGATAAATTCTTCGATTTTTGGGATCCAATTTCTGTTTCGCTCATTGAGCAAGATTTCTCCATATTCTCCTGTTAGGCCATCTGCTTGGATCATCTCTTGGAGTTTGTTTAAGTCCTCTGCTAAATACGCTTCAATCATGCCCTGAAATTCCTTTTCAGTCGCATCGGTCAAAATCATTTTGGATAAATCAGCTACCTGCCTTTCCATAGGGATTCGATCAAAAATACTGATTTGATAGGCGGCTGTTTCCAAGCCTTCCATGGGTATTTTCCATTCCTGTGATTTGTTGGTGAAAAATAGTTCATAACTATCCGGCGTTTCACAGGGCAGTTGCTTCATCAATACCATGGTGGATAGAATGAACGGTTTCATAATTCCCATTTGCGCCAAGCCCATACCATAATTGCTGGATAAAAATTCGTCCAAAGCCTCTTTGGCTTCGGGTTCGAAATCATTTTGAATATTGTAAAAATCCTTGTTGATGGAATTTTGTTGCATTTCCTGGGCAAGCATGGGGTCGGACATATTCAATTCCAAGACGATTTTTTTGCTTGATTGTAAAGCCGAAAGTATACGCTCGTCCATTTTAAAGTCCTCCGGACAAATGACATGGATGGTGCCAAAAAGATAGGATGGTTGCTCCAGTCCATTCTCGGAAATTTTCCACAATAGGGAGTTTTCCAATGACTGTTGAGCAAAAGCAGGGGATAGTTGGATCAAAATAAAGATCCAGAGTAAAACAGATTTTCTCATAATTTCTTGGCTCTCGCGGATAAAACGGATATGACAGATTTAACGTAGATATAAATCTAAGAAAAAAATTGGAGATGGAACGTGGATGCTTTGTATCGGGGATTTTTGCCAGAAAGGTTTGGTCCACGAATGGCACGATTGACACGAAGGATTTTACTTGAACTAAAGGCTGGAAAACTCTGTGTTCTCTGCGTAGATCTTTGCTTCCTTGGCGGTTAAAATGGTCCACAGATTATTCAGATTGGCACAGAAGGAGGTATTTATAGGGAGATGGTGAGGATAAGGTTAAATTAATTAAATGGATAGTTTATTAATTTACTCGCATGGCTCGTGGATTTCCACAAATCTAAAATCTGAAATCTTAACTCTAAAATAAAAAGGTCCACGAATGGCACGAATGACACGAAGGATTTGGCTTGGATTAGGGGCTGGAAAAACTCTGTGTTCTCTGCGTAGACCTTTGCTTCCTTGGCGGTTAAAAAGGTCCACAGATAACTCAGATTGGCACAGATATAGGCTTAAAGAGTAATAGTATTAGTTGAAATTAATGGGTTAGATTTGTTAAGTGGAATTCCTAATATAGCTCATGAGTAGATCAAATCTAAATTCTAACGTCTAAAATCTAAAATTCAAAATCTGTTCAAATCCGCTTAGATCTGATCCATCTGTGAGAACCTTGTAATTTTTGTCACAGAAAAGCTCACTGAAAAATTAGACTTTTGAATTATCACCTAATTTGGGGAAGTCTATGGTTGTACTTGCAGCATGGATTTTCCTGAAAAGGTATTAAATTCAATTAAAATCATTAACAACACCCACGTATGAACCTAACCAAACGATCATTTCTCAAAAAACTAGGTGCACTGAGTGCAGGAACAGGATTGATAGGCGCAGGAGCATTGCAATCTTCTTGCAGTAAAAGTACTGATAGTTTGACAGTTTCAGGAGAAATGGATCCACCTGCTGCATTTAAAGTCACCATTTTTCAAACCACCGATGTGCATTGTCAGATTCATCCTCACGATGAACTGTATTGGGAGAATGGAGAAAAAGTCTTTAAAAAAGCTGGAGGCTATGCCAATATGCATGCCTTTATTCAACAGCAACGAGCACAAGCAGCGCATTCGTTTTTGGTAGATACAGGGGATATGTTTCAGGGATCTATGCTTTCTGTCAAAACCAAAGGCGAAGCGATAGTACCCATTTTGAACGCTATGTCTTATGATTTGTATTCGCCTGGCAACTGGGAGGTTGTGTACAATAAAAAGCCCATGCAGAAACTCATGGGTGCTTTGACAGCAGGGAAAGTTTGTGCCAATATGTACCATGATTTGGGTAATGGAGAGCGTGGAGAATTGATTTTTCCTCCCTACCATATCTGGACCGTGAATGGGGTGAAGTTTGGTTTTATTGGATACAATGATCATTTGGTTCCAAGAAGACAGTCTCCAGGATACAGCGAAGGAATTATTTTCACCAGACCAGAAGCTAACTTAGCGCATTATGTAGATGTATTGAGAAATCAGGAAGGATGTGCTTTTGTAGCGATTATGTCTCATATCGGACTTTCTCAAGAAATAGCACTTTCAAATAATCCAGCTTGTGAAGGGGTAGATTATATTTTGGGAGCGGACACCCATGAACGTGTTCGCAAGCCAATTCAAGGAAAATATGCTAAGGTAGTCCAACCAGGAGCTTTTGGGTCATTTGTGGGAAAATTGGAGTTGCAGATAAAAGATGGAAAAGTTGTTGGTGAGACTTACGAATTATTGGATGTCTTGGCGGATGCCATTGAGCCTTCCTCTCGGATTAGTAGAATTGTGGAGGAAGTAGAAAAACCATTTAAGGAGGAAATCAATCAGGTTGTTGGATACAGTACCATCCCGCTTTACAGGTATTTCGTTATCGAAAACCCTATTGACACCATGGTAGTGGATGCCGTGAAATGGCAGTTGCCTGATGTTGATATTGCTTTGTCCAATGGCTTCCGATTTTGCCCACCAAATGTCACTCCGGATGAAACTGGCAATATTCCAATTACTAGAGGCTTTATCTACGATATGTTGCCTGTTGATTCTATCGTACGCACAGGTGAAGTAACGGGTCAGCAACTGATGGATTGGATGGAAGTGGAGTTAAATAATGTGTTTGCAGAAGATGCTAATAGACGATTTGGCGGTTGGGTGACCAAATTCAAGGGTATGAAAATTACCTTTAATGCTTTTGGTGAAGCTGGTCAACGTGTACAGTCTATGCTTATCAAGGGCGAACCGATAAATTTGAATAAAACCTATACAATATCTGCTTGCGAACGAGAAGGCGATCCTGCGGATATGATTTGCCGCATGAGTAATGTGAAAAATGTAAAAAATACCGAATACACTTTGCATGGAGTAATGTTGGCCTATTTAAAAGAAAATTCGCCCGTAACTCCAACTCCAAGAGGAGATGCGCGTGCATTGGATGCTCCAGCTACCTTGCTTTCCCAAGTGACTGGAGTGGATTATGAGTTTCATTGATGCATATAATTTCTCTATCTAAAGCGGCTTTCTAAAAAATAAAAATTCAGTTTTGTAGCCCAAGCAAATTACTGATTTAGGTTTTATCCTTTGTGGCTTAGTGCTTTTGTGGTAAAAAATGCCACGAAGGCTCTAAGGCACAAAGCCTCATATCATATAGTTTAAAGTGTATTTTGATTGATATGCTGAAGGGAAAGTTTCCTGGATGTTGAAATAATTGATCCTCCTATTTTTGATATCTTTTTAATCTGAAAATCCAGAGTTTTCCAGTTTTGATTTTTTTACATTATCTTTTGTATTTAAAATCAAGACATTATGATACAACAATTGACCCAGAAATTTACCATCGCCTTTGTTCTTTTATTTTCTTTTTGGGCATGTACCAGTAAGGTTGATGTTATCCCCAGTGCTTCCGTGGATGGCTTTAGTTTATTGGAGGCCTACGTGATGGCAGATGACCCCGCTTTTTCCTATGAATTGGTGTATTCTACCAGCAGCGAGACCTATGATTACCATGTGGTACGCATGGTGTCCCAAACATGGTTGACTGCTGAGGAAGTCAATGAAACGGAGTGGTGGCATTATGTTTCTTTCGTAGTTCCCAAAAATACCAGTTTTGAAACAGGGTTTTTGTGGATTGGGGGAGGAGCGATAGAATCACCTTTGCCAGAAGAACCCAACCCGATTATTTTGGAAGTAGCCCTTCGTACGAATTCGGTGGCTGCGGAAATTCATAACGTCCCTTTTCAGCCACTCACATTTTTGGATGATGACAAGGGGCCACGCTATGAGGATGATATCATTGCGTATGGTTGGCGGAAATTTATGGAAGGAGGAGCGAAGGATGAGGATGCCAGGTGGTTGCTTCGGCTACCTATGACCAAAGCTGCCAAGTTGGCTATGGATGTGGTAGTGGAAGTAGTGGAGGAGAAGTACGAACTTCCATTGAATCATTTTGTGGTGTCTGGTGCGTCCAAAAGAGGCTGGACAACCTGGACTACCGCTGCTGTTGATAAGCGGGTGGTAGCCATGGCGCCTATTGTAATTGATCTTTTGAATTTGGAGGAATCATTTCAGCACCATTGGAGGAACTATGGGTATTGGGCTCCGGCGGTCACTTCTTATGTCAATGAGGATATCATGGATTGGCAAGGTTCCATGGAGTTTGAGCGCTTACTTTCTATTACAGAACCCTATGCTTTCAAGGAGAAATTTGCCGATATTCCCAAGCTAATTGTCAATGCAGCTGGTGATGAATTTTTTCAGCCGGATAGTTGGAAGTTTTACTGGGATGAGTTGCCCGGTGAAAAGCACTTGATGTATGTGCCCAATTATGGACATGATTTACGTAATTCGGACGCCTTAGCAAATGTATTATCTTTCTATGCCTCTATTTTGAATCAATCCTCGAGACCTACCTATGAGTGGGCTATCAAGGATAATTCCATTTTGCTGCAAACTGACCCCAATCAAAAGCCAGTCTCCATCAAGTTATGGTCGGCGACTAACGAAGAGGAACGTAATTTTATGATTGATCGCTTTGGACCTCATTGGTCAGCTTCTGAGGTCTTGATCAATGAAAGTGGTCGCTACGAAATTCAGATTCCTACACCTGAAAAAGGCTATACAGGATATTTCGTAGAAGTCACCTACCCAGGTCAGATTCCTATAAAAATTACCAGCGGGGTAGAAGTTTTACCAAGGGAATATCCCTTTGAATCGTATGTTCCGTCCAAAGCTTTGGGGACTCCTCGAGAGTAGCCCAAATTTTTGCATGATTCTTTACCAATTAACCCTTATTTTATCCGATTAGCAGGGCTGATTTTGAAGAAGCCTTTGTGGGTTGTACCTTCGGATATACCTAATTTGATACGCTATGAGAAAAATTTACCTTTTGGGTTTCCTCTTGTTTTCGCTGTATTGGCAGCAGGCAGTGGCCCAACAAATCCCCACTCCAAAAGAGCACTTTGGTTTCGAAATAGGAGATGATTATAAATTAGTGACATTTACGGATATGGATGCTTATTTCCGTAAAGTTTCCGCCCTTTCCGATCGGGTACAATATGTAGAAATCGGTGAAACAGAAATGGGCAAGCAAATGCCGATGATGATCATCACTTCTCCTAAAAACCATCAAAATTTAGCCCGATACAAAGAGATTTCTCAAAAATTGGGTAGGGCAGAGGTTACCCCTGAAGAAGCCAAAGCGTTGGTAGCCGAAGGAAAACCTGTAATTTGGATTGATGGAGGTTTGCACAGCACAGAGACTGTGGCTTCCCACCAATTGATTCCTACGTTTTATGAGCTAGTTAGCAGCAATGATCCGGAGGTACTACGCTTTTTGGATGATCTGATCATCCTCATGTTGCAGGTAAATCCTGATGGTCAGGATATCGTAACAGATTGGTACATGGGGCCAAATGATGTGACCAAGCGAAATATGAATACTCCCTACATGTATCAAAAATATGTAGGGCACGACAATAACCGTGATTTTTTCATGAACAATATGAAGGAAACTACGAATGTTTCCCGTCAGATGTATATAGAGTGGATTCCTCAAATTGTGTTTAATCACCACCAAACATCCCCTGCAGGTACAGTCGTGGCAGGCCCTCCTTATCGTGATCCTTTCAACCATGTCTTTGATCCCTTAATTATGACTTCGTTGGATGGTGTTGGTTCTGCGATGATCAACAGGCTAAATGCAGAGAATAAGCCGGGGTATACCCGTTTGGGAGGTTCTGTTTTCTCTTCCTGGTGGAATGGTGGATTGAGAACCACTCCTTATTTTCATAACATTATCGGGATTTTGACCGAAACTACCGGTGGTCCGACACCTTCATCCATTCCTTTAGTACCTGAACGCTTGATTCCTACCCATGCGACTCCTTTTCCGATCGAGCCGCAGCCATGGAACTTCAAACGTTCAATTGATTACTCGGTTTCCATGAATATGGCAGTATTGGATTATGCGAGTAGAAACGCGGATGCCTTGTTGATGAACATTTACACCATGGGTAAGAATGCCATTGATCGAGGGAATATGGACCATTGGACGAAGTACCCGAAAAGAGCAGCGGCTGTTCAAGAAGCGTTCAATAGAAGCCGTCAGCAAAGACAGGCCGATGATCCTGAAGCTGCCTTTTATGGTATGAGAAGTGGATTACCGGTGCAGTTTTTCGACTCTGTGTATAGAAATCCGGAATTGCGTGATCCTAGAGGGTTTATTTTACCGGCTAATCAGGCGGATTTTCCTACAGCTACTCGCTTTGTGAATGCCTTGATTAAATCAGGTGTTCAGGTACATAAAGCTACTGCTGCTTTCACTGTTAATGGGAAGCAATATCCAGCAGGTTCGTATGTGGTCAAATCAGCTCAGGCTTTCCGTCCACATGTGTTGGATATGTTTGAACCCCAAGATCACCCCAATGATTTTGAATATCCGGGAGGGCCTCCTAAAAGACCGTACGATGCAGCAGGTTGGAGTTTAGCCCTGCAAATGGGCGTTGAATTCGATCGTATTCTAGAAGGATTTGATGGGCCATTTGAAGCCATCGCCTATGGTGAAGTGCAGTCGTTTACGCCTACACGGGTTCCTGCTGGATCAGGCTTTTTGATTGATGTTCGAGGAAATAATGCCTTTATAGCTGTTAATGATTTGTTAAAGGCGGGTGTAAGTGTTTCCAGAACTACCACTGCCCATGCAGGTTTGCCGGCTGGAAGCTTCTTTGTCAGTGGCAATAGGGCGGCGGTTGAAAAAGCTGCGACTGCTTATGGAATCCATGTAGTGTCAGCTTCAAGGCCATCCGGTATGGTTGCGATCAAACCTGCCCGAGTTGCTCTCTTTGACCATTATGGAGGCTCTATGCCATCAGGATGGGTTCGTTGGATGCTCGAGCAATATAACTTTGCCTTCAATGTGGTCTATCCTAAAGAATTGGATGCGGGGAATTTGAAGGCGAAATACGATGTCATTTTATTCATTGGTGCGGGATCTCCGGGAACAGTCAGAAACTGGGGTGGTGCTGTGAGAGAAGAAGACGTCGCAGCAGAATATCATGCTTTGATTGGAAATGTGACCAAAGAGAAAACCGTACCTGCTTTAAAAGCATTTATGGAAGCAGGAGGTTCTATCGTTGCAGTTGGAGCTTCTACTGCTTTTGCGTATGAATTCCAGTTGCCGGTTAGTAATGCCTTGGTAGAGAAGTTACCTGATGGCCGTGAACGAGCATTGAGTGGTGATAAGTATTACATTCCTGGAAGTATACTGAAAGCTCATTTGGATGGCGCACATGCAGCCAACTGGGGCATGGGAGACTCAGCTAATATGGTGTTTAATAATAGCCCAGTATTCAATCTCGCACCAAATGCCTTGCTTCAAGGTGTGAAACCTTTGGCTTGGTTTGGAACAGAGTCTCCACTAGTGTCCGGTTGGGCATGGGGTGAAGGATACCTAAGAAATGGGGTAGTTGCTTTTGAAGCACCGGTTGGAAAAGGGAAATTCTATGCTTTCGGTCCAGAAATCACCTTCCGAGCACAAGCACACAATACGTTTAAGATGTTGTTTAATCAGCTGTATGTGAAGTAGTTGAAAGTGAATAGTTGATTGAGTGACTAGTGATTAGTTGATTGAGTGAGTAGTGAGGGGAGGTGGAAGTCCTTAATCCTCTTAATTCCTTACTAGTTTTCCTCCTTTGACACTCTTCACTTAGTAAATGATTAGTGACTAGTTGATTGAGTGATTAGTGTTGGGAGGTGGAAGTCCTTAATCCTCTTAATTCCTTAATGGTTTTCCTCCTTTGACACTCTTCACTTGGGATCTTGCTTCTTGGTTCTTGTCTTCCCGATTCTCGGGACAGGCTTTGATTCTTAGAACATTGTCTTTAATCCACGCTTAGTGATAAATTAGGCCCGGCAGGTTTTAAAAATCAGCCGGGTTTTTCTTTTTAAAATAATATTCAATTAATTTTTTGCTGACGAAAGTCATGGTTTGAGATGATATGTTAAAGGTAAGATACAAATAGACCTGTTTAACTTTGGAAGACAACCAATTCTCAAGATGATGAAATACGCTATCCTTTTTTTATTCTTAATAAACTCTTGTTCTGAAAAAACGATTTCCAATGAAGAAATTTTGGCTAGGTATAATACCGTAGAGGCAAAAGCGTTCATCAATCCTTTCAGTTTTGAAGCGGATCCGATGGAAAGATTACTTCTGGTAAATTTTGAAAAGGATCCCGATGAGCACTATGTTGGTTTAGAACCTCAATTTTTCAATGATTCTATCAATGGAGTGGGTTTGCTGGTGATCGCTTGGAGAAAGGATATGCATATTGATGTATATCATGCAAAAAGTCTAAATCCAAACCTGGCAAAATTTAACATAGCAGGAAAAGGACTGGGTGATATGGTAGCAGTAGATTTCCAAGAGGATTTGTTTGAAATTACTGATCATGGAGTTCAGGTAGCAATCAATTTTATGGATAAATGGGGAAGAGCGATTGCCATCCATTTAAGAGAGAGTAATTCGAAATCGAGAAAGCCATTTGGCTTGTTGGCTCCAATGGGAGATGCTGCTATCAATCCTTCTTCCATGCCTTTAGTATGGCTGGAGGATTTTTATTTCATCAGGCGAAAAGCCACTGAGCAGCAGGTGTCTATTGATGGAGAAGAAAGAAAGCTAGATAAGTTACCCATACCTATGGATGGAACTTGGATGTATTTTGCAAGATATTCGGAAAATCCATGGATTCTGATGTTAAATCCTGATCAGCATGGGAATGAGCTAAAACCCCAAGAACATCATGCGTTAGAATTAATACTGCGTAATGGACAAGAGGAGCTGAAAAGTTTGGTTTTTTATAATGGTGAAAAGCAAGTTAGGTTAGCTTTTGAACCCTCTTTTCCAAATATTTTAGCCATGGAACTGGGTTCCACAGCCAAAGGTACTTTCTCTTTAGAGCCACACCACAAAGGCTTGGGAATGATAGCAGGGAACTATGAAGTGAACAAATCCTCAACCGATGCAATGATTAAACTAAATCCCTCAAAAGGATGGATTCCAAATCCTGACAGGTGGGAACTGAAGTTTCTGTACAAAGTCGGGAATGTGTTTAAAGACTGGCCCATCAACTACGAGTGGGATGCTCGAATTGATTTTTCGATGGACACACCCATAATTTATTCAACCTGGCAAAAGAGATAAGCATCAATGAAACACTATCCCATTCAATAATTGTTCTGCCGAGAGCGCTGAATCATTTTCGGGTGCAGAGTCCCAGAAACTTTCTAGATTTTTGGTAAAAAGTCCTTGATTGGTAGCTGCAAAAACTTTTCCTTGGAATTTTTGAAGAGCAAACAATTGAGAAAAGTTGATCCCTTCGGAATTCAATAATCTGATTTTAAATAGTTCAGGATCTAAGCTGTCGAAATTCTCAACTTCCGATAAAATAGATGATCCTGATAACCATATTGCTAAGCGGTCCTCATGAATAAAGAATTCGATTAAACTGTTAAAGGTAACCCTCAGCTCCAAGTCATCTATGCTACCGCTAGGTGATATGAAAAGATTTCTAAATGTCTTCACGAGTAATCTTCTATCAGATGTGAATACATGTCCGTAGTAGGGGGCGAAATTACCGTTGGCATCCTTTAATTCAAACGGAGTGGTATTTCCGTCAGGGTCAACAAAGAAATTTTGATTGATTGTAGAAACCAGCCATCCATCTTGAAAAGCGTCTATCTGCTGAATTATATTTAATCCTTCAATTGTGGAGTTTTCAACGGCTGGTGGAGTAATCTTGATTACAGTTGTGTCAGGGACTACTCCAACAAAATTTGTATTATTCTCGATGTCAAACAGATAAATAGCCCTTTCAAATGTCTCTCCAATCAAATCAACAGCAGCTAATAATTTCCCATTATTGATATCGAAATTTTTTAATCGATTTGGAAGTGAGGATACTTTTGCTCTGCCTCCTAGTACTTTTATCAGGCGATTTAAATCAAGAAGCCCCACACCTCCATTGCCTTGATTTCGGAAAATGTAAAATCCAAATAGATTCCGGTCTACTGCACCAATGTATTGTTTGGTTAAACTTTGTCGGAATTCCATTTGATTTGGTCGTGCACAGCATAGTTGATTTACATCCATGTCAGGGTTAATGAATCCCGGATTACTTACATGACTAAAAAACAATTGATTATCAATTACTTTGATGTTGTTTACAATGGAACTCCGAAAGTTGAAGTGTGGGTCTCCAAATCGTTCAAACTTTTCAAGTTCTATGATTGGTTCTGCTGGATTTTCAGGCTCTTGGCAGGATGAAACTATTCCGAGAATTAAAAGTAAAATAATTGGGTAGTTGGCTTTCATTTGACTTTAAAATTTTTTGAATTTAAATATGAAAAAAATAGTTGGATTTACAACTGTATTTATTGTTAAGTTTTAGTTACCAAAATCGAGGGTATAAAAAAAAAATCATAGTGCCATTAGGTTCCTAGTCCAATTATTTCATTAGTGTCCTAATTTTTAATTTTCTCTTGAGGTATGAAAAACAGCCTAAAAAGATCTCACCAAGCCCAACTTGCTGTTCCTCGTAGTAATCGATTGCTTCCTGAATATCGATGATAGCCCTATTGTCAATAAAAATAGTTTACAATTAGTGAGATGTAACCCAAGCTTCACTTCATAAAATACTTACCAAGCCAATTTTTGGGTGTTTAATGTAAAAGGTTTTTGCCCAAAATCGGATCTACCAATGTTCCACGCAATTTGCTTTGATTAGCTACTAAGATGTCCCAAGGCTCCATCCGAGGCTCATCAGATAAATCAAAGGTGCCATAGTGCATAGGGATGAAGTAGGAGCCACCTAAACTATTGAACGCTTCGATAGCATCCATAGGGCTGATATGGGCTTGGTTCATAAACCACTCAGGACGGAAAGCACCCACGCCCATCAGGCAATAATCAGGTTGTCCCATAACTTGTCTGATATCCTCGAAATGTGGGCCAAAACCTGAATCCCCCATGAAGTAAATGCTTGTATCTTCAGATTGAATCCAAAAACCACCCCAAAGATTTTCATTCAGATCCCAAAGCCAACGTCTCGACCAGTGCCTTGACGGAACATAGACAATTTGTAGGGAACTATCCGATGTATTGTATTCTTGAAACCATCCAGCTTCCTGAATACGGCCAAAATCTCCCCACTTTCCAATCACATCACCTACTTTCAATCCTGTCAATACCTCTACACCAGGCTGTAATTTCAATAGCTTTTGAATAGTAGCTTTGTCGATATGATCCCGATGGTTATGAGATAGTAACAAATAATCAATTGTAGGAAGGTCTTCAACCTGGAGTACCTCAGGAGATTCTCTTTTTAAAAACGTGTTCTTTTCTAAGAAAGGGTCAATTAATAACACTTTTCCTTTTACCTGAATCAAATAGCTGGCATGCCCCAACCAAATGAGGTAGTCTTCTTGGGATGTGAGGATAGCTGGGTCAAAATCCTTTCTTAAGCGTCTTTCTTCATTTTTCTTTGCATCCTTCAATGGGTTTTTTGATAACTGCCATTTGATGAGGTCAGAAAAACTATCCTCAAAGGGTTGATATAAATTAACGAAATTACCTTTGGCATCCATTGGTGTGCCTTTCCAAGTAGTAGGGACTGTAGGCACGGTTCGTAATGTTGTGTTTTCGATGTACTCGATTTGTTCATCTATGCTTTGATTCATCATTGCTAGAATAAGAATGGTAGGTATAAGCGTGAAAAAAGCAATGGCTCTCTTTTTTGGTTTTGTTTTCATGTGTATCACAACTTGGATCTCCTGACTCGAGGGAATTTCTTTGCTCTAGGTACGTATATCCTCTGTGAGGGTTTATGATGAACTTCCTGTCCACAGGATTGTTTGTTGCAAAATATTTTGAAAGATTAGGTCCATATTTCAGAATATTCCTTCTGTATTTAGTGTTAAATTTTGAGATTGAAATAAGTTTTTGGTAAAAAGGTTTGAAAACCATCGAAAAAATCTCCTTATTTCTTAAAAAAATGTAGACATGAGTAGTAGAAGAAATTTTATTCGAAACGTGGCATTGGGATCAACACTAGTAGCAATGCCACATGTAACCTTTGCGGGTAGGTCCGAGCAACCTATGATTCATCAAGTCTTTTTTTGGTTAAATCAGGAGGTGGATGTACAGGAATTTATCCAAGAAGCTCAAATACTTTCCCGGATTGATACAGTAAAGCGGTTTTACATAGGTACACCTGCTGCTACTGTAGAGCGAGACGTTATTGATAGTTCATATTCCATTGCATGCACATTTTTTTTTGATAGTGTGGCAGATGAACAAAAATACCAAGTGGACCCTCAGCATCTTGCTTTTATTGAAAGAAACAGTAACAAATGGAGTAAAGTTGTTGTTTATGATTTTACGATTTAATCTATTCCTGAAATATTTACGTATTTAAAGAAAAATAATTCCGTGGTATGAAGCTTATGAAATTATGGTCAGTTTGGGTTTTACTAATAGTTACATTGTTTGCATGTAACTTAGGAGATGAAACTCCAGTGCTCAGTGAAGAAGATCAGGTAAAAGAAGCGATTTTTGAATCCATGCAAGAGTGGTATTATTGGAGCAACTTACTCCCTGCAAGAATTAATCCTTCTGATTTCAATTCCAATAGGGAGCTATTGGACTTTCTTGTATTCGACTCTTTGGATAGATTTACAACATTTACCACTCAAGAACAGCGATCGAATTTAATTGTTGGGAATGTTACTGGGGTCCATGGTTTCCGTTTGGCTTTCAATCAGGAGGATAGGGCATTCATTGCTTCTGTCATAAAATCTGGACCTGCTGGCCAAGACGGATGGCAAAGAGGTTGGGAGATAATTGAAGTTAATGGTCGAACTATTCCATCTTTTAGAAATTCTAGTGGAGGATTCACAATAGATTTGGGACCAAATGAAGTTGGGGTAACAAACACTTTTAAGTTTAGACTCCAAGATGGTTCTGAGACAACTAGAACTATACCAAAAGCAGCTTTCACCGCAACTTCTGTAGCTCATGAAGAAATCATTGAAATGGGTGGAAAAAAAATTGGATATTGGGTGTATGAAAATTTCAGAGCTTCTCAAGGAACAGGTAACAGAAGAAGTTTTGAAGTTGAACAATCATTTTCCAGATTCCAAAATGAAAATATCAACGAGTTAATAATTGATTTAAGGTATAATGGTGGTGGTCTGGTTAGTATAGCAGAGCAATTGCTTAATTATATCGTCCCTTCCTCAGCAAATGGACAAATAATGTACACTTACAGGTGGGGGCCGAATCAGACACAAAGAAATGAATCGGAAAGATTTTCTAAAGTGGGTTCTTTAAATTTAAATAGAATTGTCTTTATTACCTCCCGTTCATCAGCCTCTGCATCCGAACTTGTGATTAATAGTTTGCGTCCTTTCATGGATGTTGTAATTGTTGGTGATAACACTTTTGGAAAGCCTGTAGGCTCAATAGGAGTTGGAGGTAATAACAGAGTTCTCGTAGCTAACAATATTTTGATTGAGATGATAACCTTTTCTATTGCCAACGCCGCTGGAGAAGCTGATTATTTTGAGGGATTTGAGCCTGCGATAAGAGCGGGTGATGATTTGACCCGTAATTGGGGAGATCCTCGAGAATTCAGATTAGCAGCAGCATTGAATTTAATTACCGAAGGTTCAGTTAGCGGTAGATTGAAGGATACGTATTACAGACCTTCATGGCATATGCATGAGCAGTTTAAAGGTTTGGAACAAGAATATTTTATGTATTAAGATTTAAGCGGGTTTAGGCCCGCTTTTTTTATGTCATTAATTGGAGTTTGCTGTAATCTTCAATCAATGTGTTATGCCCTGATTCTAATTCTAACCGTTGTATTTGAGGGATTTTGGAACTGAATTTTTCGAGATTCTCCGATGTGACCATTTTGTCATATTTCCCTGTCACCAAAGTGATAGGAGTTTTGCTTAGTTTTAGTTGCTGGATAATTGTACCTAGTTCAGGTTGCAAGGTTTTAAAAACATTCCAAGTGAAATAGACTTGTGCCCGCATCGTACGAGTCTGCATTTGAGATTTTACAAATTTGATAAAACTGGATTCCAATAATCCCAAACGATATAGGATATCCATGATCTTGAAAAATCGCTCAGGATGGAATACTACATGCTTGAATAAGCGATTGAAAATCCCGGGAAAGGTGGCCATATTGTACCAAAATCCTGTTTTAATTCCATCAGGAGCCATCAACAACAAGGACTGTACATAGTTTGGGAATAATTCGTAACTCACTAAGCTAAACTTTCCTCCCATGCTGTATCCTACTAAGTGGAACTTTTCAAAATTTTCCTGTTGCATCAATTGCAAAAAAATTGATCTCCAGATTTCCTTGGTTAATTTTTGGTCTACGCTATTCCAACTACTCTGCCCATGATAAAATATATCGATAACAAGAAAAGTTTCATCGGCTTTTCTAAGAGGTAAAAATGACTGATAAGCTTTGCTACTTTGACCAAAACCGTGGAATAGCAAATAGATGTTTTTCCCGTTGCCATGTTTGTAGTAAACCAAGTCACCAAAACTTGTCTGTAGAAATAAGGTTTTCATGATTCAAAATTAAAGGAATTATTTCATTTTCATAGTGAAATTTATCTAATAAATATTGTGTATACATGGAATTTAATTTGGTTAAATTCGTTTTTTAGTTATTTTTCGATCATGTTATGAAGGCTAATTTTTGTTTTTCAGAAATTTTTTTTGAAAAAAACTTAAGAAACTTTGAACTCACGTATAGTTTCCTGAGTTTAATTTTTCAAATTTGCACCCGAATGGAGACCAAAGAAAAAATAATAGAAACTGCCGAAGACTTGTTTATGAAGTTTGGAGTCAGGTCGGTTACCATGGATGATATCGCAAGACAAGCGGGTATTTCAAAAAAAACGATTTATCAGGAGTTTGCAGATAAAAACCAATTGGTATTTGAGACCTTTTCCCAAGCCTTGGAAAAAGATAAGTGTAGGCTAGAAGAGTATCCAGGAATCGATCAGGGAGTGATTTCCCATATGGTCGGTATGAGTGCTTATATCCGTAAGCGATTTGCCGATTTTAATCCTCTCGTAATGAATGAAATCCAACGGTATTTTCCCCAATGTTGGCAATTGTTTGAAGATTTCAAGCAGGAGTTTGTCTTCAAAGAGATTGTGGAAGTTTTGGATAAGGGAAAAGAAGAAGGTGTTTTCAGAGCGGAAATCAATTCTGAAATTTTGGCTTACCTACGGATGGAACAAATGGATAGCTTATTTGATCCGATCAAATTCCCTCCTTCAAAATTTAATTTAATTGAATTGCACCTGGAAGTATTCGAACACTTCCTCTATGGCATATTAACAGAATCAGGAAAACAAGCATATCTAAACCAAAAACACACCATCGCATGAAAACCGTGATAAAAGGGCTTGCAATAACCTTGTTGTTGCTTTTCCAACTTGTCAGTCCTCCACAACTATCGGCTCAAAACACCGTGGTTTTTACCCTTGAGGAGGCTATATCCTATGCCTTGCAAAACAACCCAGATGCCAAAAATGCAGCCTTGGAGTTGTTGGCATCGAAGGCAATTATTCGTCAAAACTTGGCATCGGGTTTACCGCAAATCAACGGTACGCTTGATTTTACATACAACGCCGCTATTCCTGTAATCTTTCTACCTAATATTGAAGGAACTCCATTTTTTGACCCAAATAATTCAGCAGATGTTGTAGAATTAAGGTTTGGGGTTGATTTTCAATCTGGATTAGGAGTGAGGGTAGATCAGATGATATTTGATGGGTCCTATTTTGTGGGCTTGAAGGCAGCCAAGACATTGAATATTTTGACAGCGTTTGATAAGGAGAAGGCTGAAATTGATGTTCGTGAGACTATCAAAAAAGCGTATTTCACAGTCTTGGTCAATGATGAGCGCAGACGCATTTTTGAGGTTAATTTGGAGAGAGTTGAAACGTTGTTGAGAGAAACTGAAGCACTTTACGAAGCTGGTTTCGTTGAAAAAATTGATGTCAGTAGAACCAAAGTTCAGCGGAATAACCTAAAAACTGAATTGGATAAAATTGTAGCTGCTACTGCAATCAGCGTGGAGGTATTAAAGTTACAAATGGGACTTCCAACAGATTATATACTCGAAGTGGCAGAAACTATCCGAGATTTCAATAATCTAGCCGAGGTGACAGAGCTCCTGACTGCTGACATGACCCGGAGAGTAGAATTGGATCAGTTGAAGACGAATATGGATTTGACCCGTTTGGATCTAAAAAATAATCAAATCCAATACATGCCTAATTTGAATGCTTTCTTGACTTACAACCGATCAGGTGCTTCTTTGGCTTTACCAGAGCTGTATAGAAATGATTGGTTTACGGCTGCCTTTATAGGTTTCAACCTAAGTATTCCAATTTTTGATGGCTTTTCCAAAGCTGCACGTATTCAGCAAAATAGAGTGCAATTGAGGCAGTTAGAGAATCAGCAGAACTTCCTTAAGCGCTCTTTCGAAGTAGAGGTTTACCAGGCTAAAGTGAATTTGAGAAATTCAGTTGCTTCTCTACAGTTACAAGCAGAAAATATGGAGCTCGCTTTAGAGGTATTTGAAATGGCAAAAATCAAATTCCAAGAAGGAGTGGGGTCCAACCTCGAAGTGGTAGATGCCGATTCTGCGCTCAAAGAAGCCGAAACAAACTATTTCGCAGCGCTATATGATGCCTTAATTGCTAAAGTGGATTTGGAAAAGGCACTTGGACTATTATAATGAAAACTAACACAAGCATTTACACCAACAGATATATGAAAACCTATTCATCACTTATTTTGATACTACTGACAGTGGTAGCTTTCTCTTGCGGGAAAAAAGATGAGCTCACTGTAAAGAAAGATGAGTTAGCATCCTTGAAAAAAGATGCCAATGAGCTTCGATTAAAAATTGAAGCTTTGGAAAAGGAAATTTCTTTGCTAGACCCTGAGTTTGGTCTTGCCAATAGAAAAGCAGTATTAATTTCTACCATTCAGCCTACCGTTGGAAAATTTGAAAACTATGTAGAGGTAGCTGGTTCGGTCCTTTCCAAGAAAAACGTGAATATCTCAGGAGAGGTATCGGGAAGAGTGACAGAAGTGATTGCTATTGAAGGGATGCAGGTGGCTAAAGGTCAAGTAATGGCCCGAATCGACTCTGAGTCCATCCAGAGAAATATGGAAGAAGTTCAAAAGCAATTGGAGCTTGCCACTATTGTATTCGAAAAGCAAGAGCGCTTGTGGAATCAGCAGATTGGTACAGAGTTACAGTTTTTGGAAGCAAAAAACAGAAAAGAGACATTGGAAAAAAACTTGGCATCTCTACGCACCCAGGAGTCTAGAACCTTGGTCAGAGCACCATTCAATGGAACAGTGGAGTCCGTACAAGTTCGTTTGGGTGAATTGGTACAGCCAGGGTCTCCTATGTTCCAATTTGTAGGCGTGAGCGAATTGTATGTGGAAGCAGATGTTTCCGAGCGCTACATAGGAGTGATTAGCAGAGGTGATTCTGTGGAGATTTCTTTCCCATCTATCAATGAGTCTTTTAGAACGAAAGTATCAGCCGTGGGTTCTATCATCAATCCAAACAATCGTACCTTCAAAGTCGAGGTCTTTTTGCCTAATCTTCCTAACGTAAAGCCAAATATGGTTTCAGTATTGAAAATCAAGGATTACGAGGTGGATGAAGCTGTCAAAGTTCCTAATTATTTGATTTTGCAGGATAACAGAGGTGAATATGTATTTATCGTAGAAGATGGCTTGAGTAAAAAACGCTATATCAAGCGTGGAAGAACGTATAAAGACCGCTCTGAAATCGTGGAAGGATTGACGGGGACAGAAACCTTGGTTGATAAGGGATTCAGAGAGGTAGGTGATAATTTTTCAGTAACCATTGCAGCTTAAGTAAACATGTCTCAAGAAAACCAACCCAAGAAAGTCGTCCGTGAGTTTGGGCTGAGCTCGCTTTCGGTAGACAATCAGACCTCTGTGGTCATTTTGGCAGTCATCATTACCGTGTTGGGAATTTTGGCTTATCGCACCATGCCCAAAGAGTCATTTCCTGAGATTGTGATTCCTACAGTCTACGTAGGTACAGCCTATCCTGGTAATTCTCCTGTGGATATGGAGAATTTGATTACACGTCCGATTGAAAAGGAACTGAAGTCTATCAATAACATCAAAAATATTAAATCCACATCCGTTCAGGATTTCTCTTCTGTGGTGGTGGAGTTTAATCCAGGTGTTGAAATTTCCAAAGCGATTCAGGATGTGAAAGATGCAGTGGATAAGGCTAAAAGTGAATTGCCAACTGATTTGGATCAGGATCCTGATGTGATTGAAGTGAATACTTCTGATTTCCCAATCATGAACGTGAACCTTTCGGGAAATTACACAGAAGAAGAGTTGAAGAAATTTGGGGAGTATTTGGAAGATGAAATCGAAAAGCTTCCAGAAATCTCCAAGGCTGAACTTCGTGGTACTGTAGAGCGGGAAATCAGAATTGATGCAGATATTTTCAAAATGGAGGCCTTAGGAGTTTCCTTTTCGGATATCTCAGAAGCTGTTTCCCAAGAAAATGTAACCATTTCCGGGGGTAATATTTTGGATGGGGAGTTTAGACGATCGCTTCGTATCACGGGAGAGTTTACGGATCCAAGTGAATTGAATGGCATTATTGTCAAAACAGAGAACCAAAAAATTGTTTACTTGGAGGATGTGGCAGAAGTTCGGGATACCTACAAAGAACGCGAGTCATATGCCCGTAGCAATAAGCTTCCTGTGGTCACGGTAAATGTGGTCAAAAGAAGTGGAGAAAACTTACTAGATGCTGCTGACAAGATTAAAGGAATCATAGAAAATGCAAAAGCCAATCGATTTCCGCCAGACCTGGAAGTAAGCATTACCAATGATCAGTCCAAAAATACCCGTTCCCAGGTCAATGACTTGGAAAACTCCATCATCTTCGGGGTAATTCTCGTGGTATTGGTCTTGATGTTCTTCTTGGGTTTTAGAAATGCCTTATTCGTAGGGATTGCTATTCCGCTTTCCATGTTTATTTCATTCTTGGTTCTGAATTCTTTTGGCATTACGCTCAACTTGATGGTATTGTTTGCCTTGATTTTGGCTTTGGGGATGTTGGTGGATAATGGAATTGTGGTAGTAGAAAATATCTACCGTTTGATGCAGGAAGGCTTAAGCCCCATCCGTGCAGCAAAAGAAGGGGTAGGAGAGGTTGCTTGGCCAATCATTACATCTACAGCTACAACATTGGCAGCTTTTATGCCATTGGCTTTTTGGGATGATATCATTGGAGAGTTTATGAAGTACTTGCCTATCACCTTGATCATCGTATTATCATCCTCCTTATTTGTTGCTTTGGTCGTGAATCCTGTTCTAACATCATTGTTTATGAAAATACAAGATGTGGAATCAGTTAAACCCAAAACGAAAAATCTAATTGTAGCAGTTGTTTTCGGGGTGATGTCGATTATCAGTTTCTTGGCAGGTTCGATCACTTTCGGGAATTTATTTGGTATTGTAGCGATTCTGACGGTATTCAATGTGTATGCCTTAAGACCTGCCATCCGCTGGTTCCAAAATGTATTTTTGGTCAGATTAGAAAACTTGTATGAGAGTACCTTGAAGTTTGCTCTGAGGGGCTACAATCCTTATTTCTTCTTTGCAGGCGTTAATTTATTGTTGGTTTTATCCATTGTGCTATTGGGTGTAAGAGCTCCGAAAGTGCTGTTTTTCCCTGATAATCAACCTGCTCTTGTCAATGTGTTTATTGAGAATCCTATTGGTACGGATACAGAGGCTACCAATGCATTTATGTTGGGTATGGAGGATGAGTTGTTACAATTGATGGAGCCTTACAGCGATGTGGTGGAGTCTATCATTTCTCAGGTTGGACAAGGTACGGGTGATCAGTCTGAAGGCCCAAGCACAGCCAATACTCCACATAAAGCAAAAGTGACAATCAGTTTTGTGGAGTATCAGTACAGACAGGGTGTAAACACGAATAAAATCATGGAAGAAATCCGTGCCATGGTGGAAAAATATCCTGGGGTGTTGATTACGGTTGATAAACAACGTAACGGTCCTCCGGTAGGCAAGCCAATCAATATTGAGGTGAGTGGAGAGGATTTTGAAAAATTGATTTTGTTTGAAAATCAGTTCAGAGAAGCCTTGGTATCAGCTAATATCCCAGGTATTGAAGAGTTGAAATCCGATCTGGAGTTGGGAAGTCCAGAAGTGATTCTGAAGATTGACCGTGAAAAAGCACGAAGATTTGGTTTGTCTACTTCTCAAATCGCCAGTGAACTGCGTACAGCTTTATTTGGTCAGGAAGTTTCCAAATACAAGGAAGGTGAAGATGATTATCCTATTCAGTTGAGACTGAAAGATGAATATCGCTATGATTTAGCTTCATTGGTCAATAAAAAAATCAACTTTAGAGATAAGTTGGGTAACAAAAAAGAAGTGCCGATTTCAGCAGTTGCGGACTTGGAATATGGGTCTACTTTTGGTTCGGTCAAAAGGAAAGATCTGAATAAAGTGATCACGATTTTCTCCAATGTCTTGGACGGTTTCAATCCAACGGAAATTAATAATGAGTTGAAGCAATTGGTGGCTAATTATTCCATACCAGATGGCATCAATGTTAAGTTTACAGGAGAACAAGAAGAGCAAGCTAAATCAACTGCGTTCTTATTGAGAGCCCTATTTATCGCTGTTTCGGTTATCTTCTTGATCATTGTTGCACAATTTAACTCTGTAACTACTCCATTCATTATCATGGCTTCTGTAGTCTTGAGTACTATCGGTGTATTCCTTGGTTTGGTTATTTTCAATATGGACTTTGTCGTGATTATGACCGGTATCGGGATTATTTCCTTGGCAGGGGTAGTGGTTAATAATGCCATTGTTTTGATTGACTACACCAATTTGGTGAGGGAGCGTAGACGAGAAGAATTGGGTATCAAAGAAGGAGAGTACCTTTCCTATGATGAGTTGCTCAGCAGTATTGTGCAAGGTGGGAAAACCCGTTTAAGACCCGTGTTGCTGACAGCGATTACCACTGTCTTGGGTTTGATTCCATTGGCAATCGGGATGAATATCAACTTTGCGACATTGCTCAGTCAATTTGACCCACAGTTCTACATTGGTGGGGATAATGCAGACTTCTGGGGGCCAATGGCATGGACTGTAATATTTGGTCTAACCTTTGCAACCTTCCTTACGTTAGTTATCGTACCTGTCATGTATTTGTTGGCGGATAAACTGAATATGCTTTTTCGCAAATTAAAATAACATGATTTAATAAAGGTTGGTGGTTTTTAATTGTTTAAACCCTTGGGTAAATAACCCAAGGGTTTTTTATTAAGTGTTAGGTGATTTTATACTTTATCAAACTGTTCCAAAAGGGTTTTTTGACTACTTTTGAGAACAATTTGTACAACTATTATGAATGATTTGAAGTGGTATGTGCTGTACACAACTTCCCGTGCAGAGAAAAAAGTAGCTCAAAGACTAAGAGAAAAAGGTTTGGAGGTCTATCTGCCCATTATTGAAGAGTTGCGTCAATGGTCAGATAGAAAGAAAAAAGTTCAAAAGGCATTATTTAATGGATATCTATTTGTCAAAACCTCCAGAGCTAATTTATGGGAGTCCCTTCAGGTACCTGGAGCGGTGAAATTTGTGCATTTTGCGGGGGAACACGCTACAGTACGTGAAGAAGAAATTGAGACTATTCAGCGTATTTTGGAAACAGGTGTCGCTGTAGAAACAGAGTCTGGAGAAATTGAAAAAGGGCAGCAGGTGAAAATTGTTGGTGGGGCTTTGGAAGGAATGGAAGGGGAGTGTATCAACAAAGGAAATAAAGACTATTTCATTATCCGCATCCCAGGAATTGCCCAAAATATGTTGGTGAATATCCCTCGTAAGTTTTTACAGGTTATGGCTTAATATTCCCAAATTCCTTTGGGGACGATTTCTAGTACGTGCCCAAAAGGATCTTCAAAATAAGACAGAAGTGCCGCATCGGAAGAAGATATGCCTTCCTTCTACTTTAGAAATTACAGGCATTTCTAGGACGTCTCCATAGAAATCCTCTGCCACATCCAAGTCGGAAATGTACAGGCAAACTTCTTTTATTTGTGTGAATTTCATCAAATTAAGCTAACAAATAAAGCAGGTTTGTCCAATCAAATTTGCTTGAGTATGCATCTTTGAGTTTAAATGGTTAATTTTTTAGTTGCTTTGGTGAAACTTAATTTTTAAATTTAAAACACTAGTGTCCGACTAAAGTCGGCCATTAGTGAAAATTGTTTGAAAGGAATAAATATAGCTACTCTTTCTGTTATGAATGAAAAGTAAGCCCCTATGTTGGA
>NZ_BMYF01000017.1 GCF_014652135.1 Mongoliitalea lutea
TATCCCTAGAAGAAGTTATTGGCCCCTAAAAGGGGTGGTCAACATCATCGGAAAAAAGTGGTCAGCATCACCGGAACAGGTGGTCAAGATGGATCGGAATATACAATCAGCAACATCATCTCTGTAATTAGTAATTGGAATCTACCTAATTTTAGTGAAGGAGCCAAGAATAGAATCTCTTTCCATTTGACCATTTAGTTGGAATTCGTAGTCAAAACGGTAAGCATACGTTCCTATCGGGGTTGATTCCCCCTGAAACATCCCATCCCAAGCACCATTGCCTTGAAAAATAAGCTGACCCCATTTATTAAATATACTGAGAACATAGTGAATATTACCACAATTACTTACGGGGCCAAAACTCCCTTCCGATGGATCAAAACCTGTAGGAATTCTAATTGCCGGAGTTGCTTCAGTGACCATAATGTTTCCCACATTGACACAACCCTCTGCGTCTGTGATAATAACCTCATAAACGCCTGTTCCAACTTGTTCGATTTCTTGCGTCATTTGCCCATCACTCCATAGAAAGGTGAATGGCCCTGTTCCTCCGATCAAATCGGCTCTAAGCACTCCATTGTTTTCACCTGGACAAGGATTTTGAATTGTTTCAATTAAAACCTCCAAAGGTTCTGGAGAGTCAACAAAAACGGTAGTACTGATTTGACAATCATTTGCATCAAACACAGAAAGAGTATAGCTACCTGACTCTAAATCCTCTAATATGATCAAATCATCAATTGTTTCAGCTCCTTCCATATCTATACTATAGGGTGCAACACCCCCAATTACGCTAAGCAACACTCTCCCATCGGCATTTCCGAAACAGCTAACATTTTCAACGTCTATGGTCAAAAATTCTAGTAAACTTGATTCTGCTATTACTAAGTCTTCCAACTGTATCTCACATAACTGGCTATCTCTTATAATGACACTATACGAGCCAACGGAGAGATTTTCTGCAATAGTATTATTCAAACCCGGATCATGTGACCAAATAAATTGATAAGGTGGAATTCCACCCTGCACTGCAACTTCCAGTTTACCATCAGATAATCCATTACAGCTCACTTCTTTCAATTCTGATACAACTGCTTCAAAGCCAGAATTAATAGCTACTGTTAAGGCTGGTGAAACGCCTTCACACAAATCGTCTAATAAACTGAATTCCTTATAGAAAATTGACCCAAACTCTTCTGATTCATCCCACTGCACCTCTACTTCAGGATTGCCATTTTCGCCAATAAGCATCCCTCCCACTACTTCCCATTCATAAAACCTAGATGCCTGAGGATTTGCAACTTGATAGATAAATGTTTCAGATGTATTGCAGACAAATTCAACTCCTTCTGGTAATAAAGGCTCAATTTCTTGATTAATGACGACTACCAATGCTACTGGAGTACCTTTGCATCCATTATTCCCGATAGGAATACCTATGATTTTTGCGTTGGCATTTGGTTCATTCCATTGTACGGTCACCATGCTGTCTTCTTGATTAAGAATAACTCCTCCTTCCACAAGCCAATCTACCGCTGCAACGGAACCAAAAGCTGTAAAAACATAATCAAAAATATCCACCTGTGGACAGGCCTGCTGTGGACCTGTAACTTCCCCTCCAATATCTTCCACCTCCACTTCAAAATAATGCACTTCTGTTTCATCACAACCTGTATCATTTTCTGAAGCATATATTTTTACCTCATATAGACCAGGTTCTGAAAAGGTATGCACCACATTTTCTCCTGATTTGGGGGCAGTACCATCACCAAAGTCCCATGTAAAAAAGGTAAAATCAGAGTTAGATGTTGAAATACTCCAATTTCCCTCTTGGTTCAAGCAAGCAACTCTTGGATTTCCAGTTGTCAAGTCATCAAAAGTAGAGATTATCTCATAACTTGAATTATTGAACTCTTGGCCAAAACTTAAGGCATAAGAAGCAGAGGCGCCTACAGCATAAAAGTAACCCATAAAACCACCTGCGTTAGTCAGTTCATGTACTCCAGGATTGAGGTTAATTTGTGCATACGAAAAGTCAGGATTATTATTTATAGGCATAAATTGATTTCCAACATTTTCACCATTGACCTGCATTTGACCAACATCAGAAGTAGCTACTACAATTTGAGCAAAATGCCTACTTGTATTGAAAACACGATGTGCTAGAAATTTAAGGTTAGTGTACGCTTCTTCGAAAGGGCGATAATTCACCATTTGAGGATTCCCGTAATTTGCAACGTTAGGTGGCGACTGTACTGAGTTTTCATCCAAAATCAAGCAAGAATATGATTTCCCAAATCCAAAAACAGCAATAGGGTTATTACTTGAAAAATGTAAGGCTGTTCCATCCGGCACATCCAAAGTAAAAAACTCACCAGAGTTTATGGTTGTCAAAAGGTCATTCCCAGAATAAATCTCAGTATTATCGAATGCAGCTACAAACTTAACTAGTTCTCCCAATTGTCGATCCCGCAATGGAATATGAAAAAATTCTCTACCCCAACTTGATACAGGTTCATTTTGATTAAAAATATGAGAAGAAGAAAATGGACCACATTCAGGATCTCCTATATCAGCAAATTTATTACCTGAAAATACTGCTATTCTAGCACAATTCCCATTTGAATTTAAGACGCTTACTCTCGTACCTGTCAAATCATCTCTTGCCTTAAATTGGTAAGTCTCACCTTTATTTAATGTAATAGTGAACGAATCTAGGGAATTGAATACGGGAACAGAAGGACTAATTTCTATTTGCGTGTTATCTTCAGTTGCGACAATAAGAACTTGGCTTTCATTATTGGATTGTCGAGTATCCAAACGAATACCTCTAGTTTGGTTTTCAAAATGAGAAGCAATAAAATAATTATCACCAAGTTTTTCAAATGGTAAAACCAGCGTCCCATCGAATGACCCAGGCTTTGCATTTATAGCATAAACAGAAATTTCTCCTTCCGAATATATGTAAACGCTTTTATTCTCAATAATATTATTGGTCTCTATCACCATAGTTGATATTAGCTCATGCTCAAATATCTCTCCTTGATTCAAGGCAAAATCTATGGACTGCCCATTATATTCTATTGAACCAATAACATCATTTTCCATTGCTGTAATCACTAGAGTTGGTACAATGGGCTCTCCGATGAATAGGTTATCCATAAATCCAAGGTAAAAACTTTGGACTTCTTTGACTCTATCCAGGTCTTGTGATCGAACTTCTGAGAATGGCAGTACCAATAAACAACAAGTCAAAAGTAAGATGATATTTCTGAGTGAATTTTTCATTCATTGAGTTGAGTATTCAAAAAAAATAACTAAAGACTCTTCTAAAGTATCATAAAATATTTAATTATCCCATGATTTGATCAACTATCTGAATACATACTCACGTAAATTCACTCTGCGGATTTAAAAAAGCTGAAAAAGTGACTGAATTTATTCAATTGAGGGTTTGTGGGCAGCCCATTGATATGTGTGTCACCTATTGAGAACTTTTCTACATTCGTGAGAATCATTTTTACGGTACCATCAGCCTCTACACTATTGATGCGCATCAATCTCTTCGATGGAGTGATTACCTGAATTTTTAAAAGCAAAAGACACTAAATCAATAAAAACCTTCATAAACTGGCTTCGGCTCCGCTCAGCCACCAAATACTGTAGATGTACCAAGTACCATGTACCAAGTACCAAGTACCAAGTAGGGAATCAGATAGTAAATACATGAATAAAAAGTCTACCACTAACAAAACTGTTGAAAGTGGACTGTTGACCTCCGACCACTACTCACTAAACACCCCAAGCCTCACCGAAGAAAGCCCCACAATCCCCAATCCTGCCAAAGCGACTAAGGTAAATGAAGTCTTCAAACTCGAGAGTTCGGCGATGTAACCGATCACCGGTGGACCAATCAAAAAGCCAAAAAATGAAATCGTCGATACCATCGCCAAAGCAACCCCCGGACTGTACAACTTGGACCTACCGGCTGTGCTGTAGGCGATAGGGACGATGGCCGCTACTCCAAAACCTACCAACAAAAATCCAATCGTGGCCACTACTGGTATTGGGAACAAAACCGACACGATCAAGCCCGAAAAAATCAAGCCTCCACTGATGCGGATTAATGGCAGTCTGCCAATCTTATTGATAATGCGGTCTGTGATAAAGCGTCCCGAAGCCATCGCACCCATAAACGACACATAACCCAAAGCGACCAAACCTTCTTCAATTTGTACCACTTTTTTGAAATACACACCCGACCAATCAAACATACAGCCCTCGGCCATCATCCCCAAAAATGCAATACCACCCACACGCAACAACAAACCATCGGGCTTTTTAAGCACTAAACCTCCTCCACCTCCCCCATTTTGCAAATCACTGCGGATAAAGCCTTGAGCCAAAAGCAATACGATTACCACAATGACAGAGATAAAGAGGTAATGAAATCCTGGCAGTACATTCAAATATATCATCAAGGCGCCAATACCTGCACCTGTAAAACCTGCCAAACTCCATAAGCCATGAAAAGAGGCCAAAATACTTTTCCCATATTCATCTTCTAATCCAAGTGCTTGGGTGTTAAGTGAGATATTCATCATATTTCCAATCATGCCATAGATCATCACCACAGGCACGAGTATCCATACACTGGGACTGAAACCAATCAGTGGTAAAAACACCAAATACCCTACCCCACTCATCAAAATTACTATTCTGCTCCCAAATCGGTGCACCAAAAATCCTGCCGCCGGCAAGGCAACCAAAGAACCCACAGGTAAACCCAATAATAGCGTTCCTAGTTGGGCTTCTGAAAGCTGAAATTTCAACTGTATATCTGGAATCCTCGACGCCCAAGAGGCGAAACATAAGCCTGCGAGAAAGAATAAACTTCCCAAGGCCAAGCGTCTTTTCTGTAAAATCGTCATTAATAGGTTTGATAAGGGCCTCAACTAAAACTTGACTAATTGCCTTCACTTTCTTATACTTGGCAAATTATGAAAAGAACAATAGTCAATCCACTTTACAAAGATACAGTTACTTTCACCCAAATGAGCGAAGAAACGGGTGGAAAAATCACAGAACTTGAGTTAACCTTAAGCCCAAAGGGAGGAAATCCCCCGCATCACCACACGAGTTTTGAGGAAACATTCACCGCAGTCAAGGGTAATCTAGGCTTACAACTGCAGGATCGAAAAGTAATTCTAAAACCCGGGGAAAGCTATACCGTCAAGCGCATGGAAATTCATGGTTTCTTCAACCCCAGTGAGACCGACTCTATAGAATTCAATATCAAAATCACCCCAGGACATACCGGATTTGAACAGTCACTCCGAATCATGTATGGGTTAGCCCAAGATGGTCAAACCCTCAAAAATGGCATTCCAAAGGACTTAGGAGTGGCGTTCTGGTTAGGCGAACTCAATGACTCTAAGGTAGAAGGGCTACTCTTTAAACTACTGAAACCACTCGGTAGCTACCTCGCAAAAAAAGTTAGGACAAAAGGCATCGACCAAGAATTAATCAAGAAATACTGTGTTTAACAAACAAAACAAAACACCAGCGGTTTCTATCCCATAACATTAAACTTATGGAATTTATAATCGCTGGTGCTGTCATTCTGATAGCCATATTGATGATCAGAGTAATCATCAAAAGAGTGTTTCATTAAGCTATCACATTCTCTAAATATCTCAAGAAACCGTTGGGACGGTTAATGATTTTTAGTTTGGCAATTTGTCTGCAAAGCGTCCGTACACCCAAGTACCTGCTATGGCAGACACTAAGGTCACTAAAATCACCGTAAACCCACTACCAATCTGTGCAAACAAAGGTCCTGGGCAAGCACCTGTCAGAGCCCAACCCAAACCAAAGATGAATCCACCGATGATTTGTCCTTTTCGGAATTCTTTCGTTGGGATGACAATTTTCTCACCATTCAAGGTTTTTACATTGAATTTCTTGATCAATTGGATGGAAATCACACCCACGGCAATGGCCGAACCAATCACACCATACATGTAAAAGGACTGTAATCGGAACATCTCCTGAATTCTAAACCAAGATACGATTTCACCTTTTACAAAGATGATCCCGAAAAGCATCCCTACGATCAAGTACTTCACCAATCCCAAGCCGTTTTCATTAACCTCTTTATGGTTTGGAGTACCACAATCCTTAGGCGTTTCTATTTTTTTATCTACTGCGTTCATGTTCGTTCTTTAATTAAAATCCTACTAACTTCATCAAGGGTCCTAACAACACATGTGTCATCAAGAAACCACCTACCATAAAGAAGATGGTAGCGACTACTGATGGCCACTGTAAGGAAGAAATCCCCATAATCGCATGACCGGAAGTACATCCACCTGCGTAACGGGTTCCGAAACCCACCATAAATCCACCAATAACGAAGAATAATAATCCTTTCGCTGTGAATAGATTTTCCCAGTTGAAGATTTCTGCTGGTAGAAGTTTAGAGTAGTCTGTGATACCCAATGCAGCCAAATCCTGCTGCGTAGATTCTGCTACTACGATCGTATCAGGGTTAGCTAAGAGATTAGCAGCAATAAAACCACCGATCAATACGCCCACCACAAACATGATGTTCCAAAGTTCTTTTCTCCAATTGTACTGGAAGAAAGGAATGTTTGCAGGCACGCACATCGCACATACGTGTCTCAAAGAGGAAGAAATCCCAAAAGATTTGTTTCCGATGATCAACAGTGTTGGCACTGTCAATCCGATCAAAGGTCCCGCCACCCACCAAGGCCACGGTTGTGTAATCCAGGCAATAAATTGTTCCATTTTTTATTTTAGATTTTAGATTTATTTCAGTTCAATGTTTTTTATTCAATTCTCCTCGAGGATTGCAAATCCTCATTTATCTGCTGACCGAGATTACAAATCCCGCACAGCCGTTTTTAGATTTTAGATCTAAGATTTCAGATATGATTCAAAATGTTCACCACATCTTTGTTTCTTGATTCTTGCTTCTTGTCTCTAAACTCTCGCTTCTCATTCAAAACCTATAGTCCATCACCAAATTAATATTCCACATATCTACCCTGTTGATGCGTTGATTTTCTGTGAGCACCGATCGGTCTTTGGCGGTTTTGTTGACGAGGAGGAAGTTAAGGTTTAATCCTTCCAGGTAATCTTTGAAGCGGTATTCTACACCTCCGATGAAGTGATAATATGAAGGCAGTCCGTATTTATTGGAAGCATAACTGTCAATTTTTGAATGATTGACCAAACCTGCCCCAAACTGTGTAAATACATTGGGTAAAGGGGTCACCCAATCGTAGCGAACAGTCACTGCATTCATATCTCCTGCCCCTTCATATCGCTCCCGGGGAAGACTGGCATAAAGAATTTCTCTACCCCATTCCCGTGGAAATAAGAATCTTCCTTTATCAGCAATCCACAAGTAATTTACTGAAATGTTGTGAGTATCGTAGAAGAAGCCAAGTTTCCCTCCCAAACCCAAAGCCCGTTCATCGGGTAGCATGTAGGTGAAGTCTGGGTCTGGATTACCTCCATCATTCAAAGCAAACTGATAAAACCCTTGTAATCCTCCATAGAAGCGGGTCCTTCCTACATTTAGGTTGTAATCGGCCTGGGCAAAGGTCATATTAAACATGTTTTCTGCCGTGTAGTTCCAAAACTGACCGGTAAATCCATCTTTGTAATGCTGCACCCCCAGTAAGCCAATACCTTTGGAACTGATTTTTCCCTTATAATTGGACGGTTGACCGAAAGGATTTCTTCCGAAAGGATACACCCCTACAGAGTTTTCCACTGAATACCAATCCACTGTCCCACGAATGGTCATGGAATTGATCCACATAGCCGTCCACTTGGTACTCACACCCGAATAAACCATGGAAAGTCCACCGAAAACGTTTGGCCGCATGCGGTTATCTTGCTCGTTTAAAAGGGGAGAAGACACTTTTTGCCTTCCTAATGTGAATTTTAATCGGTTTCTGCGGTAAGCAATAAACAACTCTTCCAATCGATCCAATTTATTGGTGTTGGTAAGATCGTTCATGTCATACAACAAGAGTTCGTATCGGTTGACACCACCTGTAATCGGGTCAGCTATCCGCACATTTTGCTCAAACACCTGGAAGGTAAAGAAACCATTGAAGCGTAACTGAAAACCTTTCCACTCGGGACTGGTATAGCCTACACCTGCACCTGTTGCCAGTGTGGAATAGTTGAGTAAATCCCCTGCATTGATGGTACTCATAAAGAAACTCCGGGCATGAAAATCAAATTCTCCTTTTTTCAGGTCTTCGCCCAACTTGCCACGTACACGTACTGTATCCTGCACATCTCCTGCCCAAAGGTCAGCAGTAGCAGTTATCATTAGTAATACAAATACAAGCAAAGTTCTAAGCATACTCAAAATTCAGGTTTCTCACCTTCGAAAAAGGTGACATTTATCACTTTATTGGTTTTGAAAGTAAAATGGGACTGCCCTTAGTCAGGAACAGTCCCATTGGGAGAGAAATTCTCTCTAGTTAGTTTAGTTGATTTTACAATAAAGTAGAAGGACAAACGTAGTCACTTACATTGAACAAGGCAGAATCTTTGATGGAATCAAAACCTCCCTTGATGTCAATAAGATTTTCGTAGCCTCTTGCTCTCAAGATAGACACAAAAGCCATGGAACGGTATCCACCAGCACAGTGTACATAATACGTCTTATTTTTGTCCACCTTGGTCATACTGTCATTGATATAGTCCAATGGCGCATTGATGGAATCGAGTACATGCTCAGAAGTATGTTCACTGGCTTTTCTTACATCCAGGATATTTACCGCACCTTCTTTATCAATGATGTTTGAAAGTTCTTCGGCAGAAACAGATAGAATAGTGTCTACTTCTCTACCATCTGCTCTCCAAGACTCAAATCCACCTTTCAAATATCCGATAGAATAATCGTATCCTACACGAGCCAATCGGGTAATTATTTCTTCTTCTCTTCCTTCGTCAGCTACTACTAGAATTTCTTGTTTCACATCAGGAATCAAAGTACCTACCCACACGGCAAAGCTTCCGTCGATACCGATGTTGATGGAGTTTGGAACAAATCCTTTAGCAAACACTTGCGCTTCTCTGGTATCCAATACCACCGCACCTGTTTCATTGGCAGCAGCTTCAAATGCAGCTGGACTCAATGGATTGAAACCTCTGTTCAATACCTCATCAATGGAGTCATATCCTTGGATATTCATCATTACGTTTTGAGGGAAATATGCAGGAGGAGGTGTCAAACCTGTGATGACTTCCTTGATAAACTCCTCTTTAGTCATTTCCTGCAAAGCATAATTGGTCTTCTTCTGATTTCCTAATGTGTCGGAAGTCTCTTTGCTCATTTTTTTACCACAAGCAGAACCTGCACCATGTGCTGGATAGACAATGATGTCATCTGCCAAAGGCATGATTTTTTCTCTCAAAGAATCATACAAGTGTGCAGCCAATTTTTCCTGTGTTAAATCCGCAATTACTTTCTGCGCTAAGTCAGGACGGCCTACATCACCGATAAACAAGGTATCGCCTGTGAAGATAGCCTCTTCTTTGCCTTCTTCATTGATCAACAAAAAGCAAGAGCTCTCCATAGTATGACCAGGAGTATGTATTACTTTAATCTTGATATCTCCCAATTCAAAGATTTGATTGTCTTCTGCAATGATGGCATCAAAGCCCATTTGCATACCTGTAGGTCCAAAGACAATTGAAGCCCCTGATTTGGCAGCTAGGTCTTTGTGACCGGACACGAAATCAGCATGGAAGTGTGTTTCAAAAACGTACTTAATTTTTGCACCGTTTGCTTCGGCTTTGTCCAAATATGGTTGAACTTCTCTCAAAGGATCAATGATAGCGGCTTCGCCATTTGACTCGATATAGTAAGCTCCTTGAGCTAAACATCCGGTGTAAATTTGTTCTAGAATCATAGTGCTATAGTTTTTATTTTCAGGTTATTGATTGTGTAAAATTAGGGAAGATGAGATTGTCAAAAAATGACTTTTATCACATTCCAATTTATGCTTTGACTGTAACATTATCTTCGATTACTTTTACTAATTGATGGGCAGGCACTACCCCAGATTGCCTCCACAACACTTTACCTCCTTGAAAAAGAATCAAGGTAGGCACTCCTCTTACTTGAAAGCTGCTGGAGGCATACGGATTCTTGTCCACATCTACTTTGACGATTTTCACTTTATCACCCAACTGACGGGCAGTATCTTGGAGGATCGGTTGCATCATTTGACAAGGACCACACCAAGTAGCGAAAAAGTCTACTAATACCGGTTGATCGGAGTTGATTAGTTCGTTGAATGTCATTGGTTTTGCGCTCATGGTTGTCTTATTTTTAATTTTGATACAACAAAGATAAAACCACTTGCGTAGCCCTTACAGTAATGTTTATCACAAATCCTTAAAAGCTGTTAAAAGTCATTTAATTATAGATTAATTCCTTATTTTCGCCCGACACAATTATTTCCATACGCATGCTTGAATATAAAAAGGTCAATAATCTGACCGGTTGGTTGGTATTTTTGATTGCCACCACTGTGTATATCCTTACTGTGGAACAGACTGCTAGCTTCTGGGATCCAGGAGAATTCATAGCAGTTTCCTATAAACTCCAAGTACCTCACCCTCCCGGCGCACCTTTCTTCTTGTTAGTGTATCGGATGTTTGCCTTTCTTGCCATGGGCAATGAATTGGCAGTTGCTTATTGGATGAATATTGGTTCAGCGCTCTTCTCAGGCCTGACAATTTTATTCTTATTTTGGTCCATCACCCTTTTTGGTAGAAAAATCTTCCAAATCAAAGCAGGTGAAGAAAGCAAAGGCCAAATTTTCAGTTTGATGGGTGCAGGAATCGTAGGTTCTCTTGCCTACACGTTCTCGGATAGCTTCTGGTTTTCAGCGGTAGAAGCAGAAGTTTATGCTATGTCTTCCTTCTTTACGTCCATTGTGATTTGGGCATTTTTGAAATGGGACACACTGACCGACCCAAAAGAAGAAAACAAATGGTTGATCTTTATCGCCTACTTAGTTGGTCTTTCCATAGGTGTTCACTTGCTTAACTTGGTGACATTGCCTGCCTTGGCTCTGATCTATTACTTCAAGAAATACCCTAATCCAAACTTGAAAGGCGCGATTATCTCCTTATTCTTGGGTGGAGTTGCTTTGATTGCTATTAATAACATCATCATTCCTGGCTTGCCAAGTATTGCAGGATCTATTGAAATTTTCTTTGTCAATAGCATTGGATTGCCATTCGGATCGGGAATCGTCGTATTTTCAGCCCTATTTATAGGAAGTTTAATCTATGGGATTCTGTATTCCATCAAAAAGCAGAAAGTTATCCTTAACACCATCCTGCTTTCTTTAACCTTTATTTTGATTGGCTATGGTTCTTATGCCTTGATCATCATTCGGGCCAATCAAAACCCAGTCATCAATGAAAATGCTCCAAAGGACATCATCAGCTATATCTCTTATTTGAAGCGTGAACAATACGGTTACAGACCCTTACTACACGGACAATACTTCGATGCTGAATTGGTAGACCAAGTAGAAGGTTCTCCTATCTATTTAAAGACTCCAAACGGATACGAGATTGTAGACTATAACAATGTCAACAAATATGACCCTGAGCGCACTACGATCTTACCAAGAATCTATTCTACTCAGGACCGTCACAAACAGATCTACCGCTCCAAATTAGGGTTGCGGGAAGGTGAGAAACCAACCTTCGGAGACAACCTATATTTCATGTTTTCCCATCAATTGGGTCACATGTATTGGCGTTACTTCATGTGGAATTTCTCTGGAAGAGAAAGTGATTTCTCGGATGCTCCTTGGATTGGCATTACCGATTTCTTCTCAGACAAATTCCCCAACTACATCAAAGAAAACAAGGCACACAATAACTACTTGATGTTGCCACTGATTTTGGGAATTATTGGCTTGCTTTTCCAAGCCAAAAGAGATAGCAAATCATTCTATGTAAACGCCATGCTCTTCCTGATGATGGGTGTGGTGCTGGTATTGTACTTGAATTCCCCACCCGTGGAACCACGGGAGCGGGATTACATTTATGTAGGTTCTTTCTACGCCTTCGCCATTTGGATAGGCCTGAGTGTGTTGGCTATCGTAGATGTCTTAGGTAAATTTAACAAGAATTTGGTCGCTTCGGCTGTCATTGCGACAGCGATTACCTTGCCTGTACCATTCTTGATGGCGCAGCAAAACTGGGATGACCACAACAGAAAGGGAAGATACCTTTCTGTGGATTCAGCACGTAATTTCCTCGCTTCTTGCGCCCCAAATGCCATTTTGTTTACTGGTGGAGATAATGATACTTTCCCACTATGGTATGTACAAGAAGTGGAAGGTTTCCGTACGGATGTTCGAGTGGTAGTGTTGAGTTATTTCGATACAGATTGGTACATGGAGCAAATGACCAGAAAAGTAAACGAATCCGACCCATTACCTTTCTCTTTGACTTACGACAATTACAAAAAGGGCACCAATGATGTTTTGTACGTCTATGAACGTGAAGGTCTGGATGCCATTTCTGCCCGAGAATACTTGCGATTACTCAAAAATAACAGTGATTTATTGAAATTAGGTACTGGTGGACGCATGACCTACAACATGGTTCCTTCCCGTAACCTGATTTTGGATGTAGATATTGAAAAAGTTTACAATAGTGGCATCATCCCTGAGGAATTGGAGTATTTGATGGTAGATCAAATGAATCTACGTGTCAAAGGAAATTACCTGACCAAAGGAAACATGATGTTGATCGACCTGATCACAACCAACAACTGGGAAAGACCGATCTACTTCAACAATACGTCCATGGCGACGATTACCTTGGATTTGGAAGACTATGTAGTAATGGAAGGATTGACTTACCGACTGTTGCCTGTCAGAAAACCCATGGGCATGCGTACCGAAATGGTCAATACCGATGTAGCCTACACCAATGTCATGGAGAAATTTGCACTTCGTGGCATGAATGATCCAAGCAATTACTTCGATGATGAATTCCGACGATTCACATCTAACCACCGATCTGCCATCAACTCCATCGCAATCGCCTTATTAGATGAAGATGATTTGGAGCGTGCGGCGGATATCCTGAAATTTAGCTTGGAGAAAATGCCTCATGAAGCCATTCCTTACGATTTGGCTAGTGGGCAAATGGTTCCATTATTGTTTGAGGTAGGGGAAGATGATTTGGCTTTGGATATTGTGGAAAAAGTATCCGTACGATCCATTGAAATGATTGATTTCTATCAGCGCACAGGAAGAGACTATGACCGTGACGCTCTGATATCTATTGAGATGCTTAAATTCTTTGTTCCGTTACTGGAAGAAAGAGGCTATACAGAGCTTTCCAGTCAGCTCAAAAAAGACTTGGAACGATTCCTGGGCCCCAGTAGCGGTGGTTCCTTGATCAACCCAAGATAACAAATGTTTGGTTTATCTATTTGAAAAAATCCGGCTCAATCGAGACCGGATTTTTTTTATTCATGCGAGAGCTTTCATGAAAGGAATCCCTACTCACCTTTAGATTCATGCTTTTTTATGTAAAATGTAAAACAGGTCAAGCCCTTTTTCTGCATGATCCTCCACAAGGTAATCCTCATGCGAAATATCGGTAACTGCCTGTCCTTTTTGCTGATGCAGTTTATTGCGATTCAATCTATTCAATACCTCATACGGCCAACGCAGGACAGCGGCAGGAAGTCTGTGCTGCAAGTTGAAAATATCAAAACGCATGATTTTATTAACAGAAATACGATTAGCCTCGTGGTAATCCCAAACCTTGGTATTTCCCCCAATCCCTTTGCATACTACTGAATCAAAGACTTTTTCACACAAGGATTTCAATTGATCCACTGTATACTCCCGTACATGCCAAGGATTTCTGGATAAGGTATGACGAATATTTGGAGTCGAAATCACCGCAACTCCTCCCGGCTTCAATACCCGATAGATTTCCTCTAAAAACAGCCGATCATTTTCTATATGTTCAATCACCTGAAAACTCACAATAGAATCAAAAGACTCACTTTCCAAGCCTTTGAAGGGAGGAATGACTGCTTGTTGGAACTGCACATTCGGGTATTTTTGAGTAAGTGTATCAATTACTTCCTGGATTTTGTCAATCCCCAAATAATCCTCCACCAAAGGCATCAATACTTCCACACCCCTTCCTTCTCCACAGCCCACTTCCAATAATTTCCCTTTTACAAAGGGTTTAGCAGCAATGTAAGCTTTCAACAATCGTTGATGAATAGGGTTATCACTACTAATTTTATCAGAAGCTATTTCAGTTGTATAGGTAGCCATCTAAATTTTATTTATTTTGTCACAAATATGGGAATAATATTTGAGTGTGATAAATTGAACAATCTCCAAGATATATGTTTTGATAATCGAATTTAACTTTAACTACTTCATTAATGAACCGAATAGCTTTGTTTAATCTTGCATTAATTGGATTTCTGGCCAGCTATACCTTCTTGCTAAGCTCATGTGGTGAAAAAGAAAGTCCAACTCCTCAGCTTCAAACAGTCACATTCAGTATTAAGAGCTTTGACTTTCAAATGCCTACTCCAGCTGATGGACGATTATCGGCAGTAAGTTTTTGGAACCATATTTTTAAAAATGAGGCAGTTCTTGAAATCATAAATTTAGAAACCCAGCAACAAACAAAAGTCACTTACAACCCCAATAATTTTTCAGAAGCATTTTCAGTATCTCTACCTACTGGTAATTATCGTTATAAGTCTATTGTTGAGGGAGGAGTTTTTGAAAGTTTTTTACCTTTTTTTGTGGAAGGGGAATTTTCAGTAACTAATCAGACAACAGATGTAATTTTGGAAGCCGACACAGATTATGGACTAATCACACTAAAAAACAACTTTGTAAAATCGGCAACTATTTCTGCCAGCACCGCCCCTACAAAAGATTTAACATTAAGTCCAGACCAACAATATAGATACACGTATATTAAATCAGGTACTCAAGCAAGTCTAAAGATTATAGATTCTATTTTTGAAAATGAACTAAGCAGAACCATAGACGTAGTCAAAAAAAGACACATTAATTTCATCTTGGAAAGAAGTAATGGTGGCATTAATGTTCTTGATTTGATTATCGGTCCGTTTGAATATGAAGAAGTAATTCTACCTATTGGAGAAAGAAGAATAAATATGACTTCGGACGAACTCAAGTAACATAATTTATAGTTAAACAAGTACTGATGCGAAAGCGAAAAAATCAACGAATATCAATAGTTCTTATATGTTTGATTTTCTCCATGGGTTTCAATAGCCAATTATGGGCCCAACAAACTTTGGAGAATCTTAATCAGGCATTACGATACTCACGCTACTCGCGGGTATCTCCTAAAATCATTCCATTGAAAACTGGTGAGCGGTCTTTTTTACTTCAAATGCCTATTGAAAAAATTGAAGAAGGCATTGAAAATGGCATTTACCGATTTGCTTACGCAGTGGTCAGCAGTTTTCAGGAACCACTTTCGGCTGACAAATGGACGGAACTTCAGGATGTAGATATCCGCAGAGAGACAGATTACCATTTCTACTTTGAAAGAGAGGTCACTATCCCTTTGGAACAGGAAATGGCTTTTGCTGTCCTTCGAGTGACCGACACCCGGCAAGGAGATGAGTACTACTATCACACAGACCTCATCAGTCCATTTATTTTTGATTTCCCTCAGTTTTGGGGATACTATAGTGATGGAATTCCTTTTGACCAAACTTTCCTGACAATGACTGAACCGCTGGAGTTCAGAAGCAGGGGAACGATTGGCATTCATCATTTTCATTATCCTACGGTCTTTGATGTTCCCTTACCTCCCATGGAGATTCGCCCCGCTGCTGTCCCAAGAGAATTGACAGTGAATTATGAGGGCGAGTTTTTAACCAATATCCCTCAGTCCTTTGATCAGTTGGGCTATTATTTCCTACAAACAGATACTACTTCCGCCTCCGGCATGTTGATCCGATCGACCCACGATGCTTTTCCAAAAGTCAAAACCTACGAGGAAATGGTAGAAATGGTCGCTTATATCAGTACCCGAAGAGAACACGAATCTCTGAAGGAAGCAGAAGACAAAAAGCAGGCTTTGGACCTCTATTGGTTTAACTTGACCAAAGAAGAAGAAGCTTCCAGAAAAATAATCCGGGAATATTTCAAGCAAATTGAATTTGCCAATATCCTGTTTACTGACTTCAAAGAAGGCTGGAAAACTGATAGAGGTATGGTCTACACCGTGATGGGACCTCCCAATGAGGTGGTTTTCCGCCTGAACGGGGAGGTGTGGTCGTATTTGCCGGAGAACTCAAATTCGAAAATAACCTTTACCTTTGCACGCGTCAAAAATATTTTGACACCCAATTATTACGTACTCAACCGCTCAAGAGCATTACAGCCGGAGTGGTTTAAAAGCATCACACAATGGAGAAACGCACAGATGGCTTTCTAATCAATAAAGGCGAACAAGAAAAGGATTTCATTTTTGGTACCCGCGCAGTCATGGAAGCAATCCATGCGCAAAAGGATATTGATAAAATTTTACTGGACAAGGATGTCAACAATGAACTGACCAAAGAACTGCTTGCCCTAGCAAAAGCCGAGCGCATTCCTGTGGTGCGTGTTCCCGATGCCAAACTCAACCGCATCACCCGCAAAAACCATCAAGGAGTGATCGCTCACATGTCTGCCATTCAGTACGCTTCATTGGATAATGTCATTGAAACATGTTTTTCTTCTGGTATTGCTCCTTTGATTCTTGTGTTGGATAGAATCACTGATGTACGAAATTTTGGCGCTATCGCTCGGACAGCAGAATGTGCTGGCGTACATGCCATCGTTATCCCTGAAAAAGGTGCGGCCCAAATCAACTCCGATGCTGTGAAAACATCCGCAGGTGCTTTGAATCACTTACCTATTTGTAGAGTAAAAAACCTGTACTACACGGTGAAAGACCTTCAAAAAATGGGCTTACAGGTCGTGGCAGTCTCCGAAAAAGCAGAAAAAATGATGTACGAAGCCGACTTCAGCATCCCAACAGCCTTGATCATGGGTTCAGAAGAAGACGGTATCTCCTCCGAATTGATGGGCCTCAGCAATGACTTCATCAAAATCCCCATGAAAGGCAACATCGAAAGCTTAAACGTATCCGTATCCGCAGGAGTGGTGATCTACGAAGCAATCAGACAGAGAGGGAGTGGACAGTGAGAAGTGAAAAGTGAGCAGTTGGCAGTGAGCAGTAAGCAGTGAACAGTGGAACAGTGGAATAGTGAGCAGTGAATAGTTCGATTGTCCTTGGGAACCTGTGGGGGTGGGTACAAAATGTTAATTGTTAAGTGTTAAGATGTGGTTCAGGAGTATTTGTCCCAGGCATAAGTCAAACTTACAGTTTTGTGGGTTTTAACCCACGACTGCTATTGAATTTTGAAACGAAATTTAATCTTATTTCCAAAGAATACACCTATCAATAGCCGTGGCTTTTAAGCCCCGGCATTGGAGAAGGAATGAAAAGTGAGCAGTGAACAGTGAGGATAATTTAGAATGAGGAATGAAGAATTACGGTAATGAAGTTCAGGCACTCGTGTGTGAGTTTTAACCCACGAGTTGAATTGAATTTCTGGATAGTAATCTTCCTAACTTCGAGAAAGAATACACCTATCAATAGCCGTGGCTTTTAAGCCCCGGCATTGGAGAAGGAATGAAAAGTGAGCAGTGAACAGTGAGACGATTTTCCTTGTGAACCTGCGTGGTGGTTGCAAAATGTTAAGTGTTAAGATGTGGTTCAAGACTTTCGTTAGTGATCTATAGAAAATCCAAGCAATTATTTCTCGCTAAGCCCACCACGGTCTTGCGCGACGAAAGCAAAAGCAACTATACTCGCTAGATTGAAAGTTATTCCAAAAATTCATCATTCAACGTTCGACATTCATCATTCGACATTTCCTCCAAATGTTAGGAATGACGGTTGATGCCAAAATCGTCAAATTTCTTCATTCATTCTATAAATCCGCTTCTCTAGCAAAAGCCTTTACCTACCTATTTTTCTGCGGCTTCTGTGTATATTGGGAGATTCATCCTTCATCCTTCCTCTCTCATCCTTTCCACACCAATCCAACACTTCCCCAATCTCATCAAAGCCCCTCATTACCTTCCCTTCTTCTTTCCACAAAAATCCTTGCTCGGTAGCTTCTATTGTCACGCCAATAGGGAATTTCAATCCATTCTTCACCAAGGCATGCGCAAGCCATTGGGCTTTGGTGGGGTTTCCTTGGATGGGGAAATCTTCCGCCGGTGATTGCAGTTTGACTTTTCCTTTGGCTGCATCAAAAAATAACTCTTTTCCAGGCAGCAATTGATTGATGGCTCCTGAACAAACCAAGTCCTCCGGCAAACCTGTTCTCAAGGGTTCTCCACAGGTCATCAGCCAAAACTGATCGGCCGTCTCCAAAGCAATTTCCAAATCATGGGTTACAATCAAAATCGCTTTCTTACTTTCCTTGGCAATCTTGCGGAGTAAAAACATAATTTCAAAGCGATTCACCAAATCCAAATGCGCCGTAGGTTCATCCAAAATCAAGATTCCCGCATCTTGGGCAATAGCTCTTGCAATCATCACCTTTTGGAGCTGACCATCACTGAGCTCAGCGATTAATGAGCCACGTAAGTAGCCAATATGTGTTTGCGCAATAGCTTCATCCACTTTTGCTTGATCTTCCCCACTCATCTTCCCAAGCCAATTGGTATGCGGCGTTCGCCCCAAAGCAATCAAGTCCTCCACCGTCAACTGTGCTCCACCAATTTTATCCGTCAACACTACGGCCAACTCCTTAGCCAAAGCATCCGACCGATAATATTGAATCAGCTGATTTTTTAAGCGAACCTCACCTTCCAAAACTGGTAATCTCCCCATGATGGTTTTGATCAAGGTAGACTTCCCTACGCCATTAGGCCCTAATAGACAGGTAAGTTCTCCGTCTTTTAAATCAAAGTTTAACCCATCTGCGATCAGCTTCGGAGCACCTTTTTTCACATGGTATCCGATACTGAGATTTCTGGCTTGAAGTAGGGATGTTGATTGTGATGGATTCATAGCTGAATGTACTTAAAATTCCTTACTGAAGTTTCTACGCATAATCAACCAAATCACCATAGGCGCACCAATCAAGGAAGTGACCGCATTAATCGGCAAAGTCTGAACCGAACCGGGCAATTGCGCAAGGGTGTCGCAAAATAACAGCACCCCCATGCCAATCAATGCTGATGCAGGAAGCAAAACCTTATGGTCTGAGGTACGGAACAGCAATCGCGCCATATGTGGAACAGCAATTCCAATAAAGGCAATCGGCCCACAAAAAGCAGTTGCCGAGCCTGCCAAAATCCCTGTACTCACAATCATCGCCCAACGGAGGTTGTTGACATTCACGCCCATACTACTAGCGTAATTTTCACCTAAAAGCATGGCGTTATAGGACTTCAACATAGCCAAAACCGGTATCAAACCGACCACAATGGCCAAGATAAACCCAATTAATTGCTCACTTTGCGTACTTCCCAAACTACCCATGGACCAAATGGTAAACATTTTCAATTGTTCAGCATCTGCAAAAAAGGCCAAAACAGCTATTAGCGCCGAAACTGCCGACCCAAACATCAACCCTACAATCAATAAAGTCATGCTATCCCGGACTTTCCATGCTGTCAAACTCATCAATAACAAGACTAAAACAGCCCCTGCCGAAGCTGCAATAATGGTCGCCCACATACCCACAGCATAGCCCGAAAAACCAATTATTGAACCTGCCAATACCAGCAAGGCCACACCTAAGCCTGCTCCCGAACTAATCCCTAGCACATAGGGGCCAGCCAAGGGATTTCTGAAAAACGTCTGCATTTGTAAGCCCGCTATGGACAAAGCTGTACCTACCAATAGTGCCGTAACTGCCTTCGGAATGCGATAATCCATCACGATGGTCTCCCATGAGGCTTTGCTAAAACTCCCTCCAAAAAACCTTCCAAAAATCTCCTCAACCGGTATCGCAACCGACCCTGAGGAAATATTGAGCACAAACAATACTACACAGGCAATACTAATACCCAGCAAAAGAAGGCTATGTCGGGAATTGTTACTCATTCAATTTTTTGGTAAAAATACATGGATTCATCCGGGAAAAGTTCCGGATAAAAAATCATCATCAAATCTTTTACTATCAAATCAGGACGCAAATAACCCAATTCGAAATATTCCAAGCCACCTGTTTCTCCTTTTTTCTGGGTGTAGGTATAAATGTTTCCGTTTTTCCAAGCATCAAAGGCACGGTACCTCGGTTCAGCTTCACCCATCGCTTGTAAGCTTGGAAAATCAGCCGCTCCAATCCAGAATGTTGCTTCTTGTCCTCGATCCAGTACCACTTCATAACTCAATTGACTGCTACCAAACCCTTTTTGATCTTGAAAAAGATAGTCCCCCCCTGCCTCTGCCAATAAACGGGCTCCCCAAGAATCTGCCCCCGGCATGTACCAAATATCTTTATACATCACCCCGGAAAGTACCGTAGGCTTCGAAAGCTCCTGGGTTTTCAGTAAATCCAAGGTTTTCAGATACCTTTGCTCTATTTCCTCAAATACAGCAACTGCCTCATCCCACTTCCCTACAAGCACACCTGTAAATTTTATCCATTCAGCCCTTCCCAAAGGATGCTGTTCCACATATTCTCCATTGATAACCGCTGAAACTCCCCCCTTTTTCAAAATTCCCAAATAGCTCAAATCTTCTCCCAAGGTAGATACCATCATCCAGTCAGGGGCTATTTCCAAAACTCGCTCGATATTGGCACTTGGCGCATTACCTAAATCCTTGACTAGCCCCTTGGTAATCCGAGTTCTTGTGGATACGGAAGAAATCAAGTCCAAGTTGGGAAAGCCAACCAACAAATCCGTGGCACCTAAGTAGTCTAAATGCGGCACTTGCGTCGTGGAGGTTAAAATAACCTCAGAGACAGGCAATTGGATCACCGCATCAAACCCTTTCGCATCAAGAGAGCTGTTACTTTCCTCTTCCAATATCAGATAGCTAAAAGATTCCTTTGCCCCAGGAAATGCTTGAGTCACCGTCACCACCCAAAAACCCTCACCCTTCTCCACTTGGAATCCTTCCGCGTAAGACAGCGGTAATCTTTCCAATTCCAAGGATTCAATGGACTCCTTGGTTGCACATCCAACCAATAGGAACAAAAGCATCCCGAAGCAAAGAAAAATTGCTTTAAACACACGCATAAGAATCATCTGTTGAATCCCCAAATATAGGAATCTCCCATGCAATCCAACCTTTTTTAAAAATTTCAACAAAATATCCTTTGGAAATTTGAATTTGTCAACGCTTTGCCCTTATGTTTGTAGGTGAGAATTGGTTCCTGAGGCTCGGCGAGCTTCATGGATTAAAAGGGAATTCGGTGTGAAACCGAAGCTGTCCCCGCAACTGTAACCCCATTCCGACATTTGTTGGAATAGTAGTTTACCCCTCCATAGCCATTGTCCCTTCACGGGATGAGAAGGCCGGTAAACTCAGGGAAGCCAGGAGACCTGCCATTTTCAGCGTATTCAAAGCCTTCGGTGGAAAGGATGAGAAGAAAGAGTATTAGTTTCACAACTATTCGCACGTCAGTAGTAGGTCTTGTTTGCAGGTATGTTATCTGTGAATAGATGACTGTTTGCTGTATATTCTCTTTCTACTTCAAGGCTTTGAACCCAACAAAATTAAAAGCCTTGAAAAAAGCACTCATCATAGCAAGCCTTTGGATCAGTTTCCCACTTTTGGGGAAGGCAGATTTCCGTATGCATTTGGGAGATACGTTGGAACTGAATGTGGTGGAAGTCAAAGGTCCTGACCTTGAAAAATATGCAGCAGGGCAACAATTGCTCAGGCTTCAGGAAAAGGACTTGCAAGATTTTCGGGGAGATGCCCTAACAGAGGTACTTCAACGAAGAACAGGCTTATTTTTACGCCAACATGGACCGGGCATGCTCGCCTCTTTGACCATGAGAGGTACTTCCGCTGGCCATAATGCTGTTTTCTGGAATGGACTCCCCATCAACTCCCCTTCCTTAGGACAGGCTGATTTTTCTATTCTACCAACTGCTGCTATTGACCAAGTGGATATTCACTTAGGGAGTTCGGGAGCGCTTTATGGCACAGACGCCATCGGTGGAGCTGTTCATCTAGGGACACGTCAACTCTTCAACCAAGGACATCGCTTGGAGGTGGGAAGTGTCCTTGGGAGTTTTGGCAGGTGGGATCGATCATTAGCGTACAGTTATTCTAACCAAGCATTTTCTACCAAAACCCGAGCTTACCGTCAGCATTCACGAAATGACTTCCCTTTTAGAAATCTCTCCAGAATCAATACGCCCATAGAGCGCATGCCCAATGGAGAAGTGACGCAACAAGGCTTTTTGCAGGATTTGGCTTGGAACATTTCTATCCGTCAACAACTTCATGTTGCCATTTGGTACAATGAAGCAGACCGCCAAATCATCCCCATTATCGGTTCCAATACCCAAGACCAACAGCAAGACCGAAATCTTCGGGCCATGCTTGACTACTTACATTTTGAAGGAAAAAATACTTGGAATGTAAAAGCAGGGATCGTCTTCGATGAGCTCATCTTCAACATTGCTGCCGTCAACAAAACCCAACAATATTTTCTCAGTGGAGAGTTGGATAGAAATTGGAATGATAGGCAGAGTAGCAGGACTGGTTTCCGCTTGACGCAAATTGATGGACAATTGGATACTTACGAAGCACAGGAACAGCGTTGGGAATTGTACCATTCCCAAAAAATCCTTCCAAGCCCTCATTTGACCCTTACCGCAAACCTTCGGCAATTTGTTTACGATGGAAACTGGGCACCTTTTACACCGAGTATTGGAGGAGACTGGAATTTTCTTCGCACTGCCAATCAAAAATTATCCTTGGGATTTGCTGCAGCAAGGAGTTTCAAAGTCCCTACGCTCAACGATCGCTTTTGGAATCCGGGAGGTAATCCTGATTTACTTCCAGAAGATAGCTATAGCTCAGAGATTAGCCTTCAGCAAGAGCTTACCACCAATGGTTTTGCAATCAAGCAACACCTGACCTTGTACCGCATGTGGGTGGACAATTGGATTATCTGGTTGCCTCGGGGAAACATCTGGAGTCCCGAAAATATCCGCAGTGTGATCAACTCTGGATTGGAATACCGTGCACAAGTAGAGAAAAAAATGGGAGCTAATCACTGGTCCTTTACAGGAATTTATAATTGGGTTCAGGCCATCAATCAAACCAATAGTTCCGCCAATGACCAAAGCAAAGGAAACCAACTTCCTTACACGCCCGAGCACAAGGTGATGGGCACCTTGGATTGGCAGCGAAATAGTTGGAGTGCTTTTTTGAGTTCCCATTGGGTAAGTGAGCGATTTGTGGCTACGGACAACCAATTGAGTGTAGCGCCCTACGAATTGGTTGATATCGGATTTCGCTATCAATTTAATTTTCTGAACACTAAAAAACTCAACGCAGGATTTCATATCAACAACTTGTTGGACAAAGAATACCATATCATGCGCTTACGGCCCATGCCAGGAAGAAATTATCAATTTAACTGTACAATAACACTATGAAAAAGTTTACTAGTCTCCTTTTAAGCCTTTGGGCTGCTATCCTTCTTATTTCCTGTAATCCTGATGGAAATGAAGTTCCTTTGGGCGAATTTGAAAAAGGAGGGATTCTAATTATGAATGAAGGCGCATTCGGTGCCAATGATGGAGAAGTTTCTTTCTATGAATTTGCCCAAGAATCTGCCCGCCCCAACATCTTCGAAGCAGCCAACAACAGACCTTTTGCAGGGCTTCTTCAAGACTTGGTAGAACATAACGGTCATATTTACCTCGTTGCCAATACCGGCAAAGTTGAAGTAGTAAATGCAGGTGACTTCAAAAGTGTGGGCGCGGTGGAAGGCCTCGATATCAGCAGATCTGCCATTGTCACCAATAACAAGCTTTATATCAGTGATTGGGGACCTTACGACGCAAACTTCAACAGTCCCGATTCATACATCGCAGTCGTTGAGAATGTAAAAGGCGATCCCATTGCAACCAAAATCCCTGTTGAAAGCCGTCCAGAAGGCTTATTTGCAGTCAACAACCAATTACTAGTAGCATCAAGCGCCACGAGAAAACTTAGCGTGATCAATCTTAATCAGGATACTGTATCCCGTACCTTGGATATTACGGGCCGACCGTCCTTCTTTTTCGAGTCAGGTAATAACTTGTTTTTGTATGCCCATGATGCATCCAATGTTTACTTTCATGAAATCAACAAAAGTAACATCACTATCAGTAGAACTATAACGGTCAACCTTTCTCGTGCTACTTCCAATTTTGCTTTAGGTACAGATAACTCCATCTATATCATCACCTCCACAGGTTGGCCGGATTACAATGATGCGGTAGCAAAGGTTAACCTTAGCAATGGAAGCGTCAGCAATCCTGAGTTCTTCAAAGGTTCTGGCTTCTACGGTATCGGTTATCGCAACAGCGCCAGAGAAATCTACATCGCCGACAACAACGGCTTTCAAGGCAATGGCAGCGTCATTGTAGTCAATGAATCAGGTCAAGAAGTCAAGACCTTTACAGCAGGCAGAGGACCTTCCGGGTTTAAGTTCAGAGAGTGATGAGGGAAGGATGAAGGATGAAGGATGAAGGTTGAGGGAGGACCGAGCGTTAAGAAAAGCTATATTGATAGCTTTTTAGCGAGGGGCCGGGTTGGAGGGTAGGAAGAAAAGGATGAAGGATGAATCTTTATTGAAATATGCTAGCGCGAAATAAAGTTGAAATATGCCTCTACTAGTGGCAGACAGGTTCGGCGATATATTGGTGACATGTAGATAAGAGAATTATTCTTAAAAAAGTGTCAAGAATTTTCAGGAAAAGACAAACTTAGTGCCATTCGTGGACAAAACTCTCAGCGAGCGTGGCGGTAAATCGTTGCGCTCGTTGCGTGAAATGAAATCCAGAAAAGGATTCCAAGCTAAAAATCTTTACTATTTAGGTGTCTTATACGATTAACTGAATTATTCGAAGATTTCCACGTGGTACACGTCGGATTGGTTGCGGCATATGCCGTTTACTTCAAAACCTCCTTTTTGTGGGATTTCTTCTACTAGATCAAACACCTCGCAGTCCTTCGGCAGCCCCTCAAAAATCAAGGTAAATCGATGTATAGGCCCAAAAATGTGCAGCCACTGTGGATAAAAAGGAATATTATCCGCGTTCAATAATTTTGCTTGGGCACCACCTTCTCGAGGAATCAAATATGTACTCGGCCAGATACGTAATTGCCACCAACTGTAAGTTGACTGTATAGTCACATGGACGATCACTTGCTTTTCCACATCCGCCTGTATCTTAGCTTCGGTCAAAAGCTCCTCATCAATCTCAACCGCTGGAATTACTGATGGTTCCACTGCTTCGTTTATTTAATCATCATCCTCGCTTCTGTCCCGCTCATTGTATATGCGAGTTCCACATTCGATGCGGTCAACCTCTATGGGTATTTCGATAGTACTTTTGGAATAATAACGGCCGTTTTCCGCTAAAGAAATCGACCACAGTCGTCCCTCTTCATCTCTGTAGGTAAATACACCGGTGGACTTATTTCTACGAATATCCTCCCGGATCTCATAAAAACGCTCCCGGCCATCATCATCCGCTACTAAGAACACCAAGCAAGGCCCATCGATTTCTTCAAACTCCATGCAAGAATTGAACAACAGCAGAAGGAAAAGAAAGGGGAGGATTTTTTTCACGAATTGCATACGCACTAGAAACCCAAATCGGGTTTAAGATGATTTTGGTTCCTAAGTTAAAACTTAAAACCGATAATTCGAAAAAGAAAAAGCAGGCCCGTCTCCAAACCTGCTTTTTGTGATTATTTTATTACAAATTATACCTGCAAAGCTGCTACACCTGGAAGTACTTTACCTTCCATGTGTTCCAATAAAGCACCACCACCAGTGGATACATACGACACCTTATCCGTGAAACCAAACTTATTGACCGCAGCAGCAGAGTCACCACCACCGATCAAAGAGAAGGCTCCATTTTCAGTCGCTTCTGCGATTGCCTCAGCAACAGCCACGGTACCATGTACGAAGCTCGACATCTCAAATACGCCCATAGGACCATTCCAAAGGATGGTTTTGGAGTTTTTGATAACATCAGCAAATAATTTTCTTGTTTCTGGACCAATATCTAAGCCCATCATGTCAGCAGGAATTTCCCCTGCACTCGCCAAGCCCTGCTCATCGTCATTAGCAAATGACTTAGAAGTCACCGTATCTACAGGAAGGATGATTTTCACACCTTTAGCTTCTGCTTTCTTCATCAACTCCAATACGTAGTCCAATTTATCCTCCTCACAAAGAGAATTACCGATTTGACCACCTTTGGCTTTGGAGAAAGTGTAAGACATCCCACCACCAATGATAAGATTATCTACCTTTTCTAATAAGCGCTCGATAATCAAGATCTTATCAGAAATTTTGGCTCCACCCATGATTGCCGTGTAGGGTCTTTCTGGATTTTCTAATACTTTATCAGCATTTTCCAACTCAGATAGCATCAAGTAGCCGGTTGCTTTTTCTTCAAAAAACTGTGCAATCACTGCCGTAGAAGCGTGCGCACGGTGAGCAGTACCGAAGGCATCGTTCACATATACATCCCCGAGTTTTGCTAGTTTTCCAGCAAACTCCTCGTTTCCTTTTTCCTCTTCTTTGTAGAAACGTAGGTTCTCCAATAACAACACCTCACCTGCCTGAAGGGATGCTGCCAAATTTACGGCCTCATCTCCTATGCAGTCATTGGCAAATTTGACGGATTTACCTAGCAAAGCCTCCAGGTTACCAATCACATGTTTTAAAGAATATTTATCGGTTGGACCCTCTTTAGGTCTTCCCAAATGTGACATTAAGATCACAGCACCACCATCTCCCAAAATCTTTTGGATGGTTGGCAAAGCAGCACGGATACGCGTATCATCAGTGACTTTTAAGTCTCCATCCAAAGGCACGTTAAAGTCCACGCGGATCAACGCTTTTTTACCCTTGAATTCAATGCTGTCAACACTTCTGAATTTGTTACTCATATGGTTATTGTTTAAAAGGTTTGAAATCTAACTATCCTCTAGACCATCCATAGACTCTGCAGCAGCCCGCTTGAGTCGATCATTAATGGCTTTACCTAGACCTTCGTCAGGCAAATACTCGGATAAAATTACAGAAACATTCAGACTGTCCAAAGTTCTCATGGCAGCAAACAAGTTTTTTGCAGCTTCCTCCAAGCTTCCACGGGAAGAAAGCTGCATTTGTTTTCCTGAATCCAAGTCTGAAAAATGCTCCTGAAAAGATAAAACGGCAAATGGTAGTTGTTCTTTCTGATATTTTTGAACCAGTTCCTTCAAATTACCGATGATAAATGGCTTCGTTGGTGCATAATGCGATTTTAACATGCCGGGACTTTGAGGATTGGAACTGCTATGGGCCATCACTTGCACCTTGCCAACGATGCTCTCGATTTTCTTCACTTCCAAACCTCCGAGACGGAACACTGTCACCTCCCCGTCCAACATCCCCACAATGGTGCTCTCCAAACCAACCTCACAAGCACCTCCATCCAAAATGTAGGGGATCTTGTCACCAAGTTGATCGTTGACATGCGAAGCTTTGGTTGGGCTGATGTAGCCAAAAGGATTTGCACTTGGGGCTGCCAAAGGAAAGGGCAATTGCCTCAACAATTCCAAAGTGAGTTCGTGACGGGGTATGCGCACTGCCACAGTATCCAAGCCAGAAGTGACCAAATCTGGTACTATTGGCTTTTTCGGCAATAATAAGGTCAAAGGACCTGGCCAAAAACGTTCCGCTAGTAAGCGTAGGGGCCTTGGAAAATCTTGGACAAATCCTTCAACCTTATAAATATCAGAGGTATGCACGATCAAAGGATCAAAGCTCGGACGGTTTTTGGTCGTAAATATCTTGGTCACTGCATCCGGATTCAAGGCATTTCCAGCCAATCCATAGACAGTTTCCGTCGGTATCCCGACCAATTCACCTGCTGACAAATATGCAGCAGCCTGCTCAAGCGCTGTCCCGATCTGTGCCATTAATCTTTACAAAAATCTTCAATCCAGGTTTGTGCACCGGCATAACCCAAACTTCTGGCCATTTTGAAGTTGACACAGCCTTCGTCCACCATATTGAAAGCAGACATTTGAATGGTACCTATCAGGTAATATGCCTCTCCATTGGTGTTGTCTAAGTCCACCGCTTTTGTCAAAGAGTTAATGGAAGAAACTGGATCGTTATTCCAAAACTCGGACTTGCCTTTATTAAACCAAGCGCGGGAATTCCCTGGATTTTCCTGAATGACAATGTCAAAATCAAAAATCGCATCTTCATAGGACTCGAGGCCCATCAAAGCTACCCCACGGTTAAAATACACATCCAAAATCCCTGGTTCCAAACCATTAGCAGTATTGTAATCCATCACTGCGGCACGGAATTCCCCTTTTTCAAACCAGGCATTTCCACGGTTCAGGTAAGGTTTATAGCTTAGGCTATCGATTTTTATAGAACGGTTTAATGCTTCAATGGCACGGTCATATTGGGCCAATTGAATCAAGGCAATGCCCTTGGCATTCAAAGCGGATGCAAAGTTTGCGTCTTGATCAATGGCTCTATCAAAATAAGTGATTGCTTTTTGATAATCGGAACCTTCCAATTGACGGATTCCTTCCTGGAATAACTCGTCAGCTGATGGGCTGCAGGATGCTAGCCAAATCAGACTTACCCAGAATACTAGTTGCTTCTTCACGTTTCGTAAATTTCCTGCAAAGATAGGGGTTTACCCCTGATTCTCTTACTTCTGCTCCAATTTAACTCGGTATTGAGTAGGTACAGGTGTGGGCTTCATGGTCTTCATATCCACCGAAACCATCACCACGGAAGCTGTTGCATAGATGGCTTCTTCACCTTTTTCCGTGGTCCCTGCCAACACTTGCTCCAACACAAACGAGCTATTGCCTACTGATTTGCAGCGGACAAAAGCTGACACACGATCAAAGGCATGAATAGGCTTTTTGTAGGAAATGTGTAAATCAGCTACCACCGTCCCAACGTCCATCACATCCCAACCACATTGCTGATACAGATACAAGGCACGGGCGTGTTCCAGGTAACTGAAATACACCCCATTATTCACATGCATGTATCCATCGATATCGGAAAAACGCACCTGCAAAGGCACTGAAAATGAAAAAGAGGACCTCACATCCTCCAATCCACTAATGACTAACTGCTGACTCATGTCAAATTAATATTTCTGATTTACTGGTTTTTTCAAGCATTCGAAGAATCGAGGAATTGCCTCCTGTCAAATCTTCTACTCGGTCAAAAGGTATCCAAGCCAAATCTTTACTTTCCTCCGAAATCACTAAAGGCTCATCAATCTCAGCCTCTATCAAAAATCGAACATCGTAGTGAAAGTGCTCGGGTATCTCTCCTTTTTTGGGAATAATATGACGGTCAACATCAAAAATCCCACTATCCACCAATCTTAGCGAAGTCAATCCACTTTCCTCGCGTGCTTCATTCATCGCTACTTCCCGAAGATTCTCATTCCCATCGGCATGTCCTCCTAGTTGTAACCAACGGTTCAATTTCCTATGAAGAGTCAATAAAGCGTGCGTTCTTCGTTTGTTTACAATCCAGGCAGAACCGGTAAAATGTCCTTGAATACGCTCCCTGCGAAAAGCCAGGTCATCGTATGTCAAATCAATAAAATCTTTTACAGCTGCTGCTTCCTCTTCAAATGGTGTCCGATAATTTTCTAGGTTTTCTCTGAGTGTTTGCCTGTTCATGGTGTGTTGGTTTCAAAGATATGATCAATAAACTCGTCAAAAGGTTTTGCCTTTTGGTACAGGTGATCGGAATACACGGTCACCAAGACTTTAATAAAACTGGGTTCATTGTCAATCGTCACTTTTTCCACACTTACATTTCCATACAGCTGATCAATTTTACTGGTGAAGTCCTCAGCTTGTAGGGGTGGTTTAAAGTATTGTTTTTCGGTAGTTTTGACTTTATCGTTGATTTCTTCAATTTTTCTGTCCAAACTCACCTGTCTATATCCCAAAGCTAACATTCGTCGGCCAAAAGCAAAGAAAAGTTTAGAAAAAGTTTCAGGATTAAATGGTGGATCGTAAGAAACGGCAAATCCGTTAGCGTAGGGACTGTTCAAGGTATGCACCTCTGGCTTAGCATTGATATTGGCTTTTTTAAAATGATAATTTTTACCCACAAGGTCCAGAATATATGAACATTCAGAAGACTGTAACCAAATCTCCAAGTCCAACATATCCTGCGAAGACTGCACAAAATTTTCCTTTACCTGTAGTGGCGTATTTCTTTTAGGAAACAATTTCCCAAAAAGATCATCAATAAATCCGGCCATTATTTGTTGAGTTTATATTCACCGCTGGGTTCTTCGACGATCAACCCCTCGTCAGATAGGTCTCGAAGGACTTCGATGGTCTCTTGCTCTTTTTTCAATCCTGTCACCTCCTCCAGCGTATGCATAGAGAACCGTTTCCCCTCCTGTAAAGTTTGAATTATCTTACTTTTTACCTTTACGTAATGCGCTCCACCTTGTTTTTTTTGTTGGATGCAAACATCACAAATGCCACATTGATGATCTGAAACTTCTCCAAAATAATGGGAAATCTGATTAGCCCTACAGACCTGTGCATTCCTGACATAGGAGATCATGGAATCTGCTTTTTCTACTGCATTTTCCCTACGTTCAGCGATGCGTTTGCTTTGCAGAGGCAATTTTCCCGCATCAAATCGCTCTGTTAAAAAAGTAACTTGAGGCTTATCTTTTCGCTGTTCATAGGCCAGAACACCAAGCTTATCCAACTGCTGCAAGCCCTGTACCAATTGGGTTTCGGATATCTGCATGGCTTTAGCCAGTTTGTTTTCCTGTATGGACAAAAACTCCGTAAATAGCTCTCCACCAAAGGTTCGAAGTAACACCTTGATCAATGGATCCAATTTGGCATGGGCAATCTGCACTTCGTACAATTTCCCATGGTTAACCACAAACTTGATTTTGGATGGTGCAAAAAAACTTTCATTTAGCTCCACAAAACCTTCCTCTTGCAAGACTTTTAAGGCATTGTATGTTATAAGCAAATCCAGGGAATAAGTCTGACAAAAATCCTGTAAATCAAAATCAAAACTCACCATTAAGCCACTGCCAACCGCCATTCGGTAATAATTGGCCAGACATTGATAAACTTTGCGGAGGTACTCAATGGGAGGATAGGCAATTTCTGCCCGGTCCCGTAGGGTCTTCAAATCCTGTTCATTGGTCAGTAAGACCGCATAAGCCTTGAGTTCATCCCGACCGGCCCTGCCTGCTTCCTGATAGTAATTTTCCAAATTTTCGGGTAAATCCAGGTGCAAAACCAAACGCACATCGGGCTTATCGATTCCCATCCCAAAAGCGTTGGTAGCCACCATGACACGAATTTTATTGGATTTCCACTCCAACTGCCTGCTTTCCCGCACTTCACCTGGTAGCCCCGCATGGTAAAAAGTAGCTGGAATACCCGCTTGATTGAGCAAACCTGCCAGTTCTTTGGTTCCTTTGCGATTGCGGGCATAGATGATAGCCGTGCCAGGCACTCGTTGGAGAATGCGGATACCTTGCTCCAATTTATTTTCAGCAAAGCGAACGGTATAGCTAAGGTTTTTTCTGGAAAAGGAACGGACAAAAACCTGCGGTTGCCTCAACTCCAATTTATCTATGATATCCTGCTTGACCCGAGGAGTAGCGGAAGCAGTTAAGGCCATACAAGGAACCTGTGGATGCCACTGACGAATGGCGGCAATTTCCAAATATGGAGGCCTAAAATCATAGCCCCATTGGGAAATGCAGTGCGCTTCATCGATGGCCAACAAACAAACCTTCATCTTCTTAAAGCGCTCGATGAAAAGTTCTGACTTCAAGCGCTCAGGGGAGACATAGAGAAATTTATAATTCCCATAGATACAATTATCCAAAACCGTATCTATCTCCCTACGGCTCATGCCGGAATAGATTGCAGAGGCCAAGACGCCTCTTTTGCGTAGATTATCCACTTGATCCTTCATCAGGGCAATTAACGGACTCACCACCACACAAATTCCTTCCATGGCTAAAGCAGGCACTTGGAAGCAAATGGATTTTCCCCCACCTGTAGGCAGCAAGGCCAAAGCATCCTTCCCTTCCAAGGCAGACATAACAATCCCCAATTGGGCCGGACGAAACTCCGAATACCCAAAAAACTGTTGGAGAATATGATATGCCTTTTCTTGCATCTTACCAGGTCAATTTTTCTTTGTTTAGGAATGCTGCTATCCCTTTTTGACAATCTTCCGTCCCTCTAGCCCTTGCATTCATTTGGGCTGCATAGTCCAAGCCATCCACCAAACTCTTTTCCTGCACCAAGGCAATCATCTCCTTCGTCAGTCTCATGGATTGACCGGAGTTTTGGCGGATAAGTTTTTGCGCATAGCTATTTACCTTTTCTTCCAATTCATCTGACTTGACCACCCAATTGATCAGGCCCATTTCTTTGGCCTCTTGAGCAGTGATCAAATCCCCGTCTAGCAAGAGTTGCTTTGCTTTTCCTTCTCCTATTTTTCTCAATAGAAATACTTTGACAATCGCCGGTATAAAGCCGATTTTCACTTCTGTGTATCCGAATTTTGCTTCTTCTACGGCAAAAGAAAAATCACATACAGTAGCTAAGCCACAACCTCCGGCCAAGGCATGTCCTTGGATTTGGGCAATCACCACTTTAGGAAAAGTATAGATTTGATAAAACAAATCTTTCAGATTACGGCTATCTTCCAAATTCTCATCATAGGTATTGGATTGAAGTTGCTGCAAGTAACCCAAATCTGCTCCCGCACAAAAGGCAGGGCCTTCCGCTTTGATGATGACCACTTTGACATCTGGGTTTGTGGAAAAACTTGAGAGGGCAATCTTTATTTCCTCTACCATTTCCGAATTCAGCGCATTCCGTTTATCCGCACGGTTCAAAATGATGGTTCCTATGCGATCCTGTACTTGGGTCAAGATGGGTTGGTTCATGTTTTTCATTCAATAGTTTTCACAAAATACTAGAAATAGGCATACACTACCTAGGATTTCCAAAAGGAGTTGCAAATTTAAATTTCATAGCCCCTGAATCCATCAACTCTTCTGTAAGTGGCGTAATGGCTTTCCATTTCCCCTCATCAAATTGCCAGCTTTGCTCAGCAAGGTTATACAAACTATCCTTAGTAACTAGCCCTAAATCGGGTAACAGGAGATAGTCCTGCCCCTCTTTATGAATGAGCTGGAGTGGAAAGGACTCCTTTGCCCCTATGCTTTTCCGAAAAGGCTCCACTTTGAATGAGCGTTCATCCTCACTTGCATTTTCATAACTGTATCGCTTTCCTTTGAGGAAGAGATCAATTACCTCCCCTTTATTCAAGTCGTAAGAAATAATGTATGCATCTTGCTTTCCTTGCTGAACCCGCTCAAACCAAGACCATGCGACAAATACAGCACCTAACCCAAGTAACAAATATGCTGTCAGTTTTTGCGGATAATAAGCAAGTAGTAATAGGAAAACTAGGGTCCCCAGATAAAACCAAATCAAGGATAAAGACCAATCCACTGCCAATCGGGATGCAGGTAGCCACTGAATCGCGGCTATCAAGACATTCATCAATCGGATTAAATGCTCCGTCAACCAGCCCAAGGCATCCGCAATCATGGGAATCTCTGAAAGCAGCATATAGGGCACTCCCACAGACATAATTAAAAATGCTCCAGGTATAGCAATCAAATTTGAAAGCATAAAGTAGGTTGGAAAAATCCCAAAGTAATAGGCTGAAATCGGAAAGGTCGCCACTTGTGCAGCGATGCCTACGGTAGTTATCTGCCAGACATACTCTACTGATCTCAGAGAAGGTACCCAAAGATTTACTAGTAAAGGCTGTATCAATAAAATTCCCAATAATGCTATGTAGGATAATTGAAACCCCACCGAAAACAAAAGATTGGGATCAAATAGCAGTAACAGAAAAGCTGATAAGGCTATGGCGTTGAAAATAGAGGGGCTTCTGGACTTCATTTGTGCCAAAGCTATGATCGTAAACATGGTAGCCGAGCGCATCACTGAAGGCGACATCCCTGTCAATAAAGCATAACACCAAATCAAAGCGATCACAAAGGACAAAAACAATACCCGCTTTCCAGTTGCGAGTCGATAAGGCTTCCATAATAAAAAGAAAAATCCATAAATAATCCCCACGTGCAATCCCGAAACCGCCAAAATATGCATAGCACCTGCTGTGGCATAGGCCTCTGAAACTTCTTTATCCAAGTCTTTTTTCTGGCCCAATAGCAAGGCATTGGCTATTTGTCGGGCTTGGGTATTTTGAAAATGTGTATGAAAAGCCACTTGAATCCGAAATCGCAAAGCTTGAAAGAAATTTTCTACAGGCTGCTCGTACAATTGACCAATCACTGCAATTTCTTGAAAAAGAAACTGCCGATAAAACACCCCTTGCCTACCCATGAACGCTCGATAATCAAATTCGGCCGGATTGCGAGGGCCATTAATTCGCTGAAAAGCTTGAGGCACCCAAATCAAATCCCCTGACTTCAAAGGATATTCCCTTCGGTGATAGAGCAACACCTCCACATCAGCCCGAAAAGAGGTGTCTGAATAAAATAACTCCTTTACCCTTACCCTATTGAGTTTGGAATTAGGTTTTTGTTGCTCATGTTCCAGTACAATGGCAGTGTAGCCCTTCAATCCTACCAGTGAGAGCTCTTGTTGTTGATTGTCCCTTTCGTGTTGCAAGGATTTTATATAGACCCCAAAAAGAATCAATTGTGTATAGGCCATTAAGGGGATGGTAAACTTGAACCGATAAAAACTTCGGTAACGATTATAAACCACCAAACCAGCCAGAACTAGCCCCAAACCAATTAAAGCATAGGAAAGATAAGTCAGAAGCAAGGCAGGTATCCAAGGTTGCAGGAGAATACCTCCCACAAAAAAAGGCAAATAGCGCACAAATGGATACTCGGCAAATTTCATAGGCTCAATGCTTTCTGAAATTTACCTAGAAAACAAAAAAGAGGGAAATAATCCCTCCTTTCTAGCCGATATTAAACGTTTATTTTAAAATCTCAACCCTACAGTGAATCCAAAATTGAACTCTATAGCGCTAAAGCGATCCTGAACTTCTTCACTAAAACCCCTTGCGATGCTTGCAAATGGGCCAAAAGCAAACTTATCGTTAAATGCCCATTTGTAACCACCTCCGAGGCCAATGAATCCACTGTTCAAATTGGTTACACCGGCTGGTTCAGAGAATTCTCCAAATCTATACTTGAAGAAAGGGAATAAAAACAGCCGATGATCTTCTTCCCCAGCAAAGTAAAACTGATAAGAAAGCTGAATAGATGATGCACTGAAATTTCGATCGGAACCTGTTGACCTATAAGCAAATCGATCATTTAAGTGTAATTCAACACCTACAGACTGATCCTTTGCTATAAATTTTTCATACCCTAATTCAACTTTCCCCAAAGCAATCAGATTAAGGAAATTAAGTCTTACCTCCGAGCCAGCAAAGTCCTGGGCAAAAAGCAGTTGTTGACTTGAGAAACAAAGTAGAAAAATTAATAAAACCTTTTTCATCGCAAATGATTTTTAAATTAAATGTTTACAAATATAGTTCCATTTTGTAATGGAGTATGTTACATTCCTCAAATAGTTCACCAACTTGTTTAAAACCAAACTTGGCGTACAAAGGCATGGCGTCCAATTGAGCATGCATATACAGTTTTTTTCCTTTGGAATTTGGCTGGGCCGCAATATCATCTACGACTGCCTTCACCAAGGCTTGCCCCACTCCTTTTTCCCGCTTTTCCTTCAGGACAGCGAATCGTTCCAATTTGACTCCCTTATCCGTATATCTCCAACGGGCCGTTCCTGCGGGCGTATCATCTAGTTTAGCTAGAAAGTGCGTGGAGGAATTTTCAAACTCATCATATTCTTCTGCAGGACCCACCTCCTGTTCAATGACGAATACCTTTTCCCGAATACCAAAAATGATATCAAGCTGTTCCTGCGTCAGGACCTTTTCTACTGTTATAGGCATCTCTTTTTTCTAATTTTTCAGCTTCTTCTCTATCGTAAGCCTCAATGATGGATTTTACTAATTTGTGTCTGATAACATCCTTTCCACTCAAATTCACAATCCCGATACCCTTCACATCTTTTAATATCCTCAAGGCCTCTTTCAAACCTGATTTTTGTCTATTGGGCAAATCTACCTGCGTTTGGTCTCCCGTGATAATCACCTTAGAATTAGGTCCCATACGGGTCAAAAACATTTTGATCTGCTCGCTTGTGGTGTTTTGAGCCTCATCCAACAGTACAAATGCATCATGCAAAGTCCTTCCCCGCATATAAGCCAAAGGTGCAATCTCAATCACACGGGTCTCTTGATAATACTTCAACTTCTCCGCTGGCACCATATCACTTAGCGCATCATATATAGGCCTTAAGTAGGGATCTAACTTCTCCTGCAGATCACCCGGCAAAAAACCCAAGTTTTCTCCAGCCTCTACAGCAGGTCTAGTAATTATGATACGCTTGACTTCTCTGTTTTTCAATGCCCGTACAGCCAACGCTACTGCAATATAGGTTTTCCCCGTTCCAGCAGGACCTAAAGCGAAAACCAAATCATTTTTGAAGGCTGCATCGACCAATTTGCGTTGATTGGCAGATTTGGGTTTGACTACCAAGCCCTTGTTACCATAGACGATTACATCGTTGACCTCATCATTTTGAAAAGGGGCATTTTCCAAGGCCAAGTACTCTTTCACGTTATCGGGACTCAGATGCCCAAAACGATGAAAATGCTGAAAGAGCATATTCAAAAGATCGTTGATTCTAAGAATTTCCGGCGCTCGGCCTTGTATGCGGATTTCATTGCCCCTTGAGATAATTTTGCTTTGGGGAAATGCATCCGAAATCTGTTTGATATTTTCATTTCCTGCTCCCAAAAAATCGAGGAGTGGAATGTTTTCCAACGTAATTACTTTCTCTACCAATCTGTTGTATTTGATTAATGAATTCTATCTATGGTGTAAAGAATAAATTCCTAATTTTGTTCACACCTATCACAAAAATAGAAAAATTTAATAGACTTGCACTTATGGCGCTGATAACATTCACCTCAGATTTTGGAGAACGTGATTTTTACGTACCCGCTGTCAAAGCGAAGATGTTATCAATCAACCCCCAGTTGACCATAGTGGATATCAGCCACCGAATCGAACCCTACAACACTGCGCAGGCTGCATTTTTGTTGAAGTCAGTATACAAAGACTTCCCTAAAGGCACAGTACACCTACTTGCACTCAATGCTACGGATGTGAAAAAAGATGGATTTATCGCCATCAAGCATGAGGAGCATATTTTCATCGGACCCAATAATGGGGTATTAAGTCTATTATCCGAACAAGAACCTGGGATTGCCGTGCAACTGACCGATGCCCATCTGCAGGGCACCACATTCCCCACGAAAGACTTATTGGCACCGATTGCCGCAAAAGTAGCTAGCGGGGCCGCCATTCATGATTTTGGTGGGCCTTTACGGTCCATCAAGCGCATGATCGGTCGACAGTTTAAGGCTACCAGACAGGAGATTGTAGGACATGTACTTCAAATCGACAATTACGGCAATATGCTGACCAATATTCCTAAGGAGGTATTTGACTTGCTCAATCCAGGTCGTTTTACCATCCGCTTTGGACGGGAAGAAGCCACCTCGATCAACCATTCCTATGAGGAGGTTGATAATGGGGATTGCTTTGTATTGTTCAATAGTTTGGGCATCATGGAAATCGGCATCAACCAAGGACATGGGGCAGAGCTACTGGGTTTACGGGTAGATTCTCCTATTTACATAAATTTTGAAAACTAATGGAGTTATTGATCAGAGTGGTCCGCATGGAGTTTCAAGAGGAACACATCCCTGCTTTTTTGGAAAATTTTCACGCCAACAAGGAAAAAATCAGAAATTTTCCCGGTTGCCATCATTTAGAGCTGTGGCAGGATGAAAATTTTAAAAATATTTTCATGACTTACAGTCATTGGGAATCTGAAGAAGCCCTGAATCAATATCGTGATTCTGAATTATTTAAAGGAGTATGGGGATTCACCAAAACCCTGTTTGCGGGTAAACCCACAGCATTTTCTTCAAAAAAAATTGTAGAACTGCCTTGAGGGGGCTTGCAGGAAAAAAAAATAGTATTCATATTTGCATCCCGTTCAGCAAGGAACGCGGAATAATTGAAATGCCCAGGTGGCGGAATTGGTAGACGCGTTGGTCTCAAACACCAATGAGGTTACACTCGTGCCGGTTCGACTCCGGCCCTGGGTACTCCGCAAGGCTAAAAAGCCTTAAATTGATAAGAATAGCATGTTTTTCGTTTCACATAAAACCGAAAAAGCATGCTTTTTTCTTTAAAAAACCAACACAAAACGGCTATCATGTCGCCAAATTTTCACACAAGAAATGGAGGGCGCATGAGAGCTAGTGTAGAAGCCAGAATCCGGAAAGACAGAAAAAATTCCGATGGCACAGCCTCCGTGTACCTTCAGGTCATCATAGATTCTGATCGCACCACAATCCCTCTCAAAGTTTCATGGCCAATCAAATTCTTCGATAATCGAACAGGCATGTTTCTTCCCAGAAACAAATCAGATAAAGATGCCCAGGACTTCAACATGCTGGTCCAAAAAGAAAAAGCCAAGATCAATGAGATATTTATGTTCTACAGACACTCAGATTTTGAACTGTCTATCGAGCAATTTCATAAAGAGTATTCCAGGTACGGTGCGAAAAAAAACTTTCTGATCTGGGCAGAGCTGGACAATGAAGACCGGTATGCTGAAGGAAAAATATCCCAACAGACTTATAAGAACACCAAGTCGCAGCTTAAAAAAATAGCTGAGTGGAAAAGTGAAATCCGATTTGGGGAAATTGATATGCAGTTGATGCAAAGCTTGGAGACCTGGCTAAGAGCTAAGAAAAACCTTAAAATCAATTCTGCCTGGTCAATTTTAAAAATGGTCAAAGCTACTGCCGGGAGAGCAGCAAAAAACGGTATAGCAATCAACACCCAAAGTCTAGGTGAATACAAGTTACCTACGACAACATCCAAAATCATTTTTCTAAATGATAAGGAACTCAAAAAACTCAATTTTTATTACAACTCTGAATCTATACCGCCATCCCACAAACGTGTTTTGGGTCAATTTTTATTCTCATGTTACACGGGACTAAGATTTTCAGATATTCAGCGCATAACATGGAGGCAAATCGTAGATGACCTGCTCATATTTGAACCATACAAAACACGAAACATTGAAAAGGTTGTAAAAATCCCCCTTATTGATGAAGCTTTTGATTTTATAGAAAACCAAAAAGGACCACTTTTTAACGCTATGATGGAGCAGCCAACAAACAGGATCTTAAAGGATATAGCTCTGGACCAAGGTATTCGTAAAAACCTGACCACACACGTGGCCAGGCATACATTTGCCACTTCTTTTTTGCGTAATGGCGGACATATAGAAGTCCTTCAAAGGCTTTTGGGCCATGCTAAAATAAGTACTACGATGATTTATGTCCACGTAGATGATCAAAGGCTACGAGAACAAATGGAGTTAATGAGTTCAAAAAAGGGTCTTTAGGGTCAAATTTCCCTGAATAGGGTTATCAGCTCATTCAGCACTCTTAGAGAGTGCTGAATGTCCTTCAACTTGCAATCTCCGAGATCAAAGCAAATAAGACAATCCTTGATTGATTCAAGCTCTAGAGCTAAGATCTCACCCGTAAGATTTGGATTTCTCCGGATAAACTCCTCGATAGAAGAAAGATGAACCTCTCGGTTCTGGCACTTAAAAATAAATTGTGAGTCCATAACTTTTTTTGTTTGGATTTTTTAACGGCACTATTACTGCAATAAGTTCTAATACAATATATTGAGAGACAGAGGTTGTCAAGATAATTGACATGAATCCATTAAAAGAAGAATTAGAAGCACTTAAAATTCGAATTGAAAACAAAATCCGAACTCTCGTATTCACTCAGAAAAAATTACCATTCGAAAGGCTCGCAAAAGGTAGACAGCTCAAGGAATTGGTGATCATGGCTATTAAGGCGATTGATGATGGTGATCAAAAGGCTTTAAATGAATATATTGAAGAGTTAAAAAGTAGGAGTATTGAAATAACAAAATATGGGAGATTTATTGAAAATTGAGTTTTGGGTCACAGTGATCAATAGTAGTACTAATATCATCATGATGGCATTAATGGTGCTACAAACGTACTTTTTTTACCTAACTTTTAGGTTTGGTTTCAATTTTTTGAAAGACCATGAACAAAAAATTAAAGTTGAAAACAAGCAGAAATTAATTATAGAAAGTTTAAAAATTTTATCGTTTTTGGAAAGCTCATACATCAACCAATACCATGTTTCATTTCCAATATTTGATGACAGGAAGTACAATGATTTGAAAGATGTATTATGGGATATCAAATCAATTAATGATAAAGGTTATGATGATTTTACTGAGGCAGTATTGAAAAACAACGAGCTTGAAACTTATGCCGTACTTCTTGCAGACAATGATCTAATCACCCACATTGAAAATTTAAATAAATATACCATTGAGCTTGATAGAAAATTTCAAGAATTTAACTGGAATCTGAGAGACGAAAGAGTTAAGCACGCCTATAAAATCATACAAGAATTTTCTTTTGATTATCCTAATAATAAGCCTAGCAGATTGCATTATATCCTTAATAGAAAAATCAAAAAAATCAGAAACAGGCTGGTATATCTGTATAATCACTAATTTTTAACAAAAACCCCCAAGCCACATAGCTTGGGGGTTTTTATATATGAGTAGATCCATGTACAGACCTAAATTAAAAAATCGAATTGACATTAGCCGTTTTTAATCGCTTAATAATCGGGTAAGTTTATTCCATCAATGTGGGCTGAAACACTACTGTTTTGAGTTTTGGTGCCGTTAAGGGATTATAGGTAAGGTCTATGAAACTCTTATTTTTTGTTATTCGGATTTGACTTGGATTTACCTCGTCTAATAACAGCGCAACTAAACCGGATGAATCCGTAAAAGCGGGCGGTCTGTCGGGTTCGTTGACTTGAACCACGGCGTTTCGAATTGGGAAGCCTCGAAAATCCTGAACTTTCAAAAAAATTTCTTGCTCGGAATAGGCAATTATAAAACCCTCAAATCCAATAGGTATTCTAATAGTTTCGGGACTTATAGAAATAACAAAACCCTGAAATCCTAAAGCTTCTTTGATTTCAGCTGGAAGACCTGTGTTAATTACAAAGCCCTCAAATCCTTCGGGTTCTTGGTAAGCCATTTAGATACGATTTTGGTCTAATACTATTCGTAAATCTATGCTACGAAAATTAAAAGCGCTTCCTATTTGCCCTCCTCCTCTTGGGTCTCCGTTACCCAAAATTAACCCGTTAGCAAATACTTTTCTCGGTTCTGTATTGACCTCCATTAAGAGCCAAGCGCCCGCTGGTCCTCCGTCGTTGTCCCAAATCTCAATCGGACTGCCTTGATTTGCATTCGGGTCTAAGCTTGTTCGCATCCAATATGTTAAGCGTCTCGGACGATCTATTTCAGTCGCAAGTAACCCCAATTGTTTCACGGCATCAGGTACATTATTATTTTCTGCTGTCGGGGCTGTTTGGGTTCGAAGAAAGTTCAAAAGGGTTTTCAAAACTAATAGTCTTGAACTTACTACGCTGTCCGAAATTCTACCCGTAATCCTAATTTCGCCGTCGAGTTGTCCGCTTTGGACTGAAACAGAATTCGGGTTTGTAGTGTCAATACGGGTATATGCAAATTGAAAATTAGGGTCTGTTAATTCGATTATTTTACCTGCTCGAACTCCTCCGATAAAAAACCCGTTTGCGCTTCTTCTTAGTAAAGGTGAAGTCGGTTTTACAATTTTGTTATGTAAATCTAAAAACTCAGGGTCAACACAAGCGAAATTACCGTTATTATAAAAATTTGGGTAAACGTCAATTATATCTAAAATATTTGGGTCTGCATCGGGTCTATTGCTTCCATCGAACAAACGTTTAGCTTCGTAATTAAGTCCATTTCTTGAAATAATTCCGTTAACGCAACCGTGGCTAAATAAAGCTACATTAAAAAAAGTTTCTGTTGGCGAAACATTCCATATTACGTTTTTACTTATGAATGAACCCGACCAAGTATTATTATTGACCGAGGGCATAATTATTTGCTCTAATACAATACAATTATATAGTTGAGTTGAAGACAAAGTCGCTAATTTGATTGTTGAGGGTAAAAAAATACTTCGATAAGAAAAAAATAAATTACCAGGTGAATTGTGCAAAGAGACATTTTCGTAAATATTGTTTTCATTACCTCCATTTGCTGCGGAATGCCCTAAATTTTGAACGTTTTTGAACCAAATATTCTTCCATTGGCTTTGATTCGATAAACCTAAATTGCCTCCTAAACCATCTATTATTACGGTTCCGTCTCCTATTATTGTTTTTGTTGCGCCTCCAAAATTATTTTCTTTATAAACTCCTGATCCTATTACAACAATCCCATTTGTATTAGGTACGTTCGCAATAGTTCTTTTCGGTAAATTTGGGTCTGTCCCCGCATTTGCGTTATCGCCCCCCCATTCACTAACATACCAATTTCCTGAAATTTTAAATCTTGACATAATTAATTATTTAATATTTGACAACTTACTTTATTGTTTGGCGTCCATTCCAGAAAAAAACGGTTCCAAACTCCCGCCTCATTTCGATAATTATCCCAATTGACAACTATATCCGAACCGAAAAACGGCTTATTGATTCCGTCAGCTTGAAAGTAGAAAAGCGTTCTGAATCCTATCTCTGCATTCGTTGAATTAATCTGAATTTCTGTACTATTCGTAATTACATGAGTTCTCACATGATTAGTCTCAAATGTCACTGTCAGGACTGTTAGGCCTGTCCCATCATTCGGAGTTCCTTGATGTAATTGTGTTATTTGGACTATCGCTTTTCCCTCGGGTGTCCATTCAAAAAAGTATCGATTCCAGTGACCTGCTGAATTTGAATAAGTGTCCAAAATTATTTCATGAGCCCCCTCTACATCCAGCCTATTTACTCCATCAGCTTTAACATACAGCTTTGTCATATTGCCCACAACTGCCCCAGGTGAGACAATATTTACAGCTTGCGCTCCCGACATCTCATGTACATATCTGTAATTTTTATCAAATGGAATATCAGGCCAATTGGGTAAGTCTGTCAAATAAGGAGTAGCAGCTCCGCCGCCTCCCGTCGCACTAATGACCGGATTGGCTGGATCGGTCTTGTCGATGCTGATATTTGCTCCAGCGATGATATCCTGGATGCCACCTGTAAGATTTTTAACTTTTTCGTATTCTTCCTGACTAAGATGAAAATATTCATCATTCTCAGGATCTCCACCTTGCTTGCCTTGAGTGGCATTATGAAATACAGGTGGAAGATTTCCATAAAAAAACTCCATAAGCTGAGTAAAACTGAGAAAAAACCAGCCTGCAGTACCCGGCTTTTGAACAGGAAATAAAATATCATCTGGAAGGGTGATTTGCGGAAAGTCCGATATTTTGGGAGGAAGAATAAATTCCTCATCCCCAGGACCGATAATTATCGGATCAATTAAAGGACTTTTTTTTTTGAAAAGAGCTAAATACTTTGTTTGGCGTGTATAGCCAAACTTAAAATCAAAGCTTACAAGCTCCTTTTCCAAGGTGGTAATTTCAGGATTTTGAAGCCTTATTTTCACAAAGGCTCCATCCTCATAAATGTATTTTTTTAGGGATTGGAAAAAATCCTGAGCCCAAAGCATTTCTTCCTTGCTTCGAAAGTAGCCAGTATTTTTTTCAAATGCCTTTTTTGGATTGATTTGGTAGTCTTCTTCTATTTCATCAAAAAATAATGCCCAATCCACTTCAACAGGATTGACAGATTTCTTTTCTCCTGTTAACCGGATAGTGTCCAACCCACTCAGGGAGTTTTGAAAGTAAAAAAGATCCTCATGATCATACTTCTCATCTGTAAGCATATAGCGTTGATGCCATGATTCAAATTCATCACCCCCATTATTAACTACCCATATGTCAAAATATAAAGGTTGATTAATAAACTCTTGTCTAATAGCTGCAAAGTTGACATTAATCGTATAATGCCTGCCAGCATCCAGATTATGAAGGTCAATAGTCTCGGTGATTCCACCTTGGAAATATGCCTTTACCTTTACTTTAGCATCTGCAACAGCAAAATAAGACAACCATTGAAGCTCATCACTGCGCACTGGCTTAGTCTGTGGCTGCCAAGTGAGCCAGTTTACTTTGAGGAATTCAGGGACATTAATATTGAGTTCGGAGACGCCTCCTTTGATAGCTACAAAAGAAAAGTCCACCTCATCAGTGCCAGACTGAAGCTCGACTTGAAAAGATCTAACTGATCGTAATTGCTCATAAAGATCCACATCGGTAGGAATATCAAAAAACAAGCGCTCATCTATAAAGTCACGCAAGGTAATGCGTACTCTTCCAGAATTATCCGACACATAATCCTCTACTAAGATTGTATTTGATGACATTTTCAAAGTCATCCTAACAGTCAATCCAGTAGACTCTACAATGATGTCAGGAATATTTCCGCTAAAGGTGAGCGCCTGTGGCTGCTGAATCAAACTCAACATAGATTAATTTTTTTCTAGCTTATGAACTTTAAAGCTTCCCGGAGGTAAATATATCCGATCGGCATTTTCTTCTTCAGGCGAGAGAGTAGTGTCCTTGATTTTTAAGATCGGGGCAGCTACCCAGTATCCTTTATCTTTTTTGACACCTTCGACTAGCCATACTCCATTTGTATTTTGCTCGATAAGTGCTCTCAACTTACCGTCAGAGCATTTTGCAATGCCCGGAGTGTCATTGTACACAAAATCAAAATACTTTGGTGCCGTAGTCTCGACCTGCTTGATCAGGCCAGCGCAAGAGGTGAGTACCATAAAGCTCATAGCAATCCAGGTACAGAGTAAAATTAACTTTTTCATGGTTTTTGATTTGTTTGGATGGTTTTTTGGAGCTCTTTGATTTGGCTTTCAAGCTCACTTATTTTATTGTGTGTTTGCCCTGCTACAAGCTCTACGATTTTCAATCGTTCCAAAAGGATTGCTGTCACATCAACAATTAATCTACTCACCTTGCCACCGGCAATATTGAGCAAAATTCGTTTTACGCCTTCGAGAAAAGTACCAGCTTTGGTCTTTTGATCTACTTTTGTTTTGGCAGATTCTTCGATTTGTTCGAAGATATCCAGTTCATCTTTAGTCATATTAAAATTAATTTTGGTGTTTTTCCTCTGGTAACTTCATCAGCTATTTCTACAGTACTGAGAATAGATCCTGTACCAGTTAGATTTCGCTGTCTGAGATAATCACGAGCAGCATCATGAGCGGCAAACTCATCTAAACCAACCACAATGAGCGGTCCTTCAGTAGTTTCGATTTTAAAAGCTTTCCTTGACATATCTTACCACCGTGCTCTTACTCCACGGATATCATAGTGAACAAATGTATTATAAGCTTTGAGGCCGCCTTGCTTCATTCTACCCTCTGCTATCAGGCGCTCAATTGTATTGGCCACCTGAGCTGGAGTAAACCCATTAACTACGATATCAGCAGCTTTACCACATGCGTGTTGACTCTTTCCGCTTCTTCCTCTTAATAGTTCCCACCACTTCGGGCGAAATCCTATATTTACAGTGATACGAGCACCCAATTCATCTCTTAGTACCTGTAAATTTTTGGCTAGCTCTTCAATAGATTTTTCAATATCCTCTGTAAGGCTGTCTATTACCCTCTGTTGCTCAGCCTGATTTTTTGCAAATTTGTTTAACACAAATTCACTCAAATTAAAGTTTGTGGTTAGCTTTCTCATTTGTATGATTTTAATTTACCCTCTGCCCATCCTCTTATCAGATCCTTTAGCCAATTGAATAGCAGCTCTATAAAGTCAAAGTTTTTATACAACTCCTTTTTCTTTATACTCAAGATATTGGTAAGAATGCTGGTAAATTCATTGGCAATCATGATGTAGACCACTAGATTGACCAATGCAACCCAGTCTAATCCCATAATTTTTCCTATCAAAGCCATTAGGTGCGGGATCATCAGAATTAAAATTTTTATAGTAATACCCCACCACAATTCATCTTTTCTAAATCCTATGCCTAGTCGTTTTGCCTTTAATGCACCTGTGATAGTGTCTAAAAAAATCAATCCGGTAAGCAAGGATGTGACTTCCCATCTCATTTCGAGAAAAGTGAAAATCATAACAACGACGGTTTTAATCCATATAGAGGGTAAAAATTCATGAGTTGTCATTTCATCATAGGTTTGGCTAATCGCTCGATGCATATTTCAATTAGATATAGCCAAATATCGAAAGCTCACATTTTTTAGAAAGGACAGATTTTTGTTGATTGTAATGTGGGGCTTCCCCAAGGGTCGGGCTATTCGCTGCAAGTCCTCGCTCGTACCTCACTCCGGGCTTTCCGCTTCTATCCCTAAGCCAAGATCTACATTACAAGGAACAATCAGAATCAATCATGCAGCTACCACCAGGCTCAACGTTTACCCCATTAGGAGGTGATGATGCTATATCATTTACAAAAAAAATTGGTTCTACTTCTGAGCAGAAGTAGATATTTGTAAAGTTTAAATTTATAAAGCTTGAATAAGTGGTGTATGATTGCCTGATTGGAGCTTCACCAGGTCTTTTAATGCTGATTTCCATAGATTCCTCTTCAAAAATCGACTCATCAATTATCACTGTATAACATGTCCCAGTTGGCTCTTGCTCTCCACTACCTGATCCGCTACCAGATCCACCAATTGAACCGCTACCAGATCCATCATAGATAATATCAGGCAATGGAGCTTCAATCAGGTCGGTTTGAATTGGATCGATTTTCTTTTTAGACAGTGGTACTACCATTTTTTTTATCCACCACAGACGATTGCGTACCATGACTTTTTGAGAAAGATCAATATCTTTAATACCGTGTGGTGAAATGATAAACTCACCATATGCTAGCAACCTATCTGACTCGATCCATTGCTTAAATTGCCTGTGATGCGTTTCAATCAAACCATCCTCACCATCCCACTGAAGACTTAAATCACCAAGTCTTGTACCGCCAGCGTCATAATTGTGATAACTTAAATATGGCAATTGCAAAGGCGGATTTAATCTGTTTTCAATGTTTCCCCAGTAGATCATCATGTGAGGCTTATATTCGACTGACCGAGAACCTTCATAGATTGGAAGATAGGCCAGTAGCTGAGGCTTAGCCTGGACACTTGCAAAAAGATCAATGTTTTCTGTAGGTTGCATTTTCATAGGACTGATCACAGATGAAATCCGATATCCACCATCACTTTGAGCACTCCCGAATCCATTATGTTTCACTTCATAGGAGAATTCATCTGGAGAAAATGAATTTAACTTTGGCCTGAGTTTTTTCAATATCAGTTGATTGGTGCTCCTTATGTAGTAAAGGCGCTCATTAGTAACTGGATCTACCGTCGCTGATATAAGGTCAGTAATATTTTGAACAGTAAATTCAGGATCTACAGGAGCAACTCCCTCTTTAAAATCATCGTACCCATAAAGATAATTTTGGGCCGACTCACGAGAAAGCACAAGCTTACTACCTAACCTAGAATCCCAATCTACAAACGATACATCCTGAATAATATCGCGGTTAAACTTGACTACATTCACAAGCTGAGGCCCTTCCTGAACACGGAAAAGCGTAGCGCAAAAAGTATTAAGTACACCTTTTAACACCTCATTAGAAGGAAAAGCAGCTTGATAAGAACTGATTTTCAAAATAAATTCCTCTTCAGGATCTGCAAAAGCAGGGTAATCATTATCTAAAATAACTCCTGACCACTTTTGCACCAGGTCGTTTCTAAACATTTTGTGCCAGTGTGAAGTAAGAACAACTTTATATAGATCACCTTCGCTGAAGGGATTTCTTTCATCAGTAAGATCTAGTAAGGTTTTTAAAAAATGGTGAACCCGCATCTGAGGATATATAGGAGAATGTGCATAGCGTATTACATCTCCAGAGATATTTAATTCCAAAGGAATTATATATCCAAATGTATTGGCCACCGGATTAAAAAACTGATTTTGGCCATATAGGGAATTGACATATACAACTAGAGACCCATCGAAAGCGGTTGGAAAATCAATATTTGTAGTCTTGATTGGTGCAGCAGACCAAGGCTCTAATCCATCTCTAGCACTTTCCCACTTAGCTTTATAAACTGCCATAGGAATATCAACACTGAAGGATGGTAAACCTACTCCCCATTGAGGGTTGGTTCGCATAGTATAGGTACCTTGAGTAAATGGAATAATACCCCATTCAATTTCATTCATGTTTTTTCGTAGGATACTTAAGTCATCCGAAGCCTGAAAATTGAATGAAATCCTACCTCTGATTTCACGGATAATTACAATCCCATAATAAAGTACTCTTGGGCCAAATCCCAAAATAGCTGAATCATACTCCCAAGTTCGGATTTCTTTTGAAAGGTTGACCCGATCCGGATTGTCCAATAGCGCTTTATTACCAGCTGTCAGTGGAAATTCCGAGGAAGTAGTATATGGAGCTGGAATTCTATCCTGAAGAAATAGGGGATTCTCAATAATCAAATCAACCCGAAAATCATCGGGAAGATCAATGTATTGATTTTTTATACGTATGTAGATCATCAGATATTAGCGCTTTTTTGGATTTCAGTTAGTTCAGACTGGGTCTCTTCCAGAGAGCCTTTGCCTATTAAAGATACATCTGCTTTGATAGGCCTTTTCAGACGCTCAATTAGGGCATTGGTTAGCTGCTGATTTTTGCGAAGCAAATCCATCATCTCAGGAAGAAAAATATTACCCATAGACATGGAATTATTGCCAGGACTAGTATTGCCGACAAATCCTCCAGACTCACGTCCAGGAATAGCAGCGGATAACTGTCTGTTCTGTTCCAAAATCCTGAATAAATTCAGTGAGTCAATCGAACCATTTCTTTGAGCCGTGTCTATAGCATCTAATACAGGCTTCACGGTTGGATTATTAACTGCTTGAGCATTGGCCACAAACTCACTACCATTCTCACCCACGATGACCGTAGGCCTGTCTACATAACCACGCCTACCAAAGTCCATTTTGGCCCGGAACATTTTTTTATCTTGGCTACGGATCACGTCCTCAAAAGATCCTCCTGTCTCCACACCTGGTATCTCAGGTAGAGGAGTTTTGAGGATGGCACCTATCTGAAGCGCTCCAAATCCTCCCACGATTTTAGCCAGAAGCAGATTTGGTAGTGATTTGGCTACCGCAGCAGCTGTGTTGACAATGGCGGACATAAGAGCAACGTTGCGCTCACGCTTCGCTTGGTTGCGCTCATATACCGCCCTTTTTTTATCTAAATCAGCGTTAAGTTTATCGCTTTGCTGATTGTACATATCCTGGTTAATGATATTTGCATCCAATTGACGTTTTAACAAATCTTGCCGCTCTCTGGTGTTTCGCTCAAATTCCTGCATCTGTCTACGCTCTCCAGCTGCTACAAATTGATTGTATTGTGCCCATACATTGCCCAAAGCCTGGGCAGCAAAGACCATTTCCTCTACTCCCATCCTGCCGGCTTCCAAATTATCAAAGAAGACACTCCAATCATCCGGAGTAAAGCCAAGCAGATCGACATTGGAAGTCCTCAAGCCTCTATCCTCAGCTATCTCAGTACCTGAGCCAAGCCCCAATTCAGAAAGCTTTTCCCGGACTTCGTTGAGGCGATCTATAAGTACATCTTTTTCATCTTCTGATAATACAGAGTCTGATAAATTGACCCCTGAAAAATTCCCTGAATCCAGCGCTGCAATTAATTCTGATTGGAGGTTTTCCAAATGCTCTCGAAGAAGTTTTTCTTCCTGTCTTCGATACATTTTATCAAGCTCTTGTTGAGCTTGACGCATATTGCGCAAACCCAATAAAGCTTCATTGGAAAGCTCTCCCTGAAGAGCAGCTCTCGCTTGCTCCATGGTCTTTATCGACTTAAACTCCTCATTGTGCTTAATACGAAGTTCCCTCAGCTGTTCATTCAAATTATCTTGGTTTCGCTGAAGCTCGATTTTTAAGGCATCAGCATCTAACTTATCAAGTTTGGCATAATGCTCTTTTGTCAATGCTTGAAGAACTGCAAATTCTTCAGCGGTCATCTCTTCTCTCTTTTTACCAAAAATACCTGCTTCCTGAAGCCTTCGCTCAAAAGCCAATTTTTCCTGGTCAATTAAAGAAAGCTGGCTTTCCAATACTTTTCTGCGAAACTCCTGTTGACGTTCCAACTCCCGTTCCAAATCCTTTTTATCTTTGGATTTAGTCTCATTTTTAACCTTAGCAGCTGACTTGATTTCATACTTCGCCAATTCGTCCTGAATTTTCTTTTGCTCTCCGGCATTTTTCCTCAACTCATCAAGATTCTCAACATTGATTCGCTTCCGTTGATCTTGCAGCTCTTTAAGCTTGGCTTCTAGTGATTCTATGGTGGTAATTTCTGCAGCAGTAGGACTCCCTGGGAGTCCCACTGATCCTGATTGGGCTTGCTGCATTTTTTCGGAGTTTTCTTTGATAAAATCTGTCAAAATTCTGGATTGAATATCCATATCTTTCTCAAAGTCCTCTCTATTTTGTTTACGCAGTTCAAACATTTTCATGTTTGCCTGAGTATGCATACCCAAAACGCGCATCAAACCTACTTTAACCTCTTGACCGAATGAAAGAGAAGCATCTTGGCCATTCATTATTGCCTCTAATCTCTTCTTTTCAAGTTCGACAAGTTGTTCTTCTGCAGCTTGTATTTTAGCTTTTTTCAATAACGATTCTATGTAAGCATCTGTGGCTTTTTTTGCTGCCTCTGTATTGACAGTTTCTAAATTAAGGTTCCCAAAATATTGTGGAGATATCTCGTTAAGCTTTTGCAAAGCCCGAGTCCTTGCTTCGTCTGTTAAAGCTTTATTTTGAGCTACCTTGATAAGCTTTTCAACTTCCAAGCGTTCTTTAACTACTGATTTTTCTGCTTGAAGTGTTACATCATTTAGCTTTTCTTGGGCTTTTTCAGCTGCTGTGGACTGTTTTGAAAATGCATATAGCGCTAAACCTGCGGCGATTACAACTGAAGCTAAAAGAACAAATGGATTTAATTTAGCTACTGAGTTAAACACTCTCATTGCTTGAGTCGCACCCTTAATGTTACCGGCCAAAAGCATCTGCACGGCTGCAAGTAGTTGAGTGCCTGCTATCATAGCATTGTCCCAAAACACCTTCAATTTCGTGACTAAAATGTTTTCCTTAAGGTTAAGATTAACCGCCCATAAAATCGCATTGTAAGCAACAAAAAGAGTCGTTAAAACAGCTACATGCTTACCGTATTTCAAAAAGAAATCAACCAACACGCTTAATATTCGAATAAGCATATTAAAACCAGAAATGGAGTGAGCCATTACTGGCATAAGCTTTTCACCGAGCTCAACAACCAAGTTTTGAAGGCCTTTTCTAGCTTTTTCAAGCTTCGCCTGAGCTGTCTCATTCTTAATTCCAAATTCCTCAGTCAAAGAAGTTCCTTCTTCAAATGCTTTATTTGCTAAAATCTGCTGTTCTCTAAGTTTATCGGTATTGTTAGCCAAGGAACCTAGCACACCTATAACACGACCTCCATCTTGCCCAAGATCTCCCAAAGTGGAAGCTAGATCAGTTAAACCTTCTGAGTTTTCTTTTACGCCCTCTAAAACTCTTAAAAATGCCTCATTTGCATCAGCATCAATAAGCTCTTTGAATGCATCTACTGGCATATTCGCATATTTTGCGTATACATCTGCATTCTTAGCCATGGCCAAAAACAATTTAGAAAGAGCGGTGGTAGAAACTTCACTGGTCTGACCTAAACTATCCAAGGTAGCTGCCATACCCATCAAATCAGTGATTGTCATTTTGGCCAACGGACCAACACCAGCCATCCTTCTAGTAAACTCGACTATGTAACCTTCATTGGCTGTACTAGCCATGCCTAGCTCGTTGATAGTAGAGCCTACTTTTAAAAGCGCCTGCTCTAATGGGAATTCATCGCTGATTTTAAAGATATCAACCAACTTGCCTACAGCAGTAATTGCTGCTTCTACATCTCCCCCGAGGTCTTCTGAAAGTGCAACGCTTATTTGATCAGATGCACGGACGAATCCAAGTAAGTTATCTGTTCCCTGAATACCCAACTTACCGGCAACACGAGTAAGGCCCAGCAAATCGTTTTGAGCTGTCCTGGTGTCTATCCTTTTAAGTTCTTCATTCAACTCAATTACTTCTGCCCTTGTAAGGTTCGTAGTCTTCATAACATCAGCAACCTTATCATCAAATTCCGCAAAATCTGAAATAGCTTTTCGAACTCCTGATATTGCGGCGAATGCACTAGCAAAACCGGCTGTAATTACCCCTATATAATGATTAAAATTTGAAGCAAGACTTTTAATAGATGATCCCGTGGTCATCGCTTGGCCATTAAGCTCCCTATACCTAGCAGTAACTTCCCTAAGACGCTGGTCATGCTTTCGCCACTCTTCAGATAATGGAGATGAAATATCTCTAAGCCTTCTGACATTATTCATCTCTCTTTTTAGATCAATCAAAGACATCTTATTGATATCGACTTGAGATCGTAATTGCTTAAGCCTAGACTCGGCCATTGCAAGCGCATCATTTTTTTGTTTGATTGCTTGAGTAACTGCTCGATATGCCTCTGTGTCTTTCTTACCATCAGCCCTCATTTGCTTTTCCTGCTTCTCTAGGGTTTTAAGCTCGTTATTGGTATCCTTGATAGCACGCTCTAGCTCCCCTATTTCTTTCCTACCCTTATCACCATTGACGATGATATTAAGTACAAGGTCTTCGTCTCTTAATTTCTTGCCCATGATTATTTCTGTTCAAGGTCCCGTTTAATACCATCAGCCACCTTATTGGTAAAATCTACCATTAATCGATTGGCAATACTGAAGTAGTGCCCAAACACATAGCGGTTATGTATTGGAAAATTCCTACGTTTGATCCTTTGGCCCCTTTTAATCAGAGGCTTTTTCTTAAGATCCAAAAATCTTTGGTAAGCTTTATGCCTAAATGAAAGAGCACCATCCATTGTATCTTGCTGAGTAACTTTTAATTCCCTGCCCTGAACAAGTTCATTGGTGTGAAAATTTAGAAGTCTACGCATCTGAATCAATTGATTCTTTTCCATGCGCTGGGACTCTTCCTGAAGTATCCTTCTTACAAACTCTTTTTTAATAATGCTCACATCTATTCAGCTTATTCACGAAGCTATATCTATGTGACTACTAGAGAAAGGACATAAAAAAACCTGCAATAAGCAGGCTATTTGATAATTAAAGTGGTGGACGGAGTTGCTAGGTACATCAATGAATGATTAAACCCCGGGACCTTACGGTTAACCGACTCCGACCATATTATAAATCGTTAAGAATTCAGAGTCCAAAGGTAAACAAAAGACTGTTTACATTGGTGGGATTCTTCCTAGTAAGGTGGGATTTTTTTGGGGCTTGAGTATGATGATATCATATATCCTGATTTTTCAAAGGGCGTGCAATTGCAAAGACGGGGCAGGGCGGAGTCGGGGTCAATCTAAAGCCAAGAAAAACGGAGTTTTTTCCCAAATAGATAAAGAGCTATTTTCCAATGATTTAATTTATTTTCATTCTAAACAACAAGGCGTTTTTTAGCCGTTTTAAGACGCTTTTTTGCCTTTTTATAAATTTTTTAATGAAAAATACTTTTAGATGGATTATAGAAAACTTTTGATTCAAATACAAAGAAATTCAAGACCTAATCACCTATAAATGAGATTTTTATCTAAAAAAAACACTTGCAAAAGTGTAAATATACTGTTATATTTATATATAATTAATCAACAAACAAACGCTAAAACATCATGAAGGACCAGACCAAAACCGCCGAAATTCTGCCAAAAGAAAAAAAGGCTATGAATCCAAAAAGAGAGCAGCTAATTATAAACTCAATTGCTGCAAAAGCCATTCGTCAAGCAAAAGTTGATGAATCAACCACAGCCCAGGAAGCAATTTTTTGGACATCCAAAACAGTCAACTACATGCTAATCCATCACGTGTACGACACCCAGGGAGCAACCGAGCTAAACACTTTCCACCAATGGAAAGAAAAAGGTGCCACTATCAAAAAAGGTGCGCAAGGCTTTGCGATATGGGGCCAACCAATCAACAAGCAGAAAAAAGAAGGAACCGGAACACCGGACCCGGAAAACGATTTTGAGTTTTTCCCGATGTGTTACCTTTTTTCTGATTTACAGGTAATCATTTCCAAAGAAGAAGACAAAACCGATTTTCAAACCGTAAACGTTTAAAACTATGAAATTGAGAGAACCAATCGAAAAAATGTTACTGAGAGGAAAAAGCGCTTTGACCGATGCGGAACTGATAGCAATTTCAGCTGGTATCCCGATAGAGACAGCAAGGGAAATTTTGATATATGTTAATTTTAACCTCCAAGAAATCCCACGTTTATCAATCGGAACGCTTAAAAAGTTTAAAGGTATAAGCGAATCAAAAGCCGTTGCCATTGTATCAGCTTTTGAACTTGGAAGAAGAAGAAGCTTAATAAATGAAAGCCCAAAAAGATTTAAAATATTTAGTTCAGCAGATATATACCAGTATATGAAGCCTGATTTATTGGATGAAGTCGTAGAGTATTTTTATGTAATCCTTTTGAACAGGCAAAACTATGTAATTAAAAAGGTAATGATAAGCCAAGGCGGGACAGCTGGAACCGTTGCAGACCCGAAACTGATATTTAAACATGCTTTGGAATCATTGGCTAACTCAATAGTATTGGTACATAACCACCCTAGCGGAAACGTTAAACCATCAGAGCAGGACCGAAGACTGACAAACAAAATTATTGAAGTCGGTAAAAGTTTGGAATGTCCAGTTTTGGACCACATGATTTTTACAGATTGCGCATATTTTTCTTTTGCGGATGAAGGCTTGATTTAAAAACCTGTTTAAGTGGAAACTAATCTTTTATTAGATGGTTTCCGCGCGCTGGAAGCGGCATTTTCCCAGTAGTGCTTTCCAGAGAAAATTTTTATCCCTATAAAAATCTGTACTAACATACAGGCACGAATGGGAAAATTATTTGTTTGACTACTTTTTAACTGCCTAGATTGCCCTATAAATTACCTTAACAGTAGGCAGCTAAAAAGTTTGAATACATGCTAACAATTCTCTTCAACCCATTTCAAGAATTCTTCAAAAGTAACATCCATTGTCATTAAATTTGTCTTAATATGAAACTCTGGAACCTCTTTATGGTGGCCATGAAAAGTAATGGTCCGAAAGCAATTAGGACATTTCCAATGTTCATGAGAAGATTTTGTTCGATTATATAAGCAACCTTTACTTTCTAAAAATTTTCTCCAACAAACAGTTTTTATTTGTTTTTTACCCATTAAACCGCAAACTCTTTATTTACAATTTCGGTATCCTCTGGCAAATTAAATTCATTTAAAAAGCCATCTTTATCTACATAAGAATCAGAATAAAATTGCTTTCTTAAGTGCTTGTTTCTTTTCCAACCCATAGATTCCAATTCTTTCATTCCATCCGATGGATTATTTATAATATTTGAGAAATATTCCTTTAGATAAACTTCAAAGAATGATGTTTCTGCTTCTTCTTTTGTTAAACCGTAAGATGAAATATCAAGTGCGGGTGCATAAAAAACCCAATAACCATCATTCTGAAAAAAAACTGCTTCAAAAGTACCAGTAATAGTTCTTGCTTTCAAGTCTATCTTGAGAGAATTACCTTTAGCTGTCATAATAAGTAGGGTTCAATTGTAACTATCGTACAATTATAAACATAAAAACTTTACGAATAGTTTTTCTATACTATTTTTTACCTTTTTCAGGGTATTTTTAAACTCTTTATAAAGGTTTTCTTAACTCATGTATACCCCTATCCTCTCATCAGTCTCAATATCCTTAAAATAGATCCTATCTCCCTCTGCGCATAACTTTTTTACACGTAAATAAATATATGCATTGGCCATCCAAGCATCCGGTGTTTTAGGGTCGGATCCCCAGAGATCCTTGTATAGATAAACAGTATGACCATCAATGACGACAGCTTTTTTCTCGACCAAAAAATTAAAGCCTTCAACTACTTTTGTAATATGATCAACTTTCTGACCTGCAACCTTCAGCTTTTTCTTAGCTTCAGTTATCTGCTTTTTTATCTGCTTACTCATTCTGACTTTACATTTACAGGCTGCTTTTCAAAAAACCACCCTTTGTATTCAAATGGAAACTTATACTTTTTGATGTAGTGATAGGAAAACTCAGGATGAGCATCACAGAGCAGAACCAGGCTAGTCCAAACCTCTCTTTTTTCTCCTTGACTAAGTAATATGATGTTTTTCAAACTTGCGGCCATTGGATTGATGTTTTAGCAATCTACAAGTTCTAAGCTTTTCAGCTATAAACCAAAATTTAGTGTAAATATTTTATAATACTTACACTATATCAAATCCTACAATCCTCCCACATCTACTACACACTTTATCCTGGACACGACCATCAAAGGTATTGTCCCGGAAATAGTAATCAGAATGTGAACTGCATGGACCAGCCATTCCACCCGCCAAAGATATTGTACTCCGGATCGATGGTGATGGATCCTGGCTCCAGTCTCCAGAAGGGCCAGCATCCTTCCTCGGCTGCTTCTTCGATGATGGATCGGATCTCGATGATGATCTGCTGTGTCTTGTCATATTGATCTATTTCAGCCGTCCGAGCTGCTGACGGATTGGCTTTTTCTATCACAAAAAAAATGGAGCTGTTCATATCCTCCGAAGCTCCCACTCTCCCAGATCGCTGTGCATTGGGGATGACTGCCACGAGCTGCACACCTGTCTTGCTCTTAAGTCTATTGACTGCATGGGTGTCCACTGCCACCAGATGGTAATCTTCCAATCCCTGTACATCAGTCTTGAGCTCATCCAAAAAGGATGCAAATCGCTTGATTTCTATCATTTGCGTTTAGTTTTGGCTTTTTGTTTGTCCATAGTCCGCTTCATATCCTCCATGTAGAGGAGGATATCAAAGAGTCCTACTTTGTCTGTTTTTTCCAAATCCCCAAATGGACCTTCTTTGGCGATACCATGCAGCACATAGATCCAATCTCCACCGCTTTTCTTACTGCTCGTGTCTTCGGATTTCGATTTTGGAAAGAGAATTCTGAAATTAACAGTTGACCCTCCCAAGGTCAAATCTTCTGACTGTATGTACTGGATGCAATAGGTAAACCATAACAATATTACAGTCTTATGAATGCTGCTGATATTCTTTACCAAAAGGGCATTTTCATGGACTTTATTTCTATTAAATGGTTGTCTTCGAAGTCCGTCAAAATTTTCATGCTTGGATACTTGCTGAAAATTGTCACGCTCTGGACGATAAAGACAAGCAATCATCTTACATAGTGTGAGCTCTTCCTTACTCTCAAAGTATTCATTCATGTACTCTATTGCAGCCCTGAATTCACCAAATGAAATATCAGCAAGTAAGTGATCTGGACCATGGAGAGTAGCCTTCTTAGTCTGAAAAACAGGATAATAATTGTATACGGTATCATAGTTGATCTCCAATAATCCTGAATCATTGGATTTAAACAAAAAAGTGATCAGCTCATCACACAAGACATAAATTCTACTGTACTTGTCTAATACTCTATCCTGACCTAATATCCGATCTTTGGCGATAGAGGCCCAATCCCTTTTTATTTCCAGTAGAAAATATAAACACCTTACACGAGCCTCATCAACGCTGATAATCCCAAAAGAAGCCCAGATTGCCTGCTTGAGGCAATAGTTTCTTTGTTCTTCGCTCATCTCATCCCAATGGGAAGGAATTTCGAGCTTGATATCTTTTTCGGGGATTTCAAGCGTATTCATGTGCGTGCAAATTTTCTTGAAGGCTTATTCTCAGGAATTAATTGAAATCTCCCGGACTCAGGATCCATGCGCTGCAAAAACAGTTTAATATCATCCAAGGCCAAATATGCATCTCTAAGCAAGCTACTATGGTGCCACTCGATCACTTCTGTAAGTGCCGGCGTACTTGCAGCTCTGGCACCTCTATCAGATTTAAACTGCTGCACTACCGAATCAGGCAACACCTGTAAGCTAAGGCGCTTCACCGCTTTTGACATGACAAAAAGAGGAATAGTCTTTTGGACCATCTCCAAAAGTTCCTGAAGCTCATCTGCATTGTCTGGAGGAGTACCGCTACCGCTAACCAGGGAAGATTGCCAAAAAGCCAGCAAAGGAGCATAGAGCGCTCCAAGTGCTTTTTTGATAGTCTTGGTCTGAACCTCATTGTTCCAGGCTAAGACCGTGTAAAAAAATCTCGGCGACTCATCTATAGGATAAGATTCCTGAAATACCTTCTCTGAGTTAACAAATAGCTCCCTTGTCAACTTCCGATTATCAGAATTCTTCCATTCTGTGATATTGTTTTCTTCAAGCCAGGATATCAATAGATCCACAGTCTTATTGACCTTCAACAAATGCGCCCTATCATCTCGGTCCAGCATCCACTCCCAGGCCATTTTTTCATTTTGATTATCAATGGATACTTTCCGTCCAGTATCCTGATGAGAGACGAGATTAGATTGATAATAATTGTATGTGGCCAGATAAGCAATAGGCATCTGAAGCATTTGCACCAACTTATTGTTAATCACATGGTCTGTACTTTCAGATTGGTAATTGGAAGAATTATAATGGTTTAGTGCACGAGCATAAACACCACCACCAACTATCTTTATGATATCTTTCTCTGCTAGTAACACATCTGTCTCTATCCTGGAAAAATCATTGTTGGCATAGTAGCTGCCTGTCCTGTCTTGAAGCTCCTGAGCTCCTTGATTACTTTTATTGAATAACATAGCTTATTTCTCCTCAGTTGCTGAATTCATTACTCTTCCTTCCGGATTTACATCTTCTTCTCTGGCTACGCTATGATGATAGAATCCCATGCGAAGCTTTTTCTTAGGGAAATTGGCAGCAATAGCCTGATTGATCTTCTGAAATACAACTTCCTCTGGAATAGTCGTATCAGAAGCCATGTATAGCTTGAGTGCGTAGAGCATCTGTGAACCGCTGCTCAACTGTCCATTGACAATGATATTAGAAAGGGAAGGATGAAGTCCCATGCCTGAGGTAGTAGCTGAATCTGCTTTTTCGGATATCTTGATTTGTGCATCAATGAAATCTTTCACCTTCTGGTCAATGCTCTCTACCTTCCACTGACATAAATTGCCTTGTTCGTCATAGAAATCAACAGTTTCAATAAATTTACCGGCATTTCGCTTGCCTGTCAGCACTTTGGAGATAGATTCAAAAAGCTCATCCTTCAGCTGCTCAATTCGCTTCTGAAGCTGTGCATCTGTCTCAGTAGGATACATCTGCCGGAGCTTCTCTTCCTTGTCTTCCCAGTACCTAGCTGGATGATGGATGTGGAATGCTGAGGTAATCCCATTCTCTGAAAGATACCTCAACACCTCAGGAATATCAGAGCTGCGCATGATCCAGTTGAGCGAACCGTAATAGCTCGGTACGCTGTAAAAATTACGGCCAAAGGAATACTTGTTGTCATAGCCAAGAGTAATCGGATAGCGGAATGGATCCATCGGATCAAATACCGGATATCCTGTCAGACCTGTATGCAAGCAGTGATTTTGGAAATCACCTACATATATTCGCTTGACTGATTCCAATCGCAAAGGGCCAGTCTCAGGCCAAGCCAATCGGGCATCTGTAGCCGGGACCACTTGCAAATAATTGATTCTCCCTTCAAAGCCGGCTCTAGGACCTCGGTTGCGGACAACTTTGGTATAAATACCCTTCATGTACTTAAATTCGACCATAGCCATGTCTATGTATCGCTTGTAATCCCAGGAGTCAAGCCAGCTTTGTATCTCAGGATCTGCGACATATTCCCGACGGACAAAGCCATTTTCAAACACTAAATTGTACAGCTGCGGACCATCACCATAGAGCAATCCAATCTCACGCTCCAGGATGCCCGGTGCAAGGTTGTTTTTGTCCATGATGTCACGAATAATGACCGGCAAGTCATTATTGACTCCATGAGGCACCAGCTTGATACCTTGGACCACTGTAGGATCAGCTTCCCAGTCAATGTTTTTTTGGATATTGACAAATTCATCAAATTGATTGAAGGGATTTTGTCCCATGACAAAAGCAGATGCATCCACACGCAGCACGCGGGAGTTACCGACTTTCAATGGTTTCTCTGCAACTTCGCTCATAGTAGCTCGACCGTACGGCCATTAAAGGTCATCAATGTAGGATGTGAAAATCTCCGTAGCTCATTGGTATCGAGATCTATGTAAGGCTCGATGAGTTCGGAGTTTTCGAAATTGACCAATTTGGACTTATTGCGAAGCCTGGCATTACGGACTTCCACGATACCGTGAGTAGTCTGCTTAGTCCTATCGTAGGACATAAAAGAAAATGAAAAAGAAAGGCCCTCGGCGGACAATTCACGCATTTCTTCGATGGCTTTCCAAACAGTCAATTGGCTCATGGTACCAATATCGGAAGCCATTAAAAAGTGAGAAAGGACAGGAAGGTAACTAGCTATGCTTTTTAATTATTTCTTTAATCGGGTTAATTGTATTTTTTTCATCATAAATCACCTTAAAAATAAAGTCTAAAAGAAACTTAAGATCCGCAGCATTTTTTAAGCATACACCATCAGTTTCAGAATGAATACCTTTAGATGCAATATTATAAGCTAACTTTAAAGGGTTTTGACCGAACTCTTTTAATTGTAATGGTGCACGTTCGTAGGCACTTTCAATAAATTTATCCATCTTATTAGCCTTAATTGCATCTTCAATATCTTGTTTTACTACCATCTCATCGCTACTTCCTTTCAAAAATTCATTCAAAATAGCTCTTACCTCATTTTCAAAAACTCTCCTAAAATAAGCCAATGCACCTAATCCAAATGAAGCAGATATATTTAATAAGGCTTTTTTATAAAAATCTAAACTTTCACTAGAGATAGTTTTTTGAATGTAATTATCAGGTTTTATGGAGTAACTTGGGTATTGGCCTATTTTACAAAAATTAATACCCAATTGATCCCCTATATCATCTAATTTAGAATTCAATTTTAAAAGAAGATGAAAAACATCATTTTTACAAAGTAAACACTGTCCTATTAATCTTTCTACAAATAAAAATTCTCCATTCTCAATAAATTCCAGCATACTATTAGATGAAAAAACATTACTTAAATTCATGCTTATTTTATCTGAAAATCTTAAAATAACTGTAACAGGATCTTTCTGACAACTACAACTAAAAGTGAACCCTAAGCCCTCTAAGTGCTTAGGTGTGAATGTTGGTTCAACTTCAATAATTGCATTTTTATATAGTGGATAATTTGCAATAAAATCAGAAAATTTTGCTTTATCTAAAATCATTTTTTTTTTGAGCAATATAAAAATTCTACCTCACACTAGCACTTCCTGTATACACTTTCCTTTGTGTGACCAGAGCTCTCCAATTCCTTCGCATCATCAAGTATTTGAAGCTATCAGATGGATTGGTGGACTCCAGGGGGAGGCGATGGATCGGCAGTGTCTCTGATTTTTTATTTTTGACTACAATGGATTTTGGACCGCTTTCCTTAATTTTGGCAGGTGCCATCTCCAAGCTACAGCGCAAAGGCTTGCACCTGTAAAAGTCTATCATCACCTTTGGCATCTTTCGATTGTTGCCGGCAAGCAGCTCCATCATAAAGGAGTATTCTTCACTCATGGGAATATTACCCTGCCCCTCAGACATCAACACACACTTCCAGCCTGTGCGCTTTCCTTCCTCATCATACTCAATGGCTCGCTTAAATTGTGTTGCCAAATCCTGCCCTGCTTTCTTGTAGTTGTTGGCAGCTCTATCATAGTAGAGATTCAAGGTTTTTTCCTTCTGTGGCTTGTAAAACTTCAAAAACTTATCTGCCAACTCCCTGATCCATTCAGGGGAAAGTGTGTAGATAAAGTTATTGACCCTATAATTTCCCTGAAGCTCCTGAGCTAAGCTTAAGCTGATCATATTTCCAAAGTCGGCTCCTCCGTCAATGGCTTTGTTGAGATCATGATACTTGAGGATTCTGCAATCCTCTTCCTCATTGATGCCAAATCTTTCTGCCCAGACTGGATCTGACCCATCCATGTAGAAGTGTCGCTCATTCAGATTGGCATAGAAAAGGTCTCCTTTTTCCAGCTTTGCTTTCATGGAGAGAATGGCGGTCTTGACGTCTCCAAAATCATCCTTGTAAGCGTCTTCAAACCACTCAGGCGTGAGGATATCTACATTTACATAGGATGATGCTATGTAGAAGAATGTGTGCGCATCTGGAGCCATCCGGGCAGTCGTCCACCGCTCCACCCATCGCTCATAGGTGCGCTTTTTCTTGACTGCTTCTTCTCTATCCCCTTCCTGTGCTGCTACCAGATACTCCTGTAGAGCTTCATTGACAATCATAGCAGACTTCACCACCAGGAGCAAGGCTTTTGCCTTCATCTTAGTAGCTCGATTGAGTATCCAGTCATATTCCCCAATATTAGAAGGATTGGGCATATCGGTAGTGAAGGTATGCCCACGATAAAAAACGGAGTGCCCATACTTCACTCGATACCCTCTGATGGCCTTGAGCAGATTGGACACCCGCTCTTCCTTGGCATACTTGACCTCATCACCTATGGCATGCACATAGTTACCACCGGCAAGGGATGCAGGACGATCCAGTGAACCAAACGTAATATTCAAGCCAGTAAAAAATATAATCGTGTCCTGGTATCGGACGATGTTATTGTACGGCTTCCAAAAATGTTCGCGTATCTCAGGTGGTAGATCGGCTTTTTGTGCCTCGCTAAATTCAGGCGGTTTTTTGCCCACTACGTAGTGAATACCTTCGATAAACCCTTTTGCCTTCAATCCTTCTTCCACGGTCCTGAGGACGTTTTTTTGAAGGTTGGCATAGGTGTCAGAAAACCACACTACAGGAGCTCCAGGCATATCATAGACCATCTCAATCAATCGCTCTACAAGAATATCGGTAGTCTTGGACGATCCCCGACCAGCAATGATATACAGGAAGCGAGGCATGAGCATCATGGTCAGTTGGGAGAGCCAGTTGGCAAATACGGTGGCTACACCTTTACTATTCTCCTTTACCTTCTTCCTCCAGCTCATGCAGTTTTTCTTCTAAGTTGATTGGTAATATCATGGCATCCTGCTTGAGCCTGATCTTGTCACGCTCAGGGATTTCTAACTCTTCAATCTGGGAAGCGACCAACTGGCGACTGATGGACGGCAATCCGATCTTATCAGTTTCCAGTGAATAAACCCTGATTGGTTTTTGATAAGCTTCTGCTGGTAATTTTGGCGGCTCTTCTTTGTCAAGTTCGAGTAATTTGGAAGCCTTCATCATTAAGTCTCCATACACTTCCCAATCACGAGCCGTAGCAGCATTTTCACGGACGATACGGGCAGCTTCCTGAATGTTTTCAGCAAACATATTGCGGATGGCTTTTTTCTCTACCGATCGGTCCGTATGAAAAAGATTAATCGCCTCATCATACATCTCAGATGCACGGGCATACTTGAGATTGAAAGGTGGACGGGTAAAAAAAGCAATGGTATTCCTTCGCCCGTATTTTCTGGACATAGAGTTGAAAAGTGTCAGTGCATCGATATAGATGGCTTCCTCCTTGCTGATCTGATTGACCGAACCAGATTGGATGTAATCCTGAATCTTTTCAATCAAGCGCTTGTCTTCAAATCCTCCAAAAATATCTAGCTTACTGGTCTCCCATCCACGATCCCTGCGGATAGTACGGAGCTGCTGACCTGCAGTAATATTGCCTTTTTCAGCACCTTCCAAGAGTGCCATTTGTTCACGGGCCAATGAGACGAGTTTTCCCCGCTCTATATGGTAATACACATCCGAATTGACATCCAAGGCCTTTTCAATGAAGACTCTTTTGTCCACATCAAAATACTTGGCCATCTCCTCATGGGTAAATCCCAGGGCAGACAAGCGCTCCAGCTCTACTGCTCTCTCATCGTCAAGTGTGAATGTCAGGCTTTCCATATATCCAAATATCAATATTCTTATACCTCAAGCTAAGGACATCAGACATTGCCTTCTAAACTCATACACTTGAGCATCATTCATAAAGATGTACTGCTCATGCATGGCATTTTCCGAAAAGTTGCCGGATCCTTCGATTACAAAGTAATTGTCCAAGCTTCTGATCAGCGTCACCTTACTGTGATTCCAACAGTAATTGACCTGAAACCTACGCTCTCGCTGATGGATCTGTATCTGATCATAGACTCGCGGCATACGATGCTGAATGGAATCCGATATCGATAGGTTAATCTGCTTGATCTCTCCCTTGTCATACCATTTGACCAGGCTATTCAATATCCGCTCATTAAGCGAATATGTGGAAAAGGTAAGCTCATCAATTGGACCAACATTTTTTATGATGTAGACTATAAAGGTGAAGGCATTGAAGCTCTTCAAGGTGTAGAGGAAAAAAGCTTCTCCAGGCACAGGATAGTTGCCCATCAGATTTTTGAGCGAGTTTACTTTTTCACAGTGCTTTTGGACAAATTTTGTACGTAAAATCTCCGCACGGTCTGACTGATCTACCGGCTCTTCAGCTTCTTCGCTTGGTTGGATTTCGGAGAGGGAAAAAAGTTTCATTTCAAGTATCTAATGGAATTTGGCCTGCACTTGTTTTTTCTTTTCAATACTTTCTTTTTTCCTTTTGGAAGGGGCATTTTCCTACCAAAACCACTGTAATCCTTAAGTATGAAAAAATCATAACTGACTTTAGCTATGAATATGGCTAGAAAAACCATTATGGAAATTATCGTACTTTTTAAAAACCATACCATCATTTTATCGCTTCTATCAACCGGTCCACTTCTGCCAGTTCGTTTTTCTTTTGTTGCAATCTGCGCTCTCTATCTACCTTCAGATGTGGCTTGTCATTTTTTGACAACTCAGATTCTATTCTCCAAATATTATGTTCGAGCGATGTCTTGCGCTTGATCAGCTCTACAGGGTTAAGCCTGCGGAGCTGCTTATAATTGCGAAACTCCTGGAATATAGGATGCTTACCCAATACATGCCCGTGCTCTCTATAATATACAAACTCGGCAATGATGGCTCTATTCTCCATGAAGTTTTCTACCACTTCCTTGACTGTGGCCAGCTGCTCTTCTTTGGTCCGGCAGTCAAAGAGTCGTCGATGAGCATTGACGTAGTTCCAGTAGGCTGTGATTTTGTTAGCCGCTAGGATCTTGAGCTCTAGCGGACAGTCAGGCTGATTGAGAAAGGGCCAGTTCTCTCGGAAGGATCCTCCATGTGTTTCGGTAAGCTTCTTCAGCTCTACTGAGGATATTCCTGATCTTAGAGCCAACTCCTGAACAAGAATAGGCTTGCACTGCTGATAGTATCGCTTGCACAGCTTGACAAAGGGATGCTCTTCGCTTGAATGCAAACAAAAAAGCCGGATGCCCTCGCCCAAGGATGCACCCGACTTGATCCAGCTCTCAACATCTGCTTTCAATGGATCCTATTTTTCAAATCTCGATTTCTCAAAAAATTTAGCCTTCAAAAACGGCTCGCAGCGCTTATAGCAACCATGGTCATGATTGATATACTTACGCTCTTCAAATGCCTTGGATAATGCTCCATCGTTACCGGTGGTATTGACCACACGCCCTACATACTGCCCCCTCACTGGATCCAGCTTTAGCGGAATGATATGAGGATAGCAAGAATTGAAATAGAGCGAAGGCAACAACTTGGCATCTTCCCCTGCACAATCATAGAATGCAATCACATCTGCCAACACTTCCTTATCAAAGAAGTATGGCGTATGCGTATCATAATCATGAGGATTGACTATTCCAGCTTTATTTAAAGCCTTTACAGTTCGCTCCAAGTTCTTTTGGTAATGTCCACCTTTGGTCCTACGCTCCTTCAATGGCGTCGCATTGGCACGTAAAATCAGGAAGTCAGCGCCATCCAATGGAGTCACTGGATAGATATCATCACAGCTCAACAAAAACTGCTCAGTCACATCAGCTGAAGCAATAGCTGCCATGATCTTACCCGTAGTATTCACCTGGGCATTGTCGCTGCTGTCTTCAAATGAAATGTGAATGATCTCTTTGCTGAACCATGGCAAGGCGTCACCGATTACCACAATCTTTGCTTGAGGGAAATTTTTGGCCCAAGCACGCACAGCATACAGCAATTCATCTCCTTCAGCTTTATCTTTTCTGAAAGGAATCACTACCGAAATTTCAGGCCATTTATGCACATGTGGCCTTTTCAATTCTTGAGCAGCAGATTCTTCCTGTACTGCTACAAGTTCCTTTGTTGCAGCTGCTTTTTTGGAAGTAGCTCCGGTCCCGCGGGTACGGGCCGGAGCTTTCTTTTTTTCAGTCATAGCTATTATGCTTAGATACCGCTACCGCTGCCACTGGCTCCACCGATTACAGGCCCTTCATACACAGGAGGCAAAGTTCCTCTGTAGTGGGTCATCTTGTGTGCACTTCTCTGGGAAGACACAAAAGTCAGCGTGCTCATGATACCCTCTTCATTGTCCTGACCTTCTACAGTCATGTACAATGGATTACAAGGCGTTCCTTGTAGCCTAGTGCCCTTTTGATCACCACATTCTTTGGATAAGATCAAGAAGCCCTCATTGAGATATTCTTGAAGCCATCCTGCAAAGAATTCATCATCCCCAGGTCTCTCGCACACAAAGTTGCTCAAGAATCCGCCCATCTCTCTTGATGTCTCACCATCAGATGAGTCAAATCGATTGATAGATTTTGGAGTCACGTATATAGCCACTGCTTTTTTGCCGGCTTTCAACGTAATATCCCCAGTGGATACTACACCATCTCTTGCCGGCATCGTTTCCACATCTGCCGCCAAGATCATCAATACATTTGGTTCCTTAGGTTTGGGGGCACCAGCCCCCGTTTTAACCTTCGGAATAGAAACATTTACATAAGTCATATCTTACCTCCTTTTGGATTATAGACCAGAACCTGAACCTGAAGCAGAACCTGAAGCAGAACCGCTCGCACTACCACTTCCACCAAAAACTACAGACTTGTCAGGGTTGGTACCCTTAAACTGCTGATACTCGTTATGAGCACCGTACACGCCTGTCACCAATGCATGAGGATCATATCCTGGCTTGTGGTAAGCAAAGGTCATTGGACCATACTGCAAGCCTGCACCCATCCAATATTCTCCAAAAATCCTAGCTTCGTAGTCTTTTTTCTGAACGTCATTGATGACTGCTGGCACACCGTTGATATGTCTAAGCTTAACAAGGTTGACCGGAGGAGTGGCGATAAGGTTTGGAGAACCATACATACCATCCACAGGTACCAGATACTTATTAGAGAAGTCAATGGCATTCGAACCAAAATTATGATTTTCAGTACCAGAACCTGTACCCCAAACATTCTTATACGCTTGCCTGTATCTCTTCCAAACTTCTTTGGAACACAATACCGGGAATGGCATAGCTTGGAAGATAGGAGCCATCCAAGAATCAAATTCATCTACAAATTCCAAAACTTCTTTATCTGAAGCAGTGAACCAATCGAAGTCACCACCATCAAAATAGCGCATATCGTAAGGATTACCCGCTACAAAGTTGTCGGCTACGATGGTCTCTACACCATCCATAGACTTCTCAGGAGCTTGTCCAGCTTGACCTTCATTTACTGATCCCCATGCAAGTTCCTCATATCTTCCCTTCCAGATCATTCTCAATTCGATATCTTGCATCAACTGAGGGTAAATCAAATTTTGCCAGATATAGAAGAAAATAGGCATTTGGTCAGGTGCCAAATTCTCACGATACATACTGAAAATGTACGAAGTCAAAACAGCTGAAGGAATAATAGGCACATTGATCTTATGCCTTCTGTTTTGAATCTTCAATGGTTCAAATTTAGAATGACCACTAGGTGTCCATTTGTTTACGAACTGCTGCGACACAGAAGTAATCAAAGGCATGATGGATCTATATTCAGTAACTGCTGGCTGTTCTGTGAACAGACCAGCAGAAGTAAATCCATTAAATACACTGTCTAGCAATTGGAAATTGTTAGGCCCTTGACTCAAATAAGTACCAAACTCCTTCAATAGGTCCTGAACGTCAATCGTCGCATTAGCAGACATATAGCCTGTTTTGGCGAAAGACATCATCTCTCTGTAATGCCCTTTACTCAAATCCACCTTCATAATGGACTTCTTGCCTTCCTTACGGGGCAATTCCACTGCAAGCGAAGGCTTAGGGTCTTCCTCGGAAGCAAAACTAAGCTTAAGGACTGCTCCCTGAAGCTTGTTTCTTTCTTCTTCAGCTTTGGTAAGCCTCGCTTGCAGATCCGCTACCGAGGCCTGATGCTGGTTCTGTAGGTTGGTGACCAACTCCACTCCTGCACTGGCATCGGATTCTCCTTCTCCTTCGGATAGAAACTTCTCAAACTTAGCTGTGAAGTCCTTACCGAGAAGCCCTTCCAGCTGAGTCTTCTGCTCATCTGTCAGGGATGGTTTGCCGTCATTCAGTGCAAAGGATTGAATCCCGAGCAACCCTAAGACGACAGACATCATTTTTTTCATCTCTGCTTGCGTTTTAAAGATTATATATTGATTTTCTTGCGTGAGACAAACTCAGTGCGAACTCTACCGCCCGCATATTGTCGCCAACTTGGTCTATCAGTCCGATAGCTTTGGCTTCATCTCCAAAAAAGGTCTTACCGCTAAGCACTCCTGGAGTGCTTTCTTTGAGCTTGCCTTTTCTGTTGTCTTTGATAGCATTCTGAAATGCCCTGGCTAATGGATCCAGCTGAGACTCCTTGATCAGATCATAATCACCATCCAAGGCCTGCTGAAATGCCAGATTCTTATCCGTAGACTCATTGGAATAAATAGAATGGAACTTTACTCCCTTATCTTCCCAGTATCCGCGTACATCGGTAAAGCTCATCATGACTCCTATGGAGCCTACTTCAGATGAGATATTATTGTCCGCAATGATATTGTCACAGACTGATGCCACCCAGTAAGCAGCACTACATGCCATGTCAACAGAAGCGACTACAGGTTTTTTGTATAGCTTTTTTACACGCTCTACTGCCTGTACCAATGGAGCAACAGCATCCACGGCACCGCCTCCAGAGTCAATGTCAAGAACTATGGAGCCAATATTCTTATGCGCTCCTGCTTCCAAGATAAAATCCGCCAACTCAGTAGCTCCATATTCGCACAAGCTGCCATACTTCATCATTGATCCTTTGATAGGGATGATGGCAACGGATCCTTCCGGAACATCGTCATACATAGAATACTTGCGATCCCTAGAGCCCTCTTCTTCATCATCATCCTCATAATCGTCAAAAATCATCTGCACTTTTTCGCCCGTAGGCTTCACAGCATGCAGATGCAATGACCGCTTGGTGGGAAGACCATGGAAATTTTCCTCAGAAAGCAAGCGGCTCACCTGTGGCCCCAAAGACAGCGCTATGGTAGGATGAAGGAAAAATTTGCCCTTCACTATTTGAGAGATCAAAAGATATGGCCAGTTGGCCGCCAGTTTTTTCATTGTATGGATATTTGTATGTAGAATATCTCAATACAATGTTAATTAAGTCAATAGGCCATAGAAAGGACTTTAAAATTACATTCCTGAGCTTCCACTGCCCGAATTACTGCCTACAGGTGTAGCCACAAGGGTTCTAAATGGATAGTGCCAGCTATTGTGCGTAAATCGGATGGACTTATTCTTAAGCTCATGTTGCTCAAGCAAGCGCACTGGGAGCGATGGATCACCGATGATCATCGGCTCAGCTCCATCATCAAAGGATATCTTGACTACCAATCCATGCTTTATAAGGCGTGACTCTGTAAGAGCTGCTGTAAAGTTGCAGACATAAAGCCTCCCCGCCTTGCCTATCTCCTCATTGATCAATAACTCAGGCGGTCGGGAGTTGGGAAGATCCTGCCATGTAGCAGTGATGATAACTCTTCCCCCTGGAAGCTCTACATAATCGGTCACACTCGCTAGGGTGGCATATTGGACCTTACAGATATTGTTTACTTTGGATTGCATAGTTTCAACATGTTTTGTGTGAAATCCCCAAAAGATTTTTCAGGTATTTACAAGATATTTTTGGGGATCAAATTCCAATCTCTGGTTACGATAATAACAGCGCTGTCTCAGCAGCTCTTTTCTTTCTTCCAGCAATTGAAGCTCTTCCCGGTACTGCCTTTTTTTCAAAGTCTCATTGTCATTGAGTAAGTTGGTCAGCTTCCGTGATACTATGAAGGACTCCAAGACTTCCTTCTGCTGCATGCCCATCTTCATGCCCTTGATGTACCAGCGGTCTAGGTCCAGATTGAAGATGACCTTCAAAAAATCATTGATCTTAATCTGATCCTCTGAGCGGATGTAGCAGTGATAGTTGGGAGCAGATGCCAAGCTGTGAGTCTTGGGAAGTAAGAAGGTCATCACATCCTCACCAGTCTCCCGATCTACCGGAGTATCCGAGTATCTGACAAAGCTACAGACCAAGGTCCCCCAATCGGTCTGCTTACTAAGGCAAAAAATACCCTCGGACTGGGGCAGCAGGTAGCGTAAATAGTCTCTATATAGAGGGCTCTGTATCCTGAGATATACTTTCATACGAGTGTTTTTTTTAAAGATAAAACATTCGCATGACTACTGCAAGAGTACTGCGTCCGCAAGCTGTCAAGTGTCTGAGTGTTCAAACTCAGAAATTTTTGTAACCGTGTAACTTTTTAACCTTGTAACCTTAACTAATTGATAAACAATAATTTACAAAGTCATTTTTGGTTACAAAATTGGTTACAAACTGTTTGTAACTTTTGTAACCTGAAAAGTGCCCAAAACATGGTTACAAAATTTTTGTAACCAGCCTATTTTGGTTACAAATGGATTTTTGATTTTGTAACCTCGCAAAGCGCTGATTTTTAGGGGTATTAATATAGTATTCTTTATTTTAGTTACAGAGTTACAAAAATTTTGTAACTATTTAAAGGGAAGGTTTGGAACAGAACAGGCAAAGAAGCTTTTGCCAGGGAAAAGAGCAGCGGTGTCCCCTCCGCTGTAGCGGTCGGGGACGGATTTTGTAACTCAGTACGATGGTATGGGGAGAGGCCCGTAGAGGCCAAATCAGGGGCGCTGGGAAGCTCTGACAATATGACACTTACATGGATATTGGTATTGTGAGAGCGAAGGAAATGCAGTAATTAGCCCCGAAATGCAGTACTTATGCAATGAAAATTACTGCGTAAAATCATAAACAGGACTTGTATATTAGCGGTGTCCAAAACAATTCAAAATTATACTACTATGAGCAGGTTCAGATTCCACTCAATTTCTAATTTAAAGCAAAGCCTCGGTAAAGCCGTTTGGAGCGGTAATTCTCAGTCGTGCCTGCACGTTTTGATGTTTTGGACAGTTACCGGGGCCTCTCTTATATTATGTCCAAAACATCGAGTAAAAACCAAAGAGAAGCTTACGGCGAGGCCGTGGAGAAGCTTCAAAACATCCAGGGCTCACTGACGCCAGTACTGATGACGCTCACGCGTCTGGGAACGCTCTTGGCCCGACAGCCGGAGCTGCAGGAGCAGCTATCGGAGGAAGATCTGGAGACGCTAGCTGTGCTACAGGAGCACTTCTACGCTCTCATCCTTATCCGGGAGCACTACAGGCCAGACAGAGAGCTGGACGATAGCGAACTCAATCACGCCCGGAAGATCATGGGTGAGTGATAATATCAAAGACCCAGACTGCAAAGCCTGGGTTTTTTATTGACTTAATTTGTCCTACTAGGACCTAACTTGGAAATAAACTTTAACCATAAATACTATGCTCAGTAATTTCTTCAGAATAAACTTACCCTACGGGATCATGAAAAATGATCAAGGGGAATGGACCTGTTTCAATCGTGAATACATGCCATTAGGCTATAATAACATTTGGCATGAAAGCAGATTACCAAATACTAAGGATAATATCCCAATTTGGACAAAGTATAAAGCCTTAAATGAGCTTACACTTATAAAACTAGCTTATGGAGAATCCGGAATTAGTAGGGATGAAAGCGGGAAAATAAACCAAGTATGGTTTTATAATGACGGATCCAATCCTTCAGCTACCAATAAAAAGGCTGATTGGGATGCCTACTTTGAAAAAATCAAGTTGTTGTCCAAGTTTCAAAAAGCTTAATGGTTTAAGTTTATGGATAGGCTCAAAAAAACCTTAATTGTAATTATCCCTCTACTAGTAGGTGGGTTAATTTACATCATATTTAGAGTTGATACTCTAATTATGTTTAGATGGTTTGAGTCAATAGGAATACAAGATTTAATCATTTTTTTGAGAAGCTTAAAGAGTGAGATCAATTTACCAGAATGGATAATATACAGTCTTCCTGATGGCTTATGGATCTTCTCTTTTACTTATTGCATGTTGGTTATATGGGATTTCAAACTAACAAAAAATAGTTTCTTTTGGATTACTATAGCTCCTATAATTGGCCTTGTTTCTGAATTAGGTCAGTTAATTAATATTGTTCCTGGAACATTTGATATCGTTGATCTTATTATCGTTACTTTATCAACTGCAATTCCTTTTCTATATTTAAGAAATTTTAAATCAATCAAAAATCTTTTCTTATGAAAAAATCAAAACTTACAATTCATTTACTCTCATTAGTAGCTGTAGCTTTTTTTCTTTTTATAGCATTCGGAAGTGGGGATGATGACAGCGATTTAAATAAGGATGGTACACCAAAGACTGAACGACAAAAAGAGGTCGAAAAACAATTCAGCTCATGGGATGGATCTCATAGAGGGCTAACCAAAAAAATAAAGGAAAGCATGAATGATCCTGATAGTTATGAACATGTAGAAACACGATTTAGAGATGACGGAGACTACATCTTTGTTATCACTAAATTTCGAGGAACCAATGCTTTTGGAGGAAAGGTAACAAACACAGTGTCAGCAAAGGTCGATTTTAAAGGAAATGTAATTGAGATTGTCAGTAAATAGCTATAATAAGAGCTTCCTCTATATGGAGAAAGCTCTTTTTGTTTAAGCCTATCAAATCTATTAATTCATTTTGTAAAGGGACAAAAAACACAATGAGGAAAGCGGAATGTTATACGCAACCTTAAAGACGCAACTCAAAGCGACCAGAGTCTAAATCTTCACGGCTAATTCTAATACCTTCATGGCTGTACCTTTCGCTACGTCCAATAATCTCTTTTCTACTTATCTTTTCGATTATGTAATTAGATTCTGAATAATCATACCAACCAATACCTTTTTGATAAGTGTGTGCTATTCCAACTGCAACCACCTGACCGATAGAAAGGCAGCGTATAACACTATGTTTATGCAATTGGGGTTTTTGTGGTGTATTCATCTGTGTATATGTTTATTAAGTTCATATTATTTTGGCAGTGCAGTGGTTTCTAATCCCCAACTGCACAAACATTTAACGTTGGCAGCAATATTAAAACTACCGCCTATCACGAGTAAATGAAGTTACTCTTTTAGAATATGTGCCTTTGACAATATCCCAATGACCATACAATTCAGCCCTTAATTGGTCTGACTTTCTTAACAACTTAGGATCTAATATCCCAGTTGAATTTTTAATTTGTTCTGCAATCTCATTGAGCTCAGATACTTTTTTGTCTATTTCTTCTTTTGTCATAATCTGATAAAATACTGCTGCCAACATTCGTTTTGCTTCATGAGGGCAGACGTGGTTAATTCAAGTTTAGTGCATCTATACGCACGAACGCAAAGCGAAAACACGTTATCGGTCAACACAAGGAATAGCTTTTTTATGCCCGCAAGTCTTACATGTGCGTATTAAACATTCTGTATAAATTTCATCAGATGAATAATACCTATCATTTTTTGTGAATTTTTCAATATCCTCAATTTCATTGTGTTGGCTCCAGTATATTTTAGTTTTTTTAGGTTGGAATTTTATATCAATATTTAACATTCCGCATTTTACACAAGCCGAACCGATAACTCTATCTTTGAGAGATGTGGGTTCTTTTTTTAATTCTGACATAATTTTTATCTATTAATGTTTATACTGATTTGATTTTATTACGATTTAATACCACACCTCTACAAGCTGCGGTACGTTATTCTCCTAGATCACAGTTAGCCCAGCATTCTGCTTTCATATCATGAGTATAACAATGACACTTTATTTTAGTCTCTTCCGGTATTTCCTTTGAAACCCTAAATCCCATCATGCATTTTGAGCATCTGATAGTGCCATCTGTTTCTTTTCCTAAAAATGGTGATTCACAATTTGGGCAATGTAAATGTTCACTTGTATTTACATCTTCATCACTATCCTCAATGAATAGCTGTCCATTTTTATAAGCTTCAACCCTGGCTCTGTGCTGTGCTCTCTTCAGGTGAGTGTCCAGGAGCAGATCCAATTCCTGCAGCTCGATAAGAGAGCATGCGTTTAGGAATTGCTCGACTGTGACTTCTAAGTGGAATTGTTTATTGATTTTTGGCATGGCTTAATTAAAATTTATGTTTGTTAGCAGCTATCCACTTTAACTCCTTTACTACAAGATCGTGATAGCTGTCTTCTAGGTCCACTTTCTCTTTTTTGATAAGATTGGCAGCATGGTATTGTATATTTTCACTTGGCGTGACACCCATCTTTACAATGCAAAACCCACCTTCAGAAAGATTATGAACATATCCTTGCTTACCGGTACACCTGTGCTCTACAGGATCCCCGATCTTAAAGCGCTGCTTATGCGCTTGCTCACATTCCTCCCAGGAATCAAATCCATGACAGGAGCAACCAAAGAGGCCAGTGATCAGTGGCTTACCCATTGACCACCTCCTTTATTTCTGGGAAATCTTTCAAGATAGTTTTAAACTGTACCTTGAATTCTTCTTCAGTGATTTCATACTGCTTTGTCAAGGTTTTTAATTCCTGCTGAATAAAGAATGGATCAGTTTTTCTGATTTCTAAATATTCACTACTGATCGATACTCTAAGCCCATTTTCATAAAGAGCTCTTACACCTTGTAATTTGAAAGCTCTGAACCTAGGCATTACTCACCTCCTTAACCTCATAAAACGTGACTGTAAATAATCCATCTACTCGTAATTGAGGGTTATCAAATAACTTTAGATCGGAATAATAGTCTGCTTTGACAGGCTTACACCGGGAATACTTAAAATTAAGCTCAACAATGGCTTTGTAAATCGCATCCACTGTTACAGCTATGTCACCGGTAAGACGGTTGCAGAATTCAGTTTTAACACGTTCTCTGACTTCCTTGTGCAGGTTATTCTTAGGAACGTAATGATCATGCTGCATTAAAATGTAGTGGTTTTTACCGCTAGTTTTTTTCACAGGCAAAGATTCAAACTGATGCTTGACCTTGGCATACTCATCTCTATTGATAATCAATGCCACGGCAAATGACTTATCCGTAAATACATCCATACCGGCTTCATGGCTAACACCCATTTTTATCTCAAATCCTCCAGATACTTTATTGAGGGATAAGAGCGTATTGCTCATTGCTAAATTCCTACTACTATTAGCAGTATCATCTAGATTTAGTTTTTTAAATATTTCAAAAGAATTAATCATTTTTTCGATGTTGAGATTTGATTGTTACAGAGTTACATTTTTACATTGGTTCCAGGGAAAAAATGCGGGTCTTGCTCATGGCAAGGCTCCCGCTCTTTCAAGGGATCTGGATACAAGTCCGATATCCGATAATAGTGTCCGCAGCGCTTTTGGTAGATGTTGCGTACCCTGGTGTCAATTGGGCGATTGACTACCTTATAGCTCACTTCCACCCAGTCATCACCTATGTCAATGACCACTCCTTGATCTTCAGTAATTACAGGCTGCACAGACACACACCCAGGCAAGAGGAAAATTGTCGTCCACAATACTAATGAACTTAAGCCCACTAGGACTGCATAGATGTAAGCTTCCAGCTTATCATGATTACAGGTATTATATATTTTGTGGTACCACATGGTCTCTAAGTCTTATAAGTGGCTGCATATCTAATATAAGTGCCGGCCCATATGCCGTAGTAACTTGACCTAGCGTGTAGATAACCAATGATTGCTTAGGAATATCTAGCACTTTCAAAATCTCATTGTATGCTTCCGGATAGGCCACTTTCAGACCTGTTTTGTATGTGTTTTTCAATTGGGGAGCATCAGTGTCTGCTGCTTTTGCCTTGGCTAGGTAAAACTTTTGAGGATCATTAGAATCATTCAGAATCGTGACTCGATCACTATTTTTGAGTGAAAAATGAGTAGCTAGATTTTTAGATATCCGCATGATACCCGACTTGGTAAATGAAATGCAGGGAGCTTGATAAACTCTAGCTGATTTCTTTTTTATTGGTTGTAGTGTCATAGTGTTAGTTTATTATTCCCAATTGTTCCTTAATTTCTTTCAGCGCTTGATCAGCGCTCATCCCATATCTTTCGAGGATATTTTTGCAATGTTTTTTAACTTCGGCCTCAAGTGCCTTACAGTTAGTTAAACATTCTTTACGGTCATTCCACAGCTGCGGAATACCACTCTTTTTGGCTTTGGCTGTAAGCTGGAAGAATCTCTCCTGCTCATCGAGCATATCACTGATCATTTTGATCAGTGATATCTCCACGGTTACCAGATTTTTGTCATTCATTTTGTTTCAGCGATTATTGTTTTTGTTGGTATGTAAATTTTTTGATTGCGAATCATCTGCTTTACAGAATCGGGATCTGTCTCCAAGCTGACTGATCGCGCTATCAGTCCGCCATCTTCGAGTCGCTGGAAATACACCATCCCCAGTCTGCGCTTTCCGGTCATTGGGTCCATAAGCTCTTTGATGCTTGTGGCCAATTGTGCTTTGGTTTGAATTGTCAGATTTTCCATATCAGAATGCCTCTGACGCTGCCTCGTCAGATAGGTTAATGAATAAATCTCCGCTTATAATTGGAATGGTCTCAGACTCATCAGATACAGTTACTCCTGGATCTCCGCTCTTTATAAAAATCATCTCCATAGCTCTGTCCTTACCATCAGGACGGGCTGCTTTACGCACAATTCTACCATCCGAATTTTTGTATTCGTCAGGATCCAATATGTATCCCTTGAGCTCGCAAAATGCCTTCAGTGCCTTGGTAAATTTTTGCATGGACCAATTAACCTTTGCATATTTTTTAAAGTCGTCAAAGGCATCCTGTTTGACTACCATATGATCAAGACCCTGATTTTCGGCACAGAAATAAACCTCTCCCCACTCTCGGAATGACTCTGTCATGATGGAGATCAGATTTCGCTGGACTACGTTATTCATAGGTGGAGAGATCTTGCCATGGTTGAGATAGAATAGACAGCATTGCATCATGAAGTTGTAGAAGTCATTCCACTCATCAGCAGTGAATTCAGCTCCCAGGATATTCTTACCAAAATCATCCTTTGGCTGTCTGGCTTGCTTGTAGTAGTTATTGGAATTTTCGTGGTAGTAGTCCGAAAAAACAGAGTAGATCAACCTTCGCTCTGTAGAGCTGTCCAGGTTACGGACTACGAAATTGGACGTAAGGACAAACTTGGGAACGTCCTTAAATGGTATCTCATATCTCTGAGTCTGCTTGGGGTTGACAGTCAGGTCCCCGGTAAGCGGCGCAAAAAAGAACTGGAAGTTGAGAAACTGATTACAGTCATCCACCAATATCAGATCCGTATGCTTGGTAACATTTGAATAGATAAACTGATCCTCTGTAAGCTTAGGATTACGGCCATCCAAAGAGACCGCCTTCATAAAGAGCCTGACAGCCTTATACGCAAGGGACTTACCCGATCCTCCATGAGACTCCCCATCTCCACCTACTCGGTGATCCATTGCAAATACAGCCCATGGACGTGATGGATCTTTGTGCCTGTGAAGCAAATACCCAATGGTGTAGATTTTATTCAAAAGATGGTCTTTTTGCTCCCGGATCTCTTCCTCATCCAAATTAGGTCCTGCAATATCAAACTGATGCTTTTTGAAATACTCTTCTGCTTCCATCGTGGTCTTTCCTTCAAAGGCATCCTCTAGTTCTTTGCGCCAGTGGACTCGGCTAGTATTGATCAAGAAATTCAAGAAGATATTGTCACGCTTCACAACTTCAATATCCAAAGAGCCGTCCGCTCTTTCCTTCCAGGTAAAGTGAGGATCCTGCTTTTTAAAATTGTGCTTGATGACTTCCTCATCCCATACAAAGCGGTCAATTTCCCCCAACTTAAAATCCTTTATACCCTTGGCCGTAACTTCTACGGTGCGATTTTGGAAAAAGAAATACTGCGTATCCTTGCTGTAGTCAGTAAAGTCAATTTCAACCAAAGGAAGATTGGACATTGATCCTTCATTGACCTGAGTAGATCGGTAAAAGGTATCCCTCAATTCCTCTTCCATGTATCGGTCCCTGAGGAAATCATTGATAAATGCCTTTACTTCATTTACATTGATCTGCTTGACAATGTTATTGGTAATTTTGATGTAGATCCAGCCTGATTTGTCATTGTCAGACTCCAGTCGGCAAAAGCCATTCTTACCAAGAAAATTATACATCCTAGTATTCTTGACATTGTATTGCTTCTTAAGCTGACCCGATTTTGTCTCTGAAAAATACATCTCCCAAAACTGGTAAGGCATCGATGTCTCTACCAGTTTTTTAAGATCGTAGGGCCTATACCATTTTAGATAATCTCTTATATCCTTGGAAGGGTTTCCTCGTCTATCTGGCTTTTCTTTCAGGCTCTCAGGCAGCTCTATTGTATGAAGCTCCAAATGCTCTAAGGCTACTCTATGAGCTTCCTTTTTGCCAGTGCTGTCCAAGTCTGGAACATTTACAACTTTTTCTGACAGTTTATGCAGATCTCGGAATTGCTTCCTGGTAAGCTTGGCCGTCTCAGAGTTAGGCCATACAACCTGGTAGCCAATCATGGCCAAGTTCATACCATCAGATCCACCGGAGCAATACATGATTTCGGATAGCTTCTTTTCTTTGCCTGGTCTTATTTCACCAGTTTCTTCATCTACCTGCTCATTGTCTTTATTGAGTTCCTGCTGAGCTTTTATGCAGACATCATACCCATGCAGATACTCTTTTTTGCGCTTTCCGTAGTACATAAATCTACGGCTCTTATCTGGGCTTAGAGGTTGGTAGATTTTTTTAAAATCCCCTTCATCCCACATAAAAATTGGATAGTGATCTGTAGCTGCTATAGTGATAACCTTACGGTCCTTCACTATTGAATATGCCTTAAGCGAGTAAAAATGATACTTCCGGAAAACTGTCTTTACCTTTTCAAAATCAATCTTCTCTCCTTCGGATGATCGCTGATATGGTACCGCATTATCCGCTAGAACAGTCTTGACATCCAATTCCGTGAAATCTTCACGCGTCTCAAAATACCATTCTCCGTCATTCTCTTCCTTGGCGGCTTCCCTGGTACTTATCTCAGGCTTATGTATATCCACTGACAACCCCTCTGCCTCAATTCCAAATCTCTCTGCCAAAACTTGAAGGGCATCTTTGAAAGTCAAAGACTCTTCCTCCATGCATACATGAATACCATTCTTTGGCTTTTGGTCCCCACCAAAATCAGTCACTACATATGTACCATCATCCAAAAGCTTAAGTGTCGCAGATGCAGTTTTTTCAGCTTCACGAAGCTTGAATTTTTTCCTTCTATCACCCACAGCCACAGCAGCATTCGGATAGTAATAGAGGATAATTTTCAGACCACCATCGGTCTCGGACAATATTCTATTTTGGTCTATGAACATGGGGTTAATCGAAAAGTGACAGCTGGGAATTAAATCCCATCTTGATCAGTTGCTGGTAATAGTATCTTTCGGGAATTGGTACTTCTTTGAGAGAACTAAAAGGACTTTGGATGGTCCTTTCTTTGATGTTGACCTGAGCCAGATGACTGATTCTGGTCTTGTAGTAGTACATCCTTCTCTGTTTCTTTTTATAGCCTTTAGGCTTCTGCTGTCTGGTCTTCATGGGATTTCAGCTTAGCGATCAAGGTTTGATACTCATCTACTCCCTGTTCCAATAATTCAATCTCCAGTCTTAAATTTTTTACAATGTCCGGAAATGCCTCCTCCTCTTTTTTCATTTCATCCAGTAGAATTCTGGTATGCATAAGTTCGTCCTGGATAAACCCTAAAGTCCATTTCAAATCATTTAATTGTTTCGATTCCGAGGTCTTCATATAGCTTTTCATTAGTGATTGTAGAGTGGACATGTAATTCAAGTCTGGCCTGAAAAAAGGCCTCTAATCGAAGGAATTTTAAGGCCATCCATTCTGATCTAGGAGACTTAATGGATCCTTGCTTTTTTTTCTGTCGTTCCCAGTAGGTTCTTTGCCGCCTGACTTGGTCGAGAATTGTGAGAAGTTGTTCATTCATGATATTGATGTTTTAGCGATTTTTGGAAATAGCCCCCTCCTGCAAAAGGGGCTAATTAGATAGTTCCATTGATAAGAAAAGCATGTGAACGTAGCAGGAATATCATATCAGGTTTTTGAGATAGGCAAAGCGGACGAGCTCTGCCTTATTCTTGCACCCTGTTTTTTCTCGGAGATTTTTCATGTAGACACCTACGGTAAGGATAGAAATACCCAGCTGATCGCCTATCTCTTTATCCAACAAACCCTCAGGGATCAGCCGGAGTACTTCTATTTCTCTTTTGGTAAGGGTGCCATAAGGAGCCTTTAGTAAATCACAAAGCCTACCTTCATATGGACAAGTGCCTCTTAGTTGGCAGTCCACATATTCGGAAGCCTGAAGCTTACCGTTAATCATATCAGGATCATTATCTAGAGCTGAGTACCTGCACCGGATATACTGTGATATCATCTCATCCTCCTCTACTATATCAGCTTCAACTAGGCATGCCAGAGCCTTAGGATGCTTTTCAATATCAGCAAGTATAACATCCTTGATCTCTCTGGGCCACTGCTGAATATGCAGTAGTTCGCCATTGATAAATGCGAAAACTTGCGAGTCTTGCGCGAAGAATTCAACATGATTATCAGTGATCCCAGCAGGTAATTTGCCTGAAACACAACTTTTCATTGCTGCAACAAACTTCTTACTAACCATGACTTACTGCATTTTTTCTTTTCAACTTAACTGCTTTCAACTCTTCGTATTCATCGGCAACCTGAATAGCAGCAGCATGAATATCAAGGTTATAAGATTGACCAGAAAAGAAGTAAGCTACGCTCCTTTCGCTCATTCCGGACTTTTCGATAGTCTTCTTAAAATAGCCATAAGGCAATCTCGCTTTGAGTTCTTTTAATTCCTTTTCGCTTATCATAACAGTTTATTGGTATTGTATAATAACTGCATCCGCAGTAGTATTGCAGTAAATATGCAGTCTTTGCAAGTAAAATGCAAGTGTTATTACTGCAAAAAATCATAAACATTCAGTTGATATTTGTAATATGCTGAATCACAGAGGGAAAATTTTAGAAACAACGGTTAGAAAATGGTGCGACCAAAAGGGCATGAGTATCCTAGCGCTTGCAAAAGCTGCCGGATATAATCAATCTACTTTTTACAGACACATCGAAAAGGAAGATCTTCCCTACCACATCATCAAGCGATACGGTAGAGCCATGGAGTATGATCTTCGAACAGTCTTCCCGGAGATGGATGATAGTGACGTAATAGTTAGGGATAAACCACAAGCGCCATATGGGCTAAAAAAACAATCGCAAGAGGTACAGGATGAGGTTAATTTCTGGAAAGAAAAATATTATACACTACTAGAATTACATAATAAACTACTCAGGGAAAAGCTAGAAAGCGCCGGACTCTGACGCCAATTTTTCACACAATGAAAAAATAATATTGATAATGAACAAGTTACAAAGGGAAATTTATACCGGCCCTGGGTACTTAAAATAAAAAGGTCCTTCTCATCAGAGTTGGACCTTTTTTTATTTACATCACTGAAAATGCAGATAAATCGTAATGGATTTCCTGCGCAACTCTGATATAGCGTCTCCAAACTGTCTATTAACACCTTCCATTGCTTCTGGACGATAGATATTAAGAAGGCCATGGGAAAAACGGATCTCAGGAGAAAACTTAAAATACTTAAAATAAAGATCGAATCCCATTCCTGCCTCCAAGGTAAAATCTCTCCCAGTGGTAACAAGCGTCTCCAAATCTGCTTCATCTTGGATCTTTGTACGCCACATAGCACTGCCTCCTGCCATAAAAAACATTCGGTTATTATTAAATCGCTGAGCTTTATATTTAAATAACAAAGGTAATTCTACCATCGTAGCCTCTGTAATAATCGTGCGACGTCCAGATGGCAGATTAGGTGAATCTATTGGAGTATTTATCAACGAAGGGTCCAATTCATTTCCAAAGTAATTGATATCTGTTCTAAATTCATAAAACCCAATTTTTGGAGTCAAAAGGAGATTAAGTTGATCATGAAATCTAAAAACGCCCAAAAAACCTAGGCCAAATCCAGGTGTATAAACCGGGGTAATGCTACGAATATTAGCCAAATACTCATTGGCACCATTCAAAAACTCTTCTGAATACTTAAGCTGGTAAAAATTAGTATGTCCAGAAAGAAAAAAACCATAAGAAACCAACCTATCATCCTGACCAGCCTTACTAATAGGCCCAAACCGTGCTTGAGACCACGCCTGAATAGAGAAACAAAAGAAAAAAATAAGGGGAAGGATTATTTTTCCCCTACATAAATTGAACTTATACCGAAGGTTAATGGCTTGCATTGTGTGTTTTTAAAACCTACTTTTTCTAAAACGTTGAGAAAATTCTGTCCATCCGGAAATACCTGAACCGATTCAGGCAAATATGTGTACGCAAAACTATCTTTGGAAATCAACTTTCCTATTTGAGGCAAAATATATTTGAAATAAAAATTATATCCTTGCTTCATCGGGAATTTTTTAGGTTTTGAAAATTCAACAATCACTGTCTTTCCACCAGGCTTCAAAACCCGAAACATATCTGCCAAACCTTTTTCCAAGTTTTCAAAGTTCCTAACTCCAAAAGAAACGATAACCGCATCAAACTTATTATCCTCAAACAAGAGTTTTTCAGAATCCCCCAATTGCAAATCAATAATATGATCCAATTTTTTCTTTTTCATCTTTTTCTTCCCCTCGTTCAGCATCCCCTCAGAAATGTCTACTCCAATAATCTTGTCAGGATTCAGTGCCAACGCTTCAATCGCAAAGTCACCAGTTCCTGTAGCAATATCCAAAATCAACTTCGGCTGATCTTTTTCCAGGAGCTTAACAGCCTTTTTCCTCCAGATAATATCGATCCCCAAACTGAGCAGATGATTCAGAAAATCATATTTGTGGCTAATGTTGTTGAACATCTCCGCAACTTGCTCTTTTTTCCCTTCTTCTTTGTTTTTGTATGGTACTACTGACATGTAAGTATCTCTTATAAGTTGCAATATTACTAAGATAACCTGAGCATAAGAAAAATGTTGAAAATAAATACGGGATTCATACCCTAACGGCTTGTACTGTTTCTAGTCGAAAAAGACTACCTTTGTTGAAAAATTGAAAGAATGATTAAGAAAGCACGATTTATCATCAGCAATACAGACCACAACAAATGCCCCGCTCCAGATAAACCGGAGTTTGCATTTATTGGAAGATCCAATGTGGGTAAAAGCTCTCTGATCAACATGCTGACCAATCATAAGGACTTGGCAAAAACTTCCGGTAAACCAGGAAAAACCCAATTGATCAATCACTTTTTGATCGATGATAAATGGTATATGGTGGATTTACCTGGCTACGGATTTGCCAAAATCAGTAAAGACATCAAGTCTACTTGGGAGAAAATGATTGCTGACTACATGAAAAGTCGTCCCAACCTAGTGGCTGTATGTATTTTGGTAGACTCCCGACTGGAACCTCAAAAAATAGATTTGGAATTTATCTTATGGTGCGCTCAAAGTGATTTGCCATTTGTACTTGTGTTTACCAAAGCTGATAAGCAAGGAAAAACAAAAACCGATGCAAATGTGCGGGCATTCCTGGATAAAATGATAGAAATGTTTGACGACGAACCTCAATACTTCGTCACCTCCGCGGAAAAAGCCACTGGAAGGGAAGAACTTACTACCTTCATTCAAAATGAAGTACAGGAATACTTGGACGGAAATTAAGGATAGCCAACGCTGCCTTCTTGGTCATTCGAGGGTAACTTATATATTTGCAGCCTAATTGAATCAATCGACTATGAATTTTAACGAAATAGCTACCGTTGCAGGTAAACCTGGTTTGTATAGAGTATTAAAACCTACTAGAGGTGGCGTCATTTTAGAGTCCCTAGATAGCAAAAAAGCCAAATTGGTGGTAGGTTCTAATCAGCGTGTATCCATCTTGGGAGAAATCTCCATGTACACCATGACTGAAGAAGGAGCTTCTCCGCTAGAGGATATCATGAAAACCATCGAGAAAGAATTCAACGGTGACTTAGGCATCGACACCAATGCAGATGCAGATGAATTGAAAGCATTTTTGAAGCATGTATTACCTGACTTCGATGAAAACAAGGTATACCCTTCAGATATCAAAAAATTGATCTCCTGGTATCACATTATCCGAGAGTTTGCTCCTGAAGTATTGAAAGAAAGCGGTGAAAGCTCCGAGGAAACCAAAACAGAAGAATAAAAAAACGAGGGAGTTCAGCTCCCTTTTTTTATGGACAAAAAAGATCTCGAACAAGCGGTAGTGTTGATTTCCAAAGACTTTCACTTGGAGCTAGGTGAGTTTATGTCTTATGAAGAATTACTTTCCAAGCTAACCAAGGAGGTAACGTTTTTGCTCAACAAGGATTTTGAGAAATTACTTCAGATTTGTTATCGAGTGGACTTGGGAGAGCTGACACTTAATCGCTTACTGCACGAAACAGACCCTGAGCACATGAGTGAAGAAATCGCAAAATCCCTCATCAATCGTCAGCTGCAAAAAATCGAACTGCGTAGAAAATACAGCAGTTGATAAAAAAAGCCCTTACCAATATTGAAAGGGCTTTTTTGTAAACTTCATCAATCCTATTTAATTACAATTCGCTGTTGCTTCCTTATGAGCTTTTAAAAACTCTTCAGCCTTGGCCACCATTTTTGGTGATCCGATGTACAGAGGTGTGCGCTCATGCAAACTTGTAGGATCAATATCCAAAATACGCATATGACCATTGCTTGCTGCGCCTCCTGCCTGCTCTGCTATGTATGCCAATGCATTTGCCTCATAAAGCAATCTCAGTTTACCACTCGGTGCTTTAGTTGTTGCAGGATAAATATAAATCCCTCCTTTCAATAAGTTCCGGTGGAAATCAGCCACCAAACTACCAATGTAACGAGCACTATAATTCTTATCCTTGCAATAAGAGATATACTGCTTCAGTCCCTCTTCAAATTGGTTATAAGAACCCTCATTAATAGAGTAAATTTTCCCATCATCAGGAGCTTTCATTTCAGGGTGAGATAAAAAGAACTCACCCAAGGATTGCTCATAGGTAAAGCCATTGACTCCATGACCTGTAGTATACACCAACATGGTAGAAGACCCGTATAGCACATAGCCTGCTGCCACCTGCTGATTACCGGGCTGCATGATATCCTCCACCGTAATCGGGCTCCCTACTGGGGTTTTTCTTCGATAAATTGAAAAAATGGTCCCGATCGATATATTCACATCAATATTGGAAGAGCCATCTAAAGGGTCAATCGCCACAACGTACTTTCCTGAACCATTTTGTAAATCGATCACCTCATCATCTTCCTCTGACACTACTGCACATACCTCCCCTCCTTTGGTCAAAGCCCGTGTGAAACGGATATTTGCGATGACATCTAATTTTTGTTGTTCTTCTCCCTGAACGTTGGTTTGTCCAAATGCACCACCGATATTTGCCAAGCCTGCACGGTTGGTCTCTCGGTTTACAATTTTGGAAGCCAAAGCTATGTCCCGGAGCAACTGAGAAAGTTCGCCGGAAGCATAGGGGAAATCATCTTGTTTCATCTTAATGAAGCGGTCTAAAGTAACACCTACCGAATAGGCAATAGATGAAGTGCTGGGTATGTACTGTTTGATTTTCATGCTCTAAGAAAAATACAATTAGTGAATTATTTACTGGAAAAATACGAGGAAATTTCTGATGTCAAAAACTTTTGTTTTCAAATTTGGTGGCGCATCTGTAAAAGATGCCGATTCTATCAAAAACCTTTCTGAAATTTTATTCAATCGATTGCGAAATCAGCTAGTAATCGTCATTTCTGCCATGGGAAAGACAACCAACCTACTAGAAGAAATTTTGCTAAATAAATATAGGCATAAAGATTTTTCTTCAAATATTACTATTTTAAAAAGCTATCATATCGACATTTGCAAGGAATTGTTTGATGAAAATTCTTCGATTTTTCCTATTGTATCCAATCTCATAACGCAGCTGGAAAAGCAGCTAGAGCGGGAACTGACCAAGGAAAACTACGACTACTTCTACGATCAGGTAGTGTGCTATGGAGAACTGCTTTCCAGCAAAATCCTGCAAGAATACCTCTGCAGTCAAGGATATATCAGCCTATGGCAAGATGCCCGTGAAATCATCGCAACAGATGACAACTACCGGTTCGCAAAAGTTAACTGGGAGGAAACTAAAACCAACTGCCGCCAACAACTTGTCCCCAAACTGCAAAAATTCCCTGTGATCATACCTGGATTTATCGGAAGGACAAGTACAGGAAACTCCACTACCCTCGGTAGAGAAGGATCTGATTTTAGTGCAGCTGTCTTAGCAAGCTGCTTGAATGCACAGTCCGTCACTATCTGGAAAGATGTACCGGGCGTACTAAATGCAGACCCAAAGCGGTTCTCTGACACCATTAAATTTGATGAATTAGATTACCATGAAGCAGCCGAACTCACCTATTACGGGGCATCTGTCATCCATCCAAAAACCATCAAGCCGTTGGCCAATGCCGGTATCCCCTTATTTGTCAAATCCTTTTTGAAACCGGAAGAGGAAGGAACGAAAATCCACCATACCGATAAGAACAACAACATCCCCTGCATCGTAGTCAAAGACGAGCAGGTTTTGGTTTCCTTCAAAGTCACGGATTTCACCTTTGTTAATGAAGGACATATTCAGGAAATTTATCAGGCACTGAATGACCTGAAATTGAAAGTCAATGTATTTCAGACTTCTGCTATCAGCATTTCTCTAGTTATTGATCGGCAGGAATTCAAACTGGAGAAACTTATACAACGCTTACAGGACAGTTTTCAGATTCGATATAATGAAGGCTTACAACTATTAACCATCAAAAACCATCAACCGGCTATTATCGAACAAATTATTCAAGGAAAAGAAGTGATGTTAGAGCAAATCACCCGGACCACGTTTCAGGTTTTGCACAAACCAGTCCTAGCGTAAATATTTTCGCATCGTCTTCGCAATCCCGTGCACATAACTTTCCCCAAAAAGCAAGACATGAACCAGTAAAGGATACAAATTATGGATATCCACGCGTTCTTCAAAACCTGGTTCAATGGGAAAAACCTCCTGATAGGTATCATAAAATATGGAATCAAAGCCTCCAAAAAGCTTACTAAATGCTATATCCATCTCCCGATGACCGTAATAAATAGCAGGATCAATTAAGCATGGCTTACCCATCTCGTCGATCATCACATTGCCTGACCACAAATCCCCGTGAAGAAAGGCCGGTCTTTCCAACGGGATTAATGCTGGTAGTAAGGAATAAAGCCTTTGAAACTGCTTATAAAACTCAAGGGAAAAATAGCCATCGTAATATGCTTTACCTGCCAAAGGTTCCAATCGATTTTGAATGTAAAAATCAACCCAAGATTCACTAAGGGAGTTTTGCTGAGGCAATGATGCTATGTAATTATCCTCAGCTAAGCCAAAATTTACCTGTGAATGCATATGAAGTTGAGCGAGCCCTTCTGCTAAGGTTTCCCAAAAGTTTTCCAACCTTCGTTCAGAATCTACCCATTCCATCAAGAGAAAGTTCTGACCTTGATAGGATCCCGTATGATAAACCTCTGGAATTTTTAAATCGCAAACCTGCCGCATCTTTTGCAGGGCTGCTGCTTCTTTTTGAAAAATATCAGTGAATTCAGAGAAATTGGTTTTTAGAAAAAAACGCTGATCGGAGGTTTGCAAATAAACCCCTTGATTCAAATTCCCAGCCGCAATCAGCCTTGAGTTGGTTAAGGCTACCTGTTGCCCAAAGCTTTCAAATAAAACATGTTCAAAAAAACGATCTGCCTCAAACAAATTCATGCTTACCTTCCTTCAACACTTGCAGAAATTGATCGATGGCATCGTCCAATATTTCATAGACCCGCTCGAAAGCCTCCATTCCCCCATAATAAGGATCAGGCACTTCCATCGATTCTGCATCCTCCTGAAATTCCCGCATCAAGTGCAAATGTTCATGTGACATTCCATTTCGTTGTATAAACTCTTCCACGTTTTTTTTGTTGGAATAATCCATCACTAACAAATAATCAAACTCCCTGACATCTATCCGGTTAATTTGCCTTGCTCGATGATTTATAAGAATACCATGTCCATTTGCACAAGCAATTGTCCGGTCATCTGGTAACTCTCCGATATGAAAATCTGAAGTACCACAGCTATCACTTTTGAATCGGTGTGCCAATCCATATTGTTTTACTTTCTTATTAAAAATTGCCTCAGCTAGTGGGGACCGGCAAATATTTCCTAAACAAACAAACAATACTTTAATCATTGCAAATAATTCTATTAAACATTAAAAATACAAATTTTCTAGCTTCACACACATTTGATACATAAAATTTTACTTTTTATTTTTAAAAAAACTAACCAAGAGGAATAGAGTGACAGAGTTAATTACAATAAATTTTGCAATAGAAGATAAAAACCAAATTATTGATTTTTTAAATGAGTCATACATTTTATCTACCATATTTTATTTTACAAGTTTTGGCAAAGCAGGAAGTGAGTTGTAAATTTGTAATTCAATTGACTCACTTTATAGGTATTGTTCATTGAAACACACACTAAACCCAATAATGACAAAAGAACAAGCTCCATACATACACAATGGTGTCTTAAGCAATCTCAAACGTTAACAAATTAATCAAAACAATTTACTATGTCATTAGTAGGAAAAAAAGCACCTAATTTCTCAGCAGGTGCAGTAATCAACGGAGAAGAAATCATTGAAAACTTCTCTTTACAGCAGTACATTGGTCAGAAAGAAGTAGTATTCTTCTTCTATCCAAAAGATTTTACTTTTGTTTGCCCAACTGAAATCTTGGCTTTCCAAGAAAAATTGGCTGAGTTTGAAAAAAGAGGTGTAGCGGTAGTAGGTGCATCTACAGATACAGAAGAAACTCACTTGGCTTGGTTGATGACACCAAAAGCAAACGGTGGTATCGAAGGTGTTACCTATCCAATCGTAGCTGACGTGGCGAAGACCATTGCTCATAACTACGGTGTGTTGGCAGGCGAGTGGAACTACAACGAAGATGGTCAGTTGACTTTCGAAGGCGCTCCAATCGCTTACAGAGGCACATTCTTAATTGACAAGCAAGGTGTAGTAAGACATGAAACGATCAATGATTTCCCACTTGGAAGAAACATCGACGAAATGATCCGCTTAGTAGATGCATTGCATCACGTTGAGAAATTCGGTGAAGTTTGTCCAGCAAACTGGGAAGAAGGTAAAGAAGCAATGTCCGCTACCAAAGAAGGTGTTGCCGAATACTTGAGCAAGAACTAAGAAAGCTTAGATATTTCAAATTATGCCTCGGGAAAACCTGAGGCATTTTTTTTTGCTTAATTCTAGCTTAAAAGTGAAGAGAAATAATAGTAGTTGGCAAACTTACTATCAGGAGAATTCGAGCCAACTTTTAAAATCCTACTTGAAAGCCTACCTTTGTGAGACGCATACAAAACCAACAGCATGTCTTCTACAGCTACCAAATCACTCAAGAAAATCGCAGTCATCACCATGGCACGCAACGATGACTTTTTTTTGACGCGATGGATTGAATACTATGGAAAAGAATTAGGGGAAGAAAACCTGTACATTTATCTGGACGGAGAAGATCAACCAATACCTGCTAACAGTGGTCAGGTGAATGTCTTCCATGAAAAGCGCGTAGCTGAACATGTAGTCAAAGCAGAGAAAAGACGCCTGGGCTTTTTATCGAAAGTTGCTAAGTCCCTGCTAGAGTCTTATGACATTGTCATTGGTGTGGATGCAGATGAATACTTAGTAGTCGATCCTGTTACAGGAAAAGGTCTAGCAGCATACCTCAGTGAGATCAAAATAAATCCCTGCGTTTCTGGATTGGGAATTGACGTAGGGCAGGACAGAAATACGGAGCCAATTTTGGATCGGAGCAAACCATTCTTGGGACAGCGAAACTATGCCTTACTTTCTTCCCGCTATACCAAGCCTTCAGTGATCTCCAAACCTGTAAATTGGGGTTCAGGCTTTCATCGGGTCAAGGGACACAACTTTACCATCGATCCCAATCTTTATCTTTTCCACTTTGGATCTGTGGATTATGATATGATTTTGGATAGATTCAAAGATAAAGACCGCATGGCTACAGGTCGTGCCGGACATATCAAAAAAAGAGCGCGTACGATTGATATTATTACCAATTCCGAACCAAAGGTAGATGAAAAATGGTTGCGCTTGGCTAGAACCTTACAGACTTTTGCGCGGCCTATATGGGCATGGAATAAGCCTACCATGTTGAAATGGAAGCTTGTGGTGAGAATTCCAGAAAAATTTAAAGGAATCGTTTGATGAGTCAAGTAACAAACATACCGATAGATGCGGTCATTACGTGGGTGGATGGAAATGATCCCGCTCACCAAAAGAAAATGAACCAGTATCTACCTGATACCAAAAAAAAATCTTTTAGTACAGATCCTACCCGATTTGCAGCTGCTGGGGAAATAAAATATTGTGTAAGCTCAATCTTGCATTTCGCTCCTTTTGTAAGGAAAATTTTTATTGTCACCGACAACCAAGACCCGCAGTTAGACGCTCATGTTCAAAAAGTATTCCCTAATCGGAGCCAAGATGTTGTTATCATTGACCATCAGGTGATTTTTGAGGGCTATGAGCAATTTTTACCTACATTTAACAGCAGTAGTATTGAAAATATGCTTTGGAGAATCCCTGGATTATCAGAGAATTTCATCTATTTCAATGATGACATTTTTTTGATACAGCCTGTAAATCCGGAAGATTTTTTTCAAAATAACACACCTGTATTAAGAGGTAGTTGGCTTCCCAGTGCAGCTCCTAGACATGCTATAAGAAAACTACGGATGAAACTCGATAAAAATTACATTCCAAAGCCTTCTTACAATGTCAAGCAATGGTTGACAGCACATATCCTAGGCTTTAAATGGCGTTTTTTTGCAATGGATCATACCCCATATGTGATGAAAAAATCTACATTGGAAAAGTTTTATACGAAATACCCTGACTTATTAAAGTCAAACATTTCTTATAAATTCAGGTTTCATACCCAGTTTAATGTAGCATCAATAGTCAATCACACTAGCTTAAAAGAAGGCAATTTTATTATCAAAAACCCTAACATCGCATATCTTCAACCTTCTAAAAGAAAAGAAGGATATTTGGAGCGAAAACTTGATTTATGTGATAGAAATAAAGACTTACTATTTCTTTGCGTACAAAATTTGGATCAAGTCAGCCTTGAAAAACGTGAATATCTTTGGTCTTGGTTAGAAGGCCGTTTTAAAAATTTAACTTCATGATTATTAATTTGATAGACAAACCTTGTCATTTCACTCATTTGCGTAAAGGAAATTTTAACCACCTCTCTGCAATTAAACAAAATTAGACCCGATGAAAGGAAGAGTCATCAAATCTACTGGCAGCTGGTATGTAGTACAGACTGAAAAAGGCACCAAAAATGCCCGGCTTCGCGGAAAGTTCAAGCAAGAAGATCTCAAGTTAAGTAATCCCATCGCAGTGGGAGACTGGGTCCTATTGGAAAATGAAGAAGACTTGGAGTCCACCGTCATCAAGGATATTTTACCTCGCGAAAACTATATTATTCGTAAATCGACCAGAAAAGCCCATCATTCCCATATTATTGCATCCAACATCGACCAAGCCTTTTTGATAGTTACACTTAAAAATCCACGGACTTCCCTTGGGTTTATCGATCGGTTTTTGGTGAGTACAGAGAGTTTCCGGATTCCAGCAAGCATCTTAGTAAACAAAATGGATCTGGATTTCAAAGACAAGGAACTAGACCACTTACAGGATATCCGGGAAATCTATGAGCCATTAGGCTATCCTGTGTATGAAATTTCAGCATTGAATGACGATGCACTTCTAAATCAATTTAGCCACCTTTTGAAAGGAAAAACCACCTTGCTTTCCGGTCACTCAGGTGTTGGTAAGTCCACCTTATTGAATAAAATGGTACCCGAAGCCAAGCAAACTACCAAAGAAATCTCCAAGTTCAGCGCGAAGGGTGTTCACACTACTACCTTCGCAGAGATGTTTGAAGTGGAAGAAGGCTCCTATCTGATCGACACCCCTGGAATCAAGGAGTTTGGCATATTGGACATTGATGATTTTGAGCTATCCCACTACTTTGTAGAGATGCGTCAATACCTAGGACAATGCCGCTACAACAACTGCCAGCATGTCAACGAACCCGGATGCGTGGTTTTAGAAAAACTGGAAGAAGGCTACATACATCCTTACCGCTACGATTCCTACATTAATATTCTTACGGAGGAGGATAGTCACCGCTAGTAAAAAGGCCAAAAGCTTTCTTTGATTACCGCATGCATTTCTTTAATTTTCACACCTGAAACACATCCAAGCATGAGCGACACAATGACCCTGGTTCTCAATCATAAGGAGATCAACCGGAAAATTACCCGAATGGCTTATGAAATCTACGAGCGCAACAATGAGGAACAAGAAATCATTTTTGCAGGCATTACGGGAATGGGTTTAATTTTAGCCAATCTTTTGGCGACATCTTTGAACGCCATTTCAGGCATACAAACGAAAGCCATCGAAGTAAAATTGGATAAAAAATCTGTTTCAGAGGCTCCTATCTCGTTGAGCGAGCACATTTCAGTAGAAGGTAAAGTAGTCATTGTCGTAGATGATGTGCTAAACACAGGAAAAACTTTGGTTTATGCGCTTTTCCCCTTTTTACAGGATCATGCCAAAAAAATAGAAGTTGCCGTACTGGTCAACCGAAGTCATACGAGATACCCGGTAACTCCAGACTACACTGGTCTTGAATTGGCTACCACTTTAAGTGAACATATTACCGTAGACCTCAGCAAGGATAATTTTACCGCCCACTTACACTAAACCAACATGTCTGTACACCAATCTTCGAATATCAAGCGTATCACCACGCATATTTTACAGGAAATGAAAAATCGTGGAGAAAAAATCTCCATGCTGACTGCCTATGATTTCTCTATGGCTGGTATTGTGGATAGTGCAGGCATTGATATCATTTTGGTGGGTGATTCCGCTTCCAATGTTATGGCAGGTCATGAAACCACCCTTCCCATTACCCTAGATCAGATGATTTACCATGCCACATCTGTGGTACGCGCGGTCAAAAGGGCTTTTGTGGTTGTAGACATTCCGTTTGGTTCTTATCAAGGGAATAGTTCGGAAGCTTTACGTTCGGCTATCCGCATCATGAAAGAATCCGGTGCACATGCCATCAAAGTGGAAGGTGGATCTGAAATCAAAGAGTCTGTTGTACGTATTTTAAGTGCCGGAGTACCTGTAATGGGACACTTAGGATTGACACCTCAATCCATTTATAAATTTGGAACGTATACTGTCAGGGCAAAAGAAGAGGCCGAGGCTCAAAAACTGATCGAAGATGCCAAAATTTTGGAAGAATGTGGTTGCTTTGCCATAGTCCTGGAAAAAATTCCCGCTGCTTTAGCTAAGAAAGTTGCCGAAACTGTCAGCATACCAGTCATCGGCATCGGTGCTGGACCAGATGTGGACGGGCAAGTCTTGGTAGTCCATGACATGCTGGGCATTACCCAAGAATTCAAGCCACGATTCTTGCGACAATACGCCGATCTGCGTACTACGATGACACAAGCCGTAGAAAATTACATTACAGATGTAAAGGCAAGGAGCTTTCCGACGGAAGGGGAGAGTTATTGATTTTTAACCCAAACATGCACTTTCTCAAAATTGCGGATCTGAACTTTTATTGTAAGGTATTAAAGATTTAATTTAGGACTTAATTTTCTCCCATGAAAACTCACTAATGAAACATCCTCTACACCATGGATTTACTTAATAAAAATTGGAAATTGGATGTTTTTTGTGTTTATTTAGCTGAAAATCAACCCTATCATCAACTAACGTGCAGGTCTTTTCCATATTTGAATACTGGCTGTACAAGTGTATGCTTATTTGGAAACTATTTTTTCTCCCGGTAAGCATCATACAGGCCTATGCCGTGGAAATTGAGAAAACACAAACCGATAGTGTCAGCTACTGGTATGAAGAAACTGAACGACTATGGTCTGCGCGTAACTATAAGTTATGCTTGCATTCCGCTAATCACTACTTACAACTATCAGAAATAGTAACCCAACCTGCTAATGCTGCTTTAATTGCACGAAGAGCTTCAAGGTCTGCTTTGAATTTAGGTCAGTTTGAAGAAGCACTTCAAAAAGCTTTCCTTGGACTTCAATGGGCAGATTTAAGTAAAGACCCTAACTTAGTTGCTTTTCAATATGCAGATATTGCAGTAATTTATCATGACTTTGAAGAATATGAAAATGGTGTTCGCTATGGTAAAGAAGGCTTGTCAAAAGCAAAATTCATTGGAGCTGACACCAAGCATCAAGCCTACATTCTCAATGGTATAGCTATCAATTTTGATGATTGGGGAAAGCCGGATTCTGCATTGTACTACCACTACAAGGTTTTGAACCTATCTCCACTACCTGATTCACTCGATATTCAATTTACCTTCAATAATATTGGCAACACACTTTTGAAAACCAAGCGATTAAAGGAGGCAGAACCATTCTTTTGGACCTCCATACATCTAGCTAAAAGGAGAGATAATTTTTACAATCAAAGCTCCTCATTCACTAATCTTGGACAACTGTATCAACATCTGGGGAAAAATGAGGAAGCCGATCGTTTCTTTGACAGTGCTTTAGTATATGCCAAACTAGCCAATTCCATAGAAAAACTTCGGGACACATATTTAGATCGTTCCAACTTCCATAAAGCAATCGGTGAGTTTCAATTAGCTTTAGAAAACAAAGAATTATATCTACAGCTTAGAGATTCAATCTATCAAATCGAACGCTTAAAGACATTTTCAGAACTGGAAGCCCAATACCAAGGAAAAATAAAAGATCAACAAATCATAGAACAAGAGCAGGAAATCCTGCTTCGTAAAGCCAATTTCAATAGAATTGTCCTAATAAGTAGCTTTCTGTTTGCCACAATTATCTTCCTCACCATTATACACTTCTTAAATCAGAACAGATTTAAAAAGAAACAACTTCTTTTGGAAAAAGAAAAAGAGATTCAAATCAAAGAAGTGGCTATAAATGCCGCATTGGCATCACAAGAAGAAGAAAAAAAACGCTTTGCAAAAGATTTACATGACGGCTTTGGACAATTAATCACCTCTTTGAAGTTAAGGTTGCATCAATTGGAACACACCAATGAATTAGAATCTAAGGTCAAAGTTTTTGAAGAATCAGAACAACTCTTAAATGAAATGCATCAAGAAATTAGGCAGATTGCATTTAATATGATGCCGGAAACACTGGTAAAGCATGGCTTAATTCCTGCATTAAAAGAATTTTCATCAAAAATCAATTTGTTAAATGCCCTTCAGATTAAAATCGATGCATTTGAAATAAATGACCGCTTATCAGAGATCCAAGAAATTTCCTTGTACCGCATTATTCAGGAATGGATAAACAACAGTTTGAAATATGGCTCAGCTAAAAAAATGGAGGTTCAACTGATTCGGGACGAGGAAGAAATTCGATTAATGATAGAAGACGACGGCGACGGATTTGACACAAGTCAACTAACGAATAGTGCAGGATATGGCTGGAAAAACATTCAATCTAGAGTTAATATTTTAAAAGGAAGCATTGAATTAGATTCCCAAAAAGGCAGAAAAGGAAACATATTACTATTATACATTCCAACAAACAATTACACTAGCAAATCATTCATACATGACGCCACCAACTAACCTCATCCAATTCTGAAATGATAAGACATGTTCATCTTTTGTTCATTTTAACTTTAGCTACATCCTTGGTGACTTTGGGTCAAGGTAATCCTATGGACAGCTTGGGACATGTAATTGCTACCACATCTAGCGACACCATTAAAGCAGAAGCCATCATGGAATTAGCTTGGAAGAAGATGTATGAGGACTCTCCCCAAGCTAAAAAACTGGTGTTTGATGGGTTAGCCGTCATGGATCAAATCGATAATTTGCGGGTTAAAGGCTATGGCTATACGGTTGCGGGCGTGGTCTACTGGGTCGCTTCCTCCTACGACACCGCAACGATGTATCTGGAGGAGGCGATAAAGGTCTACGAACAAAAAGGGGATGAACGAGGACTTTCCGCAGTCTACAATAATCTTTCCCTCATCGCTCAAAACCAAAGCAAGTATCCTGAGGCATTAACTTATGCAATGCACTCTTTGGAATTGGCCCGAAAACTGGAAAATCCATCTATGCTGGCCTCAGCTACTTTCACTGTAGGAAATATTCATTACTTCCTCAAAGACAATGAAAAGGCCCTAGAAACATTTTTAGAAGCACTCTACCTATTTGAAACACATGAACTGAGTAGTAATTTCCACAAACTCTTACTGAATATTGGTTCCACCTATCATAACCTACAGCAGTTAGACTCAGCTAAGAACTTTTATGCACGTTCACTTACTCAAGCTAATGCGGTCAATGATTATAAAACCATAGCCATTACTACAACAAATCTTGGTAATTTGGCTATGGATGCCTCTGAATATGGAAAAGCAGTCACCTACTACAAGCAGGCACAGAACATCTATCAGGAAAAGTTTACAAACGACTTCGATCATAGCCTTTTACTCCATTCCTTGGCCAAAGCATATTCGAAACTAGATAATCCTCTGATGGCTGAAAGCTACGGAAAACAATCGCTAGCGCTTGCAGAAAAAGTTCAGGACAAGCAACGCACAGCCGCGGCACATCAAATTCTAAGTGATATTTACGAACAAAAAGGAAGTTTCCAACAAGCCCTTTTTCATTTCAAGTCAGGCACAGCCTTGAAGGACAGCATTTTCAATTTGGAGAAATCAGCACAACTGGCCGAGATAGAAACAAAATACGAAACAGCCCTAAAAGATCAACAGATTTCTGAGCAGCAATTGACCATTGTCGAGAATAAAAAAAATCTGCAACGGAGCTTCTTTGCTTTAGTAATTGCAGGGCTGGTTTTAATTGCAGTTTTGGCAATTATGATACTTCTCCGAAGTAGAAATAAAAAAGAGCAAAAACTGCTACTTCAACAAAAAGAACTGGAAGTAAAAGAAGCCTATATCCATGCCGCTTTAGAGTCTCAGGAAAGCGAGCGGAAACGATTTGCTCAGGATTTACATGATGGATTTGGACAATTGATTTCTGCACTACGATTGAATATATCACGGCTTCAAGGGAATTTTGATGAGTTGGAAACGAGGGTTGCTGTCGTAGACAAAAGTGAGGGGATTCTTCAAGAGATGCATCAAGAGATTCGGAACATTGCATTCAACCTCATGCCCGCCACCTTAATTCAGTTTGGTTTGAAAGAAGGACTTAGGGAATTTGCTCAGCGCATGAATCAATCGGAGCAAATTAATATTGAGATAAGTGTTTTTGGATTGGACAATCGATTAGAGGAATTGCAGGAAATCTCACTTTACCGGGTTATTCAGGAATGGGTCAACAATGCAATCAAATATGCAAATCCACAAAAAATATCTATACAGCTGACCCGACATGAAAATGAGCTCTCCTTGATTATCGAAGATGATGGCAAAGGATTCGACCCTAGCATCCTCAAAAATGCTACCGGTAATGGCTGGAGAAATATACAATCCCGTCTCCAGCGAATAGGTGCACAATGGGAAGTTGATTCCCAAGCAGAAAGGACGGGGACTTCTTTCATTATCGACATCCCTAGTGTAGAGATTAAAAAGCAACAACAAATGACTATCCCACGATAAAAATAAGGCAATAAATACCCACTAGTACGGATTTACAAGCAAGTAACAATCATTTAACTTGCCTGCATGAATTTAGCCGCACTATTTGCTATCTTTAAACAAGCTAAAAACACCCAAGCTATGAATGTATTTTTGGTAGACGATCATGCCATACTATTAGACGGAATCAAAAGTATGCTGGCCTATGAGGGGAGCGTAGAGGTAATTGGCGAGGCTAATTCAGCAGAAAAAGCATTGGATTTTATCAAATATCATTCAGTAGACTTACTAATTACGGATTTTAATCTACCAGGGATGGATGGATTGGCCCTTGTGAGGGTAGTAAAAAAAATCAGTCCAAATACCAAAATAATCGTACTTTCTCAACATGACGAAACCCACTTAGTAAAAGAAATTCTAAAAGAAGGTGTAGCGGGATATGTCTTGAAAAATGATTCCCATAAGGAACTTCTTCAGGCGATTGAAGCAGTAAAAAATGGTAAAATTTATCTCAGCAATGACATTAACCGAATCCTCATTCATAGCATGCAATTTCCCGACGAGGAACGACTATTGACTGACCGTGAGCGAGAAATACTCAAACTTATTGCCCAAGAAAAATCCAACAAAGAAATCGGAGAAACACTTTTTATTTCCGAGCGCACCGTAGAAACCCATCGCAAAAACATCTTCCGCAAGACAAAGACTTCTTCACTCGTAGGCTTAATCAAGTTTGCGTATGCGAATAATTTGATTTAACCAAATAAGTTTTTTGCCATGAACAATGAAAATAATTTATGGAGCTACTTTTTAAATCGAAATCCTAGCTTTGCCTCAAATCTTTGACCTCGAAAAGGATCAGTTCCTCTATTTAAAAAAGTAATATATTCTATCCCTGCAAACAACTTGGAATTTGACCGAAGTTCTAGCATTGAATTGACTAAGATCGGAGCTGGATAAGAACCAAACCCATCACCATCCGCTAGGTATTGGGCGTATGCAACAGAAGTTTCAAAATGTAAAACAGCGCTTCCTTTTATCAAGTAATCTATCATCATAGAAGGACCAATAGCAACATGAAAACCATGAGGATTATAATAGGTGTCTTTATCCCAACTATAATCTAGATAGTAATCCCCAATATGTCCTCCAACCGTTAAAGCTAATTCATCCGTAAGAAGAACATTTTTTGTAACATTCCACCAACCAATGAAATTGTGTATCCAAGTTGAATATGGCCGATATTTATAGTAGGGCATTTCACCTGTAAATACCAATTGAAGTCCAGAACCGATAAAATCACCCGGTAATTTATTACGATAAGACCAATTCCATGCACCTTTTTCGAAGTTCATTTTGACAAAATCAAACTCTGGAAAAATAAAAGTAGAAGTCAATTGGTTAGCAGCATCCGCAGGGTTACCTAAGGTTAGGTACTTCATTGAAATACCCATTGTTCGATCCCCATTAAACTGTACAAAAGCCCATGACTTATTATTTTGGGCAAACAGATTACCTGCCAACAACCATAGAATTATACTAAGTGATTTTATTAGCTTCATTGAATCTTCTAGTTTTAATTCAAATCTTTAAGTTATGTGTGAGCCTTTGCAGTAACTATTCACAAAGCCACTTTTCTGAGATTTCCACGTCTTCTGCTAGGCCCAAAAAAGCCGGGCACAAGTCCCGGCTATGGTCTAGTAAGTCACCCTTACTTTCCCTTGGCCCCAACGACCATTGTCTTTGCAAATTCCTGAGAATATTGGGTAAATAAATCCTTAGCCGTAGCTATATAATCTTCTTTGGACATAGAAATAATCCGTGGATCAAAGTCTACAGGAGGCTTGCCCTTAAAGAAAAATTCAAATAATGTCTCCGCCTTTTTAGGATCGCTGTAAATATTTGCAGTATACTCATTTTTAGAAATGAATTCTTCTTTTAATCGAGATGGGACTGAGTTTGGCCCTCCCTTAGGAGTAATCCAATCAATGGTGTTGTAAGTAATACGCATTTTAGGAAGAATCTTCATCTCTGCAGAAGTTGATTTACCTTTTGTACCAGCGTCTATTTTTACATCTAGTTCGACGGTAGAAAAGTCAATAATCAGGTTTTGTAAGATCATCCCCGCTTTGGTCTCATCATGTACTTTTTTAAGCATCCCATAAAAAGCAGGCCCTCCACCCTTAACCAAGGATTTTTCATCAAACATGAATATAGTGTGGTCTGGATATACCTTTATAGCTTTTGATCCGATATCATCGTCACTTGCCTTTCCTTGTTTTTTATCTGTCTTATCTGAATACCTTTCTTTAATTTTTTGGAAACTCTCCATTTTATCAACCTCCTTCATATCCAGGACATTGAAACCAGCTTTTCTGATTTCTTCTTCCAAAATATCCCGGAAATCATTGGCCAGCTTTTGAAAATCAGCTAATTCCATTCCAGCATCTAAAATAGTCGTCACTCGAGCTGATGTTGCCTGCCTTCCTCCATATTGACCACCTTTGCTCATGGCTTCCATAGAATTGGCAAAGCTGCTAAGCTTGGATTCGAAGGCTACTTGCTTGGTTTCCACGTAGGTTTCAAACCCAATCTGCATCTGTGGAATGTAATAAGTGTCTACATTTTTCAGGCTTTTGTTTTCTATGCCTTTGGTTCCGAATCCATTAAATAAATCTTGTGCGAGTAATGGCCCGGTCATAAGCAGTACCGCTGCCATTGTAAGTAATGTCTTGTTCATTGTTTGTTTGGTTTTTTCGTTGGGGAAATACTTTTAACCCTTCAAAGTTGAGCAAAATACCCACCTCAAACCATGCCCTGAATCAGGCATATTGGTGTACGTGGTAGCACGGATAAGGGACGAAGAAAAGGTGTCACTCAAAGACGCCAAGACGCTGTTTTAGAGACACTAAAGAAATTAATTATATCTGTGCCAAATCTGCTAAATCCCCTTTATCTGCGAGAGACTTTTGCCACAAAGGCGCTAAAGCACAAAGAAAAAGTGTCACGCAGAGGCACAAAGACGCAATTCAAAGGGTACTAAAGAAATTAATATTATCTGTGTCAAATCCGTTCGATCCTATTCATCTGTGAGAGACAATAGGCACAAAGGTGCGGTATTGAGTACGCAGGAAATCCAGCAAAGCCAATTCAATTGAGCTCGTCCCATTTGGAACGAAGGCTGGTTACTACATCTAAAGTATACTTAATCCTTCTCTTGTTCATTTCTTCATCTGATGAACTTATCGTTTCCCCATTGTACCATGGGTGTAGCCGCTTACCGGAATTAGCCAGAAATTGCTTTTCTAAACTGATTATTCTCCCTAAATCCGATTGAATCTTTCGGAAATCTTTATCTGAAACCTTAGTACCTAGCCTCCAATAACTAGAATTGTAAGGAACCATACTTTCCAGACCAACTCTATTCATGGCCTGTGCTAAATTTTGCACATCATCTTTAGCTAAAGGTTGGTAATTCGTTAAATATAACTTTTCTTTTATAGATGCCTCATTTCCAGGATCAAATGATCTTGGACGAAACAAGTTTCGACTTTCAAAAAATTTCGCTTCCAATTCAATCTCTTTGGGAAAAATCTTTCCATCATAACGATCATATACTACTGTCAAAATGCCGCTTATCCCACGGTTGCGGAGATCTCTTTTCAATTCAAAATTCAAGTACCTATAACTTGAAAAATTAAACGTAAATCGTTCGACCATATCTCCGCTATTGCTCAAATAAATCACTCCTTCTCCTATTAGAAAAATCGGAAGCTTATCATCTGCTTTAAACTGATCTTTAATATTGAAATAAATGACATCATTACCCACCTCATCTCCATACCTGAAATCATAATATTTGATACTTTTTTCATCCAACGGACCTGAAACTTCTAAGGCTCTGTAAAATTCCCTGCAGTAAAATGGAAGCAAACCGTAACTATTCTGTGGATTTTTTTCATCATGATAACTGCTCGGAATTGTATCACCTGCCAAGTTCCAATGATGGCTTCTTCTTAATTCCATTGGAAGCAAATGATTATAAGTTTCACCAGAGGAATTATTTACAGCAAAATCCCAAGGCTTCCATTTCTTATTTCCAGAAAGCAGTGAAAGTCCTGCCGCTTCAAAATACCCCAATACCTTACCTTGTTGATTAACAATACTATACCCTGAAAAAACTCCCAGGTGAGGTGACGACACATAATCTGAATTGATACTTTTGGACAGATATTTTATCTGATCTCTTGGATCCTTAAAGTATTTAATTTCTACAGGATTTAAAGCTACATCCTTATACTCCAAAATAATTTTGGTCAATGAATCTGTTCTGACTTGAACAACTGTATCTGTATAGAATTGACTCCTAACATAAAAAAGCCTGTCAGTAGGGAGCTCGATCAAGCCATCAATATCAGCCAAAAACTCCACTTCACCAGCCTCGTTGAAAATAGGCATATAAGGAATTGGAAGAATACTTTTCCCATCATTAAAAAACAGTTGAGCTTTTCCGGTCGGAACAGGCCCTTTCTGCGAATAAGCTTTGTTAATTAAAATAAAACTTAGAAAGAATAATAGTAGTAGCTTTCTGAATTTTTCCACTTTTTTCATACTATCAACCATTATGCGGCAACTTAAATCTTAAGATCTGCAAGAAGTCATCTTCCCTGTCGGGGTTATACGTAAACGACCCATAATAGTATGGAGCCTTGTACCCCACAAAGCGAAAACCTTTTGGAACATCTACATCACCAATCAGCGTATCATTCTTGTAAATTTGAAGCCCATCTGACACAGTATTGGATTTTGAATACCCTCTGAATAACAACCCACTCTCCTCTACAAAATCTAATGAATGATAGTAACTCGAACGATTCCTATCCAAACTCCACCGAGCATCGAATTCATCGATATCTTCCGGTTTAAAACTTTCGTAGGCGATATTCATTTCCTTTCCAGGTATTCCAAATGCAAAATGCATTTTTCCGGAATCATCTAATTTATATAAAACACTATCCACTTCATATCCTTGGATATAGGTGCTCGCATCGATATACGAAAATGGAGCCCCTATCAAAGTAGATAAAAATTTATACTCCTGATAAATGGCAGAATACGTTCCTTTTACTGATACTTTCCCATCATTTGGACTAGCGATCCCTAGAATTCTTCCTTTTTTATAAAAATCCTCGTGCCAGATATAATTAAAACTTGGATGAGTACTGGCAATAGAAAATACCAAATTCCCCTTGTAATCATGTCCGAATTTCAAGTGTTCATACAGGACTTCATAAATCCCAACATTATCGGGATTGGGCTGATTCATCAATTGATTATAGGGTATTTGCTCATGATTAAAATCAAGCATTCCTTTCCTTTCAATTTCCCAGTGCTTATTAATAAGATAATAGTCATAACTACTCCCAAGAACTGCTAAATAATCCCCGAAAACTGTAAGTGATTGAACAGCTGAATTAATCAAATTAGGCCCATCACCCTTACCCAAATAGGTTGATGTATGCATTAAATCTTCCGAGAAAACATAAACTAAATTTTGTCTTTTATCAAAAAAGATGAGGCTATCATTAAAAACTATCCATTGACCAAGCCCCGAAAACATCAATGAATCATTCATGAGGGTATCTATAGTTATAGCACCGATAGAAAGCTCCTGTTTAGGAATATAGTTAACTTCTTCTCCGTTGTATGCTGGCTTTTTTTCATCGCTACAGCCAAGAAAAACAGCCGAAAATAAAAATATCGAAAGAAAAAAAATTTTACGCTTCATATTCAAGCTTTTATCTAAACGAACAGGGCTTTATAACCCCTCATAACCTTAACAAATCAAACCAACAAACTACTTCTTTGAAATTAATTACCTTTTCATAAATTTACTTACGAAACAATACGATAATCAGGTAAAAAGGGTTTATAAATACCTCTTAACATGTAAGAGGCTTTCCACCCAAAGGTACAAAAACTTAAGAAAAGGTGTCATGCGAACCTGCCTGACGGAAGATAGGGGCGCAAAGGCGCGCTTATAAGGGTTCTAAAAGAATAATTTTATCTGTGTTAAATCTGCTCAATCCGATTTATCTGTGAGAAATAATCAGCTTCTTCGTTACCCAGCTACCCGAACTGGCTCTTACCCGCACAAAATAAATCCCGGGTGCGAGGTGCTGAAGGTCTACTAAAAGTGGGGAATTGGCGGGAATGGAAGTATTGGTACGAATCAATTGTCCAAGACTGTTGTAGACGGTAAATTCTCCTGCTTCGGAACTCACAATCGTAACCAACCCTTCACTTGGATTGGGGAACACGCGCACCTGTAATCCCTCTTCACTACTCCCGCCCCCTGCTATCATCCGCAACCATTCCAATCCACCTGCTGTACTACCCAAAACCAAATCACGTTCTCCTCCAAAAGTCTTCCCCAAACTGCTTATCCAGGTATTTCTCCCCAGTCGAGTACTCACCTGTTGTCCTGTTGACAAGCGGAGTTCTATAGCTTGTCGCTCAGATTGATTCATGAAATCAGGAATAAACTGAATGATTCCTCGTTGATCGACTGCATACATATCCAGTCTTGAACCCTGCACTACATGGACAGTCAAATTTCGAGCGGCGGGACTGTCATTAAAACCTAAGAATGAACGCTCCTCCAAGCGCAATTGAGGATTATTACTCAAATTAGCTTCAAACAAGACTAATTCCCCCGTCTGCCTTGCCAACAATACATAATCTTTGCTTTCCCAGCTGAATAAATCCAAATGATCCAAAGGCCGGATACCTGTCTCGGGAAAAGTTACTTCCTGCATTTGTTCCAGAATAGGACTTGATCCCATCCAAACTCTTCTCCTGACCACTCTATCTACTGTATCGTATCCCGACAACCAATAGGTCTGCCTGCCTGCACTGGTCAAAAACTCCTGATACTGTATGTCCGAAAGCTTTAATCTGCTCAATTGCAGGTAATCATCCTCCAATAATATCCATTCCTCATCCTTCACAGACCATCGTTGTGCATGGCCTCGAACTCCCCCATCAAATACCCGATTACCGGTCACTATCAACTCCCCATCACTTTGAAATCCTTTGAAAAAAGGTCGTGAATTTTCACCCAAGTCAATCATCTCATCCTGTAAAAACGGCGATTTGGAATTGGTAAATGGGGCAATGGCAAATACATTCTTACTATAATCAGAACGAAATGCACCCGCAAACTCCGAGCTGTTGCTGCTGATAATCAATTCATCCTTCCATAAAAAGGCTGTATGAAATACAGGAAACTCAGGCAGCTCTCCGTAGATGGGCATTTCAGTAGAAAAAGTATCAAAAACAGGATTAAGAGTAGTGCCTTTGTTTGGCAAGTAATACAATCTGCTGCATTCATCCCTTCCCAACACAAGGTCAGCCACTCCATCCCCATCAAAGTCTGCATAGAGCAAGGAATGCCCACCCGCATGTTGGATTCTTGCTTGACTGTTTGACTCGGGCACAGTGGCAATTGGGAGTCCATTGCAGGTCACACCGAAACTGAATTCCCCACAATCGCAAAACTCAAACCCTCCCCAGCGAAATTGGGGAAAAGCAAATCCATCCACATCAGGCGTTCCTTTCCGCTCCACAGAAGTATTGATATACAATTCCAAGAAATCTCCCGAGGCAAAATTGAACGTTGCTATATCCAAGTCTCCATCTCCATCCAAATCCATGATCAACGGAATATCCAAGTTATTGGCCTGCAAATTGGAGCCATTATCCAAGCGGAGAAAATTCTGAGCTAAGGTCCACTGGGGTAGATTCGAGCCAGATGGGGTAGTATTCCGATACACTCGGATTCCAAAAGGACTACTGGTAAACAAATCCTTGCGCCCATCTCCATCAAAGTCTGTCAAGACCAAAAACCCATTGACATCCTCCGGAAAAGCATAGGCTAATTCAGGTGCAGGCGCAAACCCTTCCTCAGTTATTATGGATACCACAATCCTGCGGGCATTGATATCCCATGCCACCAACTCCTCCACCCCGTCTCCATCCATGTCCAAGGTTTGAAATTGGGCAGCATTGATCCCTCCTGCGAATGGAAGTGGCAAGGTTTTTCCTTGGGCTGTGACCGAAAAAGTGTTGGCATACTCAAACACCTGCTGTCCGGAAAGCTGAAAGGATAAAAGGATAAAAAGGTAACAAAGGAATTGTTTCATGAACATTCAATCACACATAACAAATTAAACGATAGAAATTCACAATAGATAGCTTCAAAGCCCTAATTTTGAAAACTCAATACCATACTTATGAATATCCAAGCCATCTACGAATGCTACCTGAGCTGCTCAGGAGTCTCCACAGATACCCGCAAAATAGAAGCAGGGAATTTATTCTTCGCCTTGAAAGGCCCCAACTTTGACGCCAATAGCTTTGCTTCCAAGGCTTTGGAGATCGGGGCAAAAGCGGTGGTGGTAGACGATGCGAGCGTAGTGCCTGCCGGAGATACCCGCTATTTCTTGGTAAAAGATGCCTTGAAAGCTCTTCAGCTATTGGCAAACCACCATCGGAAACATTTCAACTTTCCTGTGATAGCCCTGACCGGAAGCAATGGAAAAACCACCTCCAAAGAATTGCTTTATGCTGTATTGAAACAATCTCTCAAAACAGCTGCCACCACAGGAAATTTCAACAACCATATCGGTGTTCCTTTGACCTTACTAGCTATTCCATTAAAAGGCACTGAAATCGCTATTATCGAAATGGGAGCCAACAAGCAAGGCGACATTCAAGAATTATGCGACATCGCAGAACCAACGCATGGCTTTATTACCAATATTGGCAAAGCGCATCTCGAAGGCATGGGGGGACCAGAGGGAGTTCTGAAAACCAAAACTGAATTATTCCAGCATCTACGGGTGAATAAAGGAACGGTATTTATCAATTCACAAGACCCCATCTTATCCAATATGGCTAAACGCTTCGAACATCCTGTTTTGTATCCAGCCAAAGGGGATTTTTGTGAGGTGAGTTTTGTCAGTGCGGACCCTTTTGTGAAATTTCAGGTAGAAGGAATGGAGGAGATTTTTGAGAGTTCGCTGATCGGAGCTTATAACTTTGGAAATATCGCGGCTGCACTCACCATAGGCAAATTCGTTGGTGTTCCTATGGAAAAAGCCGTACAGGCAGTAGTATCCTACACTCCTTCCAATATGCGCTCCCAATTGGTAGAGAAGCGCAGTAACCTTATAATCTTGGATGCCTACAACGCCAATCCATCGAGCATGGAAGTAGCTATAGATACCTTTGGAAAGATGAGCGGAAAACCCCACAAAATGATCATTTTGGGGGATATGTATGAGTTGGGCGAAGCTACCGAAGCGGAACATGCCAAATTGGGTGAGTTGGTCAGCAAATACAACTTCGATAAGATCTGCTTTACTGGAAAGCATATCCAAGCAGCCCTTACCAAAGCCCCTTTCAGATCGCTGTATTTCCCGGACCCGTTTTCCTTCCGCAATTGGCTTCAAGACTCCAAACTTGAGGACCACCATATCCTAATCAAAGGAAGTCGGGGGATGAAATTGGAGGGCTTGGTGGATTTTATTTGACAACAAAGCCCGTAAGAAAACTGTTATTTACAAAATTGTTCCGATGAAAAACGAATACCTCCCCTTCCTCCAAACCCTTGCCAGCAACAACCATAAGGACTGGATGGATGCCAATAGAGATTGGTATCAAAACATCCGCAAGGCATTTTTGAAAGATGTGGAGTATTTGCTGAAGGGAATTACTGCTTGGGAGCCAGAACTTGCTACCTTGCAGCCAAAGGATTGTGTCTTCAGACAAAACAGGGACATCCGCTTCTCTGCCAATAAAGACCCTTACAAAACCAATTTGGCAACCTATTTTGCTAGAGGTGGCAAGAAGTCTATGGGACCAGGGTATTACCTGCATATACAGCCAGGAGCAAGTTTCTTGGCTGGTGGAATTTGGATGCCACCAGCAGATATTCTTAAGAAAATCAGGCAAGAAATCGACTATAATGGAGCTCAATTAGTGGAAATCTTGGAAAATCCCTCCATCAAAAAACACTTTAACGGCATGGAAGGAGATCAATTGAAGACTACTCCAAAAGGCTTCGATGCAGACCATCCCTATATTGACCTATTGAGGTTTAAAAGCTTTATTATCTCCTGCCCGATCGCTGACAAAGACATAGCATCAGGTAAATTTCTGGACATTGCCCTTACACACTTCCAACTCCTCCAGCCCTTTCACAACTTCCTCCACCAAGCCTTGGACGAAGCTGAGAGCGGAGAAGGCTTGTTATAGTCTCGCAAAGACGCCAAGCCGCCAAAGGTTTCACGCTAAGAGCGCAACGGATAAACGCCACGGCCGCAAAATAGGTTGTCCACAGATTTTGCAGATTAACACAGATTGCATGCTTTGAAAGTAATAATCTTTGCTACCCCCCACTTGATCGCCGTAAATCATAGACTAATTTAATTCATATGAACATTTGTAAAGTTGATTGAATGATTGGTTGATTTAGAGAAAAGTGAACGAGAGACCCT
>NZ_BMYF01000018.1 GCF_014652135.1 Mongoliitalea lutea
GACCGAGAACTTTTTAAAAAACTTCAGGATGAAGTTTGGGAGTTTAGAACCAAGTTCAGTAAAACGTATTATCGGCTATTTGCTTTTTGGGATAAAACAGCCAAGGAAGATACAGTAGTGATATCAACCCATGGGCTGATAAAAAAGACAGGAAAAGTTCCAAAAGGTGAAATTGATAAGGCGAGGAAGCTAATGGAGCAATATTTTCTAGAGAAAAAAGAAAAAGGGAGGAAAAAATGAAAACGTACAGTTTAGAGGAGTTGACCGACAAGCATATCGGAAAAAAAGGAACAAAAAAAAGGGATGAATTTGAGAACGAACTTCGTCTTGACTTATTGGGCTATGCCATTAAGCAGGCAAGGAAGGAGCGGAATTTAACTCAAGAGCAGCTCGGGGAATTAGTAGGAGTAAAAAAGGCTCAAATCTCAAAAATTGAAAACAGCACCACAGATGCCAGATTTTCGACAATAATGAAGGTATTTGAAGTTTTGGGAGCAAGTGTAAAATTTAATGTTGAGCTGAACGACAAAAAAATGGCTTACTAAAAAAGAATGCCGAATGCATAACATCACCTTGGAAGACAGCGGGCGGTTCCGAGTAAATAGAAAGTTTAGTATCTTTAAGAAGTTAGGAGTAGGTTGGAAGCGAACGTTTCCAAAAGCCCGCCGTCTCCAAGCTGAATCCCGTTGCGGCTCATTTTATGAAAAAATATAGCTCGAACAAGTAGATAAATGAGCTATAAAAACTACATTTGTGAGCTAAATTATTCGGAATGATTGATTCAAGAGAACAACAGATAATTGACTTTATAAAGCAAAGAGGATTATGTTCTTCAAAAGAAGTCCACGATAATGTAGACATTTCTGTCAGTTATGCAACACTGAAAAGAATTTTATCCAGTTTAATAGCAGACAGTTATCTTGCAACAGTTGGACAAGGTAAAGGAACCAAATATACTATTTCGCCTGTATTTGAGCTTCTTGCGCCAATTGACATTGAAAAGTATTATGAGAAAGAAATTGATGATAGAGCTATAAAAGAAAATTTTAATTTTTCAATTATAAATGAAGTTCTTGCTAAGAATAGCGTTTTTACAGAAGCTGAATTAGAGAAACTCAACTTACTGCAAGCAAAATTTCGGAACAATATCTCACAACTATCAGAAATTGAATATAAAAAAGAGTTTGAAAGATTAGCAATTGATTTAAGTTGGAAATCTTCGCAAATTGAAGGTAACACATATTCGTTATTGGAAACCGAGAGGTTGCTAAAAGACAGGGAAACAGCAGCCGGAAAAACTAAGGAAGAAGCGATAATGCTTCTGAACCATAAGGATGCATTGGATTTCATACTTGAAAATACAGATTATTTAAATCCCTTATCCGTTTCAAAAATAGAGGACATTCATAGTATTTTGACCAAAGAACTCTTAGTAGAGCGAAATCTAAGAAAGCGGCGTGTGGGTATTTCAGGGACAAATTATCGTCCATTAGATAATGAATTTCAAATTTCAGAAGCATTAAGAAATTCTTGTGATGTAATTAACTCTAAGAGAAGTGTTTTTGAAAAAGCGTTGTTGGCACTAGTGTTGATTTCATATATTCAGCCATTTATGGATGGAAATAAAAGAACTGCACGAATTGTGAGCAATGCAATTTTAATGAATGAGAAGCATTGTCCTTTATCCTTTAGAACGGTTGATTCTATTGACTACAAGAAGGCAATGTTATTATTTTATGAGCAGAATAATATTTCCAAGTTCAAGGATATTTTTATAAATCAATTTGAATTTGCTGTGAAAACATATTTCTAGAAATGAAGAAACGAGCCACAACATCGCATATATCCAATGGCTGGTTTACTGCATTTTATAAGTCTTTTCGCCCGCTTAAACTTCATCATGGTTTGACAGTTGAATCGTCCGCAATCAGCCACTGGGCATTTACGTAACGTAACGTGGATAAGCTTTCTAAAAATGGTAATCCAAAGCACGGACAGATTTGGGGCTATGAAAATGAATTAGTAAGTTTCAGCCTTGACAGGACGGAATAGTAAACGGTCTTCACTTCGACAAAATTCCGAGAAAAAAGGACCTGAACCACTAATCGAGTAAACGGCAGTTATACTCTCTGGAAATTGTGATTTTTTGCCTTAGCGCCTTTGGGAGTCCAAAAAAAACTGCGCTTTGCGCCTTTTGCGTGAACCCTACCTCAAATCAATGATCTCAATCTTCCCATACTTCTGGGGATTGAAGGTAAAGAAGCTATCAGGCAGGTCGGCGTTGGTATTGACAGACTTGAACTCATAGCGAAATCTACCCCCTTGGTCATCGAGGATTTCCCAGGCCTTCAAATCTTTGGAGCTTTTTTCAACCCACAATACAACCCGCTGAAAAGGTGCGCTGCTGCGCTCTGCTGTCAGTTCAATTTCTTGCAATACAACACCGTTTTCTGTTTTTTCACCTACTAAGCGGTAGTTGTATCCTTTTTGATACATGGTATAGACGGATGACGGTGTTAACTCATCTTCCAAGTCCGAGGCATTGTTGATGGTAACTTCCTTATAATTGCCAGACTCAATAAAATTCCAGATTGTCTTGCCATTGTTGAAAATCTCCTGATCCGGTAATTTCAAATGGTATTTATCACCTTTGATGGCAATTTCACCTTTTTGCATTTGTCCTTTACTATCAAAGCCATCAAAATAAGTGACTTCGAAGCTGGCTTTCAATCCCTTAAGTCCACGGTATTTTTGGCTCATACCATCCAGCACAGCTTTGGCTTTGGGGTCTTTCTGAGCGTAAAGTGTTCCTGAAAAGGGAATACAGAAAAGAACAATTATAAATGTGAGTAAGAAACGCTTCATGACGATTGATTTGGCTGGAAATGTCCGATTACAAACCGCTCAATAACCGTTCCAAACTTGTTTCATCCTGAATCAAAACTTCCCGTGCTTTACTGCCTTCGAAAGGTCCCACCACTCCAGCTGCTTCCAATTGGTCAACAATCCTTCCGGCTCGGTTGTAGCCAAGTTTGAGTTTACGCTGTATCAATGAGGTACTTCCTTGCTGATGCAGTACAATCAGGCGGGCAGCATCTTCAAATAAAGGGTCTCTATCAGCCAAATCTATATCTCCCAAGTTGCCTTCACCTTCTTCTCCAACAAATTCCGGTAGGAGGTAGGCGTCAGGATAGCCTTTTTGCTCACCAATCCAGTCACAGATGGCATCTACCTCTGGTGTATCCAAGAACGCACACTGCAATCGGGTCATCTCCGAACCTGTTGATAGCAACATGTCTCCCATACCGATCAATTGGTCTGCACCTCCAGCATCCAAGATGGTCCGGCTATCGATTTTGGAAGTTACCCGGAAGGATAGACGGGCAGGGAAGTTTGCTTTGATGATACCCGTGATAACATTCACAGATGGTCGCTGGGTAGCCACTACCAAGTGAATACCAATCGCTCTGGCCAATTGGGCCAAGCGTGCAATAGGTGCCTCGATTTCCTTACCTGCGGTCATCATCAAATCCGCCAATTCATCGATTACAAGCACGATGTAAGGCATAAAGCGATGGCCTTTTTCAGGATTCAATCGCCTCGCTACAAACTTGGCATTGTATTCTTTCAGATTTCTACAGCCCGCATCTTTCAGCAAATCGTAACGCTGATCCATTTCTATACACAAGGAGTTGAGCGTGTAGATTACTTTTTTGGTATCGGTAATAATCGCTTCCTCTGCTCCTGGCAGTTTTGCTAAGAAATGACGTTCAATTTTGTTGAACAGGGTCAATTCCACTTTTTTGGGATCTACCAAGACAAATTTCAGTTGGGAAGGGTGCTTTTTATACACCAAGGAGGCCAAAATCATATTCAATCCGACGGACTTACCCTGACCGGTGGCACCTGCCATCAGCAAGTGAGGCATTTTAGCCAAATCCATGACAAAGACTTCATTGGAGATGGTTTTTCCTAATGCAACAGGTAAATCTTTATCGCTTTTCATGAATTTTTCCGTCCCAATCACCGCCTTTGCAGGTACAAGTTCCCTATTTTTATTAGGCACCTCTATACCGATAGTACCTTTCCCGGGGATGGGTGCAATGATTCGGATTCCTAAGGCTGATAAACTTAAGGCGATGTCATCTTCCAAGTTTTTGATTTTGGAGATTTTTACACCTGGTTCGGGGACGATTTCATACAAGGTGACAGTTGGGCCTATGGTAGCCTTAATTTCCTGAATTCCGATTTTGAAATTGATGAGGGTCTCGACAATCTTATTTTTATTGTCTTCAAGCTCTTGCCGTGTGACGGTTACTTTTTGGAAATCGTATTCATTCAATAAATCCAAACTTGGATACTTGTAGTGAGGCAAGTCCAAGGTAGGGTCATAAGGATCTAGGTTTTGAACTTCTTCGGCAGTTTTTTCCTCATCTTCATTGATTGCTACTGAGAATTTCTTCTCTTCAAGAGCTTTGCTTTCTACGGATTCCTCCTCTAAAGCATCCCTAGTATCTTCAATATTAAATACCAATTGCCCTGATTTGGAAGCTTCTTTTGGTTTCTCCTCTTCTCCTCCTTTGATCACCCAAGAACTCCCATCATCAGATAATTCTTCTTCGGATTCATTCACATCTTCAAGTTCAGGAAACTCCTCCTCATCCAATGCATCGCTTTCATCCAAATCTTCGGTTTCAAAAGGAGATTTGGCTTGTTGTTTTGCAGGAGTTGTGGAATCTGCCACAGCTGATTTAGCCTGACCGAAATTTCCGATTTGTTGGATATTGAAAAATAGGATCAGGAAAATCAGCAAACAGCCGATAAATAAGATCAAACTTCCCCAGCCCAACAAGCTGAAAAGATAGATTCCACTTTCATGACCGAAACCACCGCTCCATTCGCTAAGAAAGCCCATAGAAGGATTCAGTTCAGCCATAAAGCCTAAGAATGCTCCTATCCAGATTAAGAAGAACAAGCCAAATACGGTGTAACGGGTTAAAGAATAGAGTTTATGTTGGAAAACCAAACGGATACCTGCCAAGAGTAAAAATGGAGGAATGAAGAAGGCTCCGATGCCAAACCAGCGACGGATAAAGATATCGGATACTTTAGCCCCGAGTAATCCGAGCCAGTTTTTGGCCTGTTCGGTTGTCTTGATTAGATCATCATCCACCATAGGTCCAAACAAACTTTGATCGGCTTTGCCGCTGAACAAATGGGCTGTAAAAGCAAACAGTAGAAAAATACCCGTACTCAAAAACAAAATCCCGATGGATAGAGGGATTCTTTTGTCTTTCAATAGTCCGGCATTCCAATTCAACTTCAATCGAGAAGTGCTTTTGGTTGCGTTTTCTGGTTTTTTTCTAAAAGTATTTGCTTTAGGTTTATCTGAAGCCATCGGTACTTGCTGAATTATGGGGAATGAAGATAGAGAAAATTTGAGATTTACGGTTTAGTTTTTTTGAAATGTTCGAGTAATCCTTGGTTGATCCGCTTAATCAAGTTCGGTCCCTCATAAATCATGCCTGAGTACACCTGCACCAAGCTCGCCCCCGCTTCCAACTTTTCAATAGCATCAGCAGCTGAGTAGATACCGCCTACGCCAATAATTGGGAAGGCTTGCGTGGATTGTGTGGATAGGTAGCGGATAACTTCAGTACTTCGCTTGGAAAGTACCTTTCCGCTTACCCCGCCTGCACCGATGCTTTCTACCGTAGCTTTGTCTGTTTTCAATTGTGATCGGTCGATGGTGGTATTGGTGGCGATGACCCCGTCTATCTGTGTTTCCTGTACAATCTCAATAATATCATCCAATTGCCCATTCGTCAGATCAGGAGCAATTTTCAATAAGATGGGTTTTGGCTGATCATAGGCATCATTGGCAGTTTTAACTGCATGCAGCAAGGCCTTCAATGGTTCTTTTTCTTGTAAGTCTCGGAGATTCGGGGTGTTGGGCGAACTCACGTTGACCACAAAGTAGTCCACGTAGGGGTGGAGAACGTTCAGGCAATACAGGTAGTCATTGACCGCTTCATCGTTTGGGGTGATTTTGTTTTTGCCAATGTTACCACCGATGATGATGGAGGTTTTACGTTTGCGCAGTCGCTGTACAGCGGCTTCTACTCCTCCATTATTGAAGCCCATGCGATTGATTAAAGCTTCGTCTTGAGGAAGCCTGAAAAGTCGGGGCTGGGGGTTTCCTTCCTGAGGTTTGGGCGTTAGGGTACCGATTTCGATAAACCCAAAACCCAAAAGAGCCATTTCGTCGATCAACTTGGCGTCTTTGTCAAAGCCCGCTGCCAGTCCTACCGGGTTTTTAAATTTCAGTCCAAAAACTTCTTTTTCCAAAAGTGGATCGTCCAGAGAAAAACTATTTTTCAATACGGAGCTTACAATTGGCAAACTGAACGTTCGCTTGATCCAATCAAAGGTAAAGTGATGAGCGGCTTCCGGATCTTTGGTAAAAAGGATGGGCTTGATGAGAGACTTGTACACGCTGCGAGGGGTTGATGACAGCTGCAAAATTAGGGTTTTTTGACGAACAAGCATTCAAAAAGGCAGTCCTTGATGGAGCTGCCTTTGAAATTTTATTAATGGGGTTAGTTTAGGGGGATGTAGAAGATAAATCTTATTGGAAAAATCAACTCTTTGATTTTTTTAATCTACTGTAAATTGTCAAGTACAATTTATTTTAGTTTTACTGTCAGGTAAGGGTAAATCATAAAGTCCTCAATCCCGCCGACTATGGGTGTTATATTGGTTCTAGTTTGGATTCCAAAACTTACTAAGTCCCGTTTGATGATTTCGTAACCTAGGATGATTGGGATGGTAATCTCCTGCCATTTTCTTGATTCGATAAAGGCAAATTCATCAAAAATGGTTATTTCTTGGCGATTGGAAAGAATGATACCCACACCTGTCCCTAAAATTAAATTCTTGATAGCTCCTTCATGAGTGTATATCAGAGAAATTGTATTGTTGTTGTTCTTTAACCTCATATCAAAAATATCCATGATAAAACCTGTGCTTTCACTTGTGAATTCGAAGTCATACCAACCCACGTTTTGACTCCGAGTAAAATCGAATCCTATTTTATTTTTTTTGTCCAGTGAATAGAAAAAACCCAGTCCGCTCATGGTACCAAGCGCATTTTTTTGGTACAAATCAAATGTGAAGTCATTTATAGGATGTATAAATCCATTTGTTTTGACGACAGGCCTTCCGTAATCCACAAAAAAGCTGTGCTGGATTCCTGAATATATTCTAGCCTCAATTTTGCCTTGTTGAGCAAATACGAGATTACTAAATAAAATTAGTATAAGTGTTGTGAAAATTTTCATTGAAAAGAAAGTGAAGTAGTAGTTAGTTTAGGAGGGGTATTTACCAAGTATATCTAGGTATTTTTCCAACTTGAATTCCTTGATAGAAAGAGGGGAATAGATTTTTTACTATTCCCCTGGTATTACTTTTGTTTTCACTAATTCATAGAATTAGTTAATGGGTATTCTGAAACCGATCCAAAGCATTCTTCGTGTCTTTCGCTCATCCATGCCTACATCCACATTATTGATTGGTGTACTGCTGCGTGACATAGATAAACTTCGGTCAATCTGGAAATCAATACTCAAAAGCTTATAATCTAAACCTATACCTGCTGATCCGTTGAGATAAAATCTTCTGTAGGAATCAGTTAAGTCTTGCCTCAACTCGCCAAGCGTATTTTCCAAATCACTTTTTAATGTTGGATCAATGCTTGGACCATCGATTCTTATGCGACTTGTACTGTTTCCAATTGTAGAAGCAAAGGTTGGGACCACTCCTGCATATACTCGTATGTTTTCCAAAAATTCCAAGCGATGTCCGATATATAATGGTATCTCAAAGTTAGTAAACTTAATGTCAAACCTAGAGTAATCAAAATGATTTGGATTTATACTGAATGGAATAAAAAAAACAAGAGGTTCTTGGGTATAATTTAGACCAGTTTGCAAATAGAAATTCGTAAAGTTTTTTCTTCCAAAAGCCCGTAACATAATCATTCCAAGTTGTTGATCATATTCTGCAACTCGTTCAGATCCTAGCATGTCTAAGAAGTTCCAAGGGTAATTTTGAAAATCTAATGTGCCAGCATTTCGTAAGAACTCCACAGTTCCTGCTTCTTTTCCATTGGCATTCCAAATAGAATTCCAAAAAGCTCCCTGGAACCCTACTTCATATTTAGGAATTTGAGCGAATACACTGCTTGCTAGGAGTATGCAGCTGATGAGTAAAGATGTTTTTTTCATATACTCAGTAAAATCAATTGATTGCTTGTAAAAAAATCTTATTGTAGGTGTTTCATCTCTTTTTTACTAAGTTCTTTTGCTATGAGGTCCTGAGGGTGAGATACCTGAACCAACGGGTATGCTTGACTGCTGTAAAGTTCCTGATTATTGCCCCAAATTTTTACTGGAACCTGTACTTGGGAGATTTCACCTTTATCCTTGATCAGGATTAGTTCTTTTTAGTTTGGCGACAACATTTCTTCCCGGATTGGATAAAGCGATAACAGTTTTCCCTCCGGTGGAGGTTAAATTATTAAGTGTTGTAAAGTCAATCACTACGGTGAAAGGAATGACATCCGGATTAATGGCATAGATGGTCACATTTCTGTCATTATCATACGCTGACTCAAATTTCAGTTGTGCAAATGCGTACGAATGCATTAAAAATAAGATAACTACAAAAGAATGGCGCATACTTGTTGATTGCTTTAGCTGGAGTTTGTTTTGGTTATTAAGTTGAAAATGCCTTGTTGAGGCGTGGAGAAATTTAGATTGAAATAAACTCTTTAGTTCCACAACAAATGTACCCTGATGAAACGGGGATAAAAATACCCAAAATTGGGTATTTTTTGGTGGTTATGAGGGGGTTGGGGAAGTTATACAAAATAGAAAAATTACACCAACAAAAAGGTAACACTAAAATACCTTTTCCACTTTCCGTGTTCTTTTCTGTACACAGCAAGATGAGGGCCTTCATATGATTGGTATAAGCATGCATAAGTAAACTCACGGAAAAATACTGGTTTTGAAAAACTTCTGTAGGTACGATATCCCCTCAGAGCTACATCAAATTCAACAATTTCAGGTTTTCCTATATGTGTGTAAAAGGCATTTATAATGCTATCATATCGACTTCTTTCGGAAGACAGGTTTATACCATCAGGGAATAATTCTTTTCGAAATTTGTAAGGAGCGCTTCCTTCGGTGCAGATTCTTTCCGTTTCCTCTCGTGAAAAAACGTCTTTAATCAAAATTTTCTGCCTAAAATCACTTTCTAAATTCCAAATTCCTTCCACCGTACAGGAGTCAAGCCAAGGAATCTTCCAATCGGTTTCTGCGTCTTCAAATAGGAATATTTCTTGACCCGAGGCTAATTCATTCTCAAAAACAGCGGCCATCAGTGCCTTGGTCTCTCTGTCTTCCTGTGAGATGCAACTGAACATACCGGTACAGATAAGTAAAATAATACAATATCTCATTGCTTGAGGTGGTTTTCAAGAATTCTTCTTGAAGTATAGAAGGTGGTAGGTTTTCGCTACGCACCTTCTTATCCAAATCCCAACAATCTTCTTTTTTAGAACACGTTGGAAAATCAAATACTATATATAATGGTTATTCATAAGGGATTATTTTTGTTACTTTTCCATCACTTCCGAAAATTATTTCTATGCCCGATGATGCAGCAAATGGAGGCTGATAAAAGTAAAGAGAGTCTAATTGATTAAAGTATGAAATTCCTCGGGAATCAGGAAGCCCCATAATCCTAATTACTTCTGCTTTATCCATGCCTAATTCAAGCAATCTTGAATTAGTTACATTTTTGTAGGACTTATAAACTTTTGGCAGGTATAAAGCCAGCATGATAACCATTGCAAAGGGGATAATTATTAGTAGCTTTTTCATTCTGTACTTCCCGTTCGGATTATGAAGTTTTTTATTCTTCGGCTCCTGTATGGATATTGATTTGGTAAGCAATGATGGTAAATCCTAAAATAAATCTGTCAGCATGAAGGTATTCGTCTTGAAAGATCATAAAAAACGAGGCCTTGTCTTTAATAGCAAAGTTTGCCCAATCCTCGTAACTCAAGTCTTTATCATAAATAAGCTTCATTTCCGATAACTCCTTCCTTGAATAGTGCCTTGTCTGATGCCCTTGAAATGGGAGATGTGCAAGGTATAGAAAGAATGATGGGTGGTTAAAATTATCTCTATAAATCCTGATTTCTTCGGCTCTTGCATTCTCAGGAACATTGTATTTACCTTCTTCCTGAAAGAATTTTGTATTTGCTCCGTACCTGTCCATCAGTATAATGTACATATCGGAATTCAGATCTGAGCTGTTACGAGATGAGGAATTAATTCCCCAAATACAGATCACAGTTAGGATAATGGATAAAATTTTCATTGTGAGCAAGATTTACTCCCTAAGGCTCTAATCAACATTTTTGCTTCATTGTATTTCTCATATTCACTTTTCAAGGGTGGCGGTAGTTTCATGTTTTTCATCAGTTGAAATGCAATGGTACCATCCAATCCTTCCCATGCTAAAGATTTATAGAAGCCATTTATAAGTAAGTCCCTCCCGAAAGCCTTCATAGACTTGGCGGGAGGGCATTACCAATTAGTTATCGTCGACCGCTAGATTTAATTGGATAAATACCTCACATAGTTTTTGCCATTCATTCTGTTGATTTTTTTGAAGGATAATGATCATTTCTATATATCCGTGGACAACTTGAATAAGGGCTAAATCTCCTTGAATTAAAGGAGCTGAAACTTGGTAAACGCTATTAATTAGCCGCTGATCTACTAATTCTATAGATTTATTCTTCAGATTTTCTTTCTGTATTTCATAAGACTTCCCAATAATTGAACTTTGAAAAATTAATTTCTCGAAATCTTCCGAGTCCAAATATTCCCATAATTCAGATTTCGCAAACGTTGGAATATCTTCCCGTCCCAATGCACAAAATCCCCCATCAAGGGTAAAGTATTCATTAGTTAAGAAATGACTTAAATGAAGTGGGAAACTTGTATATCTTGCGAGGGTAATCTCAGTATTTCCATGAAATAATAAATTTAGTATTGCATACTGCTCTTTGCTTAATTTTGGCATTTCTTCCTGCTGTGCCTGTAGCGTTATGGGAAGAAGAAAGAGGATGATCGCTAGTTTTTTCATCGTGTTTATTTTTTACAACGTTTTCCTTTAGCATTGGAATTACCTAGTGCTTCATTTGCGATAATTTCTAGAAATTCAACAAGTCTGTTGCCCGCTAGGTCTTTAAATGCTTGATTTGGTTCTTTGGTGTCGTAATCAACTAAACCAGCAAATGCCATAGCATAGTAGTAGTCAAAGTTTAAATTCCCCCTGGTTTCCCCATAGTTTTTATCCCAATTCCACAAAGAGACGGCCATTCCTAAAACATATTGCCTCATTAATTCGTGGTGTGCATTTGGAAGATTGAATATGTTATTTTCTTTTGCGAAATTATCTAAGCCTTCAGCAAAATTAGTATTAGTTTTAGCCATGTATAAGAAATATGCATGAACATTTTCATGAATTATGGTACGAGCAATTGATAATTGAGTAGCGGAATTTAAGTAGCTATCGTTTAATGTGACTGTTATTGTGCCGTTGATGTTTGTTGTTAATCCATTTCCGTTTATTTTTCCGTTATTGATTTCATACGGGATTTTGCTGGCATCTTCAAACATTTTCATAATTGTCCCATTTAAGTTACCTACAATTGGTGGGATTCTAAAGTCATTATCATAGTTGCGTAAAGTTTCTATAAAGATTTGGCTAGCGCATGGATTAGTAAGTTTATTTGTTACTTTTGGGCGCATTAGTACAGGCACCCTTGTTTCTGTATTCCCTGAATCCCCGATTGTGCCTATTGCACCTCCACCACCCGATCCTGGGTAATTATAAATAGGATCTACGCCACCTAAGGAAGGTCCAGCTCCCGAACTTACAGTACATTCCGTGACATATCGGTATTCTGTTTCTCCTTGTGTAACATGGCAGTTATTAGCGCCTGCACATACGATGTTGTGGATTACAATGGTAATTCTGTACCGTTGGCATGATACTAAGTGGTTGATAGAAGGGTCTTTTTTCGAACTGTTTTCTAAGGAGCTAGCAATATCTGGATGCCGTGTCGTTAGTATCTGCCCATCCTCTATGCCGAATCCTACAAAAAACCGTTCGTCATAGGTCCAAATATCCAAAGTTCCGCTCCAGTCTGCCGGGATCTTATTGTAGTATATCTCTTGGAAATCTTTGATATCCTGCTCCGCAGAAGGATAGTATCGCGCTATCAAGGGCATGTAAAAGGTTCCGTTTACACTGGGGCTTTCCACAAATAGGATGTTTTGGATGATAGATGTTCCATGTGCTTCTACGTTTAAGGAGTTCATGACATCGCTTGGGAGAAAGACTTCGGCATTTTTCAATGGGATTTCATACACCTTGCGACCATCCTCGAAATAGCAGGAGTGGAATTTACTCCAGTCAGGGTCTTTTTCGAAGAAGGGCATCCGAAGCTCCCCGGAATCTTCTCTGTAAGTATCGTTCCCTGTCTTTTCAGGGATCCATGTTTCTTTTCTTTGTTCAAACCACTGCTTCACTTGAAGTATTTCTCCTTTGTCAGGGTTCTGGATTTCCGCCAGTTTTTCCTGCTCTTCAAGACAGGACGAGGCAAATAAACCTAGTCCTAGGAGTAAAGCAAACGAAACAGCTTTGTTTGCAACCTTACTTTTGCAAAGATAAACTAAGTCTGTAAGGTTAAAGGGGGGGGGTAAATTTAAAGTTTCTCATAATGATTGGTTGGTAAAATGAAAAGCGTAATTGTTGTAATGAGCGCAGCTTTGAAGCGGATGATTTTAATCATCGTTTTTATTCTGCAACTCATTCAATAAAAGTAACCATGGGAATTGAGAATAAAAATACCCAAAATTGGGTATTTTTTTGCTGGTTATGAGGATGTTGGGGAAGTGATTTATTCTCCTCGTTTACTCGGGTTTACAAGCAGCTTTACACTTGTCGAGCAGATACAAGTAATACATTTTTCAGCAACCGGTAAAAAGAATAAAACTAGATTAATGAAAATGTTAGTCCAACAAGCCATTGCTAGTTTGCTGATTTCTGACTAATAAGTAAACTTGATCAATCCTTCATCCAAGGTATAGTTGACACCTATTATTGTTTATAAGAAGATTTTTATCCTTGCTGTAGGCATGCCTTCCCTCCCAAGCCATACCTTCAAGAAGGGGTACGGTTGCTTGCTTACTATCAAGAGAAGGAAAGGAACCTGTTCGGCTGATTTCTTCACCTTCTTTGGAAAAAGTCAGTAAGTGGCTGTCTTGGGTGTAAGTCATGGCAACCATTTCCTGATTCTTGAGATGAAATACAGGAAACATAAAATCAGCTGTTGCCGGTGTTTTAACAATGGTTTTTGGGCTAAGGATTTTATTTTCAAGTGCTTGATAGAGCTCGTAAAAAATTATTTTTCTTTGACTGGGGTCGTATACATAAAATGATTTGTCCTGTTTGTCTACTTGTAAAAATACCGGGCTGAGCATTTCCTCCGGACCTGTGCCAAATTCAATTCCTGATGTGATGAATGATAAGTCTTTCCAATCATATATAGAGATAACATGACCTGTTCGGGCATTTAACACAAGTAAGTAGTCATCCAAAGATTCAACCAAATAGGAGTAATCAACATTTTTTCCTCGGCAAAAACTCTTGTAATACTTGCCTCAAATAATCTCGGTCCAGATGGGTGTAGATTTCTGTGGTTGTAATGCTTTCGTGACCGAGCATTTCCTGCACGGCACGTAAATCGGCTCCTCCTTCGACTAGGTGAGTGGCAAAACTGTGGCGAAAGGTGTGAGGGCTCACATTTTTCTCCAAACCAATAGCCTCTACCTGTTTTTTGATAATCAAAAATACCATCACTCGGGTGAGTTTTTTTCCTCGGCGGTTTAAGAATACGTATTGCTCATGCCCTTTCACCAGTGGCATATGTACTCGTATTTCTTCCAGATAAATTTGCAAATACTTCAAAGCGTCTTGTCCCACAGGTACCAGACGCTCCTTATTTCCTTTGCCGATAATCCTAAGAAATCTTGCATCGGCATATACATGGGAGAGTTTGAGCTCAACGAGTTCGGATACTCTCAGTCCCGAACTGTATAGCATCTCCAACATGGCTCGATTGCGATGTCCCTCAGGGCTACCTAATGGGATGCTCTCTAAGATGGATTGGATTTCATGAAAGCTGAGGGTATCGGGTAGTTTTCTTCCTAGTTTGGGGGTTTCCAGTAGCTGGGCCGGGTCTTCTGTAATCAGGTCCTCATACATCAAAAACCGAAAAAAGGCCTTGATCCCCGACACAATACGTGCTTGGGTATAAGCTGAGATTTCCAAAGCTGCCAAACTATTGACAAAACTTCGAAGATGGGGTAATTGAGTTTGTAATGGCGGGGTGTCGGAAAACTGCTGCTCCATGTACCGCTGTAACTTCTCCATATCCTGCAGGTAGGCGAGAATGGAGTTTTCGCTTAGAGAGCGTTCTAATTTGAGGTAATGCTGAAAACGTTTGGTTAGATTTTCCCAGGAAAGCATGGCTTGTATAAAGATTAAAATTGGCAAGTAATCACAGAAAAAGCAAAGGAACTTTAGAGGATATTTTGGGCATGCACCAAATTACTGATACTTTTGGGTATTCAAACCACTAAACCAGATTCCTTTGAAAATCATCATCATCAACGGTCCAAACCTCAACCTGCTGGGCAAGCGGGAACCGGGAATATATGGCAGTCAATCCTTTGAGGAGTTTTTTAAGCAATTGCAGCAGCAATTTCCTCAGCTTGAGCTTCATTACTACCAATCCAATGTGGAGGGAGAACTCATCAACAAAATCCATGAAGTAGGTTTTTCCTTTGATGGGATATTGTTGAATGCTGGAGGATATACGCACACATCGGTGGCCATCTCGGATGCGATTGCGGCAGTGCAAACGCCGACGGTAGAGGTGCATATTTCTAATATCTACAAGCGGGAAGAGTTTCGTCATAAAAGCATCATCTCCCAAGCTTGCGTAGGGATGATCTCAGGTTTGGGCTTGAAAGGATACGCATTAGGAATCCATTATTTTATCACACACTCATGAAAATCACATTTGCTCCAGGACCGTCCAAAGTGTACGATGGACTACCTCAATATATGCAAGATGCATACCAACAAGGCATCTTAAGTGCTAATCACCGTTCTCCTGTTTTTATGGACCTATACCAAGAAGTAGAGCAGTTGATGCGGGAAAAATTGCACGTGCCCGCTGATTTTAAATTATTGTTCACTTCTTCTGCTACAGAAAACTGGGAAATCATTTCTCAGTCCATCGTACAGGAAGCCAGCTTCCATGTGTATTCGGGTTCGTTTGGAAAAAAATGGTTCGATTATGCCAAGCATATTGTGCCTGCTACCCAAGGACTCAAGTTGGATGCCAACGAGGTGATAGATGTCGCGTCTCTGAACATTGGCAATACCTGTGACGTCATCTGCCTGACTCAAAATGAAACCTCCAATGCTACCCAAGTCAGAAATGAATACCTGGCTGCGGTGGCTGCAAAATATCCTGAGAAATTGATTGCTGTGGACACCACATCATCCATGGGGGGCATTGCGTTGGATTGGCAGTACGGAGATATTTGGTACGCATCGGTTCAGAAGTGTTTTGGTTTGCCCGCAGGTTTGGGGATCCTATTACTTTCCCCAAGAGCCATTGCCAAGGTCAAGGAAAAAGGGGAGTCGGGAAGGTACAACAGCCTTTCGTTTATGCTGGAAAATGCTGTCAATTATCAGACCCATTATACGCCGAATGTATTTGGGATTTATTTGCTCAAAAGAGTCTTGCAGGGCATGCCTGAGATACAGCTAGTCGATAAAAAAATCAAGGAGCGTATGCGTGCCTTGGAAGACTGCATTGCCAATACCACGCAGATGCGCATGCTGATTACCAACGAACAAGCCAGAAGTAGCACGGTCATGGGAGTGACTGCCAAGGAAGATTTTATCGCTTCTATCAAAAAAGCAGCCGAAAAAGTGGGAATGCAACTCGGAGGAGGTTATGGTCCTTTGAAAGCGACAAGCTTCCGAATTGCCAATTTTCCTGCGATTACGGATGAGGAGTTTAACAGATTATTGGATTTCCTTAAAAACTACTGACAGCCATGTTTGATCTCAAGCAGATTTTCTCTGTGACGCTGATTTTATTTTCTGTGATTGATATTTTGGGTTCTGTGCCTATCATCATCAATTTGAGAAAAAAAGTAGGTCATATACAGTCTAGTAAAGCTACCTTGGCTGCTGGGTTTTTGATGTTACTGTTTCTCTTCGTTGGAAAGTCTATTTTGAGCCTTTTTGGCATAGGAGTGGAGGATTTTGCCATTGCAGGAGCCTTGATCATTTTTGCTTTGGGGGTGGAGATGATATTGGGTATTGAATTGTTTAAGCCTGACCCGGAAGCCTCGACCACTTCGGCATCCATTGTCCCAATTGCTTTTCCCTTGATTGCGGGGGCAGGAACCCTCACTACCATCCTGACTTTAAAGGCAGAATTTACCCAAGCCAATATTGCTGTGGGAATCATAATCAATTTAGCGATTGTCTATGCAGTATTGAAAAGTACGAATTGGCTGGAGCGAAAATTAGGAAAGACGGGGTTGGATGTATTAAGAAGAATTTTCGGGATTATCCTCTTGTCGATTGCGGTCAAGATATTCAAGACAGCATTGATGTCTGGTGATATGGTGGCAGTTTAGTTTATTAGGGATAACTGTCGCTTTGGAAGAAGAATAATTTTATTTACTCGATGTATTGAGTAAAATTACTCAGTATATTGAGTAAAATTTTTAAAACATGTTTAAATAATTGGTAATTAGTAAGTTATAGAAATATTTTTAAGCAATAAAAGCAACCTCAATGGTCGCTTTTTTTAGAATAAATCAGTCATATCCAGCGCTAAAAACTCTTGCCAAGGAATTCCATCGTTACCAATAACAAAAAGCTTATCAGGGGCAAACTTATCTTTGAAGGCATTCAGTCCAGTCAATTTTCCTGTGAGCCCTGATTTTACTTCTAGGCCAATGAGTTTTTTTTGATATTCAACGACAAAGTCCACTTCATCATTCCCTTCTTTCCAATAATAGATGGATAATTTTTTGTTTCTAAAGCTTTGGTTCATCAGGTGAGCACCAACAGCGGATTCTACCCATCTTCCCCAGCTAATAGGGTCTTGACGGAGGTTTTCGTAGCTTTCATTGGATATTCCTGACATGATAGCAGTATTGTGAACCTGGAATTTAGGGCTAGAAGCACGTTTTCGGATCATGTTTGGGCTGTATTTTTCAATGCCTCCCAGCAGGCCTGCATCATTTAGTAATTCTAGGTAATTGGCTAGTGTGGTCGTATTTCCTGCTTCGGTGAGTTGTCCCATGATTTTGGTAAAGCTCAAGATTTGCCCTGAATAGACGGAGCCTAATTCAAAGAGTCTTTTCATCAGAGCCGGCTTATCCACTCTTGTCAGCATCAGGATATCTTTAGAAATACTTGTTTCCAATAAGGAGTCCCGAAGATAGCTTTTCCAACGATCCTCATCTTCTCGTAGTGTAATGGCACCGGGGTAGCCTCCAAACCATACGTATTCTTCCGCACTTAGTCCAAATGCCGTCTTCATCTCTGTTAAGGTCCAATGGCCCAAATAGGTGGCTTCAAATCTTCCAGCCAATGACTCTGTCAAGCCTTGTTGGAGCATGAGACGGGAGGAGCCCAAGAGGACAACTCTGATATCCCGTTCTTCCAAGCTGTCTTTATCCCATTCAGCTTTGACCTGTTCACTCCAGTTATGGATTTTCTGAACCTCGTCAATGACCAGTAGAAGTGGCTTGTCTGTTTGTAGGGATTGCTGAAGCCTTGCTGCTTCCCATTGTTGATTGATCCATGCTTGGTCCCCCGCAGGTACGGCATCGGCTGCTACAAACTTTGAAGGATAGTTGAGTTCCTTCATGACCTGCCTGACAAGGGTAGTTTTGCCCACTTGACGAGGTCCATAGATGACTTGGATGAACCTTCGAGGTTCATTGCCAAGTCTATGATGAATTACTTTTTTGTCCGAACGATAGAAGCTCATTTCGTTGAATAATAGCTACTTACAAATTTACGCGTTTTATTGAGTAAAATTACTCAATCTATTGAGTAAATTTTTAAAATTAAATACAAATCATTGAAAGTGAGATTGATATGAAACTATTTTTTGTTAATTTTTGAAGGAGGTCAAAGGTACTTTTATTCTTTTGATTGTTAGCTTTGCAAATCCTACCTCCTTACTTTGGGATATTATTCGTTTTTAAATGTTTTCTTTGTGCATGATTTCAATTTTTACAGACGGAGCGGCCAAAGGCAATCCCGGACCTGGGGGTTATGGGGCAGTATTGTTGTACAAGCAACACCGCAAAGAGTTATCAGGAGGCTTTCGGATGACCACTAATAATCGTATGGAGCTATTAGCTGTGATCAAAGCCTTGCAGGAACTGAAAGTTCACGGGATTCCTGTGACGATTTATTCTGATAGTAAGTATGTAGTGGATGCCATCGAAAAAGGTTGGCTGTGGGGTTGGCAGAAGAAAGGCTTTAAGGATAAAAAAAATCCAGACTTGTGGCGCGTGTATATTCCACTGCACGTCAAGTATAAGCCCAAATTTGTCTGGGTGAAGGGTCATGCAGGGAATGCAGAGAATGAGCGCTGCGACCGATTGGCGGTAGAAGCTGCCGAAGGGACCAACTTACCGGCAGATATTGGCTACGAGCGTGCTGAAGATTTTTAATGGGCTCAACCATGCGTAAAGGATATTTTCAGTTTAAGCAATTTGGGGTGAAGCATGAAAAATCTGCCATGAAAGTATCTACCGATGCTGTAGTGCTGGGGGCTTTGGCTGGCTATGAATCCAGCTATGCAACAATTTTTGAAGTTGGCTTGGGTACAGGAGTGATTTCATTGATGCTGGCTCAGCGGTTTCCGCAAAGTAAGATTACAGGAGTTGAAATTGATCAAGAAGCTTTTGAAGAGGCTTGTCAGAATGCCAAAGAAAGTCCTTTTAAATCACGTTTGGATTTTTTACATACTTCGTTTCAAGAGTTTTTATTAGGTGCAAATGAAGGAACTGTAGATTTACTAGTCAGTAATCCGCCTTATTACCCCGATCATTTGAAGTCAAGCGATCGTAAACGAAATCTTGCTCTTCATACAGATGCCCTGAGTTTTGAGGAATTAGTATCAGGAGCTAATTATCTCTTACGTGAGCAGGGAGAGTTTTGGGTGATTTTGCCTGAGCGGCAGATGTTGGATTTGATTGCTAGATCAAAGGCTTATGGGTTCCAGCTTTTTGCACACGTGATTTTGAAAGATAGAAAGGATAAACCTGTACTTCGGTCGATTTGTGGGTTTTCAAAAAAGGAAAGAATTTTTTTTCAGAATGAAATTATTATTCGGGATAATTTAGGAGAATTTAATTCTGATTATGCTTCCTTATTGAAGGAATTTTTGCTGATTTTTTGAGATTGCGTTAATTAAACGGTAAGCACTGATTTTTGTTGTTTCATTTAAAAAAATATTCGTTTATTTTTAGCCCTGCATTTAATACGATTGTGATGAAAAAGTACAAGTTTGGCTTACTTTCACTCCTGATTTTCATTTTTGGTATTTTTATCTCTTGTGAAGAAGCTGAAGATTTTACGACCTCCCTAGCCACAGAAGACGTGCTTTACCTGAGTGGTGAACGTGTGCGATTATTAGGGAGAATATTGACTACTCAAGCAGTCAATGCGACAGATCACGGATTCTACATTGCTACCAATGAAAGTTTTACCCAACCTTTGATTATTTCTTTGGGACAACGTACGAATCCAGGTAGGTTTATAGGTGAAGCATCGGGATTACAAGTGGATCAGCGGTACTTTGTCAAGTCATTCCTTGCTTTGGAGGGAGAGATGCTGTTTGGGAATATCATAGAATTAAACACACTTACTCCTGCTGCTACAGGATTACAGCCCAATAATGGGAGATTTGGGGAGATCATTAATATTTTGGGGAGAAATTTCACCGCTGATACGCGTGTTTTTTTTGGAAATACAGAAGGTCAAGTCGTAGGAATAGATTTTGAATCCCGGATTCGTGTTCGGATACCGGTAGCAGAGGCTCCAGTAGTGACGATCCGTGTTGTCAGTCAAGGGAGGGAAATGGTAGTATCGGAAGTATTTGAATATACTACCGGGACATACAGGAAAATCAGTGACTTTCCTGGTTCACAGCGGTTTTTTAACAATGTGTTTCTTCAAAGCGGAAAGGACTTTTATGTTGGTCTTGGCACTGAGCGTGGATTAAGTTTCAACTCACAGTTTTGGAAATTTGATGTTTTGGCCCAACAGTGGCAACAAGTTCCATTTGAAGGTACACCGCTTAGATTTGCTTTTAATTCTACGCAGTACTTTGGTTCTGGGTCAGTGTTACTAGATAGATTTCCTTTTTTTCTGGTTCCAGATTTTTGGAAGCTAGAGTCGGATGGTTCATTTACCCGGCTTCCTGACCTACCTTTTGTAGAAGCAAATGCCTTAGCTTATGAATTGGATGGCCAACTATATGTGGCGGGAGGAGAGAATGGCTTTGGTAGAGAAACTTATCGGTATAGCCCAGCTACAGGTAATTGGATGAGGGTAAATAACACTCCGTTTAGGGTTACCAGAGCTACTATATCGTTTGTTTACGAAGGTAAAATTTATATCCTGAACCCTGAGACCCGTGAATTATTTGCTTACACTCCAAGTACGGATACTTGGTCTTTTGTGACTAATTACCCTGGACAGCCTGGAGGCACAGGTGGTTTCGGGTTAGTAGTTGATGGTAGAGCTTATATAGGAATGGAGTTTCGATCCAACCGTATTTGGGAGCTCAACTTGAGTAATATGAATTGGGCATTGAAAAATGATTTTCCTGGCATTATTCAGGCTAGCAATGCGGGTGTATTTCTTCATGATGGTCTTATTTACTTTCTAAGAAGTGCTGATTTACAGTTGCAAGGCCCCATGGAAATGTGGGAGTTTGACCCAAAAGGATTTAATTGATAAGCATTTACTATGAAGAAATTTTTACTTGTAATTGGTTTACTACTCTTCATCATCCCAGGAGTGGTGCTTGCTCAGCAAAAGGCCACCGTTGTAGGAAGAGACATTGGTGAGTTAAAAAATATACGGATTAGCGGCCGTTTGATTGATCAGATATCGGGAGAACCATTGGTTGGTGCCACTGTTACTATTCGTGAATTGAATAAAACAGAGGTGACCAATACTAATGGAAGCTTTTTTCTGGTTTTAGATCGGGCAGAATATACCTTGGAGTTTAGATATGTGGGCTACGAGACTATTATTTATCCTATTATAGCTGTTGGAGAGGGCAGGATCAGTTTGACCATGATCCAGGAAGATTTCACCCTTGATGATGTGGTGATTTTTGGAAGGGATCCAGAGAAAAACTTGCGCAGTACGGAAATGGGTGCCATCAGCATCAATATGAATACGCTTAAGGAGCTCCCACCATTTTTAGGGGAAGTAGATATTATCCGTTCCATTGCGACTTTGCCAGGGGTGTCTCAAGTAGGGGAGGCTTCTTCTGGATTGAATGTCAGGGGTGGAGGTGCAGACCAAAACCTCATCATGTTTGCAGGTGCACCGATCTACAATCCTTCCCACTTATTTGGTCTATTTACTGCATTCAATCCAGATGTGGTCAATGATTTCACCTTGTATAAGGCGATCATTCCAACAAGGTATGGTGGAAGAGGTTCGTCTATTCTTGATATTACGCCTAAATCAGGCAGTTTGGACACCTGGGGGGGAGATATGATGGCAGGATCTGTATCTGGTAAGCTATCAATAAATGGTCCCGTGGTTAAAGATAAAATTTCTGCGAAAGTTGGTTTTAGAGGATCTTATATTAACTGGTTACTTAACTCATTAAATAATCCTGAATTGCGTACCAGTCAGGCTAATTTCAATGATGTGAATGGTATTTTGTATGGAGAAATCAATGAAAACCATAACATCACCTACAGTTTTTATCGCAGTTATGATGATTTTGCATTGGCCTCAGATACAACTATTTCTTGGACCAATCTCAGTCATTCTATTCGTTATAATGGGAAGCTTTCTGAAAAGTTTTTTGTGGATGCTATTGGGTTTTATACCTTCTATGATTTTAGCATTTTCAACCGCTCAGGGATCAATAATTTTGATTTGAAGTCAGGTATCGAAGATGTTGGTGCTCGATTGAATTTCACTTACAATCTCGGGGATAGGAATAAATTATTTTTCGGAGCTGATACTAAAAATATTACCATCAACCCAGGAGAGTTGATTCCAGGAACCAATGAAAATGGGGAGATGAGCGTCCTGCCTCAGCTGGTGCAGCCTGAGTTTGCTAGAGAATCCGGGGTATATTTTCAACATGATTTTGAAATAGGAGAAAAACTCGGTTTCTCATATGGCTTGCGCTATGATTCGTATCAGTATTTTGGTCCACGTACAGTTCGCTCCTATGCCCCCAACCTTCCCATCAACTCAGCAAATGTAATTGGAGAACGTACGTATGCAGATGGAGAGGTCATTCAGTCCTATGATGGCTTCGGGCCAAGGGCCTCCTTTCGATATTCGATCAACTCCAAAACATCGATCAAAGGCGGTTACAATAAAATGTATCAATTCATCCATTTGATTTCCAATACCGCCACTATTGCACCTACGGATGTGTGGAAGTTGAGTGATGAATTTATCCGTCCACAAATCGTCGATCAATATTCTTTGGGATTATATAAAAATTTCAAAGGAAATATTTTTGAGACCTCTTTTGAAGTTTATTATAAAGACATTCAAAATGTAGTGGACTATAAAGACGGTGCACGCTTACTCCTTCAAAATAACCTAGAGACGGAAATTATCCCTGGAGTAGGTCAGGCATACGGTGTAGAAATGTATGTCAAAAAGAACTTGGGGAGATTGACTGGTTGGCTTAGTTACACGTATTCGAGAGCCTTGAGAAGGGTACTTACACCATTTGAAGAAGAGATTATCAATGACGGGAATTGGTTTCCTGCCAATTTTGACAAGCCTCATGATTTGACATTGATTGGAAACTATAAATTGGCTTCCAATGTCTCATTATCTGGTACCTTCTTCTACAGTACCGGAAGGCCTGTTTCTTTTCCTGAGGCAAAATTTGATTTTGCAGGTAATTCTTTAGCGTTCTTTAGAGACAGAAACTTGCAGAGAATACCTGATTTTCACCGTCTGGATTTGTCCTTAAACTTTCAATTGAAGGGGAAAGGAAAGTTTTATGAAGGAGATTGGACATTTGCTGTAATGAATGTCTATGGTAGAAAAAACCCATTCTCTATATTCTTTGCTGACCAGGCAGGTTCACCTCCTCAAGCTTATAGATTAGCTATTTTGGGTGTTCCTTTACCTACTTTAAGTTATTCCCTTAAATTCTGATGCGCATGTTCCAACGATTTATATTAGTAGCACTTATTTTATTGGTTTCATCTTGTATCGATCCATACCGTATTTCTTTACCGGAAGGGCAGCGCTTATTGACTGTTGATGGATTTATCACAACAGATTTTGGTCCGCACAGGATTACTTTGACACGGTCAGATACTTATGGGAGTGTTTTTGAGGGATTGATTAGACCTGTTAGCCAGGCTACTGTTGCAGTTCGCGATAGTCAGGGTGAAGTGACGTTTTTGGTGGAAATGGAACCTGGAATATATGAGACGCCCCGCTCTTTTAGGGCAGAAGTAGGCCGCTCCTATATTTTACAGATTACACTTCAGGATGGAAAAGCATATACCTCTTTGCCAGAAACGGTTAATCCAGTACCTGCTATTGATTCTTTGAGCTATCGATCTGTTCAGATAGCAACGGATAGTAGAGTGGAAAACAGATCTGGTGTTCAAATTCTTGCGTCTTTTCGGGACCCTGCCGATCAGACTAATTTCTATTATTGGAGAACTGTGCCAGGAACCTTTGTAGTGGTAGCGAATCCTGAGCTACATACCTTTCCTCCAGATCATCCCACTAATCCTCGAGGCCCCAATCCCAAAGATTGCTGTGCCACCTGTTTTCTTGTGGATCCTAGTAGAATCACAGGCTTTTCTATAGCTTCGGATGAAGACTTCAATGGCTTATCCAATAGGCTTCCAGTGGCATTTATTGAGGACAATGGATTGCGATTTAAACGAACATATCGTGCCCAAATCCAGCAATTAGGCATCTCTGCACAGGCACACCGGTTTTTAAGACTAGTGGAACAACAAGTTTCTCTAACTGGGAGTGTTTTTGATCAACCTCCAGCTAATATCCGTGGAAATATGATTAGTTTATCTGACCCCGATGAAACTGTCTTGGGCTATTTTATAGCAGCTTCTGTGGATACCAAGCAGATTTATATTGAGAACGAGCGCTTACAGTTTTTACAAACACCGAGAATCATACCAGATGATTGCCGTACTGTGCCAGGTGCAGTAGTAGATCCACCAGCAGATTGGAATCCGCCAAGAAATTAAGTGGAGCACTCACGTTGAGTCAATCTAGGTGCTCTTCCCTGAAAATGATCCCATGTTTTTCCAATGCCTGGAGAATAGGGTGATAGATTTCGCGGCTAGTAGGTCTCAAAAGACCTCTTGATTGAATTACCCCATCCATAAATAGATCCACGGCTATTGCAAGCGGCAATCCTACAGTCTTGGCCATAGCCGTATAGGTTTGATTGATTCCCTGGTCTACGAGACTTGATGTTAGTGTTTGGATTCCTTTTGGTGTCTGAATTTCAAAAATATGCTGCATCACAATCAAATCCTTGTCTGATTCTTGGAGTAGCCATTTAGGTTCTAGGATTGCTTGTAAAATAGCCGCTGGACTTCCTTGTGTGAGCGGTAGATGCTCATTGGAAAATAATCCCAAATATGTCAGTTTTTCTAAAATAGGTTCATCAATCCAAGGAAGGTACGCTGTCAGTTTTTCTTCTACCGTCTTTGTTTCATGAAACGGGAGAAAAGAATTGAGAAATGTACGTTTGGTAGCCTTACTGCTTTCAAAGTTGATGGTGAACGAATCATCGGTCATTCCTAGCTGCACAAAAACATTCCAAGCTTGGCAAAAGCCTTCTTTTCTCAGGGTGCCACGGAGAAGGGTAGGGGTTTTTTGAAGATTATAGACTTCTCGATAGGCTAGCGAATCTCTATTGGCATATCCTTCAAATATTCCATAATTTTCTATTGCTATCTTCTCAAACCTTTCGAAAAGTTTATGGTACGGAATGTACTTGTACTCATTGTTGTCCAAATATTTTGCAGTTCCTTGACCTGCAAGGACTACATTTCTTGGGTTCCAAGTGAATTTATATTTCCAAGGATTGTCATCTGATTCTGGAGCCATCAGTCCTCCGGTATAGGACCTAAAACTTAGAATGGTATAGCCTTTGGTATGAACCTCATCGATAATTTTCATGGCAGACATATGGTCAATCCCAGGATCTAATCCACATTCGTTAAGAAAGAATAAGCCCTTTTTTTCAATTTCACTTTGCATTTTTCTGAGTGCATCGGATTCGTAGGATGCCGTGAAAAAGTGCTTACTAAACTCTAAACAATCTTCGGCAATCATAGGGTGTAAGTGGGCCGGAAGCATGGAAATCACTAAATCTGACTCCTGAATTAATTTTTTACGACCTACTACATCATTTAAATCGATGCATTTCGCAAGCCCTCTCGGGTTTTGTTTGATTTTTTCCTCTGCAAGGGTAAGTGAAAGATCGGCTACAATAATTGTTCGATTTTTTTTGTTGGCAGTTTCCAGCAAATAGTCAATAAGATAAGTAGCAGATTTTCCCGCGCCAATGATGAGGATCTTTTCCATATACAGCGATTATATTGTTATGCAAAATGTCAAAAAAGACCGAATGTGAAAAATACAGGCACAACTAAATTAATATATTAACATTTTCTAAGTTTTTTTCGTTAATTCAATCCCATTTAAGTGCGAAGCATGCGAAAAAGAATAGAACAGACAGTGTGTCTGATGGAATTGGATCTCTCGGAATTGTCATCCGTAGAAAATACATTGATCGAAAAAGCAAAGGAGTTGATGGAAAAAGCATATGCTCCTTACTCAGAGTTTTTTGTTGGGGCGTCTGTATTGCTTGAAAATGGCGAGATATTTTCGGCAAATAATCAGGAGAATGTTTCTTTTCCTGTGGGCGTTTGTGCCGAGCGCGCAGCATTAGCCTATGCGATAGGTAATTTTCCAGATCAAGCGCCTGTGAAGATTGCAATTGTGGCTAAAAAGCAAGGGCTAGATAGACTAGCAAATGTAACTCCCTGTGGCTCATGTCGACAAACCATCAATGAATACGAACTCAAATTCAAAAAGCCTGTAGAAATTCTAATCCTTACACCCGAAAATACCGTATTAAAGGCCGAGGGAATAGAGAATTTCCTTCCTTTTAGGTTTAAAGATTTGAATGATTAATGAAAGCAAGTATCCGATATGAGCACCAAGCTCATTACTACACTTCCCACTTAGTCAATAGACGTGAAAAAAATATCTGGGTAGTTCTTCACGGTTATGGGCAATTATCCAGTTTTTTTCTAAAAAAGTTCGAGACAGTTTTTTCGGATGATACTCTTTTCTTAGCTCCGGAAGCTACCAACTATTCCTATTTGCAGGGATTTTCTGGTAGGGTAGGAGCTAATTGGATGACTAGGCATGAACGGGAGGCTGCGATTGCCAATAATAACCGTTACCTCAATGCCGTCCTTCAAATGCAAGTTATAAAATTTGATAAGACACCGAATATCCATATTCTAGGTTTTTCACAAGGAGCAGCGACAGCGACCCGTTGGGCTGCGCAGTTGAATTTACCAGTGACTTCACTGGTTTTATGGGCAGGAGGGTTTGCACATGATTTGGATGTGCATGCAGCGGGAAACAGGTTGCGTGAAAGCCAGATTTATGTAGTGCAAGGAACTCAAGATGAATTTATTACTGAAGAATCAAAACAAAAACAAGCAGAATTGATTTCCACTTTGGGCCTTCCTGTAAACCATAAAAGTTTTGATGGAGGGCATGAGTTGAACATGGAAGTATTTAGAGAAATACTGCTTTCAAAAGAATGTGAGGGAAGCAGTCGTTAAATGTTTGATATTTAGAAGGACTTATTTAATTTTCCCAAAATTTTAGAACAATACTCATGTTAGCGCTTTCAGAAAAAGAAGTGGAGAAGATGGCAGCCTTGCTGCTAAAAGGTATGATATGTTTTTATCAAATCGACAACAAAAAGATTCATTCCATGCCGGATGATGAGGACTATTTTAACTACGATTTGACTCCCGACGAGGAAGATATCTTAGATGAAATTGAAGATAATCCAGATAATTATGCTGAGTTTACCAAAATGGAGCCCAATCAGGAGCATATGTTGATGGAAAACTTCACTGAGCGTATGGTCAAAGAGAAAATGTTCCAAGATGAATTGGTCAATGCACTATCTAAGCCAAAAGCCAGTACCGGGTTTAAATTTTTGATTAACAATTCTGGTAAGTACAAAGGGTTATGGGAGGAGTATCACTTGACACGTTATAAGGATTGGGTAAAAGAGCAAATAGACAGTTATAATTACTCTGAAGAAGAGGAATAATAGAAAAGGGAGCTTTCGGGCTCCCTTTGTTCATTTAATGAGATGATCTCAACCAGCGCCACAAAGTTTTGTAACTGACTTTGGTGCCATGCGTTAGGATGCCGATTCGGTAAATTTTTCCTGCTAGCCAAGTGGTGCTTAAAAATCCTCCGATCAATAAAGTCATAGATAGCAGTAGCTCCCACCAAGGTACACCAAAGGAAACACGACCCATCATAGCAATCGGCGATGTCAGAGGTATAATGGAAAGCCAAAAAGATACCTGACTCTCGGGATCATTAAGAACAAATACAAAAAGACCCATGTAGGAAATGATCAAAGGAATAGTAATGGGAAAAACAAACTGCTGGGCCTCCGATGGACTGTCTACAGCTGAACCAATTGCAGCAAACAAAGCCCCGTAGAGCAGGTATCCTGCTAAAAAGTAAAAGGTGAATAGGAGAATTATCGATACAAAATCAATTCCCTGAATAACCTGAATGATTTCTACAAATTCACTGGGGTTATCGAGTGATTGACCAGTGCTATCGAGCTGAAGTTCCATGAGCTCCTGTTGGGGCATTTTTTGACCAAAATATCCGGTTACTATGGAAGATAAGCCAGTGATGAGTAGTACCCAAATAGAAAATTGTGTAAGTCCAACAGCACCTATTCCTGCAATTTTTCCCAACATCAGCTGGAATGGTTTCAGGGATGAAATTAATATTTCGACAATGCGACTGGATTTTTCTTCAATGACGCCTTGCATGATTTGATTGCCATACAAAAAGATGAAGAGGTAAATCAAGATTCCTGTGATGAATCCAATCACATAGTTTACTGTAGCGCTGCTGATTTTTTCCTCTCCTTTTTTGTCTAGTGTTATGTTTTGGACAGATACTTTGGTGCGGTAACTCTCCAAAATTTTTGGGTCAAAGCCAGCTTCATATAAACGTTGTTCCTTAATTCTCCTCTTGAGGCTAGCCTCAACAAAGGAAGTAATGCCCATACTAGGGCTCTGCATCGTAAAAAATGTAAATCCAGAAGGCTTTGTTAAATCTATCACCGGGATATATAATAATCCATAGCGTTCCCCATTTTGAACCATGGCTTTTGCATCATCTAATGAAGTGTTGGAAAACGAAAAAGCGTATTGCTCCGAGCTTTCGATGAAAAACAAGTTGTTTTCATCTACTACTTCGATGATTCGGAGTGAAGGCTTATCCATATCTTCCAAAGCTATCCAAAGGAAAAGTCCGATAATCGCAGGAAATATGAGAGGAGTTAATAAGGTGGCTAAAAGAAAAGATTTTTTTTGTACCCTAGAGAGGTATTCGCGCTGAATGATTAACCAGACTTTATTCATGGCTCAGGGTTTTTACTTGTTGGATAAATATTTGTTCCATGCTGGGGATCAATTTGGTGAACTCCTTTACTTCACCCATAAGCATCAGATTTTGCAAGTATTCATTGGTCTGCATGCCATTTAGGCTGACTTCGAGCGTGACAATATCTTGATCTTTATTGATTAAAGTGCCTTCAGGCAATTGATCGGTAAATGGTTTTAACTTGACTTGGTATCTATCTGCGGCAAATGTTTGTTTGACCTCTTGAAGTCTTCCTTGTAGGATGATTTCTGACCTGTTTAAGAGAGCTATCGTGTCACAAAGTAACTCCACAGACTCCATACGATGAGTCGATAGGATGATGCTCATGCCTTTTTCACGGAGTTCTAGGATTTCATTTTTGATCAACTCCGCATTTACCGGGTCAAAGCCTGAGAAGGGCTCATCTAAAATCAGCAATTGCGGCTCGTGTATAACGGTGGCGATAAACTGAATTTTTTGAGCCATGCCTTTTGATAGCTCGTCTATGCTTTTATTGCGCCAATGTTGGATATCGAATTTTTTTATCCAATTGCTGACATGTACTTTGGCGTCATGGTCTGATTTCCCTTTCAACTTGGCAAAGAAGACGAGTTGATCCCAAACTTTCATTTTTTTGTAGAGGCCTCTTTCCTCCGGGAGGTAGCCTATATTTGCAATATGCTTGGGCTGTAAAGCTTCGCCTCGAAAGAAAATTTTCCCGCTATCCTGTTCAATGATCTGATTGATAATTCGAATAAGGGTAGATTTCCCCGCTCCATTTGGTCCTAAAAGACCAAATATTCCTTGTTGAGGTATGGCAATACTCACGCTGTGAAGCGCCGTGGTATTTGCGTAAGATTTGTGGAGTTGATGAGTTTCTAGGATATTCAATGCCTTCGTTGGATTTTCTTTGAAGGCTAAAAATTACTACTTTAAGGTAACAGAACCAATAGAAACATCTAAAGTTAACTCCATAAGATTAGGCGCATCTTCTCTGAATGATTTGCTGATGTATGTTTTGTTTCCAATATCCTTCAAATGTTTGGGAACATAGGTACGGCACATGGCAGTTGATTTGATCTTTACAATGTATGGTTGGCTTTCGTCCGGTAAGGTTAAGTTGATTTTTCCAGCCCCTACTACTGCATTGAGCTGGGTTCTTTCGGTCATTATTCCGGTAAAATAAAGATCCATACTACCGTAATTGATTTCAAAATTCATCTGCTTTGCATTGAATAGATTCAATTGTTTGGCATGTAGATTCCCCATGTTAATGGTAACAGAGAGGGTGTCCATCTTTACCGAGTTAGCAGTCTTCCTGCTATAATCAAAATTAATATCTGCACTTGCAGAGCGAATTTTGCAATTAGAAACGGGGATTTGAGAAAGATCAATGTTGGCTACACCTACACCAAAATTCAAATTTAGATCATATAAGAAATTGGAGTTGAGATCAATGTTCCATCGATGTCCAAAATCATCATTGCTGCTCGGGAAAAGCTTGTAGGAAAGGGATTTTCCAAGACTTTCGGACTCCACATTGCGATGAATCAGATTGGCATGCATGGTCTGATCCTTAATTTGGTAGGAAAATGATGGGAGAATGTTGACTTTCGAAAGATGGGAGTGAATATGCAAAGGATCTGAACCGGCCTCTCGTTTGATGCTTGAGATGCCTTTATACACGTTGAAGTCTAGGACTACCAGATTAAATCCCTGATTTTCTATAATCTTAAAATCCTTAGTAATCTGTGCTTGCAAATCTGAAAGTACGCCGATCAGCAGACTAATTAGTAAGATAATCCTATTCAACATAACTATCAGAAACGGCAATTGGGTGTAAAGGTTTTCGAAATCTAACAAAAAAGCCGGAAATAAATCCGGCTTTTATTTTTAGAAGAACTCCTTCATCTTGTCGAAGAAACTCTTTTCTGATTTCCCTGGGTCTGGTTTGAAGTTATCGGAGTTTTTCAATCCTTCGAGAATGCTTCGCTCTTCTTTGCTTAACTGCTTTGGTGTCCAGACATTTACATGAATCAATTGGTCACCTCTCGAGTATCCGTTGAGGTCTTTAATACCCTTGCCTTTTAGGCGTAGGATTTTGCCACTTTGAGTGCCTGGCTCAATCTTGATTTTCACTTTTCCATCAATGGTAGGAACTTCAATTTGCTCTCCTAATGCAGCATCAACAAAACTGACATATAAATCATATACTACATTATTGCCATCTCTTTGAAGTATTTCATCCTCTACTTCTTCAATGACGATCAATAAATCGCCTGGTATACCTCCTGCTGTTTCATTGCCTTTACCTGACATGCTTAATTGCATGCCATCAGCCACACCTGCTGGAATATTGATAGTGATGACTTCTTCTTTTAGAATAAGTCCTCTTGGATCTGCTTCTGCTGGTTTTTTATCTACGATTTGACCATTTCCGCCACATACATGGCATGGAGATGCAGATACCATTTGCCCTAGCATGGTGTTGACCACCTTTTTAATTTGGCCTGTACCTTGGCAAGTTTGGCAGGTTTTGAACGTTACTCCTTCGGCAAGAACCTGTCTTTTGACTTTTATTTTTTTCTCAACTCCGTTAGCAATTTCCTTAAGGTTTAGCTTAAGTTTTACACGTAGGTTGGTTCCTTTTTTGGTACGTCTACCACCTCGTCCTCCTCCAAAGAAAGACTCGAATCCTCCGCCTCCGAAGATATCTCCAAATTGTGAGAAGATATCCTCCATGTTCATTCCGCCACCGCCAAAACCACCATTGCCGCCGAGGCCTTGATGTCCGAATTGGTCGTAACGTGCCTTTTTATCCGGATTGCTCAATACCTCATAGGCTTCCGCTGCTTCTTTAAATTTGTCTTCAGCTTCAGGATTGTCCGGGTTTTTGTCGGGGTGATATTGGATCGCAAGCTTTCTATATGCTTTCTTGATTTCTTCAGCACTAGCGCTTTTGCTTACGCCCAATACTTCATAATAATCTCTTTTTGCCATGATTTCTTAAGCTCCTATTACAACTTTGGCATATCTTACTACCTTGTCTCCAAGGGTATATCCTTTCTCTACTACATCAATTACCTTGCCTTTCATGTCCTCAGTGGGAGCAGGGATTTGTGTGATTGCCTCTTGAGTATCAGCATCGAATGGTTTTCCGATGATATCAGTCATCACCTGTAAGCCTTTGCCTTCCAATACCTTCACAAGCTTATTGAAAACCAATAAATTTCCTTCTCTTACGTTTGCAGCATTATTTTCTGACTCACTTGCCTTGAAGGCTCTCTCAAAATCATCTACTACAGGAATAATTTCCTTCAAAACATCTTCTGAGGCAGTTTTGATTAAGTCAATTTTCTCCTTGGCTGTTCTTCTTCTGAAGTTTTCAAATTCAGAATAAAGACGAATGTATTTGTCTTTGGCGTCGGCAACTTCTAATTGAAGTTTTTCTATTTCTGAAACGTTTGTGTTTTCTTCTACTGAATTGGAAGAATCACTGGAAGAAACGTTTTCAGTTGTTACATGTTCTTGTTCGTTCATTTCTTTGGTAGCTGAATTTACGTGCTCTTCGTTCATGATATCTTTTTCCATCGTGTTGCTATTTTTACTCAAATTTCCTTACTCAATTCATTTGCCATCCCTTACAATCTGACAAAGTGGCATTTAATCATTGGTAATTGCCTGCCAGAGAAGATCCTTCAGTTTGTCTAAGTTGTATTGACTGACAGAAGAAATGAAAATGGATGGGATATCTTTTGGGACATCTTTTTTCATTTCATTGATCAACTCTTCATCTAGCATATCAGCTTTGGTGATAGCGAGAATTCGCTTTTTGTCCAATAATTCAGGATTGTACTGCTCCAATTCACTCAATAAAATTTCATATTGCTGCTGAATATTATCTGCATCAGCTGGGATCATGAATAATAAAATAGAGTTGCGTTCAATATGTCTTAAGAAGCGTAAACCTAATCCTCGTCCTTCAGCAGCCCCCTCGATAATTCCCGGGATATCCGCCATAACAAAGGACTTATCGTCTCTGTACGATATCACACCTAAATTTGGGACAAGTGTGGTGAAAGGATAATCTCCGATTTCAGGTTTTGCCGCCGAAATTGACGCCAATAGTGTAGATTTTCCTGCATTAGGGAAGCCCACTAATCCTACATCTGCTAGGAGCTTTAATTCTAAAACTATCCACTCCTCGATCCCAGGTTCCCCCGGTTGTGCATAGTGTGGTGCCTGATTGGTGGCAGTTTTAAAATGGTCGTTGCCGAGCCCACCTCTTCCGCCGGGAGTTAAAATTACTTCCTGACCATCTTCTGTGATTTCAAAGAGGACCTCCATGGTTTCTGCATCCTTCGCCACAGTCCCCAAGGGTACATCTAGGATGATATCTTTTCCATCTCGCCCTTTTCTTCTGCCGCCTTCTCCATTTTTCCCTTCTTCGGCAATGACATGCTTCTTATATTTAAGGTGTAGGAGTGTCCAATGTTGGGCATTTCCACGAAGAATAATATGACCACCTCTTCCCCCATCACCTCCATCAGGGCCACCCTTTGGTACGTGTTTTTCTCTTCTAAAATGGACAGAACCTGCCCCTCCTGCGCCCGAACGGGAACAGAATTTTACATAATCTATAAAGTTTGAATCTGCCACGGCTATTGTGTTAAATAAAAATGGCTAAGCGTATAAGCTTAGCCAATTTCCTTTGCAAAGATACAAAATATTTAAAGATTAATAACTTTCAAGCACCTTACTGATATTTTGGAAGATTTCATCGATTTCTCCAACACCATTAATTCTGGTGAGTTTTCCTTGTTTTTCGTAGTAAGAAGCCACAGGTAAGGTTTCATCCAAATATACATTAATCCTTGTTTGGATTTTTTGCTCATCCTGATCGTCAGCTCTTCCAGATGTTTTGCCTCTTTCTCTGATCCTGTTTTTCAATACTTCTTCATCTACTTCAAGAGCGATCATTCCTGAAATCTGAGAACCGATTTTCACCATCAATTGGTCGAGGGCATCTGCTTGCGCAACTGTCCGTGGGAAACCGTCAAAAATAAAACCATTAGTCTCCGTTGTTGAAACCAGCTTGTCTTCAACCATGCTTATAACCACTTCATCCGGTACCAAATGACCTTGGTCCATGTAGGTACGTGCCAACTTTCCAAGGTCAGTTCCTTCACCAAGATGTTTTCTGAATAAATCACCAGTTGATAAGTGGGTCAATTGAAACTTTTCAATGATTTTTTCACTTTGGGTTCCTTTTCCGGCTCCTGGAGGGCCAAATAATACAAGATTGATCATGCTTATTTATTTTTCTGCTGCTACTTATTTTAATTGATATATTTCTGGGAGATTTCTCCCTAAGCCATCATAGTCCAAACCATATCCAACCACAAATTTATTTGGGATTTCAAAACCTACGTATTTGCAGTCTATTGGATGCTTCAACGCCTCTGGTTTTAATAAAAGGGTGACTACAGAGATAGATTCAGGAAGCATAGTGCCTAATTCTTCCAATATTTTTTTCATACTTAAGCCTGTATCTACAATGTCTTCTACTATGATCACATGCCTTCCTTTCAATTCAGTGTTTAAGCCTAATATCGATTGAACTTCCCCTGTAGATGTTGTACCATGATAGGATGCAACCCGAATGAATGAAACCTCAATAGGACAAGAGATGTATTTCACAAGATCAGATAAAAACATAAATGAACCATTCAATATGCCTATTAATAGGGGCGTCTTGTCCAGATAATCTCTAGTGATTTCAGTTCCCAGCTTTAATAACCGATCTTGTATCGTGTCGGCATTTATAAATGGTTGGAATTCTTTGTCTTTGATTGTGATCATATAGTAAATAAAAAAGCCCTTAACCGAAGGGCTTTACAAATATAAAAAAAAATGAAGCCCTTCGTTACTTTTATCTGCTAATAACTTATAGATGTCTGACAAGGTATTGATACATTGCCGTCATTGTCTCCAAATCTTTTAAGGATACTTTTTCATGAGGACTATGTACATGGTCTTCTGGGGCTCCAATAAAACACCAATCAATTAGATAAGGCGAAAATTGGATCTCTCGCCCATCGGAACTTCCGTTTGCTTCGACTTCTAATTGAAAAGGTATTCCACTTTCTTTTGCTAGCGCTATGATTCTATCTATGAATTTTTTTCGTGGGATATGTCTGTCACGAATAGAAATCACTACGCCCTCATGATGCTGTACTCCGTCTGTGACCCATGTGATGTCTGAAATCAAAGCATGTTTAATGGGGGCTGTTTGTTGAATGAAATGGAGTAAATAAGGGAGACTGCCACCACCATGTTCTTCGTAGGTGGAAAATACGATCCAACCATTTTCTATAGTTTCACATAATTCCAAAGCATTGTATATGCCTAATTTATTGTCCAAATAAGGTCCAGAAATAAAATCCTCATCAATCGTCCATGGATTTGCGAAAGACAATCGTGTTCCTCTTGCAATTGCTCTTGGGAAATCATGATATAATGCTCCATCGTTTTCAATGAGTTTGCATCTAATAGGTCCCAAGTCATCTTCGCCTTCCAAGATGTAGCCGGTTTCAGCTTCTGGACCACCGATAGGTATTAATTGGTTATTATACCGAACCATGAAACCAATCGTGTCTATATGCGCAAAAACGGCAGTTTGGGGATTCCCAAACTTTAATAGAAGACAATCATGAAATTCTTCTCCATAATAAATGTCAGGTATAACTTTAAATTCCGATATTCGTTTAGAGATATAATTATGTAAAAAATTAGCTATTAAAGATTCGTCCCCAGATGTACCTTTTATTTTGGACAAATCATTCAATAATTGATAATTTGGCATAGTTTATGTTAAAGTTTGTGAAAATAAATTACATGCGAAAATCGAAAAGATTTTTGATAAAGTTTAAATAATTAAATTAATAGCATACATTTGTATGTAGTTAAAACTTACGAATCTAAAATCAAATCATTAAACACTTAAAAATCTGAAAAAAATTTTTTATTATGAAAAAAATCATACTATCAACATTAATTGCAAGCTCTCTTGCATTAGGTGCAAATGCACAAGACGACTTTAATAAGTGGTCATTAGAGGTAAGTGGAGGATTTAATAAACCAATGGCTCCTTTAACTGCTGGTTTTCTTTCTCCAACATTAAACATTGGCCATGCTGACCTTGGAGTTAGATATATGTTCAATGAAAAATTCGGAGCCAAAGTGGACTACGGATTCGGTTCCTTCTCTGAATCCAGTGGCAACAGCCCTTCGTTCTCTACAAATTACTTTAGAGCAAATCTATCTGGTGTAGCGAATCTTGGTAGAATCATGGGTTGGGAGTCATTCACAAGACGAGTAAATTTACTTGGGCATTTGGGTGCTGGCTTTGGTAATGTTAGAGCACAAGAAAATACTTTCAACGATTTTACAGACAAAGTATATAATATCATGACTGGTCTTACTGGTCAAGTTAAATTAACAGAAAGAATAGCCTTAACAGGTGATATTAGTACAATTTTGAATGGTAGGCAAACAGTTTCTTTTGACGGAGCTTCTGCTATTTCTCCAAATGATATGATTGGTGCTAATAACAATGGTTTCTTTGGAGCCAATGGTACATGGTGGACAGGTACATTAGGTCTAACATTTTATCTAGGCAATAAAGATACACATGCTGATTGGTATATCGCTGCTGATAAATATGCTACTAAAGAAGAATTAGCTCAGCAAATCGGTGAGATTAAAGATATGCTTAAAGATTCTGACGGAGATGGTATTCCTGATTACTTAGATAAAGAACCAAATACTCCTGCTGGAGCTAGAGTTGATTCTTTCGGTAGAACCTTAGATTCTGATGGTGACGGTATCCCTGATCACTTAGATAAGTGTCCATTCGCTCCAGGACCTGCTTCTAACAACGGTTGTCCTGTAGAAGAAGTGAAAGAGGTTGATTACTTCAAAAAAGCTATTAACGAAGGTTATGTAAACGTTTACTTCGCATTCGACAGTGCTAAGCCACTAGGTTATTCTTCTTCTTCAGTTAACTATGTAGCTAACTTCTTGAAGAGAAATCCAGGTGTAAATGTTGAAATCAAAGGTTTTGCTGATGAGTTGGGTCCAGAAGATTACAATATGAAGTTATCTGAAAGAAGAGCGAAATCAGTTTACGACTTGTTGATTGCAGCAGGTATCGATGCAGGAAGACTTTCTTACAAAGGATATGGTGAAGACACTAGCGTAGATAAGCGTTCTGCTGATGCGAGACAACTTGCCAGAAGAACAAGCTTTGAAGTGAAATAAAAAAATAATAATTCAGATTATAAACCCACTTATTTTTTAAGTGGGTTTTGTTTTTTTAAAGGAAGAACTAATTACATTTGCACTCAAATTAAAAGATTATTATATGAAGAAGATTCTAGGCCTTGTAGTTGTAGGTTTTTTATTATTTACACCTTTGTTTGCTCAAGTTGATTTTAATCGATGGTCAATTGAAGTTGATGGTGGTTTTAATAAACCAATGGGGCCATTGACGCCTGGTTACTTATCCCCAACTTTAAATGTTGGACATGCAGGAATAAGCGGGAGATACATGATCAATCAATATTTTGGAGTAAGTTCTGACTTAGGTTTCGGTGTGTTTCGTGAGGTGAGAGGAGAAAGTCCAAGATTTAGAACAAGTTACCAGAATTTGAATATTCAAGGTGTTGTAAATTTTGGTAGAATCTTGAATTTTGAGTCATTTATGCCAAAGTTAGGGCTATTATATCATGGTGGTGTTGGAGGTAGTAGATTAGATTATGAACCAAATTTATTTGGCATTGAAATTCCAGCGGAGTATGCATATACGATTGTGAACGGTTTTACTGGATTATTTAGTATTTCTCCAAGAGTTGCTCTTAAAGGTGATATTTCTGTTTATTTGAATGGTAGACAAACGTTTACATTTGATGGGATGTCATATAATGCTCCATTTGTAGTTGATCCTCCTAGAAATCCTTTCGTTCATGCTACAGGTACTTGGTGGACAGGTACACTAGGACTAGCAATATATTTAGGTAAAAAAGATGTTCATGCTGATTGGTATATAGAAGGTGAAAAATATGCCACTAAGGCAGAATTAGCGCAACAAATCGGAGAATTAAAAGATATGTTGAAGGATTCAGATGGAGATGGTATTCCTGATTATATTGATAAAGAACCAAACACCCCTATTGGTGCTAGAGTTGATTCTTTTGGTAGAACTTTAGATTCTGATGGAGATGGGATTCCTGACCATTTGGACAAATGTCCTTTTGTTCCGGGTCCTGCATCAAATGATGGTTGTCCAGTTAAGGAGGTTAACGAAATTGATTATTTCAAAAAAGCTATCAATGAAGGATATGTTAATGTTTATTTTGCCTTTGATAGAGCTAAACCTCAACCATTTTCATCTTCTTCTGTTAATTATGTGGCCAATTTTTTGAAAAGGAACCCAGGTGTTAACCTTGAAATTAAAGGTTTTGCTGATGAGTTAGGGCCAGAAAATTATAACATGAAGTTATCTGAACGAAGAGCAAAATCAGTTTATGACCTCTTGATCGCTGCTGGTATTGATGCAGGTAGACTTTCTTACAAAGGATATGGTGAAGACACTAGCGTAGATAAACGTTCTGCTGATGCAAGACAGCTTGCAAGAAGAACAAGCTTCGAAGTGAAATAATAAAATTTCATATATCAATAAAAAACCCGAACTTAGTTTCGGGTTTTTTTATGCCCTTATAGCCATGTTTATATTATCAGCCATACCCACGATAGCCAACAAGCTTATTGCAGAGCTCCGAGATAGCCAAGTTCAAAAGGACAGTATGCGTTTTAGACATAATCTAAAGCGGTTGGGCTTTATGTTGGCCTATGAAATTTCAAAAGACTTTGATTATGTTCCTCAAGAAATAAGAACCCCTCTAGCTACCACAACCATAGCGTTGCCTGAAAATGTGGTGCTAATTTCTGTCCTGAGAGCAGCTATGCCTTTTTACAATGGCTTTTTGGAAGTTTTTGACCATGCCGAAAGTGGTTTTGTAGGCGCGTATAGAATTGAATCTAAAAATTCAGATGATTCAGTAGAGATTGATTACTTATATCAAGCTTGTCCAAATTTGGAAGGAAAAACAGTAATCATTATTGATCCTATGTTGGCTACAGGGAAATCCTTTGTCAAGACATTTCAAAATTTACTTAAAAATGGGAACCCTAAATCCGTTCATATTGCGGCGGTAATCGCTGCGCCGGAAGGAGTGGATTTTATTCAGCAACAACTAAAGGGGCATTCCGTAAAGATATGGAGTTGTGCCTTGGACAGTCATTTGAATGAACATTCATATATAGTTCCTGGGCTAGGAGATGCGGGGGATTTAGCTTTTGGTGAAAAATTATAATTTACTGCTGTGGTATATCTGTTCTTAGTGATTGGCTTGGGTATTTTGCTCTATGGAGGTCATTTACTGGTTGAGGGGGCGTCTGGAATCGCCTCTAAATTTGGATTGAGTGCTGGTCTTATTGGATTGACGGTCGTTGCATTTGGCACTTCTGCACCGGAATTATTGGTAAGTATCAATGCAGCCTTGAAAGGAACAAGCGATATTGCTATTGGAAATGTGGTGGGCTCTAACATTGCAAATATCTCTCTTGTGCTTGGGTTGAGTGCTATTTTGTATCCGATTACTATTCAAAAATCAGTTATCAAATTGGATTACCTAGCGATGCTGATTTCTTCTATCCTATTAATAGCATTGAGCTGGAATGGACTTATCTCCAGAGGTGAAGGTGTTTTTTTTGTTATTTGTTTGGTAGGATTAAATTGGTATTTCTTTAGAAAATTAAGTGGGGTCTTGGATGAGGATGAGGTTGTCCCTGCCAATCTTTTAAAATCCCTTCTTTTTTTAGTTTTAGGTGTAGGGGGGCTCTATGTTGGCTCAGATATGTTTGTTGATAATGCTGTGAAGATTGCGAAGGATTTTGGAGTAACCGAGCGGGTAATTGGAATTACCGTGATTGCTATTGGAACAAGTTTACCAGAGTTGGTTACTTCTATCATTGCCGGATTGAACAAAAAGACTGATATAGCAATCGGGAATGTGCTTGGAAGCAATATTATGAATGTGTTGGCTATTTTAGGGATTACCAGTATTGTGCAACCTATTCCTGTTTCTGAAACTTTTTTGACGCAAGACTATATGTGGATGCTAGGTATTACTTTGTTGTTGTTTCCAATTATTTTAACCGGTCGGTTAATTAAACGTTGGGAAGGTGGATTACTTCTAGCAGTGTATTTTATTTATATTTTTCTGTTGCTATGATAGAATATATCCTCAAAGTCTTTTTCATTTACATTGCTACTCTTTTTAAGTTCATTGCAGGTCCTGTATTGGGCTTGGCTGCGGGATTGAGTGCTTTAGAAATGTTGGTGGTAACTGTAGGGGGGATGATGACAACTGTCTTTTCAATAACCTTATTAGGAGATTGGTTTCGGGCTAATTGGAAGCTTGGTTTGACAAAGAAAAAAAAGGTGTTTAGTCCAAAAACGCGAAAAATTGTGACAGTTTGGAGGAAATATGGGGTAGTTGGAGTAGCGACATTGACTCCCTTGTTACTTACTCCTGTTGGTGGTACTGTAATTATGAATGCTTTTAATGTAAAAAAAGAGAAGATTTTCCTTTACATGTTCTTAAGCGCCATGTTTTGGGGACTTATCTTCTCTTTTTCGATTCAATATATTTTGGAGATACCCTTGATTGGAGATTTACTGCGGTAGTTCTTCATCAGGTAATATCTCAATATCTTGGATCAATACTCTTTTGGCAATTTCCTGCCCTGTAAGTGTAGCTGCCAATCCCCCTAAAGCAGTTTCTTTATAACGGGTTTCCATGCTTGCACCAATTTCTCCCATAGCTTCAATACACTCGTCAACAGGGATGACTGCACTAACGTCCGCAAGGGCTATTTGCGCTGAACTATTGGCAATTGCCGAGGCACTGGCATTCCTCACAACGCAAGGGATTTCAACCAAGCCAGCCACGGGATCACAAACCAGTCCCAACATACATTGAATGGTAATGGCAACTGCGTTGAATATCTGATCGATACTACCTCCCAGACAAAATACCATAGCGCCAGAAGCCATCGCTGCTGCCGAACCTGTTTCTGCCTGACAACCACCTACAGCCCCTGCCAAGCTTGCTTTTTCTTCAATGATTAGGGCAATACCGGCACCAACTAATAAACCTTCTAATATTTTTTGGTCTTCTAGCTGATGAATTTCCTGTAATGTATACAATGTGCCTGGAAGAATACCAGAGGCACCTGCAGTAGGAGCAGCTACTACACGTCCCATGCATGAATTAACCTCTTTAGCTGCAAGCGCTCTAGCTATCAATCGTTGAAATTCAGGAGACAAGACGCTCAAAGGGTGTTTGTATACTTTCTTCGCTCCGTTATTAATCATGCCTGATCGAGACGTCATATCTTCTTGAAGACCTGTGTCTACAGCTTCTTTCATGACCTGATAAGCTTTGCCTAAACCAGTCCAGATATCGGCTTCTTTTTTGTTTTTTTGAGTCATCTCATACTCAATGACTGAATCGTACAATGTGATGTCTTTGTCCAGACAGTACTGTTTCCAGCCTTTGAAGCTATCGAATAAAAAGCTCATATTATTTGGGTTTATTCGTTTGTAAAATTCACCAATTCCATTGGTATTTACAACAAAGAAAAAAGCCCTCATTTGGTTCATCAAATGAGGGCCTTTTATTAATTAATGGAAACTATGCGTGCTTTAAATAGCAAGGGTTCAAAAGGTCTTGCGAGTTCAGGGAGAAGACCGCGACTAAAAAGGTCTTGCCTGATTGCAAAAGGGAATACTTGAGTAGTCGCCCCAAATCCAAGTCTTGAAGGAAGAATCACTTCTATTTCTTGGTCAACTTTTACTCCAAGCATGGACAAATTCAAAAATGCCTGATTTTCTTGATTTCCTATTCTTATTTGAAATGAATTGGCGCCTGTTGGAAGATTGGCGAAAGGATTGTTGACATCTATCTGAGCTATGGAGTAGTTAAACCGGACTAAGCTTCCTCCTTCACCTTCACGGACGCCACTGCCTTCTTTTACAGTCCTTATATACATTCCGGCACTTGTCTTTTGAAAATCTTCAAACTCATTTTCGGTAATGAATTTTTCGATTATTTGCTCCTCCATTTCATTGATTTGTGCTTGGCTGTATATTTTCGCAAATTTTATTCGAACCACAAGATTGGAGTTAGGCTGAATAAGCTGTTGAAAACTGTATCCTCCATAAGCTAAGTGAGAAGGGATAAATAATTCTAAGGTTTCGCCTTCTCTAGCAATTCCACTTGAAAAATTAATACCTCTTGGGACTAAGCCTAACTCTGAATGCGCATACAATCTAGGCGGCTTATTCTCATCTAAGTGTGTGTCTATTAGCTGCCCATCAATTGTTCTGATTTCGTAATATACCCCTAGAATATTGTTGTTAACAATTTGCTGACCAGATTCATTACTTTCTACTTTTCTGTAAAAGTACCCTAATTGTGTTTCAAGTGCATCAATGTTATTTCGTTCTAGAAAATCTCGGAGTATTTTCATATCTCGTTCAATTGCAATTTCGAGCTCACTTTCTGAGTTGATACAAGCACTCATCCATGACATGACCATTAATGCTACTAAGCTAGTCCATACTTTCTTCATATTTTGTTACTTTTTAAACTGGAAATTCATTCTAAGATTAATACCTCCGATGGAAAACTGTTGTTCTGCGAAGGTTTGATTACCAACTGACATTTTGTAAAATGGCTCAATATACAAAAATGTACCATTGGAAAGATTCTGCTCGAATCCTACGGCAACATTTACCAATTGGCCAATATTGACATCAGAGCTGCTGGCATCAGGGACGGATCGCTGAGAAAAGCTTTGGATCCCGTTACCAATGTTACCAGCGGCACTTAAGTTTGCAAAATTCAACGTGCTTATTCGCTCTTGGTTTAGGTAAAACATATTGGAAATACCTGATACAAAGTAAATATCTGCTTTGTTGCGCTCCAATAATTTATATTTCAAATTGATGGGGATTTCTAATTGTCCAAATCGTAGTTCCTCTGTCGCACTGATTAAATTACCTGCGAAAAACTGGTTTCCAGCTATTGCCTGTTCTCGAAACTGTTGACCGGAATAATTTTGCATGGCATCGGAAGTTCTAGCATTCAACATGCCACCATTTGAATTGGGATTTAAGTTTTGCTGAGCATATGCAATGCCCATGTCTATTTTTAGTTTTTTGGAAACAGCAATCTCCGACATGATACCTGCAGACAGACCAATAGTTTGGTTTGCATTGCTGACAGCTTGAGGAGCAATTAGTAACCCAAGTTTAAAAGGGTCTTTGCTTGTTTGCTTAACTGATTCCTGTTCTTCTGCCAATAAATTTTTGATATAGGTTTCGGCGGATTTAGAGTCTAGTGTTTTGTCTGTTAGGGAGCTAAAAGGAACATAAGTAGATTCGAGCGTATTCAATTCAGCTGTAGTTTCTGGAACATTTATTTCTGCTACCAAAGGATTCTCAGCTGGTCTTGAAGTGATTTCGGCTTGTTTTGCTGATGATTTGGGAAAAGTTTCCGCGGCTTGGACAGGGCCTCTCGTATTTGCTGCCATTGACCCCAATTCATCTCTTGATGTTATATCTTCTAAGGTCTCAATACTGCCTAAGTCTTCCAATTCATAGGATTTACTTTCTTTAGCTAGGGTATCTGCAAAAGATAATAATTCATTCGGTTCCTCTATCGCTTCAGGAGTTCTGCCTAACCAAATTGCCAACGCTAAGGAAGCAGCGATTCCAGAAACCCACCAAGGCCAAATAGGATATTTTTTCTTTACAGGTTTATTAAAATATGCAGCAGAAAATCGTTCCCATTCTTTCTGAGGAGCTGTCTCCTCATGGGACTGGAATAATGTTTTGATTTTATCTGCTAACTTTTTATCGAATGGCTCCTTCATCACTTTGTTTGTTTAGGAGTGTGATTTTTTCTCTTAACTTTTCTTTGGCCCTTGCCAGGTAGGTTCTTGATGTACTGGAAGGGATAGTGAGTTTTTCTGCAATTTCATTGTGTGAATACCCTTCGATTTCATAAAGATTGAAGACTATTCTGAGCATGTCTGGAAGATTTCTCAAAAGGTTTAGTATATCTTCTTTGGACAACTCATCAATCACCGAGGGGTCTAACTCACGAACATGAGCATGCTCTATATCGAGCACTGCCTTGTATTTGTTGTTTTTTCGATAATAGTCAATGGAAGTATTGACGATGATTCTACGAAACCAACCCTTGAAAGAATTTTGTTGCTCATAGGATTGCAGCTTGTCAAAAACCTTCATGAAACTATCATTGACGATTTCGCAAGCTTCCTCCTTATTGTAAGAATACCGCAAAGCAATACCCATAGCGAAGCCATAGAAATGTTTGTACAACATTTCCACAGCCTTCGGGTCACCTTTTTTTGCTTTTTGGATTATAAATTCTTCCAAAGACGCTTATTATTTCTTTCTACAGACAAGACGCAAGAGAAGTGTGATACGCTACAGGGGGATGAAAAAATATCAAAAATTAAAATTAATGGTTTGTTTCAATGCTGGATCCAAGCTTAAAGCTACCGGGCATGTTTTTGCTGCATTTTTTAGTTTTTGCAATATCGTAGGATCATTTACAGGTTTTTCCCAATGAAAATCAATAACAATTTCACTGATTTTTCTTGGTTGGGAGTTCATGATTTTAGTGATTTCCCAACTCAGACCTTCCAAAGAAACTCCATCTCTTTCTGCCACGATTCCCATAATCGTGACCATACAGCTTCCAAGGGCAGCCGCAACTAGGTCTGTGGGCGAAAATGCTTCACCCTTACCATTATTGTCAACAGGTGCATCTGTGATTACTTCAAGCCCGGATTGCAGATGTCTCATATTTGTTCGTAGATTTCCTTGATAGACACTTTTAATAGTAGGCATAAACTCTTACTTTTATTTTTGGTTAGATAACTTAGTGGGCAAGTTAACGTTAATATTGCATCCGTGAAATGATGAACTGTCGAATTTACATATTTTCAATACTCTTTTTGGGTCTCTCATTGACTCTGCATGCGCAAAGAGAGGATGCGGGGAATTACGAGTATGACCGAGAAGTACTTTTTGGTATCAATAAAAATACCAATGGAGGCTTGATTGGAGGCTTTTCCTTCAAAATGGCCCAGCGCTTAGATGATTCCCAATTCCAGTTTTTTGGTTTGGATCTGGCAAATGTCAAAAACCCCAAGGAGGTGAGATATAATACGATTTTGGGTAATTCCTTTATTTTCGGCAAATCCAACTATCTGTATTCCATTAGACCCTATTATGGTCGTGAGCTGATTGTATTTAAAAAAGCCCCTCAACAAGGAGTGCAGGTGTCTGTTCTGGGTGCTGTAGGCCCAACTGTGGGAGTGGTTGCACCTTATATTATTGAATATGCAGTCAATCGATTGGAAACAGTCCGAGAGCAATATAATCCAGAGGTACATCAAAGCAGATTCAATGTGTTGGGGCCCGGGAGGATTTTTGAGGGTATCGGTCAGTCGGAATTTGCATTCGGTGGAAATGCCAAGGCTGCATTATTTTTTGAATTTGGTGTATTCCGAACAAATGTGACCGGTTTGGAACTTGGCTATCAATTAGAAGGTTTTACGAGAGAGATTCCTTTGATGCCTACCGTTGAAAACAGACAGTTGTTCCAATCAGTGTACTTCACCTTTTTCTACGGATTTAGGAAATGAGGATTCCATTGGGTTAATCCATCCTTAGCCCTTACCTTTGTTACTTAATACTAATTCAGAAGCAATGATAGAATTACCTGTAATTTCTGAAGAAACTACCAAGCGAAAAAAACCCGATTGGTTGCGCGTGAAACTTCCTGTAGGGAAGGAATATGCCAAAGTCAGAAAGCTAGTCGATCAACATAAATTACATACCATTTGTGAAAGCGGTAATTGCCCAAATATGGGTGAATGCTGGGGTGCAGGGACTGCAACTTTCATGATTTTGGGAAATGTATGTACGCGCTCTTGTTCATTTTGCGCAGTTGCTACAGGAAGACCACCGGAGTATGACACTGATGAGCCAAGAAGAGTAGCGGAGGCCATTAAATTGATGGGAGTGAAACATGCGGTGATTACTTCTGTTAATAGAGACGAACTAAAAGACCGTGGTGCCGAGATCTGGTATCAGACTGTGGTCATGACGAAAGAAATGTCTCCTGAAACAACTATCGAGACCTTGATTCCTGATGTGAAATCTAACTGGGACGCTCTATATAGAATGATCAGCGGAGGACAGGAAGTGGTTTCCCACAATATGGAAACAGTGGAGCGGTTATACAGGAGAGTGCGTCCTCAAGCTAAATATGTTCGATCTTTGGAGCAAATCAAATTGACCAAAGAATATGGTAAACGTACAAAGACCGGAATTATGCTGGGTCTGGGCGAAACCAAAGAAGAGGTCTATAAGGCAATGGATGATCTTGCCGCTCATGGATGTGATATCTTAACCTTAGGTCAATATTTGCAACCTACCAAAATGCATATTGAAGTGGCAGAATTTATCCATCCTGATTTATTTGCTCATTATCGCGAAGAAGGTCTCAGAAGAGGTTTGAAATATGTGGAGTCTGGACCATTAGTTCGTTCTTCATATCACGCAGAAAGACATGTGAATGTATAATCATTAAAGGGAGGTAATCCGCTAGTCATAAAAATAAAAAAGGGCTTTTGAAATTTTCAAAAGCCCTTTTTGTTTTATCGCTCTCCTCTGTTATTGGAGCCATCTACTGGATTTCGTTGATCTCTGTTCACTAAGTCCCAAGATAAATGGAAGATTAACCTTGCTCTTGTGGTCATTAATGGAAACTCAATCTTGTCCACTGTATCAGCTGGCGTATGATAATCATTATGCAAGCCTGAGAAGAAGAAAATTGATGGGATGTTATACTTAGCAAAATTATAGTGATCGGATCTGAAGTAGAACCTATTAGGGTCTGCTGGATCATCATAGCGATAATCTAAATTCAGACCTGTATAGGTGATATTGTTATAATCTAAAATAACTTTCAAATGACTGGATAACATCGCTGAACCAATCGCGTATAGATAATTGGTATCTTCTGCATCTTTGTAAATATTGTCAATTCTTCCCAACATGTCTATATTCAGGTTATTGACCGTATTTTCCAATGGGAAAATCGGATTTTCAACATAATACTGAGATCCTAGCAAACCTTTTTCTTCCGCTGTTAAAGCGATGAATAATACACTTCTTCTTGGTTTGATTCCATCTTTAGCAGCCATAGCAAAGGCTTCGGCGATTTCCATCAACGCTACGGTACCTGACCCATTATCATCTGCCCCATAATTGATACTTCCATCGGCATTTGGAGCTACGTGATCATAGTGTGCGGAAATAACCAATACTTCTTCTTTTTTATCAGTTCCTTCTAGGTAACCCAATACGTTTTCTGTAGAGACTGTTTTTGTCTGCTTTTTAACTTGGTAGGTAGCCTGAGCAGGAGCCACAGATGCAGGATTAGCCATGGCAGCTTTCACTTGATCAACAGTTACACCGAATATTGAAGCCATTTGTGAACCACTTACCATAAATGCTGGCTCTTGAACTGTTGGTCTTTCAAAGCCCAAACGTCCACCTGACATAGCAGCATATCTACTGGCTAATCGATCGAAGGCTGTTTGGTCTTCCATTGTAGTAACGATTACTCCAACTGCACCTGCATCGATAGCATCTTTTACAATATTTTGAGTGCGTGCGCCGATAGCCCATACTGCGGCCAATTTTCCTTTGACGTCAACTTTAGCCAAACTTTCTTTTGATCCATCACCCACAAAAACGATTGGAGCTTTTTGGCTTTTTTTCATGTCAGCATCACCCACAAAGATAAAATCTTTGTTCAGCTGCATTTTATTTTTACCTATTTGTAGCGTTACATCAGGGTAACTGTTAGATACAAGTTCAAATACCTGATAATAACTACCGTCTACAGGCCCTGTAAGACCTAATTTCTCAAAATGGTCTTTGATGTAGCTTGCTGCTTTTTTTTGTCCTTCAGCTCCAGTGTCTCTTCCTTGAAGTTCTTCAGAGGCGATGTATCTCAGATGCTTTTCAAGATCTTCTGCTGTAATGGTAGTAGCATATTTAACAGCAGTAGCATCTTGTGCATGGACGGTGAACGATAGCATATATGCCAACGCACCCACCAACCAAAATCGTTTTTTCATAGCGTTACTTAGTTTTCATTTATTTTAAGTGGCTAAACATAAAAAATATTCCAATCACATTAAAACCGTTTATCAAGAAGCTTGTTATCTAAGAGATTTCTTGGGCGTTAAAAATCCTTTTACGTTCAATAATTTATACCTTTGCACTACGAAAATAAAAAGCGGATATAACCCAAATAAATCCTCACATTTCAACCGATTATGAAAATTAATCTTCATCCGAGTACAACCTTCGAAAACAGGCATAATGCTCCTTCAGTGGAGGAAATCAGTGCTATGTTGAGTGCCATTGGCGCATCCTCTCTTAGTGAGTTGATTGACCAAACGATACCGAAATCTATTCAGCTGACCAAGCCCATGGATCTTCCTGCTGCCCAGTCTGAAGCAGAGTTCTTGAAGGACTTCAAAAAGCTGGCGTCCAAAAATAAGATTTATAAGTCTTTCATCGGCTTGGGGTATTATGATACCATTGTGCCAGGAGTGATTTTACGAAATATTTTGGAAAATCCAGGATGGTATACAGCCTACACGCCCTATCAAGCTGAAATCGCTCAAGGTAGGTTGGAGGCATTGATCAATTTCCAAACAGTTGTGATGGAATTGACTGGTATGGAAATGGCCAATGCATCTTTATTGGATGAAGCTACCGCAGCAGCTGAGGCAATGACTATGTTGCATGCATCCAAGCCAAGAGAAAAAAAGAATGCAAACAAGTTTTTTGTGGATGAAAAAATCTTCCCTCAAACAAAAGACTTATTGATCACAAGAGCAGAGCCTATCGGAATTGACTTGCAGATCGGCCCTCTTTCATCATTGGATTTGACGGATGCGGATCTATTCGGCGTATTGCTTCAGTACCCTAACATGGATGGGGAGGCGATAGACTATACCGATTTGGTGGCTTCTGCCAAAGAAAATCACGTATTCACTGCTTTTGCCTCAGATTTGTTAGCCTTGACTTTATTGAAGTCTCCAGGTGAGATGGGGGCAGACGTAGTAGTAGGTACAAGTCAGCGCTTTGGAGTGCCTATGGGTTATGGAGGACCTCACGCAGCGTTCTTTGCAACCAAAGATGCTTTCAAAAGACAAGTTCCTGGTAGAATCATCGGTGTATCTGTAGATAGAGATGGTAACAAGGCTTACAGAATGGCTTTGCAGACCAGAGAACAACACATCAAGAGAGAAAAAGCTACTTCTAATATCTGTACAGCCCAAGTGTTACTGGCTGTAATGGCTGGCATGTACGCAGTATATCATGGTCCAAAAGGATTGAAAGAAATTGCACTTAGAACGCATGGATTAGCAAAAATCACACTTCAAGCATTGAAAGCAATGGGCTTTGATGGAGTAAGTGAGTCCTTCTTCGATACTATTGGAATAAAAACTGACGAAGTTCAGCAATCAAAAATCAAGGCATTTGCACTATCTGCTGAAATGAACTTCAGGTATGAAAACGGCGCTATCTTCTTGTCTTTTGATGAAGCAAAAACACTGGAAGATGTAAAAGCAGTTGTTGAGGTATTTGCAAAATCAACTGACAAAAAGGTAAGTGTAGATTTTGATTCTTTAGTCGAAGGTTTGACCTTGGAGTTGCCGGCTTCATTGGCCCGTACGTCTAAGTATTTGACCCATCCGGTATTCAATCAAAATCATGCAGAGCATGAGATGTTGAGATACATCAAGCGCTTGGAAGCGAAAGATCTTTCATTGGTACATTCGATGATTTCATTGGGCTCTTGTACCATGAAATTGAATGCTACTACGGAGATGATTCCTGTTACTTGGCCAGAGTTTGGGCAATTGCATCCATTTGCTCCACAGGATCAAGCAGCTGGTTATTACGAGTTGTTCCAGAATCTACGCAATTGGTTGACCGAAATCACAGGTTTTGCTGATACTTCCTTGCAACCAAATTCTGGTGCGCAAGGAGAATACGCAGGTTTGATGGTCATCCGTGCTTATCACATGAGCAGAGGTGATCACCATAGAAATATTGCTTTGATTCCAACTTCCGCTCACGGGACCAACCCTGCTTCTGCAGTTATGGCAGGTATGAAAGTGGTATTGGTGAAGTGCGATGAAAAAGGAAATATTGATGTCGCTGATCTGAAAGAGAAAGCGGAATTACATAAAAATGAATTGGCATCTTTGATGGTAACGTACCCATCTACTCACGGAGTATTTGAAGAAGCTATCCAAGAGATTTGCCAGATCATCCATGTTAACGGTGGTCAAGTGTATATGGATGGTGCTAATATGAATGCACAGGTTGGTTTGACTAGCCCAGGTATGATTGGTGCAGACGTGTGTCACTTAAACCTTCACAAGACTTTCTGTATCCCTCATGGTGGTGGTGGCCCTGGTATGGGACCAATCTGCGTGGCCAAACATTTAGCTCCATTCCTACCAGGAAATCCAGTAGTGAAAACAGGCGGAACAGAAGCAATCACTTCTATCTCTGCCGCACCTTTTGGTAGTGCAAGTATCCTTCCTATCTCTTATGCTTACATCGCAATGATGGGAGGAGAGGGTTTGACCAATGCAACCAAACTTGCAATCCTGAATGCCAACTACATGAAAGCCAGATTGGAAGCTCATTATCCAATCCTGTACACAGGTGCTAATGGAAGAGCAGCACATGAAATGATTTTGGATTGCCGTTCGTTCAAGGATTTTGGTGTGGAGGTAGAAGATATCGCTAAGCGATTGATGGATTATGGATTCCATGCGCCAACTGTATCTTTCCCTGTTGCCGGTACCTTGATGATTGAGCCAACCGAGTCTGAAACCAAAGCTGAATTGGATAGATTCTGTGATGCGATGATTGCTATCCGTGAAGAGATTCAGGAAATCCAAGATGGTGTTGCTGATAAGCAAAACAACGTGTTGAAAAATGCACCGCATACAGCTAACCTTGCGCTAGCAGATGCTTGGGACTTCCCTTACAGCAGAGAAAAAGCAGTGTATCCTTTGCCTTATGTGAGAACAAATAAATTCTGGCCTACTGTCAGAAGAATTGATTCAGCCTTCGGTGACAGGAATTTGGTGTGTAGCTGTATTCCTGTAGAAGAATATGCTACAGACTCAGTGATTGAGAAGTAAGAATGATGGATAAGATTTTCCTTATCTAAAAAATAAGAAGGCTAGCTGAATATTCGGCTAGCCTTTATTTTTTTGCTAGTGCGGTCTAATGGTTCCTAAAAGCTCTTTGGGAGTCATAGTTGAGAAATCACTTCTTTTAAAATCTTTCGTATTTTTGAGCTCTCGCTTCTTCTAATTCTTTTTTATAATCAAAATCCTCTGGTAATTTGATTGAGCCAATTAATTTTTTCACGTTTGCTGAAATTTCCTTTGGTTGGCTTTCATCAGTCAGTGATTTTAAATAATTTTCTATCACTTGAGAAAGACTTTTCCCTTGATCTTTTGCATACGATTTGGCAGATTCAATGACTGATTTATCGATTATAAGTCTTAATTTGGCCTTCATACAATGCAATGATCATAATTAGGTATAATGTAAGTAATTTCGAATTAATTGACTATCGTTTGTTTGACTTTAATTTTTCCATTTCATGAAAACATACAAAGCCCGCAAAGGAAAACTTATAACAGGATTAGTAATCCTTACAGCATTTTTACCATTTATTGGAGGCTTTTATAATGCTGACAATCTTTTACGTATGCTTCTTGGGTTTTTCATATTGGCGCTACCATTTGCTATTGTCCTTTGGATCTATATTGATACTTCTTATCGAATTGTAGATGGTGTTTTTTATTATCGCTCCGCATTTTTAAAAGGAAAAATAGATATTCAAACAATCACAAAAGCCAGTAAGGATGTCACGTATTTTACGGGTGTAAAGCCAGCTTTAGCGACCAAAGGGATTATTATTTATTTCAATCGATTTCATGAAGTCTACATTGCACCCGAAAATAATGATGAACTCATCGCTGATTTATTGAAAATTAACCCCGAAATTGAAGTGGTCAATAAGTGATGCATACATCACTTCTCAAGATACTCTTCCAGTTTTACCCAGACTATGAAAAAGCAGTTATTTATCTTACTTTCTTTGCTGTTTTTTGCCCACCAATCTTTTGCCCAAATCCAAAAGAACTGGACTTGGGGAGGTCCTCTGCATCCTTTGCAGCAGCAGTTTCAGGTAGTACATTACCATTTGGATTTAGAGATTTTTCCTGAAAATCATAGAATCAAGGGCAGTAATAAAGTTACCTTTCATGCAGAAGATAGGTTAGACACCTTGCGATTGGACTTGATAGAGGAATATCAGGTGAGTAAGGTCATTATGGATGGAAAAGAAATCCGATTCGAACACAATGGTGATGTTCTGGATATTTTCCCTATCGACTGTACGTGTAATGAGGTAGAAATATTTTACGAAGGAGAGACGCCTATTGCCATTCGGCCTCCTTGGACAGGTGGATTTACTTGGGAAATAGATGAGCTGGGAAACCATTGGATGGGGCTTTCTTCACAAAATGAAGGTGCCAAAATATTTATGCCTTGCCTGGACCATCCTTCTTCAGAACCTATCAATGGTGTGGATTTATTCTTTACCGTACCCAAGTCCTATTTTGTTGCTTCCAATGGAAGGCTAGCCGCCCAAGAGGACTTAGGAGATAGCTATCGTTATCACTGGACTTCCCAATATCCCATCAATAATTACAATGTGAACTTTACCCTTGGAGTCTTTTATGAAGCATCCAAAGTTTATCAGTCGGTTGATGGAAAGGAAATTCCTATGCATGTCTATGTCTTGCAGCAAAACAAGTCCAAAGCTTATGATTTGTTGCAGGTCTTAGAAACTTCCACGCAAACCTTGGAGAAGTATTTGGGACCATATCCTTTTGGAGATGATAAAATTGCGGTAGTTGAAACCCCTTACCTTGGTATGGAACATCAGACCATCAATGGGTATGGGAATAACTTTCAGTTTGAAAAAGTAGGGGAGGTATGGGCTGATTGGCTATTGCATCACGAACTCGGACATGAATGGTTTGGGAATAAAGTTTCGGTCAAAGATTGGGCAGACTTTTGGATTCATGAAGGCTTGACAGCCTATGCGGATTGGTTGTTTTATTTGGAGCATGGGGGGGAAGAGGCCTATCACCAAAAAGTCGCTTCCGTTCGGGTGAATATCCGAAATCTGAGACCCGTCGTATCACCCCGCAATTCACACTCAGATTTTGCTTATCATCCAGAGATTTATACTAAAGGGGCTTTTATCATTCACTCGTTGCGGTATTTACTGGGAGATGAGGTGTTTTTTCCTATGCTGAAAGCTTTTGCCTCAGATGAGCGCTTCACCTATGAAAATTTAGTCGACACCAATGATTTCACCAACTTTGTGCAGCAGTATGCAGAACAGGATTTGCAGGGATTCTTTGATTTGTACCTGAAGTCTGTTCGCTTACCTCAAGTAAAGGTCTCCAAAAAAGGGAAGCGAGGTTATGCAGTGAGTCTGCCGAATATTGATTTTGCCATGCCCGTAGAAATCAAAACCAGTAATGGTTTGGAGCGACATGTGCTTTCGGCAACTCCTGTTTTGATAAGAAGTGACGGACCTATTTTGGTGGATCCGAATTATTGGTATTTGTTGGATAGGAGGTAGCTAGTAAATAATCATTACGCTTTGTGAATTCTTTGAATCTTCAAGGAAAGGTAAACTGATTTTATTGGTGAAAGCGGTAGCCGTCATAATTTAACAACTAAATGAAAAAACTAATTGATATAGAGAATTGGGATAGAAAGGAACATTTTCTTTTCTTTTCAGAGTTTTCTGAACCCTTTTTTGGGGTTACAACTAGGGTAGAGTGTACGAGGGCATATGAAAGTGCCAAGCAAAAGAGAATTTCTTTTTTTCTTTATTACCTATACAGGGCACTTAAAGCAGTAAATGCAATAGACTATTTTCGCTATCGAATCCTAGATGGTCAGGTTTATGAATTTGATACGATTCATGCCTCACCTACTATAAGGCGACCCAATGGGACCTTTGGTTTTTCTTACCTTTATTACTGTGAAGATGAAGAAGAATTTTATCAAAAAGCGCAGCAGGAAATCGAAGCAGTAAAAAAGTCAACTACGCTTTTTCCTGTGGTTTCAGGGGAAAATGTAGTCCATTTTTCAGCTATTCCCTGGGTTGATTTTTCAAGTATTTCTCATGCAAGAAATTTTGCGCAGCCAGATAGTTGCCCCAAAATATCTTTTGGTAAACTTACGGAGGTTAATGGCGTTAAATCTATGGCTGTATCCATTCATGTACATCATGCGTTGATGGATGGGCTTCATGTTGGACAGTTTGTAGAGCAATTTCAAGCCGTATTGGAAGAATAATCAATAATTCGAAGTTTGCATGTCAAAAAAAATCAAATCTTAAAAAAGCCCTCCTCTGTGCCATTGAAGTATCAGAAATATGAAAATGGGATCATGAACTGGGCAACTGATTTAATTTCTTTCCAAGGAGCGGGATTTGTTATCATTGAATAGTATAAAAGGTTAACCTCTTTTTAAAAATATACCTCAAGACCATGAAGATTATTCTTGTCTCGATTTTAGTTTTTGTTGGTTTCAGTTCCATAAAGGCTCAAAGCCTTCGAACTCTGATTGAACAAGAGCGTCCTGTTATCTTTTCTCATCGCGTTGCATTAGAACCTGATTGGGTGGAGAATAGTCTGTATTCCCTTGAGAAATCCGGTGAAATGGGGTTTATGTTCCACGAGATTGATGTAGTGGAGAGTAAGGATGGGGTTTTGTATGTGTTGCATGACAAAACTTTGGACAGAACCACCTCGTCCACGGGAGCGGTAAAAGAATTAGCTAGTGCTTATTTGGATGGAGTGCTATTGAATGGCCTTGAAGAGCGCTTACCACGTTTGGAAGATTTTTTGGCTATTTGTCAGGAGAAAGGATTTTACTTGATGCTAGATGTCAAAGAAGCCTCCTTGGAAAAAGTGATGGCAAAGGTGAAAGAATTTGACATGTTGGAGCGAGTAGTGTTGTTAACGTTTGGTAAGGAGCGTTCAGCTGAAGCTTTGGAGTTAGGAGAGCGGTTCCTATTGTCAGTATTGATTACAGAGGAAGAAGATTTTGACTATTTCCTTTGCAAAACGGAGCAGCCTTACTATTTGGCGGCCTATATCAATAAAGATGGACCAATTGATTTATTTGAAAAAGCACGTTCTCTAGGTCTTCCAACAATCACCGATGTATTGGGAGCGATTGATGCGCGGGCACAAAACGAGGGGATAGCTGTTTACACTGAATTTTTACACAAAAGAAAGCCTAGTATCCTGGTCTCCGATTATCCGCTTCAAATCAAGCAGGTGATGAGTAATGATTGATGGTTTTGTGATTTGGAAATAATTTTAGCAACTTAAAACCCTATTTCCATCCATCATCAACCATCATTCTCTATGAATGCCAAATTATTGATTCGCTTGTCCTTGATTTTTAATTACATGGTGTTTGCCGTGTTGTTAAATTCAGTGGGGGCAGTAATCCTGCAAGTGCAGCGTACATTTGATGTCACCAAGGCTGAAGCCTCTGTTTTAGAGGGGTTCAAAGATTTACCAATCGCCATTTTTTCATTTGTAGTAGCTTCTTTTTTGCCAAAAATCGGTTTGAAGAGAGGGATGCTGATTGCCTTAGGTTTGGTAGCGGCTATGTGTTTCATCATTCCTGTGATGGCCAATGATTTTTGGTATTTCAAGATGCTTTTTGCTGCGGTAGGAATCTCTTTTGCAGTCATCAAAGTTTCAGTGTTTGCTATGATTGGTTTAGTCACCGATGATACAAAAGAACACAGTAGCTTGATGAGTACCATCGAGGGCTTTTTTATGATTGGGGTGCTGTTGGGCAATGTGTTTTTCAGTCTATTTGTCAATGATGCAGATCCTCGATCTACTGCATGGCTTTCTATTTATTGGTATCTAGGGGCATTAAGTTTGGTAGCTGCTTTATTCCTCTTACTTGCCCAAGTCAATGAATCTGCATCCAAACGAGAAGACACTGGTGCTTGGGAAGAGTTTTTGGATATGATCAAATTGGTGGCCAAACCTTTGGTCTTGGTGTTTGCTGCCTCAGCATTTCTATTCGTATTGATTGAGCAAAGCTTTATGACATGGACACCCACCTTTTATCAGGATGTGTTGAAAGTTCCGGCGAGCATGGGCATACAGGCAGGGGCAGTTTTGGCAGGTGCTTTGGCAGTTGGACGCTTATTGGCAGGAGTGATTTTGAAGCGGGTACATTGGCTTACCTTTACCTTGACAAGTACAGTTTTGGTGGGGGTATGTGTCCTACTTACCTTGCCTTTGACACAAAATCTTCCGGATGTCACAGAAACTGTCACTTGGTTCAATGCACCATTTGTGGTGTACTTGTTTCCCATATTGGGAGTCTTTTTAGCGCCTATTTATCCTACTATCAATTCTGTGGTGTTAAGCGCTTTGCCAAAGTACATGCAGAGTTCCATGTCAGGCTTGATTGTGGTTTTCTCTGCCTTGGGTGGTACAACAGGCTCTATTATCACAGGGAATATTTTCGAGCGCTATGGGGGAACCAATGCCTTTTATTTTTCATTGATACCCATTGTGGCACTTTGCCTGATTTTATTTCTATTACATAAGCAAGTAAACAAACAACAACATGCATAGTCCCGAACAGGTATTTGGGGAGCTGTTTGAAGCAATTCAAATGCAAGGAGTTTTCCCAGATTCCAAAACATTTGTAGATATGATTCCCAAGATTTCCGTGGAGGAAATTATTGCCCAGTACCATCAGGAAAACAATTCTGAAACCTTTGATTTAACCGTTTTCGTGTCTCAATACTTTACTTCCCCAAGCTTGGGTCCGCTTTTGGTAATGGAGGAATCTAGTTCATTGGAAGAGCGATTGCATCAGCAATGGAAGGTCTTGACCAAAGAAGCAGATGAAGAAAAAGAAGGATCTTCTTTGATACCCTTACCATTTTCCTATGTAGTACCCGGAGGAAGGTTTGGAGAAATCTATTACTGGGATAGTTACTTTACGATGCTTGGCTTGAAAGAATCCGGGCGTGTGGATTTGATCGAAGCCATGGTGAGGAATTTTGCGCATTTGATTGATGTGGTTGGGCATATTCCGAATGGGAATCGAACTTATTTTATCAGCCGTTCTCAGCCTCCATTTTTTGTTAAAATGGTGGAGTTGTTAGCGGAAGTAAAGCAAGATGAAAGCATTTTGATTCATTATTTACCTCAGCTGGAGCGGGAGTACGCGTTTTGGATGAAAGGGGCTGAGGGATTACCTATTGGGGAAGCCTATGCACGGGTTGTACGATTAGATGAGGAAACAATTTTGAATCGGTATTGGGATGATGTGGACACTCCACGGGCAGAATCTTACCGGGAGGATGTAGAACTATTGCATCAGACCAATGGAGATTCCAGCAGTATGCGGCATATCCGTGCAGCCTGTGAGTCGGGCTGGGATTTTAGTTCGCGATGGCTGATGGATGAGCAGGATTTGAATACCATAGAGGCCGCACATATCATCCCTATAGATTTGAATGTGTTGTTGTTTGAATTGGAGCGAGTAATGCACTATATCTATTCATTGAAAGAAGATCTTGCTTATGCGGCTCATTATCAGCATTTGATGAGGAAAAGATTAAAGGGCATCGAGTTTTTTTTGTGGTCCTCGGAAAGTGAGTTGTATTTGGATTATCATTTTGTCCAACAAAAGTCCATGAAGCGACCTTCTTTGGCTATGCTATTTCCGCTTTGGTCGGGTTTTGCATCAGAGGAACAGGCAAGTTCAGTTTTGAATTATGTTGAAAAGCAATTTTTGAAACCTGGAGGTTTGGTTACGAGTACAAGTTATTCCGGCCAACAATGGGATGCTCCCAATGGCTGGGCACCTTTGCAGTGGATAGGGTTGGCGGCAAGTGTGAACTATGGATGGAAAAATCTTGCTACGACAATTGCTTCACGTTGGACTTTCTTGAATGAACAAGTATTCGAGCGGACTGGTAAAATGATGGAGAAATACAATGTAGAGGATCTGACCTTGGAGGCAGGAGGAGGAGAGTATCCTGTTCAAGATGGATTTGGTTGGTCTAATGGAATTTATTTGGCCATGAAAGAGTTTCTAAGAACATAAACCCTTATTATACATATGCGCTTTAACAAACATTTCTGGATTGCGACAATTGCACTTGTTTTTGCTTTGTCAGCAATTGCTCATGCACAACAAGCTACCCATGCCTTTTATCTGACTTGGACGGAGGATCCTACCAGTAGTATCAGTATCGATTGGCATTCAGATGCGACCTCAAGTACTACACTCAAATTCAGGAGAAAAGGAACCGAAGCTTGGAGAGATTTTGAAAGCACGGTGTTGCCGTATCCTTTTTCAGAGCGTAAAGTACATAGGGTTGGAATTGGTGGTTTGTCTCCAGCAACAACCTATGAATTGATGTTTCCGGGATTGGAAGCGGTCTATCATTTCCATACCATGCCAGCTGACCTGAATACTGCCAGCATTAAAATTGCTATCGGGGGAGACACCATGCACAGGAAAGAATGGTTTGAGCAAACGAATGGAATTGTCACTTCCTATGATCCTGATTTTGTGATCATAGGTGGGGATATGGCTTATGAAAATGGAGTTGCTGAGAATCTTCAACGAATCTATGATTGGTTTGATGCCTACACCAAGACTTTGGTAACTGCTGATAACCGTATTTTACCATGTATTGTAGCTGCCGGAAATCACGAAGTAGTAGGTGGCTATTATTCCCGTAACCCAGGCTATGAGCAGACCAATTCCTTCAGAAACCGTATTGCTCCTTATTTCTACTCCTTATTTCCATTCCCAGGCCAGCCAGGATATAATGTATTGGACTTTGGAAAATATTTGAGTTTGGTTATACTCGATACGGAGCATAGCAATCCTGTGGAGGGAGTTCAGACAGATTGGTTGAAGCAAACGCTAGAGGAGCGTAAAGATTTTCTTCATGTCTTGCCAATCTACCATGTCCCGGCATTTCCTTCTGTGAGAGATTTTAATGGAACTACCCAGACGTTGGTAAGGGATACATGGGTGCCCATATTTGAGCAATATCCAATCAGACTTGCTTTTGAAAACCATGATCATGCATATAAGCGAACCTTTCCTATAAGAAATGGGAAAATTGACCAAACGGGGATAACGTATGTCGGTGATGGATCGTGGGGAACTGAGCCTAGACCAATTCATTCAGTAGAAGATACTTGGTATTTGAAAGTGGCACAAAGTGTGAATGCATTTACCTTTTTGACCATCGAAGGCAGTCAATACTCGTTGATTTCTTTGGATTGGGAGGGAAATGTGATTGATAGTTACCCGCAAAATCCACTTATCGGTAAATAATATCCATAATTGTTGATTAATTTCCTTACAGCCTTTATCTTAGCGCTAGTAAGGTTTAATATTCAAGAGATTTGGCAGTTCTTGACTGACACTTCTTTAAATGGGGCTTCATAGAAGCCTTTTTTGGTTTATAGGCTTTTCTGTAATTTTACAACCGAATTCTCATACCCATACCCGTTCATGTCATTATCCATTCAACAGCTGAGTAAGTTTTATGGAAGCCAGAAGGCTTTGAATCAGATTTCCTTTACAGCAGAAAAAGGTCAAGTCGTGGGTTTTTTAGGCCCTAATGGTGCTGGTAAGTCCACCACCATGAAAATTGCGACAGGATACATGCTGGCAGATGAAGGAGATGTATTGGTAAATGGAATCTCCGTAGCAGAACGACCGCAGCAAATCAGTCAATTAATAGGGTATTTGCCAGAACATAATCCCTTGTATTTGGATATGTATGTGCGTGAATTTTTATCCTTTACGGGCGGCCTGTATGGCGTGTCTGGAAAAAGTCTTAAAAATCGTGTAGAAGAACTAATCGGACTCTGTGGATTGGAAAGAGAAGCCCACAAACAGATCCAGCAACTTTCCAAAGGCTACCGACAGCGGGTAGGTTTGGCAAAAGCCTTGATTCATGACCCGGAAGTCATCATCTTGGATGAACCTACCACAGGATTGGACCCTAATCAACTGGTAGAAATCAGAAAATTAATCAAAAACATCAGTGAAAATAAAACGCTGATTTTGAGTACGCATATCATGCAAGAGGTGGAGGCTATCTGTGATAAAGTTGTTATCATCAATCGTGGGGAAATAGTGGCAGAAGATTTATTGGCGAATTTAACCAAGGGAAGCGGTCAAGTAAGTTTGGTTTTGGAAACTGAAGAAGAACTGAATCTCGGTTGGTTTGAAGGTATTGGTTCGCATACAAGTTCCGAACGTTCTAATCTTATTAAAATCCATGTGACAAATGCTGCGATTGCTAGAAAAGCGATTCTTCAAGTAATTGCCGATCAAAATCTAAACTTGGTCAGTTTGCGACAAGAGAGTAAAAATTTAGAGTCCATTTTCCAACAAATTACCCAATCCTGAGTATGTGGGCACTGTATAAAAAAGAAATCAATGCTTTCTTTGGGAATTTGAGCGGGTATCTCATTTTGAGTCTGTTTTTGGTTTCCCTAGGTTTGATCGTTTGGGTTTTTCCTGATACATCGGTTTTAGAATATGGATTTGCCGATTTGGAGGCACTGTTTGTATACGCTCCCTATGTTTTCACCTTTCTGATTCCTGCTATGACCATGAAGATGATTGCAGAAGAACGGAAAACAGGGACTTGGGAATTATTGATGACTTCCCCACTTTCTATTTCAAAAATTATTTTGGCGAAGTACTTGGCGACAATCAGCTTGGTGTTGATTGCAGTTTTACCAACCTTGATTTACTATTGGAGCATCGTACAGCTAGGACAGCCAGTAGGGAATATTGACCATGCCGGTTTCTTTGGATCTTTTATTGGACTGTTATTTATGGGAGCTGTATTTGCTGCAATCGGGTTGTTTGGTTCTGCATTGACAGTGCATCAGGTAGTTGCCTTTGTATGGGGAGTCTTTTTGTGTTTCTTCCTGTATTTTGGCTTGACTGCCTTGGTGGAACTCAATGTTTATCATCCTTTTGCCTTATTATTGGAAGAGCTGAGTTTGAGCTTTCATTATCGTAGCATGAGTAGGGGAGTCATTGCAAGCAGCAATTTGTCGTACTTCATATTCATCATCGGCTTGATGTTGTTGTTGACTGGTCTAATCATCAAAAGGAGGTAATATGAAGAAAAATTCTGGTATAGCTCTGTTGATCGGTGTAGGTATTTTGGCTGCTATTGTTGTTTTGCTGACGTATGTGATACCATTTCGTATTGATTTGACCGAGGAAAAACGATACAGCCTCAATCCAGCTACAGTTGATTTTTTAAAGGAATTGAATGAGCCTGTTGAAATTGAAATCTTGCTGACTGGGAAGCTTCCGGGAGGTATGCGAAGATTGCAGCGGTCCACGGAGGAAATGATCCGAACGTTTGATGCCTATTCTTCCAAAAAAATAACGTTCTATTACCAAGATCCTTTGGCGCTGCCTAAAGATATTCAGGAGGATTACATCGTAGGTTTGGCAGAATACGGGATTAACCCCACGAATCTGTTTGTGACGGACGATGCTGGTCAGCAATCCATTTTGATTTGGCCTGGGATTGTGGCAAGGACAGAGGAGTTTGAGACAGGAGCTTTGATTTTGAAAGGGGAGCGAATGGCTACCAATGAAGAAAAATTGAATCAATCCATAGAAAATTTGGAGTTTGAACTCATAAACGCCATTCGAAAGTTGGTGGGAGAAAAGCAATATTCCATTGGTTTATTCATGGGACATGGGGAGTTAAGTGAAGATGATGGTTTTGGGTTGGTGGAAGCTTTGGTAGATGATTACGAAGTTTTCAAGATTCCTATTGAGCAAGCGAAAAAAGTAGAGGATTTGGATCCTTTTGCAGTGTTAATCATTTCTGGGCCGCGGGAAAGTTATGATGAGCGAGCCATTTATTTGATTGATCAGTACCTGATGAATGGAGGCAATGTCATTTTCTTAGTAGATGCCTTGGTGTATGATATGAAGGAAGCAGGAGGGGATGGTACGGTGGGGATGCCTTTTGATCACGGGTTGGATAATATGCTGTTTAGGTATGGGATACGTGTGAACAAGGATTTTATTCAAGACATCAATTTCGGGTATTATCCTGTGATGGCGGGTAATTTTGGGAATCAAGAACAATTGGTACCGTTACCTTGGCCTTTTTTCATCAAAGCTAGTTTGATGGCCAAGCATCCGATTACCAAGGGACTAGATCAGGTTTTATTTCGATTCAACAGTTCTTTGGATACGGTAAAAGCCGATGGCGTACATAAAATCCCTTTGATTTTCACCTCAGAATTTAGCCGTAAATTATCTACTCCAGTAAGAATTGCTTTTGAAGACATGGCTAACGAGCCTGATTTGGAAGAATTTAATCAATCCTTTCTTCCATTGATGTATTTGTTGGAAGGAGTATTTACATCGGTATTCAAAAATCGATTTCTACCAGATGGAGTGGACAAAAGTACCTTTCAAGAAAATGGGGATTCAGGGAAAGTGATTGTAGTGGGAAGCAGTACTGTTTTCACCAGTCAGTCAGACTTGGCCTCCAGTAACCCGCTGCCTTTGGGTAATGACCCATTCAACGCTATTACATTCGCCAATCGGCAATTGCTTTTAAATACAATTGCGTATTTGACCGAGCCTGAAGGCTTGATTGCTTCGCGAAACAAACAGTTTAAAATCAGACCCCTTAATAAGGCCAAAGTAAGACAAGAAAAAAGCTTTTGGCAGTGGTTTAATGTAGGAGCTCCCTTAGCATTCTTGATCGTCCTTGGAGGATTGTGGTTTTTTGTGCGGAAATTGAAGTACAAAAACAGGTGAATCCCTTAAATTTTGGAGAGAATTCTACAAATTTGCGAAATCTGTCGAGTTGAAGGCTCAAAATTAGATTTTATTTATAAATTTACTCTATTCAATCATTAGGAAAAAATTAGCAATAACGATATGAAATTCATTGTTTCCTCCTCTGCCCTTTTAAAGCAACTTTCTGCTATCAATGGCGTAGTGACTACCAACCCAGTTGTACCCATTTTGGAAAATTTCCTTTTTGAAATCAAAGAAGGTAAACTGACCATCACCGCATCTGACTTACAGACATCCATGATGACTGAAATTGAGGTGGAGTCAAAGGAGGATGGCAATATTGCAGTTCCTGCGAAGATATTAATCGAAACCTTGAAAAACCTTCCCGAGCAGCCGGTAACGTTCAGCATCGATCATGATACCTATAGTATCGAGATCAGTTCTGATAATGGTCGGTACAAGCTTTCAGGGGAAAATGCAACTGATTTCCCCAAAATACCTACTGTGACTAATGCTACTGCTGTAGATATGTCTACGGAAGTATTAAGTTCGGCGATCAGTAATACCATCTTTGCTACCAGCAATGATGAATTGAGACCAGCGATGACAGGTGTTTACATTAACTTGAGCAGTACCAATGCGACTTTTGTTGCTACGGATGGTCACCGATTGGTGCGCTACAGAAGAGTAGATATTGCATCTGCTGATGCAGCGAGTTTGATTATCCCTCGTAAAGCGTTGAACTTGTTGAAATCTACTTTACCATCTGAAAATGTTCCGGTAACCGTTGAGTTCAACTCTTCCAATGCCTACTTCAAGTTTGGCAGCATCAAAATGATTTGCCGCTTGATCGATGAGCGTTTCCCAGATTATGAAAATGTAATTCCGATTGACAATCCTAACCATATGACTATTGATCGTATGGATTTCTTGAGTTCCTTGAGAAGGATTGCCATCTATGCCAATAAAACTACGCATCAAGTCCGCTTGAAATTGACAGGTTCTGAATTACAAATCTCTGCTGAGGACTTAGACTTCTCCAATGAAGCAAACGAGCGTCTATCTTGTGAGCATGACGGTGAGGATATCGAAATCGGCTTCAACGCAAAATTCTTGGTAGAAATGTTGAATAACCTTTCTTCCAGAGAAGTTACGCTTCAGTTCTCTGCTCCAAATAGAGCTGGTCTGATCGTACCATCTGATAAGTCTGATAATGAGGATATCTTGATGTTGGTGATGCCGGTGATGTTGAATAACTATGTGTAGGAGAAGCGGGCTGGCTTGGGTATAGTTAGATGTTTGGGAAGGTTTGATTTTGAGGTGTAGCGACTGAAATATGCTTACGCGAAATAAATTGAAATATGCCTTCGGCGAAATAATTGGGGCGTGTGAGATTAAAGATTATTCTTAAAAGGAAAGAATAGTTTTCGAGAGATGTAAAATACAGATATAAAATATCCAAGACTCAAGACTCAAGAGTCAAGAGGCAAGAGCCAAGAATCAAGAAACAAGAGTAATAAAGAATTCCCTTTGGGGATCGTTTAAAAGAAAAAAGACCTTAAGGAATTAGGGTCTTTTTTGGTTTTTTGAAACTACCAAAAGGTTGGAAAGCATGGGATAAAAAGTAAGAAAAATATATGAAGACAGTTGATGATATCTTAAAACTGGGTGATCCGCGCTTGTATGAGGTTTGCGAACCTGTATTGGAATCCGAACTGCCTTTGGTGAAGGCTTGGGTACAAGACCTACACGAGGCCATGGAGGATATCCGGAATGTTTATGGTTTTGGGAGGGGCATTGCAGCACCGCAATTGGGGATCATGAAGCGGCTGTTTTACTTGAATTTGGATAAGCCATACATCATCATCAATCCTGAGATTGTTCAAGCGAGTTCGAAGAAGTTTGAGTTATGGGACGACTGCATGAGTTTCCCAAATTTGTTTGTAAAAGTCGAGCGTCATCAGTCTATTGTCTTGGAATACTTGGATGAAAATTGGGAAAAGCAACGATGGACAGTTGATGGTGCGATTTCAGAACTGATCCAGCATGAATATGACCATCTCAATGGAGTACTGTGCACGATGCGAGCGATAGATGAGAAGAGTTTTCGGTGGAGGTAGGTAAGAGAGACTAGAACCGAGACTTGCCTGCTGCAAGCAGGAGATGAGGTTTTAGAGCCAAGAAACAAGAAACAAGAATCAAGACTTGGATTCGTGTAAGAAGGAGGTTTGTCTTTTTGAAATAAGGTAGAAATAAAGTGGAAATAAGGGTAGAAACAGTTTTTAACTTGTTCTAGTTTTCGGATGATATTAGTCAATAATTGTATTTTCTGTGGCATTCAGGGGGAAGAATGATATGTCTAGAATTTTGTTGAAGATTGTTAGGTTTTGTAAGTCCTGAGAAGACCGACCTCGAAGAGGTCAAATGTTTATAGATACACATTGAATAGTAGCCCTATTCGACCCCTTTTCGGGGTCGCACCTTGGCCTTGGTTGATTTTGTGCTATAAACATATGATCCCTTTGGGATCGGAGAGCTTTCTTTTGGATAAAGGGATTCTTTTACGGTTTTGAATGAAAGGAATAGAGGAGGATTTAAAGATGCTATACCAAAAATGACAGTCCTTTTCTTTCCTGAAATCAGAACTTACTTTATAAAGTTGGCCCCTTAATTTCTTTGGTGTAGAATCTAATGGCTAAAGCAGTATATGCCAGCAGCACTATTAGCGCACATATGCCTATAAAGCTAGCATTTGAAAAGTGTATTAATTCCAACCAAACGGCTACTTGGGTTGCAAATAGCAATAATCCAGCTAATCGTAAGGGTTTAGCTACCTTAGATTTTTTTTTAAATCGTTCCAATAAACTGATTTGAGCAATGTTTGCCTGTTCACTGGGGGTAGCCTTAAGGTATTTGTAGAGAGCGTAATTAACTCCCGCTGCCATAAACAGGACAGTTAGCATGGGAATAACTTTTAATTGAGTAGGGCTGAAATAAACAAAGGCCACAAGTGCTAAGGTCCATGTTGGAATAATTATCTTTAGATACTTAATATTCATAATGCAATCAAAAGAATGACTGTTGAATTGGATAACTTCTACTTTTTTTAGATCTGCCTATTTATTGAAAAGTGATGAAATATCGTAAGAAATACTGTCCAAAACGATAATAATTTACCAAGTATATGGCCGTAATCATCATGGAATATACTACCCTGGAGAAAAAGACTTTAACTAGATTAGCTTATGGAATAAAGCTAATAATTAATTATTCTTATTTATCGTCATGAAACTTTGGTTTCCTAATAAAACTAGAATAAATAGCAAGAATTACAGCCCAAAATATTGTAACTTTACTAAATATAACGCCATATTCATCATGGGATATACCTATTATTAAAACAATAGTAACTATTAAAATTATTGCTTTTATAGCTTTATTCATAAGGTTGATATTAAAAGATAGTTCATGAAATTTTATTTCTTGAACTATCTTATGTTTTTTAATATATTGCACAGGCAACTCCGACAGCAGAGATAGTAAGTATTCCTGCTGGACCGATAGGATTCCACCAATTGAATACAGCTCCTGCTGCATAAATTGCTGATGAGGCTGCGAATCCAGCACAAAAGGCAGTAACTCTATCACCACCTGATATTTGTTCTAGTTGTATTTCGTCTAGTTTTCTCATTTTTTTCTAATGTTAATTCTTAACAATCTTTTGCATATTTCCTTACCAGGTCTCCTCCAATTCCTCCTATTGCTAGTCCAACTGCATATCCCACTCCGCCACCACAGATTATTCCAGCAGCTACTGAACCAAGAAAAAAATAATCTGCATCAGATTTGCATATTTGGCTAAATAGACCCCCACTCACCATCTCCATTCTGTCAATACTTAACTCTTTCATAACGAATTTAATTTATTTATTTGAAAATTTATTTAACTATATAAATATAATTTCATGTCGGTGACATTTCTTGTCACCTATTTAATTTTTTTCTAAAAAAATGTAACTGTCTGAATCCTTACAATAGATGATTTCATGTGATGACGAAAGACGTAAATCATCCAAAATCCTATAAACCGTTCTTTTGTGAACTTGAAGCTTTTTTGCCAATTTGGATGGTCCTCCTGTCTTCTTCTTTTCGATCAACTCTATCAAGAGTTTGGTCCGCTCGTAATACTTCAACCCTGCCATAGTTGTATCAGTTTAGTGGTACTAAATGGTGATATGCTTTAGAAAATTGATTCTCTGTTTGTAATAATTCCACGGATGTTCCATAAGCTTTTATTTGCCCTTGCTCCAGGACCATCAGGCGGTCCATGCTTGCTGCCAAAACCGGTTGATGGGTAATCAATAAGAGGGAGGCTTGATTTGACTGGACATAGGATTTTACAATCGAGAGTACCATATGTTCGGTTTCCCAATCCATTGCCGCAGTAGCTTCATCCAACACAAGGATCTTTGGATTTTTTACCAAGGCTCGGGCCAATCCGACCAGTTGGCGTTGTCCTCCGGATAGATTTCTTCCTTCTTCCCCACATATAGTAAGAATGCCTTGTGGGAATTGATTGAAAAACCCTCCTAATCCTAGTTCCTGCAAGGCCTGAATTGTCTTTTCTACTTCTTGGGAATTATTTGTCAGGGCTATATTGTCCAATACTGTCCCGTTAAAGAGCTTTTCTTTTTGACTGACTACACCCAACTGATTTCTCCAAGTCATTAAATCATTGGCTTCACCCATTAAGAAAGGCATAGAAAGCTTCCCCTGTTCTGGAACATAAAAGCGCTGAATTAACTCCACTAAGGTGCTTTTTCCTGTTCCGACAGGAGCAAAAAGTGCTGTCGTCTGCCCTGCTTGAAGTTGAAAACTCACTCCTTTAAGTATCGGGCTTCTACCAGGATAACGGAATACCAGGTTTTCTGCATTTAAAAGGACGTTTGGATTTACCTCTTCTTCCTTACTTATTGAAATTTCCTGATCTTCGGCTTTCAGTCCAGCAATCTCATGCATTCGGTCAAAGGCTACCTTGGCTTCCTGAAATTGTATATTGGCTACTACTAATCCGGCTACAGCTGGTAAAATAGAACTCCCCACCTGAATCAAGGCCATCAATTCCCCTAGTTGAAGATTTTTTTGGAACACTAGATAGACGCCCAAGCCGAACAACAGGCTCATAAATACGGCAACAATCACTTGTGTGAAAAATGAAAAGCTATTGCCAATGATCGCCAAGTGATAGCCCTTGTTTTGATAATGCCCATAGACCTGATCAATTCTGTCTTTGAATACCTGTTCCTTCCCATATGACCTCAATACATGCACTCCTGTCAAGCTATCGATGTACTGCGTCTCATTGAGGGCATGGGCGGCCATCACTTCTTTTTGCTTGGCAATGATGGGCCGATGATAGCGCCACCCAATGAGTAAAAATGCCAAAGAAGCTGCTACACATAACCATCCCATCACCCATGATTGGTAGAAGACATAGGCTAGGGAAACTACTACTACCAAAACATTAATAATGACCGTTCCCGTAATCATTGCGATTGTTTGCTGGATACGAAGGGAGTCATTCATACGAGCGATTAGGTCACCCGTACTGAAACCCTTGAAGTAGTTCATGGGTAGATGGAATACTTTCCCAACAAAGGAAGCTACAATCCGAATATTGAGGCCTTTTCCCTGTCTTGCCATAAATACACCCAAAAAATATCCCAATATTGAGCGGAATAGTAGTAAAGCTCCTAATGCGACCACCCCAAGGATGGCTTTGTCATAGGTTTGATTAGGAAGAAAATCATCAATGAGTTTTTGTGAAAAAATCGCTGTAGAAAGACCTGTGATGGCCATAAGCGTTCCAAGAACTGCCGCGACAGCTAAAATAGGGACATCTTCTGCAATAAGTGATCTGAACCAGATAAATTTAGCATTGGATTGGGATTTTCTGGTCTGAAACTTTTCATTAGGTTTTATTTGAAGTAAAATGCCTGATTTCCAGATTTCGGTTAATTCCTTTTCACTGAAGCTTACAATTCCCACACCGGGATCACTGATCCAGAATTTGCTCCCATCAAACCCAAAACAGACTACATAATGTTCCCTCACTTGATCCATAAGCACATGGAGTATGACAGGCGCTTCCTGTTCTTTCAGGTGCTTGATTTCCGCTTCAAAACCTTTGGCTGTTAGGCCGATTACAGAAGCTGCTTGGATCAAGCCCAAAAGGGTAGTTCCGGACATAGTTGTTCCACTGACATCTCGTAGCTTTTCTTGCGTGACTTCTCCACCATGATATTTTGAGATGGTACACAGGCAGGCCAATCCACAGGCATACTCTCCCAATTGGGTTGTATGGAATTTTTTTAAGTTGGATTCGTTGATTTTCATGGTCTGCCCTCCTTTCTATGTGGTAACTTTTTTAAAATGATATCCAATTTTACTGGGCCTTGATACGATGCCACTAAAGCACGAGAACTATCATAGCAAAAAATACTGGGCACTGACCGCACCCCAAGATAGGTAGATAGGTGCATTTCCTCATCTANATTGATTGCTGGCAAGGAGGATACGTACATGGTTAAATTCTTCTATCCGTGTTTCAAGCGCCTGAAGCGTGATTTTACACATGTCACAGGTGGAGTTGAAGTAAACCAACAGAAAGGGCCGGTCCGAGGCAAACTCATCAATTTGTACTTTTTCTCCATTAAGTGTAGCTAAGGTCATGGAAGGAATAGACTGAATCTGTTGATTGATCCGTGCATCTTGCTCCGATTTTTGGTTAAACATCCATATAAGCCCTGCCATTAGGAACAGTAGAATTCCAGCTAAAGAGGATAATATGATTTTTCGAGGCTGCATGGCTTAAGTAAAATTAAGTGTTAGAAAAAGAACTAAAATCACCCAAAAACTCATAGAAAAGGCATAGGATCCCATGACGATCTTGGAACTTTCTGATTTTTTAAAATCTAGTTCGTGGCTAAAAAAATAAACAAGCAGGATACAATAAATAACCTCAAAAATATTGAGTAGTTGCAGAGGGTAATACCAGATAGAAGGTACGGAGGAGACCTCAAGTAGGCTTAATAGTGAAAATGGGGCAAAAAGCGTAAACTCAGAGTACGTGAGGTCTGATTGAGCCCCCAAAAATACCTTCAACACTCCACCTATTACAATGATGCTTTCGGCATACACCGCAATTGAAAAAAGACTTCCCAGACTTATGTCCTGATGTCTATTGGCGAAGAAGAGTCCTGCATAAAGAACCAAAGCCATCAAAAAGCATTTAATCGTTAAAATAAGGAAAGTTAAGAGCACTGAAAACTTGTTCCAATAGCGCATATCTTCCAACATATCCAAAAGGATATTTTCGGGGATTTCTATCTCTTGTTGGCCAGCAAGCTCGGCAGTAAGCAAGCTTTCAAAGTCTAGCAAAATAAAACTAACTAAGAAGAGGCAAAGCGAATAAAATCCTAGTATTCCCAAAATCTTCATAAATAACCCATTAAAACAGTAAACGACCGCTGGTCTAAAACTATACGATTAAAACTTTCAGCAAGAATAAATCAGAGGTGTTAAAAATCAAAAAAACAGGCATTTAAATATTTATAAAGTAGAATTAAATTGTATTTTTTCAACACTAAGAAACAGAATATTCTATTAAATCTCCCCCCCCCCCTTAAAAAGAAAACTTTCTTTTTCCAATCTTTTAGTTCAAAGAATTTTAAACTTTTTTTAGTTTTCAGTAATTTTTTTTGAGTACAATTTTAAAAAACGATCGCTATGAGAGATTTTGTGGAGAAGAAGAATGACATGACTAGAATTTTCTCAAAGATTGTTAGGTTTTATAAGTGCTGAGAAGACCGACCTAGAAGAGGTCACATGTTTATAGATACCAATTAAATAGTAGCCCTATTCGACCCCTTTCGGGGTCGCACCTTGGTTGTGGTTGATTTTGTGCTATAGGCATATGATCCTTTTGGGATCGTAAAGCTTTCTTTTGGGAAGCCGAATGCTTGAAATCAGCTTTTTCTTCTGTACTGATTTCTCAGGTAGTCTCGTAGAGACGGTCAACATATTAGCCGAGGGTTTCAACCCTCGGATTAAAATTCAGTTGATACCTCAAAGTCCCGTAGGGACGGCCGACATAAAAGCCTTTAGCCTATGTCAATCGTGTCTACGACACTTCGCCATAGTTTGTGATATTGCGTCAACGGGTTGAAACCCGTTGCTAAAATGTCGGCCGCTCCGATGGAGCTGTCAAATGGGGTATAGCATGATATTTTGAAGTAAAAATGCGTTATCCACCGAATACACAGTACCCGAAGATTTTTACCATTAAAATAGTAGAATAGAAGAAGAATGATATGTTTAGAATTTTGTCGACGATTGTTAGGAGTTATTAGTCCTGAGAAGCCTGACCTCGAAGTGGTTACATGTTTATAGATACGAATTGAATAGTAGTTCTATTCGACCCCTTTCGGGGTCGCACCTTGGCCTAGGTTGATTTTGTGCTATAAACATATGATCCTTTTGGGATCGAGGAGCTTTTTTGGATAAAGGGATTCTTTTACGGTTTCGAATGAAAGGATACAGGAGGATTTAAAAATACGCTACCAAAAATGACAGTGATTTTCCTTGCTGGATTTAGGTGGTAAATTTAAAAAAAGGATTATTGAATTTCTCTTTTGAAGAATAAAGCCGCTAATACGATGTAGGCGAACAGCACCACCAACGCTGTAAGTCCTACATAGTTGCTATAAGCGAAATTTAACAGCTCTAACCATACTGCTAAATGGATCGCAAATAAAATCAAACCAGTCCATCTTAATGGTCTTGCCAAAGTAGATTTTTTTTCAAATTGCCCTAATATATTCATCCGTGATTTTTCAGATTGAGTAGGGGAGGTGGTCTTTAAGTATCTGTACAAGGAATAATTAATTCCCGCTGCCATAAGCAAGACAGCAAGCATTGGGATTATCTTTAATTGAGTTGTGCTGAAATAAACAAATGCAACGAGGATAAAGGTCCAAATAGGAACAGCTATTTTTAGATAATTTATTTTCATAACTCATGTATCTGCTGTACCCACATTATTCGATCGGAATACGAGGGCTCTTTCTACATAAACATCTTGTTTCGATCTTTAAAGAAAGGTTTCGAAGTTCAAAATTTATGTATGATCGACTACAAGTTTTTTAGTCAAACATAGTGCTAGCGTATAAATTGTGGCCATCAATGTAATTACATATATAATTTTTAAGGCCGAAAGTTCAAAAGGCCATATCAGAATGATATTTAGCCAACCAACAAAAGGATTATACAAAAGCCAAAAGTTTTCACCAAATGTTCTCGCTGCAATAGTTAACAACCCAATGATGTTACACATAATCATGATTAGGTCTACTCCATGTTTTTTAAACAGATTTGGCTTAAATTCTTGCCATTTTACCAGTTTATTGCATTTTTTTCTTTTCCATCGGGCTACTTTAAATTATTTGCCTAATTTTACGCCAATTTAGCCATCAGTATTTAACCTTACTTAAACCTCCTTGTAATGCCTAAAGACTCCAGCATTAAACACGTCTTACTTATCGGTTCAGGTCCCATCGTTATTGGTCAAGCATGCGAATTTGATTACTCTGGCTCTCAGGCCTCTAGGTCTTTGAGAGAAGAAGGGATTAAAGTTACCTTGATCAACTCGAATCCAGCGACTATTATGACGGATCCGGTGACTGCGGATAACGTGTATTTGCTTCCCTTAGAAAAGAAATCCATCGTAAAAATCCTTCAAGAGCACCCAGACATTGATGCTGTACTGCCTACTATGGGCGGTCAGACGGCTCTTAATCTTGCTATTGACTGCGAAAAAGGTGGCGTTTGGAAAAAATTTGGTGTTCGCATGATCGGTGTAGATATTGACGCTATTGATACTGCTGAAAACCGTGAGAAATTCAAAGCCTTGATGGAGAAGATCGGTGTTGGGGTGTGTAAAGGTGATACGGCTACTTCCTTTTTGCAAGGAAAAGAAATTGCACAGGAAATCGGCTTTCCGCTGATCATTAGAGCATCCTATACCCTGGGCGGTGCGGGTGGAGCTTTTGTGGAAAAGGCAGAAGATTTTGAAAAATTACTATCAGCGGGTTTGCAAGCTTCGCCTGTTCACGAAGTATTGATTGAGCAAAGCATCCTGGGCTGGAAAGAATACGAGTTGGAGGTGATGCGGGATAATATCGGGAACATGATTGTGATCTGTTCTATTGAGAATTTTGACCCTATGGGTGTACATACAGGAGACTCCATTACCGTGGCCCCTGCAATGACACTTCCTGATACAGTCTATCAGCGCATGCGAAATTATGCGATTACCATGATGAATAGTATTGGAAATTTTGCTGGAGGTTGTAATGTGCAGTTTGCCGTAAGTCCTGATAATTCGGAAATTATCGGTATTGAGATCAATCCACGTGTTTCCCGTTCTTCGGCTTTGGCATCCAAGGCTACAGGCTATCCCATAGCTAAAGTTGCTGCCAAATTGGCAATTGGTTACAATTTGGATGAATTGACCAATTCGATTACAGGGACTACTTCTGCATTTTTTGAACCGGCGATTGATTATGTGATTGTAAAGATTCCTCGTTGGAATTTTGATAAATTCAAAGGCTCTGATCGTCGATTGGGACTTTCCATGAAGGCGGTAGGTGAAGTGATGGGTATTGGCCGTAACTTTCAAGAGGCCTTACAAAAAGCTTGTCAATCTCTGGAAATCAAGCGTAATGGCTTAGGAGCAGATGGGAAAGAGTTAAGAAATCAAGAGGAGTTACTCTACAGCTTAGCAAATCCAAGCTGGAATAGATTGTTCCATGTGTATGATGCATTTAAACTTGGAATTTCTTTCCGTACCATTCAGGATATAACAAAAATCGATAAGTGGTTTTTGAAGCAAATTGAGGAGTTGATTCAAATAGAAAATGAGATCGAGAAGTACAAAATCGATACCATTCCTGCTGAATTGATGGACAAAGCCAAGAAAAGAGGCTATGCTGATCGTCAGATAGCGCATTTGTTAAATTGTTTGGAATCTGAAGTTTTCAACAAGCGCTATCACGAAATGGGTATCAAGCGTGTCTATAAATTGGTAGATACCTGTGCTGCTGAGTTTGAGGCACAGACACCCTATTACTACTCCACTTTTGGAGAAGAAAATGAATCTACCACCTCCAAAAAGAAAAAAGTGGTGGTCTTGGGTTCAGGACCAAACCGGGTAGGGCAAGGAATTGAGTTTGACTATTCTTGTGTGCACGGCGTTTTAGCAGCTAAAGAATGTGGCTATGAAACCATCATGATCAACTGTAACCCTGAGACGGTTTCTACAGATCCTGATATTTCTGATAAATTATATTTTGAACCAGTTTTCTGGGAACATATTTACGAGATCATTCTTCAAGAAAAGCCAGAAGGGGTCATTGTACAGTTGGGTGGACAAACAGCTTTGAAGTTGGCCGAAAAGCTGGATAAGTACGGTATCAAGATCATCGGTACGAGCTATGAAGCCCTTGATTTGGCAGAAGACCGTGGAAGATTTTCTACCTTATTGAAAGAAAATGAAGTGCCTTACCCTGAGTTTGGTACGATACACAATACAGACGAAGCGCTTGAACTTTGCAAGACCATCGGATTTCCACTATTGGTAAGACCTTCTTATGTATTGGGAGGTCAAGGTATGAAGATTGTAATCAATGAGAAAGAATTGGAAGAGCACGTAGTGAATGTATTGCGTGATATTCCAAACAATGAGATTCTCTTAGACCATTTCTTAGAAGGTGCCATTGAAGCTGAGGCGGATGCCATCTGTGATGGTGAAAATGTTCACATTATTGGTATCATGCAGCATATAGAGCCTGCTGGTATTCACTCAGGAGATTCTTATGCAGTATTGCCGCCATATAATTTGGGCGATTATGTGATGCGTCAGATTGAGACCTACACCAAAAAAATCGCTTTAGCACTCAGGACTGTTGGTTTGATCAATATTCAGTTTGCCATCAAAAATGACAAGGTTTATGTAATTGAAGCCAACCCAAGAGCGTCTAGAACCGTTCCATTTATCTGTAAAGCGTATCAGGAGCCTTATGTAAATTATGCTACGAAGGTGATGCTGGGAGAGAAAAAGGTCACAGACTTTGAATTTAACCCTGTGAAAAAAGGTTATGCTATCAAAGAACCGGTATTCTCCTTCCACAAATTCCCGAACGTCAACAAGGAATTAGGACCTGAAATGAAGTCTACAGGAGAAGCTATCTACTTCATTGAAGATTTGATGGACGACTACTTCCTCAAAATCTACGCTGAACGAAATTTATATCTTAGCCGTTAATCTAAAAGTACTCATTACTACTGATTAATATATTGAGTGAGAGACAAGACTTAATTTACAGAGTCTTTTCTCTCGCTTCTAAATTCTAATTGTCTCCCCATGGGTTTTCTTTTAAAATTTATACTGATTGCTATTGCTGTATCTTGGATATTTTCCAAGCTATTGAAATTCTTTGTGCGTACTAAAATCCGTCAATTTGCTGCACATGCAGATGAGTTGAGACGGGAAGAAGAGCGCAGAAGGAGACCGGAACAGCAAGGAGTGAAGGTTGACCATATTCCACCATCGTATCAGGAAAAGAGAAATCGTGATTTAAAAGGTGGAGATTATATAGATTATGAAGAAGTAAAAGACTAAGTCTTTTTGTTCTTTTTTCATCTGGTCAATTGCGAGCTCCAAAGTCAATCACTTTCTCAAATAAGTTTTTTTTAAAGTGGCTCAATCCAGTTGAGTCTCTTGCTTCGTATGTGATAAAAAACTAAATCACATGAAGCATATCAACATCTTAGTCAACAAGGCATGGTTAGTACTTGTTGGCTTACTCATCTTTTCGAGCTGTAATGATGATCAGTCAGAATCTCCAGTTTTAGACATGCCCGAAATGGGTCAAGCTCCTGATGTATCATTTGTTGGATTAACCAATGACAACAGGATTGCTACGTTCAATGCAAGATCTCTTAATAATCCCATGGATGTTAGGATGATTAGTAATCTTCCGGACGGAGAGCAGATCATAAGTATAGATTTTAGACCAGCTACTGGACAATTGTATGCATTGGGTTCAAGCAGTAGACTTTACCATATTAATGAGTTGAATGGAAGAGCTACGGCATTAGGCAGTGGCCCATTTGAACCTCGCTTGAATGGGGCAAATGCATCTATTGACTTTAATCCGACTGTAGATAGAATCCGATTAGTGACCGAATCTGGGCAAAACTTACGTCTACATCCGGAATTAGGGACGGTAGTAGCAACGGATGGGCAGATTTCCGGAGGTAATAATCCAAGAATTGGAGCTATTGGGTATACGAATTCAGTGGCTGGAGCTACATCCACGCTGCTCTTTGATATTGACTTTCAAAATGACAGACTTTTTGTACAAGATCCGCCTAACGATGGTGGTTTAAGAGATATTGGACCTTTGGGTATCGATTTTCAGGGTGTAGGGAATTTTGATATCAGTCCTTCCAATGAATTTTCCTTAGCAGTGACATTCGTAGACAATGAGTCTAAGTTGTATACGATCAATCTTGAGAATGGTAACGCAACATGGGTGGGGACATTTAACCTTCCGATAATTGGTCTATCATTTAAAACTGACCCTGTGGTATTTGCAACTCTTACAGATAATTCCTTAGCCAGAATCAATCCTTCTACTGGAGCCATGTCAACCGTTGCAATTGGGAATTTGAACACGGGAGAAACCGTGACAGGTATTGATTTTAGACCAAGAAATGGTGCCTTGTATGGTGTAACCAATCAGAATCGATTAATTACCATCAATACTGCAAATGGACAGGTCGCTCAAGTAGGTTCTGCTCTATCACCTATGATTGATGGTGCCGCTGTTGGATTTGACTTTAATCCATTGGTTGACCGTATCCGATTAGTAACGAATACAGGTCAAAATTTACGTTTGCATCCGGATTTAGGGACAGTAGTTGCTACGGATGGAATGTTAAACCCTAATGATCCGAATGTCACAGGTGCAGCTTATACAAATAATTTCGACGGAACCACAAGTACTTTGTTGTATGTGGTGGATTCTGAAAGTAACATGCTGATGGTACAAGATCCACCAAATGATGGTGTTTTGGTAGCAAGAGGTCCGCTTGGGATTATGATCGGTGATTCTAATGGGTTTGATATAGGCGGATTTACAGATAATGCATATGGTATTTTTACAGTTGGAACTACGACTGGTCTTTATTCTATAAATCTTTCTACCGGACAAGCTACCCTGGTAAGACAACTAAGTTCAGCAGTAACAGGAATGGCCGTAGGTTTAGGTTTTTAAGAAAGTTTGATTAGGTTTTTTTGTTTAGTGAATGGTGAAAGTGGCTGCTCACCTCTAATATCTTTAGCATATTAGCAGGTAGAGCAGTCATTTTTTATTATTCTGCGATCAGTCGTTATTAGACTAATTTTCCAATCCAAAGTTTGAAATTCGCACCTTCTTTGGCACCGATTAAAAACTGATTACCACCATCTTTTAGCCTAAACTTTTTTTTCAGCTCCTCAGCTCCCATACTGTAGTTGCGGGTGAGGACGTTGATTTTTCCATCTGGCACCAAAGCCTTTAATTCCTTTTTAGGATGGTGTATCTCGTAAAGAATTTCAAAAACTCTTCCCGGGATTTGATTAGAAATGCTAGTTCCTGTGTAAAGATGGGTATTAGATCCTAGTTTTTTAAAATTATAGCGAAGCGCAAACAACTGAAAGCCACCTGCTTTGAGAATAGAGCTTTGGGGTTCAATAAGGAATTTTTCAACTGGCCCTATGGGTGCAAATGATTCTTGCTCTTCTTCAAAAGTAAAGTCAAATTGTCTTGCGCCCTTCTCAAATAAGGGATGTAGGCTTACACAGGATATAGAAACTGCTTGCTGTTGTGAGCTTTTTCCTCCGATCAATAAAATCTCCTTTACTTCGTTTCTTACATCCAAAACAATTACCTGCTGTATGTAAGGGAGTTCCTTTAAAGCTTGTTTGATATCCAACATAGGGGAAGCCTTGACCATGACTTTTTTCCCTTTTTCAAATAGGAGTTCGGCATAATCCACAACATTTGGTTCACAGTCGGATAGCTTGTATAATTTTTGATTGGAATCCCCTCTTCTGGCAGGGTCAATAAAAATCCAATCAAATGAATCTTGTCTTGACTTTAACCAATTTATGCTATCACCATTGATACATTCAAAGTGAGTAGGCGATAATTTTTCAAGGTTGTGTTGGGAAATTTTAAATAGCTCCTCATTTCGCTCACAATAGGTAGCTTTTTTGAAATGTTTGCCAATAAAATAACTGTCTATCCCCAAACCTCCCGTTAGGTCTACAAAAGTTTCTCCACTAAGCAAAGAAGCTTTGTAAAGCGCGGTTTCTTCTGAGGAGGCTTGCTCCATGGAAAGGCTTACAGGGAATAGTAGGGACTCATTTGCATACCATGAAGGTATTTTTGTTTTGGCTTTTTGTCGGGCTTGAATTTGTTGCACTGCAAACTTCAGGTCAAAGTCTACCTTTCCTGAATAGCTCAAAAGCAAATGTGCAGGATCCTCCATCAGGTGGTCCTGCACAAAAGCTTGTATCTTGTCAATATGTTCTTGGCTGAAATCCAATTAGGCCATGCTATGATCTACCAAGTATTTTGCAATCTGAACGGCGTTTGTAGCAGCACCTTTTCTCAAGTTATCCGCTACAATCCACATATTGAGTGTATTTGGTTGCGATTCATCTCTTCTTAATCGACCCACAAACACTTCATCTTTTTTGTGCGCCGTCAAGGGCATTGGGTAGATATTATTTGCAGGGTCATCTTGTAAGATTACTCCAGGGGTTTTTCTAAGGATTTCTTTTACTTCTTCTAAGTCAAAGTCCTGATGAAACTCCACGTTCACCGACTCTGAGTGTCCTCCCATAGTAGGGACACGGACTGTTGTAGAGGTTACCTGTATGGTATCATCCCCAAAGATTTTTTTGGTCTCGTTGATCATCTTCATTTCCTCTTTGGTATATCCATTTGGTTGGAAGACATCAATATGGGGCAATACATTTAAGTCGATTTTGTGTGGATACACCATTTCGGCCGGTTCTCCGGCACGCTCTGCCATCATTTGGTCCACGGCAGCTTTGCCAGTTCCTGTTACGGACTGATAGGTTGACACGACAATTCTTTTGATACCATAGCGTTCTTTCAAAAGATTCAAGGCAACCACCATTTGTATAGTAGAGCAGTTAGGATTGGCTATGATTCGGTCGTCAATTCTTAAATCTTTTGCATTGATCTCAGGGACAACCAATTTTTTGCTAGGATCCATTCTCCATGCCGAGGAATTATCGATGACAATCGTCCCAACAGCTGCAAATTGTGGAGCCCATTCTAAAGAGGTGGAACCACCTGCGGAGAAAATAGCAATATCAGGCTTCTCAGAAACAGCCTGTTTGAGCCCCATGATGGTGTATTCCTTACCCTTGTAGGTCATCTGTTTACCTGCTGATCGCTCAGAGGCCACTAAGAGTAATTCGTCAAAAGGGAAATTGTGCTCATCCAGCACTTCGAGGATTTCTGAGCCTACCAATCCGGTAGCTCCTACAACGGCTAGTTTCATGATTTAAACTGATTTTTTTAAATGAACCGCAAAGGTACGGGAAGAATTCCCAAAAAAAATATAGACATGGCTTTAAATTACATAAACGAAAAAAACACCCGATGATTTTTGTGTTTTTTTTAATTTTAAGTGATTAAACGTTTACTAACCGTTTGTAGGAATTTCATTTTTTAACTTTTGCTATGCTTAGGACTTTATGCATAGCTTTTTTGGTGGTAGGTTGGCAAATAGTTTTTGCCTCCAACTATTGTGCTGCTCAACAATTACAGGATTTTGAGTCAGCCTTCCGGATTGTATCAGCTCCAGAAGAGTTTCTTCCAAACTGGTCTGCCAATGAGGTGCGTGGAACTGCTGCACGAGTTTTTCAGGCGAATGGACAAGGAAGGAATGGTTCTAGAGCTTTAGCTGTACAACCGATTGCTAGTTTTAATGGACAAATCTTTATTCGTGTGGATTTTTCTAACGTAGAACAACCTAAACTTGCTTTTTTTGCGCGAACAGGTGTCAATGGAACTGGAAATCGGGCATTGGAGGTATTTGTATCCTTTTCTTTGGATGGTGGGGATATCTTTGAGGACCGTGTTCAAATTGGTTCATCCACTACTTTCCCTAATGCTAATACCTCTTACAGGCTTTATGAGGTGATTGTTCAGGAAAAGTATCTTTCGCAGTCGGATGTATTGATCAGAATGGAGGTGAACTTTGCCCAAGGGACGGGCTCTGCTGCACGTTTTTTTATGGATGACTTTGGGGTATTTGAACTTGAAGATGAAGTTAATCCATTACAGGTGACTAATGCACGGCTTCAAAGTCCCTATCAGTTACTATTGGAATTTGATCGCCCATTTAGATTTCCGGAAAAAACGCAAGTACGTCCACAAGGTTGGAATATTTTGCAAATGCTGCAGCAGCGAGATAAGTTTCTCCTGCTTGAAATCGGTCAAGGCCTTCACTTAGATCGCTATTCTTTGGAATTAGTGGATTTGGAAGATTCGGATGGGTTAGTTACAAGCCTGATAAGCGTTGCTGTGGATAATAGTTTAGCTGTGTTGGGAAATGTTTGGATATTTTCTCCTACTAAGCTTCGATTGCTTTTTTCACAGGAATTGGACCCATCGTCAATTGTACAAAGTGGGTTATTTTCAGTTGGCGGTCAGCAGCCGGTAGCAGTGGACTTATTAGAAAGTGGCTTTGAGGTGGACCTGACACTCAATCAGGAGCTCGTGGTAGGTCAGGAGTTAGTTGTTAGGGTAGGTCCATTTAGAAGTGCTCAAGGAGAAGCTACTGCAACTTCGCAGCTTTCCGTGCTCTATCAACCGACAATTTCAGATGTTTTGGTAATTGACGATAAGACGATTGAGTTAGTCTCATCTGAGGCTTTGGAGAGTTTCTTAGGGGATTTTTCTATTCGTGAACAATCGATAGGAGTCTCTCATATCATTTCTTCCGATGGCAAAACAGTTCTGGTAAATTTGGATGCTCCAATGGAGGAGTTTTTGGTGTATGAACTTCAGATCCCTTTGGCATTTACCAAAGAAGCTGTTGTTATTCCGGGTTTCTCATTAGATGTTATTTATGATCGTACAGCCCCTGAGGTTACCTCTGTACTTGCGCTTTCGGATACCCGTTTATTGTTAGTCTTTTCGGAGCCAATAGATCGGGCCTTTGCTGTCAAACCTGAGCAATTCCAGATTGAAAACCACTTTCCATCAAGGATTGAATTCACAGGGAATGAAAGTGAGTTGATTTTGGAGTTCTCAAACGCATTTCAGGTTGATTCGGAGTATGTAATTCTGTACAAAGGGATTGTAGATATGTTTGGAAATGTGCAGAAAGAGGGGCGATTTGATTTTGTATTCCGGGTTCCAGCATCATTAGGATTTAAAGATATTATTATCAACGAGCTGATGCCTGCACCGCGTTCGGGTAATGCATTGCCAAATGTGGAATATGTGGAACTTTATAATAGAACCGATGAGCTATTGGCATTAGAGGGCTTGCAATGGGCTAATTCCAGGAGGGTGACCCAGATTCCCGCATTTGTCATGCCGCCTAAATCCTATGTGCTGCTTACGCCGAGAAATCAAGTCCATCAATTTGCTACATTTGGACCTGTACTGGGTTTGACTAATTGGCCTACTTTACTTAATTCGGCTGACCAAGTACGGTTATTGGATTCCAAGGGGGTGGTGTTGGATAGTCTTTCTTATACTACAGCCAATTTTGGAGGAAGTGCCTTTGCTTCGGGAGGATATAGTTTGGAAATTGCTAATCCTGACATTTTATGTGACTTGCCTACTAACCTGCGGTCTTCAACTTCACCAAAACGTGGTACTCCTGGGAAAACCAACTCAATTTTTGATTCAAATCCAGATCGAACCTTATTTGTGTTGGAGCGGGCTACAGTTTTGGATAGTCAGCGGGTGTCATTGACTTTTTCGAAAATCTTAGGAGACATTGCTAGCATGAGGCTTCAATTTTCACCCTCACTTTCAATTGGTCAGATCAATTTTGGTAGTAGTAGAACGATTTTGGAAGTCCGTTTGGATAGTCCTTTGGAACAAGGTAAGCTGTATCATGTTCAGGTGGAAAATTTATGGGATTGTACGGGGAGGTCACTAGAGGAAGCAAAAAATAAGGTAGCTGTCATCTGGCCATTTGATGCAATAGAAAATGAGATTGTGATCAATGAATTACTTGCCAACCCACGAACAGGAACTCCACGATTTGTAGAGATCTATAATGCCTCCAATAAATACCTAAATCTTCAAGATTGGAAGTTGGCCAATGTGAACACGGCAGGAGAGATAGCTAATCGAAGGATTTTGTTTTCAGAGCCATTCGTATTAGAGCCGCATGAATATCTTGTGTTTACCACTGATGCTACCCAATTAAAGCAAGAATACCCCAAAGGAAGGGAAACTCGATTTATAGAACTGTCTTCACTGCCCAGTTATCCGATTGCTGGAGGAACAGTTGTGCTTTTGAATGCAGATGAGACAATTATCGAATTGTTTACCTATCATGATCGTATGCATCATCGTCTACTGAGGGATTCAAGAGGTGTGTCATTAGAGCGATTGAGTGCTCAGGTGTCTAGTCAAGATCCGGCTAACTGGACTTCGGCCTCCAGTTCTATGGGTTTTGCAAGTCCAGGGTTTAAGAATTCCCAAAGCTTTTCTTTTGGAAATGCGGAGATGAATATTCGTATTTATCCAGAGATTTTTGTTCCCGAGGCACCAGGAGAACAAGGCTTTTGTTCTATCAGTTATCAATTGGAGCAGTCAGGTATGGTGGGGAGTATTCACATCTATGGTACGGATGGTCGTAGGGTGAAAGAGATATGTCAAAATGCGATCTGGGGATATCAGGGATTCTATGTGTGGGAAGGAGTAGATGATGCTGGCAGAAAAGTCAGGCCTGGGTATTACATTGTATTTGTGGAAATGTTTGATTTGCAGGGGAACCTAAAACAGGTAAAAAAAACAGTCGCCGTTGGTACAAGATTTTGAATTTGTGTATCTTAATTTAATTTTTTTCGTACATTTAAGAAAGTGTCTCACCCAAAACCTAATAACCATGAAAAAAGATCTCATCAGCCAGGTTCTTAAAAAGTACTTTATTGACAAAGGAAAAAATTTAACTATTATTCATCGGTATTTGCGAATAAAATATAGGATGTATGTAGATGAAAAGTTACTTGAGAAAAGATTAAATAATCTTTCGTTAAATTAAAAAAAGCCGCGTGAAGCGGTTTTTTATTTTTTAATTCAATAGCTCCCCTTATTTTAGGGGAATTTTCCGTAGAGGGTAATAAAATCAACCACTTTAAAATTAACAAGCGTATGAGTCACGAAGAAAAAACAGCGTATTCTCCAGAAGAGTTGAAAGAATTTGAGGAGATCATTTTAAATAAACTTTCGATCGCCAAAGGTGAGCTGACGAACTTGAAGGAAACATTAAGTAAGAAAAATGATAGTGGTACAGATTTTACAGCTTCTACATCAAAGCTGCTAGAAGATGGCGCTGATACCTTGGAGCGGGAAAGTCTCAACCAACTTGCTGCTAGACAGCAAAAATTTATTATAAACTTGGAGAATGCACTCATTCGAATTAAGAATGGTACTTACGGAGTGTGCATCGATACCGGTAAACTCATTGCCAAAGAGCGCTTGAAGGCAGTTCCTCATACCATGCATTCCATTGAAGCCAAATTAGCAAAAAAGTAATTGGACTTTCTACACAAACATATTGAAGCATTGATTTTTTGCTCACCGTCTCCGTTAGGCAAGGAGGAAATCCAACGTTGCCTAACGGAGATGTTTGAGTCTGAAGTGCCTCTAGCGCATATCACCGAAGCTATCGATCAGCTATTAGAAAAGTATCTATCAGATGACTTTTCGTTTGCTCTTGAAAATATTGCTGGGGGATTTCAGTTTTTGACCAAGCCTGCTTATCAGACAAGTATCGGTATCTTGCTCAAGCAGCAATCACAAAAAAGATTGTCTACCGCACAGTTAGAGACCTTATCAATTATTGCTTACAAACAGCCAGTGACTAAAACAGAGGTAGAGCAGATAAGGGGAGTAAATTGTGATTACTCTATTCAAAAACTCCTGGAGAAAGAATTGATTGCCATTAAAGGGAAAGCTGATAGTATTGGTAAGCCGCTATTGTATGGTACGAGTGACAAATTCAAGGAGTACTTTGGGATCAATTCGATTCAAGACCTTCCACAGCCTAAGGATTTTTCAGAGGAGGAAAATCAGATTGGAGCCCAAAAAGAGTAAGTAACCAAATTCTATTCGATAGGTAATACCTCAGCTCTCCCTGAAATTAAATACCTAGATCCGCTTGGGACTTCTTCGCAGAGAACTCGTGTTCTCCGGCTTTCTTTTTTTACAAATGTTCGTTGCTGAAGGATAAATTGTTCTCCTACCTTCAAATCCATCAAAAAAATTAAAGACTCATCCCGATTGCTGTCAAAAGCCCTGATAGCCTTGATTAATTGATGGTCTGATCCTGTACTGGCTTTTGGGTTTCGCATGTATTTCCCCAAGGGTAGGAGTATGTCTAAAGGAAATACTTCGGTAGTGAATACAGGATACATTAGATCCCGAAATTTCGTTTTCCATTCATTCCCATGTGGTTTTACAGCTGTACCATAAGTCTCATAGGTGTGAAGATGGGCAACCTCATGAAGAAAGGTGATTAAAAATTGATAGGGATTCAGATTATGGTTAATAGTAATCGTTTGTATGCTTCGATTCCTTTGATACCGAAAATCCCCAAGCTTGGTCGTCCTCTCCTTGGTAATCTTAAACGTGAAGGGTTTTTCTTTCCACAAATGAAAGCAATGGTCAACTGCTTTTTCGGGGAGGTATTTTTGAAAGGCGTTTCGGAATTTATCGTCTGTACTCACAGAACAAAAATAAAAAAAGTCCGACAATAATTGCCGGACTTTCATTTGAAGTTTAGTAAGAATTAACCTTCAACTTCTTCAGTTACTTCTTCCATAGCTTCTTCGATTTCTTCAGTAGCCTCTTCGATAACTTCTTCAGTCTCCTCGATGATTACTTCGATTTCTTCAGTAGCTTCTTCAGTTTTGTTTCCGCAAGCAGCAGTGAATAACATTCCAGCTACAGCGAACATTGCAAATACCTTTTTCATGATGTTTGGTTTGTTTCTATTTTGAGCTTGCAAATGTACGACCATTCATGTAAAAGTCAATAGCAAGCTTAATATTTTTTATTTTTTCTTATAAGTTATTTTAATTGGAACTCCTTCAAAATCAAAGTTTTCACGAAGTCTGTTTTCCAAAAACCGTGTATATGGGTCTTTAATGTACTGTGGAAGGTTGCAAAAGAACGCAAAAACAGGGTTTTTGGTTGGGAGTTGGGTGATGTATTTTATTTTAATATATTTTCCTTTCAATGCTGGTGGAGGATATTTTTCGATTTCCGGAAGTAACAAATCATTGAGCTTGGAAGTGGAAATTCTTCGTGTTTTGTTATCGTAGACTTTAACTGCCAATTCGATTGCTTGGAAAATCCGCTGCTTTTCTTCCACAGAAGTGAAGATGATTGGGATCCAACGGTTTTCACCGAGTTTTTCCATCATTTCCTTTTTAATCTTTTCCATGGTTTTGTGATCTTTTTCGATCAAATCCCATTTATTGACCATGATCATCACTCCCTTATTGTTCTTGATGCCTAAGCTGATCAAGTTTATGTCCTGAGATTCTAATCCGCGGGTAGCATCTACCATCACAATGATAACATCAGAGTCTTCTAAAGTACGCAAGGAACGCATGACCGAATAGAACTCGATATCCTCTTTTACTTTGGCTTTCTTACGGATACCAGCTGTATCGGTGATGATGAAATCCTTGCCAAATAATTTATATCGGGTGTGGATGGCATCACGGGTAGTTCCGGCCTCATCTGTTACTATGGAGCGTTCTTTTCCTAGTAAGGCATTCAAGAAAGAGGACTTTCCTACGTTAGGTCTTCCAAGAATAGCGATTTTTGGGATACCCTCATCCGGGTTTTCATCGCCTTGGTCAGGGAAGTGTGTAATTACCTCATCCAATAAATCTCCTGTACCGCTACCGCTGACCGCCGCAATCGGGAAAATTTCGTGATCCGTCAGTCCTAAGGAATAAAATTCCGCTGCCATCAGTGCTTTTTCAGCAGAGTCAGCTTTATTGGCGACAATGTAAATAGGCTTGTTACTTGTTCGCAGTACATTGGCAAATTCTTTGTCTAGGTCAGTCAATCCGTCATGACAGTCCACCACGAATAGGATCACATTTGCCTCCTCTAAGGCTAATTTTACTTGTTTACGTATTTCTGCCTCGAACACGTCTTCTGAACCTGTAACGTACCCTCCTGTATCGATGACGGAGAAGAATTTTCCACCCCATTGGGCATGTCCGTAATGCCTATCACGGGTTACCCCGCTGACGTTGTCCTCGATTGCTTTTCGTTCTTCTACTAATCTATTGAAAAAGGTAGACTTTCCTACATTGGGTCTACCGACGATTGCTACTATATTAGCCATACGATGCTGTATTTTTATTGGTCGTAACCAAATCTTCTTAATTTATTTTTGTCTTTTCTCCAGTTTTCGGCCACTTTAACGAATGTTTCCAGAAAAATTTTCTTTCCGAAGAATTTTTCCATGTCTTCTCGTGCTTGTGTTCCGACTTTTTTGAGGGCTTTGCCACCTTCACCGATGATAATGCCTTTTTGGCTATTACGCTCGATGTAGATAACAGCTCTGACGCGGATGATGCTGTCTTCTTCATAGAAATCCTCGATAGCTACTTCTGTAGAATAGGGAATTTCCTTTTTGTAGTTGAGGAAGATTTTTTCGCGGACAATTTCTGAGGCGAAGAAGCGCTCAGGTTTGTCTGTCAGTTCATCTTTATCATAAAATGGTGGATGGACAGGGATTCTGTCCAAAATCTCTTGAAGGATGCGTTCGGTATTGAAACTTTCGGTAGCAGAAATCGGAATTACTGTTTCTGCCTTGATTCTTTGCGTCCAATAGGCGGTTACCTCCTCCAGTTGATTTTCTTTAGACAAATCAATTTTGTTGATTACAAGAAGTACAGGAACACCTGAATGGTTGATCTTTTCAATTACGTCTTCTATTTCTTCGTCTGTTTCGAATAGATCGGTTACGAAAAGAATCACATCTGCATCCTCCAAGGACATATTGACAAAGCTCATCATATTTTTGTGCAGCTCATATTTTGGTTTGAGCATGCCCGGAGTATCGGAAAATACGATTTGATAATTGTCATCATTCATGATACCCATAATCCTGTGACGGGTTGTCTGGGCTTTGGAGGAGATGATCGAAAGTCTTTCACCTACCAGCACATTCATAAGCGTAGATTTGCCAACGTTGGGTTTACCCACGATGTTTACAAATCCAGCTCGGTGTGTAAGTTCGGTCATGACTATAGTTTTTTGTGCAAAGGTACTCGAAATTTTTGGGCTTTTGGTTAAATCCATCGAATAAACCAAAGATAGTTTGGTTTCTAGGGTGGAAAATTCATCCAAATGCATAAAAATGAATGATTTTATTGAAAAAACTTTCCGTTAATAAGTTGCTAATTTTCAGGAGGTAAAAGAAATCATTGGTTTGCTGTGCAAAATTATATTACCTATTCATTTGCATTTTATCATTAAACTCTCTACTTTTGTACCACGAATTCAGCAAATGGCTGACATAATTTAGAAAAAGGCAAATTTAAGAAATATCGCGGGATGGAGCAGTTGGTAGCTCGTCGGGCTCATAACCCGAAGGTCACAGGTTCGAGTCCTGTTCCCGCTACTATAAACCCCTTATACAAGCTGTATTTGGGGTTTTTTATTTTTGGGGGACACTTTAGGGGATACTTTGCCGAAAATTGCCCTATATTTTTATCCTAATGATCCTTTTTTTTAATGTCGAAAAACTCTTTTTTTATGGACTCCAAAAATTCAATTTCATCCATGGCAAAAATATTCTGCAATGATTGTAAAATCAGTATGCCTGCCAAAAAAGGCTTTATGGTATTAAACGAACTTTGGGAAAAGTTTGGAGTTGGAAAAAATCATCTTTGTATGGACTGTTTTGAAAAACGGCTAAACAGAAAGTTAACCAAAGACGATTTAACAAAATGCTTCTTAAATGAAAATGTCAATCCGGATACTATCAAAATTTTGCAGACTTGACTTAGTTAGTTAGATATGCGTATAGGGTTTTAACCAACTAACTAAGTTCAAATCCATTCAATCTTTGGGAATGTCATTCCAAAAACCCTTGATAATAATTCCCTTCTCTTTTGACTCGCTTCCTCTTTAGCTTTATTTTCAGCTGGTATCCATTCGATAATTGGGATATGTAGGCCATTATCTAAAAGAAACTTCATTTCTTCTTTGTCTATGGTCTTATCCAAATAGGCTTCTAAAATCTTTCTTTTGTCTTCTACTCTCATTGATTGACGATTTTATTTATCAATAAATCCAAATCATCTTCACTCATGCTGTCCAAGTCAATCCTTTGGCTGTATGTGGTGGATTGTAGCTTTGGCAGTAGATATGGCAGTAAATCAGTCATAAATTTAAGTCTGTCCTTAGGTTCCAATGATTCCAAGTCTTCTTGGATGGTATCAAAGTTTGCATCAAATAACTGCTGTATTAAATCCCTCATTTGAGTATTGACTTTGTTCTTGGCTCCTTTCGGACGTCCTGCATTCCCTTTTTCAAACTTTCCCATGTCACCCGTATTTATACCGTAATTTACGGATTTTTTTAAAGCTTCTCATCATTGAATAAGTGAGGATTCCAGCCTGTATCTTTTAAGTAATTCCTTATTTGCCAAAATTGCCTTTTCTGAAATTTCACAATCTGCAATCTCGTTTCTAAGGCGTTGGTTCTCCTTATTTCTTTTTCTAATTTCTTGGATAGTTTTTCTAATCTTATAAGATACAGATTTAATTTCTGATTCAAGTCTGTCAATGTCTGCTTGGGTGTCATCGTTTTCAGTGATTAAAGTTTTTTTTTGTGGTACCTGATAAACACAAACAGTGTCAATTCTGAATTTCTTCCATGCGTTTTCCTGATAGGCAGGCGGTTTTGATTCTGCCATCATCAGAAAGTTTTCAGATACATAAAAGCCAAAATCCAGTATTTCAAAGACTGTGGACTTGGGGATATAAAAATGATCGTCCCCCTGCCATATCTTAAATGCTTTGTCTGAATAGTCCTGAATGTCTGTAAATGGGACAAACAAACATTTTAAGTCGGGGTGGATAGGTGCTTTCAATCCGTCTGCAATTCCTTCCCTGATCGTCCTGATTTCCCTGTCTTGGACGTCCTTGGCATCATGTCCCCCATACTGTGATAAGTATGCACTGATGATGGTTTCCTCCATGGTGTGTGGCAGGTATCCCCCTGCAATCAATCCCCCTGCTAAACGTGAATATTCAAGTCTTTTTGCGTGCCGTTTCCCCTCCACTGCTTCTGATATCCTTTTTAAGATCCAGTTTTCTAACCATGCAAAGTATCCATCAGATACGGGCGTTTTAAGCGGTGGAGGTGTGACTTGGGGGACGGGGTACGTTTGTATCATCTTTGTAAATTGAACGGCCTGATGATTAAAATAAGGCTCTAAATCGTATGAATAACCCCTTAAGGATGCTATGTTTTTTGGCTGTCCGTCCAATTCAATCCCCCATCCGAGAAAGATTTTTTCAAGGCTGTCAAAATATCGTTTATGGTTTTCGGGTTCGGGTGGTATGGGGATAAGTCCCCAAAATCCCCGTCCTGATGCAGACAGTCCAAAGTATGCTATGTTTGGCAGTTTACAAAGTTCTGCTTTCAAATCATCCCAGTTTGATATCCCAAGATTGTTTTTAGACTTGTCGATATCAATTTGAATAAATCCTGAATGCTTCACCAATTTTTCCATTAATGGTATCCCCCTTTTCCTGTTTTTCAAAATTGCACTTGGAGTGATGGCAGGCAGTGTGGATTTTATTGCATCCCGTTCTTTCTTATCGTCTAATGTCCGGATAAGATCCACTTTATCTTTGTACTTGGTGGAGGTTAACCAACTCAGTAAATTTACTGTCTTGGGGTGTGCTGTTTCTTCATAATCTTTAAAGCAACTTACTTCTATATCAAGGATTGATTTCATGTTTTGAACTTGTTTAAGTTGGTTAACCGAGTAACTTAACCGAGCAACCAAGTAGAGTTTTGAACTTAGTTAGTTAGATAAAACCCTATGCACGTATCTAACCAACTAAGTAGAGTTATTTAGGAATTCAAAGTATAGACTGTTTTCGGGCTGTTTAGGCGTCCGTTCCTGATTATCCATTTTTGGGACAGATAGTATGTCCTGAATTCCTTTGCCCTTGTGTCCCCGATTTCAAACAGTGTCTTGATCCTGTCTAATACTTCGCTTCCCTTGACTTCATCCCCAAGATCATCAAATATTTGCTTAAGGATTTTTTTGTGATCGTCTTCTGATATTTCATTTGGTGCCATCGTCTTTTTGCTTTTGATGTCAGGTTTTTTCCAGTCCCCAACTAATTCAGGCAGTCCATTTTCATTGACAGTAAAAGCGAAAACATCAGGCTCCCTGTCCCTGCAAAATTCAGGTTCCACTATGGAAATTTTTCTGTCTTGGCGGTCGAGTGATACGGATAAAACTGTTTCTGCCTTATTGACTAACTCAGTCCCCAAATGTCCCCTTGCGTTTTCATCCCCTTTATTCTGATGCAGGACTGTGATGATGTGAATATTTCTTTCTTCTGTCCATCTCAGTAGGTGTGATGCAATCTTTGTGGCTTCTTCTTCATCGTTGATGGATGTGACTAAATCCCTGATTCCGTCAATCGCAACAAAACCCAAATCAGGTTCTGAATTGATGTAAAAATCAATGATTTCAAGACGTTCCTGTGGTGTATGCCTTCTTAAGCAGAAAGTTTCAAAATTGACAGGCTCTTCTATGCTTGATAGCCTGCAAACTCTGTGATAAAAACTTTGTACGTGCTTTCTTGACTGTTCTGTATCAAAGAAAACCACCTTTGTTTTATCATTAGGCAGGTATCCTTTAAATTTTCCTGATAGGGTTTTATTTGCCACTAATGCAGACAAAAACAAAGACAGGCTAAATGTCTTCTTTGACTTAGCTTTCCCGATTATCAAGGAAAAATTTCCCAGTGTTGAAATTATCCCATCATGCGTATCCCCAACCAATGACAAACAAGTGATGGAGTCTTCTATTTTTTCCTTTGGGTCGATTTTAGCCATTCTAAGCCAGTCTTTTACCTTAACTTTGTTATTTATCGGTTTTGGCGGTTCGGGCGTTCCTGATGGCTCCTTTATAGCCTCATTCATTGACTTAGCAACTTCATTCAGATCCATGGCAGGCAGACTGACTTTTCTTTCATTCAATTCCATCGTCCTGCCTCCTTTCTGCTTTTCTGAAATTCATCGCTGTCAAGGTATCCGTCAATAATGAAGTCTATTGCACTTCTTGCCATCAAGTTTCCAACTTCACATTCCATTCGTCCAATCAAGATGCCATCATGTTTGATGACAAATAAGGCTTGATTTTCAGGTTCGGACAGTCCAATTACATCAAATGAAACTATTTCACCGGATGGGGACACTTTCTCAATTTTAAACCTGCATGCTTTCATCCTTGGCAGGCCTCCACCCCTGTAAAAGTTGAATTTAGATATCCAGTCTTGTCTGTCAGGCCTAAAATATCCGTATATTTGAATACTGCTTTTGATTGGATACCATAAGCGGTGGTGGCATCAATGGGATTCTTTCCGATTGGTGCCATTTTCTTTTTTAGCTCCATCAGATTAATACTTTGTAGTTTGCGTTTTGTAAAGTGATGCTTCTATTTCGCTGTCTTTATACAGGACACGTCCCCCGATAAGATAAGACTGAATAAGTCCCCGCTTAGTCCAATCATTAAGCGTGACAAGTGATATTTTCAACTTGTCTGCACATTCTTTTCTTGTCAGTAGTTTTTCACTTGGGGTGGAGGTGTTAACAGGCATGATGTCCTTGACTGCTTCTTTGATGGCAGTGTGGATAATCCCTGTAAGTTCCTCAGGGGTGTAGGTGGTTAAAATCAAATTGTCCATAACTATTGTTTTTTAGTGATGGCACAATTTTAAAAAGTAGAAAAGCGGGGAATTTTCGGGGATTCCCCAACTTGTTAAAAAAGATTAATCATCATCAAATGATGAAGTCAGTCCCAAGTTATTTAATATTTTCTTGGTGTTCTTTTTTGCTGTTTTTGACAGGTATTCTTTTTTTCTTAATGAAGACCTGATATTTTCCACTTCATCAATATTTAGGATGGTAGCAATAAGTTTGGCCTTGTCTGTTTCCCTTGCTCTGCCTGAATAATTTTTGTTAGTAAACTTTTCCTCAATAAGATCCAGTATGCCTAAATCATCCAGTATGCAAAGTGCGTGTGGCAGGTTCTTTAATGCCTCCACTTTTTCGGGTGTTGTAAACAGTTCTTTATCAATTTTTTCACTGTATTCCTTTGCCCACTTGAGAATGATTTTTGGGTCTTTTATTAATTCAGGAATTGTTTTAAAATCTAACTCTAGTCGTTCTTCCTCTGTATGTTCTTTGTCTAAATACCATTCCCAAAATACTTCTTTCCAGTCCCTTGGTAGAATTAATGACTTTTGTTTTAAGATATGTTTGACTGTTTTTAAGGTTTTTTTGAAAATAGCCTCATTATTACTTTCAAATTGACTGAATGCCTTTGTAAAATCAGATACGGCTTTTCTCAATTCAGGTGTTATTTTGTCATTAAAATCATCCCCCAGTTCTTTTTTGATCCTTGAGTTTTCCATATCAACTTACTTTTAAAAATGACTTATTCCAGTGATCCAGTAGCTGTTTTGCGTTTTCTTCCGGAGTGACTTTAATGTAGAGTAAAAAAGATTTCTCTGTCCGGTGTCCTGTGATTTTCATCAAACTGATGGCAGGAAAACCACTTTTATAAACGTTTGTCGCAAAGGAACGGCGGGCGGTGTGTGTTGTAACCAATTCATATTTCTGCATTTTGGTGGAGGTTTTTAGGCCTCCTTTGATGCGCTCCACTTCTACTTGGGTTCTCAGGATATCCACCCGCTGTGCTATTTCTTTTAGATAGGAATTCATCTTTTGGTTTGATATGGCAGGGGGCAGACTGTTTGAATGTTTCCCCTCATATTTTGCCATGATCGCTTTTACCATCGGATGGATGGGGATGACTACTTTTTCCCCTGTCTTGAATGTCTTGATTTCAAAAAACCTGTCCTTGATATTTTCAGGCCTGATGGTGGTGAAGTCTGAAAATCTTAAACCTGTCCAACATCCCACTACAAACAAGTCCCTGACACGTTCCAAGTGTGGTTCCTTACTTAGATCCAGTTCAAAGATTTTTTGCACTTCATTTTCATTCAGATAAATGGAAAAGCCTGCCACTTTGTGAGACTTAAACTGTTTTGATTGGAAAAACATATTTGTGTTATATCCATTTTCGGTGGCATACAGTAAAAACGTCTTAAGTACTTGAATATACTTACCTACTGTATTGAGTGTAAAACTTGGCTTGATGACTACTTTTTCCCCATTGACAGTTTTAGATTTTTCTTTATTCAGATAGGCCACAAACTTTGTATAAAAGTTTTGGTTGATGGTTTCAAAATCCAAGTGATAAGTCTTGGAAAAGTCCATTAGTAGTTTTTTTGTGGTCTGATATTTTTGAATTGATCGCTTATCAAATCGTTTCCCCGAACTTGTCAGGCGTGTCCCGTCTTCTGATTCCCTGATAAATCTTTCAAACAGTTCCATGAATGATGGCAGTCTGTTTTCATCGTCCGGACTTTGGACAGGGATATCTTTCAGGACTTCATCCAGTTTTGATTTTAGCAAATCGGGTGCGGGTGGATGTCCTAATTCATTTTCGAGTTCTGATAAAATCCTTTCTGCTTCCGACCTGATAAACTTCAATCTGTCATTTAATGTCTTGGCCTGTGGGAATTCCTTGACTTGTCTTGAAAGTTGGGTGTCTTCATTCCAGTACTTGGGATGGATGCTTTTTGATGTGGAGTATTTAAAGCGGTTCCCATGATAACTGATAAATAATAAAATCGGGGTGTCCCCGTCTTTGGACTTTTCTTTTAGGTAATAGTTAAACTTTGCCATGATGACTGTCTTTTGATTGGATGCTTAAATATACGAAAAAGAAAAAGCAGGGGACACTTTAGGGGACACTTTTCCTTAATTTAATCTTATTTCTTTTATCCTTATTTAATTAGGTAAAAATGTAAAATACTGAAAAACAATGTATTTAAATAAAATGCTATTAGTTTAAAAAAGGGGGTATTTAGCCCTGTTCCCGCTACTACGAAGACCGGTCACAATTGACCGGTTTTTTTGTTTCCGCTAATCTCGTCGGGCTCCTATCCGCCGCGACGGACACAGTTCGGTCTGTTCCCGCTACTACAAAGCCAAGCAGAGATGCTTTTTTTTTGTTTAATTGATTTTTGAAGTAAATATTTACAGTACATACAGTTCAAGTTGATATACTTGTCCAGAAGAATTATACTGTTCAAATAAAAGTAATATGACTTAAAAAGTTTGCGCTGTCTTGTTGATTAGCTATCTTTAGAGCTTCTATATGTTCATAAAATTATGAAAAATTTATTGAAATACTATTCATTATTATTGGTTTGCTTGTTGTTCCTCTCTTCCTGCAATAATGATGATGAACCTGAGGTTTCGCCAATTGTGGGAACTTGGAGTTTTGACGATTTTGAACTGAAAAGTGTTACTGTAAATGGTCAGCCTTTGGTGCAATTTCTACAATTTTTGGGAGCATCCCAACAAGAGGCTTTGGAAGCAGAAGCTGAAATTAAGGAGATAATATCGGCGACAGCAAATTTTGAAAACACAACTTTAAATTTCCGGTCTGATGGCACTTATGAGATTCGAGTGAATGGCGTGATAGAGGAATCTGGTACTTATGAATTGATTAATGGGAATACATTATTGCGCCTCTTATCAGAAGGTAATGTAGATGAACTTCAAGTAAGTAGGTTGACTACTAATCAGTTAACGTTATTAATAGATGAAGAGGATAGCGGGGATTTTCTAGGAATTGGGTTCCCTGTTTTGGTAAGAGCTCAATTGGAATTAAATTTACGTAAATAGGGATAAAATTCTAAGAGAAAAATTATTAGCGTGTTTTTCCTTCTTAAAAAACCTCAATTTCCGAAAACCAAATAAAAAGTTGTCCTTCAGCATTGCGGTGTTCAGTTGCCATGAGGATGCCATCAGATTCCTTCTCCATTTCCCAAGTGAATGATCTTCCTTCACTTCCATTACCTTTTCGAAAGGTCCACTCTTTGATCATGTATTGATCATTTAAGTATAAATCATAGGCATCTCCGGGAGTATACCCATCTTCGTTGTTGTAGACTATTGTCAGTTTAGTGCTTGATCTTCCTGAGATTGGTGCATTTACATGTTCCTCAACTTCGTAGGTGTAGCCGGTATCCCAAGCCAACTGGAAAGGATAGAGTAACCAATATTTATCATTGATAAATCCAGCATCAGCAGGTGGAAGTTCTTCTTTTGGCAGGTCCAAACTATAGGTATAGCTTGTGTCAGCTGTGGTGTACGTTACCATTCGCCCATCTACATTCCACTCCCAACGACGTGTACGTACCTCATCTCCAACTTGTACATTCCAAGTGTAGCCAATGGAAGATACCTTGTCAAAGTTATCAATTCCATAGGCCTTAGCCACTTTCATAGGAAGCGAAAGCTCTTCTTTTGGAGCCTGGCAGCTTACGATAACTATAAGCGTGAGTAAAAGTAGTAAGTTTCTCATAAGAAGTATTTTGCAGGAATTTACTTAGCTTGAAACAGGCTTCCAAGCCTTTTGTTATTAAGGGGTATTGGTGTTTTTAATTGGTTTGGGGAGGAGGTGAGGATTTTTGTAGGTACGTTTTCAATTTTGAGCGTTCTATGCTTTGGTAGATGGTTTTAATGAAAGGGAATAGTTTGTTGAGTTGTAATGAAAACCAAAACAACTTGGAAGGGAATATCTCTCTTTTTCCTGCCCCAAGTCCTTTTATGATTGCTTGGACAACCTCGTCAGCTGTTTGAACAGGCCAGGCCATAGGTACGTCTTTTCCGGCCTTTTCAAAAAAAGATGTTTTGGTAGCCACGGGATGTACTAAGGTCAACCAATCACCATCTCGCTCCGACCAAATGCCTTTTGTAAACTGCCTGATAGCAGCTTTGCTCGCACTGTAGTAACTGTATCCTGGGATCGCCCAAAAAGCAATGGCAGAAGCGGTAATGATTAACTTTGGGGTATCATGAGGGAATTTATTTTTTAATAGATGGGCATACATCATTGGGACTAGCACATTGAGCGTAAAAATTTCCTTGGCTTGCGCTGGCTGAATCTGTTGCCACTGATGGTAATACCCAAGTCCCGCGTTAGCAAAGCACAAGTCAATACCTCCTAATTTTTGCTCCGCAAGATGCAAGGAGTTGAAAACTGCCTCCTCATCCAATAAATTGATGGGTGCAATCATAATCGAGCTACATGCTTCTTTTAAACATTGGAGTGCGATTTCGTCTTTATCTACTGCCAGGATTTGGTTTTCTTTATAAAGGGATTTCACCAAAGCCTTTCCTATGCCTGAAGCAGCACCTGTAATCAAGATTTTTTTATTAATGAGCTTCATACAAGCGTTGGAATTGGAAAAGACATCCAAAAAGGACTCACATGCACACACATCAATGGTTTTTGTTGACTGATGTCAGGGAATCCAAGTGGGTCGACATGGATCTTTTCAAGTTTAGCGAACTTTCCCCAACCTTTGCCCTCTGGTTTGGTGAGGTATTTTTGTTCATTCAAGCGTTGGAGTAAATTAATGGGTAAAATTTTGGTAGAGACAGGTAGAGGAAAAGAACCAGTCTTGATTTTACTAAACCAAATGGGGCTTTCTTCGCTTCCTACGCCAATGGTGGTTACAGCTCCTTCGTTATTCCAAATAAATGGAACAGTTTCCTTAGGGATTCCCCAATTGTATTTCCCGTTTTCTGTGCTGGAATCGCTATCAACATAGATTTTGGTGATGCATTGTTTGTTTTCGGGGCCAAATTTGCCTGGAATAAAAAGCAACTCTCTATATGGCCCAACGGGAGATTCTTCATAATTGACCAACATTACATATCCGAATCCACCTTTGAAGTTGCCTAGTTGATCTTCTCTAAGAAAACCTGATTCATACACGAAGTTTTTGGTGAATCGATACACCAGAATAAACCCTTCACCTTTCAACTTCCAAGGGGCTGCAAAATGAGGGCTAGGTTTAGCAATTGGATTCATGTACACGTTAGTTATTTCTTCTCTTCCAAAATATACATTATTATCATTCTGAAAAAAAGAATCAAACCACATAGAAAGGGTTTTAATTTAGAAACACATAGGTACATAGGGAACATAAGGTTGTTACCACATAGATTAATGTAGTAAACAAAAATTAAGGAATAAAAATGAATAGGTTTTCACTAAAATGTTTGATTCATAATACTCCCTAAAACAAAGAATATGTTACCTGTGTGCCCTATGTGGTTCATCTCAATAATCAGGAAGACGATCATAGATTTTATTAACGAATGTTTTTTGACCTTGCTTAAAGATGTTTTCAACGTTGAAGTTTACTAGTATTCCTTTTGGGGCATTTAGTACCTTCATATAGCTGATGATTTGAGCATTGAAAATAGGATGCATTTCTTGCACTGCCTTTAATTCCACAACGATGGAATTTTCCACAAAGAAATCGCAGATGAGATTCAAATGAATAGACTCTCCTTTGTAGTCGTAGGGGATGATAAGTTCGTTTTCGTAGGAAATACCACGGAGTTTAAATTCCCTAGCTAAACACCGTTGATAGAATTTTTCGAGCATGCCTGGGCCAACGATTTTGTGAACCTCGATGATCGCACCAACGATTTCATAAGATAATTGGTCAATTTCCTTTTTAGTCATATAGTTCCACATATTAAAAATCATTTGATGGTAGACTAAAAATAGGTAGAAGTAAAAGTAATTCGATGTTTCTTTTGCAACTTAAACGTTTAAATTGCAGAAGCCCTTTCCAAAAATGAAAAGGGCTTCTTTGTTAAACTCGTTGGATATCTGCTCCGAGGGCGTTGAGACGTTGGTCTATGTACTGGTAGCCTCGGTCGATTTGTTCGATGTTGTCGATAATGGAGGTGCCTTCAGCAGACATGGCTGCTATTAAGAGGGAAACCCCTGCTCGGATGTCTGGGGAGGTCATGCGGATACCTCTCAGCGGATACTTTCTATCCAATCCGATTACTGTAGCACGGTGAGGATCACAAAGGATGATCTGCGCTCCCATATCTATCAGTTTATCTACAAAGAACAAGCGGCTTTCAAACATTTTTTGATGTACGAGTACAGTACCTTTTGCCTGTGTAGCTGTTACCAAAACAATACTCAAAAGGTCGGGTGTAAAACCAGGCCAAATTGCATCAGCAACAGTCAATATGGATCCATCGATGAAAGTTTCAATTTCATAGTGTTTCTGAGCTGGGATAAAAATATCATCTCCTCTAAATTCCATTTTGATACCCATGCGCTTAAATGTATCTGGAATGATTCCTAAGCGATGAATCTGGGCATCTTTGATTGTAATCTCAGATTGGGTCATAGCCGCCATCCCGATGAATGATCCAATTTCGATCATATCCGGAAGCATGGTGTGCTCTGTACCTTTTAATTCTTTGACACCTTCGATATGTAGGAGATTTGAACCAATACCGGTGATTTTTGCACCCATGCGGTTAAGCATATCGCATAATTGCTGCAAGTAAGGTTCGCATGCGGCGTTGTAAATAGTGGTCTTGCCTTCCGCCATTACAGCGGCCATGACGATATTAGCGGTACCTGTTACAGAAGCCTCATCCAAGAGCATGTATGCTCCTTTCAGATTTTTTCCGTCGATGTAATAAATCTCTTTTTTGCTGTCGTAGTGGAATTCTGCACCCAATTTTTGAAAACCATAAAAGTGGGTGTCCATCCTTCTTCTTCCAATTTTATCACCGCCTGGCTTGGATAATCTTCCGTGGCCAAAGCGGGCTAATAATGGACCTAAGATCATCACAGAACCTCTCAATGCAGAAGCTTTCGTTAGAAAATCATCTGTGTCCAAATAGCTGGTATTGACATTATCAGCTTGGAAAGTGTACGATTCAGGACCGATTTGTTCCACTTTTACACCCATATCAGCCAAGAGTTCAATTAACTTATTGACATCTCTAATATTGGGTATTTTATGGATGGTAACTTTTTCAGGTGTAAGTAATACTGCACACAATATTTGGAGCGCTTCATTTTTGGCTCCTTGAGGAATGATTTCCCCTTTGAGACGTACGCCTCCTTTTACTTTAAATGATGACATTTACCTGCGTTTTTTTGAGTGACCGCCGTTTCTTCTTCTGTCTTTTCCAAAATTCTTTCTACGATCTCCATTGGATTTCTCTTTTTCCATGTCGGAAGGTAATTTGAAATCTCGACGGGTATTGGTCTCGAACAGCCCCATTTCTTTTACTTTTTCCAAGTCAATGTGAAGCTTGCCCTTGGATAAGGTTTTGATATCATCCAAAATGATGGCATCATCAAAATTGTCTCTGTTCCAAGTGGAGTGAAAAGAACGCATCAACTGTCCGATATAGATAATAGCTGATTCTTGTTCTTCGCTATTTTCGATTTCAATGGCTTTCTCGATCAGCTTCTCGATGTTTCGGCCGTAATGCTTAAACTTTACTTCACCTTTAGGATAACCAACAGATTTTGGTTTACGGGTAAGCAAGTCTTCTTCCGGCTTGGGGAATGGTCCGTCAACATCTAATGTGAAGCCCGACATAATGTGGATATCATCCCAAATTTTTTGGTCAGACTCTCCACGCATGTGTGGGTTTAATTGTTTGACGATTTCAACGAGGGTGTAAGTACTGGCTGTTCTCTTTTCCCTATCCTCAATACCTGCGATATGAATAGCCAATCGCTGAATGTTTTTGCCGTATTCCTTCAAGGTAACGGAGTAATTATTGCTTTCTTTATTTTCCATGTATGCCCTTGGATTGGATTGGTGAGGGGTAAAAATCTTACCAATCAACTATAATTATACGATTCGGAGCTTTGCAAAGCTAAGTAATAATACCTTTTCTCCAAAATTATCAAATACAATCGTGGCTTTCTTGTTGATTCCTTCTATTTCAATCTTTTGCACTAGGCCAAATCCAAACTTCGGATGCTCCACTTTCATGCCTTCCTGCAAGTTGTTGGTGTTGGATGGCTTGAAGTCTGGACTAGGGGTATGGACCTTTGCAGTGGTCATTGGTCTTACAGATGGATTTTTCTTGATTCCGATAAATCCTGAGCGTGGCTCAACAGATTCTGTACGGAGAGAGCCTGCTGGAGATGCTGTAAACCGTTTGTTGACTCGTATACAGCCTGAGTCTATTTCTTCCAAGAATCTACTGGGCTCACAATTCAGAAGTCGACCAAACCTGTAACGGGTCAATGCATAGGTTAAATACAATCGATCCATTGCACGGGTGGTGGCTACATAAAACAGCCTTCGTTCTTCTTCCAAATCTTCCCTGCTCTGCATCATCATTTGGGAAGGGAAAAGATCTTCCTCCATTCCCACCACAAAGACCTGCTTGAACTCCAGTCCTTTAGAAGAGTGGATGGTCATTAAGGTAACAGCATCTGTTTCATCCTTATCTCGGTCATTATCCGTTAAAAGCGCAATTTCCTGTAAGAAGGCTCCGAGATTTTTCTCTTCATTCTCAGGATTATCCACATATTCTTTGATGGCGTTTAGTAATTCCTGTACGTTTTCATAGCGATTAAGCCCTTCGATGGTTTTGTCCTCGTACAGATCTCTCAATAAACCAGATTGTTTGGCAACGCTGGATGCTACCTCATAGGCATCTTTTCGCTCCATTTCTATTCGGAAACTTTTGACCATGGTGGCAAAGTCGTCCACAGAGTTAGCAGCCCTTCCACTTAAAAATGAATTGGCATTGGTCACGACCTCCCACAAGGGAATATCATGTTCGTAAGCGGCCACAAGAATTTTTTCTACTGTTGTATCACCTATGCCTCTTTTGGGATAATTGATGACCCGTTTGAAAGCTTCCTCATCGTCATGGTTGACAACAAACCGCAGGTAAGCCATCAAATCTTTGATTTCTTTGCGCTGATAGAAAGAAAGACCACCGACGATTTTGTAGGTGATGTTCATTTTTCTCAAGGCTTCCTCTATCGCCCGTGACTGGGAGTTGGTGCGGTAGAGTACTGCAAAATCACTGTTGTGTAGCTTTTTGTTATTTTTTTCTTCAAAAATAGTTGTAGCTACCATTCTGCCTTCTTCGTTGTCCGAACTCGCTTTCATCAACTCGATTTGGTCACCTTCTTGATTTTGGGTCCAGACAGTTTTTTTAAGTTGGGCTTTATTTTTGGCGATGATGCTGTTGGCAGCATGTACAATATTTTTTGTAGAGCGGTAGTTTTGCTCCAGTTTGACCACAAATAAATCCGGGTAATCCCGTTCAAAATTCAGGATGTTTTGGATATCTGCTCCACGGAAAGCATAGATACTTTGAGCATCATCACCCACAACACAGATGTTTTGATGAACGGCCGCCAGTTTTTTGGTGATCAGGTACTGGGAGACGTTGGTGTCCTGAAACTCATCTACCATCACATATTTAAACCGCTGCTGGTATTTATTGAGCACATCCAAATGGTCTCTGAAGAGAACATTGGTATTGAATAGTAGGTCATCAAAGTCCATCGCCCCTGATTTGAAAAGCCTTTTTTGATAGGTTCTGTAGATTTCTCCCATTCGGGGCTTCATGGCTGCATCATCATCGGCTTTAATGTAGGGGTCGTTGAGATAAGTTTCCCAAGAAACTAACCGGTTTTTTGCTCCTGAAATCCGAGCTAGAACCGTGTTAGGCTTGTACACTTTATCGTCCAACTTCATTTCTTTGACGATGGTACGAATGAGTGATTTGCTATCGTCTGTATCGTAAATGCTGAAGTTGCTTGGATAGCCGATTTTGTCAGCTTCTACCCGGAGAATTTTGGCGAAGATGGAGTGAAAAGTTCCCATCCATGTATTGCGAGCCTCTAAACCGATGAGTTTCTCAATCCTATGCTTCATCTCGGCAGCTGCCTTGTTGGTAAAAGTAAGCGACAGGATGTTAAAGGCATCTATTCCTTTGGCATGAATGAGGTGTGCGATTCTATAGGTAAGTACTCGTGTTTTGCCCGAACCTGCACCTGCAATAATCATCACTGGGCCATCGGTGTGTTCTACAGCTTCTCGTTGTGGGGGATTCAGTCCTTTTAAATAGTCCATGCTTCTTTTTTATCCAACAGGCTTCAAATTTAGGGATTTTTTTTACTCTGCCTTTTTCCACTTCCAACGATTATGACTCCACAGGTAAATTTCAGGTTGTTCTCGAATATTATTTTCCAAAAGCTCAATGAACTGATCCGTGATGCTGTGTTCTAGTTTATCAGAAAAAGGAGGACTGTCCATCAATTCATAACGAAATACATAATGTCCTCTTTTGGGTTTGGATACGTGGGCATATAATACCGGGTGATTAAATCGCTTGGCGAGTTTTTCAGCTCCTTCGAAAAACGCTGTATCTCTACCCATAAATTCCCTCCAATAGCGGATATCCCGATTGCCGGGGCGTTGGTCGGCTGCTAGTACGATCATGCGTGGTTGGTTTCGCTTACGGAGATAATCCCGTTGGAAACTGTCTTTTTCCACCATCTGCCCTCCAAAGCGTGTACGAATGATCATCATGAGTTTTTCAAAAAATGCATTGCTGACTTTGGTGTACACCACATCTACCCGATTGTCAATGTTGGCCATCATTTGCAGCAAATGCCACTCCCAATTGAAAAAGTGTCCGGTCATGCCAATCAATACTTCTCCTTTTTCAATATGACTTGTGACAATTTCTGAGTGGATGATTTGAACTCTTCTATTAAACTCCTCTTTGCTCATTGAGTAGGCTTTAATGATTTCTGCAAAGGAGTCGGTAAGATTTCTAAAAAATGCCTTGGCTATCCGATGATGCTCTTGAGCTGTTTTTTCAGGAAAGGCCTCTTGTATATTGGTAAGGATGACTTTTTGTCGGTATTTCAAAACATGGTATCCTAATAGATATACTCCATCACTGAGGATGTAAAGCAGTGAAAGGGGCAATAATGAAAGTAGTTTGAAGAAAATCATGCCTTTTTGACAAGGGAATTGGATACAATTTTCAAAATAAACCAAAAGCCTCGACTTTATTCCAAAAATAGTAGCTATAAATTCGCCCATTGATTACTTTTGAACTTTATGTCTGAAGTACAGAGAAAAAAATATTCGGATCAGGAGAAAAATAGAATTTTCGACCAGGAGTTTATGCCTCACATAGACTCCATGTACAATTTTGCTTTTCGACTGACTTTTGATGAAGACGATGCCAAAGATCTGGTGCAGGATACCTATCTCAAAGCGTATCGGTTTATCAACTCCTTTGAGCAGGGCACCAATGCCAAGGCTTGGTTGTTTCGTATTTTGAAGAATTCCTTCATCAACGATTACCGCAAAAAAAGTAAGCAACCAGCCAAAGTTGACTATCAGGAGGTAGAAACGTATTACAACTCTGATGATGTGGATTACAGCAGTACCACAGATTTAAGAGCTGATATGGTGAAGGATATGCTGGGAGATGAAATCTCCAATGCCCTAAATAGTTTGGCGGTGGATTTCCGTACCGTTATCATTCTATGTGACCTTGAAGGCTTTACTTACGAGGAAATGGCAAAGATTTTGGACATCCCAATCGGTACGGTAAGATCAAGATTGCACAGAGCGAGGAACTTATTAAAGGAGAAATTACGTTCCTATGCACAGACCATGGGGTACAATACGGATGAGGAGGAATAATTGCTCCTGAATAAGAACGGGATATCAGTTGGATTAAGAGTATAAGATTATATAGTTTACAATGGAGTCAAATTCATCATCGGCAGGAGATAAGAAAATCACGTGTGCTGAACAGAGTAAATGTTTTCAGCTACTGGAGAGTATTCTGGACGGGGAAAATATCCCTGAGGCCGATAAAATCGTGAAGGAAAAGTTAGAAAAGTGCGAGCCGTGTTACAGGCATTTTCACTTAGAAAAAGCTATAAAAGAGCTTTTACAGACAAAGTGCTGCTCTCAAATTACCCCTTCGGACCTTTTCGAAAACATTCGCAAAAATATTCAAGAAATAAAATAAGCACTATGGGTTCTGGTAAAGCCATTATTTTTTCAGCTCCATCAGGGTCTGGTAAGACCACAATAGTCAGGCATTTATTGACTAAATTTCCAAATATCGGTTTTTCTATTTCGGCCTCTACCCGTGATAGACGGGGGAGAACAGAGCAACATGGAAAAGATTATTATTTTTTGTCCCCAGAGGAATTCAAGCAAAAGATTGATGAGGATGCGTTTATAGAATGGGAGGAAGTCTATGAAGGCAACTTTTATGGAACATTAAAAGAAGAAATTCAGCGATTATGGGATAGTGGCAAACATGTCATTTTTGATGTGGATGTCAAAGGTGGGCTAAATCTAAAAAAGTATTTTGGAGATAAGGCCTTGGCTATCTTTGTTAAAGTGCCTTCTATGGAAGTGTTGACAGATCGCTTGAAAGACCGTGGCACGGAATCAGAAGAAAGTTTGTCCAGACGTTTGTTCAAAGCAAAGTTTGAGATGACTTTTGAAGATAAATTTGATGTCGTTATTGTCAATGACTATCGTGAAAAGTCCTTCCAGGAAGCTGAAAAGCTCGTAGGAGATTTTCTAAAAGATTAATACTAAAAGCTTTGAAAATTGGATTATTTTTCGGATCTTTTAATCCTGTTCACATAGGGCATCTCATTATTGCCGATGCCATGAAGAGTAGGACAGATTTGGATGAGGTTTGGTTTGTAGTCAGTCCTCAAAATCCTTTTAAGAAGCAAAAAACATTACTTCACGAACATGATCGGCTAAAGATGGTAGAGCTCGCCATCGCCGATCATTTCTTTTTTAAGGCAAGTGATGTGGAGTTCCGGATGCCCAAGCCTAGCTATACGATTGATACACTTACCTATCTTTCTGATAAATATCCGCAGCACGAATTCCGCTTGATCATAGGGGGAGATAACCTGACGCATTTTCATAAGTGGAAAAATTATGAGCAGATTCTAGAGCATTATGGCTTGTATGTGTACCCAAGGCCGGGAGAAACTAAACAATGGGACCATCCTAATATCCAACTAGTGGAAGCGCCTCTAATGGATATATCCGCTACCTACATCCGAGATTGCATCAAAAAAGGTCTTTCGGTAAAATACTTGCTTCCAACCGATGTGGAAGCGTATATTTTAGATAGAAAATTGTTTCTGTAGTCTTTAGCAAAATTTTTAAATAGTTTCACTTAAATCACTTTTGTATTTTTCAATTATTGTCGAATTGTAAAGAGGATGACCAAAAAATTTAATGTTGTTATTTTTATCAAGTAGAAAGGTGCGACGATTTCTATCGGTAGTAAGTAAATCATTTGTGTTTTCGAATGTATAAGCTTCATCCCATAGAATTATGCCCTTCACATCAATAGATGGCTCAAAATGCCTTAAAAAATATATTGAATCTGCTGCTGGAACATTCAATACATAAATTGTTTGAGCAAGTATATTTTCTTTTGTGATCTCTCGAAATAAAATGTCAGCTTGGTTGAGGTCATTTATAACACATTTCATGCAAACTCCATCTACGATTGAGACGATTTTCTTTTTGTGCATAGCTAGGTTTAAAACCGAATCACTAGCATACAATTTACCTTTAGCCAAATATTTTAATTCGGGATTAAAATGTACCTTAGATTGTTCAGATTCGGCTAAGGAAGTAATATCTTTCTTACTGTCACAAGCAAAACAAGATAACGAAATTACTATGGGGAATATAAATACCTGAATTATAAATTTAATCATAATTAAAATATCCGATTTGGTTTTCACGATCGCTGAAACTGCAAATAATTCGCTTATTATCTTCATCCACCACGAAGGAGATAATCCCATATTCAGTCTCTACAACTTTTTCTAGTTTGCCATTAAGATTAAAGAATAGTAGCTTACTTGGCTCAATACTTTTTGGTCTCTTGTTTTTATCTCTTTTAAAGGCTGGCTTTCCTGAGTATGAAACGATAATATAATTCTCTGTAATATTTATGGGACCAAAGAAATGCAAATTTTTATTTTCTTCACTCATTTCATGTTTCCCAATGATGTTGAACTGTAAAGCCCCGTCTTGGTTAAAAATACTTAGGATATCATAATTGATGTATGATAGAGCCATTAGTGATTGATGTTGAGAATATGTAAAGAAGGCATTAGTCCTCTTACCATCTAATTCTGGATGTTCATAACCAAATTTTTCAGTTTTATTTCTTTTTAAATCCCATTTTCCCAACGCTACTCTGAAAGTGCCACTACTTAGAACTTCTACTCCTGAGCCTACTGCCAGACTATCTGAAATTACATTGAAACGAGTCAGGAAAAAATCATTGGTTATTGGAATGGAAAAACTTGGTTTATATTCATTATCAGCAATTAACGAGTCAATTTCAAATTTAAATAATTGCAACTTTGCAAAATCAGGCATCCAAAATTCTTTATTGTTGTGGCTTTTCGCAATTTCTCCTATTCTTATTATTTCACCTGGACCTTCTCCTAATTCGCAAGTTTTTGTGATATAATTTAAGGTATTTTTATTATAGATTTGGATTCCTTTTCCCGTTGATGTAGCTAAATCTGTAACAAAAAAGTAATCACCAATTAACGTGAGAATTGGGGCAGTTGTGATCTCTATGGTATTAAAATCTATAATTTTTTCTTTGATAGAGATAGTTTCCACACTATTTATATCAAACTTTTTCGTTGGATCTTTTGGTGAAGAGCAGGATAAGATGATTAATAATAGATAAAGATAAAATTTCATAGAAGAGAGTTTAATAGTGTTATTAAAAAGATAGGTTTAAATAGTAGTCTATGGTAACATAGACTACTGGATTTCTTCGTCATCCCAATTATATTCACTTAAGAACCAATAAAATGAATGGCAATAGCAACCAGTGTAACCTCTGACACATCCGTTTGGACAAGTTGATGACGCTTGTAGTTGATTAACACTACTCATCATCATTCCGCCTGCAACAAAAAGGATACAGGCTACTAAAGTAATTTTGATTTTTGAAAACATAAGTGTTGTTGTTTTAGTGAGTTGTCGTAGTAGGTAACTGTTACCTAATACACAATTTTTAAATATTGATGTTTTAATATATATATAT